>NZ_JAAVIY010000029.1 GCF_014748335.1 Flavobacterium selenitireducens
CAGGCCAAGGAAATGCCTAAATTATAAAACACCGAAATATATTTTGGAAAGAGAGATTGCCGCCTCAAAACATCGATTAAATTAGCAATAATATTAAACATCAAAAGACCTGTTGCAATTAGGTCTTGAATCCACCTCGTGATCCGACGTCCGTATTTTACAATGAATTTTTACATTCAGGGGAAGCTAAAAGTTGTATTTTTACTTCAATTCAAATTCAGGATTTATGGAAGCATCAACCAAACAAAATCATATAGGTAGAAAGATTAGTAGAATTAGAGAACTGCGCGGAATGAAGCAAGAAGCACTTGCAGACTTTTTGGGTATAAGTCAGCAAGCAATCTCATCAATTGAAAACAGCCAGGATGTGGATGATAATAAACTTAGTCAAATTGCAAGTGCTCTCGGTGTTACTAAAGAGGGAATTAAGCAATTTAGCGAGGAGGCAGTCTTCAACATAATTAATAACACGTTTACAGATTATAGCTCGAATAATAATAACTATTTGTGTCATATAAATCCTTTGGAAAAGATTGTTGAATTATATGAACGCTTAGTAGAAACAGAACGGGAAAAGAATATTTATTTGGAAAAGCTGATTTCTAAGTTTGAAAACAAACTGTGATTGGAGCGCTATTGATAGTTGCTGGAATAATTTTAATTTTTTTGGGAATAGTATTAGTAAAGTATTTTCAAAATCTTAAACATTATCAGCGCGGAGGATTTTCGTTCAAAATTCAAGTTGCTGGAATCGGTTTGGTAATTATTGGAGTTGGCTTAATTATTAATGGCTTTATGAGTAGCTAAAATTGTTGAAACGTCGCCTAACCGCCGCTAACTTCCATTGCTGTTTTCCGTTAGCGAGAACCACTTTTTTCCATAACTTCGTTTTCGTTCGGCAGAGAATATTCTCTCCGATGGCCGCAACGAGAATTTAGCGGCCTCACGTTACAAGCCATTCTGTTAAAATTGAGGACAAAACAACAACTGATACCATCCTTTGGTATATTTGTTTCAAAATAATTGTTATGGCGAAAAACACTTCAATATTGCTCGGAGATCATTTTAATAATTTCATTAACGAAGAGGTCGCGTCTGGAAGATATAGTTCTGCTAGCGATGTCGTTAGATCTGCGCTTCGTTTGCTTGAAATCGAGGAACAGAAAATCAAATGGCTCAGAAATGAACTTGAAATTGGCGAGAAAAGCGGAATCGTGGAAAACTATGATCCGAAAAAACATCTTGAAGAACTCAAGAAAAGACATTCATGAAATATAGAATTACCGAAGCCGCATACAATGATTTGAACGACATCTATTTCTATACGTTCCAGAAATGGTCGGAGAATCAGGCAAGCAAATATTTTGAATCTATAATTCATGAAATTCGGTTGTTCAGCGAAAATCCTGAAAAGGCCAAACGCATGCCAAAAGTGCGGACAGACTTTTTCTATTTTCGTGCCTTATCACATTACGTATTTTTCAAAAGGAATGGAGAAGTAATTGAAGTCGTTAGAATTCTTCACAAGATGATGGACTTTTCTCAGCATCTAGAATAGAACGGCTTGTAACCGCCGCTAACCGCCATCGCTGGTTCAGAGAAATTAGAACCAGAAATTTCCAAAAGTCACGAAAACAAGATTTTTTTCCGCTTTGTCAAGCTAGAAAAAATCGTTGATTTCGCTACCTTTATTCCAAAGCAGAGAAAGTTCTCTCCGGAAGGCCGCGACGGCGTTTAGCGGCCTCACGTTAGCAGAAATATTTCAACACACATGGTAAATTCAAGAACTTAACGCAACAAAATCTTATCAATAGATTTGTTGTAAATGAAGAGAACATTCAACCATTTAAGTCATAAGGAAAGGATCGTAATCGAGACGTTGCTCGCCGAAAAAAAATCCGTTTCATATAT
>NZ_JAAVIY010000013.1 GCF_014748335.1 Flavobacterium selenitireducens
AGATCGCCCCGGATATCAATGGAGCCAACGGATGGGACGGAACCTTCAACGGAAGCCAGATGCCATCGACCGATTACTGGTTTACCGTGGAATACCCGGACCCGAATGCAAACGGAGCCATGAAAGAATTTAAAGCCCACTTCTCTTTGAAGCGATAACGTTTATAAAACGGACATAAAAAAACCGCGATCAAAAAAGATCGCGGTTTTTTATTTTGGGATAGGGTAGGCAAACCAATGGATGATGCTACCGGATTTTTTGTTTGGTGACGCTAGCCCGGATAAAGCGTGTTAGCCTTTTGAAGGACGGGGCTGGTTGGGTTGGGTTGGGGCGGCGACCGCAGGAAGCCGCCCCAACCCTTACCAAAACCGCCCTGGCCAAAAAAGCTAATAGCGGTAGCCGGATCAGCTCCTGATTATTTCGAATTGTAAACGCTAAGTGCTTCTTTAAGTATTTCTACCGAGCGTACCAAATCTTCTTTCTTCAGGACGTAGGCCATGCGGATTTCGTCTCGTCCGGCGCCGGGAGTTGAGTAGAAACCGGCCGCTGGGGCAACCATCACCGTTTCGCCTTTGTGGTCGAACGATTCGAGCAGCCATTGGGCAAAGTCGTCGGCGTTGGAAACGGGAAGCCTGGCGATGCAGTAAAAAGCGCCTTTTGGATTGGCTACCGTCACGCCTTCGATTTTGCTTAGTTCAGCAACCAGGATGTTGCGACGCTCGAGATATTCGGCAGACACTTCGTCAAAGTAACTTTTTGGCGTATCAAGTGCGGCTTCACTGGCGATTTGCGCGAATGTCGGCGGGCTCAAACGGGCTTGTGCGAACTTCATCGCGGTAGTCATGACTTCTTTGTTTTTGGATACGATGCATCCGATCCTTGCGCCGCACATGCTGTAACGCTTGGAAACCGAATCGATCATGATGGCGTGTTGCTCGAGGCCTTCGAGGTTCATTACCGAGTGGTGCACGCCTCCGTCGTAAACGAATTCGCGGTAGACTTCGTCGGCAATCAGGAAAAGGTCGTGTTTTTTGACGAGTTCGGCCAATTGCTGCATTTCCTCTTTCGAATACAGGTAACCTGTCGGATTCCCGGGATTGCAGATCAGGATGGCTTTGGTCTTTGGCGTGATGAGTTTTTCAAAATCGGCGATAGGAGGCAAGGCGAATCCCGTTTCTATGCCCGAAATCACAGGGACGACCTTCACGCCGGAAGCGGTCGAAAACCCGTTGTAGTTGGCATAAAACGGTTCAGGGATAATGATTTCGTCTCCCTGGTCCATCGTAGTTCCCATGGCGAAAAGCAGGGCTTCGGAACCGCCGGTGGTAATGATGATGTCCTGGGTTGCTATGGGCAAACCGTGGGACGTATAATATGCCGCGAGTTTCTTGCGATAGCTTTCGAAACCGGCCGAATGGCTGTATTCGAGCACTTCCATATCGACGTTGCGGATGGCTTCGAGCGCGACCTCGGGCGTTTTGATATCGGGCTGGCCGATGTTCAGGTGGTAGACTTTATGTCCTTTCTGTTTGGCGGCTTCGGAATACGGAACGAGCTTGCGGATAGGCGATTCGGGCATGTCGTGCCCTTTGGTCGAAATTCTTGGCATGTTGCTTAATTTAGTGTTGCAAATTTCGGCATTTTTTTGAAAGTATTCGTTAGGTATTTTTGGTTTGGGATGACGATTCTTAATTTTTAGATCGTTAAATTACTAACTTTATAAAAAAAGATTAATGAGGCGTTGGCTGCTTTTATGGGTCGTATTTTTTTCGGTCACTTCGCTGCGCGCCCAGGGCAATTTCCGGTTTGCCGAAAAATCATCCAAGACGACGCTTCCGTTTAAATTCATCAACAACCTTATTATTCTGCCGGTTGAACTTAATGGCGTCCAGCTCAATTTCCTGTTGGACACGGGCGTGGAAGAAACCATTTTGTTCAGTCTTGAAGAAACCAAGGAAATCGCGTTCGAGCACGTAGAGAAAGTAAAACTTCGAGGTTTGGGCAGCCAGGAACACATAGAAGGGTTGAAGTCGACGGGGAACAAACTGGGCTTCGAGGACATGCTCGACGACAATCACATGCTCTATATCGTCATGGATGAAAGCTTCAATTTTTCGTCCCACATCGGGATTCCGGTAAACGGCATCATCGGCTACCAATTTTTCAGGAACAATCTGGTAGAGATTGATTACGACAGGCGGCGCATCATCATTTACCACGATTCCGACAAGGCGCGCAGGAAAATCCAGAAAAAAATGACGCGGGTACCCGTTACCATAGAATTGCGCAAACCGTATCTCGTTACAGAGGTTAAGCAGAACGGGAATGCGGTCGAGGCAAAGCTGCTCATCGACACCGGTAGCAGCGATGCCGTTTGGCTGTTCGAGGAATTGTCTGACGAGATTGGGTTGCCTGGTAAGTATTTCGAGGATTTTCTTGGCAGGGGATTTAGCGGGGAAGTCTACGGAAAGCGAGGCAGGATCGACGGTTTTTTGGTTGGCGGATTCTTGTTCGAGGCGCCCATCGTGGCGTTTCCAGATTCGGTTTCGATCCGTCATGTGAATATGGTGAAAGACAGGATGGGATCGGTCGGAGGAGAGATACTGAAGCGTTTTTCTGTAGTGTTTGACTATCCGAACAAACAGATTTTCCTGAAAAAAGCGAAAAGCTATTACGATCCTTTCCACTATAATATGAGCGGGCTGGAGATCGAGCATAGCGGGCTTCAATGGATCAAGGAAACCGTGGAACTGAACACCAATCTCAAAGGCGACGATTACAGCGCGGACTTCAACAAGCGACAATCAGACTTCCATTATAAATTCGAACTCAAGCCGCTTTATTCAGTGACGAGTGTGAGGCCGGACTCTCCGGCTGCCGAGGCGGGAATCCTCAAAGACGATAAGATCATTTCTGTAAACGGACGCCTGGCCTACCGCTACACGCTGCAGGACATCATTGACGTATTGCGTTCGGAACCCGATCGCCAAATCGTGCTTCAACTCGAGCGAAACGGGCTCAAGATCAATGTGAGTTTCAGGCTCCGGAAATTATTGTAAATAAAAAAGCCTTTCGGGAAGGAAAGGCCTGGTGGGTTATCGCAGCATTGGACTTGCGCTTTTTTTCTCGAGGAGATTTTCCTCCTTTTTGACGATGACGTCACCTTTTATTTTCAGGGCGATCCGTCCGCCATCGTAGTTGACCGCATTGGACTCTACTGTTATCGTTTTGCGGATGGGTCCCGGATTCATATTGTATTTTACGTCGATCTTACCGGTTTTTCCTGGCATGATTGGTTGGGTAGGTTTTGACGGGACGGTACAGCCGCAGGTCGATTTGACATCCGTGATGATAAGTGGCGCGTCTCCGATGTTCTTGAATTCAAACGTGCGTACGCCGCTGTCGCTGTCTTTGGATACCGTGCCGTAATCGACGGTATTGTCCTTATTCAGAAATTCGATTTTTGGCCCGTGTTGCGCGGTTGCAGCAGAACCGACGGCCAGAAAAGCCAACAAAAGGAAGAGTTTTCTCATGGGAATGTTGATTTGGTCTGTAAAAATAAAGCGTTTTGGGAGATGCGCAAATTATTACTTCTTAATTTTTTATACGACACGAATGGATTACTTTTGTGCCTCGCCCGGAATTTCAACAATCGGGCCAAACTTTATTCGTTTTACGCACAGACAATTATGGCAATCCCGTCTCAATTTGAACCAGCAAGCATAGAAAAGAAGTGGTATGACTACTGGATGGAAAACCGCTATTTCCATTCGACGCCAGACCACAGGAAACCGTACACCATCGTAATCCCGCCTCCGAACGTGACCGGCGTCCTGCACATGGGGCATATGCTCAACAACACGATACAGGACGTTTTGATACGACGTGCGCGCCTCAAAGGGCTGAACGCCTGTTGGGTTCCGGGCACCGATCACGCCTCGATTGCGACCGAAGCCAAGGTCGTGGCCAAACTCAAGGCCGAAGGCATCAACAAAACCGATCTTTCCCGAGAGGAATTCCTCAAGCACGCCTGGGAGTGGACCGACAAATATGGTGGCGTCATCCTCGAGCAACTGAAGAAACTCGGCGCGTCATGCGATTGGGACCGTACGAAGTTCACAATGGATCCTGATATGTCGGCATCGGTAATCAAGTCGTTCGTCGATTTGTACAACAAAGGCTTGATATATCGCGGTTTTCGAATGGTGAACTGGGATCCGGAAGCCAAGACGACGTTGAGCGACGAGGAAGTCATTTACGAAGAAAGACAAGGGAAACTGTATTTTCTTAAATACAAAATTGAAGGTTCGGAAGAATTCGTGACGATTGCAACAACGCGTCCCGAGACGATCCTGGGCGACACGGCCGTCTGCATCAACCCGAACGACGAGCGATACACACATCTGAACGGCAAAAAAGTCATCGTTCCGATAGCCAATCGCGTCATTCCGATCATCGAGGACGATTACGTCGACATGGAATTCGGTACCGGATGCCTCAAGGTCACGCCGGCACACGATGTCAACGACAAAGCCCTTGGCGAAAAACACAACCTGGAAATCATCGATATTTTCAACGAAGATGCCACTTTGAATTCCTTCGGACTGCACTACGCCGGAAAAGACCGTTTTGTCGTGCGCGATGAGATCGCCAATGAGCTCGAAACGCTCGGCAATATGGCTAAGGTCGAAACGCACCTGAACAAGGTCGGCACATCCGAAAGGACGAAAGCCGTTATCGAGCCCCGTCTTTCCGATCAGTGGTTTTTGAGTATGGAAGAAATGGTCAAACCGGCTCTCAAAGCGGTTTTGGAAGAAGAGGAAATCAAATTGTATCCGAAGCGTTTCGACAATACCTATCGCCATTGGCTGGAAAACATACGCGACTGGAACATTTCGCGACAGTTGTGGTGGGGACAGCAAATCCCGGCTTATTACTATGGAGACGGCAAAGAAGACTTTGTCGTAGCGGAGACCAAGGAGCAGGCGCTTGAGATGGCGAAAGCAAAAAATCCTGGCATCACGTCCGAAACGCTGCGACAGGACGCCGATGCCCTCGATACGTGGTTTTCGTCATGGCTCTGGCCGATAGCGGTATTCGGCGGGATTCTCGATCCTGAAAACGAAGATTTCAAGTATTATTATCCGACGAACGACCTCGTTACCGGCCCGGACATCTTGTTCTTCTGGGTGGCGCGGATGATCTTCGCCGGTTATGAATACACTGGAAAGAAGCCGTTTACTAACGTTTACCTTACCGGATTGGTGCGCGACAAGCAGCGACGCAAAATGTCGAAGTCACTCGGCAATTCACCCGATCCGCTTGACTTGATCGAGAAATTCGGGGCCGATGGCGTCCGCGTTGGTTTGCTGTTGAGTGCATCGGCCGGAAACGACATTCTTTTTGACGAGGAATTATGTGCCAACGGACGTTCGTTTGCGCACAAAGTCTGGAACGCTTTCCGACTTGTAAAAGGTTGGGAAGTAGACGAAACTATCCCTGCTCCGGAAGCATCTCAAAAAGCGGTCGAATGGTTCAACGCAAAATTGCAGCATTCGCTTGTCGAAATCGAAGATCACTTTGAGAAATACCGCATTTCGGACGCGTTGATGGCGATTTATAAATTGGTTTGGGACGATTTCTGTTCGTGGTTCCTCGAGATGATCAAACCGGCTTACCAACAGCCTATCGATGGCAAGACGTTCGATTCTGCAATAGATGCGCTCGAAAACGTGTTGCGATTGTTGCATCCGTTCATGCCGTTCCTTACCGAGGAAATCTGGCAGTATATTGCCGAGAGGACGAAAGAGGAAGCGTTGATCGTCAACCATTGGCCTCAAGCGAAACCCTTCGATGCCAAACTGATTTCCGACTTTGAATTCGCATCCGAAGTAATTTCAGGAGTGCGTACGATCAGGAAGGACAAAAACATTTCGTTCCGCGATGCCATCGACCTCAAGATACTCAATGGCGAAAAGGCCTCGCAAAGTTTCGATTCAATAATCTCAAAACTTACCAACGTTGCGAACCTCGAATACGTGAGCGATAAGGTAGACGGCGCGCTTTCGTTCCGCGTCAAGTCCAACGAATATTTCATTCCGGTGACGGGAAATATCGATGTTGCGGCCGAGATCGGGAAACTCAACGAGGAATTGAAATATACCCAGGGATTCCTGAAGTCGGTTCAAGCCAAGCTGTCGAACGAGAAGTTCGTAAGCGGTGCGCCGGAAGCCGTGATCGCAAACGAACGCAAAAAGGAAGCCGATGCACTGGCAAAAATCGAAACGATCGAACAAAGCCTGTCTTCGCTGAAATAATCGACTTTAGGTCGCGAAAATGTTAAGCTTCTCAACGGTTCACTTGAATCGTGGGGAAGTTTTTTTTTGACGTGTCATTTGCGGTTAAACAGCTCCTGGATAAGAACGCCGTTTATTTTAAGGCCGGAAATATCACAGTCGACAATTTCGACGCCGCTAAGGTCGCAGTTGTCGAATGTGCTTCCGTTCAAATCACATTTCCTGAACGTCAGCGGACGTTGGCGCAATGCAGGATCGTGACCCGGATGATCTTCCGGAGGCAAGCCGATGTTCTCGAAATATGCCCCACCGAGTTGCGCGCCTTCGATGTGGAGATCGCTTAGGTCGGCATCGGTAATCCGGATATTTCGCATGCTGACGTCCATGAACTTGGAACCGTCGAGCATGGCGCTTCGGGCGGTTATTTCAGCGCAATTCTCTTCTAAATTGATGTGTCTCGTCTCCATCTGGATTTGTTTCAGATAAAAGTACGAGTCCCGAAGAAAATTCCCGAATGGGCATTGCGACAAAAACCGGGTGGTACGCGACAATTCTGTTTGGGCTGGCTTCTCATGCGAAAGCGTAAAAAAAGCCCCAAAAAGGAGCTTCTATTTTTTTATCGCGTTTTCATATCGTTCGCCAACTTTGTCCCAATTGACGATGTTGAAAAAATTTGAAATGTACTTTTTGCGTCGGTATTGATAACTTAAGTAATAGGCGTGTTCCCAGACGTCAATACCGAGGATAGGCGTACCTTTTACCGGCATTCCCGGCATAAGCGGATTGTCCTGGTTCGGTGTTGCGACCACTTGCAGCCTGCCGCTCTTATCGGTAATCAGCCACGCCCAACCGGATCCGAATTGGCGTTCGGCCGCGTCCTCGAACTTGGTCCTGAACAGCTCGAAAGAGCCGAAATCGCGTTTGATCGCATTTGCCAGCGTGTCTCCGGGCTGGCCTTGTCCTTTGGCAATCAGCGTTTCGAAAAACAAGGTGTGGTTGTAATAGCCGCCAAGGTTGTTGCGCAAATCGGCATCGCCCATATTGAGCTTTTTGAATACTTCTTCAATCGGTAATTTTGCCGATTCCGTACTGTCGATAAGACGGTTGAAATTGTTGGTGTATGTGAGGTAATGGCGGCCGTAGTGCATTTCCATCGTCATGGCGTCGAGATTGGGCGCCAATGCGTCGTAGGCGAACGGCAGCTTATACATCTCGAACGGCCCGGCGTTTGGGGAGACGTCGTCTGGTTTTCCAATCGTCATTTTTTCCTCGGCTGCCGGAAGCGGGACTTCAACGACTTCAGTCAACTTTTTCTTTTGGCACGAAAGTAAAGTGGCCGATGCGCAAAGTAGGAGCAAGGCGGTTTTTCTCATGCCTATCGTTGTTGAAGTGAATCGACCAATTCCACGTAAAGCTGTTTGGCTTCTTCGGGATTCATATTGCTGATTTGCATCCAGGCGTTGGTCTTGAAGGCGTTCCTGAGATCGATTCCCGTATTGACGTTCATCGACGGCTGGGTCTGGGATCCTTGTTTGTAATAAGCGTATAATCGCAATTGGGTGTCCTGGGGCAAATCTGCCTGGGACATTTGGGAAGCGATCTCGAAAGCTTCGCGAAAACGTTTATCTAATTCCTGGTCAGACATTTTTGGAGGCGATGACGGTTTTGTTTCCAACGGCTTTCTGTCCGAGTTTGACATCGATTTTGGTTCCTATCGGAAGATAGATGTCGACGCGTGACCCGAATTTTATAAAACCCGCGTCACTGCCCTGGACGACTTGCATGCCTTCCTGTGCATAATTTACGATGCGCTTGGCAAGTGCCCCGGCAATTTGTCTGTAAAGCACTTCTCCAAAAATGCGGTTTTCGATCACGACCGTGGTGCGCTCGTTCTCGGTGCTTGCTTTGGGATGCCACGCCACAAGGTATTTCCCTGGGTGATATTTGCTGAATTTTACTTTTCCGTTTACCGGATAGCGCGTTACGTGAACGTTTACGGGCGACATGAAAATCGACACCTGCAGCCGTTGGTCTTTGAAATATTCGCCTTCGTAGACTTCTTCGATCACCACGACTTTTCCGTCGACGGGAGCCGTGACGATATTGTCATCAGGGTTGTTGAAGCGCTTCGGATTGCGGAAAAACTGCAAAATCATAATCAGGAAAAACAACCCGATGAGCATGATGGTCATGCGCAACCAAGGTGTCGCCTTGAAAAAATAATCGGTTGCCAAAAGCAGCAATACGAAAACTGTTGTCGAGATGAGGATGATTTTCCCGCCTTCCTTATGAAACATAATGTACGATTTGGTAAAACAAAAATACGAACGGCGCTACAAATATAACACTATCCAGCCTATCCAGTATGCCTCCGTGGCCCGGCATGATGCGTCCGCTGTCCTTAACGCCGGCTATCCTCTTGAATTTGGATTCGACGAGATCGCCCAAAGTCCCTAAATAACTGACGATTGTGGCAATCACAAGCCAAAATGCGATAGGTTCTTCAAATAGCCAGATGGCGATCGGAAGCGAAAATAAAAGTGCAAAAAGCCACCCGCCGAGAAAGCCCTCGACCGTTTTTTTGGGAGAAACGCGCTCAAGCAGTTTGCGTTTGCCGAAGCCTTTTCCGATAAGGAAGGCGAAAGTGTCGTTGGCCCAAATCAGCACAAAGATCGAAATGGTGATCTCAGGCCTGAAGCTGCCATTTTCGAAAGGCAATTTGGCGATGAAGATGATCGGCAGGATTGCGTAGCCGATGAGATAGACGTATTTCGAAAGCTTGTCCAGCACCACGATGCGATCTGAAAACAGGAAAAAAAGCAACCTGACCGAAACGAACAACGTAAGGGCAAGCAGCGCCCATTCCATCTCGACGGAAAGCGGGAACGCGGTAAATAGGAAGTACAAAGCCGATGCGATCAACAACGGCAAAGGTTTGGAGAGGTTCGTCAGTTCGCAAAACTCAAAAACGGCGAGCAACAAAAAAATCCCGCAAAGGACCATGAAACTCAACGGGAACAATGCGCAACCCACTAAAATAATAATGTAAACCGCCCCGGAAAGCGTCCTGGTGAGCGTTTCGTTCATGTTAAAGATCTTCTAGAAGCAGCAAATATAAGTTTTTGGGAGCGCTTCCGTACTGAAGAAAATCCTCCTCTTTTGCTTTTTCGAAGTATTTTATCGTGGTGATGTTGGTCGGATAATCGGTTTCGTATTTTTTCTTGATCGCGCGCAGCCCGTCGCTTTTCGATTCAAGGATTTGGCTCGTAGTGGCCAGGATCACGATGTTGGACGGTAAATCGTTGGGTTTGTTCTGCTTGATTTGTTTGGACGAGAACAAAATGGAACCTTCATCGGCTACGAGATTCTCGCAAGAGGCCAACAAAAACTTCGGTTCCGGAGCGCCGGAATGTGCCACGTTATTGTCGTCAAGCATGCTGAAAAGCTTGGCTTCATAACAAACCGCTTCCGATTCGAACCAGTCGTTTTCCTGCAGGATGTTCTCAAACTGCTCGTGAACCTCGTCGAGATTTTCGCAATAGATGAATTTTCCTCCGTTTTTCTTGAAGTTATAAGTAAACAGTTCATCGACCGCCATATTGGGCTGCGCCTGTTGATGGTACTCGCTTTCTTTCTCTTCGCCTTGGCCGGGTTCATTCGACCCGAAAAATTTTCTGAACAGACTCATATATGATCTGGCGGTTTCCCTAGTGGTTCGTATTCATCCAAAGATAAAAAAATCTTAATTCAAACGGTTTTTGAATTAAGATTTTTATACAATGCCGGTGCCGTTTTACAGGTCGGTTTCTTCGTGGAGATTTTTATCGAATGGGCGTTTCCCGAAAATTGTCTCGAGATCATCCTTGAAAATCACTTCTTTTTCGATCAGGATGTCGGCCAATTGGAACAACTTTTCCTTGTTTTGTTCGAGAATGTCGATCGCGCGTTGGTATTGGCTTTCAATAAGTACCGATATTTCCTTGTCGATGACAATCGCCGTATCTTCCGAGTAAGGCTTGGAAAAGTTGTATTCGGATTGACCGCTGGAGTCGTAATAGGTAACGTTGCCCAGTTTCTCGTTGAGTCCGTAAATCGTAACCATGGCGCGTGCCTGTTTGGTCACCTTCTCCAAATCGGACAACGCGCCCGTGGAAATTTTGTCGAACGTCACTTTTTCAGCGGCACGTCCGCCCATCGTTGCGCACATTTCGTCCAGCATCTGGTCCGGCCTGACGATAAGCCTTTCCTCTGGCAGATACCAGGCGGCACCGAGACTCTGGCCGCGGGGAACGATCGTGACCTTTACAAGCGGAGCAGCGTGTTCCAGCATCCAGCTTACGGTCGCGTGACCGGCTTCGTGTATGGCGATCGCGCGTTTTTCGTCCGGAGTAATGATTTTGTTCTTTTTTTCAAGGCCGCCTACGATACGGTCTACCGCGTCGAGGAAATCCTGTTTGTCGACAGCTGTTTTGTTCTTACGGGCCGCAATCAATGCCGCTTCGTTACAAACGTTGGCGATATCAGCTCCCGAAAATCCAGGAGTTTGCTTGGCGAGAAAGTCGGTATCGAGATTTTCAACCTTTTTAAGTGGAGCCAAATGCACCTCAAAAATTTCTTTGCGTTCGCGAATGTCCGGAAGGTCGACGAAAATCTGTCTGTCAAAACGCCCGGCGCGCATCAGGGCTTTGTCGAGGACGTCGGCCCGGTTCGTGGCCGCAAGCACGATGACGTGGGAATTCGTACCGAAACCGTCCATTTCGGTCAACAATTGATTGAGCGTGTTTTCGCGTTCGTCGTTCGACCCTGAAAAGTTGTTTTTTCCGCGAGCCCTTCCGACAGCGTCGATCTCATCGATAAAGATGATGGCCGGCGATTTCTCCTTGGCTTGCTTGAAAAGATCGCGAACACGGGATGCCCCGACGCCAACGAACATTTCGACGAAATCCGATCCCGAAAGCGAGAAAAACGGAACTTTGGCTTCTCCGGCAACGGCTTTGGCAAGCAACGTCTTACCGGTTCCCGGCGGCCCCACAAGCAAAGCACCCTTAGGGATTTTACCTCCGAGGCTCGTATATTTTTCAGGATTCTTGAGGAATTCCACGATTTCCTGGATTTCTTCTTTTGCGCCTTCGAGTCCGGCGACGTCCTTAAATGTAGTTTTTATGTCGTTCTTTTCATCGAACAGGCGCGCTTTGGATTTTCCGATGTTGAAAATCTGACCGCCTCCACCGGGACCACCGGCCGACATCCGTCTCATGATAAAGATCCAGATTGCCACGATAACCAATACGGGCAACAAGGTGAGGAAAATATCGGTCCAATTGCTTTTTGGCTGGAACGAGAAGTCGCGCAATTTCTTTTCGGAAACAGCTTCTTCGAGTTTTTTCTGGAAAATTTCGTCGTTCCCGATATCGAAAACGTAATGAGGCCCTTTATTCTCGCGCTGCAACATGTCCTTCGACACCTCTTTGTGCGCGGCTTCTTTTAATGCATCAGCCTTGAGGAAAACCTCTCCCTCTGTTTTATTGTAGATGACAACTTTGTCGACTTGTCCCGATTCGAGGAAAGTGTCGAATTTGGGCAAACTTATTTTTTTCGGTTCCTGGAATGCGGCATCCCCTGTCATAATGCTGATGATCAGAAAAATAAGGGCGACAGCGGCATAGAGCAGCCACGGATTGATCCGCATTCTCGGGTTCGGATTATTGTTTTCTTTAGACATTTATCGTAAACGAATTAGTATTTGTTTTGGATGCTTGTGATTTTGGCGTCTCCCCACAAGCTCTCGATATCGTAATATTCCCTGATGTGTTTTTGGAACACATGGACCACGATGTGGACAAAATCCATAAGCACCCACTCGCCGTGTTCGTTGCCTTCGACGTGCCATGGTTTTTCGTGGATTTCCTTGGAGACGGTTTTTTGGATGGAATTGACGATGGCGTTGACCTGGGTATTTGAGTTACCGTTGCAGATCACGAAATAGTCGCAGGCTGAATTGTCTATTTCCCTAAGGTCAAGAATGTCGATATCATTGCCTTTTACTTCTTCGATTCCTTTGATGATCAGCGCCAGCAGAATATCATTATTATTAGTCTTTTTCGCCATTTAACAATTTTATATAAGTTCGCAAAGTTACCATTTTTTGTCTTTAATTTTGACACTTAACAAAAGATTAAACACGCGATTCCCGCGCATTTTCGTATGCATTTCATCAAACTCGATGCCATCGGCTCCACAAACGATTTTTTAAAAGATTTGGCAAAGCGCCAAACCCTCCGCGATTTTACGGTCGTCACGGCCAATTCCCAAACCGATGGTCGCGGTCAAAGGGGATCGGTATGGAAATCCGAACCGGGTAAAAACTTGACAATGAGTGTTTTCTTTAGGTTGTCTGATTTGGATACGGCCGCGCTTTTCATGCTCAATGCCGCCGTCGCTCTGTCTGTCCTTGAGGCGCTGAAATCCATGGATATCCATGAGTTGACCCTTAAATGGCCAAACGACATTATGTCAGGCAACAAGAAAGTTGGCGGGATCCTCATCGAAAACAATGTCAAAACGGCCACTGAATTTGAATCGGTGATCGGAATCGGGATCAACGTCAACCAGGACAATTTTGAAGGTTTGCCCAACGCCGGATCGCTGCACACGGTCAGCGGCAAATTTTTCGATAAGGACGATTTGGGCTTGCAGGTCGCGCGAAGCCTCGAAACGCAACTGTCCGCTATCAAATCGGAAGGCGACCGAATCTGGGAACGCTACAACGAGAGTCTCTTCCGCAAAGGCAAACCAACGGTATTTGTGGACGAATCCGGTAAACGGTTCATGGGGATTGTCATCGAAGCATCGAAAGATGGCACGCTTGCCATAATGCACGAAGACGATTCGGTAACGTCATACGGAATAAAACAACTCACGATGTTGTATTAAAGTGTGAACGCTTCGCCGAGATAGAATTTGATCAGCGCGTTGTTGAACAACAATTCATAGCGTGCCTGGATTAGTTCCGCCTGGGCTTTGTTAAAGTTCATTTTGGTCAGGCTCCACTCGTTTATGTTGATTTTCCCGAGTTGGAATTTGAGGTCGTCCGCATCGAGGCTTTTTTGGGAAAATTCAAACGCAAGACCTGATGCGTCGCGTTTTTTGATCGAGGTTCGCGTATCGGTGATCGACTTCATGACTTCTTTCGAAAGTCGGTTCTGTTCGAGTTTGGTAAAGATTTGCGCCTGCTTCCATTCGAGCTTGGCCGTTTGTACTTCAGACCATGTCTCGAACCGGTTGAAAATCGGGATTTCGAGACCGAAACGCAGCGAGGTGGCCGTATTTTCCTTGATTTGCATCCGAAAAGTTTCCTCGTCGTTATCGCTGTAATTGCTGCGGTGTTGTACCCTCATGTTGAGCAGCGGGAAACGCAATCCCCTGGCGATCGAGAGGTCAGTACGTGCACGTTGCTCACCAAAAACGCTCATTTTGTAGGCCGGGTGCAGCATCACGGCCTGTTTCGTCAGTTCGTATTGCCTGTCTTCAAGGTTTTCGAGGATACGGAAGTCAAGTTCCGGTTCGCTGAGCGCGATCTCGGTCTCTATCGGCAAGTTCATGAGTTGCTTGATGCTGATGAGATTGTCGGTCAAATTGTTTTGATTGGTCAGCATCGACAGTTCTTCGTTGGCTTTTTGGGCCTTGATTTTGAAGACTTCGCTTTCGGAGATTGTGCCGTTGTCGAATTTTAGCTGGGCCAGTTCGATTTGTTTTTCACTCGAGCGGATTTGTTCGTGATTGGCTTCGATGATTTCCTGCAGGTACAAGATCGTGATGTAGCGCTGGGCCAGATCGATCGTAATCTCGTTTTTCGTAAGGCTGATGTTTTCCCTGCTGATTTCGCGTTCCTGTCGCATCGCCCGTATCGAATTGAGCACGCGGAATCCCGAAAACAGATTAAAATTCGCATTCACTGAACCTTCATAGGTTTTGAGTTGCGTATTGACGAAGAGATTCGTCGTATTGTCGATTTCCTTTCCCCAAGAATAGCGGTTGTCTCCGCTGGCGCTGATCGCAGGCAGGATTTGCCCGTAACTGGCTTTGTATTGCGTGTGCGCTATTTTTTCGTCTAGTAGCGCGCTTTGGAGGGAAAGGTTGTTCTGCATCGCCAATTCGAGGCAATCGTCGAATCGGAGGAACTTGATCGTACCGGTTTCCTGGGCAAAGGACGTCCAGGCAAAAAAAACAAACAACACTTGAGGCAACCGTATTTTCATTTCAGTTTACGCTGTTGTCGATCTTGTTGAACAATTTCTTCATGATATACTGGAACATTTTCATCTCTTCAATGATGACTTCACCTTTAAGTCGATAACCCGCTTTGAGGTTGATATTCGGATTGTACTTCTTGATTTGGGCCAAACAATAGAAGGTACGGTCGATGTCAGACGGGGAAACATAGGTGATGTTGCCTTTGATCGGGCCATATCTATAATAGTTGTACGCATCGAGCTTGAGGTTGATCTCCTGTCCTTCCTTCACGTAGGCGAGATCTTGTTCGTCAAGTGTGACTTTTGCGTAAAAATGCTCGCGATCTGGTGCGACGATCGTCAAAAGGTCGCCTTTATTGACGATCTGTAAATTTTGGCGGGCATTGTAAAGATTGGAGATCGTGCCGTCTACGGGAGCCGTGATGGTCATTTTTCCAAGCTCGTCCGAAATGTAGGTAAGGTTCGACTTCCCGTTCTTGATCAGGTTGCGGAGTTCGAGAATGTCGCGCCTGTAATTGTGGATTTGGTTGTCGACATCGATGATGCTGCGCTGCAAATCGTTTTTTGTGCGTCCGTAATTGTTCTTGAGGTTTTCGAAATCGTAATTCTTTACCGAATGGTTCGATTTGATGTCGAGCTGGCTTTTCGTGTCGTCGAGGTTGCGGTTTTTGGTCTCGGTCATTTCGTATCTGGAAATCGCTCCTTTGGCGTACAAAAGAGAATCGGTCTTGAACTTGTCCGACAAAATCGAATGTTGCTGGGTCGAAACATTGAGTTTGTTGTTGAGCATGGCGATCTCGTCGGCGGTTTTTTTGCGGTCGGTCGAATAGATGCGCGATTGTATGCCGAGCAATTGCTGTAGCGATTTTTTGCGGGCTTCGGTATTTAGGATCAACTGGTCGATAATCTTGATTTTGTGTTCCATCGCCGCGAGATCTGCGTTGAGCACGTCGTAGTCGGATTGGGTGCGTTTGTTTTCCAAAATGAAAAGTGTGTCGCCTTTCCTGACTTTCTGGCCTTCCTTGACGGATACCTTGATCACTCGCACTTCATTCGGGGCGTTGATTTTCATCTGAGGCGTATCCGAAAAGATCTGTCCTTCCTTGAAACTTACCGTGTCGTTGATGTTCAGCGCAATTATGAGCAACATCACGATCACGAAAAAGGCTACCAATATCCGATGCAGAATCCTGATGAAATTGATCGAACGCGTGTTATAATACATTGAGTTCTCCATCTTTGATCTTGTATTGCTTGGTGAAATTGATGTTGTTGATCGGTTCGTGGGAAATGATGATATACGTTTTGTCCTCGGCATCTTCTTCTATCAGGAGTTCAACGTTGTTGCGCGATTCGACATCCATCCCGGACAACACTTCGTCCAAAATGATGAATTCCGCCGTAGAGAAAATCGCGCGCAGCAACAGGATTTTCTTGCGTTGTCCCGTCGAAAGATTCTTGCCGTTTTCACTGATCATGAACTCGAGGCCGTCCTCCTTGTTGGCGATGAAATCATAGAAATTGATGAGTTTGGCCTTGTCGATGATGTCGGCTATCGGAATATGCCGGCCGAGTGCGATATTGTTGTAAATCGTGTCGTTGAACAAAATGTCCTCGTTGGTCACGAGCAAAATCTTGTCGCGCATCTTTTCTTCGTCATAGAATTTTTTGTCGCGCGAATTGATCAGGATGTGGCCGGAATTCGGATGGTAAAGCGTCGTAAGGATTTTGCTGAACGTCGATTTTCCCGATCCGTTCGTGCCCTCGATCTTGATCTTTTCGCCAATCCTTATCTTGAGGTTGATGTCTTTGAGGATCATTTCGTTTGGCACATATCCGTAATTGAGATTTTTGAATTCGATTTTATGGATGCTGAAATCGGCAATGCCGTTTTTGGTCCTGGCCGATGTGTGCTCGTCAAAGTCGAGATAGCGTTTTAAGATGACCTCGTTTTCCTGCAAATTCAGGTTGTCGTCGAGAATGCCCTTGAGAGACGAAAAAATCTTCGACGAAAGCGCGATGAACGTCACGATCTGTCCCAATGTGATCAACTGTGTCGTAATGGCCGACTTCGTCAAGAAAACGATGATCAAAACCGATGCGATCACGATGATTACCGCCACGACGATCTTGTTTACCAAATCGACAAAACCGTTGCGGAGCTGGATTTTGAGGTAATCGTTGACGCTCGTGAATACTTTTTCGGAATGGAACCTTTCGATCTTAAAGCTTTTGATGACCTGTAAGCCGTCTACTTTTTCCATCATTTTAGACAGGAAATCAGCCTTGCGCATATAACGCATACGCTCGTTTTGCTTGAGATAAGGCGTAATGAAACGGAACCACATCACAAAGGCGATCATCACACCAACCACGATCAGGGTAAGTTTGGCGTCGATGAAAAATAGGATGATAAGCGAATAGAGCGAGACGAAAATGTCTACCATCATCCCGGTGAAAAACTTCATGAAAAAACTCTTGAGTTTCAGCGAATCGCTCACGCGCTCCATCAAATCGCCTTTCTTGAACGTCTGGATGTACGCAAGCGAGGAATTGTTCACTTTTTCGTCGAACGAAGCAAGGAAATGGCGATCGAGAATATTGCCCAGATGCATCGACACGAAATTCTTGTAAATGGTCGTGGCCAGGTCAAAAAGCTTGTAAATGCCAAGCCCAATCGCAAAAGTACCAGCGTATTGATGTTGTAGGTCGGCAGGATGTCGTCGATCAGGATCTGGTTCGTGAACACGGCGATCTGGGCGGTCGTTGCCGAAAATAATGCAGCGAAAATGTAGATGTACCACAATTTGCGGTGCTCGCCAAGTTGCTTGAAGAGCTGCCAGTAAAGGCTTTTGCGTTCTTCTTCCGGATAAACCGGCGCGTTGTCCGGTTCCGCCGAGGCTTTCGCCATCAAGACCATAGGGGAATTGTTGCGCAATTTACCTTTGTCGTACTGAAGCGTCTTGAAATTGTGCGGAACGCTGGAAATGTCCTGGTTTTTGAGCAGGTCGCCTAGAAAATTCTTCTCTGCCGCGACGTCCTTGAACCCAAAGTTTTCCTTGAGGTATTTAAAATAGGTAAGTTTGTTGAACAGCGTCGCGTGTCCGTATTCTTCCAGCGCTTGGGCGACGTCGATGCGGTAATCCACAAGATCGCGCGAGCAAATCGACAAGATCTTGTCCTCCGCCTCCGCCATGTCCCAATGATTCTTGTTGAAGTGAGCAAGTTTCTTTATTTCCTGGAGACTCAGGTAATATTCTTTCGCTTTTGCCGGATCGTGGATCTTGACCTTGTTGCCTTTGGCCTGGGCCGCCACGACATAGTGAAGTCCTTTTTTGTTCTGGATCGGAAGGATGAACGGAAGCATCGCCTCCAATTTCTCCGTATCGCCGTGCAACCCGTTGATATCGAGCAAGCGATATTTTGTCTCAAAACCGTGATTGTCGAGAAATTCCTTCAGGTCGGAAATACGAGAGCCCTTTTCTTCCGTCGGAAGCGATTGCTCTACATATTTTCTCGAAATGCTTTTGCCGTTAAGGTTGAACAGCGTTTTTACGGCGCTTATCCCGCAGTCGTTGCTTTTTAGTTGCGGATCTGTTGTAGCCATATTGGTGTAGCTTTACCTGCATAATTTAATTTCGTTTACGGGCGGGTGGCATTTGTTTGTTAAGGCAATATTAATTTAATGTTAGGCGATGTCGATAAAAACTCTACCAATTGCACTAAAAATCGTTGAATTGAACATTGCGGAAAACGCAAAAAAAATCCTCTGTAAAGAGGATGAGCGGAGAATTGTGCATTTTTCTAGACGACCGGAAAATACAACGTAAAGACCGAACCTTTACCAAGTTCGCTTCGTGCCTCGATAGTGCCGTTATGGGTTTGCATGATTTTTTTGCAGAGCGCCAGCCCGACGCCCGATCCCTTGTATTCCGAAGGGGCGTGAAGTCTTGTGAAGATGTTGAAGATCGTCTCGGCAAATCGCGATTCAAACCCGATGCCGTTGTCAGACAGCGAAATTACGTGGTAATCGGCCTCTACTTTCGCCGAAGCCGCATTTTTTCGGATTCCAAGGTAATCCACAGAAATTTCCGGCTCGATCTCGTGTCTCCCGTATTTTATGGAGTTCGATATGAGGTTCGAAAACAGTTGCTTGAGCAGGAACGCATTTCCGTTGACCGTCGGCATTGCCGATACGGTTATCGCAGCCGATCGCTCCATCGTGGTTTCCCGAAGTTCGTCAGCCGTTTGCCGGATGAGTGCGTTGAGTTCCACGGCCTCGAACGTGCCCTTGCTGTGCTGGATGCGCGTATACTTGAGGATGTCGATAAGCAATGTTTGCATGCGGTTGGCCGAATTGTTCATGCGCACCAGAGAATCGTGGATTTCAGGCGAGATTTCGTGATTTTCCTTTGACAGCATGCGAGAGGCGATCAGCTGTATTTTGCGCAGCGGCTCCTGAAGGTCATGCGTGCTTATCCAGTTGATGTTCTCCAATTCCGAATTGGTCTCCTCGAGTATCTTGTTGAGTTCGAGGTTGCGGCGTCCTTCTTCGGTAAGCAGGATAAGGTTCATCTGGCGTTGAAGCGAGTGGGCGTAATTGGCCGCCGTATTCAATTCGGGCGTCGACCACGGCTTGCTCTGGAATTTTACGAATTCCTTCCAAAGTTCGAACGATTTTCTTGGGAAAAGCCCTTTCTCATCCTTGACGATGGCTTTGGCAGGGTCGCCGGCCCAGTTGACTTCGGTAACCGTTTCCGGACGATACCAGATGACGCAATTTTCCTTATCGGTCCCCAACGAATAATATGCGACGCCAGGCACTTGCTGGCAAAGTTCTTTTTGGTCGGGTAAATGTCCGAGCAGTTTATCAGTCTGAAGCTGACCTCCGTTGGTATAATCGTAAAGACGGTCGGAAAGCGTTGCGATAGCGGCTTCCGAAGGCACGATCCCACTCGTGAAAATCTTGCTGCCGAAACGTATCGAAACTCCTGAGGCATTGCACAAATCGAGCAATTCGTGGCAGGAGACGATCTTCTCGAACGATTCCGCTTTTGGCTGAAGATGCAACGCGTTGAGACGCTCGAGTGAACTGTTCGACTTTCGAGAGACCTCGTATTCTTCATACGACTGGCGCACGTCGATTTGGGACGTGAGAAAATTTCCTTGCAATTGAGCCGCAAGCCGTATTTCCGGCGTCAGGTTTTTAGCCGAATAATGGTGGCACGCAATCAATCCCCAGAGCTTTTTTTGGTGGATAAGCGAAATGGTCAGTGTTGCCCCGACGCCCATGTTCTGTAAATACTGGATATGGATGGGCGACGTACTTCTCAGGATCGAATGGCTCAGGTCGAGGTTTTTGCCGTGGGCATCATCTACCGTAAAAATCGGGACAGGGGAATAATTGATGTCGGCGATAAGTCGCAACAAATTTTTGAGGTAAAGTTCCCTGGCCTGGACGGGAATGTCGGTATGCGGATAATGCAATCCCAGGAACGGCTCAAATGCCTCATTGTGGCTCTCAGCAAAAACTTCCCCATTGTAATCTTTGTCGAACCGGTACACCATGACGCGGTCGTATCCGGTAATTTCGCGGGTTCCGTCGGCAACCAACTGGCAAAGTTCCTTTAGCGTATGGGTTTCGTTCATATACGAAAGGAACTGGGACGTCTGATCGTAAATGCTCCAAAGCGGTTGCTCGGTATGATCTATGGGTTCGGCCTCGACAATGTAAGAAGTGTCGCTGGCGTGGATCGTGCAATTGAAGAGTTCCCCACATAAGTTGAGCCGAAGAGGGGAGGTGAGCAACGTATAATTGATATAGTCCTGCAACAATCGCTTTTGGTCGGCACCAAATACCGAGTCGAAAGATTTTCCCAGCAATTCGCCGTGAGGTGTGTTGATAAAATCAACCGTATTGCGGCTGCAAAAGTCGATGTCAAGGCTGTCTTGCTTTAACCCGAGCAAAAACCCGTGTGGCTGTATGCTTCCCGGAATGTGAATAGGCTCGTGCTCACAATTGGTGAGGTTGACGATTTCCCTGTTCAGAATATCCTTGATCTTCATCGCGCAGACAGGTGCTCGTGAATGGTAGTGAAGGCGTAATTGGCTCCGGCGATGACGTCGTCTTCACAAGAAGTTTCGGAAACGTACTGCGTCATTTGCGAAAGGAACGATTTCCACATGCTTCCCGTCTTGTTCCCGTATCCGGCAAAATAGGAAGCACCCGAATTCTCGTCATGCCCTAAAACTGCCTGAATGTTTTTTAGGATAACACGGCCACCTAATGTCGAACCTTCGACCACATAAGCGATTCCGAGCGCGAATCCGACATTGCCCGTAGCTTCGAAAACAGCTTTGGATCTGACCGGGATTTCGCATCCGATCTGCTTTAGGTCAGCTTCGATATCTTTTGCTTTTTGCCGTTGGTCAAGATCAGTGACAACCATGGCGATTTTAGGATGGATGTCGGTTTCCAACGAAGCCACCACATCATACATCAACCGCAAATATGCGGCATACTGTTCGTTCGTGACGGAAGTTTTTAGGATCGCCCCAGAGACGGGAACGCGTTCCAATGAAGTATGGGCCTGGGCAGTTTCAGATCTCAGTTTTTCGAGAAATGATACAGTAGCGATGTCTTGGGTCATAAAAATCAGGCGGCGTAAACAAAATTTTCTGCTGTCGTCTTAAAGGTAGACCAGTCTATTTTCAATGCGTGTTCAATCGATTTTTTGAGGTTCGGGAAACTTCCGGATTTCTGTACGAAGAAATTGGCACCCAAACGCAGGCTGCGATCGATGATGACCTGGTCGTTAGAAGTCGTGAACATGATGACCGGCAACTTTCTGAAATTTCCGGTATTGCGCACCTTTTCGAGCACATCGAATCCCGTAAGGCCGGGCATGTTGACATCGAGGAAAATCAGGTGGGGCCGTGGTGGTGGATTGTGCAGCACATCCAACAACGCCTCGCCACTGTTAAGCGTGACAAGTTCGACCGATTGGTTGAGGCTTTCCGTGGCTTCCCTGAAAAATTCGAGATCCTCAAGGTCGTCATCGGTGTAAAAAATAGTAATATCGGAATCAACTTTCATAAAAACGGTGTTGTTGCGTAAAAACAAATATAGCCAAATAAGGACATTTTGAATATTACAGGATTTCCATTTATGAGGTATTTTTTATTTTGTTTAATCATTATTGTGAAATGACAAACAAAATAGCGCCTTTTCTAGACATTTATTGTTGTGCGCGTTCGCAATTTGCTGGAAATCAAGTTGCGCAATGGCGAACGTCAGCGTCCGACAAAATTGTGCACAATTCCAATAAAGCGAAAAGCCTCCAAGATAGAAGGCTTTTCGTAGTCCGTGACTGTTTTTAAAGCTTGTTCATGTTGGCGGCCAGCGTCTCGATGAATTTGCTTATCGGACCTTTGACCATCATGGCCATCATGGCGTTGAATTCTCCTTCGAAAAACAATTGTACGCCGGACTCGCTTTCTGAGACCGTATCGATTTTGGCTTCGAGGCTAAACGGAAGTTTATCACTCGCGGCACCCAATTTTACATTGCTCGGCGCTGTCTTCTCTTTGAGTTTCAACTTGATCTCGGGCATTCCCTTCAACGCGAAAATAAAAGAATCTTCTCCCGTCAATTCGAATTTCGCGATCGAGTCAGGCATCAATTTCTCGAAATTTCTGACATCCGTCAGCTGATCGAATACATATTGTGCTGGCTTCGCTACGGAAACCTTTTGGCTTTCTAAGTTCATAGGTGGTTTTTTATGCTTCGACGCCCCATTCGGCAGGATTGGAATTCCACTGCTTGAGTGTCTCGAGCTCGTTTTCGGTAATATAGCGCTTGGCGACGGCGAGATTCAGCAGATTCTCATAATTGCTCAAGGTGTAAAGGTCGATTTTGGCGTTTTTAAAATTTTCTGTGGCCACCGGAAATCCGTAAGTAAAAATGCCCACCATTCCCTTTATGTTGGCTCCCGCTTCACGCAAGGCGTCGACGGCCATCAGGCTACTTTTACCGGTAGAGATGAGATCTTCTACGATCACGACGCTTTGTCCTTTTTGCAGAAAGCCCTCAACCTGGTTCTGGCGACCGTGTTTCTTGGCTTCCGGACGTACGTAAACGAACGGCAATCCGAGGTATTCCGCGACAAGCATCCCAATCCCGATGGCGCCCGTTGCGACACCGGCGATCACATCCGGTTTGCCGAATTGCTTTTCGATCTGTTTCGAAAATTCCTCTCGGATGTAATTGCGTATGGGAGGAAACGACAACACCATGCGGTTGTCGCAATAAATCGGAGATTTCCAGCCCGAAGCCCACGTAAAAGGATTTTTGGGATTCAATTTTATTGCATTTATTTGCAAAAGCAACTCTGCGGTTTTTTCGGCTGTATCTTTATTGAAAATCATACTGCAAATGTATAAAGTTTTTGTAAACGACAAACCACTTTTCCTGACTCAAGAGATACGGAAGGAGACCGATTTCCAACTTTTTCTCATGGAAGGGATCGACTTTTCGCAACTTATCGCCAAGATGTTCTCGAACAAAGTCAAGAAAGCCTATCTCTACCATCCTGACGAGAAGGAAATGTTCCGCACGATCAAGTCGAATGTTCCTGTCCACAAGGCCGGAGGTGGACTCGTCTACAACAGGAAAGGGCAGGTGCTTTTCATTTTCAGGAACGGCAAATGGGACTTGCCCAAAGGCGGAACCGAAAAAGGCGAAAAGATCGAATACACGGCATTGCGAGAAGTAGAAGAAGAAACCGGCGTCGAAAAACTTTCCATTGTGCGCAAGCTCCAAAAAACCTATCATGTGTTTCGCCGCAATGGGCGCTACAAACTCAAGGTGACGCATTGGTACGAAATGAAAACCGATTACGACGGGCCGTTGCGTCCCCAACTCGACGAAGGCATCGAAAAGGCGGCCTGGCTCAATCCGGAAGACATCGAACAAGCGTTGCTGAATTCGTACGAGAATATAAAGTTGTTGTTTGAGGAGCAGTTGACGGATAATTAGTTTGTTTAAAGTTTAAAGTTTAAGGTTTAAAGTTTAAGGTTTGAAGTTTAAAGTTTGACATGTCAGTTGATTTTGGAAAACGCCCTAACTTTAAGGCTTAAACCAATCAGATGGCTTACGAACCCAAAACAAAACCAACAGAAATTCCTGTTTCTGAGTTTATTGCCGGCATCGACAACGAGACAAAGCGGGATGACGCACGCCGCCTTGTTGAGATCTTCACGTCCAAAACAGGATTTGACGCCTATATGTGGGGCCCGACGATCATAGGATTCGGAAGCTACCACTACAAATACGACTCCGGTCACGAAGGAGACGCGCCTCTCGCCGGATTTTCACCACGCAAGGACGCCCTTGTCCTTTATCTGTCGGATTACGAAGGGCGCGAAATCCAATTGGCCAAGCTCGGCAAACACAAGCTCAGCAAAACCTGCATCTATCTCAAGAAACTGGAAGGCATCGATATTTCGGTTCTCGAAACCATGATCGAAGCGTCGGTTGAACATATGAAACGTCTATACCTTTGACCATGGAACTTTCAGCCAAAGCAACGGAAATCTATAGGCAGGTCGCAGGCGAAGCCACAAAACTTGGCGACCTGAGAAAAATCGCAAAAGAAATCAAGAAAAACCATCAGCTCGGTCTCGAACTCTGGTCGACCGGAAATTATTTCGCACGTCAATTGGCGGTGTTGTTATTCGATCCCAAGCTGCTTTCGCCGGATGCGGTCGACAAATTGGTGTCGGACATGCGCGACCATCCGATGGACGAGCGCCTGCAGCTCATCGATTGGCTGATGGCCAACCAACTTTCCAAAAACAAGAATGCGATAGCGTTGATGCAGTCGTGGCAAAATGACCCGGAAGCGCTCAAACGACGGACGTTTTGGTATTACGAAGCGCGCTTGAGATGGGTCGGGCAAAAACCGCCGTCAAATACCGAAGACTTGTTATTGTCGATATCAGAAAAAATTGAAACCGAAGTTCCCGAAGTACAATGGGCGATGAATTTCACGGCGGCGCAAATCGGCATCTTCCAACCGGAATACCGCGATCGGTGCATAAAACTTGGCGAACGCGTCGGATTGTACAAAGACGAGGTCGTACCAAGAGGATGCACGCCAAGTTATCTGCCGCAACACATCGCCGTCCAGGTAGCGAAGCTCAAAAAATAAGCGCACGATTGAGCGGAAATCAATAATTTGGGCGTGTCGGCGGCTGGCCAAAAGCCGATTGCATTTGGCCAGCCGCCGTCGGGCTTTGCGCTGCTATCTTTTCTCGTTCCTCGAAAAGGATATCCGCTGCAATCCCTCACGCGACACGATACGGCGACTTTTGTTTATCAGATGAAACATCAGTCATAACAAGAAATCCAACACGTACTCCATTGAACGAAAGCCAACTTTTCCTCAAGCGACATTTTGAAGCCGTCATAGACTTTACAGATGCTGAAGCAGAATATGTAGTGTCGCATTTCAAGCCGGGTCATTTCGCGAAAAAAGAATTTGTGTTTCGCGAAAACGACGAGGTCACGCATAACTTTTTTATCGTTTCCGGCTTAACCAAACTTTTTGTCGCCGATCCTGAAGGCAACGAGCATATCGTGTCTTTCGCTATGGAAGATTGGTGGGAAACGGATTCGCTCGCGTTTTTTACCCGAACCAAGGCGGTCACATCGATGCAATGCATCGAAAACACCACTTTATTTTCGCTGGGTTATGACCACTATCTTCAACTGTGCTCGGAAATGCCTAAAGTCGAACACTTTTTCCACCAAAAAGCCATCGCCTCACATTTGGCAGCCCAAAAGCGCATGCTTGCCTTGACCACACTCACGGCAAAAAAGCGGTACGAACAGCTGTTGGAAACGCGGCCGGCACTGTTTCAGAGGCTGCCCAAAACACTGTTGGCGTCTTATTTGGGCGTAAGCCGGGAAACCCTGAGCCGCCTGGTAGGATGAAATTGTGATTTTTATCACGCGCGTTTTCGATTCGGGCACCCGAATTTTGTATCAACTTAAAACGATACAAAATGCAAAAGAGAAACATCAATCCATGGACATGGCAAGACGAAAGAGGAGTAGTCCAAGCCATCGAAGTCACAAACGCCGCCGGAACATTATACGTTTCGGGCCAAGCCGCAATTGCTCCTGACGGCACGTCAAGTTCCGCTGACATGAAAACCCAGATTCCCGAAGCACTCCAAAACCTCGAACGCGTCATATCTGATTCGGGTTACGAGCTCAAGAACATCGTCCGGCTTACGATTTACTCTACTTCCACAGAAGAGTTCATCGCGAACTTTGCCATTTTCAAGAGTTGGATTTCGGACAATGGCGTCCAATCGGCGGTATCGCACATTGAAGTCGTGAACTTGTGGGAAACGTTGAAGATTGAATTTGAAGCGACGGTCGTCAGATAACGGGAAATGGAAAACGCCGGGTGAAGCAATCGAAAACGATGTGACACGCGTCTTTACCTGGCGTTCAAAATCCGGTACACCGGATAGTGCAAATGCGCTTTTTCGTAATGGACAGAATGCTTGTAAACCCAGTCGAGCTGAGCCTCGGGATTCCTGGCAAAGTCGGCATCGGAGTTGCGCCTCGCATCCAATTCAGCCTGCAACTCAGGATTTTCCCTGAGTATTTCCGCAGCAAGATCCTCGAACACATAATCCGAATATCCTTCTTTCTGCTGCAGGATCGTGTCGAAAAAATTCCAGTTGAAAAACGAATCGCCGGCTTCGGGCTCCAGGGTTTCCAACAGGTATTTCACGCCTTTCTGGCGCGTCGGAAACAAATAGTCGCCCGCCCGGAAGTTCATCTTTATTTTCGTGGCGACCACTTTTGTGTTATAATGCGGATAATGTCCCTCGTAAGCACTTCCTCGCGTTTTGTAGTCGGCGATGCGGTAGCTTTCGACCTCGATGACCGTGTCGTTTTCGATGCGTTCTGCCTCGATGCCGTTAGCCAGCAGCAGTCGCGTCGCATTCCACCAGCCTTTCGGGATCACATAATATTCGGGGATCGCAACTTGCTTGACAGGCTTGTATTCCTTGTAGAACGGTATCGGTTTTTTGTACGGCTTTTTCCTGTCGTAAAATAAGCGGTTGCCGGTAGTGACCTCGCTTTTCTTATAAATGCCTTCGTAACCTAGAAATTCCAGCTTCTCGACTTTTGCAGAATCGATCGCCCACGAAACCGAATATTGGGCTCCTGGAACGAACTCTTTTTGGTTCTCCAATCGTTTTTGGCGTATCAACTTGGAATTTTTCTCGGCAAAACCCAACGTCGAAACCATAAAATCATAGGTAGCCCGGACACGTTTGTCGTAGTTTTTTAGCATATGGGTTTCGACCACGAATCCGATCGAATGGAACAACGAAGTGTAACCTGTCGCATACCTCGGGCTGTCGTCGAACTGAGCAAACCCGCTTTTGTCCGGCGTTTGTCCCCAGGCATTGACATAAGGCGTCATTTCGGTCTTTTTCTTTTTGAGATCCGAAACCAGTTCCGGCATCATCGTTACGTTGAGATAATCGCCGAGACTTTTCCCCAAGCGGTTGTGGTTGGTCATGATGTAAGTCAGCACATATTGGTAATCGGCGCCGTTACTTACGTGATTGTCGATGACGATTTCCGGATCTGCCAAATGGTAAAATTGGTGGAATCCCCAAGTGTTGGCGGCGTCTGCCTTGATGAAGTCGCGGTTGAGATCGTAATTGCGCGCGTTTCCGCGGAAGCCGTATTGCTCGGGCCCGTCCTGGTTGACGCGTGTCGTCGCATTGCGGTTCAGGTAACCGCCGATGTTGTAGATCGGAATCGTAGCCAGGATGACGTTTTTAGGGGCTTTGATTTTACCCGTCGCCAAGTCCCGGAACAAAAGCATCGTGGCATCGACGCCATCGGGTTCTCCAGCGTGTATGCCGTTGTTGATCAGGATGACCGTCTTTTTGTGCTCGGGATCGAAAAACAGTTTGTCGGGATCGAAAACCACGAGTTGGAGCAGTTCGCCGCTGTCGGTGGGACGACCGTCGTTGATCGAAATCGTTTCGAAGTTCGCACCCAATTCCGCATAAAAAGCCAGCGTTTCTTCATACGTCGCACATTGGTTGCCATTGCCTTTTTCGAAGGGCGTCCTGAAATCGTTTTTCTGGGAAAGAACCGGAAGCGAAATTAATAAAGCGAAAAAAATTTTTTTCATTTGTAGCCGGAAATTGGAAACTTAAGATAATTACGATTAGTCAAGAGGAATCAAAAAAGTGACGCTCCAACCTTAACTTTCCTAAACGATCTTAATGGTTTAAAAATTAAAGTCAAGTTACCGCTACAACCTTAACTTTCTAAACTTTCTTAATTGTTTAAAAAATAAGTCTATTTGACACTCCAACCTAAACTTTCCTAAACTATCTTAATTGTTTAAAAATTAAAGTCAACCTGACGCTCCGACCTAAACTTTCCTAAACGATCTTAATGGTTTAAAAATTTAAAGTCAACTTGGCTCCCCAACCTAAACTTTCCCAAACGATCTTAATGGTTTAAAAAATATTAAATGTCCGAAACCCGAACCGCATCCGGCACCAAAACCGTATAATCGCCACCATTGCGCAACACATCGCGTACGATAGACGAGCTGATGTAAGACGTCTTTGCGGCAGTCAACAAGAAAACTGTCTCTATCTTTGAGAGTTGGCGATTGGTATGGGCGATGGCTTTTTCGAACTCAAAATCCGCAGGGTTGCGCAAGCCGCGCAGTATGAATTTCGCCCCGAGCTTCTTGCAAAGGTCAATCGTCAGGCCCTCGTAGGTAACCACAGAAATTGTCGGCTCGTCCTTAAACGTTTCCTCTATGAAACGCTTGCGTTCCTCGAGGCTGAACATGTATTTTTTTTCGGCATTGACGCCAATTGCGATCACGATTTCGTCAAACAACGGAATCCCGCGTTTGATGATGTCGTAGTGGCCGTTCGTAATCGGGTCGAATGATCCGGGGAATATTGCTTTTCTCATTTTTTACGAAAGTCGAAAGCCGAAGGTCAAGGACTCCGACATCCACATTAATAATTTATTTTCCAGACAGTGCCAGTTCGATGGAATTCGTAAACAAATCCGTCAGTGAGATCCCGGCGGCGCGCGCCTGTTGCGGAATCAGGCTTTCGGCAGTCAATCCCGGAATCGTATTCATTTCGAGCATGTGCGGTTCTCCGTCGACGATAATGAATTCCGAACGCGAAAAACCTTTCATCTTGAGCACTTCATAAGCCCGTTTGGCTACCGCGCGGACTTTTTCAGCCAGTTCTTCCGAAATTCTTGCCGGCGTGATTTCCTGGGATTTCCCGAGATATTTCGCCTCGTAATCGAAAAAGTCATTTTCGGACACGATTTCGGTTATAGGCAACACGATGACTTCGCCTTTGTAGTTGATGACGCCCACCGAAACTTCGGTTCCGTCCAAAAAGCTTTCTATGATGATCTCGTTGTCTTCTTTGTAAGCGACTTCAATGGCAATAGGCAATTCGGCTTCGGCCTTTACTTTGGATATCCCGAAACTGGAACCCGATTTGTTGGGTTTCACGAAACACGGCAAACCCACTTTCGAGACGATTTCGGCCGTGTCGATCTTGTCGCCTTTGTTCAGGTAATACGATGTCGCGGTCTTAATCCCGTACGGTTTCAGCACCGACAACATATCGCGTTTGTTGAACGTCAGGGCCGCCTGGTAGTAATCGCAGGAATTCTGTGGAATCCCGAGCAGTTCGAAATAGGCCTGTAGCAAACCATCTTCACCGGGCGTCCCGTGTATGGCGTTAAAAACCGCGTCAAACACGATTTTTTCGCCGTCCACGTCAACCGAAAAATCACTTTTGTCAATGGGAAATTCGCGGTTCCCGTCATCTGCATACACCCATTTGTCGCGCAAAATATGGATGCGATAGCCCTTGAACTTCGATTGGTCGAGATAGTCGTAAACGACATTGCCGCTTTTCAATGAGATCTCAAATTCGCTGGAATAGCCGCCCATGGCGATGGCGATGTTTTTCATTTGCGGGTATAATGGGTTAAAGGTTTGACGTTTAAAGTTTAAATTTTGGGCGTATCGGCGGGTTGAAAAAAGCTGGACGCATTTTTCAACCCGCCGCCGGGCTTTTCGCTCCAATCTTTTGGGTTCCTGCGCAAGCTGCGGAACCCAAAAGGATTTCCGCTACAATCCCTCACGCGGCCCACACCAAAATTAACCTTTTTTTCCAAACGCCTGTTTCATTATCTTTGCCCAAACCCGATTTTTGATGAGTCTCAAACAATATCTGACCAGCCGAGTTTTCGCGCTGCAATTGCTGGCCGCAGTCGCCATACTTTTTGTCCTTGGTTATCTGCTGATGCACTGGCTGACGTTCACTACCGATCACGGCAACGAAATCACCGTCCCTGATCTGCGCAAGCTGTCCGAACAACAGGTCGAAGAACAACTCGAGGCGCTCGATCTCGACTACGTCATCCTTGACAGCGTCGACTTTGTTAAAGATTATCCGAAACACAGCGTCGTTACGCAGGATCCGCTGCCGGGCCGCAAGGTTAAGGAAGGCCGCAAGATTTACCTCAAGATCAATTCATCAGGATTTACCTCGGTACGCATGCCGGACCTGATCGAGAAAACCTATCGCCAGGCGGTTCCGACGTTGGAAGCGCTCGGTCTCGTAGAAGGCAAAATCACTTACAAACCGTATCTTGGGAAAGACATGGTGCTCGAAATGCGTCACAAAGGCAAGAAACTCAAACCGGGTGACAAGGTTTGGAAGTCGTCCGTGATCGATTTGGTACTCGGCGACGGAAAAATAGGATTTGAAGAACCTGAAGAAGACCTGGACAGCTTGAACGCCGCTCCGTCGAACGATTGATAAAATGGAGAACAGCCAAGATTTCGATCTCGAAAGCCAGGAAGAAAGCCAGGAATTGTTCGAGCATTACAAATTCGACGTGCCCAAAGGCCAGGCGCTTTTGCGTATCGACAAATACCTGACGTATCTAATCCCGAACGCGACGCGAAACAAGATACAGAACGCCGCAGACAATGGCGACATTTACGTCAACGATCTTCCGGTGAAGTCCAATTACAAGATAAAACCGTTGGATGTCATCCGGATTTTGCTGTCGCATCCACCGTTCGAAAACCGCATCGACCCTGAAAATATCCCGATCGACATCGAATACGAAGACGAATCCCTTATCGTGCTCAACAAGCCGCCGGGGCTCGTCGTACATCCGGGACACGGAAATTACACCGGCACTTTGGTCAACGCACTCGTGTACCATTTCCAACAGCTGCCGATGAATTCCAGCAACCGACCGGGTTTGGTGCACCGCATCGACAAAGACACCTCGGGACTTTTGGTCGTGGCCAAGACGGAGCATGCTTTGGCCAACCTGGCCGCCCAGTTCGAGTTCAAGACGTCCGAACGTGAATATGTCGCGTTGGTCTGGGGCAATGTCAAGGAAGATTCCGGTACGATCGAAGGCAACATTGCGCGTCATCTCAAAGATCGTATGCAAATGGCGGTTTTCGAAGATCCCGAAATCGGCAAACCTGCCATCACGCATTACAAGGTTTTGGAGCGTTTCGGATATGTCACGTTGGTTTCCTGTAGGCTGGAAACCGGTCGGACGCACCAGATTCGGGCGCATATGAAATACATCGGGCATACGCTTTTCAACGACGACCGTTACGGCGGCTCACAAATACTCAAGGGTACGACGTTTACCAAATACAAGCAATTCGTCGAAAATTGCTTCAAGGCGTGCCCGCGACAGGCGTTGCATGCCAAGACGCTCGGATTCAAACATCCGGAAACGGGTGATTTCATGCGGTTCGATACCGAACTTCCGGACGATATGAAAGCACTTGTAGAAAAATGGCGCACGTATTCGTCGGCTCGCGAAATCGAGGAAGAGGAGGATTAATTAGATAATTAGAAAATTAGATAATTAGGGGATTTGCGAATTGGACAATTAGCGAATTGGGCAATTAGCGAATTAGCGAATTAGCGAATTAGCGAATTGAACAATTAGCGAATTAGGGAATAGCGAATTGGACAATTAGCGAATTAGCGAATGAATGAATTAGCGAATTGGTGTACCGTAAAATAGCCGGTCGTGTCAATTATCTAATTATCTCAATTATCTAATTATCTCAATTATCTCATCATCTCAATTATCTCATCATCTCATCATCTAATTATCTCATCATCATCCAATCGCGTTGATTCGTATCTTAGCAAAAAACGAAATTCCAAATGAAAATCGTCATTTCTCCGGCCAAAACACTCGATTTTGAAAGCCCGCTCCCGACGCAACGCCACACTCAACCCGCTTTTTTGACGCAAACGCGGAAAGTCCACAAAGCACTCAAATCCAAAAAGCCAAAGGAGTTGATGGAGCTCATGGATATTTCGGACAAGCTCGCCGATCTCAACTGGCAGCGCAACAAGGCCTGGAAAACACCGTTTACGCCAGAAAATGCCCGTCCGGCGCTATATGCGTTCAATGGGGATGTCTACGTCGGTTTGGATGCCTATTCGATCCCGAACGAAAAACTCGACGACATCCAACACAAACTGCGCATTTTGTCCGGACTTTACGGACTGCTCAAACCGCTCGACCTGATCCAGCCGTACCGGCTGGAAATGGGAACGCAATTGGCGGTCGGTGAAAACAAAAATCTGTATGCGTTCTGGAAAGAAACGCTGACGAAAGCGCTCAACAAGGAACTCAAAAAAGGGGAGCTGTTCGTGAATCTGGCCAGCAACGAATATTTTTCGGCCATTGATACAAAGGCGCTCAAAGTGGCGGTAATAACACCCGAATTCAAAGATTTTAAAAACGGGAAACTCTCGACGATCAGCTTTTTCGCCAAAAAGGCCAGGGGCATGATGGTTCGTTATATCATCGAGACAGGAGCCGAGACCGTTGATGACCTTAAAGCGTTTGACTACGACGGCTATGCGTTCGATGCAAATCTTTCGAAAGGCAACACGCTGGTCTTTACCCGTTAGGCAACAATAATAGACAAAAAAACCGCCCAATCCAGGCGGCTTTTTTTATTTCAGTTCGAATTCGATTTCTTCTATATCCCTCAAACTTTCAGATGTGATCTTGCGCTGGTTGCGCGAAACTTCATATAACGCATCGAGACCTTTTTGGGCATTGCGGTCTACTTTGGAAAAGCGCTGCAGAAAATCTTCGAGTTTGGCGGTATCGGCAGTGTCGAGTTTGCCGTTGAGTTCGTGTACGAAGGAATCGAAATCCGAGACCACATTGCTATGTTGGGCATAGTCCGATTTCAAATCGTCGATGAGTTCGTTGATTTCCTTGTTGAGGTCATTCGAATAATACTCGTTCCTCGCGCGTATCTCCCGGATGATTTTCTTGATGTTGTTGCCGAATAGTCCCATGTTATGGTTTGTTTTGCTTTTAGAGAGTGTCAAATATACACAGATTTAAACACACGGTAATGTTAAGTTTATGATTTTTTAATATCAACCATTGGTAATCAGTGCATTGCTTCAGACATGTCAACCTTGTTCTTGCTCTTTTTCACGAGCAAAATGATCGGAATACACAAAAGGAACAGGATTCCGAGATAAATGAAAATGTCCATATACGACATTACCGTGGCTTGTTTCATCACCGAACCATCGAGCGCCTGATAGGCTTTCGCGAGCGCTTCATTAGGCGAAAATCCTTTGGACATGAAGCTTTGCTGCAGTTGGTTGACGCGATCGGACACATTGGTTTTGGTAATGTCAAGATTGCCGACGAGATCCACGCGATGCACCTGTGTAAAACGCGTGATGAATGTCGTAATGATGGCAATCCCGAACGATCCGCCGAGCTGTCGCATCATTCCGGTAAAGGCCGCGCCTTCGCCAATGTGTTTGCCTTTTAGCGTCGAAAGCGCCATTGTCGTTATCGGAACGAACAACAAACCAAGTCCCATTCCCCTGAGGATCAGCGGCCAGAAAAAATGTTCGGCTCCCGTGTCAGGCGTCATCGCGTTGTGCATCCAGAACGTAAACAGGAAAAAGATCCCGAACCCGACGGCCACCATATACGTTTGAGGCACGCCTTTCTGGATGAGGTTTCCGATGATCGGCATCATAAATGCCGTGGTCAGCGATCCCGGAATCAACAATAACCCCGCTTCGGTGGCCGTCCATCCCAAAATGGATTGGGTATAGATCGGGATCACGAGTGTCGAGCCATACAGTCCGAAGCCAAGTATGAAACACATGAAGGTTCCCACGCGCAAATTCGAGTCCTTGAGCACGCTGAGATTTACCACGGGATATTTGTACGTCAATTCCCTCCAGACAAACGCAAGCAACCCAACCACCGAAACCACAGACAGTGTCGTGATCAAAGGATCGTCGAACCAGTCGTCCTGCTGGCCGTGTTCCAAGACGAACTGCAACGAACCGATGAACGCGATCAGGAAAACAATGCCCCACCAATCAACCTGGCTCGCTTTAAGTTTCTCGGCATATTTGGGGCTTTTGACGAATGTCAGCGTCAAAAAAGTCGCGACGAGTCCAATCGGAATGTTGATGTAAAAAATCCACGACCAATCCCAGTTGTCCGTGATCCAACCTCCCAAAGGCGGTCCCAGCGTCGGGCCGACGATCACGCCCATTCCGTAAATCGCCTGGGCCATTCCGCGTTTGGCCACGGGATAACTCTCCGTAATAATGGTTTGAGCCGTCACGAGAAGCGCTCCACCTCCGAGTCCTTGCACGAACCTGAAAGCGACGAGTTCCCAAATATTGGTCGCATTGCCGCAAGCGAACGAAGCCACGGTAAAAATCACGATAGAAACAGCAAAGTAATTGCGGCGCCCGAACTGTTGCGAAAGCCAGCTCGTAAGCGGAATCACGATCACGTTGGCAATCGCATAAGCGGTGATGACCCAGGCGACGTCGGTCAGGGTTGCGCCAAGGGAGCCGCGCATGTGCGTGAGGGCCACGTTCACGATGGTGGTGTCGACGATCTCGAGCAAGGCGCACATTACCGCCGTAATGGTGATGATCACGCGCCGGAAGCCGTATTCTACGAGCTCGTCTGGGTTATGGGTTGTTGCGGACAAGGAGGTGTGGAAGTTTAAGGTTTGAAGTTTAAGGTTTAAAGTTTGTTGGTAGCTTTTCCGGCTGCCCGTTTTTAGCTTTCTTGAAAATCCCGGTTTTGCATCGTTTCGGGACGAGCTTCCGTTGGTCGCTGTCCCGATACGGCAAAACGTCGGGTTTTCTGCGAAAGGCTAATCACTCGCATCCGGGCTAGATCAGCAATTCAGCAGTTCGGGACTTCGGCACAAGCGCAGTCGCTCACTTCAAAAAAACATCTACCTCCACGTTCATTCCCGGGCGCAAACGCTTGAGTTTCTCAGCGTCGTTTTTGTTCGTCAACGCAATCTTGACAGGCAGGCGCTGCACGGTCTTGACGAAGTTTCCGGTTGCGTTGTCCGGCGGAAGCAACGAGAAGCGCGCTCCCGTCGCAGGCGAAAACGAAATGACCTCGCCCTCAAATTCCGTATCGGGAAACGCATCGACGTGGATCGCCGCTTTTTGCCCGACGACCATTTTGGTAAGCTGGGTTTCCTTGTAGTTGGCCACGACCCAAACGTCTTGATTGTTGATGATGTAGAACAGCGATTGTCCCGGTTGCACCAATTGTCCCGGCTGCACGTTCACTTTCGAGATCTGGCCGTCGACTGCGGCGGTGACCACCGTGTAACTTTCGTTGAGTCGGGCGGCGGCGAGCGCGGCTTTCGCGCGGTTGATGTTGGCCGCGGCAACTTCGGTCTGTTTGCCTGAGACAGTGCTTCTGGCCTGGCTTACCGATTTTTGGTAGGCACTTGCCTTTTGTTGGTCCTGCAAAATCTTGACCTGGTTTTTAGCCTCGAGAAACGTTGCTTCGGCTTGCTCGAACTGTTGTTTGGTGATCGAACGCTTATCGTATAGGATCTTGTAGCGGTCGTAATCCTGTTGGGCGCGCGTCAACCGGATTTTCGCCGATTCGATATTCCCGCCCGCCGATTGCACGTTGGCTTCGGAAACCGAAACTCCCGCAGAGGCGCTTCCTACATCGGCTTTTGAAACGGCAAGGTTTCCTTCGGCTGCAGCCAAGGCAGCTTTGGCATCCTCAACGCGCACCACGTAATCCTTGTCGTCAATGGTGAACAGCGTATCGCCTTTTTTGACATAGTCGTTGTCTTTCACGTACACTTTCGTCACATAGCCTGAGACACGGGGAATGATGGGATTCATGTTCTTCTCCACCTGGGCGTCGTCAGTAGATTCGTGACCGAGCGAATGAATGTATTTGTAGATCCCGAATCCGCCGCCTACTACGATAAGCACTGCGAAAATCGCGAGGAATTTTTTGTTGGTCTTTTTCTTTTCCGGTTGTTTTTCTTCTTTCATGACGAGAATTAGTTGACTTTGAATGATTGGGTTAGTTGGCCGTTGGCTTCGAGCAGTTCGTAATACTTGAGCACGATGTTAGCCTTGGAATACGCCAGGTTGATCTTGGCATTGAGATCGTCGAGGTCCGCCTCGAGCAGGTCATTGGTGTCCACGAGGCCGTTGTCGTATTTGTCCTTGACGATTCGGAAATTCTCATCGGCCTGTCCGACAGCCTCGTTGTAGACTTCGTCCTGTTTGAGCGCCAGTTTGTAATCTTCATCGGCTTTGACCACTTCCTCTTTTATCTGGTCGCTGAGCAAGGCTTGTTGCTGCTCGATTTCGTTAGCGCGGCTTTTGGCAGTTTTGACGTTCTTCCCGTTTTTGAAGATCGAACTCAGATTGTACGAAATCCCAACGCCGACATTCATCGCGTTCTGCACCCTGACAACGTTCTCCAGATCGAGCGCGACATATCCGCCGGTAAGCGCAAGGCTAGGGTAATAATCTGCCCTGGCGACTTTTATTTGGTCTTCGGACGCCTTTTTCGCGTAGTCGAGCGCCTGAAGGTCTTTGCGGCTTTCGAGCGCTTGCTCCCTTGAATTCAGCGTCGTTGAGAACAGATCGCGGGAGACGTTTTCAGGGGAGATTTCCAATCGCGTCGACGCCGGTAATTTGAGCAAGGTCACAAGATAAAAGTTGATGACGCGCTCATTTTTTTCAGCCTCGTCCAGCGACAGTTGTATTTTTGATGCCGTGAGTTGGGCTTTCAGCAGGTCGTTCCTGGCAATCAGTCCGTTTTCTTCCATGTTCGTAAAATCGGTCACGCGTTGTTTGCTGCTGTTAAGGCTTTCGCGCAACAGTTCGATCGATTTCTGGACTTTGTAGAGATCGGCGTAATATTGCACGACCTGCATCGCGATTTCCGCTTTGGAATGGGCGGCCCGGGCGGCTTCCGACTTATACAAATTTTCGGATGCCTTGATGCTGTTGCGCAATTTTCCTCCCGAGAAGATCGGCATCGACAGACTCGCCTGGCCGAAAATCAGCTGGTTGACCTTCGGGCTTGAATTTCCTTCGGAATTTTCTCCGTCCGAATTTCCTGAACTTCTAAGATTGATGTCGGCATTGGTCAATCTCAGGTATTGTCCCGAAATCTTCAAATCCGGGTATTGGTTCATCTTGACCGATTGCGTCTCAAAGTTTGCGGTATTGACCTTCGTATCGGCCAACACTGCACGGTTGCTCGAGGTTACGGCCATCCTGACCGCTTCGTCAAGCGACAGGCTTGTCTTTTGGGCATGAAGGGCTGAGACGACAAAAAACGCCAGTGCGATGGCGCTTAACTTACTGATTTTCATTTTTTAACAGTGCTTTTAGTACTTGTTTGATATAGGGAATGAGATTGTGTTCGACGTATTGCTCGAAATCCTCATCGGTTTTGAGGTCGAGCACACTTTGATAGAACAGGCGGGTGTTGTGAAACTGGAAGTAAATGCCCAGAACCGTGGCTGGCAAGAGCTCCACGATGATATCTTTCCTGAATTGACCCGATTGCTGGCCTTCTTCAACAATCTGGCGGATCATGCCGAGATTGCGTTTTTTTACCTCGTTGAACTCTTCGATCTTGATGCTGCGTTGCGTATTGGCAAGCTCGAAGTGGATAATCCGGTAAATACAATGGTTTCTGCGAACGCGGTTGATGTAGAGCTCGATGAGCTTTTCGAGTTTTTCCCAAGGATCGGCATCGAGTTTCAGCAACGTTTCGAGTTGGAGCCGCATGTCCGAAGTTCGCCACAAAATCAACGCCTCCAGCATTTTATCCTTGCTTCCAAAGTAATAGGAAACCATGGCGATGTTGATGCTCGCTTCGCGGGCGATATCGCGAACGGACGTTCCGTCGAAGCCTTTTTCGGCAAATAACCGCTCGGCTACCTGAAGGATTTGGAGTTGCTTTTCGTTCAATTCGGTCATGTTCGTCAGAATTACGTCGCAAAATTAAACGACTGTTTAAGTTAAACGTTTGTTTAGTTTTGGTTTAACATTTTTTTAACGACTTCAAACGTTTTAGTGGAATTGCCTCACGAAGTCGGATATCGAACGGGCGCCGAATTTTTCGAGATGTCGGATAAATGCCGATCCCACAATTGCGCCCGAAGTGAATTTTGTCGCAGAATCGAATGTAGCCTTGTCGTGGATTCCGAATCCCGTCACAAGCTGGTTGTGGAGCGCCATATTGGAAACCCGCATAAAATAATCCTCGTGGTTTTTTCCGAAATCTGATTTGTTGCCCGTGAGCGCGGCCGATGAAACCAGGTAAATGAAGGCATTAGAAGTCGCATCGATCTGCCGGATACGGTCTTCCGAGGTTTGGGGCGTTACCAAGAAAACCATTCCGATCCCGAATTTCGCGAACAGCTGCTCGTAGTCCGAAACATAGATTTCGAGTGGTAAATCCGGGACGATCAGCGCGTCGATTCCGACTTCGGCGCACTTTTCAAGAAATTCGCCTACGCCGTACTGCAAAATCGAATTGAAGTAACCCATGATGACAAGCGGGATTTTCACGCTTTCGCGGATTCGGGAAAGTTGTGCGAACAGCAACTTGGCGCTCATGCCGTTTCGGATCGCGACGGAAGAACTGTGTTGTATCACCGGGCCGTCGGCCAACGGATCGCTGAACGGAAGCCCGATTTCGATAAAATCGACGCCGGATTTTTCGAGTTCGGAGATAATGTGAACGGTGTCGTCCCGCTGCGGGAAACCCGCTGTGAAATAAACGGACAGCAATTTTTTGTCGGTATCGGATATTCGGAAACGTTCTTTCATTTCTGTTTTTTAGTTAACCTCGGATTCTTCAATTGTTTAAAGGCGAATTATCTTAGGGATTGTTCAAAAAAGCGGATCGCATTAAAGCCGCGAATTCACTGAAACTGAAAACGAATTGACGATTCGCGAATTCGGTGCAGATTGAGAATTCAGTTCCTTGCAGGTCATAATGATCTAAATGAAATGGTCAACTATAAGTTGAAATAATCGATGTACGTCCCCAAATCTTTGTCACCGCGCCCCGACAAACAAACGACTACAACATCCTCTTTGTCAAACTTTATTTTTTTCAAAGCCGCCAACGCGTGAGCGCTCTCAATTGCCGGAATTATGCCTTCTAACTGGCACAATTCACGACCCGCTTCCATCGCCTCGTCGTCTGTAGCGGAAACAAATTCAGCCCTTCCCGATGCGAACAGATGCGCGTGCAAAGGCCCTATTCCCGGATAGTCGAGACCTGCGGAGATCGAATACGGTTCGGTAATCTGTCCGTCGTCGGTTTGCATCAAAAGCGTCTTACTTCCGTGGATGATCCCGGGTTTTCCCAAAACCGATGTCGCGGCACTTTCACCTGAATCGACGCCATGACCGCCCGCTTCCACCGCGATGAGTCTTACGCCCGGCTCGTCTAGAAAATGATAAAACGCTCCCGCCGCATTACTGCCGCCACCCACGCAAGCCAGCACAAAATCTGGATGCGCGCGGTTTTCTTTTTCGGATAACTGCCTGGTGATTTCCTCTGAGATCACAGACTGAAAGCGCGTGACAAGATCCGGATAGGGATGAGGCCCGACGACCGATCCTATCAGGTAATACGTGTCTTCCGGATTCGAAATCCAGTCGTGGATCGCTTCATTCGTCGCGTCTTTCAACGTTTTCGAACCTGATTTTGCCGGTCGCACTTCGGCCCCGAGCATCTTCATTCGCGCCACGTTCGGCTCCTGCCGTTTCATGTCGATTTCGCCCATGTAGACGATACACTCGAGGTTGGCCAGCGCGCAAACGGTAGCAGTGGCCACACCGTGTTGACCGGCTCCCGTTTCGGCTATGATGCGCGACTTGCCCAAGTGTTTGGCAAGCAGGATCTGGCCGATAGTGTTATTGATTTTGTGCGCTCCGGTGTGGCACAGATCTTCTCGCTTGAGGTAGATGTTGGCCCCGTATTTTTCCGATAGGCGGGAAGCGCGATAGAGAGGCGTCGGCCGGCCGGCATAGTCGCGCAGCAAATCGCGGAACTGCTTTTGGAAATCATCCGTTTCGCAGATTCGGCGGTAGTTGTCGCGCAGTTGTGCGAGGTTCGGATAGAGCATTTCCGGAACGAAGGCACCGCCAAAATCTCCGTAGAACCCGTTTTTGTCAACTTCATATTTCATTTGAGGGCGTATTTGAATTGTTTGATCGCTTCGACATTTTTGAGGCCGGGCGCAATTTCGAATTGGCTGTTGATATCAGCGGCTAAAATCGGTATGCCCAGATTTTTCAACGCTGACGCGGATTCGGGCGCAATGCCTCCGCTTAGGAATATCGGCTTCGGGCCATCGTATTTGCGCAAAAGCTCCCAATCGAATGCAATTCCGTTGCCGCCGGGTAATTTTCCTTTGGTATCGAACAGGAAAAAGTCGCAATACGGCTCAAAATCCTCGAGTATACTGAAGTCGAAATCGCGATCGAGCGCAAATGCCTTGATCAACCCAAGCCCGCTTTTTCGGATCGAGGCGCAGAACATCGGTGATTCGGCTCCGTGAAGCTGGACCAGGTCTAACCCGTAATGCGCCGCTTTTTCCAGTATTTCGGATTCGGTCGCATCGACAAAGACACCTACTTTCTTGATTGCCTTGGGAATTTCCGGTGTCGGACCCTGAAAATGGCGCAACGATTTCTCCCAAAAAATAAAACCGATAAAATCTGGTGAGAGTGCACAGACCGATTCGATATTTTCGCGAAACTTCATGCCGCAAACCTTGATTTTCATTGTACGACAGCCATGAGATCATCCATGAACCGTTTTGCGGCAAATCCCGGGTTTTCGGTTTTCATGAAGTGCTCGCCCATCAGGAATCCGCGGTAGCCGGCGTCTCTCAAACCCGCCACTACAGCGACATCGTTGAGCCCGCTTTCTGAAATTTTGACAAATTCGCTGGGAATGTGCTCGGCCATTTCATAGCTCGTTTCGATATTGGTGGTAAAATCCTTGAGGTTGCGGTTGTTGACGCCAACGAGCGATATTTCCGGGCATATCGAGCGCTCGAACTCCTCGGAATCGCGCACCTCGAGCAACACTTCCAATCCGAGGGACATCGCCAAAACGGAAAATTTCTTGATCTCATATGGCTTGAGCATGCATGCCAACAGTAAAATGGCGTCGGCTCCCGTAGATTTTGCCTCGATAATCTGGTAGTCGTCGAGTATGAATTCCTTTCGAAGTATCGGCGTCGAAACCGCGGCGCGCGCCATCAGGATATCGTCTACGCATCCGCCGAAATACGTCATGTCGGTCAATACCGAAATCCCGCAGACGCCGGCGTTGGCATAACCTTGGACGATGTCGGCCAACGGAAGCGATTGGTTGATTACCGGACGCGAAGGCGAACGTCTCTTGTGTTCGGCTATGATGCCCAATTCGCTTGTGACCAGGGCATCGGCCAGCGAAAACGTAGGGCGCTTGAAAAGTTGGGTATTCTCGAGCAGCGGGCGGGATACGACCTTTTTCCGAAGCTCGATCTCCCGGGCCTTGTTGGCCGCGATTTTTTCCAGGATGTTCATTTGATGATGGTTTGTAGTTTTTTTAAAGTGGTTAGGGCCGCACCCGACCTCAGGCTCTCAAGTGCCATTTCGAAGGCGTCCCGAGGGCTTTTCCCGGACATCATTTCGATGGCTTGACAGGCATTGGCACAAACGACATGGTTTTGGGCGTCGGAGCCTTTCCCGTTGAGGATGTCGAGAAAAATGGACGCGGCTTTTGCAACGGTCGTCCCTCCCGAAATGGCGATCGGATCTATCGTTGTCAACCCGAAATCGGATGGGGAAATTACAGATTCGCCTTGGTTTGAAATACGTTTCGCGGAATGGGTGAGCGAAATTTCGTCATATCCGCCAAGGTCGTGGATCACCCTGAAATTGACGTCCGTTCGCTGCAAAAGATAAGCATACATACGGGCAAGCTCCAAACTGAAAACACCCGAAAACTGATGTTGGGGCGATGCAGGATTGACCAAAGGCCCGAGTAAATTGAAAAATGTCTTGATCCCCAACTCCTTTCTTATCGGCCCCACGTTTTTCATGGCGGGATGGAACAACGGAGCGTGAAGTATGCAAATACCGGCTTGGTCCAGACAGCGTTTTAGCGCGTTCTCATCATTAGTGAATTTCACGCCGAGCTGCTCCATGACGTTGCTCGATCCCGAGATTGAGGAAACGCCGTAATTGCCGTGTTTGGCAACCTTGAGACCGCAACCGGCAACGACGAAGGACGCAAGTGTGGAAATGTTGAACGTATTCTTCCCGTCTCCTCCCGTACCACAAAGATCGATGGTCTCAAAATCCGAAAAGTCGATGCGCACGCACAAATCCAGCAGTGCCTGACGGAAGCCCGAAAGTTCGTCTATGCTTATCGGACGCATCATAAATACGGTAAGGAAGGCGGCTATCTGTGCCTGGTTGTGTTTGCCGTTCGAGATCGACACTAATGTTTCGTATGCTTCGTCTCGCGATAAAATGTCGTGGTTGATGAGCCTGTTCAGGATGGTTTTCATGATGATTTTTGGATTGGTGAGATAAAAAGCGGCAGCGTTTTACGACTCTAGCCAATTTTTTAAAATCGCTTTCCCCTGTGGCGTGAGCACGCTTTCCGGGTGAAACTGTACGCCTTTGAGGTCGTAGGACGCATGCCGAAGCGACATGACCTGGCCGTTTGCGTCTACCGACGTGGCAATCAGTTCGTCCGGTAAATCCGGGTTGACAACCCAGGAATGGTAGCGTCCCACATTGATTTCGGCTCCAAGCCCTGAAAACAATGACTCGGTCTGGTCGATGATCTTCACCTTGGTGGCAACTCCATGAAAAACCGACTCCAAATTTTCGAGCCGTCCGCCAAAAACTTCTGCAATGGCTTGTTGGCCCAGACAGACGCCCAATATGCTCTTTTGCTTTGCATAATCGCGTATGACGTCCTTGAGCAGTCCGGCTTCGTCGGGAATTCCCGGGCCTGGAGACAGCACGATTTTGTGGAAACCGTCGACTTCCTCGAGATCAAAAGCATCGTTTCGGAACACGGTTACCTCGGCCCCGAGATCTTCGAGGTAATGTACCAAATTATAGGTAAAGGAGTCGTAATTGTCTATGACGAGGACTTTCATGCGTTTGGATTTCTAAAATTAATGATTTTGCTGATTGGCCGATGTATATTCAAATGTTTTCTGCAAGTTCGATCGCTTTCTCCAGTGCCGCGATTTTGTTGTAGGTTTCCTGGAGTTCGCCTGCTTCGTCCGATGCGACCGTGATTCCTGCCCCGGCCTGGAAATGAAGCGTGTTGGACTTGCTGAGAAACGTCCGGATCATGATGGCGTGGTTGAAATTTCCGTCGAAGTCCATAAACCCGATGGCGCCTCCATAAAAGCTCCGATTTTGCGTTTCAAGCTTTTCGATAAGTTGCATCGCACGGTGTTTGGGTGCACCTGAAAGCGTGCCGGCAGGGAAAGTGTCGGCCACGGCCTGGAATGTATTTGCGCCGTCTTTCAGTTTTCCGATAACCTTGGAAACAAGATGGATGACGTGGGAAAAAAATTGAAGTTCGGCATATTTCGCCACCGTGACATCGGTAGCGTTGCGGCTCAGGTCGTTCCGGGCGAGATCGACTAGCATGACGTGTTCCGCATTTTCTTTCGGATCTTCAGACAATGCGCGCGCGAGCCGGGCGTCTTCTTCGTCATTGCCCGTCCTGCGGAACGTACCGGCGATGGGATGGATCTCCGCCTTTCCGTTTTCGACGACGAGTTGCGCTTCGGGCGAAGACCCGAAAATCCTGAAATTCCCATAGTCGAAATAGAACAGGTAAGGCGATGGATTGACGCTTCTCAAAGCGCGGTAGACATTGAAATCATCTCCGGTAAAACCTTGTGAAAAACGGCGCGACAACACCATCTGGAATACGTCGCCCCTTTGGCAATGCGATTTGGCATCCGACACGAGCGCCCGGAATGCCTCCTCCGAAATAGAGGAAATCTTTTCGGTCGATCGCCTGAAATCATATTTGGGAAGACTGGTGTTTTGCAGCAGCGACAAAACGGCGTCGAGATTGCTTTGGCCGTCGAGCGAGTGGCAGAACAAATGCGCTTTGTTGCGGAAATGGTCGATCGCAATGATGTTTCCAAAAAAGCTGTAGTGGAGATCGGGAATGTCGAGGTCGCCTTGTTTTTTGGAGATCGAAACAGTTTCAAAATAGCGCACCGCGTCGTAAGCGATATATCCGAACAGTCCGCCTTGAATGAATTTATGGCTGGTTTTGGGCAATTGGAAACGGTCGGCGAATTCGCGCACTATGGTTACGAGGTCTTCATCGCCGATCGGGCTAATTTCGGACGAACCATCGGGAAACATCCGAAAGACCGTCTCATCGGCAATCCTGATATGGGCGATGGGATTGAAACAGATGTACGAAAAGCTGTTGTTGCCCGCCTGAAAATCCGAAGATTCCAACAATATCGAATTGGCGAAGCGATCGCGCAGCCTCAGGTAAATGCCGACGGGCGTAAGCACATCGGACAGGATTTCTTTGTGGGTCGTATGGAAAGAATAGGTTTTCATGGTCTTGAAAATTGGGAATAAAAAAAGCCCGTCGTGATGACGGGCTTTCGTATTTATAAAAATTACAACAGCGGACGCTTCACGACATTCGACGTAAAGTTTTCCACCAGCTGTTATTTTTTTGTGTCTTGTACATGTGGCAAAGATAGGAAAGCTGATTTTGTCGACAAGCGTTCGGGCGATTTTTTGTTTGAAAGATTTTTTCCTGTCAGATCTTCCTGATTTTGATTGTCGCGCACACGCTAAAAAACAACAATGTCCAAATCGCCAATATCGTAAAAAAGAAAACCCTGAAGCGAACTCCAGGGCTTTCGAACAATCGTCTTAGGTAATTAGAATACGAGGTTGACGGTAACGTCGAAATCATCGTAGATCACGTTGTCGCCAAGGCTGTCGAAAAAGCTTTTGGAAGCATATTTCACGTCATATTTCGCACGGTCGATCTTGAAAGCCGTAGTCGCAGTATTTTTTCCTAGCGTAAGGTCGAATGTCACAGGAGCGGTTTTTCCTTTGATGGTCAAGTCCGCAGTAACGGTATACACGTTATTCGCTTTTGCCTGGACGGTCTTGAAGTCGATTTTGGCTGTCGGGTTTTTATCGGTAGCGAAGAAATCGTCGTTTTTCAAGTGGCCTTCGAGTTTCTCTTTTCCTTTTCCTGCTTCAAGGTCGGTCACCTTGATCGAAGTCATGTCCACTACGAAAGAGCCTCCGCTCAGTTTCCCGCCTTTAAGCGCCAAAGTCCCGCTTTTGAAATCAACGTTTCCTTCGTGTGAACCGGAAACTTTTTTGCCGACCCATTTGATCGAACTTTTCTTTACGTCAATCGCTTTGTTTTGAGCCGTTACGGCCAAAGTTCCGACCGAAAGGAAAAGTGCTACTGCAATTGTTTTGAAATTTTTCATTGGATGTAAGTGTAATTAAGGATTAAGTTATGATTATAATGTGATGAATAATTCTTGTTCGGGTTTGCGCACCTTCGTCAAATGTTGCGCTGGATCATCATGGTCGCGATAGCCAACGACAGCAGCTACTGACGCGGTCAATCCGATTTCGCCGAGGTTCAGTATTTCGTCATATGCCGCTTTCTGGAAACCTTCCATTGGCGTGGCATCGAGTTTAAGCGAGGCCGCCGCGCTCAAAAGGTTCGCCAACGCAATATAGGTTTGCTTGGATGCCCAGGTGCTTCTGGACTCGGGCGTCTGCTCAGAAAATGCCGATTTCAGGAAGCTTTCGAATCCCGCCAGCAATTCCCTTTCCACATTACGCGTGGTGGCCATGTTGTCGATATAAGCATCGATAGCGGCGTGGTCGACATCTTTGATATTGGCTAAAACGAACAAATGGGAAGCCTTCAGGATGGAATCTTTGTTGGAGAACGAAACTTCGGCCAGCTGGCTGCGGATCGCCTTATCTTTAATAATCAACACGCGGTAAGGCTGTAAGCCGTATGACGATGCGCTGTAGCGGACCGCTTGTTTGAGAACGTCCAAATCTTCTGGTGAAATAGTGCGCGATGCATCGTATTTCTTGGTGGCATAACGCCAGTTCAAATCGGATATAAAGGTATTCATAAGAGTGTTAACAGGATTATAAATTGCGGAATTTGTCGAGCAACGCGCTCAGCTGCTCCAGTTCTTCCACAGACATTTTTTGCCCGTAAGCGTGTTCGTGCGTAACGATGACGGGATCGAGTTCAGACAATAGTTCCAAACCTTTCGAGGTAATCCCGATTTCCATCTTGCGTCGGTTCGACGGACAGATTTTTCGCGTGACGAGCTCTTTCGCAAGCAATTTGTCTACGAGACGTGTCGTATTGCTTGTCTTGGCCAGCATGCGTTCCTGTATCAGCGACATATTGGCGGGCTTGCCTTTTTGGCCGCGTAAAATCCGTAAGACGTTGAATTGTTCGGCAGAAATATCAAAAGGCTTCAATACCGATTGGATCCCTTCGGCAAGCTTGTTTTGCGTGTATCCGATGTTAAGTACAACCCGTTTTTGAGGCGACATCGGAACACTGCTTTTGATAACTTCTTCTATTGTCATTTGTAATTACAAAATTTGTAGGTACAAATGTATTGCATTTTTATATTTGTAGCTACAAATGTCTTTGTTATTTTTTTGTTAAAGCAAATTCCGACGAGTCGAATTGGCTAATTTTATCAGATGGAAACAATTGCCGTTAATTTCAGGAAAGCCTTGTCGGTTGTGGCGATTTTCATTTTTGCCGTCGGATATTCCCAATCTGATCCAAAACCGCTGGAGATTTTTGCCCAAGGCGGAATTACCGTAAATTCATACGACTTCAAATCTTTCGCGCCTTATCTGAACCGCACCGACGATACGGTTTACGTCGTGAATTTTTGGGCAACCTGGTGCGCGCCGTGCATCGTCGAGCTTCCGCATTTCGAAAAATTGGGACAGGCGTATAAAGACAAAAAGGTAAAAGTGCTTTTGGTGAGTCTCGATTCCAAAAAGAATGTAGAGAAATCGCTGATTCCGTTTATCCGAAAGAAAAAACTCCAATCCCAATATGTGTTGCTTTCCGATCCCGACATGAACGGCTGGATCCCAAAGGTTGATCCGGATTGGTCGGGAGCGCTTCCGGCAACCGTGATTTATAACGGAAGTACGGGCCAGCGAAAGTTTTACGAACAGAGTTTTACCTATGGTCAACTCGAATCTGAAGTCAAATCTTTTATCCAATAATCCATGAAAACAATCAAGATTTTAGCAGCCGTGGCCATTGTGGCGTTTGTGTCGGCCTTTACCATTCCCGGAGGCGGTTACAAAGTGGGCGATGTCGCCACCGATTTCAAACTCAAAAATGTCGACGGCAAGATGGTTTCCCTGTCGGATTACAAATCGGCGAAAGGATTCATTGTCGTCTTTACGTGCAATCACTGCCCGTTTGCCAAAGCTTATGAAGATCGCTTGGTCGCACTGGACAAAAAATACAGCAAGCAAGGCTATCCGGTGATCGCGATCAATCCTAACAATCCCGAAAAGCAAAAGGAGGACAGTTATGATTTGATGAAAGTACGCGCCAGGGAGAAAGGGTTTACGTTCCCGTATTTATTCGACGATGGACAAAAGATCTATCCGCAATATGGAGCTACCAAAACGCCTCACGTCTACATTTTGCAGAAAACCGCAAAGGGAAATGAAGTGAAATACATAGGGGCGATCGACGACAATCATGAGGAGCCGTCTGCGGTAAAGGAAAAATTCGTGGAAAATGCGGTCGATGCGTTGCTCAAAGGACAATCTGTAAAGGTTACCGAGACCAAGGCAATCGGTTGTTCGATCAAGGCATAGCCGATAATTTATTGTTTAACTGTTTGTTTTTTTAAGCCAGGTTCGCACTATTATGGAATCGGCTCTACATTTTTATACTATGGATTTAAATCAACAGGATTGGCTCGACCAACTCCAAAAAGACACTGACGCAGTGATTCTCGACGTGCGTACCGAAGACGAATGGAATGACGGGATTATTCCCGGGGCGGTCAACATCGACATTTATAAAGGACAGGGTTTCATTTATGAGGTCGACCAACTCGACAAAAGCAAAAATTATTACGTGTATTGTAAAGCCGGCGGTCGTTCTGCCCAGGCTTGCGCGATAATGGGACAATTAGGGTTCGGCAATACGTACAACCTCGTCGGCGGATTCACGCAGTGGGAAGGCGAGAAAGTCATGCCGTGACGCCTTTTTAAGAGTGTCGATCGGAAGTGGTTCAGCTGCTTCCGATTTTTTTTGGGGAGAATGAACGCGACTTTTTCTGCTGGCCAATCCCTAACTTTTCTTAAATTTATAAACCTCACCGCGCAATGCGCACAATCACCAAAATCATGGCAAACATTCCGCAAGAATTCAAAGTAGCCCCGATAAAACAGGAAACCTGGCTCGTAAATGGCGAACTCAAGACCTGGACCGGCAAATTCACTGACGTCTTTTCTCCCATCTCCACAACCGACCAATACGAGCGCACACGCCTTGGAAGCATTCCTGCAATGGGCGAAGCTGAAGGGATCGAGGCTATCGAATCGGCGGCCAATGCGTACGGGAAAGGGCAGGGTTTGTGGCCCACCATGAAAGTCGCCGACCGCATCGACTGCATGCAAAAGTTCGTCTCGAAAATGAAAGGAACCAGGGAGGATGTCGTAAAGCTGCTTATGTGGGAAATCGGCAAGACGCTAAGCGATTCGCAAAAAGAATTCGATCGCACCGTCGAATATATCGAAAACACGATCGAAGAATATAAAAAAATGGATCGGGAAGGAGCGCGTTTCCAAAAATCGGAAGGCGTCCATGCGATGATTAGGCGCGGCCCGCTCGGCGTGGTGCTTTGCCTCGGGCCTTACAATTATCCGATAAACGAAACTTTTTCGCTGCTGATTCCCGCCTTGATCATGGGCAATACCGTCATTTTGAAACCACCAAAGTTCGGCGTTTTGTCGCTGTCTCCGATCTTGCCCGCATTTGCCGAGAGTTTTCCTCCGGGAGCGATCAACATTATTTACGGACGCGGACGCGACGTGGCAGGACCCATCGTGCAATCCGGCAAAGTCGATGTCCTGGCGCTTATCGGGAACAGCACGTCGGCAAGAGCGCTTCAGGACCAGCATCCGCACAAGAACAGGTTGCGCATGATATTCAGCCTCGAGGCCAAAAATCCGGCAATCATTTTACCAGATGCCGATCTCGACCTTGCCATTGAGGAATGTATCGCCGGAACTTTATCGTTCAACGGGCAGCGATGCACGGCTTTAAAAATCATTTACGTTCACGAAAAAATCGCGGACGAATTCAACCGGCAGTTTTCGCAAAAAGTCGATGCGATGAAATTTGGGAATCCTTGGGAAGAAGGTGTGAAATTAACGCCGCTTCCGGAGCCTGAAAAACCCGATTACATACAAGGCCTGATCGACGACGCCAAGAGTCACGGTGCGAGCGTTCTCAATGCCAAAGGCGGACAGCGCTACGACAACTATATTTTTCCGCCGGTGATTTATCCGGTAAACAAAAATATGCGGATTTACCACGAGGAACAATTCGGGCCGGCGATCCCGATACTTTCGTTTCGCGACATCAGCGAGCCGCTCGACGATATGGCCGAGTCGAATTACGGTCAGCAGGTAAGTCTTTTCGGTAAGGATCCGAAGGAATTGGCTCCGTTGATCGATGGCTTGACCAATCTCGTCTGCCGCGTGAATTTGAACAGTTCCTGCCAGCGCGGCCCGGATGTCTTTCCGTTTACCGGACGCAAGGATTCGGCAGCCGGAACCCTGAGCATACACGATGGCCTGCGGTCGTTTTCGATACGGACGATGGTCGCCGCAAAGGAAAATCAATACAACAACGGCATTATCACGGATCTGCTCGACAGCAAAAAATCCAATTTCATCAACACCGATTACATTTTGTAATCTGATCCAACAGAAGCGATATGAGTAGTTTTCAGGATATCATAAACCAGGACAAACCGGTGCTCGTCGATTTTTTTGCCGAATGGTGCGGACCTTGTAAAATGCTTGCTCCTGTTCTGAGTGAGGTAAAGCAAGAACTTGGGCAAGCCGTCTCCATCATCAAGATCGACGTTGACAAAAACCGGGAATTGGCGTCCCGATATAACGTTCAGGGTGTGCCGACTTTATTGCTGTTCAAAAACGGCAAACAGGTCTGGCGGCAATCCGGGGCGCTGCCCAAGCAAGAAATATTAAAAATCTTAAGCAGTTGATGATTTCGGGCACAAGCAGCACATCCGCAACGTAAACGGTAAATGGTATAAGGCGAAATGTCTGGGATTTCCGAACTTTATATTTCTAAATCAGCAATTATGGAAACCAGGAAACCCGATACGACCGTTCCCGGAATCGACCATCAGGAATCGGAAGTCAATGAGTATATCGTAAATGATGCAGAACGTGTTCACGCCAAAGAAATGCGCGAAGCTGTCAAAAAAGACCGAAATTTCTACGAAAGCGCCGACAATCCCGGCAAGCACTTCAACGAAAATGACCAGGCTTATTCGCAAACGAGTCCGGACGATTTTGTCAGGACGCATTCCAAATTCCATCATAACGATGATGTGATCGAAAATCACGACCCGGACTAACATCCGGGTTTTTTATGTAGATCGGTTTCGGAAAAAAGGATGGAGGTCGGCGGGATGTAGTCGTGTGCAGATGCTTATCTTTGCGCCTTCAAACATCCCCAATGCAAAACGAGCCCAAACCGAAGACATCGCGTTTCCTCAGTAAAAATCCGGCACTTTCAATCGTGGAGTTCCGGTATTTCCTATCGGTACGCTTCGGAATGATTTTCGCGCTCAACATGCAGTCGACGATCATTTACTATTGGGTGTATCACATCACGAACGACAAATTGTCGTTGGGATTGGTTGGTCTGGCTGAAGTGATTCCAGCGGTTTGTTTTTCCCTGTTCGCGGGGCACATAGTCGATCTCAATGAGAAGCGCAAAATGTTGTTGCTTTGCCTGACCGGCTATGTTGCGCTAGGAGCCGGATTGGCAGCACTGAGTTTGCCGCGGATGGAATATCTGACGATCGATACGCGGCTGCATATCATTTACTTTCTGGTTTTCCTCGGCGGAATGATACGCGCGTTCTATGGGCCATCCGGCTTCGCGATGTCGGGCCTCGTCGTGCCCCGGGATCTGTATCCGAACGCCACGAGCTGGAGCAGCATGGCCTGGCAGATGGGCGCCGTATGCGGGCCTCTGGTCGCTGGGTTCCTGATTGCGGGCATCGGAATTACCGCCGGAATGTTCGCGGTCCTGGCGGTAGAATTGTTGCTGCTTTTCCCGTTGCTGAAGATCGGCGTCAAGCCTGTGATCAAAAAAGAAAAAGAGCCTGTTTTGAGAAGCCTGACCGAAGGCGTGCGCTTTGTATGGAACACGCCTGCGTTATTGGGCGCCCAATGTCTCGACATGTTTTCTGTGCTGTTCGGCGGAGCTGTGGCCCTGCTGCCTGTGTTTCAAAAAGAAATCCTGATGGTGGACGAAACCGGATTTGGGATCCTGCGTGCCGCTCCGGGAATGGGTGCCCTGTGCACCATGGCGTTGCTGGCATTTCTCCCATTGCGGACCAATCCAGGACGAAAACTTTTTATATGCGTCACCGGATTTGCTTTATCGATTATTGTCTTTGGGCTCAGTAAAAGCTTTTTGCTGTCGTTTTTCGCGCTGATGTTTTCGGGTATGTTCGATGCCGTCAGCGTGGTAATTCGGGGCACGATCCTTCAACTCGTAACACCGGATCATATGCGCGGACGCGTTTCTTCGGTCAACACCATTTTCATCAGTTCTTCGAACGAACTCGGCGACTTTGAAAGTGGCGTCATGGCGCATTGGCTTGGGGCGGTCAGGGCGGTCGTGACAGGAGGGTGCATAACATTGGGTGTGATCGGAATCACATTCTTCAGTGCGCCCCAACTGCGGAACTTCACATTCATGACTCGCAAAGAAGAAGTCCGGGATTAATTGCCAATATTGTAATAGTGCAAAGGAATATGGGAATTTTGTAAACAGGTCGTGCCCATATTTCCCAATTTTGCCTCACTCAATTTAGCCGATTAATTCCAAAAACAGCATTTAATCGCCACATTTTTTGAAAAAAGATCAGCCAATCTGGAAACACTTGTGAAGGTGTGTCATAGTGGAAAGTGGAATAAGTCTGATGATCGTTATTCCATTTTTTTTTGAGGTTGCAAAAGCAGTAAGACTAACGAATAAAACAAAAGAGGAGCTTTAGCGAATGAGGTTCAACATAATTCGTCACGACAACATTCCGGTGATGACTATTTTGAGGGAGCAGTTCCGAAAACTCGACATACCGTTCCGATTGCTCGAATCAGGAGAGATTGAAGTTTCCGACGAAATTTCAGAAACCAAAATGCTCCGACTGTCCGAGATTCTCAGGAACTATAGTATCGAGATACTCGAAGACGAGAAGAGCCAACTCGTGCAAAAAATAAGGAATATCCTGATCGAGCTTGTGCACGACAACAAGCCGCAGCTCATGACCATTTCGTATTACCTGTCTGAAAAAATGAACCTCAGTTATGGCTATCTTTCGTACCTGTTTGCCTCGCATACACACTATTCGATAGAGAAATACATCATCCTGTTGCGGATAGAGCGCGCCAAGGAAATGATCATCGAAGGACGGCTTACGCTTAAACAAATCAGTGCGGCACTCAATTACAGCAGTGTCCAACATTTTTCAAGACAGTTCAAAAAAACGACGGGATTGACCATTTCTTCGTTTAAACGCGTCATCCAGCTCAAACGGGCGGCTAATTCATAACACGTTAAAAACTATAAATAAAGACATGATGGTAGAAAAATACGAAAGGGATACAATGAACATCATGTTGGCTGATGACGATGCTGACGACCGCATGTTTTTTGAGGAGGCCCTTTCTTCGACGCCAATAAAATTCAATTTGACACTTTTTAAAGACGGTTTTGAGCTGATGGACTATTTTTCAAATCCGGAAAGTGAATTGCCGCATATACTTTTCCTCGATTTGAACATGCCGGGAAAATCAGGGATACAATGTTTGGAGGAATTGCGCGCCATTCCACGCCTTCGGGAAATGTCGGTGGCGATTTACTCGACTTCAAGCGCAGACCGCGATATCGAGGACACTTTATCGAAAGGGGCCAACATCTATATACAGAAACCGAGCAATTTCGAGAAACTTCGGAAAGTGATCAGCCACGTCCTCAAGACCAATTGGCAGTTTCATATGTCAGGGCTCAATAAGGAAACTTTCTTTCTGAACATCTGATTTTAACTATCAAAGCTGCAACCGAAAGTGGAAAAATTGCAAACTGCGACTAACTTTATGAAGTAACTTTACATAAGTCCTTAGGGTTAGAAACATTGAGGGTCAGACGATATACAGCTTTTTGTAGTATTTTGTCGCTAAAATAGGGTGGAATGGCGTGAGTTGCGTGCTCCACTCTTTTTTTTGAAAAACAACCAACAAAACAACCAACGCAATGAAGTTTCATTTTTCATGCAGTTCGCTATTGCCCGCCATTACGGTGCTTGAGGATCAGCTTGCGAAATTCGACATCAGTTTCAGGAGGCATGATGACGGCTATCTCGAAACCAACCAGGACATACCCGAAGCCTATCGATCGAGGATACAGGATTCGCTCGAAAAGTACAGTATCCGAATCATCGACGACGAGCGTGAATGCCTCGTTCAGCGGATCAAAAATATCCTTTTCGAAATCGTCTACTCAAAAAAGCAGCCGCAGACCACATTGTCGTCTTACCTCGCCGACCGGCTGGGATACAGTTACGGTTTCCTGTCCGGGATTTTTGCCGCACAAACGTTCTGCTCGATCGAGCAATATGTGATCATGATCAAGACGGAACGCGCCAAGCGACTCATAATTGAAGACGAAATCTCGCTAAAGGAAATCAGCGATTTGCTGGCTTACAGCAGTTTAGGGCATTTTTCCAAACAATTCAAGAAATGTACGGGAATTACGTTGTCAGAATTCAGGAAAATTATAATCAGACGCAAAAATGGCGACAATTAAACAGGGCGACACGCGCAATCCGGGTTTGAAAATGTCGGTTTTTCTCGCAGACGACGATTCGGACGACCGGACGATTTTCAGCGAGGCTTTCGAGAAGATACGCGACGACCTACAGACGGAGCTGTTACTGTTCGAGAACGGCCTTGAACTCATCGCACACATGAAAAGCACCACTGAACTGCCCCACATTATCTTTCTCGATCTGAACATGCCGTTGAAATCCGGAAAGGAATGTTTGCGCGAATTGCGGCAGGACAGGAGGTTCGATGGCGTCTCCATCGCTATTTATTCCACTTCCAACGCAGCTTCCGATATCGAAGACACCTTCAGCGGAGGCGCAAATGTCTACATCCACAAACCCGATAATTTCGACCAACTCAAAAAAGCGTTGAGGCAAGTATTGAAACTCAACTGGCAGTTTCACATGACGGGCATGAACAAGGAAACATTTTTCCTCAATATTTAAAAAGAGAAAAGCGGGTTTATCGCCCGCTTCCCTCTAACCAAAATAATCAACTTAATCCCGGATAACATTCCGATTATTCCTCTGACGAATCGTCTTCGTCTGCGGCATCGAAATTTATCGTGTTGTAGGCTTTTTCGGTCAAGGTCATATCGGCCTCTTTCTCCTCGTCAAGCGTCATCTGTAACTGCTCGGCCGCTTCTTCTTCACCTATCGTCTTAGCCCACGCGACCAATGTCCCGTAAGTTGCGATTTCGTAGTGTTCGATTTTTTGGGAAGCCCCGATGATGCCGGCATCGCGCACAGCTCCAATTTCGGTTTCTTCCATGATCGATTCGCCTTCCTTGATAAGGCCGTCCATGGCGTCACATTTTTTGGCCACCGCTTTTTCACCCATCATTTCGAAAACTTGCTCGAGTCGGGTCACCTGGTTTTCAGTTACCGTCAAATGTTCTTCGATTGCCGCAACGAGTTCCGGGGAGGTAGCGTTCTTGGCCATTTTCGGCAAGGCTTTGGTCAATGCCTTTTCTGCCCAGTAAATGTCTTTCAATCCGTCTACGAATAGTTCGGTCAAACCTTCGGCTGCAGAATTTTTTGCCTTTACCTGACCTCTTGTAGTCGTAGTTTTCGATGCGGTTTTTGCCGGAGTTGCAGTTTTAGCGGGCGTTTTTTTGGTTGTGGTTGTCTTTGGTTTTGTAGTTGCCATATTTTTGAATTTTATGATTTAAATCTTTTACAAAGTTCAAACCGACACGCGATCAGAAAATTACACGATTCATGTCTTCCCTTGTACAATAAAAAATCCGCGTCCATTGGCTAATATTAATGATTACCTTAGGGTACTGATCGATATATTATGGACGAAGTAAAATGGTTGGGCCTCGTAGCGGCATTTTTTATCACGGTTGCGAATTTCCCTCAGACTTTCAAGATGATCCGAACCGGTTCGGCAAAGGACATTTCCACGATGACGTATTTGTTGTTGGTCATAGGCAACGCCGCCTGGCTGGTATATGGAATCATTAAGGAGGATTTACCGCTGATTGTGGGAAATTCCATTTCCACGGCGACCTGCGCCTTGATATTATGCCTGAAACTGGTATCAAAACGCAACAAAAAAGCGGGAAATTAATCCCGCCTTGTTTTTATAGTCTCGACTCGAAACCGCCAGAATTGCGTTCGCGTTCCAGTCGTCTTCTTTCTTCTTCATACGACTCCGTTTGCTCGTCCCGCTGTGCCGCTTCCCAAGCATCGTCATATTCCTGGCCTTCGTGATCGTTCCCGAAAACCATCTCGTTTCCTTTGGTGAGTAAGCTTCGGCTACTGTCGCTGCTGCTGCCATAGCTGTTGCTGTAACGCTCGTCGTCGGAGATCGCTTCAGATGATGGGTTCTCGGTGTTGGACGGCCTCATGTCTGTGGCATATTGGTTTTCCGCATCCGACAAACTATAGTCGTTTTGCGACATGTCATTTCGGTTAGATTCATTGCCTTCATCGTATCGGGAAAGACGTTCGTTTTCGCGCCCTTCCCAATTGTTCGGATTTTCCATGATTTCGGTTTTTTAAGTGGTTGTCTTACAAAGTTCGCGTTACAATACACATTTCGTATTACAATTTTTAGATTCCGATTTGTATCTTTTCGAGGCTAGCACATTGAGATTCAGTCAAAACGTGATTCAAATATCCGAAATGATGTAAAGCGGAACCGCTTTCGTATGCCTATCTTTCGGATAACAAAAAAATAAGACACATGAAAAAATTCATTTTTATGCTGAGTGCGTTGCTGTTTGCCGGCATTGCCTCAGCTCAGACGGATTCCGTCCGAAAAGGAAAAAAAAGTACCAAAACCGAGAAATCGAATAAGGTCAACAAAAAGAACGACATGCCGCGCGATACCATGATGGGAAATCGCACTGACAACCGACGCAGCAAAATGGCGCCGACAACCCAGCCGAATAACAGTACCGACCCTGCAAGGCCGACAACTCCACCGGGATCGACAACACCGCCGAATCCTTCGACCCAGCCGTCGCCTAGTTCACCTACGACGCCAAACAATCCTTACAATCCGGTTTCGCCAACGCCACAGCCGTAAAAATAAAAACCCGGACGTACTATCCGGGTTTTTTATTGTTGAATGGCAAAATCACGGGACTTGTTCCATTTCTCCGCTTGTGGTTCCCGATGTATTCGAGTCGTTTACCGGCGGCGCCTGGACCGTATCTGGTTCGATCATCGTGGCATCGGGCTCGGTGGTGACAATCGTGTCGCCGGAAGTGCCGTCTGCATTCGTGTTTTCTTTTTTACATGACGTGAGGCCTACGGTCATGGCCGCTATCGCCGCTAATAAAAATGTGCGTTGCTGTTTCATATTCTGATAATTTAAGTTTATAGGTTCGGATTTGTCGTGTTGTTTCCCATTTTTGCTCCGGTACCGGATTTGCTTTTTTTGCTGCGTTCGATTTTTTCGTCCCGCTCTTCGCGCATTTCTTCTTTGAACAGTTGCTGGTCGTCGGCCTCGTCGATGGAGTGGGAGCGCAGCAGGCTTTCTTCGGTTTGCGACAGTTTGCTCAATCGGGAATAATATTTCTGGATAATTTTCATTTCTTCTTCGGTGAGTTCCTCAATGTCTACGAGGCGGTTGCTCGCATATTCGTGAGAGGCGACCAGTTCGTTGAGCTTGAGTTGAATAGCGAGAGAATCCTTGTTTTGCGCTTTTTGGATCAAGAACACCATCAAAAATGTGACAATAGTGGTTGTCGTGTTGATGAAGAGCTGCCAACCGGCGGAAAAGTCGAAAATCGGGCCGAGAACGCCCCATCCGATAATCATTACGAAAGCCATCGTGAACGCTGTGGTTGATCCAGCGGCCTTTGAAACGCCCATGGCCATACGCTCGAACTTGTTGTTTGTGGAAGTTGGCTTGTGTTTCATAGCAGGCAAATTTCGGTTGTGTAAAATAACGCGTAGATAGCAAAAGAAACCTTACACATTTGGACGTCATCATTATAACATTCACCAATGTTCAATATGCTTTGGCCAATACGAACCGGTTCACAAATAGATGTAAATCGCTATTTTTAAACATCGGATTTCCGAATACTATAAAAACGAATCAAAATCCTGTAACGCTTTCAATCCAGAATTCGTTCATCTTCGTAAAAACATCGTTATGAAACTTCTTGTGTTACTTTTATCGTTCGTATTGCCAATGGCTGCGCTCAACTTATCTCAAGTACGGCAGGCGTACATCGCAGCGGCAAAGTCGGAGGCGGGCGCAAAAAAGTTCGCATCACTTCTCGAACCGGTAACAAAAGATGATAATAACAAGGTGCTCGTGGCTTACAAGGGCTGCTCGTTGACGTTGAAGTCGAAGCATTCCAATTATTTGCCTGACAAAATTTCATTTATGAAGGAGGGCGCGGCTTATCTCGATCATGCTGCCCAGTCCGATCCCCAAAACATCGAAATCCGGATGATACGCCTGAGCGTGCAGGAAAACGTGCCTTTTATCGTAAATTACCGCGACAACATTGACGAAGACAAAGCCATGATTCTTTCCCGCTACTCGAATGCCCCGAAAGAAGTCAAATCACATGTTGGGAATTATGTCAGGATGTCCGAGAGTTTTACCAAAGAAGAAAAGGCGAAAATAAAATGACGAGGATTACAGGCGCAATTTTGCTCTTGTTGTTTCTGATGGACTGCCTTTCGGTTCGCGCCCAGTCGTTTCGAAAACAGCGGATGACTCCAGTCCGCACCCAAAATTTGCCGCGGAAAGTGTCTGAAACTTCAGGATTGGCAACGTTTGACCGTTTTATCGCTACCCATAACGATTCCGGGAACGCCCCAAAACTTTACCTTATCGATACCGCTACGGCATCGGTGGCCAAAGCGTTTGAACTTCCGGTTCGCAATAGCGATTGGGAAGATATTACCCAGGATAGCCTGTATCTTTACATCGCGGATATCGGGAATAATTACCACCAACGACCATCGCTTAAAATTTACCGGATCGACAAAAACGCGCTTTCACACGATTCTATTTCATTGGACAGCATCGGATTCCGATGGCCGGAAAATCCGAGGACGGGAAAAGTAGTGAATCACAACTGCGAGGCCGTTATCTCCTATGCCGACAGTTTGTACCTGTTCACGAAAGAGGAGGGAAGGACATCGGTTTTTTCGATTCCGAACCGTCCGGGAGAGCACCAAGCCAGGTTTAAATCCGAATTCAAAACTAAAATATTTATAACCGGCGCCTGGATCAGCCCGAATAAACCCAGGCTTGTGCTTTGCGGATACACGAAAATGTTGCGTCCTTACCTCATTGATTTTCGCAATTTCGACGATACCGACTTTTTCGATGCGGATATTACCGAGATCAGGATTCGGAAGCGCTTTCGCCAGGTGGAGGGCATTACAAGTTTCAACGGAACGGATTTCTACATTTCCAACGAACATTTCCGGCTACCGTGGCTCATCAACAAACGCCAGCAACTTCATCTGCTGAAGCTGAAACAATAGCAGCAATCGACCCGACGGAAATGCAAAAAGCCCTCCCGAAGAAGAGCTTTCCGCACAAAAATGAAAACAAATAATCAGTTCCAGCCACCGCCAAGCGAGCGGTACAAATCTACGGCCGCGTCAAGCCTCGCCTTTTTCTGGACGAGGACTCCAAGTTCGGCCTGAAGCAAATTATCCTGAGCCGTGATGACTTCGAGATAGTTCGCCATTCCGGACTTGAACAGCATATCGGCGTTCGTTACGGCCTTTTCGAGCTGTAAACGCCTGTTGTCGGAAGCGTCGTATTGCAATTTCAATTTGTCGATAGAAACCAACGCGTTCGAAACTTCGGCCACCGCCACCAAAACCGACTGCCTAAAACCAATCACGGCTTTTTCGCGTTCCGCTTTGGCCACTTCATATTGGGTCCGCAGTCGTTTGCCGTTAAGCAAAGGTTGGGTGAGGCCGCCGGCTACCGATCCGAAAAGCGAAGCGGGCATCGTGAACCAATTGCTTGCCTCAAACGCATTTACGCCACCGCTGGCGGTAATGGTCAGGCTCGGATACAACTCCGCTTTGGCCGCACCCGTCCTGGCGTTTGCTTCCTGCAGATAATATTCCGCCGATTTCACATCCGGTCGCATCGCCACCATTTGCGATGGAACACCGGCATCGAGCTTGTCCGATACCGGTAGCTGCGACAAAGCGACTTTTCGCTCTACCGAGTTCGGGAAGCGGCCGGTTAAAACACTCAGTGCGTTTTCCTGGATCGCGATCTGCTGCTCCAGAAACGGAATAAGCTGGGCGGCTACCAACCGTTGTGCTTCGGCTTGTTGTTGCGCCAATGAAGTCACTTGCCCGGATTCGTACCGCAAATTGATCATCTCGAGTGTGCGTTGGTTGAGGCTGAGGTTTTTGCGCGCCACTTCGAGTTGGGCGTCGAGCATCAGCAAGTTGTAGAACCCTTTGGCTACGTTCGACACGACCAGGGTTCTCAACGCGTTATTGGCTTCGGCCGATTGCAGATACTGGGCAAGCGCCGCTTTTTTGCGGTTTTTTATTTTGCCCCAAATGTCCGCTTCCCATCCCAACGTTGCTGCCGCGGTAAAATCGTTTATGTGGTTTTGGCCGACGAATTGGCTTAAGCTCAGTCCGTTAAGGCTGTTTCCCGAAGGATTGGTCGAACTTGCCGAAACCTGTAGATTCAATGTCGGAACATTGCCCCATTTTGCCTGCGAAAGCTGGAGCCGTGCAATTTCGATGTTTTGCTGGGCCACCAACAAATCGTTGTTTTTGACCAAGGCGCTGTCAATCAAGATCTGCAGCGTTTGGTCTGCAAAAAAGGTTCTCCAGTCGCTTTGTGCGATAGAATTGGTGCCCGTGCTCGTTTCCGATCGGAACGTCTCCGGAATCGCCTCTTTTGGCGTTTCGATGTCTTTCGACACTTTACAGGCGTTCAAGATCAGCGCCAGCATCAGGGTCAGTATTATTTTGATGTGATTTTTCATGGTGTCAGATTTGTGCGGTTGCCACTTCAGGTTGGGATGGAACCGGTTTTTTAGAAGAAACGCTCTCGTGCAGGTATTGGAAGACGATGAACAGCACCGGTACGATCAAAACGCCGAGCACCACACCTGTGATCATTCCGCCGGCAGCTCCTATCGAAATCGAGTGGTTACCTTGAGCCGACGGACCTTTGGCATACATCATCGGGATCATCCCTACGACAAAAGCCAGCGATGTCATGATGATCGGGCGAAGTCGCAATTTGGCTGCTTCCAGCGAAGAGGCGACGAGCGATTTGCCCGACCGTCTTCTCTGAGCGGCGAATTCCACGATAAGGATGGCGTTTTTGGCCAATAATCCGATGAGCATGATCAGGGCGACCTGTACGTAAATGTTGTTGGATATTTCGGCAAGACCGATCGCTGCGAAAACGCCGAACATACCCGTCGGAATCGACAGTATCACGGCTAGCGGCAGCAAGTAACTTTCGTATTGGGCCGCGAGCAGAAAGTAAATGAATAGAAGCGAAAGGATGAAAATAACGGTCGATTGTCCCGCAGATGAAATTTCTTCCCTGGTCATTCCTGAAAATTCATAACCGTATCCGAACGGAAGCGTTTGGGCGGCAACTTCTTCTACGGCTTTGATCGCGTCCCCTGAGCTATAACCCGGTTTTGCGATGGCGTTCACACCAATCGAGTTGAAAAGATTGTAACGTGAGGCGGTTTCAGGGCCGTAGACGCGGTTGAGTTTTACAAGAGTGTTGATCGGAACCATCTCGCCCGTGCGGTTCTTGACGAAAATTCCATCCATCGAACCTATTTCGGTACGCGAATCTTTTTCGGCTTGCACCATCACCCGGTAATATTTCCCGAATCGGTTAAAATCCGAAGCTTGGGCAGATCCGAAATAGGCCTGCATCGTTTGCATGATGTCTTTGACAGAAACGCCCAACTGTTCGGCTTTCACATCGTCTACTTCCATGTCATATTGCGGATAGTCTGCCTTGAAAGACGAGAAGGCCACGGCGATTTCCGGTCGTTTCATCAACTCTCCAAGAAATTTGTCCTTTACGCCGCTGAACTTTTGGAGGCTTCCGCCGGTTTTGTCCTGAAGCACGAAATCCAATCCGTCGATATTGCTGAATCCGGGAACGGTAGGAAACGTAAACACGAAGAAATTCGTGCCTTTTACCGCCGCAAGTTTTCCCTGTACGTCGGCCATGATGGCGTTGATGTCGTCGATCTCGCCTCTTTCGCCCGGTTTCTTGAGCAAAATGAACGCTACCGCCGCCGACGGGCTAGAGGATTGTGTCAGCATGTTGAATCCGGACAATCCCATGACGGTGCGTTGGGACGGCAATTTTTGCAGGATGGCTTCCGCTTCCTGTACCGCTTTGGTCGTGCGCTCAAGCGAGGCTCCGGCCGGCATCGACATAGAAACGGCGATGAAGCCTTGATCTTCCGACGGAATAAACCCGGTAGGAGTGCGCTGCACCATAAAAACGGTAGCGGCGATCACGACGGCCAATCCGCCGAGGCTGACCCATTTGTGGCGTGTAAGGAATCTCAGGCTACCGACGTAATTGTTGGTCAATTTGTCGAATCCGGTATTGAAACCGGCGAAGAATTTTTCCTTGAACGATTTTTTTCCGGAGACATTTTCGCCGTGGTGTTTCGGTTCTTTGAGGAACAAAGCGGCCAGGGCAGGGCTCAACGTCAAGGCATTCAAGGCCGAAATGACGATTGCGATGGCGAGCGTGAAGGCGAACTGTCGGTAAAACACGCCTGTCGAACCTTCCATGAATCCGACGGGAAGAAAAACCGCTGCCATTACGAGCGTGATCGAAATGATCGCCCCGGTAATTTCGCTCATAGCAGATATCGTCGCGGTTTTTGGCGGCAAATGCCGGTGTTCCATCTTGGCGTGAACGGCTTCGACCACGACAATGGCGTCATCGACGACGATTCCGATAGCCAAAACCAAAGCGAATAACGTCAACAAGTTGATCGAGAACCCGAAAAGGTTCATAAAGAAGAACGTTCCCAGAATCGCAACAGGAACCGCAATGGCCGGAATCAGCGTCGAACGGAAATCCTGTAGAAACAGGAATACGACAATAAAAACCAGGATAAAGGCTTCGATTAGCGTGGTCACAACCTGGTCGATCGAAGCGTCGAGCGAGTCTTTCGTGTTGTACAGGATAAGGTATTTGACGCCTTTCGGGAAGTCTTTTTCAGCCTTTGCCATCAAATCGGCTATCGCGATCTGGATTTCGTTGGAGTTAGAACCCGCGAGCTGCATCGTAGCGATGTTAATGCCCGGTTTTCCGTTGGTACGCGTGTAATTTCCGTAAGTGTAAGCGCCGAATTCGATTTTGGCGACGTCTTTCAACCGCAGTACGGAACCGTCGGCATTCGATCGGATCACAATGTTCTCGTATTCTGTCGGCTTGTTGAGTTTTCCCTTGTACTTGATGACGTATTCAAACGCTTCTTTGCTGCTTTCACCGAATTTTCCGGGAGCCGCTTCGAGGTTTTTGTCCTGGATCGCAGCCATGACTTCTTTCGGAGTTAGGTTATACGAGGCCATTTGCGCCGGCTTGAGCCAGACGCGCATCGAGTAATCCTTGTTTCCGCCAAAGATCAGCGACTGGCCGACTCCAGGTATACGCCTGATTTCAGGGATGATGTTGATTTGGGCATAATTGGCCAGGAACGTTTGATCGTATTGGGTTTCGTCCTCGGAATACATATCGACGACCATGATAAGGCTATTTTGCTGCTTGGTCGTGGAGATTCCCGCCAAAACGACTTCGGACGGAAGCTGGCTCACCGCTTGTGAAACCCGGTTCTGGACGTTGACGGCGGCTTGATCGGGATCGGTCCCGAGCTTGAAATATACGGTGATGACCAGCGAGCCATCGTTACTTGCAGATGAGCTCATATAGCTCATGTTCTCGACTCCGTTTATCGATTCTTCGAGGGAAGGCGCAACGGAACGCAAAATGGTTTCCGCGTTGGCACCCGGATAGAATGCCGTTACCTGGACGGCCGGAGGCGCGATGTCAGGAAACTGCTGGAGCGGAAGTTTGGTAAGCCCCAGGATCCCGACGATGACCAGTAAAACGGAAATCACGGTAGCGAGCACGGGGCGTTCTATGAATTTTTTAAACATGTTTTCTTTGTGTGAAAGTTTGTAAACGTGGTTTCGGAAAGGGACGGGAAGTCCTGCCCGGCCGCGTTTGTGCGACCGGAGACAGTATTTCATTCCCTTTGTTCAGCTTATTTTTTCGCCAGGATTTTTGATTCCTCGGGTTTGATCTGAGATCCTTCCTGCAGGTTTTCGAATCCTTTGAAGACGATGCGGTCGCCGGGCTTCACGCCGCTTTCGACGAGGTAGGAAGTGTTGGTTTTTCCAGAGACGTTGATGGGTTGTTTGCTGACTTTGTTGGATTTGTCGACGGCAAACACAAATATCTTATCCTGGATTTCGATCGTCGCTTCCTGAGGGACGAGTACTGCGTCGCTATGCGGAAGGCTGAGTCGGACTTTGCCGGTGTTGCCCGAGCGGAGAAGTCCCTTTGCATTCGGGAATTTGGCGCGCAGTGTAATTGCACCCGTGGTCTTGTCGAATTGCCCGTCCACCATGTCGATATAGCCGGTTTGCTCGTAAGCGGAATTGTCCGATAGAACCAGTTTTACCGGAGGAAGGCTCTTGAGTTTGTCGGTCAACGTGGCACCTTTATGATCGTTCTTGAACCGGATGAAGTCCGACTCTCCAAGCGAAAAATAAGCGTAGACTTCGTGAACGTCAGATAGTGTCGTCAGCGATTCCATGTCGGATGGCGCGACCAGACTGCCTTGTTTTTTTGGAAGGCGCCCGATGTAGCCACTAACGGGAGCAGTAATCGAGGTATAACCGAGGTTGATTTTTGCCGAACCCACTGCGGCGCGCGCTTGCTCTACATTGGCACCCGCCATTTTCAAGGTGGCTTTCGCGGTTTTGAGTTGGTATTCGGACACCACATTATTGGCGACCAACGGAGTCAGTTTCTCTACCTCGAGCTGAGCATTGGTTTGTGCAGCCTCGGCAGCTCTCAACTGGGCAGAAGCGTTGTTGAGTTGCTCGCGGAACGGCTGTTCGTTGATTTTGAACAGCGGCTGGCCTTTTGTGACATAAGCGCCCTCATCTACAAGGATGCGTTCGAGGTTGCCGCTTACCTGCGGACGGATTTCAACATCGACCAGGCCTTGGAGAGCGGCAGGGAATTCTGCGTCGGTATTTGCTTCGGTATTGGAAATGCTGATTACCGGAACTTCGGGAACGACCGCTTGAAGTGCGGTATTCTCTTGGTGGGCACAAGCCGTTATGATGAGAGCGGCGATTGCGTATAGGAAAAGATTATCTTTCATTTTGTGGATATTAAATAGTGATGTAAATGGTATTGACCTGTTTCTCAAAATAAATGATGTGCCTTATCGAGATTGGCCCTGGCCAGCAATGGTATACAACCTTTACATTTTTTGACTGATGTTCTCATTTCTACTTGTGTTATATTTTCTAACGTCGTTAAGCATGTTAGCCGATGTTTCCGACGATTCTCAATTTCAATGACAGCCCGTGAAATAAAACCGGGTTATGTAATCTAACAGCGTTAGGAAAAACTGTAAAAAAAACCGCTGTAAAAAGTCGCCACTTAAGGCGATGTATCTTTTCTGAGCCGAAACATGGGTTAGCGAGCTACTATCTTTCTGTTATGATCGGATCGACCGGATAATCCCGCCAATCGCGTCTTTGAGGATATGGGTGTTCATTTCGCCTCCCAGTCCGTCTCCAACGATGTTTATGGAAATCAAACCATGGACTACCGAGAAGAACGAAAAATATTTCTGTTTCACGACCTCCGCATCGGGTTCGCCCGGCATCACCCTGGCAATCGTCTCCAGAAACAACTCGTACTGCAATTCCGCCTCCGGTACTTTCATCAACCAGCACGTCATTTCAACACCGAACATCACCTGATACATTTCCATGTTCTTGAAGGCAAAGTTCCAAAACGCCATCCACATCGCTTCCAATTGCTCTTCGGGATCGGAAATGTTTTCTTTCAACTCCTTGAGCTCATTGTAAAGCTGTAAAAAACCTTTTTTTGTTATCTCTTTTAAGATCGCGTCTTTATTAGAGAAATGTTCGTAGATGACAGGAGGCGTATACTCGATATCATCCGCGATTTTTCTCATGTTCAATCCCTGCCAGCCTTCTGCCTTTACGATTCTGTAAGCGGCATCGAGGATCTTACATCTTGTTTCTTCCTTCTGCCTAAGAATCCTGTCCTTACTTCCCATAACAAGAATAAATAAATCTAACAATGTTAGGCAAATTTAGAACAATTAATGTTTGCCTCAAAATACTGTGTAATCAATTTTCGCTATCATTTCAATGGTGTCAGACTATTATTGCCGTAGACACTGGATTGATGCTGATTTGCGATGCGCGTTTTAATTCTTTCCGTCGATAAAATGATCGTTGAAAATTCTTTTTGGAAATATTTTACTCGGAAATTTCGCGCTCTTTTTCTTTCTTCTTCTCTTTCTTCTTTTTCTTTCCCGAACGCATTTGCTCCTTGAACGCATCATACTTTTTCAATTGATCCGGGTCGAGCAGCGCCTTGATATCGTTGTCGGATTTCGTTGTAATTTGTACGGCTTCCTCCTGTTTCTCCGCCTCTGGTCGGGAATCGGTGCGCAATGCGGTAAGCTTTCGCTGCTGATCGTGCAGCACGTTGCGTATGGCGGCCTCCTGCAAGCCGTTGAGCGAAAGTTCCGTCGTGAGCATCGCCATCGTTTTGCTTAGTTGTTCTTCAGGACTCGGCGGTTTGGCCGCACCCTGCATGTCGTGTTGTTGGTCAAGGGCGTTGATACCAGTCCCGGATCGTCTCATCTGAGCCTGTGCAGTTACTAATCCGAAAACGAAAATCAAGATTGCAAAACGTATTTTCATGTGGTCCAATTTCTTGCGAAGGTAATTAAAACTGCGGTATCGTGAAATTTTCAGGTGCAACGCATATGTTAAGGTTTGCCCGACAGCTTCAGATTATACGTCTTTACAAGAGACAACAACTCGGTATCGGACGAAAAGACGGTATTCAGCCCTTGAGGTTCCTGAGGAGGATCGGCCGTAAAAGGATCGCCCGAGCGCCATTTTCCGTCTGTACTAACCGCAAGTCCATCGCCTCCGAATCCCCAGAAATTTACGCCTCTGAGCGGTTCTTTACCGCGATAGCTTTGCAACAGCCGGTCGAAGAAAAGAGTGTAGAATACTTTTCGGCTGCTGTAATCTGATTTCGGATCCCTACTTTCGTCCCGTCTCGGCAAGCCAAATTCCTCTACCACGATCGGCTTTTTGAGACGGTTGGCCACCGCGATATGTTCGGACATATATAAGGACGCTTTTTCAAGTGCGACCGGCAACGTCCCATTTTCGTCTTTATGATCGAACCATTGCCAGTTCTTTGGCCAGATATGCATTGTCAGATAATCGATCTTGGCGTTGTCGTGCGTGCGCTCAAAGGTATTGATGTCCGCATTCGACCCTGCGCTGCCCTCGGAACCGGTACATATAAGGTGATTCTCGTCAAGGCTGTCGATGAGCTCGACCGATTTGTTGAGCCAATCGGTAAACGCGCCCTCATTGCCAACATTGAAAATACGCGGTTCGTTGGCAACTTGCCAGGCCATGATCGCAGGGTCGTCCGTATATTTTGTCTTGGTGTAAACGTTAGTGCGCCCCAATACTTTCCGGATGTGGTTGTCAAGTGCCAATTTACACGGTTCGCAACTATGGAATTGGGCGACGTAGTCCATAAAGGCTTGCCAGGTATTTTCGGGCCTGACGTTCGGGTTCGGGATTTTACCCTTGCCGTTCCATTCGAGATACTGCGCCATTCCGCCGCTCCATTCCCAGTTGTTGGTGAGATACAATACCGCGACCATATTCCGTTTTCCCATCTCGGCAAGCAGATAGTCGAGACCGTCGAAAGCCTCAGGATCATACTGGCCTTGTTGCGGTTGCATTGCATAGGGAACCGTGTAGTCGTATGTTCCGCCGTCGGCACCTACCATGACGCGCAGGTTATCGATGCCATTGGCTTTCATGAGGTCAAGTTCGCGTTTCAAGCGCTCCCTGTCGCCGAATTTCCTGGAACCCAAAAGCGCACCGTACCAATAATTGGCGCCGATGTAAGCGTACGGTTTCCCGTTCTTGTAAAATTCCGTGCCTTTTACGGTCACGAATTTGGTCTGGGCGAAAAGCGAAACCGAGGCAAGCAAAAAAATAAAATACCGCGTCATGTCTTTGGGGATAATTGTAGCTGTTTCCCGCTATCGCTCCAAGCTTTTCGGCAAAACGGTTTCGGCTGCGCCGCGACTGGGCTTCCGTTGGTCGCCCGTCCCGGTTCGCGCCAAACCAACGTTTCGCCATCAAAGGCTTTCCGCTCTATCGGGGCTAGGCTATTGTGAATCGAGTAATGTCGTTTCAAAAATAAGGTAAAAGTGCAATCGGGAACAATTTTATATTTATTTCAAACCAATTGCCATTTAAATGACTGAAAGTCAGACCGAATAGATTTTGCCTGTTGTTCCTAATGTCATTATCTATAATATCGTTATTAGAATATCTAACAGCGTTAGGTATATTTGCATCCAACTTAAATCAACATCATGAAATCAATCATAAAACTTCTAGGTCTCTCGATCGGCTGCAGCTGTACGGCACTACAAGCACAACAAACCAACACCGCCGACTTTTCTGGAAAGGATTCGATCATCCTGACCACGGTCGTCACCGATGAGCAAGCAACACTTTCCCAGCCGCTCGCTTCTCTCCAGGATATCGGTAAGCTGTACGCCCTGTAAATGAAACCGCGATCAAGCCCGATCGCGGTTTTTTATTTGCTCCCTTAATTCAGTTTTGGTTGTGTCACCGGTTTTTTTGTAATTTCACGAAAACAACACAACTATGAAAACAACTTTATTTTCCGCCTTGATGGCGCTTTTTTGCTTGGGTCTTTACGCCCAACAACCAACGATAGAAGGGGACTTGCTGCTTTGTCCCGAAGGTACGGGAACCGCCACCATCGTTACCGACCAAGCCTATGATTCCTACCAATGGCAATGGCGCTTTTCTTTTGGGGATGAAGAATTCCAGGACGTTCCCGGGGCAACTTCATCCGAATTTACGTACGACCATTACAACTACAGCGTGACCGACATCCGTGTCAGGGTAACGCTCGAAGGCCAAACGTATTATTCCAATGAATTGGCGATAGACGGCTATGCCTTCCTCCCGATTTTTACCATGCAAAATTTTGACGAGGAGGAAGTCAGCATCGATCCGAATAACGGTACGCTGTTACTTTGTGAAGGCGGTTCCATCGAATTTTCTGTGGGAATGCCTTACACCTCGAGTATTCAGTGGTACAAGAACGACGTCGCGATGAACGGGGAGACGAATCCGACGCTGATTGTCATGGGGCCAGGGAATTATCACGTTACCGCGGCTCCTCAGGCTTGCCCCGGGTTTTTCGACACCTCGCTTCCTGTATCGGTGGCCATGGATCCGGATTGCAGCCTCTCGATCGGCACTCCGGTCGCGGGAATAGGATTTGGGTTTTATCCTAATCCTGTAAGGTCCACGCTTCATTTCAATGCGAGTTCCACTGTTTCGACAGTCGAAATTTTCGATGTAAGCGGCAAAAAGTTGCTCTCGGGAAGCCCGGCTGTAACTTCCGGTGACTTCGATACCAGTGCATTGTCGAGTGGCGTGTACGTAATGAAGGTCGGCACCGCAAAAGGCACAAAAGCTTTCCGACTCGTCAAAGAGTAACTCAAAAAATCAAATTGAATAGGCTGGGAAACCGGCCTTTTTTTATCGGCGACCGTGTCACTATTTCGCCTCGGGTGACATAAATTTTATTATTGGGTAGGGAGGAGGCACGCTGGCTTGTTATATTTTGAACCTGAGCGTTATGCGCTTATTCTTACAAGGATGGGATCGTTGCTCAACGACGTGCAAAGAATTCTAAATTTAACTGTCGGAATAACAGGAAAGTTTCCATTTTTTTAATATTTTTGGAATGGTTGTTTTGAATTTTATGAGAAAACTTTACGCTTCTGCATTTATTGTCTTTGTTTTATCGATTTTCCTTATTTTTTCTTGCTCCAGGAACGAGGATGATGGCTACGCGCCCGTCGATCCCGTTTCACCCGTAACGGTCGACCTTAGCCAGGTTCCTTATCCGAAATTATCCGACTATCATTTTTTTGAAGGGGACATGAAGTTGCAGACTCCTTCCGAAGGCTTGTTGCCATTCGCTCCCGCGAGCAGCCTGTTTACCGATTACTCGCGCAAAAAGCGCTTTGTCTGGATGCCGGACGGCTCAAAGGCCACATTTGCAAGTGACGCCCAGATACTCGAACTTCCGGTAGGTGCCGCTTTGGTCAAGACCTTTTATTACGAAAATGTCCAGAATACCGCCACGCCGGGTCAGCCGCGCATCATTGAAACGCGAGTAATGATCAGAAAGGAAAGCGGTTGGATTTTCGCCGATTACGTCTGGAACGGCGCGCAAACCGAAGCATTGCTCGATCTCGCCGGGAGCCTTACTACAGTGGTTTGGAAAGACGATAACGGACAGGATCACACCGTCGATTACCGGATTCCCAATGAGTCCCAATGCATCGTGTGCCACAAGCAGCAAAATGGCGGAGGGCAGGGAATTGTCAATATTCCGATCGGGATCAAACCGCAAAATCTCAACTTCAGTTACAACTACGGCAGTGAAACGAAGAACCAGTTGACCAAATGGATAGACTACGGTTATCTCGATCCGGATTTCAGCCTTCCGACCCAGGAAAACAGCGTGGTCGATTACAACGATGCTTCCCAACCAATAGAAAAACGCGTCCGGTCTTATTTCGATTCGAATTGCGCCCATTGCCATATGACCAACAGGCATTGCGATTACCGCCCGATGCGATTTGCATTCAGCGAAACCGGAACTTCATCAGGTCTCACCAATATGGGAGTTTGTGTCAATACCCAGGATATGCAAGGGTTTCCGGCCACGTTGAACAAAATAGTCGCCCCACGCAATCCTGAAGGTTCGATGTTGTTTTATCGGATAAACACCGTAAACGAAACCTTCCGGATGCCATTGCACGGGCGTTCGGTCATCCACGCGGAAGGCGTCGCGCTCATACAGTCCTGGATCAATTCGCTCGACAGTTGCAACTAATATCAATACAACCTATAAACTACAACCGATTATGAATTTGAAAACTACTCTTGAAAAAATTCCGCCATCACTGTCAGGGCTTTGGGCCCTCGCAATGGTATTATTGGCAGCCAATCGTACGCAAGCCCAAAATTCCTGTGGCGCGGCACAAAATATCGGCCCGGGAACTTACGTGGTTACCGCAATCGACGGCACGTACACCGGAAGCCCTTGCGCTACGGGAGCATCGATGGCCGAGTGGTACAAGTACACGCCAACCCAGAACTATTCCGTGACCGTTACGTCCGATCTTGCGGTCAACACCTGCAAGGACACGCGTTTTTACGTATACACGGGAACGTGCGCACAACTCGTTTGCCTTACCAATGACGATGACGGAGGGAACATTAGCTGTGGTTCGAACAACAACACTTCCTATCTTTCTACAAAAACGTTCGACGTCGAAGCAGGCGTCACTTATTACATCGCATGGGACAACCGCTGGAATACCAACGGGTTTACGTTTCAGCTGATCCAGTCGCCGTTCGTGCCATCTCCGTGCTTTACCGCTTCTCCGATCAGCGCAGGGACGCACACCGTTGCTGCTGTAGATGGCGCCAACGTGAATACGGCTTGTTCGACAGCTACCCAGGGGAAATGGTACAAATATGTGCCAACTGCCGATTGGCGGGTTACGGTGACGTCCGATTTGCCTCAGAATTTGTGCAAGGACACCAATTTCAGCGTCTACACGGGATCGTGCTCAAACGGGCTTTCCTGCGTGGCATCGGACGATAATGCAGGTTTGCTCCAATGCAACTCCGGCAATACGAATTCCAACCTGTCCAGGAAGACGTTCGACGTCACGGCGGGAACGGTTTACTATATCGTTTGGGACAACAAATGGAGCGCTTCCGGTTTCGACTTCCAGCTATCGGAAGAGGAGATCGTGATCCCGATCGAATACAACACCCAAACCATTGCCGGGATTTCCGGCGGCTACAATATGTGTGTGGTCGACGTCAACGGCGACGGCCTTGACGACATGGTAGGCGTGGACAACAACAACATGCGTGTCCACTACCAGCAAAACGGCGGAACTTTCAATATCGTCGACATTCCGGTTACGGGACAAAGCCTTATGCCAGGCTGGAGTTTGGCCGCGGCTGACTATAATGGCGATGGCTTTACGGATTTGTTGCTCGGGAACGGCAGCGGCGTCACGTTCTGGAAATCGAACAGTACCGGCACGGCATATACGGCCATCACGCCCGGTCAATACATTTTCTGTCAGCGCACGAACTTCGTCGACATCAACAACGACGGTAATCTCGATGCGTTTTCGTGTCATGATATCGCGCCGAACTGTTGGTATCTCAACGACGGATCGGCAAACGCGAACATGTCGTATTTCCAGTCATCGGGCACGACCCAATTCGGAAACGTGGGCGGTAATTACGCTTCGATCTGGACCGATTATGACAACGACGGAGACGTGGATTTGTTCGTTTCCAAATGTTCCGGGCCGCCGAGCGAGCTTCACCGCAACAATGGAGACGGCACCTTTACGGACGTAGCCAATATTTCCGGACTCAACTTTACGCCCGTTTCTTCCTGGTCTTCAGCCGTTTTTGATTATGACAACGATGGGGACATGGATATCTTGATCGGATCCAACGGATTCGTGGGCTCGAGGCTTTTCAGGAATGACCTTGGAGGCGGCACGCCCGATATGTTCACCGATGTGACGGCCGGCTCGGGATGGGATACGGACAGCTCTACCAATCGCGACTATATCGCCTACGATTTCGATAACAATGGCTATGTCGACGTCATGGGCGGAGGCGATAAGATAATGTTCAACCAAGGAGACGGCAGTTTTATCGGCACACCTTATCCTGGTCTGGGCGTGGGCTCGGTCGGTGATTTGAACAACGATGGCTTCCTCGACATCCAGAACGGAAATACGGTGCGTTACGGTGTCCCTAACGGAAACAAATGGTTTAAGGTGACCGTCCAGGGGAACCAAAGCAATAACGACGGAATTGGCGCCCGCGTTGAAATTCACGGCGACTTCGGAATCCAGGTGCGTGAAATCCGCGCAGGTGAAGGTTTTGAATTTATGAGTACGTTAAACGCTCACTTCGGACTGGGAGCTGCTACGGCAATCGAGAGCGTTGTAATTACGTGGCCTTCCGGAATCGTCGACACGATAGACAACCCGGCGATCAACTCGGCTTTGAACGTGGTAGAAGGCTCGACGTTGAGCACACGCGACGTCGAAGCCAATTTGTTCAGAATTTATCCGAACCCGACCCAGGACACGCTGACGATCACCGGGCACGAGACGGCATCCCTCGAAGCGGTCCAGGTAGTCGATCTTCTTGGACGTTCGGTATTGAATCCACCGCTCGAAGGGCATTCGATTTCGGTGAGAAGCCTTTCTCCGGGAACCTATGTGTTGCTGATCAAAACGACCGACGGCAAGACCTTCAACAGAAAATTCCTCAAGAAATAAAAAAGAGATCCGGATGAAAATCCGGATTTTTTTGTGCTAAACTTTCGTGAAAACGAATGTTTCTACCTGCGTAAATGCGTACTTTCACAATACTTTGCCTGACGATACGAAGATGACGGGCGGTCAGTTCGTCGAGGAGGCTGTAAAGGGGAAATGCACTTTCCGCCCGTTCGTGCATTTTGAAACCCAACGTCGGCGCTTTTTAGCGGAATTCCGATCAGCAACACGGCGGGTTGTCAGGCAACAAAAAAGCTTCCTTTCACAAGGAGGCTTTTTTACTTTAACATCAATCCTTGCCATTCAATTGGATCTTTCTATGAAATATTGAATGCCGATTGACGAAGGAAGATGTGATGTGGGTTGCGTGAGGGATTGAAGCGGCATCCTTTTAGGTTCGGGGCGGCCGCAGGCCGCCCCG
>NZ_JAAVIY010000025.1 GCF_014748335.1 Flavobacterium selenitireducens
AACAGGCCAAGGAAATGCCTAAATTATAAAACACCGAAATATATTTTGGAAAGAGAGATTGCCGCCTCAAAACATCGATTAAATTAGCAATAATATTAAACATCAAAAGACCTGTTGCAATTAGGTCTTGAATCCACCAAGCTCTTACTTGAACATGAAAACCATAATTACAATTTTCGCATCCGCCCTATTGTTGGCGTGTACATCACAGCCCGAATCGTTAATTGAAGCAGACGAAATGTATTATGTAATACGTGGAGAAAACAATAACTACTCAACTATAATTTCAGAAATCATCGAAAACAAAATTAATGGTCTAGAAGAAACTGAATCTTCAAGATTAAATATTGTTGAGTACGATTTGCTGACCAAAAAATATATCAAATTTTTAAACGATACCGAGGATAAATTCGCTTCAAATGATAACGTATTTTTTAAGGATGGTGTTTTAACTGAACAAGGAAAAGATTATCTACAAACTACCAAATTATATTCTTCCAAAATAATTAAACTAGCTCCATCAAAAGAACTTAAAGACAAAATCAATTTTTCTATTTCGCCAAGAGATATTAGGAAAGATTCTCAAGAAGGTGAAATATACGTTTATCATATGGATTATTTCTTCAATCAACTAAAAGCTCAAGGAATAATCACTTATTTGAGCGATCGCAGAAAAAATGTATTAGATATCGAAAATGATTTTATAAACGATAAAATTTGTCGTAAAAATCAATAAAAACTACTGCTAACCGCCGCTAACCGCCATCGCTGGTTCAGAGTGACTAGAATCTAAAATTTCCAGAAGTCGCGAAAACAAGATTTTTTCCGCTTTGGCAAGCTAGAAAAAATCGTTGATTTCGCTACCTTTATTCCAAAGCAGAGAATATTCTCTCCGGAAGGCCGCGACGGCGTTTAGCGGCCTCACGTTGGTGGCAATTTTAGAAACACTTATCAACAAATTACGATTCGGATAATCGCGTTTTGTATATTTAACGAAATCAATTTAATACTATGGAAATAAATAAAATTTTACAGCGATTACGAGCAACATCGTTCAAGTCTACCGAAGCAAGACTAATTGCTTCTGAACTAAAGCGACTTCCTCAAAATGAACGTGACCAAGTTGTTGCTATTCTTAGAAACGAAAAAACAAAAAGCGATAATTCTGATTTGCTTAATGTTATAGATGAAATTATAAATGAGCTTAATCCAAGGTAAAATCGATGGAATAACTTATGCGGATTTCAGTTGGGTAGATTTTTTAGCACTTATTGTTGCAACGGCTGCATTTATTTACACCTGGAGACAAGGTATAAGTCAGGAAAAAAAAATAGAAATTGCAGAAGAAAATGCCGAAAGAGCTCTTCGTTTGTCAGAAGGTGCTATTGAAATACAAATGCGCAACTCAATAGGGATTGCTAGATCGGCGCTGAATAATTTGTTAATTCAGATTAAACAGTTAAGACTTCAGCACCCAAACCAAGATTTAGATTTTACGATAGTGTTTAATTCAATGATGGAAGAATTAGTAAACCAATACGATAGAGGATGTATGCTTTATCTAGACGGTAAAATAGATACTGATCGCTTTCGAATGGAATACGCGAAAGAAATTAAAAATTTGGTCGAAGACAAAAATTGTAAGCGATACTTTGAATCAGATGATGTTAGATTTTCATCGGTTCTAAAAGTATACAAACAATTTAAGGCAAGCAACTGGGGCAAGATATAAAAACTGCCACCAACCGCCGCTAACCGCCATCGCTGGTTTCGGGTAACAGAACCACCTGTTTTAAAAGCCGCGAAAACAAGATTTTTTCTGCTTTGGCAGGCTAGAAAAAATCGTTGATTTCGCTACCTTTATTCCAAAGCAGAGAAAATCCTCTCCGGAAGGCCGCGACGGCGTTTAGCGGCCTCACGTTATGCCCTACGCCATTTAGAATCCGATCCAGCCATGACCTTTTTATGTTTTGTAAATAAAAAATCTTTTAGAATAGCTAAGGCAAATATTACAATTTGTCGAATAATATAAGTTGCGCATAAATATTGAACTTGAAATTATTTGATTTCATCAATGTCCAGGAAAGGCAATTCAAAAATCAGAAGAAAAGAATTTTGGTTCTAAAATTAGTTTTAAAAATTGGTTTTATAATTTTCCGAGCTAGCCGCTGAAATAATGAAAAACTGAACTTAAAATATTTAGGTAGGTTAACTCAAAAATCAGAAGAAAAGATCATTCTTTAAAAAGAAACCAAATTAAAATCTGAGCTATCCGCTGAGATAAATTAAAAAAAATAAATGTGTGAAATTTTAATTTTTTGGTCAAGGATAATATGTTGAAAATTGAATAAGGTTTGAACCGGCGCAGGCATAACCGCCGCTAACCGCCATCGCTGGTTCACGGTTTAATGAACCAACTTTTTCCATAACTTCGCTTTCGTTCGGCAGAGAATATTCTCTCCGATTGCCGCGACGATCGGTTAGCGGCCTCACGTTATGCGACAGTTATAAAAAACGAGAAACAATGAAATTACTATTTTTCAATTGGCTTTTGCTTTTAACTTTAGCCTTTAACTCAGAAATTTACTCTCAAAATTGCTCAGTACTTGAAAATGGTATTTATGAAATGTTTTATGACTCTAATCAAATATCAGTTGGAAATTTCGAAATTAACGATGACAAGTATTTGTACTTGGAAAACAATATCAAAAAGGTGGGTGATTTCATCAAACTTGATAATTGCAGTTTCAGAATTGCAACAAATGAAAAAACTGATGATTCAGAATTAACCGAAGTTCAACGACTTTTAAAAAAACAAAAAAACTATTTCGAGATTACTAAAGTCGAAAGAGATGTTTACTATTTTATTTGTAGAGTAAATCTTCACATCAATTGTGGAAGCGGAAAGTTTATAAAAAAGCGCATCAAGTAATTTAACCGTCGCATAACCGCCGCTAACCGCCATCGCTGGTTCGCGGTAAATAGAACCAAATTTTTCCATAACTTCGTCTGCGTTCGGCAGAGAAAATTCTCTCCGGAAGGCCGCGACGGCGTTTAGCGGCCTCACGTTGGCAGAAATGCGTGAACGACCGCCAAAAGACTACCTAAGATGAAACTATTAATTTACTTGGCGCTGTGATCTTAGAGTTCTCATATAATAAAAACCGCCAACTTTTAAGTATTCATTTAAAATTGAGAGACGGATTTATTTCCTAATGGAAAAGTGAAACCCAACAAACAAAAAAATTAAATCAGGTACTTCTCATTTCATCGAGTTTTATCCGAAAAGAAATCAAAAGATGAACAATTAAATATTTAGCTTAGCAAAAAATTCGGTCGGAAATAATGAACGCTGAAATAATAGATTTAGTTGGTGAGTTCTTTTGGTATTTAGCCTTTCTCGCTCCATTTTTAGCTGTGACTATTTTCTGGAATTTAATAAGTGGAAAAAAAATATATAAAATATTATTTGGCTTTTTTACAGGACTGATCTTTTCGGCAATTTGCCTTTTTATAAGTGTTGCAATTGCCACAAGAAATGGTTTAGGAAGTTAGCGCACTTCTGCCAACCGCCGCTAATCGCCATCGCTGGTTCGCGGTAAATAGAACCAAATTTTTCCATAACTTCGCTTGCGTTCGGCAGAGAAATTTCTCTCCGGAAGGCCGCGACGGCGTTTAGCGGCCTCACGTTACTTGCAAGCCGGCGCTGCGCGCGAGCGCCCGATTTGACACTATTTTTTCCAAAAACGACCGTTTTTCAAATCGGGCGCCGTGGCAATTTTAGAACCAACCTCGTAACAGAGAGTATCAGGTAAATTGCCACGCCAATCTTTGTGTTTTCGGCCTGCAAGTAACCGCCGCTAACCGCCATCGCTGGTTTACGTTAAATTGAGCCACTTTTTTCCAAAAGTCGCGAAAACAAGATTTTTTCTGCTTTGGCAAGCTAGAAAAAATCGTTGGTTTCGCTACCTTTATTCCAAAGCAGAGAAAATTCTCTCCGAAAGGCCGCGACGGCGTTTAGCGGCCTCACGTTACTGGAAACCGTAGAAAAATCGCCCATCAAAATCAAATGACAGAATATATAAATAAGCTCATTACAATTGAGTTTTCAGATCGCAAAACTTTAAAAACTGGATTCTTAATTGATTTCTCTTGTGACTGGATTTTACTAAAAAGTAATCCAGTAGATTTTGTAATTGATGGTTTTACGATAATTAGAAATAAAAATATCGAGGCAATTTATCGTGATGAAGACGAAAGATTTACAGAGAAAGTCTTGCGTCTTAAAAAATTAGAGCCCCACGAAAACGACAAAATTCCATTAGATGACATTCAAACTATTTTAAATTATATAAATTCCAAATTTGGAATATTTCAATTCTTCAAGAAATCTGAAAAATCAATTTATCCTGGAAGATTAAAAGAAATTAATTCCAAAGAAATTATTATTGATTGGATAGATTTAAAAGGAATTTGGTCAGAAGAAAGAAGTTTCAAATTAGATAAAATTCGCATTCTAGAATTTGACAATGATTACCTAAATTCGTTGAAATTAGTTGCTGACTCACAAATTAACGGCTTCCAGTAACCGCCGCTAACCGCCATTGCCGCATGTGGACTAATCAGAAGAAATTGTTTCCAAAAGCCACAAAACTTAGATTTATTCTTCTTTATCAAGTTAGAAAAAATCATAAGTTTTGTTACCTTTCGGTTCGGCAGAGAATACAATCTTCGAAAGGCGGCAACGCGCGGTTAGCGGCCTCACGTTACCAGAGATTTTGAAAAATCGATTGCTATGAGATACTTTCTACTATTTTTACTCATTTATATTTCCTGTAACAACTTAAATAAATCTCAACCTTTGGACACAGAAATAAAAGTATCGAAACAAGAGGTCGAAAAAAATATTGCCATTTTAAGAAAATGTGGTTTCTTCGCTGATATGATAACACTAAGCGATCAAGAAGTATTTGATCAGTTGCATTCGAATAGAATAGCTGTATATTCTAAGATATTTGAAAAGACATACGACCCAGGAATGAATTTGGATGAATTTGAATTGGCTTGTTTGGACAATCATAAAATGATCTATATAGACTTGGAAGCTGATGTTTGCGCCGAAAACAAAGTTTATAAAGATGTCATTTTAATGTTTTCAAATATATCTGATGGTAAGTTCATTCCAAAAAACATAAAAGAAAGTTGGCACAGTGATTCCGGCCCCATTTCAGTGGAATTTGAACTTGATAATGAAATTATAAATTTCAATCCGAAATTTTCAGACGACTGGTTAGATCAAAAAGTATTTGAAATTTGCCGAAAACAAATTGAGGCTAAAGGATTGAGAATAGTAGAATGTCTGGGAGAAAGCGAATTCGGATATGGTCAGGCTATTTCTTTTATGAAATTGACAGATTCCCAGCAAACAATTTTAGAAAAAAATTATAGGTATAAGTTTCGAGAGTAAAACCTCTGGTAACCGCCTTTAACCGCAATTGCTGTTTCGCGGTACATTGTAAACCTATTTTCCATAACTTCGTTCGCGTTCGGCAGAGAGGACTTTCTCCGAAAGGCCGCAACTGACGGTTACAGGCCAAACGTTACTTGCAAGCCGGCGCTGCGCGCGAGCGCCCGATTTGACACTATTTTTTTCAAAAACGACCGTTTTTCAAATCGGGCGCCGTGGCAATTTTAGAACCAACCTTGTAACAGAGAGTACCAGGCAAATTGCCACGCCAATCTTTGTGTTTTCGGCCTGCAAGTAACCGCCGCTAACCGCCATCGCTGGTTTAGAGTAATTAGAACTTTTAATTTCCAGAAGTCGCGAAAACAAGATTTTTTCTGCTTTGGCAAGCTTGAAAAAATCGTTGATTTCGCTACCTTTATTCCAAAGCAGAGAAAATTCTCTCCGGAAGGCCGCGACGGCGTTTAGCGGCCTCACGTTACCGGCAAGCAGTTACAAACATATCTCATGAAACAAATCCTCAAATTCACAATATTCACATTAATCTTATTGTGCTCAAACCATATTTGGTCTCAAAAAAGCAACTTCTATGTTTACTTTGAATTTGGTGACTATAAAAATGAGAAGACCCAGCGAGTTATCGCATCGATCGTCAAAAAGATAAAATATGATGAAGATAAAGTTTGCGAATTTAGAATTTCTTATAACGACCAATCATATACTCTAATTGAAGCATTTGAAGAAGAAATTATAACTAATAATGAATTTGAAAAAATTCGTAAGTCAAATAATTTTAGTGAGCTACGCAGATCGGTTGAATCGTTGGAACATGGAAAACTTATGGATTTCGATAAATTTGACTACTACATGATTGAGAAAAATTTTGATCAAACTTACCAAGTTTATAAAGTCAAACAAATAATTCGAAGCTTACCTTAACAAGAATAAAATGGAATAATAAATAAATCTGCCAGCCGGTAACCGCCAATTCACGCAATTGCTGGTTTTCGTTAGCGTGAAACACCTTTTTTCATATCTTCGTTTCAGGTCGGCAGAGAGTACTCTCTCCGCAGCGCCGCAACTGCGCGAATCGGCCTAACGTTAGCTGCCATTTTTAAAGTTCTCTCGTCCTAAAATAGGTTGACTAAAAATTAACCACTTTTAGCAATCTATGAACTTACCGAAGAAAGGACCCTGTCCAAAAAAAGAGTATCAGAAGATCTCCTACGATCTTAAACTGTCCATCATTGACAAAATCTCCAATGGTCAGATTTCCGCCAATCACGCCGCCAAGACGTATAACGTTTCGAGAAGCTCGATTGATTATTGGATGAAAAAAATGCTTTCCTTTGAACAAAGAAGCAAAGCCATGTCGAGCAAAGACGAGATAAAAAAATTGAAACAGCGTATCGAGGAACTGGAATTTATAAAGAATTTCCAGCAGGAAATCATCGCGGAAGTCGAACTGGAAAGCGGCATCGATATCGCAAAAAAGTCATTACCCGGGGCATTGGCAAAGGAAGTGGAGAAAAAGAAGCAAGACCTTATAAAACAAGGCTTCTCTACGAATGCCTCGGGATATCAAAACAAGCCTTCTACCAAAAAATAGCAGCCTATCGGCA
>NZ_JAAVIY010000022.1 GCF_014748335.1 Flavobacterium selenitireducens
AAATCATGGGATACAAACTCGATACCAACATGCGCGCCACACTGGTCATAGACGCCCTTAAAATGGCGCTGGATGCACGATCGTACCAAAATCAGCAGATCATCCATCACAGCGATCGTGGAATACAATACTGTTGCCCCCAATTTGCGGAGTTTGCCGCCGCCAACAATATTCTGCTGAGCACCAAACAACAATACGATCCCTACGAAAACGCAGTGGCCGAAAGGGTAAACGGAACCCTGAAATATGAGTTCGGACTCATCAAAACTTTACCTAATTTAGTCACGGCGCAGAAAATGGTAAAACAAGCCATCAAGATCTATAACTCCGAGAGACGGCATTACAGCCTGGACATGCAGACACCGGATTTTGCCCATCGGAACCAACAACATATTTATAAAAAATACAGCCTGAATTAATAACCAAAAATGGTCAACGTATTTCAGGACAAGACAAGTCCCAACATGAAACAACTGGATGACATTATAAACTATTATTTAAAAACCGATTCGAACTACGCGGTTATGATTACTGGTGACTGGGGAATTGGTAAAACCTACTATTACAAGAATGTCCTAGCAAAGCAAATAAAAGAAACGATAACCTTTCAAAATGCGAGAAAAAAATATAAGCCAATAATTGTTTCGTTATTTGGTCTATCGAGTATTGAGGAAATACAAACTGAGATCTTCTTGTCTTTATTTCCTTTGCTGAAAAATAAGACGATTAAGCTAGGTGCAAGCATCGGAAAATCTTTAGTAAAAGGAATCCTTAAGTTAAAAGGTTTAGGTGAATATGGTGAAATTATTTCTCAAACAGAAACAAACACAAATGATTGGATAAATTTCAATGAAATTGTTCTCTGCTTTGACGATTTTGAGCGCCTAAGTAACAAGTTAAGCATCGAAGAATTAATTGGTTTTATAAACTCTCTAGTAGAAAATGAAAGTATTAAAGTAATAGTACTCGCCAACGAGGATAAAATTCCGAAAGAAAACTATCACGCGCTTAAAGAAAAGGTTATTGGTAACACTATTGAGTTTATCCAAGACATCAGCCAAACTTATGACAGCTTAATCCAGATAAAATTTTCCGGTTTCTCAGAATATCGAAAATTTCTCGAACTTCATAAAAATCTAACTCTAGAAATATTTGGTCGCGCGTCAAACAACATTCGCATACTTAGTTTTATACTTGACTACTTTCACACAATTTATTCAGGTTATATAACATCGCTTCCGCAAAATGACATCTTGCGAGAATATGAATCCGAAGTCTTTCCTAGAATCCTAAAATTCACGATTGCAGTTGGTTGTCTTTACAAACTTGGTTCAATTAGTTTTAAACGCAGAGAGAATATCGAAGAATTTGCATTTTTCGATTTAGATGACTTAATCTTGGATGGACGAACTCCCAAAAAAATAAAAACTGATGACGAAAAAACTATTCGTGAAAAATTTATTGAAAAATATTACAAAGACGATCTTTACAAATTTTTTTCATCGATTTATGATTTCATAACTGGAGGAGCAACATTTGATTCCAACACCTTAATTTCAGAATTAAAATCTCATTTTCATATTCAGGAAAATGCAATTCCTATCGCTTATGAAACTTACAACAAATTAGGTTATCCTGTAGTTTTTGCATTAAAAGATAGTGAATATATTGCATTGACTAGGCAAATGTTAGGATTTGCCGATGACGGCAATTATGACCCACAGAATGCCGTAACAATTTTTTATTTTGCTACTAGGTTTGGAAACCCCTTAAATCTTAACTTAGAAAAACTGGAAAGGCGAATAATTAAGGGTCTTTATAAAGGCGTAGATAGCTATAAATACGTTGCTTCGTTAGATATGCATTTAAGAATTGATGACGCATCGGAACATCCTGAACATCTAAAAAAAATTAGAGCTGTCGCTATAGAAATTAACAATTCATTGATGCAAGAAATAACAAATGAAAAATATCGTGGGATTGAAGAACTATATAAGAATGATATTGATCAATTTATAGGTAAGTTAATTGATAAAAAAGACAATTATTATTATGAACCGGTACTTGAAAGTTTTAGTATTAGAAAGTTCTACTCTTTCTTTTTAAATGCGAGTGGTGAAATCAAATGGAAAATTAACGGTCTATTCAAGCATCGATATCCAGAACATCCATACTCGGGACTGAAAACAGAAGTTCACTTTTTGGAAGGACTTCTTCAGAGGATTGACAAGAAAATAGAATCACTTCCAAGCAAAGGATTAAACTCATTTGTTTTTAATGACTTTTCAAAAATTTTAAAACAATCTATTGAAAGGTTAAAAAGTTAAAACGGCAGCTAACCGCCGCTAACCGCCATGGCAGCGGGCTGAGGTGATACAAACATACATTTTCCAAGTCGTAAAAGCAAGATTTTTTCAAACAAAAAAGTTAGAAAAAATCATTGCTTTCACTACTTTTAGTCTCGGCGGAGAGATCCGTCTCCGGAAGGCTGCCACGATCGGTTAGCGGCCTCACGTTACTTGCAAGCCGGCGCTGCGCGCGAGCGCCCGATTTGACACTATTTTTTTCAAAAACGACCGTTTTTCAAATCGGGCGCCGTGGCAATTTTAGAACCAACCTCGTAACAGAGAGTACAAGGTAAATTGCCACGCCAATCTTTGTGTCTTCGGCCTGCAAGTAACCGCCGCTAACCGCCATCGCTGGTTTAGAGTAATTAGAACTTCAAATTTCCAGAAGTCGCGAAAACAAGATTTTTTCTGCTTTGGCAAGCTTGAAAAAATCGTTGATTTCGCTACCTTTATTCCAAAGCAGAGAAAATTCTCTCCGGAAGGCCGCGACGGCGTTTAGCGGCCTCACGTTACTTGCAAGCCGGCGCTGCGCGCGAGCGCCCGATTTGACACTATTTTTTTCAAAAAACGACCGTTTTTCAAATCGGGCGCCGTGGCAATTTTAGAACCAACCTTGTAACAGAGAGTACCAAGTAAATTGCCACGCCAATCTTTGTGTTTTCGGCCTGCAAGTAACCGCCGCTAACCGCCATCGCTGGTTCAGAGTAATTAGAACCGGAAATTTCCAAAAGTCGCGAAAACAAGATTTTTTCTGCTTTGTCAAGCTAGAAAAAATCGTTGATTTCGCTACCTTTATTCCAAAGCAGAGAATATTCTCTCCGAAAGGCCGCGACGGCGTTTAGCGGCCTCACGTTACCAGAGATTTCCAAACTCACAATTATGAAGATAATATTATTGATTTTATACTTTTCAGTTTTATTTAATGCCTATTCGCAAAGCAAAATGATATTTGTGAACGACGATCTAGAGGAAATTACCGAAAAAAAATATAAATCTTCTTTAAGCAGTAGCGAATATAGAATAAGCTACGATTTAGATACTTTAACATTGAACGTGAGAGTTCAGAGAATTAAAGAGGACAAACTTTCTTCAGATGAATATATTTCTATAAAGAATTCTCTTGAGAAAGCTTCAGGGACTAAAATACAGGCTGGCAATACGATCGTAGTGGATTACTTTCCAGGTATTGACAGGTGCAATACTGCATCCATTCCGAAAGATCCACAAATTCTTTATTTCAAAGAAAAGTATGCAACCGAAGTAAGTAGTTTAAAGAAAGTAAATCAATTTTTTGTTTATAAAGAGCTTGAAGGAACTCAAGCTTACGGAAAAAAGATAATTTGGACGGCAGATGAGAATCAGATAATCGAAAAAGCCTTTTTTAAACTACCCTACCCTTGCGGAAGCTACGTAATTATTTACAGTGATGGAAGGTATTATAGTTATAAAGGTGAATACAATGCAAACGACATAATAGCGAGGCTCAAGAACGAAACCTCTGGTAACCGCCGCTAACCGCCATCGCTCTTTTACGGTTAATTAAACCAACTTTTCCATAACTTCGCTTTCGTTCGGCAGAGAGATTTCTCTCCGGAAGGCCGCGACGGCGTTTAGCGGCCTCACGTTACTTGCAAGCCGGCGCTGCGCGCGAGCGCCCGATTTGACACTATTTTTTCCAAAAACGACCGTTTTTCAATCGGGCGCCGTGGCAATTTTAGAACCAACCTTGTAACAGAGAGTACCAGGTAAATTGCCACGCCAATCTTTGTGTTTTCGGCCTGCAAGTAACCGCCGCTAACCGCCATCGCTGGTTTAGAGTAATTAGAACTTCAAATTTCCAAAAGTCGCGAAAACAAGATTTTTTCTGCTTTGTCAAGCTAGAAAAAATCGTTGGTTTTGCTGCCTTTCGTCTCGGCAGAGGGAATTCTCTCCGAAGGCCGCGACGGCGTTTAGCGGCCTCACGTTATGTGCCATAGCCGATCGAGAACACCGGTAGAAACTCGTAATGAATCCTTGTCAAGTTCCGATGTAAAAATCACTTGCGAACGAGGGTTAAAAAATAAGACTAATTAATATCATGTCGGGATGAAAATGAAATACACTTTAATGCTCTTGCTAATTGTTGTAAGTTCAATCGCTCAGGAAAAGAGAAATGAGCTGAAAGTTGAATTGATTGTAGACAAAGAAAACAATTATTCTACCGCAGTTGCCGAATCTCCATATTTCGTTAAGGAAAAGGTTCTACAAATCTACCCTGGTGAAGATTTAAATATAGAGGTTGAGATAAATGAGGGAAATATATCAACGATGAAAGTAGTTGACGTAGTAAAATTTCCAGAGCGAACGATTAGTGTCCGTTTTTTTCAGGAATCTAAAGATCGCCAAAACGCCCAGATGATACTTGTAGTTAAGAATCCCTTTTCAAAAAAATTACTTTACGATGCAATCATATACCTGCCTGTTATGGAGAAATGGACGCGAACCAGTATAATTCCAATTCTACCAAAATTAGTTGGCTATGAAATGTGGCCCGATGTCATTGCAACGATAGCTTTAGAAAATTGGAGATTTATAAATTAAAAATTGCTACGGCCCATAACCGCCGCTAACCGCCATCGCTGGTTCAGGGAAATTAGAGGCTGAGATTTCCAAAAGCCGCGAAAACAAGATTTTTTTCCGCTTTGTCAAGCTAGAAAAAATCGTTGATTTCGCTACCTTTATTCCAAAGCAGAGAAAATCCTCTCCGGAAGGTCGCGACGGCGTTTAGCGGCCTCACGTTATGGGCAATAATTCGGGAACATCGTCTAAATTTGGCAAATGGATATTACAAATCATTTAAAAGAACAAAAGTATGTAGCATTTTTGGATGTTTTAGGATTCAAAGAACTTGTTAGAACGAAGGGAGAAAAATTAAACCGCTATTTTAAAACAATTGAAAATGCGTTGATTGATATAGAATCTGATAAAAAAGAAATTATATTGCAACTTGTTAGTGATTCTACAATATTAGCTTGTGATTTTACGAGCCAGAACTTACGGCTTCTACTCAGAGCAGTTCAAACCATTCAATCGAGATGCGCACTTGAAAACATATGGATTCGCGGTGCAATTACAATCGGTGACATCTATTTTAATAGAGATTTGAACATAGTTGTTGGAAATGGTTTGAGTGATGCATATTTACTAGAATCTCAAGAAAAATTTCCACGCGTCATTATCGACCCAAAAATTCTTAAGGCGGAATATGGTTTTGGAACTAGAAAACGGTTTATCGAAACGTTCAATAACGCCCAAGAAAGAGATAGAATCGCTCCATTAATTCATGATTCATTAGGACAAAATGATTCAATTGAAAACGAGGCTATTTTTGTAGCTTTTGCAGAACGAATAATCTATGAAAATATTAATAACCTTGACATTATTTATGGCAATATTCAAAATGAACTTTACAATAGCCAAATAACATATCAAAAGTATTTGTGGCTAAAACAATATTTTATTAGTTCTTTGACCAAAATGTCTTATTACTACGAAAATATGAGACATTTTAGGTTACCGTATGATTCCAAAACTTATGGAAAATTAGATGCTTATAAATCTAAGTTTGTCAATCTATAATTACTGCCCATAACCGCCGCTAACCGCCATTGCTGGGTTTGAGGTAAAATGAAGTGCTTTTACCTAAGCCGTAAAACTAAGAATTTTTCTGCTTTCCAAGCTAAAAAATTCATTAGTTTTACTTCGTCCGCGTTCGGCAGAGAGTACTTTCTCCGAAAGCCAGCAACGATCGGTTAGCGGCCTCACGTTAGCCGTAATTTTATAAAAATCGACCATGGAAGACAAATTAAGTATCATAGATTCGTCTATCGAAAATCAGATTAAGTTCGAGCTCCAAAAACTTGGTGGAACAAATAGAGATAAAATTTTTACCAAGTTTTTCGGTGCAGCATTAGGAAGTATTCCGTGGGTTGGAGGATTTTTAACGGCGATGACAGATTTGAACTTTGATGACCAATCAAAGAACAACGAGCTTTACGAAAAATGGTTGGAAGAACATAAGATAAAAATGCAACATCTTGGAGAAACATTACTGCAAGTTGTGCAGCGTCTAAATGAGTTTTCTGAAGAAATAGATTCGCGACTTGAAAGCGAAGAATATCTACAAATTGTCAGGAAATCGTTCCGCATCTGGGATCAAGCTGACACATTTGAAAAGAGAGATTTGATAAGAAAATTATTGACCAATGCCGGTGCTCAAAAATTAGTTGCGGATGATTTAATTCGATTATTCTTAGATTGGTTAAACGCATATCATGAAATTCATTTTTCGATCATAAGAGCAGTTTATCAAAATCGATATTCTACGCGTGCTCAAATTTGGAATGAAATAAATGGCACTCAAGTAAGAGAAGATTCGATGGAAGCCGATTTGTTTAAAATGTTAGTTCGAGATTTGAGCATGGGCGGTGTAATCCGGCAAGCTAGAGAAACTGATTATTATGGAAATTTTATAAAAAAGCCAACTACAAAAAATAAGTATTCTTCTAGCACAATGAAATCTGCTTTTGACGATAATGACGGATATGAATTAACTGAACTTGGACAAAACTTTGTACACTACACAATGAATGAATTAGTTAATCGAGTAGATTAAAACTACGGCTAACCGCCGCTAACCGCCATCGCTCCTTTACGGTTAATTGAACCCACTTTTTCCATAACTTCGTTCACGTTCGGCAGAGAGTATCCTCTCCGGAAGGCCGCGACGGCGTTTAGCGGCCTCACGTTACTTGCAAGCCGGCGCTGCGCGCGAGCGCCCGATTTGACACTATTTTTTTCAAAAACGACCGTTTTTCAAATCGGGCGCCGTGGCAATTTTAGAACCAACCTCGTAACAGAGAGTACAAGGTAAATTGCCACGCCAATCTTTGTGTTTTCGGCCTGCAAGTAACCGCCGCTAACCGCCATCGCTGGTTTAGAGTGATTAGAACCAGAAATTTCCAAAAGTCGCGAAAACAAGATTTTTTCTGCTTTGGCAAGCTAGAAAAAATCGTTGATTTCGCTACCTTTATTCCAAAGCAGAGAAAATTCTCTCCGGAAGGCCGCGACGGCGTTTAGCGGCCTCACGTTGTGCGCTATTAGTGAAAACCACAAACATGAAACAGCTTTTCTATTTCCTATCCATTACTTTTCTTTTTATTGGGTGTAAAGAGGAATACATTGTCAAAGGTAATCAAGTATATCACAAAGGCTGGAATGAAGGCGTGGGCAATTATGAGAGATTGTTAGACGGTGCTGACGCAAAGACGTTTGTAAATCTTGAGTATTCCGGTGTAAATGCAATCTTTGGGAAAGACAAATTTCACGTTTATATGGATGGTAAAGTCGTCCCATATTCCGATCCTAAAACTTTTGAATATATATCAGACCATTTTTTTAAGGATAAAAATTCGATTTACTTTTTTGGCTTTTATAGCTCAGAGCAAGATTGGAAAATTGATTCAATAGTTCCATCACAATTTAAACTGATTAAGTATCCTTGGGCTACAGATGGGAAGTCATTAATTTGGGGCTATAAAACTTTAGAGGTTGACGATTTAAGTTCATTTAAACCGTTAAATGAAAACTGGGCAAAAACCAAAGACAAAGTTATATTTCAAGCTAAAGTTTTAAATAATGTAGACTATGACTCATTTGAAGTTATAGACGATTATAATGCTCAAGATAAAAACGGAAAGGTTTTTAAATTCTAACAGCGCACAACCGCCGCTAACCGCCATCGCTGGTTCAGAGTAATTAGAACCTAAAATTTCCAAAAGTCGCGAAAACAAGATTTTTTCCGCTTTGGCAAGCTAGAAAAAATCGTTGATTTCGCTACCTTTATTCCAAAGCAGAGAAAATTCTCTCCGAAAGGCCGCGACGGCGTTTAGCGGCCTCACGTTAGCTGTTATTGCAAAACCACGACTTATGAATGATGGAGAAATCATGCTTTCATTAATGGAAGAACTGCGAGAAATGCCAGAGTTCCAAACATTGGAAAAAATTAGACATTTTGGAATCTCATTAGAAATATTTGAAGGTAATTACGGTGAATTAGTTCGACATCTTGAGATACATAATAATCCCAGAATCTCGATGGAATTAATGGGTGTTAGAAATAAAGCAAAGCTTCACGCCTTCCGAAAAGAGATTACAAGACATTTGCATAACTATATTGCCTCGGCTCTTTCACTTACAGATCATGCAAGAAATCATTATCGCGAACTATATTCCCATAATGACCTATTCCCAGAATATCAAGAAGAAATTAATAAACGGTTTGCGAACAATAAGTTGGCTGTATTTATTAAAGATTTACGCCAATATTTCCAACATTACCAAGTTCCAGGTGTTTCCACACGCTTAGTATACAAAAAAGATGCTCCGGAATTTATTATGACCTTTTTACTCACAATTAAAGGTCTACGCAAATTTTCCGGCTGGCATAAACTCTCGCAAGAATTTCTTAGAGAACAAACAGACGATATTGATCTATTGTTTATCGTAAATCAATATCATAAATTAATATTAGACTTTTATGACTGGTTTATATCCAAACAGTTAGTAATTCATGAAGATGATCAAATAAAAGTCGAGTTGCACAAGGAGAAGATGCGGAAGCTTGAAGTTATGAGAATACTTATGGATTTATTAATTCATACCCCAAGTCCCGAGGATTTTGAAACAGACTTACATAGAATTTTTTCAGATGATGAAATAGACATTATGGATATAACCTCAGGCCATAAGAAAATTGAATTAATTATGAATCTATTATCACAAATAAAGGATTTAAGCGAAGAAGAACGCAATTCAATTTTTAGAGTTTATCAAAGCAACAACAGCTAACCGCCGCTAACCGCCATCGCGGAATCTCGCAAAATGAACGTTCAGCTTCCAAAGCCGCAAAACCAAGATTTTTTCTGCTTTGGCAAGCTTGAAAAAATCTTTGGTTTTGCTACCTTTCGTTCTCGACAGAGAGAATTCTCTCCGAAAGGCCGCGACGGCGTTTAGCGGCCTCACGTTACTTGCAAGCCGGCGCTGCGCGCGAGCGCCCGATTTGACCCTATTTTTTTCAAAAAACGACCCTTTTTCAAATCGGGCGCCGTGGCAATTTTAGAACCAACCTTGTAACAGAGAGTACCAGGTAAATTGCCACGCCAATCTTTGTGTTTTCGGCCTGCAAGTAACCGCCGCTAATCGCCATCGCTGGTTTA
>NZ_JAAVIY010000012.1 GCF_014748335.1 Flavobacterium selenitireducens
CCTTCAAATCCGATACGATGTGGTCGTAGGCATAGCCGATACGCAGCACGTTGGGGATGATCCCCACGTTGGCCATGATGCCCCAGGAATCCTCCACGCGGTAGCTGGCTCCCAGCTCGAAGCGATCCAGGTAAAGACCGTTGAGGGAGATGTCGTAGCTCGTCGGGGCCTCAAAGCTGCTCTTGACCATCGCCGATGGCTTGAGCTTGAAGCTCTCCGTGAGTTCAAAGACGTACCCTCCCGTGAAGAAGTAGTGCAGGGCTTCCGAGCCGTAGCTCGTCCCGTTATAATCCAAATAGCGCCCTTTGAGCATGTTCGGGACCGAGGCCGCCAGGTACCACTTCTCGGTGTAGTAGAAAAGGCCCGCCCCTACGTTGAACATCGTCTCGTTAGGGTTGGAACCCTGGAAGACGCCGTCGTCCACATCGGGAAGCGTCGGGTAGATCGTGTTGAAGTCCACCTTGTGGAAGGTCGCCCCTCCCTTGAGCCCGAAGGCCAGACGGTGTTCCCCGCCAAGGTCAAGGGTATAGGAGAAGTCCGCATAGACGTTGGTCTCCTCAACAGGCCCGATCTTGTCGTTGACCGCCGAGAGCCCAAGACCCACGTTCTTGCCAACCGGGGAATGGATAAAGAACGTGCCCGTGGTGGGGGCATCCTCGATGTCCACCCACTGCTTGCGGTAAAGGATACCGCCCGAGAGGCTCTCCTTGCTGCCCGCATAGGCAGGGTTCATCACGTTCATGTTGTACATGTATTGCGTGTAGTGCGGGTCCTGCTGGGCATGGGAGGCCAGTCCCAGCAGCAGCGCGGAGGCCGCAAAAATGATTTTCTTCATTGTCGGTATGTTTTTTTTGGCGCGGGAAAAGGGGGCCTGCTTTAGGCCCCCGCCCGCGGTATTTTAGTTTTTCCTGTTGATGTAGATCCAGCCCGTCTTGGTAGGCTCGCCGTCGCGACGCTCAATCACGTAGTAGTACGTCCCGTCAGGGAGCTCCTCGCCCTTGTCCGACTGGCCCTTCCACTCATTGACGTAGTTCGTGCGCTCGTAGACCTTGCTGCCGTAACGGTTGAAGATCTGGAGCTGGCGGACATTGAAGCCTTCCAGGTCGAAGAAGTCGTTGGCCCCGTCACCGTTGGCCGAGATACCCTTCTGGATCGTACAGCTCGTGGAGGTCGCCACAACATTGTCCGTGCCATCGCACGTGGCAACCGTCACCACCAGCGTATAGGTAGCCGCTCCAGAGACCGTAATGGATGGCGTGCCCTGGCCCGTGAGGATCTCCCCTGCCGTGGTGGAACTCCAGTTGTAGCTCGCCGTGGCAGGATCGTAGTTCACCGCCGTGGCCGTGATCGTATAGGCATTGTCCTGGCAGCCCGCCTCAAGGGTGAACTCCGGCTCGGCCGTGACCGTCACCGTAAAGCTCGTCTCATCAAAGCAGTCCCCGTTGTCCGGCGATACCGCATAGACATACACCGTGGTAGTCTGGCTGATCTGGTCACCCGCCTGGTAGCTGGTGCCCGTGCCGCCCGCAGCACCGAAATAGGCATTCCCCGCAGACAAAACAGGAAGCGTGAAGACAGCACCCTGGCAGATCGAGACGTCCTGAAGGTCGTCCGCAACCGGAGAAGCCGTGACCGTCACCACAAAGCTCGCCTGGTCAAAACAAACGTTCGGCGCAGTGCCCGTGGCCGCATACACGTAAACCGTATGCACGCCAACTCCCAAATCACCCGTGATCGGATCCACTCCGCCAGGCTGGCCAAAATAGCCGCCAACCGCCAGGGCCGGAAGCGCATAACTGTCGCAGGCAACAACAGCCTGGAAATCACCAACGTTTGGCGTGGCGTTGATCACAACCTCGAATTCGGTGGAATTGATACAAGTACCGGTAGTCGCACATACGTAAACCGTCTGAGTAGTTGTGATTACGGTTCCTGCAGCCAAAACAGCTCCTGTGCAATTAGGTCCTGTCGTGTACGTCAGGTTGGCATCTGTCAAAGCAGGCAAGGTATACGAATCACACGCCTCAACATCGGCCAATTCAGGAGCAACTGTAGCCGGAATCGTGGTAACCACTACTGTTCCCGTGCCCGTACAACCCGCGTTGTTCACCGTTACGACATACGTTCCCGCTTGCGTAACCGTTATTGTCGGAGTCGTATCTGGCAATGGGTTGCCTTCCCAAGTCCAGGAGTACGTCCAAACCGCCTGATTGGCGTTAAGAGGCGTCACTGTGATGACTTCGGAACTACCTTCACAAATCGTGAAATCTTCGGTAATCGTAAACTCAGGAGCGTCGTCACTGACAACCAAATCCAAAGCAACTATAGCAAAACAGCCGGAAGCCGTATGCATATTAGCATAAATGGTCTGTTGGAATTGTAAGACGTTCGTGTAAATATTCGGAAGCGGGTTAATTGACGCTTCAGCATCGGCCTGAGTCAAATAGTACGTTACCTGGAACGCGGCCGGACTGGCTCCGTTAAGGATAGACGCATCTGCCTCACTCAACGTAAACGCTGCGAAGCCCGACTCATCACACTTGTAAAGATCTTCCGGAGTTCCCGGCTGTAACGGAGGATAAAACTCTATCGTTACCGCATCGGAAGCCGTACAGCTGGACGTGTTGTAAACAGCGGTAACACCGTAAACACCTGGCTCGGTAACCGTGTAGGTCGAACCGTTGGCGTTCGGGATCACTTCGCCATCCTGAGTCCAAGAAAACGTGTACTGCTCTGGATCAAGTCCGCTGTTGAGAACAAACGATGAACCGGCGCAAAGCGCAGTACCGTCTGCTTGTACGAAATCGTCACCAAGTTCTATGTTTCCGATATCAAAACTTCCTCCTTCAAGGAATACTGCCGAATCGTAAGAGTTATCTTGTCTGTCGGCGATGACGAGTTTGATATGGTAAGGCGTTCCCGGATTGACCGTGGCCTGAGCCGTCAACGGAACCGTTACACCGTTAAAGTTGATTGGTGCTCCAAGCGGATCACTTCCTTCCGGCAACAAATAATATTCGTCAAAATACTGAGGGTTGACAGAGGCACAACCGCCGTTGTATAATTCGTCCCTTATCGTTACTACGGAAACCGGCGTACCTGTGCCCGGAATTACAGCAAGGTTTGTCGTCGTATTATTGTTGATATCGGTAAGCAAGAACGCGAACGCATCAGAGAACGTACACTGGAATGTTCCGTACTCGTCTGAAGCGAACAAGAAATTAAAGCTTATAGACGGCGTGATCGGAATAAAATCAAATTCGAGGATAGAGGCGTTCATGGAGTTCATCGGCTGGCCCGTCGCCGCGAGAATGATGGCTTCGAGGTCAGCGTCGCCTGGCCAGGTTTCGTACTCACCGTCGCTGAGGACGGAGTCGTTCGGGCCTGGAGCGTTCAATACGTTACCAGAGGTCATGACTACACCTTCGTCAAACTGGAATGTCGATCCGTTTTTGTTAAAGTATCCGATACCCGGCGTCGAATTGTAGTTCGTCCCGGTAGAATAAGTAATGTTGGATACATTGGCACAAGTCGAATTCAACAATACGTCTTCGACCAATTCCTCGATTGTGTACTGGTCAATAGACGTCGCAATCGGAGGTGGAACGGTGGAGACGCAGAAGTCGAACGTCGAATTTTGGTTCGGCTGATCTGTATCTGTCCAAACGCGGACGAGATAAACCTGGCCAGGAACAAGCGGGCTTACAACCATTTGGTCGACGAAGCTCTCGCAAGTTACCAAATCAAGGCCTTCGCATGTTCCGGCGTAAAGTGCCATGTTAAGCGAAAATGCGTTGCCCTGGATGTTGTTCAGGTTGATGGCATGAGCCGTTGTTTCCGCAGTGAACTGGAACCAAATATCGTCGTCGGCTGTACCGGAACAAGTGTTTTCCTGTGTGGATGGCGTACCACCGATTAAAGTTCCCGGGACAGATTCCGCACAACTCACACCGTCATTGACCGGAGCTACGATAGCATCTGCGCAGTCGTCGTTTACAGGAGCGGTTGCGAATGATTTGGGATTCGTCCACAAGCTGATGTCGTCTGCGCTACAAAATGCGCGAACATAAACTTTATATGGTGTCGAAGGCGTAAGCGGCGTAATAGTTCCGTACGTATAAGTCGTAGTGTTGGAAAGTTCCCATCCTGGCGTGTTGGCGTCCGGAACAGGATCTGTCGCAGGCAATACCAAAACATGCCATTGAGTAGCAGAACCGACTTCGGTCCAGCTTACCGTAACTGTCGTGTCGGTCGTGTCATCTATCGTGACCGCTGTAGGTTTAGGACACGTTGGCGGAGGCAAACACGTTACGTTCGCCATCCAACCTTGGTAGTTAACCGAAAAATCGCTGCTGAAAAGGAAGGTCAAACATCCGTCAGCGCTCGAAGCGGTAAACGGCCCCGGAATAGTGTTGCCCCAATATGCTCCAGGCTCGCCAAACGGGACGTTGCCTGCAGGGTTGTCGCTGGCGATCATAGGATCAGAAGTACTGTCTCCGTCGAACACATATAGACCATCCCAATTGTTTTCAGTATCGAACATGGTAAAGGTAACCGTAACCTGCTCTCCCGGAATTTCAGGACATATCGTGACCACTGAGTTCGATTGGTTCGGATAGTTCAAAGGACCTCCGTCGTCTACAAAAACACCGTCACAAACCGGAGGTGCGACCAATGTGATCGCCGTTCTTGGCCCAGCAGGATTGCTGACATCGACCGGGCTTTCGGAACAAACCGAAATCACGTACACCTCGTAACATGTCGAAGAGTTCAGGTCGATAAGTTCGATCGAAGGCGTTCCGGTAGCTACCTGGAATCCGGCTTGACCGTAAACTGGTGGGGTTCCGCCGCATTCAATTGCATATACATGCCAAGTAGTGGCAGGCCCGACAGGCGTCCAGGAAACAGGAAGCGTAGTGGCTGTTGGGGCGCCCAATGTCAAAGCGGTTGGCTTCGGACAGGTTGGCGCCGGCCCGCACGTTACATTTGCCGTCCAACCTTCGAGGTTAAAGAAGCCGTCGCTGAAAAACTGGAATGTCAAACATCCGTCAGCACTTGAAGATTCGAACGTTCCTGGGTTGTTAGTTCCCCAATATGCTCCCGGAGTGTCGAGGTTATCGTTGTTTCCGGAGCCATTGTTACTCGGGATGAGCGGATCGTTTACCGAATCTCCGTCATAGATATACAATCCGTCATATGCCGACTCTACCGCAAATGAGGTAAAGCTTACCGTCACGATGTCGCCGGTTTGTTCAGGACAAATTGTGACTACGGTAGCGGAGTTGAGCGGATAGTTTGCGTTTGGTCCGCCTTCGTCCACAAACACGCCACCGCATTCAGGAGGTGTAACCTGCGTACAATAAGACGCCTTCAAACTCCAGCTACTGATATCGCTGTCGCTGCAACGTGCGCGAACGTAAAAATCGAAGCAGGTCGACGAAGCCAATCCAGTGTATGTAAAGGTCGTGCCTGTAGTTTGTATGCCGCTATCACCAGGTCCTGGTGCAGGCGAACCGGCAGCAAGGGCGATAACTTCAAATAGCGTCGCGGGTCCGACCGGCGTCCAGCTAAGGTTCACCGATTGATCTGTTGCCGACAATCCCGTTACGGCGGTTGGTTTAGGACACGTAGGAGCCGGAGAACAAGTGACGTTGGCTGTCCAACCATCTTGTGTTCCGAAGCCATCGCTGAAAAACTGGAACGTCAAACATCCGTCAGGACTCGAAGACTCGAATGGCCCCGGAATTGAGTTGCCCCAATAGGCGCCCGGAGTATCCAGGTTATTGTTATTTCCCGGCCCGTTTGAACTCGGGATAAGCGGATCATTGGTTCCGTTACCATCGTAAACGTATAGACCGTCCCATTGCTGTTCAACAGAAAATGCTGTAAACGTTACCGTAACGATATCGCCCGCTTGTTCCGGACAGATCGTAATAGTAGACGCTTCGTTCATTCCGTAGTCGGCATCGATTCCGCCGCTGTCGACGTAATTTCCGCCGCACTCAGGAGGCAGTGCTTGAGTACAAACTGCAGAAGGGGAAGGCCCTACCCATTCCCCTGAAGCGAATTCACAAACCGAACGCACATAAAAATCATAACAAGTCAATGGCGTAAATGGTGTCGGTGTCGGTTGCGTCGTAGCGGTAACGGTTGTAGTTGGCGTACCGTTGACTGTTATTGGCGTACCAACGTTTGGATTGAATACCGTACCGGCGGGAACCACATGGACTTCCCATTGGTTGTTTTCGGTTCCATCCCATTGAAGGGTAATGTTGGTTGCAGTCGATGCATTCGAGACCAGAGATTCCGGATCTGCATCCTGACATTTTTCCACGAGGTGGATGTCGTCCACAAGCCAGCGATCTCCCGTTTGGGAATTCGTCGCCTGCGTAGTTACTTTCACAAACGCGATGTAAATAGTAGTGGCACCTCCAAAATCCGGGAGGTCGATCACTTTTTCCTCATATACGTTATAAGGTTGGACCATGTTGATCAGGTCATCATTCCACTGACCCAAAACATAAGTAAAACTCGCGGGATCCGTCGGGTCGGACGTGCCCAGGGCCGCCCTTACCTCCAAAACAGTATTGTCGAATCCGGCCAATGTAGTTCTTGACTGGAATCGCAATTGCGGATTGTTTGGCACGGTCCATGCCGGAGAAATTAAGTAATCCCGGGAAGTGTTGCCTGCCCCGATGTTCTGGCGGTTGACGTACGCCGCATTCGGAGCGGAATTAGCAGGATAAGTAGACGTTGAGCTCAACGTCCAGTTTAAGTTGCCAATCCCATTGTCCAACACCTGCCAAGTACCACTTGGAAGAATCCACGGCCCTAACCCAGTAGGAGGCGTGACACTGCTGTCGTCAAAGGTCTCGTGCTGCGCGAAGCCGCCGAAACCAAATAGAAGCAGTACAAGAAAAAGGGTAATTTTTCTCATGAAGTTGAAAATTTGGTTGTTAATAATTGTTAGTAGCTTAAGCTGTAAATTTAACTAATTTTTTGAAAAAAGCAGCGATTTCCCAATTTTTACTAAAAATTCTCAAAAGAGCCTTTATTTAATGGTGTTTCATGACATTTTCTTAGGTATTAAATGATTATTTTTGCATTTTAATTATCCAGATGCTAGAAAAACAATCTCTTGACATAGAAAAGACGGTCGTCGTTGGAATCATTACCCAAAACCAACCCGAGGACAAACTCAACGAATACCTCGACGAGCTTGAGTTCCTTACCGTGACTGCGGGCGGCAACGTTGTAAAGCGGTTTTCGCAAAAGATGGAAAAACCAAACCCGAAAACTTTCGTAGGGACGGGCAAGATGGAAGAAATCCGCGGATATATCATCGAACACAAAGTAGGAACCGTCATTTTCGATGACGAACTTTCGCCTTCCCAACAAAAGAATATTTCCAAAATCCTTAACTGTAAAGTTCTCGACAGGACGAACCTCATCCTTGACATCTTCGCCCAACGCGCCGAAACGTCATACGCGCGAACCCAGGTCGAGCTCGCCCAATGCCAGTATTTGCTTCCGCGGCTCTCGGGCATGTGGACGCACCTGGAGCGCCAGAAAGGTGGGATTGGTATGCGTGGTCCGGGAGAAACCGAGATCGAAACCGACCGCCGCATCGTTCGCGACAGGATTTCCTTGTTAAAAGAAAAGATCAAGGTAATCGACAAGCAAATGTCCGTGCAAAGGAGCAATCGAGGAGCCATGGTACGCGTGGCATTGGTCGGATATACGAATGTCGGAAAGTCAACCCTGATGAACGCCATCGGAAAGAGCGACGTGTTTGTGGAGAACAAATTATTTGCAACACTCGATACGACGGTTCGGAAAGTTGTTATCAAGAACTTGCCGTTCCTGTTGTCAGACACCGTCGGATTCATCCGCAAATTGCCGACGCAGCTTGTGGAATCGTTCAAAAGTACGCTTGACGAGGTGCGCGAGGCCGACTTGTTGCTTCACATTGTGGATATTTCCCATCCGGAATTCGAAGACCATATCGAATCGGTAAACAATATTTTACGTGACATCAAAAGCGACGACAAACCGACCGTGATGGTCTTCAACAAGATCGACGCCTTTCGCCACCTTACGATAGACGAGGACGATTTGGTGACCGAGAAAACAAAGCGCCACTACACGCTCGAAGAGTGGCAGGCGACCTGGATGAACGATCTCGGTGACAAAAACGCCATTTTCATATCGGCGACGAATAAGCAAAATTTCGAACAGTTCCGGGAAACGGTCTACGAAGCCGTTCGCAAGATCCATACAGCACGTTTTCCTTACAACAATTTCCTTTATCCTGATTATAAAGACGCCGAAGACAACGAATAATAAGAAAGCCTCCCGTACAGAGAGGCTTTTTTTTATCAGAACCCGTAATTGATCGCGACTCCGAACACTTGCCGGATCTGGAATCCGCGGAAAGCGTTATCGTCGTAAATCGTCTGGAACATAATATTGGTGGTAAGCCATTTGTTGACTTTGAGGATTACGTTGACCTGATAATCCAAATCGACGTTTTGGGGATCTTCGAGATAATTGGAGTATAAATTCAGTATGTTTTCTACCGAGACGTTCGCCAGTAGCACGAATTTGTAAGTTCCCGAAAAGTTCGCACCTAATTCATACCGGAGGCTTTTGCCCTCCTCAACGCCGAAATATTCCTCGTTGGGAAGCGTGCGCCCCGCGTCTACGAAAGTGAGCTTCGAGGCAGCCGGCGAGAAGTTGAACTTAAAAGTGTCGCTTTTTTTCCAGGCGATTCTGGGCCCGAACGAAAGATAACCCGGCGACATGAAGTCGGTGTATTCGGTCCGGGTTTCGACACCGTTGGCATCTTTATCGTATTGGTATCCTTTGGTAAACTGCGTCCTGAAATTCAGGAAGAACGAATAGTACCAGTTTTCTTTGAATTTTTTGCCCAAAAGCGAGTTGAGTTCCAGCCTGTCGTCGGTTTTTTTGGCAAACGCGCTCGTTTTGGTTTTCACGAGGCCGTAAGACGCGATGAATTTGTTGTCCCATTCCCAATCGCCCTTTTTGTAATTGACGTCGTAGTTGACACCGATGTTGCCCGAGATGTTGTTCTCACCACCGGCGACCCAGTTGTCGAACGTCGATTGGTTGAATAAAAAAGAGGCGTTCCCCTTTGCGGTCCACGGACTTATCGTATCGGTTGCGACCGCTGTCGAATCCTGGGCGTGGAGTCCGATCGTGCCCAAAAGAAAAAGAGCAGACAAAATTCTCGTTCTCATATTCGTCTTGTTTTAGGTTATAAGACAAATATAACACTCCCGCCGCGGTAATGCAGATTTATTTGCGTTTGTAAAGCGGAACGGCCGAGCATGCTTCGCCATACATCACGCTTTTGGCCACAGGTTGAAGTTTTTGAGCAGCGAGCACGTATGCGCTCATCGGAATCGGTTTTTTCATGCAGCCTTTGATGATTACGGGTTTGTCTGCGTAAGCGGAATAATCCAGATTGCCGAGGATTTCCTCATACAAAACCGGGTTGACGTCGTCTATCCTACCGGAGATGATTCGTTTGGCAAAAGGCGCCAAATGCATCGTTACCAAAACGGACGCCCAGGCCGGCAATATCGCGTCCGTACTGCAAAAAACTGCCACGTAAGCGTCTTTATACTGTCCCCAATTATGATTTTTCAAGCTTTCGCGGAAGTCTTTCTCTCTCAGCAAAAAACCTTCGAAAAGCCATTGCGCCAAATCGACTTCGACGCGAGGACCTTTCGGATAATAATCCTCAAGATCAAACACTTCGAGCACGCTATTGGCGACGCGGTTAATGATTTCTTCGCTTTCCATCAACTTTCAACTTTAAACCTTAACCAATCACAACATTCCGAGTTCCAACTTCGCCTCTTCGCTCATCAAATCCTTGCTCCACGGTGGATCGAACGTAATTTCGACTTCCGCCGACCTCACGCCGTCTATATTCGTGATCTTCTCTTCTACCTCTTTCGGAAGGCTTTCCGCAACCGGGCAATTAGGAGAAGTAAGCGTCATCAGGATCTTGACTTCATTGTCGGTATTGACCATGACGTCGTAAATAAGGCCGAGTTCGTATATATCGACGGGAATTTCAGGATCGTAAATGCCTTTGAGCACTTTGACGATTTTCTCCCCTAGTTCTGCGGTATCCATTTCTGTTTCCATAATTATTGCTGCGACTGGAATGCCAGTGCGTACATTTTAATTTGTTTGATCATCGACACCAATCCGTTGGCGCGCGTGGGCGATAAATGTTCCTTGAGCCCGATCTCATCGATGAATTCTGTATTTGCCGACAGGATATCAGCCGCCTTCTGACCGGAAAACGCCCGGATTAAAATCGCGATGAGCCCTTTGGTAAGGATAGCATCGGAATCGGCCGTGAAATCGACGGTTCCATCGTTTACTTCGGCGTGAAGCCAAACGCGCGATTGGCAACCTTTGATGATGTTGTTATCGGTTTTATATTTTTCGTCGATCAGCGGAAGCGATTTCCCGAGATCGATCAGGTATTGGTAACGTTCGTCCCAATTTTCCTCATCGAACATAGAAAATTCGTCAACGATCTCATTTTGGATTTCTTTAATCGTCATTCTCCTCTTTTTGGTGCAAGGGCGGTTATTTTTGTGATCAGCGCTTCGATTTCCTGTGGCGGAAACCCGTGATCGAAAGTTGAGGCGGCATAACGTTTCCCTTTGTACGTCACGCTGAAATCGGCCATTGCCGCTCCGTCGTAAAAACGCTTTTCGGTTGGCGGTTTAAGCGTTTCTAGCTTTTCCAGGTCGATTTTTGAAAATTCGGCAACAAGTGCTTTCCAATCAGCGTCGGAAATGGTCTTGGCTTCCGGACGTTGTTTCCCTTCTCGATCCCTAGAGATCAAAACCTGCTTGTTCTGGATCGTCATCTTGAAAAAATAGCCGCGGGTATTCGCTTTGTATTCGACGACTGCCTCTGCTAGATCTTGCTGTTGCTGGCCGTCGCAACCTTTCCCGAATAAAAGCGCAAGCAGTATTACCGATAAAATTTTCATATTGTTGTGATTTAAGCAAGCATCAATTGGGCTTTTTTGACCGAAGCCACCAAAGCGTCAATTTCCTCTTTTGTGTTATAAAACGCGAACGAAGCGCGAACCGTGCCCGGAATACCGAAGAAATTCATGATCGGTTGTGCGCAGTGATGTCCCGTCCTGACGGCGATTCCCATTTTATCGGTGATTGCGCCGACATCATACGGATGGACGCCGTCGAGGTTGAACGAAATTACGGAAGTTTTGTCTTTCGAAGTCCCGAAGATTTTAAGCCCGTCGATCTCGAGAAGTTTCTCGGTACCGTAAACCAGGAGCTCGTGCTCGTAACGCTGAATATTGTCAAACCCTACCGAATTCAGGTAATCGACCGCCGTTCCCAATACGATCCCGCCGGCAATGTTCGGCGTCCCGGCCTCGAATTTATGCGGCAATCCTGCGTAAGTGGTCTTTTCGAATGTCACTTCCTTGATCATTTCACCTCCGCCTTGATACGGCGGCAATTGTTCGAGCCACTCTTCTTTTCCGTAAAGGACTCCCGTTCCCGTCGGACCGAGCATTTTGTGACCGGAAAAAGCGTAGAAGTCACAGTCCAGTTCCCGAACGTCAGGCTTTAAATGTGGCACCGCCTGGGCTCCGTCGATGAAAACCGCGGCACCTACCTCGTGGGCTTTTTCGATCATGAATTTTATCGGATTCACGACTCCAAGCGCATTGGAGATATGATTTACGGTAACGATTTTTGTCTTTTCCGAAAGCAGTTTGACGTATTCGTCCATGATAAGCTCGCCATGCAAGTTCATCGGAATTACCTTCAAAATTGCCCCGGTTTTCTCGCAAAGCATCTGCCAAGGCACAATATTGCTGTGGTGCTCAAGAACCGATACCAAAATCTCATCGCCTGGCTTCAAAATCGACGCAAACCCATTCGCCACCAAGTTTACGCCATGCGTCGTTCCGGCGGTGAATAACACTTCATAAGCTTCCTTGGCATTGATGTGATCGCGAATTTTCTCACGCGATTGTTCGTAGGCGTCCGTAGCCAATTGACTCAGCTTGTGCACGCCGCGGTGAATGTTCGCGTTGATCTCGGTATAGTATTTTGAAATCGCATCAAGCACGATTTGCGGCTTTTGCGAAGTAGCGGCATTATCAAAGTAAACAAGTGGTTTCCCGTAAACTTTTTGGGTCAGGATCGGAAAATCGGCTCTTACTTTCTGGATGTCAAACATCTGATTCTAGTTTGCCGCAAATTTACGGCTTGTTTGCTTACTAAACCGATAAATACATCTTAAAATGGAATCGGCCCATAGGTGCATTCGATAGCGGATTTCAATTGGCGGCTGTTTGGACAAACATAACAGTTCTTACAGAACTGTTATGTTTATAAAATAAAGAAGGTTACCTCAATCCAACAATAGTTTTTATGCCGTTTTTGTTAAAGTTTTGAAGCTAAAATTGCTCCCCTGCCCCGCCTCCGCTAAATCCGCCGCCTCCGAATTCCATCGGGCCTTTCGAAGGGATATTCTGTATTGCGTGCGAATTCACAACCACCGCTTGCGCCAACGAAAGCGCATTGGATTCGTGCATTCGGTCTTTTTCAAATGTAAGACCGGTTTCTTTTCCTTTGAGTTTCCGGATGCAGAACAGCGAGGTCGCCATCAAAGCTAATCCACCGAGCAGGAGCGCCCATTCTGTCGGGATTAGATGATAGTAATATCGAATTGTGAAAATTGAGAATCCGAACGTAAAAAGTCCGACCCAAAGCACGAGTTTGTTTCGCTTACGGATTCCAAAAACCAAATACAAAACCGGGATCGCGAACGTAAAAAAATAAAACAGATACGCTAGCGGAATATCGCTTCCCTTCTCGACGGAAAATCCCATCATATCAACGGCGAGTTCGCGCACCACAAAGTAATTCATCGAAAAATAACCCAATAGCAGCGCTCCTAACTGCAATGCCTGGAGAGGCGACACATAATACTTTGAGAGTTCATGCTTTTTTAGTTTCCGATGCAGGAAAAACAAGCCGGTTGCCAGGAAAAAAAGTACAATTGTGAGATAAAACTCCGGGATCAGATGATATTCAAACGTCGCAACACCTATGAATCCGACGACGCACACGACACAAACAACGACAGAAATCGTGTGAAGATAACGCAACGCGCAAACGGCCGATGCCATCGCCACAACAGACAGTACCGCTAACGTATTTTCAAAGAGCACAGCACCCGCCGAGCCCGTTGCCAGCAACAATCCGCAAATGGCGGCGTCGTCAAGGCCGTGGGCATAGAAATGTTGACGCGCAAGCAGTTCCGCGGCAATACCTCCTAGCAGCGCCAACAAAACGATCATCAATTCATAGTGGTCACCGGCACTCAGGAAAATCAGAGCGAAGACGCCTGTGCAGGAGGAATAGCAGAAAGTTCCCAATAAAAAAAAGGCGATCCTGAGAAAGACGTTTCGATGCGTTTTCAAAGTCGGAAAGGTTTCCTTTACTGTTTGAAACTGCGCTTTGGAAATAAACCCGCCATCTTTCAAGTCTTCTGCCGATTCGGCGAGGACGGTATTTTCGAGCAATATCCTGTCGAATGCTATCATCTGTGTTCTTTGTTGAATTTGCGGATGGAACGAATAAAAAGTACAATCGAGCCCAAGTAAAAAAATGGAGCCAGGTAAGCGCACAACAGAATCAAATCGTCTGCACCCGTCAAAATTAGCATTCGCACTATGGCGATGTTAAAACCTATAAACGCGTAAAGTATCGTGAAAACAAACAGTGCCGTCGACTCGGCCTGATGGCTTTTGCGAAACAGGTAAATCATCGAAAGTGCCATGACAAATGCGAAAATGCCCCAAAACTCCTGAACCATTCCCACGATACACGAAATCCCGATAAGATGCTGGGCAAAACCGTAAAAAAACGGAGCGAAGTGTTTTTTGAGGTTGCGCCGTTCGGAAAATTCGCCCCAAACGATGAGCGCAATACCTAACGCAATACTTGTGTAAAGCATCGGAACGTTTTCGAAAACGTCAAGTTCCAAAACGGCTTGTGGCGTCATGGTGATGCCGACGGTCGCGGCCAACGTCGTAATGCCAATCGAGAGCGAACTTCGGTTGTCGAAGCGGTATGCGGAGGCGATCGCGACGACGCTTGTCAGAAAGGAGGCGATCGCGAAACTATTCCCGAACGGGCTGTATTGATACTGCAGATATCCGAAAAATGTTCCCGACAGCAACGCCCCGAAAAGCACGACATAATCCAAGAGCGGATTGTCGAAAAATGCTTCATTAAACGAAAATGGAGGTGCTTTTTTGAAACTGAAATAATAACAGGCGGCGGCCCCGATAAATACCAACGCGATCAGGATCGAGTGGCCGATGGTATCGATGTTTTCATAAACCAGGATGCCAATTCCGCCGGAGAGCAGCAGTATCGAAATATATACAAGTGACAGCAACTCATAGCGAACCGAAAATACGTTTAAGGATCGGTAGGCTTTTATCGATATCAGCTCTTGCTCCGATGTAATCCCGTGCTGGTAAAGGATTTCAGCCGTTTTTTCGGTTTGTGGATTCATCTACTTGGAATTGGTCTGTTTCAAATATAGACCCTTTTTTCGCCTGATGGTCGTTTTGTGGGAAATTACGATCATAAAACGCTTCAGGCGGCTGTAAGACATAACATATCTTTAAAGATATGTTATGTCTGCAAAAAACTGAAAAATAGCCATCACGTCGGTACAGATTTCCTGTACTTTTTGTTAAATATCCGGCTGGGTTTTTTCGGATGAAACCCATCGCGGCGTCTTCCCCAACAAATCCTAGCCCGGATCGAAGCGGATAGCCTTTCGTTGAAAAACCCGTGGGTTGGCGTTAGGGCGGCAGCGACCGAAGGGAGCTCGCCGCCCTAACTTGCAAAACCCGGATTTTTGCGAAAGCTAGCAGCGAAGAGCCGGAAAAAGCTTCAAATCCTTACTTTTATGAAATGAAGAAACGCTATTGGCTTTTACTGACGGTCGCGATATTGGTCGTGTTTGCGCTCGGATGGAACTTTTCTAAAATGGATTTGATTGCGGGTTTCGCGGCAAAAAGCGTTGCTTCCCACCATTTCGGGGACGGGCGTTCGCTTCAAACGATCGAAGCGGGCGACAACGACATTCCATTGGTTGATTTGGCGACGAATTCGATTGACGAACGTATGAAATCTGCAAAATCGAGCGTTTTTGGGCTTATGGAACGAACCGCGATTTGGCGCGAAGGCCTGGGATCGGTTTTGATTGACGGCGATTTTGACGTGACAGCTCCTTACAACGTTCCAAAACGCCATCTCACGCCAACGGGTTTACCGTTCCCTTATGGCGATTTACCACAAAAAGACACGGTTTTCCAAAACATCGATTACGATCGGCTCCAGCGCGCCATCGACAATGCATTCGACAAAAAAGGTGAACAGACAAAACGGACGCGTGCGTTGCTTGTGATTTACGACGATCACATCATCGGCGAAAAATATGCGCCGGGATTTACGAAAGACTCTAAACTATTGGGTTGGTCGATGACAAAAAGCATTACGGCCACGATGTTTGGAATTTTGGAATACCAGAAGCGATTCGATTGCAATAAACCCGCTCCGGTAGCGGAATGGCAACAGGACGAACGCAAAAACATCACCGTTTCGAATTTGTTGAAAATGAACAGCGGGTTGAAATGGGATGAAAATTATGAAACGATATCGGATGCTACGAAAATGCTGTTTGTTGCAAAAGACATGACGCGTGTCCAGCTTGAAAAAGGGACGTATGCGGCTCCTGGGAAGGATTGGTGCTATTCTTCCGGGACGACGAACCTGCTGTCCGGGATTTTGAGGAAGCAATTCAGGTCGCATCAGCAATACCTCGATTTTTGGTATTCGGAACTCATCGACAAGATCGGGATGCATTCGATGTTCATAGAAACCGACATGAGCGGAAATTACGTCGGATCGTCATACGGTTGGGCAACAGCGCGCGATTGGGCAAAATTCGGATTGCTTTATCTCCACGAAGGGAATTGGAACGGGCAACGCATTTTTGACAAGTCCTGGGTAGATTTCGTCACGACGCCGACAAAAGGTTCACACGGAAAATACGGTGCCCATTTTTGGCTGAATAGTTCTGGTTTTTTTGCCGATGCGCCCCGCGACATGTATTCGGCGAACGGGTTCCAAGGGCAAAAAATATTTATCATTCCGTCGAAAGGCCTTGTTATCGTTAGGCTGGGTTTGGCCGAAAGTTTCGGTTCCGAAACGATTGAAGAAATTGTAGGAAGTGTCAGCGATTTATGATTCCTTCTTCGTCATTGTGCGATGATTCTGACGAATAAAAAATCTGACGTTGCTTTTCTTTCTCGTCGGAATACTAAAATCGTAAAGCGTTTTCGCCGTTGCACCTAACCGATTTCTACTATAGAAAAAGCCCGGACAAGAACCGGGCTTTTTTATGTTTATCGAAAATATGTTGTTTACAAATCAAAACCCATATTGACGCCTAACTTCATCGCAATCAGTTTGTTGATTCTGTTTTTGAGCTCGGGAATTTTGATGCTTTCGATGACTTCATTCGAGAAGGCGTACATCAACAGCGCTTTGGCTTCCTTTTTCGGGATGCCGCGCGATTGCATGTAAAACATCGCCCTTTCGTCAAGTTGTCCGATCGTGCAACCGTGGGAGCACTTCACGTCGTCGGCAAAAATTTCGAGTTGCGGCTTGGCATTTATAGTGGCTTTGTCGGACAACAGGATGTTGTTGTTCTGCTGAAACGCATCTGTTTTCTGGGCCTCTTTCTCGACATAAATCTTCCCGTTGAAAACACCGGTCGATTTGTCACCGTAAATGCCTTTGTAATTTTGGTGCGATTCGCAATTAGGCGTTGCATGGCGGACTAGCGTGTGATGATCGACATGTTGCGTTCCGTCCAGGATCGTAATTCCTTTTAGAGTAGAATCGATATGCTCGCCTTCGTGAAAGAAGTTCAGGTTGTTGCGTGTGATATTTCCGCCAAACGAGAACGTATGCACCTTTACCGCGCTCATCTCCTTTTGTGAGATGTAAGTATTGTCGATCAGGGATGCGGAATTTTGGTCGTTCTGCAACTTGTAATAATCTACAATCGCACGCTTTTTCGCGAAGATCTCGGTAACGGCATTCGTCAAGACGGCGTTACCCGACAAACTTTGGTGGCGTTCCACGATCTGGACGTGCGAATTTTCTCCCGCGATCACCAAATTCCTCGGCTGAACCATCAAAGCAGTCTCGTTTCCAGTCGAGAAATACATGATTTCGATAGGCTTGTCGGCGACTTTCGAACGTGGGATATTGATAAACGCGCCTTCTTTCGAAAATGCGGTATTCAATGTCGTCAGGCTTTCCTCCTGGGACGCGACTTTGTTGAAATATTCATCGATGATCATTTTGTATTTCGGTTTCGTCAGTGCGGACGACATCAGGCAAACGTCGATGCCATCGTGGGTCGTAGAGCTCAGGAACGAACTGAAGACGCCATCGATGAAGACCACCTTGTACGTGTCGATCTCGTGTAGGAAATACTTTTTGACATCGGCAAACTCCAATGCGGATTCCATCTTGGGAAAGACCGTAAAATCGTTTTTCAACACCGAATTCAGCGAAGTGTATTTCCAGGCCTCAAGCTTTTTGGTCGGAAACCCTTTTTCTTCGAAGTTTTTCAAAGCCGCGGTCCGGACATCGTGAAGATCGGTATCGGTATCGATTTGCTCTTCAAATGCCATGAACGACGAAATAAGTTTTTCTTTTAGTTCCATTGTTTTGTTTAAAGTCTAAGGTTTAAGGTTTCAGGTCACGGGAACTTGAAACTTCAAACTTCAAACAAATTTTAATTTTCCGATTTAATCCAATCGTATCCTTTTTCCTCCAACTCGTAAGCCAACTCTTTCCCGCCCGATTTCACGATTTTTCCTTGGTACAAAACATGTACGAAATCCGGCACGATATAATCCAAAAGTCGCTGGTAGTGCGTAATGACGATAACCGCGTTGTTTTCGGATTTCAGTTTGTTGACACCGTTTGCCACGATCCTCAAAGCGTCGATGTCAAGACCGGAGTCGGTTTCGTCGAGGATGGCGAGTTTGGGTTCGAGCATCGCCATCTGGAAGATCTCGTTTCTCTTTTTCTCGCCTCCGGAAAACCCTTCATTCAGCGATCGCGAAAGAAATTTACGGTCGATTTCAAGCAATTCAGATTTTTCGCGAATCAGCTTCAGCATTTCGTTGGCCGGCATTTCTTCCAAACCTTGCGCTTTACGCGATTCGTTAATGGCCGTCTTCATGAAGTTCGTCACCGAAACGCCAGGAATTTCCACCGGATACTGAAACGACAGGAAAATGCCCTTGTGGGCACGCTCTTCTGGCGCCATTTCCGAGATGTCTTCCCCATCGAGGATGATCTCGCCTTCGGTCATTTCATAGTGCTCGTTTCCGGCGATTACGGCCGAAAGTGTCGATTTACCGGAACCGTTCGGCCCCATGATCGCGTGCACTTCACCGGCTTTCACTGAAAGGTTGATGCCTTTCAAAATATCTTTGTCTTCTACTTTCGCGTGTAGATTTTTTACTTCTAGCATGAATTTGGAAATTTGAAAATTTGGAAATTTGGAAATGATATCTCCTGCCCAAATCATTTATTTTTTCGATGTTATTATGATCTTATTTACTATTCTTGAAATGCTTGTCAATTGGTCCAACAGCTTATCGACAGAGCGAAAATTATCTGAGAATTTGCATAACTCCAACCAATAAAATGTCTCCTCAATCTCCTTAGCCGAAATTTTGAACTTGTGTATAAATCGGCCTTGCTTTCTGCATTTTGCGCTTCTCTGATATTTGCGCCAATCGAGGTTCCGGATTTTAAAAGTTGATTCGATATCACAAATCGCTTGTTTTCCTGAAGTGATTCGGTGTATTTTATAATTTCAAGCGCGAACTGAAATGTCATCGTTACTATGATGTTGTCCTTGCTTTCCATTTTCAAATTTTCAAATTACCTCATTTTCAAATTCATTACCCGACGCTTCCCTCCAAACTAATTTCCAGCAATTTCTGCGCTTCGACGGCGAATTCCATCGGAAGCTTGTTCAGAACCTCTTTCGAGAACCCGTTTACGATAAGCGCGATGGCTTTCTCTGTAGGAATTCCTCTCTGGTTGCAATAAAAAACCTGGTCTTCACCGATTTTCGAAGTGGTGGCCTCGTGCTCGATTTTAGCAGACGGATTTTTCGATTCGATATACGGAAACGTGTGAGCGCCGCAGTTGTTTCCCATCAGGAGCGAATCGCACTGGGAGAAATTACGGGCGTTGTCTGCGCGTCCTGATATCTGGACGAGTCCGCGATAGCTATTTTGGGATTTTCCGGCGGAAATGCCTTTCGAAATGATTGTCGACTTGGTGTTTTTTCCCAAATGGATCATTTTGGTTCCCGTGTCGGCTTGCTGAAAATTGTTGGTTACGGCAATCGAGTAGAACTCACCAACCGAATTATCACCTTTCAACACACAAGACGGATATTTCCACGTCACGGCCGAACCGGTTTCGACCTGCGTCCAAGAAATTTTGGCGTTTTTTTCGCACAATCCACGCTTGGTCACGAAGTTGAAAACGCCGCCTTTCCCGTTCTTATCGCCAGGAAACCAGTTTTGTACGGTCGAATATTTGATCTCGGCACCGTCCATCGCGATCAATTCGACGACAGCCGCATGCAATTGGTTTTCGTCACGGCTCGGCGCGGTACAACCTTCGAGATACGAGACGTAACTTTCTTCGTCGGCAATGACAAGTGTTCGTTCAAACTGTCCCGTTCCGGCTTGGTTGATCCGGAAATACGTCGACAATTCCATCGGGCACCGAACACCTTTTGGGATATAGCAAAACGAACCGTCCGAAAAAACCGCCGAGTTCAACGCCGCATAAAAATTGTCTTTTTGTGGAACGACGGTTCCCAGGTATTTTCTCACCAAGTCCGGATGTTCCTTTATCGCTTCGGAAATCGGGCAAAAGATAATGCCTTTTTCAGCCAACGTCTTCTTGAACGTCGTTGCCACGGAAACCGAATCGACGACGATATCCATCGCGATGTTGTTCATCTTCTTTTGCTCGTCAAGCGAAATCCCGAGTTTTTTGTACATCGCCAAAAGTTCCGGATCTACGTCGTCAAGCGTCTTGCTCGGATCGACTTTCTTGGGAGCCGAATAATACGAAATTGCCTGGAAATCAGGTTTGGTGTAGTGCACATTCGCCCAATCCGGCTCGGTCATTTGAACCCAAGCGCGGAAGGCTTCCAACCGCCACTCGGTCATCCATTCGGGCTCTTCCTTTTTAAGGGAAATCGCACGAACGATGTCTTCGCTGAGGCCAATCGGGAATGTCTCGGACTCTATATCGGTATAAAATCCGTACTCGTATTCTTTATTTTCGAGTTCGACCTTGAGGTCGTCTTCTGTATATTTTGACATATAAAGTCTTGGTTATAAAGCCTTTTGGCTTAAAACATTAAAGCGAGAAGCTTTCTCCGCAACCGCAAGTCCTGCTCGCATTCGGATTGTTGAAAACGAAGCCTTTTCCGTTCAATCCGCCAGAAAATTCCAACGTGGTTCCCGCAAGATACAGGAACGATTTCTTCTCTACGGCCACTTTCACGCCGTTGTCTTCGAAAACTTTATCGGAATCACCGAGTTCTTTGTCGAACTTCAATACGTATTCCAAGCCAGAGCAACCGCCGCTTTTAACACCGACGCGAACATAATCTACCGTCGCATCGTATCCGTCTTCGGCCATCAGTTGGACAACCTTCGTCTTCGCTGAATCAGAAACTTTTATCATGATATCTACAATTAGTGGTTAAAATCGGACGGAATCTCGCATCACAAACATCTGAAAATCAAAACAGTCATTCCGATTCTCCAACAACCTGCGTTGATTCAGTCCAAATAATGCGCAAAGATAGTGTAAAACGAACTTTTTGCCGCATCCGCCAACATTTTTATAACGAATGGCCCAATAGAAATCGGCAATGGTTTCGGCATTGCACAAATGAATCGTTACATTTGTGATTCACTTCTGCAAAATTTTTCCGAAATATGAAATTACACCCGATCGAAGCCGGAAATTTCAAACTCGACGGTGGTGCCATGTTCGGCGTCGTCCCGAAAACCATATGGAACAAGACCAATCCCGCCGACGCCAACAACCTCATCGATATCGCCGCGCGTTGCCTTTTGATTGAAGATGGCAACCGGTTAACTCTGATCGATACTGGAATGGGCGACAAACAATCGGAGAAATTTTTTGGCTATTACTCGCTTTGGGGCAATCATTCGATCGAAAAGTCGCTTGCAAAAATCGGCTTTTCAAAGGACGATGTGACCGATGTCTTCATGACGCACCTCCACTTCGACCACTGCGGCGGATCGGTTCAATGGAACAAGGACAAAACCGGATACGAACCTGCTTTTAAAAATGCGAAATTTTGGACCAATGAAGACCATTGGGAATGGGCGACGAAGCCGAATGCGCGCGAGAAAGCATCCTTCCTTTCCGAGAATCTGATTCCGATGCAGGAAAGCGGACAACTCAACTTTATCAAACGTCCGGAAGCCGGTTTCCAAGAGAGTTCTGAACTTGGTTTCGGCATTTATTACGTCGACGGCCATACCGAAAAAATGATGATCCCGTACATCAACTACAACGGAAAAACCATTGCGTACGCCGCCGATCTTATTCCGACGGCGGGTCACGTTCCTGTCAACTATGTGATGGGCTACGACACGCGACCGCTGCTGACGATGCCTGAAAAAAACAAATTCCTGAACGATGCGCTCGCCGACGATTTCTACATCATGCTCGAGCACGACGCCCACAACCAAATAATCACAGTAGAACAAACCGAACGCGGCATCCGACTCAAGGAAACCTACACTTGCGAAGAAATCTTCTGATCTTAAAACATTACGAAATGAACAACACCTTTTCATCAAAGTCATTTTTTGCAGTTGCCCTTGCAGCTCTTTTCATCGGGTTCAACGGCAATGCCCAGATTGGGACGAAGAACGTCTCGGCCAAGAAAAAACCGCTGGCCGAAAACGACCTGAAGCGTTGGAGCGATCTCGACATCGAAAAAGATTCTGTCGCCGGAATGAGCGTTGACCGGGCTTATGCGGAACTACTCAAAAAGAAAAAAAGTTCAACCGTGATCGTGGGCGTCATCGATTCTGGCGTTGATATCGACCATGAGGATTTGAAGGGGAAGATCTGGACGAATCCGAAAGAAATAGCGGGAAATGGAATTGACGACGATAAAAACGGTTATGTAGACGATGTAAATGGCTGGAATTTCCTGGGTGACGCTGTAGCGGAAACACTCGAAATAACGCGTTTGGTCAAAAAAGCCGATCCAAATTCGCCTGGATACGCCGCCATGAAAGCTGATTACGACAAACAGTACAAGGCGGCCCAAAAAAACCTGAAGTCTACCGAGGACATGACCAAGGCGATCGCCAGCATCCGACAGGAACTTGGTAAAAGCGACTTTACCGCGGACGATCTTAAAAACCTCAACAGCAAAGACACATTGGTGACACGGGTCAAGCCACGCGTAATCACGATGCTCGACCGAATGAAGCCAAGCGAACTCGACGATTTCCTGAAACAATCGAAAGAGCGAGCCGAAGTTCAGGTCAATGTAAGATTGAATCCCGACTACAACCAACGCATGTTGATGGACGATCCGGACAATTTCGAGAAACGCAACTACGGCAACAACGAAGTTTTCGGGAAAGACAGAAAGTCAACGACTCACGGAACGCACGTTGCGGGAATAATCGCCCAAATCCGCGGCAATGAAAAAGGAGGAGACGGCATTGCGGAAAATGTGTTGATCATGCCAATCAGGACGGTCCCGAACGGAGACGAGTACGACAAAGATGTCGCGCTTTCGATTCGATACGCCGTCGACAATGGCGCCAAAATCATCAACGGAAGTTTCGGTAAAAGCTATTCCCCTCATCCTGACTGGGTTTGGGACGCTATAAAATATGCTGCGAAAAAAGATGTCCTGATTGTCATGGCCGCAGGAAACAACGGCAACGACATCGACCTGGCCGAAAACCAGAATTTCCCGATGGATTTCGATAAGTCCAACAAAGAAGTCGCAGACAACGTCATCACTGTTGGCGCATCAAACGCAACTTATGGCGAAAACCTTGTCGCTGCATTTTCGAATTACGGAAAACAGAATGTAGATGTATTTTCACCGGGAACGCGCATCTATGCCACAACTCCGGAGAACAATTACGCCTACCTTCAAGGTACGTCGATGGCGGCGCCCAACGTGGCCGGAGTCGCGGCGTTGATCAGGTCGTATTATCCGAAGTTGTCCGCGGCTCAGGTAAAACAAATCCTGATGACATCCGGAATAAAACCGGAAATGTCCGTCACTTTAGGCAACAAACGGGAGAAAAAACCATTTTCAGAAGCCAGTCGCGCCGGCACGATCGTCAACGCATACAACGCTCTTTTGATGGCCGAAAAAATGTCGAAAAAGTAAAACCTTCATCATAACTTTCTGTTAATCGGGACATCCTGTGTAACGAAACCCGATACTTTTAGACCAATTTTACCAAATTCCGAAACTTTTTAAACATGAGATTATACACTCCTTACGTCGCGACAGCACTCATCGCGGCAATGCTCACTGGCTGCGGAGCAACCAAAACTGCAGTCGCCCCGATTACTTCTGCCACAAACATAGTGGCCAAAAAAGGACAATTGAAAGATGAAGCTTTGCAACGCTGGAGCCATCTTGACCCAATAAGAGATTCAATTCCGGGCATGAGCGTCGATCGCGCTTACGCGGAATTGCTGAAAGGCAAAAAAGGCCAGAAAGTGGTTGTTGGCGTTATCGATTCCGGTGTCGATATCGACCATGAAGATCTTAAGAGCGTAATCTGGACGAATCCGAAGGAAATTGCCGGAAACGGAATCGACGATGATAAAAACGGTTATGTGGACGACATCCACGGATGGAACTTCCTAGGCGATTCAAACGACGAAAACCTCGAATTGACGCGCCTCATCAAAAAAGGTGACGACGGTTCGGCCGAATTTAAAAAGATGAAAGCGGCCTACGACGAAGAATATCAGCAAGCACTTGCCGGAAAACAGCAAGTCGACTTTATCTTCGCCGCAAACAAACAAATCAAGGATCATCTTAAAAAAGACAATTATACTGTCGAAGAACTTAAGGCGCTTTCTACGTCCGATGCCAATCTGAACCGCAGTAAAATGGTCATGATGAGTGTCATCCAACAAGTCGGGCCAGGATTCAACCAAGATCTTGACGAATATAAAAAGCAGGTTTCCGACCAACTTAATTACAACCTCAACCTCGAATTCGACGGTCGTAAAGTGGTAGGAGACAATCCGGAAGACATCAACGATAAAACTTACGGAAACAACCGCGTTTATGCTCCCAACAAAGAAGATTCGATGCACGGCACGCACGTCGCAGGTATCATCGCCCAGGTTCGCGGTAACGGAAAAGGTGGAGACGGCGTTTCCTCAACGGCAGAAATCATGTCGATTCGCGCGGTTCCGAACGGAGACGAATATGATAAAGACGTCGCGCTTGCGATCCGTTACGCGGTTGACAACGGAGCGAAAGTCATCAACGGAAGTTTTGGAAAAAGCTATTCTCCTCATAAAGAATGGGTGTACGACGCTATCAAATATGCCGCGAGCAAAGACGTTCTGATCGTTCACGCAGCAGGCAACGATGGCAAAGACCTTGACGATGCCGAGAATGCGAATTTTCCGTCAGATACAAAAGACAACGGCGCTACTGAATTGGCCGACAACGTGTTGACAATCGGTGCGTTGAACAATACTTACGGGCAAGCATTGGTCGCCGGATTCTCGAATTACGGAACCAAAAACGTCGACGTGTTCTCGCCAGGTTCTAAGATCTATGCGACGATTCCGCTCGACAAATACAAGTATGAGCAAGGTACTTCGATGGCGGCGCCGAATGCAGCGGGAGTTGCTGCGTTGATCCGTTCTTATTATCCGAAACTTTCTGCTGCCCAAGTCAAGAAAATCATCATGGATTCCGGCGTTCCGGTCACGATTGAAGTCGCACTTGGAGAAAAAGAAGAAAAGCGTCCGTTTACGGCTGCAAGCGCTTCCGGCAAGATCGTCAATGCTTATAACGCGTTGATCATGGCCGAGCAAATGTCAAAATAATACCGATCAAAACTCATAAAACGGAAGCGACCCTTCCGTTTTTTTATGCCTATTTTTATCAGATGAAAAGATTTTTCCTACTCGCGTTGTTCGGCTGCGTGGCGGCACAAGCGCAAAATGGTTACTGGCAACAACACGTCGACTACAAAATGGAGGTGTCAATGGACGTAAAAACGTACAAATACAAAGGCATGCAAAAGCTTGAGTATACGAACAATTCCCCGGATACGTTGAGACGTGTGTTTTACCATTTGTACAACAACGCTTTCCAGCCGGGAAGCGAGATGGATGCTAGAATACAATCGATCAAGGATCCTGACGGACGGATGATCACCAAAACCAAAGGCGCCGACGGAAAAGATGTCGTAAAAAGTCGGATCGCAGCGCTGAAACCGGACGAAATCGGTTATCTTAAGATCAATAACTTCAAGCAGGACGGCGCTTCCGCGGACACAAAAGTTGTCGGGACGATCCTCGAGGTCAAGCTCGCCCGACCGATTTTACCCCATTCCAAAGCTACGTTTTCACTCGATTTCGAAGGACAGGTTCCGGTGCAAATCAGGCGATCCGGCCGCAACAATTCCGAGGGTGTAGACCTTTCGATGTCGCAATGGTATCCGAAACTGGCCGAATACGACTTTGAAGGCTGGCACACCGATCCTTATATCGGACGGGAATTTCATGGCGTTTGGGGCGATTTCGACGTGAAGATCACGATCGACAAAAATTATGTACTTGGCGGAACCGGTTATTTGCAGAATCCGAACGAAATTGGTCATGGATATGAGGATAAAGGCGTAAAAGTCGAACATCCGAAAAAAGCAAAAACGCTGACCTGGCATTTCAAAGCGCCTATGGTTCACGATTTCACGTGGGCCGCCGATCCTGACTACAACCACGACATTTACGAGGGCCCGAACGGCGTGAAACTCCACTTCCTATGGCTAGACAATCCCGCGATCAACGACAACTGGAAAAAATTGCAGCCGGATACGGCCAAGCTGATGGAGATTTACAACACTACCGTCGGAAATTATCCGTACAAACAATATTCAGTGATTCAAGGTGGAGACGGCGGAATGGAATATGCCATGTGTACGCTTATTCTCGGAACCGGAAAATACGACGGCCTGCTTGGCGTCACGGCTCATGAAATGGCGCATTCGTGGTTCCAGCACGTTCTGGCCTCAAATGAAAGCAAACACGGTTGGATGGATGAAGGTTTCACCTCTTTCCTTGAAGATTACGGCCTCAACGAGATTGCCGAAGCTAAGGCAAAGAACCCTTGGGGAAGCGCCTATCGCGGCTACTTTTCAATGGTCAACAGCGGATTGGAACTGCCGCAGTCTACACACGCCGACCGCTTCGACCAAAACCGCGTCTACAGCATATCGTCTTACAGCAAAGGGGAAGTTTTCCTGTCCCAGCTTGTCTATGTGGTCGGGAAAGAGGCTTTGTTCAAAGCGTTGAAGCGTTATTATTCCGATTTTAAATTCAAGCACCCGACGCCTAACGACATCAAACGATCTGTGGAGAAAGAATCCGGAGCCGTTCTCGATTGGTATCTCGTCGATTGGACGCAAACCACCAATACGATTGACTACGGAATCAAATCGGTAAGCGAAGGCGCGAACGAAACGACCGTAACGCTTGAAAGAATCGGACGTATGCCGATGCCGATCGACCTCATCGTCGAATATGAAAATGGCACAAAGGAATATTTTTACGTTCCGTTGCGTATGATGCTTTTTGAAAAACCGAATCCTTACCCTGAAATGAAACGCACTGTTTTATCCGATTGGGCATGGGCGTTTCCAACGTTTGAGTTTAAAATTCCGACTAAATCCGGTAAGGTCAGAGCCATTTTGATCGATCCCAGCGGGTTGATGGCCGACGTCAAGCCCGAAAATAACTCCTGGAAAAAGTAGAAAGCCTGGCTTGCACAGATGGCTGATTGTATGGAATCGTGTTATTTGGTTATTCGTTCGTTTTAACAAAAACGGCAGAAAAACTGTAATTATATGTTGCAGCCTTGATCTAACTTTGTAGACATAACAGATTTTGGAAAATCTGTTATGTCTTACAGCCGTGCATTCTCAGTAATATTCATTCACGGTAATGCTCTCTGTCTGACAACGATGAAAGTGAAATTCCACAATTTGTTATATTATTGCCGAGACGGTTTCCAAAAACTAAAAACCCTTCCAAGTTAAATTCTGGAAGGGTTTCTTTATTCAGGTACGCCTAAAATCTGGCTTTTCCCTGAAATGTGCCTGAAATTTGATCTCAGGGCTTGTGTTGTTGTGTTGAGTTGTAGTAGTTATCCGCTTTTTTCCAGCAGTTGTTTCTTCAACCTGCGGATATTGCTTAATTCGTTAACCAATTTCTATGATGTAAAGTTAATAATTCGACTTATGGTTTGCGTTTCAGCATTTTAATCGATAATTACACAATTTTCATTTCAAGAAAATGCCCTTAGATCGTTGCATTTCAGAAGGGCATTTTTCTCAAAAATTGGTTGTCACACATTCCTTATTTCGTTGAAGCCGGTTGTGCCTTTTTCTCGGTAGTCGTTGCCTCAAGTTTGGTTGGGCTAGTGGCAGGAGTTTGTGTGGACGGTGAAGCAGGAGTTGCAGTGGTGGTAGTAGACGTTGCGGTCTTTACTTCCTTCTTTTCCTCCTTTTTCGCTTCAGGGGTTGTGGTTGTTGTAGTTGTCTCAGTTTTAGTGGCTTTCTTGTCGGTTTGTGCCGATGCGAAGGCTCCCGTTAGAAGCATTGCGCAAAAAAGTAATTTTTTCATGACTCAATTTTTAGTTATGTTGTTGTTGCATACTAATTCGCAACTACGGTGCCGATTTATCAAATGACATCAATCGGACTGTCCTTGACTTGTCAAATATCTAACAATCAAACATTTACCTGATTCATACCAGGACTTGCTTTTCAATTATAATTCTCACTAATGTGTAGAAAATGTAGAAAGGGTTGTGGAATATTCCCTAAAATCTTGTGGATTCCAGTTTCGGCAGACTTCGTACTTTTGCCAGATGGCGTTAACGTATCCAAAATCTGAAAAGCTAAAGAGCCGAAAAACCATTGAGCGCCTGTTTACCGAAGGGAAATCCGTCTCGAAATATCCTTTGCGCCTGGTTTACATAGAAAATATTTCTGAAACCGGGCTAATCCAAATGGGCGTGTCGGTGTCAAAGCGCAATTTCAAAAAGGCCCATGATCGCAATTATTTCAAGCGTTGCCTGCGCGAAGCATATCGTTTGAACAAGCATATTTTGCTCGCAAATCTTGAGACGCCTCACGCTTTTATGCTGCTTTATCAATCGTCGGAACGGCTTACGTCGAACCAAATCCAAACCAAGACCATCGCTCTTTTCGAGAAGTTCAATGTGCGCGAAATTCCCAAACCGGAATAAGCGATGCGATTTGTTGACACGGCGTTGAAAAGTGTGGCCTTTTATTATTATTTTAGTCGCCCTCATTGTATTCTTCCGCAACTGATTGGAGAAGATTGAAAAGAATAGAACCATGTACACTTTCCTCAAAAAAAGATATGTTCTTCCCGCAGTCGGAGCCGGACTTTTATTCGTCGGCGCGAGCTTCAGGGAAGACTTTTTCGAAGTCGCCAAGCAAATCGAGATTTTCACGGAATTGTTCAAAGCCGTCAACGAAAATTACGTAGACGAGACGAATCCGGGCCAATTGATGGACCATGCGATCAAAAACATGCTGTCCGATCTCGATCCGTACACGGTTTATTTCAACGAAGCCGATGTCGTCAAATTCAAAATCAACAATACAGGCGAATACACAGGAATCGGCGCATTGCTCACGCGAAAGGATGGCGTGCTCATCGTTAAAGAACCTTATAAGAATTACCCGGCAGACAAAGCCGGGTTGAAAGCCGGAGACGAGATCATACAAATCGGCGATGTGAACCTTATCGATTTTAAGGAAGATGCGGGCCAACTGCTCAAGGGTTCCAAAAACACCAAGATCGACCTCAAGTACAAACGTCAGGGAAAGGTCATGACCACGCAACTCGTGCTCGACGAAGTGGAACTCAAAGCCGTTCCGTTCTTTTCTAAAATCGACGAGAAAACCGGCTATATCGTGTTGGCGCAATTCAACAAACGCGCCTCTCTCGAAACCAAAGAAGCCTTGGAACAACTCAAACGCGACGGCGCCGAACGCATCGTGCTCGATTTGAGGGGAAATCCCGGCGGGCTTTTGGCCGAAGCGGTCAATATCTGCAACCTTTTTGTCCAGAAAGGTGAAGTCATCGTCACGACGAAATCCAAGCTGGAGAAACACAACAATACGTACAAAACCATGCGGGATCCGATAGATCCGGAAATTCCGCTCGTCATTCTCGTCGACGGAAAATCGGCTTCGGCCTCAGAAATCGTCGCCGGCGCGTTGCAGGATCTCGATCGTGCGGTGATCGTGGGAAGCAGGAGTTTCGGAAAAGGTCTTGTACAACGTCCGATCGATCTGACTTACGGAACTCAGTTGAAGATTACGATTTCGCGTTATTACACGCCTTCTGGCCGATGCATCCAGGCATTGGATTATGCACATCGTGATAAGGACGGAAAAGCCATCCGCACGGAAGCTGCGAAATACAACGCCTTCAAAACGCGCAAGGGACGCACGGTTTTCGACGGTGGCGGGATTATGCCGGACGTAGAACTGTCCGAAACCAAAACCAGCCCAATTTCTGACGCTTTGGTCCGCAACGACGGCATTTTCAACTACGTAACCGAATATTATTACAAGCATCCGGGCAACGACAAAACGATTCCGTCGATTTCAGACGCCGATTTTACCGAATTCAAATCGTTCCTCAAGCGCACGAATTTCGCTTTCGATACCGATACGGAACTAGCGCTTAAAAAAACACTGGAGGCCGCCAAAAAAGAAAAGGTCGATGCCGCCATCACAACCGAATACCAGTCGCTTTTGACGGCGCTGCAAAGAAGTGAGGACGCCCAGATCACGCAGAACCAAAAAGAAATCAAGGATCTCATACGGGACGAGGCCATAAAGCGCTATCAGTACAAAGAAGGTTTGTACCAATTTTACACGAAGAACAATTCCGAAATCAAAAAAGCCGTTTCGATCCTCAACGCTCCGGCTGAATACAACAAGATACTCAAGATCTAGATGCGCATCAAATTCCTTTTGCCGCTAATGTTCCTGTTCGCAATTGCGAGCGCCCAGGAAAACGTCGTACAATCGGTTTATTTCCAATTCGATAAGTTTGCCCTCGACCCAGGACAAGGTCAGGAGGTTGTCGATTTTATCAAGAAAGCCGATTCCAGCAGGATAGAATCGATAGAAATTTTCGGATATACCGACGATCGCGGCAAAGACGCCTACAACACCAAGCTCTCGAACCAACGCGCAAGCGAAGTCCAGAAACGCATTGTGGCCGCCGGAATCAAAAGCAAAGTCATCGTGACGATTGAAGGCAAGGGCAAAATCATGATCGAGGACGATATCGAACCTGAGAAGATTCCTGAAAAACGCTCGAAAAACCGACGTGTCGATGTCGTGCTTAACCTGCGTCCGTTGCCGAAAATCCAGATGCCGGGAATGTACACGTCGATCCCGAAAAATCCCGTGATCGGCGATCATATTTATCTCGAGAACCTCTTGTTCGAGCGCGGCAGCAGTAAATTGACGTTCAAGGCGAAAACACAATTGGACCAGTTGGCCAAGATCCTGCACAAATACAAGAACCTCAACTTTGAAGTTCAGGGTCATGTGTGTTGCGTTCCGCCTTACCAAAACGAGGCGATCGATCTCGCGACCAAAAAACGCAAGCTTTCCACCAACCGTGCGGAGGCCGTCTACAAATATCTCGCGTTTAAGAAAATTCCGAAAGAGCGTATGACGTTCAAAGGCTACGGGAATAAGGTCCCGCTCGGCAAGGAATTCGAATACGACCGTCGCGTCGAACTGGTCATCACCAAAATCTGATTTTACGCTTTTTTCATCCTGATGTGCGGAATCTCATCCTCGAGGTACGTTATGCCCTCGGTAACGAAACCGTGGGATTCATAAAAACGCTGCAAGTACAATTGAGCGGAAATCACGATCTCGGTTTGACCGAAAAGCCGCTCGATCGACTGGATCGCCTCGCGCATGAGTTCGTGACCGTATTTTTTGTCGCGTGAATTTGGGGACACCACCACGCGCCCAATCGACGTTTCATCAAAATAGTCCCCTTTGTCGAAAAGTCGAGCATACGCCACGATTTCACCATCTGACTCCCCAAACAAATGTACCGCTTTCTCGTCTTTGCCATCAATGTCCTGGTAGACGCAATTTTGCTCCACCACAAAGACTTCAGACCGCAACTGCAGGATTCGGTAGAGTTCGGAGGCCGAAAGTGCCTCAAATCGCTTTATTTTGAATTCTATACCCATTTTTTATTTATTAGATGAAAAGCGCAAAGTTTTCAGGATGGCTTCCAACTCGAACATAAGTTCCCGCTTTTCGCGTGATGGCGCGTAACAAAAGCCTTCAGCCACAATGTAAACATGGCGTTTGGCGTCGTAGATGCAATAGTTGATAAAAGGCCCGGACATAAAATCATTGTTGAGTTGCCAGGTGCCGCGGGTTTCAAAAGCGCGATGGCCGTCGATGGCGACAGGCGTGAAATAAGGCGTATAGGAATTTTCAGTCATCATGTCGGCACGAGGCTTGGTTCCGTGGATATAGCGTTTCCCGATGGAATCGCGCATCCCCACGATTTTCTCCACATTCGGGCTGCCCATCAATTTTTCCGGAATTTGGTAAACGATGATACTCGTGCTTCCGCTTACGATTTCCTTCTTGAACCATAAAAATCTTCGCCGTTTCAGCACCAGGCGGTAATCTGGCGGAATATCCATCGCAACGTTGAACTTTTGCTCGACAGCTTTGTCGCTTTCCAGTGATTTCCGAAGGTGAAGTTGCGCCTGACGGATCTCCGTCGCCCGTATGCGTTTGATGATTTCGGACGCATTTTCCTGTATCAACCCGATGATGTCCGCAGTGCTCCTACCGTTGATGTAGACTACATTTTGCGGTTTCATGAACTGATCCTGGCGTATTTCAAAACTTGTCCGGTCGGTTTTTTTGACCACGATGATATTGCGACTGTCCGTCGTGTAGCCTTCCAGTAATTTCACCGGATATTGGTTGATCGTAAACAGCGGCTCTTCCTGTGGCAATCCCAACACGGGCGAAGCGAATTTGTTTCTTAGCGAATCCCCGATTTCCCCGTTCCACAAGACATCGTCTATGATAAGTGAAATCTGGTTATAGCTGATTTTTTCAGGCACGACTTCCCTTTTCCTGCCGCAACTTACAAGCGCGATCGGTAAAATCAGCAATAAAAAAAGGGCTTTGTCCATGTCCTGAATAAAGCCCTAAAAGTAATCAATATTTTTTCGTCAGCCGCTAATCTTGAGCTTCATGCCCGGCTTGAGGTTATTGCCGCTGATGCCGTTCCATTTCTTGATGTCTGAAACGCTCACGCCCGGATATTTCTTGGCAATGCTGAAAAGCGAATCCCCTTTTTTCACATAGTAATGCGCATCAAGGCCTTTTGCAGCAATGTGTTTCTCTTTCTTGGAAGCTTTCTCAACCGCCGCGATGTCTTGGGTGATCTCGGTTTTTCCGACGATAAGTTTCGTGCCTATCATCACATTGTTATCGGTAATATTGTTCCACGCTTTCAAATCTTCGAGCGCGATATTGTTGCGTTTGGCGATCGTACTCAGGTTGTCGCCACGAACCACGACGTACTCCTCGTTCTTGAACTTAGGTTCGTCCGCTTTAGCCACTTGCTCATCCGCAGCTGCGATGTCCGAAACCTTAAGCTTCGATTCGAGCCTCACGGTATTGTCCTGGATGTTGTTCCATTTCTTGATATCCTCCACCGATACGTTGAACTTACGCGCAATCGCAGCAATGTTGTCGCCTTTTTCCACCACATAGAACTGTGGATTATCAGATCCCGTGATGACTTTTGAAGCCGAAGCTACTGCCGCGGAATCAGGCTTTTTCGCCACCGATGCCACGATCGTTTCCGGTTTCGGATCTGTCTTTTCCTTTTTAGAGTTGACCGCAATGCTTTCCGTCGTGACGATCTTCAACGTTCTCCCAAGCGGCGCTACACTTTTGCGCAATCCGTTCGAACGTTTGATGCTCGCGATAGAAACGCCGTATTTATCCGAAATCTCGCCAAGGCTGTCCCCTTTTCTTACTTTGTGATAACGGACGCGTGTTTTGGTGACGTATCCGTCTTCGCTGGTTCTATTGCCCGAGCGACTGGAATCTTTCAACGCCAAAGCCGACGCTATCGAACTGTACGGACGCTCTCTTCTCGCGCCTTCGTGTTCGGCGTAAGCATAAATTTTCTGTTCGTTGGACGTGAAAATCGCCATTTTATCGTTTGGCAATCTCAGGTAATGCGCCTTGTCGTGGTAAGCAGGAATGGTGTTGAGCTTGTATGAAGGATTCAACAACTGAAGTTGGGCAACCGGAATATCGAGCAAATCCGAAAGCTGTTTGAACGACAATTGCTTGCGCACCATGACGGTGTCGGTTTCAAAATGCTTCACTAGAGCGCGGTTCGGGACGATTCCGTGCTCTTTGTGGTATTCGTAAATGTACATCGTGGCAAGGAAAGCGGGAACGTAACCGGCCGTTTCCTGCGGCAAATGTTTGCGGATGTTCCAGTAATTCTGTTTTCCGCCAGAGCGACGAATCGCCTTTGCAACATTTCCTGGACCGGAATTGTAAGACGCGAGGACCAAATCCCAATCGCCGAAAATACGGTACATGTTCGCCATGTACTGAGCCGCAGCCTCGCTTGCTTTCAACACATCACTGCGCTCATCGACATACGAATCGATTTTGAGATTGTACTGCTTTCCGGTTTGATACATAAATTGCCAAAGCCCGGTTGCACCAACGCGCGAAACCGCTTTCGGGTTCAACGCCGATTCGACGATAGCGAGATATTTGATTTCCAACGGAACATTGTACTTGGCCAAAGCCTCTTCGAACATCGGGAAATAATATTCCGAAATCGCCATCAAACGCTCATACGAACGCTTTCGGTTTTTGAGGAAATTCTTTGTCAGGTTCTCAAGTCCTGGATTGTATTCGATGTTAAACGGGGATTTCGAATCCATTTCGGCCAGGCGCTGTTTGAAAAGCTCCGTCGACCATCCTTCGTTATAATCGACTTTTTTGTCGAGGTCGATGTTGCGGATGTCGGCCGATAGGTCGTTGAAAATATCCGGATTCGTGAGTTCCTTCATCCAAAGGCTGTCTACGCAGGCCGCCATGTTGTCGTAAACGAACGTGGATTTGATGGAATCGAGGTAAGATAGTTTAATCTCAGGTTTTACTGCTGTTTCGCTTTGGGCGACATCTTGCGCGATGGCTTGTGCCGAAGCGAGAAACACTAAAGAAAGTGTGGCATTTCTTAAATTCATTCTCTACGTTTTTATGCCTTTGGAACGGGAAATCCTACAGCTCCTTCGGCTTTCAATTCGTGATTAATTTTTCTGAAAATTTTGTCTCGCCTGTTTACACAGAACGTGCCAAAAAGCTATTTTTCAACTTTTTGAGATTTGCAAACATACTAATACTATAACAAAATTCGCTAATCCTATAACTTTAAATTGAATCTTAAAGTATATTTTTTAACATCTGCATCAATATTATTAACAACTCAGCACAAAAAAAGCCCTCACGAGAGAGGGCCGAATTTCTTGAATATTAAAACGTTATTCCAGTATTGCCGCAATCCCGGGAAGCGTACGACCTTCGAGCATTTCCAGCATCGCGCCACCGCCGGTAGAGACGTAGCTCATCTTCGGTTCAAGCCCGAATTGTTTCACCGCCGAAACAGAATCGCCTCCACCGACAAGCGAAAATGCTCCATTTTCGGTGGCTTCTGCAATATAATTTCCTAGTTCGATCGTACCGTTGGCAAAATTTTCCATTTCAAAGACGCCAATCGGCCCATTCCACAAGATCGTTTTTGACTCCAGGATCACTTTTTTGAAGTTTTCTAGTGTTTTCCGGCCTGCATCCAAGCCTTGCCAACCCTGCGGAATTTTATCGACGTCCACTATCTTCGTCTTTGCATCATTGTTGAAATCGTCCGCAGCCAAAACATCGACCGGAATATGGACCTGCACACCTTTTTGCTTCGCCTTCTCGAGGATTTCAAGTGCCAGGTCGAGCTTATCGGTTTCGCAAATCGAATCTCCTACTTCCCCTCCTTGGGCTTTGATGAACGTATAGGTCATGCCTCCGCCGAGAATCATGTGGTCGACTTTGTCGAGAATATTTTCGATTACCGTGATTTTGGTCGACACTTTCGAACCGCCCAAAATGGCCGTAACCGGCTTTTTACTGTCGTTGAGAACTTTGTTTAGGCTCTCGATTTCTTTAGCCAATAAGTATCCGAAACATTTCTTTTCAGCGAAAAATTTAGCGACGATCGTAGTCGAAGCATGAGCGCGGTGAGCCGTCCCGAATGCGTCGTTCACATAAATGTCGCCCAATGAGGCCAATTCTTTTGCGAAATCCTCGTCCCCGGCTTCCTCTTCTTTGTAGAACCTTAGGTTTTCCAAAAGTAGGATTTCACCCGGTTTCAGGTCTTCGGCGGCCTTTTTGGCCACGTCACCGCGGGAATCATCGGCGAATTTCACATCGACACCAAGAGTTTCGGACGTTTTGGTTAAAATGTGCTTAAGCGAATATTTGTCCTCTTTTCCTTTAGGACGTCCGAGGTGCGACATCAGAATGACGCTTCCGCCGTCAAACAGCACTTTTTCAATCGTCGGCTTCGCGGCTTCTATTCGCGTAGCGTCGGTAATGTTGAAATCGTCGTCCAACGGCACGTTGAAATCTACACGGATCAGCGCTTTTTTATCTTTAAAATCGAAATTGTCAAGTGTTTTCATGGATTGATTTGTATGAGTTGCACAAATATAGTTTTTTTGGCGGAAGCTGTTCTGGCAGTCAATTAGCTTCAAATGCAAATCAAATTCGAACTGAACTAAAATACTCGTTAAAACTAAAACGCGATACCTCAATAGTGTTTTATGGTTGCGCCATCCGGTCCGATAAGCTACACAACGGCCAAATCCCTATATTTGCCCATGCAGTTTTCGGAAATTTTAGGTCAGGAACACCTCAAAAATCATTTGATCCAAAGCGCGGCTTCAGGCCGTATCCCGCACGCGCAACTGTTTGTCGGACCGGAAGGTTGCGGGACACTTGCGGCGGCCATCGCCTATGCGCAATTCATTTTGTGCGCCAATTTGGGTGCTGAAAATTCCGGAGGCAATGAATCGTGCAACCTGAAATTCGCTCAGTTCTCACATCCCGATCTTCATTTCGTCTATCCGACGGTAACGACCGAAGACGTCAAGACAAAGCCCAAAAGCCTTGATTTTCTAACGGAATGGCGTGAATTCCTCAAAACCAATCCGTATGGAAGCCTCTTCGACTGGTACCAGATTTTAGGCGTAAAAAACAAACAAGGGGAAATCAGGGTCGAGGACGCAAAGGAAATCCTCAAGGCGTTGGCACTCAAGTCTTTTGAAGGCGGTTACAAGATCATGATCATCTGGATGGCCGACAAACTCAACGTCGAGGCGTCGAACAAAATCCTCAAACTGCTCGAGGAACCCGAACCGATGACGGTTTTTATCCTGATTTCAGAAAACGAGGAAGATATTTTGCAAACGATCCGTTCGCGTTGCCAGGTATTGCAGTTCAATGGAATTCCGGAGAAGATCATCGCCGATACCTTGGTAACCCGGGAAAACATGGTACCTCGCGACGCGCTGCGTTTAGCCCGTCAAGCACAGGGAAATTTCAACAAAGCGCTTCACTTGCTGCACGACGACAGCGAAGAAACGCCTTTCGAAGAATGGTTCGTACAATGGGTACGTGCTGCTTTTCGGGCCAAAGGGAATGCTGCCGCTATAAATGATTTGATCGGATGGAGCGAAACCATTGCCGCACTTGGCCGGGAAACACAAAAAAAATTCCTCAATTTCTGCATCGACATTTTCCGGCAGGCATTATTGCTTAATTACCAGGCGACGCCTTTGGTGTATTTTGAGCCGAAAGTAGACAAGTTTCGGCTGGAGAATTTCGCTCCTTTCGTGAACGACAAGAATATTTCAGAAATTTTTGCCGAACTTTCCGACGCGATTTACCACATCGAACGCAACGGAAATGCCAAGATCATCCTGACTGATCTCTCGATAAAACTCACGCGCCTCATCCATAAAAAATAAACCAATGAACTACGCATCCATCCTCATCCTGATTTTCCTGGCCGTGACTTTCATACAGTCCGGATACGACAAGGTTTCCGACTGGAAGGGCAACGTTGGCTGGTTAAAGGAACATTTCTCCAAGACGTTTTTGCGCAGCACCGTTCCTTTGGCCCTGTTTACGATTCTCGCACTTGAATTGGCAGCCGGGATTTTTTGTGTCGTCGGAAGCATTCAACTGCTGACCAATGGCGAGCGCGATTACGGATTCTACGGTGCCGTTTTCTCCTGCATCACCTTGATTTTCCTGCTGTTCGGCCAACGCATCGCAAAAGACTACGACGGCGCGCGCACGATCTGCATCTATTTCATTCCTGCGGTGATGGCGGTGTATTGGCTTGGGTAAACGCCATTTTTGCGCGATAGAACCGAAGTTCGTCCCAGGTAAATTCCTCTCCGTGTTTTTCCTTTAACGCCCCTAGCGTATCCGTCGGGCTGAAATCTGTGAAGATTGTTGCAAGCGCTTCGAGCCTATCGTTTGGAAGTACGTCCGAAACATCCACTTTGCCCATTTCGATAAGTTTGGCCAAGTGACCATTGATCGTATTCGGCGTAAGTTTCCGTTCAGATGCGATGTCGGCGACCGTCATCTGCTTTAACCATAAATCGTATGTGACTTCAGCCGTTGATTTTTTCGGCTCTTTCTTTTGCCTTTTTCTTGAAGCGCGTTCGATGGGGAGATCGTCTTCGATAATTTGTCCGCTTTTTTCCGAATAGATTTCGCGAACCTTCAGGATCTTATTCACGCGGTAATTGTCGGCAACCGAATTCGCCATTTTTTCTTTTGAAACTTCTTCGCCCGAAGCCACGATCTCCATGAACTTTTTGGTTCGGATCAATTGCAGGACGGCCTTCGTCTGTTCTTCTTCGAGTTCAAGCAATTCCGTGTAAAATTCCTTGGTTTTTTTGACGCGTCTTACCTCTTCCATCTTGAGGAACAGCTCGCCCACGAGTTCATCCATCGGATCGAAAAAATACTGCATGGCGGCATCGATGCGTCCGGCGATAAACGACATATCGGGATTTTCCGCATCAAAAAGGCGATCGAGTTGAAGCACGAATTTTGCGGCCGGATCGAGCAGCTTCTCAAACTTCCGATATTGTTCGTCCGCCCAGGCTTTTTGTTTGCCCTTCTCTCCTTTGCTGCTTTCTGTAGCGTAACTGAACTTGTGGTTGCGCCACTGTTGCGCCAAATCTTGCCAGTCGAAGCTGTTTTTGAGGATATTACGCACGAAATTGCGGCGTTCGTGCACCAGCGATTGCTCCAGTACGTCGAATTCCGCACGATTTTCCGCGTATTGCATGACGTCAGGATCGTTCTCGAGCCCGTTCATTTGCAACGGAGAAAGCAAAATAAGCCCGTTTAAAGACCGCAGACGCGAAAAAGCAACATAGGCTTGACCTGGCTGAAAAATCTGGCTTACGTCGAGCGCAGCTTTGTCGAACGTCAAACCCTGGCTTTTATGAACGGTGATCGCCCAGGCCAGTTTGATCGGATAGTGCACGAAAGTCCCGAGAATCTCTTCTTTGATCTCTTTTGTGGCAGGATCGACGACGTAACGGATATTTTGCCACTCGTACCGCTCAACGCCGATTATTTTGTCTTCATCCGGGAATCGCACGCGTATTTCCTGTTCAGACAGATCCTCGACTATCGCCGTCTTTCCGTTGTAATATTGTTTGTCAACCGAGAGGTCGTTTTTGACGAACATGATCTGCGCACCGACCTTGAGCCGAAGCGTCTCGTCTATCGGATACAATTTCTCGGGAAAATCGTCGATGATCTCGGCTCTAAATTCGTAGGTTTTTTCCTTCAACAATCCGAGCGCCGCGGTATTGATCGCATCGGCTTTTGCGTTGTGCGTGGTAAGTGTGATATGCCCAGGGTTTTCCCTTAGATTGAAATCTGGCCGGACATAAGAATTTAAAACCGAAACATCTTCACGTGAAACAATATTGTTCCTGAGATTGTTCAGTATACCGATAAACGCGTCGTCCGTTTGACGGAAAATCCTGGTAAGCTCGATATAAAGCGGCGGATGTTTGCCGATCACATGCGAATGAAAAAAGAATTTGCCTCGATAGTAGCGTCTCAGCGTCTCCCATTCCTCGTTTTTCACTACCGGCGGAAGTTGCAACAGATCGCCAATGAACAGCACTTGCACACCTCCGAACGGCTGGCTCCGTTTTCGGACCGACTGCATCATAAAATCGACGGCGTCAAGAAGGTCGGCACGTAGCATACTTACCTCGTCGATGATCAGCAGTTCCATGTTGCGGATCACGCTTCTTTTGATGGCGCTCATCTTGAAATGCCGCCTCAAGCTCTCACGCGTTTCGAATTTGACCGAATCTGAAAAAACGGGCGCGCTATGGTCTGGCAAAAAAGCACCGAACGGCAATTGGAACATCGAATGGATAGTGACTCCACCGGCGTTGAGCGCAGCAATTCCCGTGGGCGCCACGACGACCGTATTCTTGTGCGTCGTTCGGATGATTTCTCTAAGAAGGGTAGTTTTCCCGGTTCCGGCCTTTCCGGTAAGAAACAGGGAGCGATTCGTCTGGTTGATGAATCGCAAGACGTAGTTTGCGGCTTCGGACATTATCATTTCGGCGTATATTGGATGTCGGAAAAGTACAATTTATTTCGCACACAGCTGATTATCAACAATAAAAAAAATGCCTTCCGATCTGGAAAGCATTTCAAGAGATTTCGCTTCGGTAGATTACTTTTTATCTTCCGGCTTGGCTTCGGCTTTCGCCTGATCGGTAGCAGGAGCTTCCTTTTTGCCGTTTTTCTCGTAATTCTCGTTTAACGCCTTGATAACGGTTGTGGTAATATCATATTGCTCTTTTGCATACAGGACAGAAGCTGTCACGCCTGTTCCATAAATGTAGTCGTAGCCTTCTTTCTTGCCATATTCTTTAAGAAATTTCTTAACCCTGGTCACCGCTGAATCTTGTTCAACTCCAACTTCAGATTGCAGACGTCTCAATAGTTCGTCTTGCGCATACTGCAATTGCTGGGCTTTTCTTTGAAGTGGCGCACTATTCTGCTGGGCCCAAACCTGTCCTAATTGCTCGGCTTTGGCCATGAACGCAGCTCTCTCCTGCTCGAAACGCTTTGCCTCGGCTTCAAGTCCTTTGCTCATTTCCTGCTCCTTGGCCTTGTATTTTGCCGTGAGGTCCTTCATTTCTGTGGATTCTTCCATCAGTTTTTCAGTATCGACATATGCCGTTTTGAACTGCGCTTGGTCAGCGGGCTTGTTGCAAGAAGCGAAGACAAGTGCGATTGACAATATTGCGAGCGTCTTTTTCATTTAAGATGTATTTCGTTTTTTTTAAAATCGCGTAAAAATATAAAAATTAGATAAGTTGCAGCCCATTTTAGGCCAATAATACTAACACAAGCTTCTAGTCGTGTCTCAAGATATAAATCAAAGACGAAAATTCACCTGATTTCCTAGCTTTTATATTGGATTTCAGGCCGTTAGCAAAAGCTTTGATCGGATTCATGCTCCCGGAACGGTACTTTTCAGATAGTAAGCTCACGTAATAAGCGTCAAAGGGCATCGGCAGCGTTTCCACCAATTTCAGGTTAGCCAACGCAGCTAGTTTGTCGATCGCCGTCTTGGAGAAGTGCCAAAGATGGCGCGGCACATCGTAAGCTGCCCAAAATTCACCATATACTTTAGCATCATAAGATTTGTGATTCGGTACCGCGATGACGATTACTCCGCCGGGTTTAAGCAATCGTTTCAATTCCGATAATTGCCACTTAGGATCCGGGACATGTTCAAGTACATGCCACATCGTAATTACATCGAATGAACTTTCCGGTAACGTTTCGGTCGTATCAGTAAACAAAATACCCTTTGACTCGGCGATGCTGCGTGCCTTTTTACTGGGCTCGACTGCCGATACCATCCATCCATCAGATTTCGCCACCGTTAAAAAATCGCCTGTCCCGGCACCTATATCGAGAATTGCGCCTTTGCGCGTCTTCAATTGGTTAACCAATCTCAGCTTGTTTTTTAACGCAATTGACTTGACAAATTGGTAGACTCGTTCAAAAAGTGAACGTTTTCCGTCCGTATGGGAAATATAATCATCACTTTCGTAATACGCTGCCAGTTGTTCTCCTTCTGGTTTCGGATGCGTAAACAACATATCGAGACCTTCGTCACGAATCAAATCAAAATTTTCGTTAGAGACCGTATAATCTTTAACGGTTAGAAAACGCGTATTTTTAAAATTATCCATTGTATAATTTAAAACAGAAATTGCCGATAAAAACACGGCATCCCTTTATTGACGGGCGATACCACTTTAGTTCCACGTGAAACCTAGCGCCCCATATACACAAGTAAGACGGAAATATCGCTAGGAGAAACTCCACTGATCCGCGACGCCTGTGAAATAGTTACCGGACGAATCGCGCTTAATTTCTGTTTGGCCTCGATCGACATCGACTTGATTTTTTGGTAATCAAAGTCGTCAGGGATCCGGACATCCTCCAATCGCGTCAATTTATCAGCGTTATTTCGCTCCTTCTCGATGTATCCCGAGTATTTTACCTGAATTTCCGCTTGTTCGATAATCTCCATATCGAGATTGTGTTCCTCGATATAGGCAATCACCTTTTCAAACTGTAATACGTCCTCAAGCTCGATCTGCGGACGAGAAAAGACTTTGAACATTTTATCAGACTGCGTCATTGGTGCGCTTCCTTTTTCTTGCAGTACTGGATTTGCTTCTTCAACCGACAAGCTAGTCTGCTTAAAAAAACTGACCATTTTTTCGCTCTCGTCCAATTTATGTTGCATTCGCTTCATTCGATCATCCGAAGCTAAACCAATTGCGTGAGATTTTGGCGTCAATCTAAAATCTGCATTATCCTGGCGCAACAGCGTTCGATACTCCGCTCGCGAGGTGAACATCCGATAAGGTTCTTCAGTTCCCTTCGTAATCAAGTCGTCGATGAGCACACCTATATACGCCTCGTCGCGTTTCAAAATAAACGGATCTTGTTCCTTAACTTTCAAAGCCGCGTTTATTCCCGCCATTAAACCTTGGGATGCAGCTTCTTCATAACCTGTTGTTCCATTGATTTGTCCTGCGAAATACAAACCGTCAACCAATTTCGTCTCTAGCGTATGTTTGAGCTGTGTAGGCGGAAAATAATCATACTCTATTGCATATCCAGGCCTGAAAAACTTCACGTTTTCAAAACCAGCGACAGATTTAAGCGCTTTGTACTGGATATCTTCTGGCAAAGAGGTTGAAAATCCATTTACGTAAAACTCTACAGTATCCCAGCCTTCTGGCTCGACGAAGAGCTGATGTCTTTCCTTATCGGCAAACCTGTTTATCTTATCTTCTATTGACGGACAGTAGCGTGGTCCCAGACTTTTGATGCGCCCGTTGAACATTGGCGAACGGTCGAATCCATCGCGCAAGATAGCATGCACTTCCGGTGAAGTATACGTCATATAACATGACCGCTGTTTTGTTAACGGTTTCGTCTGATCGGAATACGAAAACTTTTGTGGGTTTTCATCTCCTTTTTCCTCGTTCATTTTCGAAAAGTCAAGCGATCGTCCGTCAACGCGAGGTGGCGTTCCGGTTTTCATTCTTCCGGCTTCAAAGCCAACGCTCACGAGATCTTCGGTGATTCCGAATGCAGCACTTTCTCCAGCCCTGCCTCCACCGAATTGCTTTTCTCCGATGTGAATCAATCCGTTCAAAAACGTACCGTTTGTGAGAACAACGCTTTTTGCCCTGATTTCGACGCCCAAAGAAGTACGTATTCCTCTGACACGTCCCCGATCGATAATTAGGCCGCGAACCATTTCTTGATAAAAATCCAAGTTTGGAGTGCGCTCTAACATCAGTCGCCATTCTTCCGCAAATCGCATCCGGTCACTTTGAACTCTCGGCGACCACATGGCCGGACCTTTTGACTTGTTCAGCATTTTGAACTGGATGGCTGTTTTATCCGAAACAATCCCCGAATAACCGCCGAGCGCATCGATTTCACGAACAATCTGGCCTTTTGCAATTCCACCCATCGCCGGATTACATGACATCTGGGCAATATTTTGCAAGCTCATAGTAACCAAAAGCGTCTTGCAGCCCAAATTGGCTGCAGCCGCTGCTGCTTCCGAACCCGCGTGGCCAGCTCCGACCACAATTACGTCATACTCGTTTTCAAACATAATGTTCCACGTGAAACGCGCTTTTTAAACTCAACATTGGGATGTTTAACGTTCCACGTGGAACATCGCCATCTTTTCTTCTTCCTTCGCCCTCATCAAACTTTCGTCCGAATCAGTCTTATCTTTGTAACCACAATAGTGTAATACACCATGCGCCATTACGCGCCTAAGTTCTGCATCAAAAGTTACTTCAAAATCGAGCGCATTCTCGCGCACACGTTCCACGGAAATGAAAATATCGCCGTGTAATTCGTTTCCTACAGTATAATCAAAACTGATAATGTCAGTGAAACTATCGTGATTGAGATATTTTTGGTTGATGTCGAGCAGATAGGCATCGTCGCAAAAGATATAGTTGATATCACCCTCTTTCTTACCTTCCGATTCGATGATGGCCGACACCCACTTTTCAAAGCGGCCTTCATTCTCGATTTCAAAATCCGTCTCGTAATTAAAGCTTATCATTGCCCTTAAAATATTCTTGAACCTTCTGGTTGTAATTGGAGCGCAAAGGTAAGCTTTGTCTGTTTAATATTTCAATGCTGTTCAAATAATCCTGAAGTGACTTCGGAAGCGCATTACTTTGGTTATTAAACTCCTTGCGATTGGTTTCAGATTGTCGCTTTTTCTCTTCCCCTTGCTGCTGAACAGCTTTCTCGAGTTTCAAAAGTTCATATTTTACGTTGAGTATCTTCTGCAAGGTTTCGTTGTCGAATCCCTTATTCAGCAACCGCTTTTCGATCTGTTTCATTTGATCCATGGCGTTTTGCCCTTGACCGCCTAAGCCTTGTTTGTTCAGCTCGCGTTGAAGTGCCTCCCGTAACTGACGCTGTTCTTTGTATATTTCCATGATCTCGCGAGCATCTCCCTCGCCGTCGTCACCCTGAGATCCCTCGCCTTGGCCGCTGCCGCTTCCACCACTTCCTTCTTTACCTTTGCCTTTGCCTTTCTCACCTTTCCCCTGCCCTTGCTGGCCTTCCTTTCCTTTTTCGCCTGGTTTCTGCCCTTGCCCTTCCTTGTCGCCGGGATTCTTCCCATCTTTCATTCCATCCTTCATTTTTTCGCCAAGACCCTGCTGCTTTTTAATGATATCCGGCAATTGCATACCCTGTCCCTGGCCAGGCGAAGGTTTGCCGCCACCGGCACCGGGCATCTGCATTTGCATTTGCATATTGTTCATCACCTCGCTGAGCATATCGGCCAGGCGGTTCGCCGCCGCGATCGCGTATTGCTGATGGGACGTTCCTTTTGCCACCTGCGCTTCGACAAACGCGTCAAGGGACTTGTCGATATTGTAATGTACATTACCGATTTCGGCAGTGACATTCTCAGTGATCTTAGGATTGCGCAGCGACATCGCGAAAAGACTGTCGTCAACGTGCTTGAATTGCAGCCTCAAATCTTGTTGCAGCTTCAAATTCTTGTTGTATGAAGGAGCGTTTCGCTTCAGGTTCTTGAAATCCTTCATCAGGTCTTCTTCCGAAAACGAAAAGGCAAGTAAGTTATCCAGTATCTGACGCAGCATTTTGACATCTTCTTCCATCTGTTCCATCTCGCCTCCGCCCATCATCTGCATGATGTTGTTGCCCATTTCCTTCATCTTCTTGGCCGCACTCTTTTGCTTAGGTTTCGCACCCTTTGGGCTATCTTTTTTCAGTTCGTCAGACGCTTTTTTCATGTCGTCTTCGATACTTTTCTCATCGTTATCCGTATTTGGGATATCCAAAGGCGACTTGAGCTCTTTATTGTCTTGTTCCAATTGCTCTTTCTCTTCCTGGATCTTATCGAATTCCTTATTGATCTCTTCCTGTTTATCGGACTTGTTCTGTTGTTCGTTCTCGGAAAGCTTGTCTTGCTTCTCCGCCAGCTTCTCGAGCTTGTCGGCAATTTGCTCAGCCTTTTTCTCGACATAATAGCGCTTTGTCAATTCGACCAATTGCTCCAAAGACTTCGATTGGTTTTTCGCATTTTGCTTGAACTGATCCATCTTCTCGAACAATTCCTCTTTGCTGATTTTATCGTTGAGTTCCTTGAGTTCGTCGAGCAATTTTTGGTTCTTTTCCAGGTCCTTCTCCTGCTTGTCCAAACGCCGTTGCAGCTCTTCTTTAAACTCGTCTTTTTTGTCCGGTTGAAATTTGTCGAGGTTTTCCTCAAGCTTCTTCGAAAACTCCTTCATCATCTCATCTTGCTGCTTCTGCCGCTTGATAAAATCGTTGACCTTTTGTTGGTCTTTAAATTCTAGATTGTCCTTTTCCTTTCCGGAATTGCGAAGCTTGTCAAGCTCGGACATCTGTTTTTCCTGGTTCTTGAGCGATTTCTCAAGGCTGTTGATGTTGGAATTTTGCTGTTGCAAAACCTCGTCCTGTTTCTCTTGTTCGGTGGCGATCCTATCGGAAAAAACTGACGACCTCGAACTCTTGAATCCGTGAGGCGCATCGTTGTCGAACACCTCGAAATAATAGTCGTACGAAACACCTTCGTCCACCGGCAACGTCGAAGGGAACGCAAATACAAACTGGTCGAACACATCCCGCTTTACCGCGATTGTTCCACGTTTGGCAGCGGCCGGGTTTCCTTTTGGATAATAGACCACCTGCAATTTCGTCAATCCGTAATCGTCCGCTACCTGTCCCAGGATATAGTTCTTGCCGACCTTCAAAGTATCGGGCGCATTGCCAACGGTAATCGTCGGAAACTGATCTTTTATCACAGAAATCCGATAATTCAACGTTTCATAGTTAGCAACTTTACTATTAGATGTAAGTATCTGATAATCTGTGTTTTGTGAAATTTGCTTTGAAAGGGTAAAATGATTCTGGGATTTGGCAAAAGGGAAATTATTCTGGTCATTTTTCCAATCTACGTTCTGCGTCGCCCGCGTACTCATTTTCCAGGTAACGCGCGTGCCTTCGGGAAGAATCGCATTACCGGTTCCTTTGATGACTTCCGTCCTTTTTCCGAGATAATCGGGGAAGTCCAAAACCATTTCAAAGTTCGCGATAGAGGGAACCGTCACGACCGAAAGCTCGTAGTCGTTGGACCTCACGGTATTCGCCTCCACATGAAACGTCATATCGGCGCCTGGCTTGGGAATCCTGAATTGAAACTCCCCTGCCCTTTCGGACTCCATAAAATAACTCTCGTCGCCTATGAACACCATCGCATTCTCAGGAACGACCCGGCCTTCAGTTTTTATGCGAAGAACGAAATCCTGATTCTGCTCGGTTTGCAGTTTATCGTTGAGCAGCACGAACCGAAACGGCGCGGGCGGCAGGAATTGCTGCTTGTAATTGACCACGCGGTTCAAGCTTTGGGAAAGGAACTCATCGTTACCCGAAATATAGAAGAACGCGACGAACAACAGCGGCAGGATCGCAAGCGGTAAAAACTTTCGGTTCTTTTTAAAATTGATCGCATTTCCAAAAGGAACGGGTTGCAGATTGCCTGCCTTTTGCTCTATCGAGGCCAACAATAATTCCGATTGGTTGCGGTCTGAGGAAAGTTGCAGAAAATTCGTCAGCTTGTCGTTTACTTCGGAAAAATGGCTTCCGATGATCTTCGACGCTTCGTCGTATCCGATTCCTTTCTGCAATTTCAAAAGCTTCGAGATCGGCCAGAGGATAAAACGTCCGATAAGGAAAAGTTCCACAAGTATGAACAGCCAGAACAAAAACGAGCGCGCGCTGGGTTTGAGCCACAGAAAGTATTCGACTGACAGCGTGAACAGGAAATATAGCAAGCCGAGGCCGACGAACAACAAACTGCCGCGAATGAGTTCGTTCGTGTAGTATTTCCTGATGAATGCTTCGAGCTTTTCGTATATGAGATTGGACGTCTTCAAGGTTGACAAGTTTGTATAACCGATAAAAGTAACAATTTTGGTTGTGTACGAAACGTTAATTGTTACCACTCATTTTCGTTTGAGTTTCGACATTAGACTTTCGACTTGTCCTATCTTTGCAAAAAAATCAACAATGTCAAGACCAGTTCGCGTGCGTTTTGCACCAAGCCCGACCGGCCCGCTTCACATAGGCGGCGTCAGGACAGCGCTTTTCAACTATCTGTTCGCCAAGAAACACGGTGGCGTTTTCTATCTCAGGATTGAAGATACCGACCAGAACCGCTTCGTTCCCGGAGCCGAGGAATACATTTTCGAGGCATTGGAATGGCTTGGGATTTCACCGTCCGAAACCGTCGGGAAAAACGAAAAATTCGGGCCGTACAGACAAAGTGAACGCGAAACGATGTACCGGGAGTATGCTGACCGTTTGATTGCATCGGGCAACGCCTACATCGCGTTCGATACGCCGGAGGCTCTTGACGCTCACCGCAAAGATCACGAAGCCAACGGCAAAACCTTTATCTACAACCATCACAACCGCGAAAAGCTCGACAATTCCCTGACAAATTCTGCCGAAAAAGTTTTGGAAAGGATCGCGTCCGGAGAAGATTATGTCGTGCGTTTCAAGACGCCGGTTGACGAAGTCCTGCATCTGAAGGACATCATCCGCGGTGAAATCAAATTCGATACGAACCTGCTCGACGACAAAGTATTGTTCAAAAGCGACGGGATGCCGACGTACCACTTAGCAAATATCGTCGATGATCATTTGATGGAAACCTCTCACGTCATTCGCGGTGAAGAATGGCTGCCTTCCCTCCCGCTCCACGTTCTGCTTTACCGCGCATTCGGATGGGAAGCCCCGGAATTCGCGCATCTGCCGTTGATCTTAAAGCCAATCGGAAACGGAAAATTGTCAAAACGGGACGGCGACAAAATGGGCTTTCCGGTATTTCCGCTTGAATGGCAGACCGAAGAAGGCGTTTCGTCCGGATATCGCGAAAAAGGATTTTTCCCGGAAGCCGTCGTGAATTTCCTGGCACTTTTGGGCTGGAACGACGGATCGGAAAAAGAACTATTCTCGCTCGAGGAATTGGCGCAAAGTTTCGATTTAAACCGCGTCCATAAAGCCGGGGCGAAATTCGATCCGGAAAAAAACAAATGGTTCAACCATCAATATCTGATTACGAAATCAGACGAGGAACTGTCGCAGTTGTTCGCTCCTGCCCTTTCTGAAAAAGGAATTTCAATCGATGCATCGAAACTTGCCAAGATCGTTTCATTGATTAAAGAACGCGCTCATTTCGTATCGGAATTCTGGGAATTGTCGGATTATTTCTTCGAAGCCCCGACACTTTACGACGAAAAAGCAGCAAAAAACTGGAAAGAGGAAACGCCGGCGCTTATGAGCGATTTGTTTCAATTGCTGGAAAACATAGATGATTTTTCTTCGTCAAACGTAGAAACGATCGTAAAGGATTGGATGGCCCAAAACGAGATCGGAATGGGTAAAGTCATGCAACCGCTGCGTTTAAGCCTTGTAGGCGCTTTAAAAGGCCCGCATTTGTTCGACATCATGGAATTGATCGGAAAGGAAGAAACAATTTCGAGAATAAAACGGGCGATCGCCAATCTATAAAAACGAAAAAGCTCCTTGATTGGAGCTTTTTTTATTTACAATCGATTTTTTCCGGTTCATCGAGAATCTTGAGAAACATAATGTTCGTCGGATCGTTTTCAGACCGGAACAAATCGACCTTATTACGCAAAGGCGTACATTCCGGAAAGAAATCCGAGATGAGTTTGAAGAATTCTTCGCGTCGGTTGGCTTCCGCTTCTGTTTTGCTTTCGGTAAAACCAATTTGCTTCAGCACTTTTCCATTCTCTATTACAACGACGTCATAAAGCGTAACGACCGAACTAAAACCACCTCTGTCGCGGTTGCGTTTGCTGCTGATCACGCCTAATGTGCGATTTCCGGCTTTAGCCAAAATATAATACAATTTCGACTTTTTACCGATATCGAAACGCTTCAGCACTTTGCGGTCAATGACCACGGAGTCTACATCGGCAAACTTGACCAAGCCTTCCTTTCCATTGGCCTTGAACGTGATTTGCTTTTTGGGCGTGACCACATTAAGGTCGGCAACTGCCATTTTTGAACCATCTTTTTTGAAGATCGTTTGTTGGCCGACGGCGATCGAGCACGACAATAGCGCTATGGAGAGGAGAAGTTTCATATCAGAAATAAATAATCAGATTTCCTGACAAGATACCAAGATTTCCCTTGACTTTCTTTCCGAAGCCCTCCTCTTCGACCTGGGAGAGGAAATTGTTGAATCCGTACTGATATTGTACGTTTAAACGGACATTTCTCACACCGGCAGTGATTCCGACAGCGCCGAGGATATTGAACGTGCTGACGTCTTCCAGATCTTTTACTGTCGCCAAAGTTTCCATAATGGCGTTGTCTGCAGATTCTTCCTTGTACTTGAGCTTACCGTTTACCTGCAAAACAGGCCCGGCCTCGATACTCAAGTGGTTGTAAATGATGTTGTAACTCGGCATAAGCGATATTTTGACGCCTTGTATTTTGTAGTCGACATCCTCGTTTTGGAGCGTTAACGGATTGGCCGTCGGGACCGAAAATTTGTTCTCGCTGAATTGGATGGCATACACCATATCGAAGTTGTTGTAAAAGTTGCCGCGCACGGAAAGACCGACATTCCAGCCAGTTTCTGCTTTCGTTTCGAAATTGTTGGTGCTGAGATCGGTCTGGTTGATTCCGCCAAAAATCCCGATCATATTGGAATCCTGGTAATTCATTTGAGCCGATCCCGCCGCAGACGCCAGCATCAAAGCGCCTAAAATGTACTTTTTCATATCTTTTTATTGGTTAGGCAAACCTAAGTAATTTTCGTAATTTGACGGGATAACTAAACAAATAACATCATGAGTATCCCAACAATCGTTTTATTGGTTTTAGGCTTCTTTATACTGCTGTCGTGTTTTTTCACGGTAAAGCAGCAAAGTGCCGTAATCATTGAGCGTTTCGGAAAATTTCAAAGTGTACGAAATTCCGGACTTCAATTAAAAATTCCCGTCATCGACCGCATCGCCGGACGCATCAATCTACGCATTCAGCAGCTCGACGTGATCATCGAAACCAAGACTAAGGACAATGTTTTCGTGAAACTCAAAGTTTCGGTGCAATTCAAGGTAATCCAGGAGAAAGTGTACGAAGCGTTTTACAAATTGGAATATCCGCACGATCAAATCACGGCTTACGTATTCGATGTAGTGCGTGCCGAAGTTCCCAAATTGATCCTCGACGACGTTTTCGAGCGCAAAGACGACATCGCGATCGCCGTCAAACGCGAATTAAACGAGGCCATGACCACATATGGATACGACATTATCAACACTTTGGTCACCGACATCGATCCCGATATCCAGGTGAAAAACGCCATGAACCGCATCAACGCGGCCGACCGCGAGAAGACCGCAACGGCTTTCGAAGCAGAATCCGTGCGCATCCGGATTGTCGCAAAAGCAAAGGCGGAAGCAGAAAGCAAACGTCTCCAAGGTCAGGGAATTGCAGATCAAAGACGGGAAATTGCGAGAGGTTTGGTCGAATCAGTCGAAGTGTTGAACAAGGTCGGAATCAACTCCCAGGAAGCCTCGGCCTTGATCGTTGTGACGCAGCATTACGACACACTTCAGGCGATTGGCGCAGATACGAATTCCAACTTGATCCTGCTTCCGAACACGCCTCAGGCTGCCAATGATATGCTCAACAATATGGTGGTTTCTTTTGCCGCTTCCAACCAGGTTGGCGAAGCGATGAAAAAAGGGCAATTCGGTGCGAGAAAGGATAGAGCCGAGGACAAATCAGGCAACAGACGCGATGAAGACGCTTCGGTAATCAGGAAGGATTATCCGGAAAACCCTGAAAACCGGGACATTACCGTTTGAAAATTAGATTGAGGTCGTATCGACAAACCTCAAAGGTTTTGAACACCTTTGAGGTTTTTTATTTGAATATCTTCTTGAGTACGAAATTGATCAGCATCCCTTTCAGAGGCCCGGCGAGCCCGCTTACCATATCTATGGCAACTTCTGGAACACCGCCGAGCAACTTTTTGGGATCGAGATTTTCCTTCGTATGATCGAGCGTCTGAAGCATACGCTGGTAATACAATTCCTTTTCGACCTTTAGGATTTCAAGATCCTGGTCAATCTGGCCGTAAGAGGAGTAGCGTCTTTTTTCCATGTCATTCGTTGAAAAAGAATTCGGAGAATTTTTCGAGGATCGGTCCTTCGACAATTTTGTCTTTGACGTTATATACGATCAGGCTCAGAACGATATAAAATCCGCCTACGATCAGGAAGCCGTATGCAAGATTTTCAAGTGCATATCCAATCGCAAGTGCAGCTGCAACCGATAGAAAAACCAGCACCAAGGTCAAGAAAATCGCCAACAACAGCAACTTGAGCAACATCGTGGTCGACTTCATGGCAACCTTGAAAAACCACAATTTGTAATAAGCTACATTGCTGTCAATGAAGCCTTTGACGTTCTCTTTTAAGTCGTCTGCATTATCTTTTAGATCATCGAGCACCATTATCCACGCATTTTCGCAGCCGCAGATTTGAGATCGGCGAGCTTTTGTTCGAGACTATCGATAATTTCGCTGGCCTTCCCATCGGCGTTTTCGGCAACGTCTTCAAATGCCGACTGCAAATCGGATTCAGATGTTTGCAACTTTGATTTCAGGCCTGAGGAAAGCTCATCGAACTTTTTCTTGAGCTCATCTTTTTTCTCGTCAAATCCGTCCTTTAATTTTTTGCGGGTTTTCGTCCCTTCGTCAGGAGCGAATAAAATTCCGATGGCGGCTCCAACTGCGACGCCCAACAAAAGTGCGACCGCCGCTTTAGAAGTATTTGACATTTCGTTTGATTTTGAGTTTGACTAAAGGTAGCCAATTTTTAACATTTGGCGGTTAACGGGTCGTTAAAAGCGGATTATAAAGTGAAAACCGAAAATAAGACGATTTAACGAAATCAAATTCTAAAAACGTCCGAATAGGTTACGTATTTTTTTTAGTCGAACAAAACAGATTTATGAAAGCCATTTTTCAAAGATAAAATTGATATATTTCAACAAATCCATCAGATCTACAAATAATAAAAAAACCGACTACTCTAAGTCGGTTTTAATCAATATAAACTATAATATATTTAAACTATCAAAATTCAGAAAGCAATTGCAAAACACGCTCGTTTTTTTCTGAAGATTTTAGTTTCAGGATTTCATCAGCAAACTTGGATGTCGCCTGCTGATCGTTTTTCAAACTTCGTAAAACTTCTTCGCGAACAAATGGGGATTCACTTTTGAGCGACATCCCGTAAAATTTATCGACCACTTCATCTTCGATTGCCGAAAGTTGGATAGAATCCGAATATTTCAATAACCAATTCGCGAATAGGAGGGAACTTTTATTGTTTGTCACATTCTTACGAAAAGAGTTTTGGATAAGGCTGAAGTTCGCTAGCGATTTGATGTTTTCGGATATCGCTTTTTCAATGGTGGAACGCTCTTCGTCAGTACTTACTTTAAAGAATTTATTGATTTCCTTGAGGGAATTGTTCACGGCGTTTTCTTCCTTTTTCCCTTTTTCCTCCCAGGCGTCTTTAAGCCCGACGGTTTTGTTGAAAACCAATTTTTGAGACGTAGAATCCTTATCTACAGTAAAATAACCGAGTCGCTGAAACTGAAATTTGTCTTCGCTCTTCGCATTTTTCAAACTCGGTTCAACAAAGCCGGTAACCACTTTTAACGATTCCGGGTTGACGAATTCAAGGAAATCTTTCCCCTTGTGCGTGTCGGGTGACTCGTCTGTAAACAACCGGTCGTACAAGCGAATTTCCGCTTTGAGGGCGTGAGCTGCCGAAACCCAGTGGAGCGTTCCGGAAACTTTGCGTTGGCTGGCTTCAGTGCCGCTTCCGGACAACGAATCGACGTCGTATGTCGCATGGATCTCGGTGATATTCCCATCGGAATCCTTGACAACACTTTCCCCTTTTATGATATACGCATTCTTGAGACGAACTTCCCGGTCGATTGAAAGTCGGAAAAATTTAGGTGGCGCATCTTCGAGAAAATCCTCGCGTTCGATCCACAATTCCTTTGAAAACGGCACTTTTCGGAAACCTGCGTTCTCATCTTCCTGGTTGTTTTCGGCCTCAAGCCATTCTTCTTTTCCTTCCGGATAATTGGTAATTACCAGTTTCACCGGATCGATAACGCCCATCACGCGCGGCGCGATCTTGTTCAAATCTTCGCGTACGCAAAATTCCAAAAGCGAAACATCGATCAAATTGTCGCGTTTTGCAATCCCGATCGTGTTGGCGAAATTGCGAAGCGAAGTGGGAGTGAAGCCGCGTCTTCTAAGGCCGGAAATCGTCGACATGCGAGGATCATCCCAACCGGAAACAAAATTTTGGTTAACCAGTTGAAGGAGTTTTCGCTTGCTTACAACCGTATGGCTCAAATTCCGTCGGGCGAATTCCCGTTGCTTCGGACGCAATTTTTTGTCATCGTAAATTTGATCGAGGAACCAATCGTACAGCTCCCTGTGTGGTAAAAATTCCAATGTACAAAGCGAGTGGGAAATCTGTTCGAGATAATCTGATTCCCCGTGCGCCCAATCATACATAGGATAAATGCACCAATCGTCTCCGGTTCTGTGGTGATGTTTGTGCATGATCCTGTACATCAAAGGGTCGCGCATCAACATATTCGTGGACGCCATGTCGATCTTTGCCCGCACTATATGCGTACCGTCAGGAAATTCGCCTTTTTTCATTCGCTCAAACAAATCGAGATTTTCCTCTATCGAACGGTTTCGGTAAGGTGAATCGGTTCCCGGCTGTGTCGGCGTGCCTTTTTGCTCGGCGATTTGCTCGGACGTTTGGCTGTCGACATAGGCCTTGTCTTTCCTGATAAGCTCGACCGTCCAATCGTATAATTGCTGGAAATAGTCGGATGCGTATCGTTCTTCGGCCCAATTGTATCCGAGCCATTCAATGTCGCGCTTGATTGCATCTACGTATTCCTGCTCTTCTTTTTCAGGATTCGTATCGTCGAAACGCAGGTTTACAGGCGCTTTGTACGATTCTCCCAAACCAAAGTTGAGTGCAATCGAACTCGCATGGCCGATGTGCAGGTAGCCGTTTGGCTCCGGCGGAAAACGAAACCGCAAACCACTGTGCGGCATGCCGTTCTTCAAATCTTCTTCTATGATCTGCTCAATGAAATTGAGGGATTTTTCTTCTGACATAATTCGATATGGAAAGCTGCAAAGTTAATCAAAGTCGAAAGGTAAAATTGGACGGAGCGAAGAAATATGGCGTTAGACTTATCGGATTTTGCCTGGCTGAGGTAATCGAAACGGATTGGCTGGGTTTGGATGTGTAGGCTTGGAGATTGGGATTGCGATTCAGAGGGACGAAATTTAGGAATTTGTATAGTCTTTCTGTATTTGGGTAGATGTGAATCGCGGTATTTTTATTTTTATTGACTGAGCCAGAATTTTCACGGCTCGTCTTATAAGCGTAATTTTGATGGAAAATCTACTATGGGAATCATCAGACTCAAAAATATACGCACTTTTTCCTATCACGGCTGTTTGCCGGAAGAGACCAAAATAGGATCAGAATATTCGGTAGATCTTGAAATAAAAACAGATTTGCGGAAAGCCGCCGAAACCGACCACTTAGCCGATACGGTCGATTATGTCTTGCTGAACAGGATCGTGGTCGAAGAAATGGCCGTGGCGTCGAAGCTTTTGGAACACGTCGCGCATCGCATCATTGTCAGGGTTTTTGGAGAGCTTCCGGAGGTTTCAAGGATGACGTTGGCCGTTTCCAAAATCAACCCGCCGATTGGTGGAGACGTCGAAGCCGTAACGGTCATAATGGAGGAATATCGCAGTTGACATCCGGCTTTTAAACCAGAAATTCTCGCTTTTCAAATAACATTTTTTCGCTCCATTCCAGTCCTTCGGGTAGTTCATCTTTCCCGAATTCTATATGGATGACGCGTCTTTTGCGATCGTTAGTCGTGCGGTCTGACGCATGTAACAGCAGCGGCCGCATGATCATGATACCTCCTTTTCTGACTTCGCAAACGGCTTCTTCCTCTGTTTCCCAATCTATGTTTTCCGGTCGATAAATGCCTTTTGAATGGGAATTTCGGATGACTTTCAGCGCACCGTTCTGAGAAGTAGTTTCGTCGAGATGGATCCTGATCGTGAAGTTATTTTGTACTATTTCGAGAGGCGGCTGCACTGCGAACTGCCGCTGCTTAACTGTCCAGGGCCCAAAACCATCTATTTCTATTTTTTCTTTTACCGATATCGTAAGATCTTGGTGGTAGGCGACAAACCAGTTGGATTGTTCGGGTTTGTCGAAATAAATGGACTTGGTGACGAAATTACCGCTACCGAAAATACCTTGTATCAAGTCAATGAATGCGGGCGTGAAAATCGCAGATCCAGCTTCTGGGATTTCCTTTAAGAATTGACGTATCGCGAATATCCCCGATGATTTGCGGAAGGTCGGGCGGGATGAATCGGCAGTTGTGATTGCGGATAATATCGCGTCGATTTGATCGAGCGTGAACACCTCATTTATAATCGTAAAACCATTGGTGTCGATTTGCTGTTTGTGGCGAGCGAAATCCATTTTATATTTTCTTCAAAGATATCGATTTGGTCGAAAAACAGGAGCCGCGATAAGGATGGAGGCATTGTTGGAGCTCTTTTGGTAAAACCTAAGGTTTTAAAAACCTTTGAGGTTTCCAAAAAGCGACTGCCGACAGCCTGGACCGAAGGTATCGCCCAAAAACAAAAAAACCTGCAAGTTGTCGAAACTTGCAGGTCAGTTGAGGCATCGAGCGGATTCGAACCGCTGTAAGAGCTTTTGCAGAGCCCGGCCTAGCCACTCGGCCACGACGCCAATTGTAATCAGGTCGGCAAATGTAACCAAATCTTTTAAAATTTGAAAGTTTCGGTTAAAAAATGCCTTTATTTTAGCTTTCGTATCTGATCATAAAGTGCGCTTGGTGTTGTCGGGCTGAGTTCCACCATGGGCATTTCGAGCTTTTCAAGATCAAGGCGCTCTGCCCAAGCGTATAATTTCCCGCTTTTAACCGCCGTCACAACGAATAATCCGAAACCTTCAAGCGGGACTTGCTCGAACATCATGTTATCTTTCCCATCGAAGAACAACGTAGTGTTCATGACCTGGACAGAGCCATTTTTCTCGACGATGAAAAAAGCTTTTCCGAACGAGTAGGAGGAAGGCTGCTTGATGTCGAATGCGAAAGTTGTTGATGTGTTGTGGGACGCGCGGTTTGAAATGGCGCTCGCTATCCAACCCAAACGCGTAATGGGCATCGTCATGTAATATTCTTCGGTTTGGGGATCGTCGTCTGCCGAAATGCGTTTGAAGCGTTGATTCGACGGAACCCATACCAGGTTTTGAATGCTGTCCCGGCTTCCGGTAAAGAATTCCATACGCTTTGTCGAAAATCGCCTGAAATCTACGTTTAGGGCGCGTCCGGGTTTTATTTTAAGCTTATTCCCGCCCGAGGTCATCGAAACGAAATAAGTGCCTCCCGAAAGTATGTGTTTTCCATTGAACGAGCCACTTGAAACGTCCGAAAAAACAAATTCCGACGGTTGGGTCAATTCCCGAAGTTCCACGAGAATTTTATCGGCTAGCGGCTTTCCGTTTTCGGTTTCGAGATCTTTCGGATCGACCCGAATAAAGATGCCTTTTGCGCCGGTTACTTCAGAAGCCGCGGTGGATGAAATTTCAAAACTTTGGGGCCGCACATTTCCCTGCTCCAAGAGTGCATTGAGCTGTTGTGCTTCCTTCTTGAAATCAGGATTTGTTTTTTGGGTTTTCGCCTGTTTGGGCTCGCACGAAATCAAAGCCAGCCCAATAAAAAGGGCAGCCGCAACCGTTTTGTTCATATCAATTTTGGTGTTCCAGTTTTTCAAGTGCGCTATTGACGATTTTGCGTTCTTTCGGAAACAAGCCTTGTCCTAAAAGAAAAACTCCCGACACTATCAATACAATGCTGATAACTTTTTTTATCATCAGGATATTGTGCGGATTAAGATAGCGTCTGAGCTGTTTGGCAAGCAGGATCTTGAAAATATCGACCACAAAGTAACTGACGATGACCGCCGTAAAAAACGTCAGCATCCGTCCCGGGTTGAGCTGCAGCTGAGGTCCGATCGTAATGATGAGCGCCAGCCAAAAACCCAAAACGCCTATATTGATGAAATTCAGGAAAAAACCTTTAACCGCCAACGTCAGGTAATTGTTTTTGGCCAACTCGACAGGATCTTCCGGGTCGATACTTTTCTTCTTGAGTTTTCTGTTTTTTATAAGGCTGATGATACCGTAAGTCAGCATGACCAGGCCTCCGAAGATAAAAAGCGCCGGATCGTCCTTGATCGCGCTGATGAGCCGGTAGCTCGAAAAATACGCAATCAGGATAAAGACGATATCTGCAATGATCACTCCTACATTGAACGAAAGGGCAGCCCTGAACCCTTTGACAACGCTCGTCTCCAGCAACACGAAAAAAACCGGACCTATCATGAAGCTCAGGAAAAATCCGAGTGGTATGGCCGTTAGAATATCTTCAATCATCAACGAGGCGTGTAAATGTGATGTCACAAATATAACTTGAAATTTCCAAAATGTTAATTTTGGCCGGTTTTAAGTCACATCTGAGAAATCGTTCCTCCCAAAATCGACTTTTTATCAACCGTTTGCGGATTGCCGTGTATCGTGATTTCCCCACCGGCCTTGGTTCGGGCCTTAACATATTTTGATGCTTTGACTTCAGCTTCACCACCGGCGTTTATACTGACGTCCGTGCGCTCTGTGTCCAGATTTTGGGCCTCGACAATGCCGCCTGTACCGATCGAAATTTCAGAATCGGACGCTTTTCCCTCCAATCTCACGGTCGCTCCCGTTACCGATTTGACCCGCAGGATTTCCACACTGACGTCCAATTTGACTTCTGCTCCTTCCTTGGCCGTAATTTCGAGTTTCGGCGCATCTATTGCCTTTGCGCTTGAAATGAAAGCACCTTCGCTTCCGTCGACGCTTTTAATGGATTTGTAATAAATTTTAGCTTCGATTTCCTCGCCCTGAAGTAGTTTCGTCGCAGGCATTCCCAACTTGAGTTCTCCGTTTTTATTGACGACGATAACGTCCTTTGCGCGATTTCCGGTAATTTCTACTTTGTTGACATCTGATGCTATCAATTCTGCCGAAATCCTGTCGTAAACCTTGATTTTATCAAAATCTCCCGGATCTTTCGAAACTTGGGAGAACCCTAACTGAAATGCACCTAAAGCGATAAATAAAACAATCTTTTTCATGATTCTTTGTTGTTGTTCTTCTTTTTCTTTTGTGATTTGGCAGCCGAATTTTGATCAGCCTCCAGTTTCGAAGCTTCGTAGTCTGCTCGTTTTCCGAGGTAATGGAAATCAAGCTGTTTCTTGACCAAATCGGCATTTTTGACCTTTACGTAAACCTCGTCTCCCAACGTGATCGTGTTTTTGGAAACGGCACCCACAAGTGCGTATTGTTTGTCGTCGAACGTGTAATAATCATCTTTGATTTCACGGATGCGGCACATTCCTTCGCATTTGTTTTCGACGATTTCCACATAGATTCCCCATTCGGTCACACCCGAGATCACACCCAGGAAATCCTGATCCTGATGATCGGCCATATACTTGACCTGCATGTACTTGACCGAATCGCGTTCGGCATTTGTCGCTAAAATTTCCATGTCGGTAGAATGCACGCATTTTTCCTCAAACGCTTCTTCTGATGCCGATTTCCCGCCATCGATGTAAAACTGCAGCAGTCGGTGCGCCATGACGTCAGGATAACGCCTGATCGGAGACGTGAAATGAGAATAATAATCGAACGCCAAACCGTAATGCCCGACGTTGTGAACCGAATACCTGGCCTTGCTCATACTTCTGATGGCAAGCGTATCCACCATATTCTGCTCTTTTTTTCCCTGAACGTCAGACAACAATTTGTTGATCGACTGAGAAATGTGCTTTTTGCTTCTGAAGTCGATGCTATAGCCGAATTTGGAAATGACACCTTGAAGCCCGATAAGCTTGTCCTCATTCGGTTCGTCGTGTATCCGATAAATAAACGTCTTCTTCTGCTTACCGATGAATTCCGCCACTTTCTTATTGGCCAGAAGCATGAATTCCTCAATGAGGTGATTTGAGTCTTTTGCTTCCTTAAAATAGACGCCAACAGGCTCATCTTCTTCGTTAAGCTTGAATTTTACTTCGACCTTGTCGAACGAAATCGCACCGTCCGCCATTCGCTTGCGACGCATGATTTTGGCCAACTCGTCCAATTTTAATGTCGCCTCGACGATCGCTGCCGGAGCATCGTAAGTTTCGCCTGTCAGGGAAATATGTTCGGGGATCGTCGCAGATTTTGTTTCGATGATGTGCTGTGCCTCTTCATAAGCGAATCGCTGATCCGAATAAGTAACGGTACGACCAAACCATTGATCGATGACATTGGCTTTGTTATCGATTTCGAAAACGGCCGAGAACGTATATTTTTCCTCATGTGGACGCAACGAGCACGCAAAGTTGGACAACACTTCGGGCAACATCGGCACGACGCGATCCACGAGATAAACGGATGTAGCGCGATTATACGCCTCTTCGTCCAAAATCGTTCCTTCCTCGACATAATGCGAAACATCGGCAATGTGAATACCGATCTCAAAATTGCCGTTGTCGAGCTTTTTGAACGAGAGCGCATCGTCAAAATCCTTGGCGTCGCGGGGATCGATCGTAAAAGTCAACGTCTGTCGCATGTCGCGTCTCTTGTCGATTTCCTGTTGCTGGATTGAAGTGTCGAGCTTCTGGGCATAAACTTCCACGTCTACGGGAAATTCATAAGGCAAACCATATTCCGCCAGGATCGCATGGATTTCCGTATCGTGTTCACCGGGCTTTCCAAGGACTTTGATTACTGATCCAAACGGAGAATCGGCGCGCTTTGGCCAGTCCTCGATCTCAACTAAAACGACTTCCCCTTGCTGGGCTTCTCCAATTTTGTCCTTCGGGATAAAAATATCGGTATACATTTTCGGGTTCGCCGTAGAGACGAAAGCGAAATTCTTCTGGATGTCGATCACGCCTACGAACTGCGTCTTGGCACGCTCCACGATTTCCACTACTTCACCCTCCGGACGCTTGCCCTGTCGCCTATTGTAAACGTAAACCTGGACGATGTCGCCATCGAGTGCGCGGTTGAGGTTATTGGTCGGGATAAAAACATCTTCTTCGAAATCGTCACAAACGAAAAAAGCCGTCTTCCGGCTCGTCATGTCGATTTTTCCCTGATAATAATCCTGGCTGACCGCCTTCACGAGATATTTTCCCGGTTCGGACTCGATGATCTTCTTTTGGGCGGCAAGTAGCTTTAAATCGCGAATGATCTCATTTCGGCTTTTGGTATCGTCAACTTCTAAAATGGCCGCTATCTGTTTGTAGTTGAATCCCTTATTTGAATTCCGGGCGAGGATTTTGAGGATCTTGTTAGAAAAATCCTTGGGTTTTCCGTTACCCTTTCTATGTGGTGTCTTACTCATTTTTGTATACTATTCGATGTGAAATTACGAAATCACAAACTGTTAAAGTTTAGCCTAGCCTACTTTTAAATAAATTATAACTTTTAACGTATAAAGCTGAGGAATCCAAAACATTCGTAACTTTAAATACACCAAGACTTGAATTATGGAAAATTTCATTACCATAGCCGTTTTCCATTACACCCACGAGATCGAAATACTCAAGCATCGTCTCGATCAGGAAGAGGTACATTTTTACTTCGAGAATGAAGCCTCTGCATCTGTAATGCCGTTTTACTCATTGGCCCTCGGCGGCATCAAGCTTAAGATACATCCCAACGACGCCGATATCGTCAATCGCATTCTCGACGAGCTCAAAGGAGGCCATTCGCTTCGCATCGTTTGAGCAATACTTTTCAACAACTATTAAAAACAAAATAAAGAAAAGGGATTTTTAAAAATTTAAATGATGGTTATTATAGGTTGTTGATAGCGGGTATAATTTTACTTTTCAAGTCTAGGATGATAGGATTTACTTTGTTATAACCATTTATTAACATGTGTTCCGACATGCAATAAACTCGCATATAGGGCTTTTCCATTTTTGATCCACATTTGTCAACAACTGGATTTTACACGATTTTGTAGACAACTCACCTTGTCGAATTATGTTGATATCCCGGTGTCGCAACACTCAAAACTTTTCCAAAATTCCCTCAAACTTCACTTGTATTTTTCCTCAGGATTTTTGATTGTAAAAATTTTTCGAACTCTCCAAAAAACTTCTAAAATTCGAACGTATTGTTTTTAACACTTCATGTTAATTTAAGGTTAACTGATTTTAAGCGAGTTGCAAATCGTTATCAACAATTCCGTAATTAAGTATTTTTTCGACATACAAACTGCAAGTTCATGACGGAAATTAATGGTCGCCTAAATGTAGTGTATAATCCTTATATACTGATTTTCAACTATTTATAATTTTATTTCGAGGTTATCAACATTGTTAACAACGAGTTTTGGCGATTCCCACTTTTGACGCCGCGGTGCAATCGATTGAATACAAATAGAGCATTGTCCAAGATATTCCTGAATCCAAATCGGCAAATCGACGATCGACGATTCCTCAAATGGAAGTATCTTTGCAAAAACAACCAACATGAAAATCGCCATAGGAAACGATCACGCCGGTCCCGACTACAAAAAAGCCATCGCAGCGAAACTTGAATCGCTGGGACACGAAGTTACCAACTTTGGAACCGACACGCCCGAAAGCGTCGACTATCCGGATTTTGGGCATCCTGTGGCCCAAGCGGTAAGCGATGGAAACGTCGATTTCGGGATCGTGATATGCGGTACCGGGAATGGGATCGCAATGGCCGCCAACCAGCACCAAAACGTCAGGGCAGCCGTATGCTGGACCAAGGAAATCGCTGATTTGTGCCGACGACATAACGATGCCAACATCATTTCCGTTCCGGCCCGTTTTACCTCCGTGCCCCAAGCCGTCGAGATGGTCGAACACTTCATCACGACAGCGTTCGAAGGCGGACGTCACGCCACACGCGTCGGAAAAATTACGTGCAGCTAAAAAAATGGAATTGAGTTGGGAATTCTCGACGCGGTTTTTGTGAGATAAACCGGAAAATTTGCGTCAATTTTTTTTCTTTGCATCCAATCCGGTCATCCGCTTTAGCTTTCTGGAAATTTCCGGTTTTTGCGCGTCTTGAGTCGAGCTTCCTGCGGTCGCTGCCTCAAAACGGCACAACCAGTAAATTGCTGCGAAAGGCTGCCGCTGCTACCCGGGATATATCAGCCATTTACCTATTCAGTCCTACAAAAAAGGCATCCATCACACCCATGACCAATATCGAATTCATTTCCAAACACGTTTCCGCTGCTCCAAAATCCATACAGAATGTCGTGCAACTGCTCTCTGAAGATTGCACGATTCCATTCATTGCACGCTATCGCAAGGACATGACGGGTAATCTCGACGAGGTCGTAATTGAAAACATAGCAAAGTGGATGGCGACTTTTGATACGATCACCAAACGAAAGGAAGCCATCGTAAAGTCGATTGCGGAACAAAATGCGATGACGCCCGAACTTTCGAAGAAAATCGAGGCAAGTTTCGATTTGAACGAACTGGAAGACTTTTATCTGCCGTTCAAAAAAAAGAAAAAAACCAAAGCCGACACGGCACGGGAAAATGGTTTGGAGCCGCTCGCTAAAATCATCATGGCCCAAAATTCTGATGAGGTCGATTATATAGCATCCAAATATCTCAACAAGAACGTCAAAAACGAAGACGAAGCCTTGCAAGGTGCGCGCGACATCATAGCGGAATGGGTAAGTGAGAACCTGTATATCCGTAAAACATTGAGAAGAATGTTCCAACGCTCCGCGGAAATTTCGACCAAAGTGGTAAAGACTAAAAAAGACGACGATAACGCTAAAAAGTTCAGCCAGTATTTCGATTGGAAGGAAAATATGGCAAAAGCTCCCGCACATCGACTGCTTGCCATGTTGCGAGCCGAAAATGAAGGGTTCATTAAACTCAGCGTCGGCATCGAGAAGGACGAGGCGCTTGATATGATTGAAAATTCCGTCATCAAGAATAAAAAAGAGACGGCGGCCCATCTCCAAAAAGCGATTGCCGATAGTTACAAACGCTTACTTGAACCTGCGATTTCGAACGAGGCATTATCGGAAGCCAAAGCCAAAGCCGACGCGAACTCAATCAACGTTTTCGCCACGAACCTTAGCCAGCTCTTGCTTGCGCCGCCGTTGGGCGAAAAACGAATTCTGGCGATCGATCCTGGTTTCAAAAGCGGTTGCAAAGTGGTTTGCCTCGATGAGAAAGGCGATCTTTTGTACAACGAGACGATTTTTCCGCACGCGCCTCAAAACGAGACGGCCATTGCGATGAAAAAAATTAGATCGATGGTCAATGCATATAAAATCGACGCGATTTCGATAGGAAACGGAACTGCCTCGCGGGAAACGGAATTCTTCATCAAAAAAATAGCATTTGACAAGCCGCTCCAGGTTTTTGTCGTGAGCGAAGCCGGAGCGTCGGTATATTCGGCATCCAAGATCGCGCGTGAAGAATTTCCGAACTACGATGTCACCGTTCGGGGCGCGGTTTCGATTGGAAGACGACTTTCCGATCCGCTGGCCGAACTGGTCAAGATCGACCCGAAGGCAATCGGCGTCGGCCAGTATCAGCACGATGTCGACCAATCCAAACTCAAGGATGAACTTGATACGGTTGTTGTGCGTTGCGTGAATTCCGTCGGGATCAACCTCAATACGGCGAGTAAATCGCTGTTGTCTTACGTAAGCGGGATAGGGGAGAAACTGGCCGAGAATATCGTGTCGTACCGCGCTGAAAACGGCCCGTTTACCGACCGGAAAGAACTGAAAAAAGTTCCGCGTCTTGGCGAAAAGGCGTTTCAGCAAGGCGCTGCTTTTGTCAGGGTTTCGGGTGCTAAAAATCCGCTTGACAATTCGGCTGTGCATCCGGAGGCCTATCCGATTGTGGAAAAGATGGCGAAAGATCTTAAAACTTCGGTTTCGGAATTAGTCGCCAATAAAGAGAAAACGGCGCTTATCAACCCTGAAAATTATATTACCGAAGCCATTGGAATTCTGGGTTTAAAAGATATTATCAAGGAATTGGAAAAGCCGGGACTCGACCCTAGGAAATCGGCCAAAGTGTTCGAATTCGACCCAACGGTAAAGTCGATCAAGGATTTGCGTTCCGGTATGGTGTTACCCGGAATTGTCAACAATATCACGAATTTTGGTTGCTTCGTAGACGTCGGAATCAAAGAAAGCGGACTCGTACATATTTCGCAATTGAAAGACGGTTTTGTTTCGGACGTTAACGAAGTGGTGAAATTGCATCAACATGTTCAGGTTAAAGTGGTAGAAGTGGATGAGGATAGAAAACGTGTACAGCTGACGATGATTATCTGATATTTTAGGACGCTATCTGGTCGAAAAGTCAGGAAACACTACGAATTTTCTTACCAATTGATTTGTATAAAAAGCCGCCACCACCCACCCGTAAAAATAGCGCGATCGGGAATTCCCCACATACAGAAAATCTGCCGAAATTCTTAAAAATTTCTCACACGATCGCGACAAAAATTTGCCAAAACTCCTAAAATTCACCTTTTATCAACACCGCAAAATACGATCATCAACCCACTGAACCTTTTAAGTTCCAATCCCCAAAACCTTCAAAGAATCTAAACATTCCGGCATTTCCAAAGCAAATCCACAGAAATTTTCAATCAAATGATAAGATTCCAAATGTTCCAGTCTCATAATCAGGCACGAAAATTCCTAAAAATAAAATCCGCCTTTATCGACAGAACACCATCATCAACCAGTAAACCTTCAGAGTTCCAATTCCGGACCTTCGAAGAATCTAAACCTTCCCGGCATTTCCAAAAGCAAACTACCGAGATTCGTAAAAGCGCCAATTCCAACAAACAGGCTAAGATTCCAAAGTATAATCCGACGAAACCAACCTCAAAAAAATCCTAAAAACAAGACAAAAAAAATCCCGGCCAAAACCGGGATGTTATTATTCTGCACTTTTCTGCTCTTCTTTTTTCTTGTCAGCGTTTTGATCGTCCTTCGCCGCATTTTTGAATTCCTTGACTCCGGAACCCAAACCCTTCATTAATTCCGGAATCTTCTTACCTCCAAAAAGTAAGAGAATCACGGCGACGATCAAAATCCATTCAGTTACTCCAAATTTTCCCATGGGTTTAATTTTTAAGCCGAAGCAATTCAAATATAAGGGCAAAGATAGCGTAAAATCACGTATGCCCAAAAAACGTGTCGGCAAATATTTGTGAATGCCTTGTGCCTATTTACGGAATAAACGCGCATTCGGATTTCCTATATTTGTAGCAAAGCGGAAATATGGCTCGAAAACGGCTCAAACGAAAAAAGATTGCCAAGAAACTCTTTACCAAAAACCGTCTCGTCATTTTGAACGAGGACACGTTTGAGGAGATTTTCTCGTTGCGGCTCACACTGATGAACGTGTTTGTCGTGGCCACGATAGGCGCCGTTCTCATCATTTTCGTGACGACATACATCATCGCGTTCACGCCTTTGAGAGAATACATTCCGGGATATGCCTCTTCAGAACTCAAAAAAAACGCAACAGAACTGGCTTTGAAATCCGATTCGCTCCAAGTGGCCTTGAACAAAAACGAAGCTTACATAAGGTCGATCCAGCGCATCCTCACTGGCGATCTCGACTACGCCAAACTCAGCAAAGACTCGATAATCGCGGCCGGGATGGAAATTCCGCAAGGGCCGATTACGGCTTCCGAAGAAGAACAGGAATTGCGCGATGAGGTGGCCAAAGAAGACAAGTACAATCTCTTTGAAAAAGCGACGGCCAAAACCAGCGTCGTGCTTTTCGCTCCGGTTCAGGGTAGCGTGACCGACAAGTTCAACGCCCGCCAAAAGCATTACGCCGTCGATATCGCGGTTCCCAAAAACACACCGATCAAAGCGGTGTTGAACGGAAATGTCATTTTTGCCGATTGGACGCCATCGAACGGAAATTGCGTCATCGTGCGCCACAACAACGGATTTATCTCGGTTTACAAACACGCCGCCGAAGTGAGCGTTGAGCAAGGCGACGTCGTCAAAACCGGAGAAGTCGTCGCCCTCGCCGGTTCAACCGGACGGGAATCGACGGGAATCCATTTGCATTTTGAACTTTGGAAAGACGGTTATCCGATCGATCCCGAACAATTCATATCTTTCGAATAATGGAAAACGCGCATTTGGGATTCGTAAGCCTGGCCTGCGGAATCGTCTTTATCGGCGCGGCAGTGATCATGTTGCTGTTTCCGCCTAGAAAAATCAACGACTTTTACGGCTATCGCACGTCCACTTCAAAAAAATCACAGGAAAGATGGGACTTTGCCCAACGATTTTCGTCCTGGCGGATGATCGAGGCGGGAATCGTCCTGACCATCGTCTCAATCTTTCTGGAATACGGGCAGATCGCTAAAGAAATCGGCGTTGTCGTAGGAATTGCGTTGCTGATCGCCAGCTGCCTGTATATGTTTCTAAGAACGGAATCGGCAATCAAGAAAAAATTCCCGCTTTAACTATGTCTATCAAATCGTTCGCCGCGAGGCTTTTCGCCGATTATATTTATGCCAAAACCCAAAAATGGGCGCGAAACCCGATCGAGACCCAGCACAAGGTTTTTCTCGACCTGATCGAAAAGGCAAAACACACTGATTTTGGCCGCGATCACGCTTTCGCGGATATTAAATCGCACGCAGATTTCGCAAAACATGTCCCGATACGCGATTACGAGGCGCTTAAAAACTATGTCGATGAGGTCGTCAACGGAAAAGAAGACGTGCTTTGGCCCGGAAAACCGTTGTATTTCGCCAAAACTTCGGGTACGACATCGGGAGCGAAATACATCCCGCTTACCAAAGAATCGATGCCGTTCCACATCGAAGCCGCACGCGACGCTATCCTGCATTACATACATGAAACCCGAAATGCCGATTTTGTCGACGGCAAGATGATTTTCCTCCAGGGAAGTCCCGAACTCGATGAGAAAAACGGCGTGAAACTCGGCCGACTGTCCGGAATTGTGGCGCATTACGTGCCGAAATACCTCCAAAAAAACCGCATGCCGAGTTGGGAAACCAACACCATAGAAGATTGGGAAACCAAAGTGGACGCCATTGTGGAGGAAACGATAAACGAAGACATGTCGATCATTTCCGGGATACCGAGTTGGGTGCAGATGTATTTTGAAAAACTGCGTGCAAAAGCAGGAAAGCCGGTTGGGGAAATCTTCAAAAATTTCAACCTTTTCATTTACGGAGGCGTGAATTACGAACCCTATCGAGCCAAATTCGAAAACCTGATCGGACGCAAAGTCGACGCTATCGAATTGTTTCCGGCTTCTGAAGGATTTTTCGCCTACCAGGATTCCCAGAAAGAGAAAGGCATGTTGCTGTTGCTCAATTCCGGGATTTTCTACGAATTCGTGAAAGCCGACGAATTTTTCGCGGAAAACCCGCGCCGATACACGATCGGAGAAGTCCAAATCGGAGTAAATTACGTGTTGATCTTATCGACAAACGCCGGACTTTGGGGATACAATATCGGCGACACAATACAATTTACGTCTACAAAACCGTATCGCGTAGTCGTGTCGGGCCGCATCAAGCACTTCATTTCGGCTTTTGGCGAACACGTAATCGGAAAGGAAGTAGAGGAAGCGCTCAAAAAGGCGATGACCGGAACAGACGTGACCGTCAACGAGTTCACGGTCGCGCCCCAAATCAATCCGAACGAAGGCTTGCCTTATCACGAATGGTTTATCGAATTTGAGAACGAACCAAGCGATATCGAGGTTTTTTCCGAAAAGATAAACGATGCGATGCGCAGGCAAAACGTGTATTATGACGACTTGATTTCGGGCAACGTCTTGCGTCGGGTCGTGATCACCAAAGTGCCCAAACACGGTTTTGACGATTATATGAAATCGATCGGAAAACTTGGCGGACAAAACAAACTGCCGCGACTTTCAAACGACAGGACAATAGCCGAGGCGTTAAGCCGTTGATTTGTGACCTGACCTTGTTTTATGTATAAGATTTTCTTGCTTGTTTTGTTTCCGATGCTTGCCTTTGCCCAAATTAAGGGGAAAGTCACAGATGCTCGAGGGAATCCGATTCCGTACGCCAATCTTTTTCCCGAAAATGCCAACGAAGGATTCAGTGCAGAAGAAGACGGGACATTCCTGGTTAAAAATGCCGGCGAAAACGTAAAGTTTTATGTCTCCGCATTGGGATTCAAGACGAAACTGCTTCCAATTTCAGAACTTGGGAACATCGTGCTCGAGCCGGAATCTGTAGTGCTTCCAGAAGTCGTCATCGGAAAACCAAAAAGGCGGAAACAAATTGCGATCGGCGGTTTCTCCAAGGCCGGAATCCGCTTTCACACCAATGGTACGCTCGCCAAATTCTTCAACCCGAATCAAAAAAAAGATTTCCCGTTCGTCAAGGAAATCGCGTTCAACGCACAAAGCGAGATCGACAGCGCAAAGGTCAGCATCAGGATCATCAGCGTGAATCCGGATGGTTCGCCGGGAATTGATTTGTTACCGGAAAACCTGATCGTAAAAATCCGCAAAGGCGATAAAGACACACAGGTAAACCTCGAAAAGTTCGCGATCGAAATGCCTGAAAACGGGCTGATGGTGTCCATCGGTCAATTGCGAATCAACGAAAATATTTATTGGCGTCCGGTAGAGTACAAGAGTGTGACCGGCGAGAAAGCAATCCGGAAAATGCCCATTTACCAGCCTTTTTTCGGATACGTGCCTTCCGACGAAAACACGACCTGGCATTACGAAGGCATTTGGAAACAGAGAGATCGTTATAAAATTGAAAACCCGGGCAGTTACTCCAACCTGCTCATGAAAAAATACCACGATCGTTTCCTTGATGTCGCCATAAGCCTGACGTTGTCGAATTGACGTGGACAACTCCAAAGTTCGCCAAACTGTCACAACCTGAAACCGTAAACTTCAAACTTTAAACTTCAAACCGGAACAAAACAGCAAAAACCATACATTTGCAACTAGTGAGAATTATACTGAATGAAAGAACTTAAGAACATCGTTCGCACGCGCGCCCAGGAATCGTCGGCCGCAGTCGAACGACTTTACATTACGATGCGCCACTTGTTTAACCGAGGTTTTTACAAGCCGATGGGCGTATCGGGCGAAACACTTAGGGAAGCCTTGTTGGCGTTGCGACCTGAAATTTACGGGAGCATCGCCACCGAAAAAGTGGAATTGAACGGGCTTTTGTACGTCATCGAGCGCTTGCCGGTCGGGATCGAGCAATGCCGCTTCATCAACCTGACTTCGGACGAAGGCTATTCCAAATCCCATTTCAAGGCCATCATTCCGCCAAAAAGGCGACGCAACTGCTACCGTATCGACGAAGAGCAGATGAATGTCGAGATTACGCGCGGACGCTCTGATATTTATGATATCCTGACGCACCTTACCTTCCTATTCATCGAATCGCACAAGATCAAAGCGCGTGTTTTGCTCGACGAAAATACGGGTGAAGTATCGCGTGATTGGCAAAAATTGGGCGAAGTCGTGGAAAGCGGCGAACGCCTTGAGCTCGAACACAAAGAGCAGGCAATGTCGCATGCGGCGAACGTCCTGGGGCGATCGTTTTCGGAAATCCTCGATGTATACGATAGTTTCGGAAATGCTGAAAATCCCGATCGCTTCATCCACGTTATTTATTGGCTCGGCAAATTGGGCATAGAAGAACTCGTGGAAAACAACAAACGCACGATCTCGTTCAGCCCGATTTTGCGCGAACGCCTCGGGCACCACATCCACGGGGAAATCTGGGCCAACAACATCAAATCGGTTTTGAAGGAGAACGGTTTGATCGACCGTCCGATCCATATCATTTCGGCCAACATGCACTCGGTCATGAATTCGCTTTTCGCCGAGCACGTCCTCAAGGCCAAATTCAAGGACAAAGGCGATTATGCCATTTACGAAGAGTTGAGCAAATCTGGAGCCGATGCGTTGCGCAAACCGGTCGAAAAATTTGCCCTCGAACACGGCATGATTGCGCTTCCGGACGCTTCGGGAACCAATATCGACGTCCAGATTTTCGACACTGCCAGGATCGACTGGAAAAAATCGGCTTTTCCTGACGCGAAAATTTCAGGTGAAAATCCGGTAATCATCGTCATGGATTACGCGTTTGGCGAACAAGCCTACGAAACGATAGACGAACTTTTGAAACCTTACCAAGGCGAAGGCAAGAATAAAATTTTACTCAACGTCGTTTCGGTTTCGATCATGGGTAAGGCTGGGATTCTCGAAGGAGGAAAAGGCGACATCATGATTCCGTCGGCTCACATAAACGAAGGCACAGGCGATAACTATCCGTTCGAAAATGAGCTTACCGCGGAACTTCTCGAAGGACACGGAATTCCGGTTTACGCGGGCCCGATGGTTACCGTTCTGGGAACTTCTCTCCAAAACCGCGACCTTCTTACGTTTTTCAATAAATCGACCTGGGGCGTCATTGGGCTTGAGATGGAAGGCGCATACTATCAGAAGGCGATCCAATCGGCGTCGAAAATCAGGAAAAGCATCAATCCGGACGTAAAAGTGCGCTATGCCTACTATGCATCGGATAACCCGCTTGAAACGGGAAGCACGCTTGCCTCGGGCGGACTCGGAACTACGGGAGTCAAGCCGACGTACCTGATCACGATTAAAATTTTGGAACAGATATTAAACGCTAAATAACCGATGAGTAAACAAGGCAAAAACCTGGACGACCAGGAAATCGACCTAGCTGTGTTAAAGCAAAAAATGAGCAGTGCCGTTGACGGATTCAACTATCGATTGTTCAGGATGTTACAGTTCGTTATTCGCAATATTATCATACTTGGCCTGTTGTTCGTCATTGGTGTTGGTTTGGGAATTTACTTGGATCGTACGCAAAAGATCTACGATCACGAAGTCGTGGTACAACCCAATTTCGGAAGTGTCGATTATCTGTATGCAAAGATCAATTTGCTCGACTCGAAAATTCAAAAAGGCGACACCGCATTCCTCAAGGCAATCGGAATTAAGTATCCGAAGAAACTGCTCAAAATGGAAATCAAGCCCATTGTCGAAGTCTATCCGTTTGCGGGCAGCTCTGAATTGAATTTCGAACTTCTCAAAGTAATGGCCGAAGACGGGACGATGAAAAAAGTCATAGAGGAGCCGGCTACAGCCCGAAATTACCCGCGTCACACAATTTATTTCACGACAAAACACCTGGCGACAAGGGAAAACATCATCCAACCTTTGATGGATTACCTGAACAACAGCGCATTTTACAGCACGATCAAAGTAGAATACATCAAGAACCTGAAGATTAAGATGGAGGCGAACGACCGCATCATCGCGCAGATAGACGGCATTCTTGATTCGTATGCTTCATCGTCCACGGGCAAATCCCCAGGAATGGTTTATTACAATAATGAGAATAACCAGATCAACGACGTCATCGAGAGCAAGGATAAACTCGTACGCGAGCAAGGCGATCTGCGTGTGTTGTCTGTAAGCTACGACAAGATCGTCAAGGATCAAAATACCAGCGTCAATATCGAAAATACCGAGGTGACGAGCGGGAAGATGAAATTATTCCTTCCGTTGCTGTTCATCGGTCTTTTTGTAATCGTACGCATGTTCATCAGCTTTTACAAAAAACAGTCGCTAAAGACCAAGCAAGAACAATTGTAACATGAAAGGAATCATTCTGGCCGGAGGTTCGGGGACGCGACTGCATCCCTTGACATTAGCGGTAAGCAAGCAGCTGATGCCGATATACGACAAGCCGATGATCTATTATCCGCTTTCCACGTTGATATCGTCCGGAATTCGCGAGATCCTCATCATTTCCACGCCTCACGACCTTCCGTTGTTCCGACAGCTGCTGGGAGACGGGTCAAAGCTTGGATGTCGTTTCGAATATGCGGTCCAGGAACATCCTAACGGACTAGCCGAAGCTTTTATCATCGGAAAGGATTTTATCGGAACTGACAAAGTAGCCCTCATTCTTGGCGACAATATCTTTTACGGAACCGGGCTTTCGAGCCTGCTGCAATCCAACAGCGATCCTGACGGAGGCGTCATTTATGCGTACCACGTCCACGATCCGGAGCGTTACGGCGTAGTCGATTTCGATGCGGACGGAAACGTACTTTCGATAGAAGAAAAACCTGATCATCCCAAGTCGAATTACGCCGTTCCCGGAATTTATTTCTACGACAATGACGTGGTCGATATTGCGGCCAACATCAAGCCAAGCCATAGAGGCGAACTCGAAATTACCGATGTCAACAGGGAATACCTCAAACGCGGTAAACTCAAGGTAAGCATTCTTGACAAAGGTACAGCCTGGCTCGACACCGGAACGTTCAATTCCCTGATGCAAGCCTCCCAATTCGTACAAGTGATCGAGGAACGCCAGGGGCTAAAAATCGGATCTATTGAAGAAGCCGCTTACGAAATGGGCTTCATATCGTCAGACGAATTACGCGTTTTGGCGGAGCCATTGCTCAAAAGCGGATACGGAAAACACTTGACAGGACTCATAGGATAATGGAATTCATCCCAACAAAACTAGACGGTTGCTTCATAATCGAACCCAAAATCATTGGAGACGAACGCGGCTCGTTCATGGAAAGTTTCAACGAGCGCATTTTTGCAGCCGGCGTAGGGCAACACGTTCATTTTGTTCAGGACAACCAATCGGTTTCGGCAAAGGGCGTGCTTCGCGGCTTGCACTACCAGACGGGCGAAAACGCACAGGCCAAACTCGTCCGCGTGCTCAAAGGCGAAGTGCTCGACGTCGCGGTTGACTTGCGCCCGGGATCTGAAACGTTCGGACAATACGAATCCGTATTGCTTTCGGAAGACAACCAACGCCAGTTTTTTGTGCCGAGAGGTTTCGCACACGGCTTTCTCGTGCTTAGCGAGTCGGCTGTTTTCTTTTACAAATGCGACAACTTTTACGACAAGGATTCAGAAGGCGGGCTGATCTTCAACGATCCCGAAATCGGCATAGACTGGAATTTTCCTGAGTCGGAAATGACGATCTCAGAAAAAGACCGGCTGCAACCGTCGTTACAAAAAGCGCGAAAAGCATGGTAATCCTCGTCACAGGAGCGTCCGGACAGTTGGGTCAGGCCATCAGATCGGTGAGCGCCGAATTTCCTGAAATCGTCTTTCATTTTGCCAATTCGTCGGAAATCGACATCTCTAATCTCGAACAAATACGGGATGCATTCGAGAGGATTTCACCGAATTTTTGCATCAATGCCGCTGCCTACACGGCGGTCGACAAATCCGAAAGCGAACCGGAAAAAGCCCGCGAGATCAATGTGAAGGGCGCGGCGAATCTCGCTTCGGTATGTCTCGAGAAAAACAGCACGCTCATTCACGTTTCTACAGACTTCATCTTCGACGGCTTGGCTTCCGAACCTTATTCCGAAGAAAGTCCCGCAAATCCAACCGGAACGTACGGATTGACCAAAAGAGACGGGGAAATCGAAGTACAAAAGATATTAGATCGCCATTTCATCGTGCGCACCTCGTGGGTGTATTCCGAATTCGCGAACAATTTCATGAAAACCATGCTCAGGTTAGCCTCCGAAAGAGATGAGATCAGCGTCGTAAACGACCAGATCGGGACGCCGACGTATGCCATCGACCTGGCCCGGGCTTTGGTCGAAATAGCGCAATCCGGTAAAACGGTCTACGGCATTTACAATTTCAGTAATGAAGGCGTAGCGAGCTGGTACGATTTTGCGCGCGAAATTTTCGATCGGACGCAATCCAAAGTGGTGCTCAAGCCAATCCCGACATCGTCTTTCCCAACGCCCGCGAAACGTCCTGCCTACAGCGTTCTGGACAAATCGCGCATCAAGTCGGTGTTTGGATTGAAGATCCGGCCTTGGCAAGATGCACTGGCCGAATCCTTATCTAAATTTACTTCCTGACGATCTTAAAGGTTTCGCTGTCCTTTCCTGACGAGAGTTGAAGCAGGTAAAGTCCTTGCGCCACGCCCGACAGATCAAGTTGTTTTTGCATAACATCTCCTTTTTTGATCAATCTGCCGTCCGTAGTGAACAAACGGTAACCTAAAACCGAAAAATCATGGTCGATATACAAAATCGATGAAGTCGGATTCGGGTAGATTTGCAACGCGGACATCGCCGGAGACGTCGTGTTGAGCATCGCTCGGCCGTTCACGCTCAGATTGTTGAAGATGACGCGACTGTTGTTGTCGGCGCTCACGGTCGGCCCGTCGAACCGAATCCTCATTTTGAAGTTTGGATTGTCGTTCGAAAGCGGAATCGTGGTGAAATCCAGTTCGAGAAGCTGATAGTCGGACGTCAAAGCATGCACGCTTTGCGGAAGATAATCGGTCGTCCATTGCGGCTCGCCTTCCGAAACCGAATAATCAACAATCAAGTGGGACGGAGCGCTTCCCTCTGTTTTAACGGCAATGCGTCCCTTGATGTCCTGAAATCCTAAAGTCGATTGCTCGAAAACCAGGATACTTTCACGATCGCCGCTGCGAAACGGGCTCTTGGCCATGACGCCGCGCATGTTGGTAATGTCTTCGAAAGGAATGTTTCCGTTTGCCTCGGGCAGGTAATTGACATCCGTCTGGCTATTGCTTTTCTCGAGCGATCCTTTTCGCCAGTTTTCGTGTCCGACGTAAAGCGGATAACCGTCAAAACAGCTCTGGAACTTCAACACGCCTTCGTGCTCGATCTCGAACGTCGAGTTGATCTGGGAAAGCGGCATAAAAGGCAAGGAAGTGTTCGCAAGCCAGAAACTGATCGGGATTTCTGGTTCGTTGTTGATGGCGTTGAAATGTGCGACAAGCGAAATGGCGCTGGTCGGATCGATCGTAATTTCGTCATTCGGGCTGTTGGAAGCGCCGCTCCAGTGGCTGAACTCATATCCGGGATTGGCGAAGGCTTTGATTGTGACCGGAATTCCTTTGAAATAAACGCCGCTCCATGGATAAGGCTGTTCCGCGACGCCGGCTGTGCTACCTTGAATCGCGATCGTGTTGATTTTGACGAATCCTTTCTGAATGTCGTCAACATCGAGAATGACGTCTATTTGTTCTTCAATACCGAACTTTTGCGTGATGTGCGCGCGTTGGTTAGCCGGTCGCTGGTTCGCAAAAAACTTGATCTGGTCGATGTTGCTTTCCCATGACGCGGGCGAAATGCTGGCCCAACGTTGGCCGTGGCGCTCGATTTCCGGAGCGATTGCCGCTTTCATCTCATCGACAATCCCGATAAGTCGCGGTGGTTGGTAGGTTGTATTGATGAGGTCTGCGAAACGGTTGATGAAGTAGTTTTTATAGCTATTGTTCTCGAGCAGCTTCCGCATGATAAGCGTTGACCATTCCGGATTTGATATCACATCGCCTCCTGTCGAAGTGGCAAAAGCCAAGGTGTTGTGGCCGGACATTTCCACTCCATTCCCGTTGAAGCCCCAATCCATGTCTTTAAGCACCCAACGCCAACGCCCGTCCTGGCCATAAGGCGCATCAGGTTCGTAAGAAGATGTTCTTTTGCGGTAGAATTCGATATTGTTGTGTGGCCAATCCGTGTTCGCGGCGTAAATATTGGCGATGTACATATCGGTGTAATTCTCGATATCCATTAAGGTTTCGACATGTTCGAAGTTAACGTCTGACGAAAGCGAATTGGCCGTCAGGTAATCGAGAAGCCCGGCATAATGCAGAAAGTCGCCTTCCTGGACGAGAAATCCATTGTATTCGAGGAAATCCAAATCGTCCGATTCGATCCCGAAAACACGCTCGAAATACTTGTCGTCATAACGCTCCCTGAAATCGAGAATTCCCCAGTATTCCCCGTTGATGAACGTAATCGCGGGGCGATATGGTTGGTGGGCTACGTTGAGATGTCTGATCGAACGCTGCATGAAAGCGTCGCGCAGATAGGCACCATAGGCATCGTTTCCGGCATTTCGCAACACAAGCCGCTTAAATTGGGAATACCCATAGTCGTTTCCGAATATAGGATACGTGAAATTGCCGTTTCCATATTCTGAACGGGCGTAGAGTCGAAGCGATTTGTTCGGAAAATTTCGGGTATAACCGCCATTAATCCGCATCCCGATGTCTTGGTTGAGCACTTGAGCACCATTGTCCCAAAGACTGAGGTTGGCCTTTATTTCCCAAGCTTCTCCCGATTGCGAATAATTGGAATTTGCGAAATAAGCTGCGTCGTTGTCCGGATTGGCATCTCTCCATTGATCGAACAGCTCCCCGGCTACGTGATTGCCTTCGTAATAGTCGAAAAGCGCATCCTCGTCCGCACTGATACTGACTATCGGAAGCGTCGAGTTCTGCGTGAAGCCTACGAAATAATTGTGCGTGACGACCGAGGAGGTCAACCCGTTCTTAAAAGCGCACGCCCGAACGGTAGTCGATTTGGCGACCGGAAAATTCGGAATGTGCCAGGGATTCTCAAAATACGTCGTCGAAATGGCCGATATATCGTTGGGTTCGCCGCTTCGGTCGTGCACATTGATCGCATTTTCGTAAACGAGCGTTTCGAGATTGCCCTCCATAAGTTCGCCGTCTGCGCTCGTCGAAAATTCGCGGTAAGAGGTTTTGTATAAGTAGGTCCTGCCGCCAATGTTCGCCGCTTGTGGTTCCGATCCGTCGAGCGTATACAGGATCGTGACGCCGGGATCGCTATGCGAAATCGCCAGGTCGAACGCGTCGGCGTAAATACCGGATGCGACGGACAATTGAGGTGGTAATGGCGGCTCGGTAGACGCATTCGACGAATTTTCGACGCCGGGAGTCGGCTGGGTGAACACCGAAAAATTTACGTCCCCGCTAAACGAGCGGCCGTACGAGATGTTCGATTGCAGCGCGATGGGTGGAATTTGATCCGATAACGTTCCATCGGCTTTTGTCAAGGTAAGGGTTTCACCCTCGGCACCGATTTTCCAGTTGGCGTGCAATGGCTGGCCTGGAACAGTTCGGTTTTTATCGGAACACCAGATCAATAAGTGCGCGCCCGGAGCGATCGCAACAGATGGAAAAATCCACTTATACGGGTTGGAAGCGTTGTCGGACAAACCGTAACCTTCGAGGCTGACAGGAACCGGGCTGTTATTGTAGAGTTCGACCCAATCCGAATAATCGCCATCCTCATCTGTATTCACAGACGAGTTCGATGCCAGGAATTCGTTGATGACAACGTCTTGGCTGTGGGCTCTTTCAGTCAGGATCGCAAAAAAAATAACACACCCCAATAGTGTAGTTTTTTTCACGGTAATAATGTTGGATGGGTCGTAAAGATAACCAAATAACATTTAGCGTATTTAAAAGCGGCTGATTTTCAACCGTATGCAATTATTCAGAAAGAAATTTCTTAAATAAATGAAAATCAAATAAAAAAGGAGAGCTATTGCCCTCCTTTAAATTGTTGGTGTTAACAGTTTATTTGCGTACGATCTTGCGCATTCCTGATTTTCCGTCCTGGCTCGTCACGCTCAAAACGAAAACGCCTTGTGGCAAGCCGCCGAAGCGAATGATGTTGCCTTCGACAATTCCTTTTTGGATGAGTTTTCCGTCAATGGCGATGAGGCTGAACGTTGCGCTTCCGGAAATTCCGCTTACCATTACGTGATCTTCGAATGGGTTTGGATAGACCGAAAATACCAATTGGTCGTGATCGCCGGTTCCCAATTCAGGTTCCACGGTAATCGTTACCTCGAAGGTTACGCTTCCGCCAGAATTTGTAGCCGTGACAGTGTAAACCGTCTCAGGGCTTTCGTCAGTCGGCGTTCCGGAAATCATACCTGTCGCGGCATCGAAACTCAATCCGGCAGGAAGTGAAGGCGAAATGCTAAAGGTAATGCCGGTTCCTGAAACAGTCGGAACGACATCGGTAATGATGATATTTTCGGTAAATACCATCGGAGTCGGATAAGTGAGCCCGAACGGAGCCGCCGCATTCACCGTAATCACAACGCCAAAAGTTGT
>NZ_JAAVIY010000028.1 GCF_014748335.1 Flavobacterium selenitireducens
TCGGAGAAATGCTGTAAGAGGTCACGCTTCCGGTAATGTTCGGAACGAGGTCGACAATTGCATTTCCAACCGTGAAGACGTTCGGAGTCGTGTAGCTCAACGCCGTCGGAGCCGAGTCATTTACGGTAATCGTCAGATCAAATGTTATGCTGCCGCCGGTGTTCGTTGCGGTTACCGTGTAAGTCGCAGCTGCACTTTCGTTTGTAGGAGTTCCCGAAATGACGCCCGTTGTCGTATTGAACGAAAGTCCGGCAGGCAACGTCGGTGAAATACTATACGAAACCACGTTTCCTGTAACGATCGGACTCAATGGCACGATCGATGTTCCGACAGTGAACAGGTTCGGCGTCGGATAACTCAAGGCAACAGGAGCCGCGTCATTAACGGTAATGACCAAACCGAACGTTGTGCTTCCGCCGGAATTCGTGGCAGTGATGGTATACGTCGCCTGAGCCGTAACCGAAGTTGGCGTTCCAACAATAATTCCTGTCGTCGTGTTGAAGCTCAATCCAGCAGGCAAACTTGGAGAAATGGCGTAAGACGTCACGTTTCCGGTAACCGTCGGCGTCAATGCGGTAATGGACGATCCGACCGTAAATACGTTAGGATTCGTATAAGACAACGTCGCAGGAGCCTGATCGTTTACCGTGATCACGACGCCAAACGATGAACTTCCGCTGGCGTTCGCGGCTGTAATCGTGTAAGTAGCCGTCGTGGTCGCTGTTGTCGGCGTTCCTGAAATGATCCCGAATGTCGGGTCAAGGGAAAGACCGGCAGGAAGCGCAGGCGAAACGGTAAAAGTATCGACCGATCCGACAATGGCCGGGAATAAAGATGTGATTGCGGTCCCGACAGTGAAAATATTGGGAGACGTATAACTCAATGATCCCGGAGCCGGCATGTTTACCGTAATTACGACACCAAAAGTTGCGTTTCCGCTGACGTTCTGGGCCGTAACGGTGTACGTCGCTGTCGCGGAAGCCGTCGTCGGTATCCCGGAAATTACGCCAGAGGTCGTGTTAAAAGACAATCCCGCAGGCAAAGCCGGAGAGATGCTGAACGATGTCACGCTTCCGGTAACCGTCGGGTTCAATACCACAATGGCCGTCCCCACCGTAAATATGTTTGGCGTATTGTAAGTCAAATCAGATGGAGCCGCCTCGTTGACTGTAATTACGACGTCAAAAGTTGTGTTTCCGCCGGAATTCGAAGCGGTAACGGTATAAGTAGTCTGGGCTGAAGCCGACGTCGGAGTTCCGGAAATGATTCCCGTTCCGGTATCAAACGACAGTCCCGCAGGCAAAGACGGGGAAATGGCATATGTCGTAACGTCTCCGGTAACCGTCGGTGTCAACGAAGTTATCGCAGTTCCCACGGTAAAGACGTTCGGCGTATTATAACTCAACGCTGACGGAGCCTCATCATTTACCGTAATTACGATACCAAACGTCGTGCTGCCGCCGGAATTTGTAGCGGTAACAGTATAGGTAGCCGTTGCGGTAATAGCGGTCGGAGTTCCGGATATCACACCGGTCGCGGTATTAAAACTCAATCCGGAAGGAAGAGCCGGAGAAATGCTGTAGGAAACCACATTTCCTGTAACCGTCGGCGATAGGTTCGTGATGGACGTTCCAACCGTGAACACGTTAGGTGTGGTATACGTCAAACTCGTCGGAGCCACGTCGTTCACGGTAATGACCACTCCAAACGACACGGTTCCGCTGAGGTTGAACGCAGAAACAGTATATGTCGCCGTAGCGGTAACCACGGTTGGCGTTCCGGAAATAAATCCGAAAATCGGATCCAACGTCAAGCCTGCCGGCAATGCTGGGGAAACCGAAAATCCGATTACGAAGCCGTTTATTCCCGCAAACATTGGCGAAATCGTCGTACCAACCGTGAATATGTTCGGGCTCGGATAACTCAATGATCCCGGAGCCGGCATATTAACTGTGATCACGACGCCAAATGTCGTGCTTCCGCCGGCATTGATCGCCGTAACGGTATAGGTGGCCTGAGTAGTGGCAGTCGTAGGCGTTCCTGAGATAACTCCTGTTGTCGTATTGAATGACAATCCCACAGGCAAAGCCGGAGAAATGCTATAAGAGGTGACGCTTCCGGTAACCGTTGGAGTCAAAGCAGTAATCGCGGTTCCTACAATAAACGTATTCGGAGTGTTATAGCTCAAGGCTGCAGGTGCTGCAGGATTGACTGCGATCTCGATATCGAAAGTTGCGTTTCCGCCTGCATTCGTAGCCGTAACCGTGTAAGTTGCATTCGCAGAAACAACCGTCGGCGTTCCCG
>NZ_JAAVIY010000002.1 GCF_014748335.1 Flavobacterium selenitireducens
TAATTCCAGTCGTCGCATCAAAGCTCAATCCCGCAGGCAAAGCCGGAGAAATGCTGTAAGACGTGACGCTTCCGGTTACCGTTGGAGTCAAAGCAGTAATCGCGGTTCCAACAGTAAACGTATTCGGAGTGTTATAACTCAAGGCTGAAGGTGCCGCCGGATTGACTGCGATCTCGATATCGAAAGTTGCGTTTCCGCCTGCATTCGTAGCCGTAACCGTGTAGGTTGCATTCGCGGAAACAACCGTCGGCGTTCCCGAGATAATTCCAGTCGTCGCATCAAAGCTCAACCCCGCAGGCAAAGCCGGAGAAATGCTGTAAGACGTGACGCTTCCGGTTACCGTTGGAGTCAAGTTGACGATTGCCGAATTTACCGTAAATACGTTTGGCGTCGTGTAGCTCAAGGCCGACGGCGCGATATCGTTAACGGTAATAATCACGTCGTAACTTGTGCTGCCGCCGACATTTGTAGCGGTTACGGTATAAGTCGTCATTGGCGAAACGACGATTGGCGTTCCGGATATGATTCCCGTGGTCGTGTCGAACAAAAGTCCGGCAGGCAATGTCCCTGAAATGCTGAAGCTCGTCGCTGATGCGGTTGTCGCCGGAACCAAAGGCGTAATGATGGTATTGACCGTGAAAACGTTAGGATTCGGATACGTCAACGGCATTTTCACGCCATCCATCGCAATATTGTTGAACGTTACTCGGTTGCCGTCGCTGGCGGTCATGTTCGGACCCGTAAAACGGACGCGCACTTTGAAATTCGCATTGTCATTGGCCGCTGCGATTGCGGTAAAGTCAGTTTCAAAAAGTTGGTAGGAGCCTGTCGTAAGCGCGAGTGCAGACGTAATTCCCGTCGAAGCAAAGTTAGTCCCGTCAACAGCATAATCGATTGTGATTCCTGTCGCGGCGCCTTCGTCCATGGCGGCAAACGAGAACTTGATATTCTTGTAACCCGTTGTCGGAAGATTGAAAACCATCGTATTTTCCAAACCATTCTGTTCGAAAGGCTGGGTGATTTGCAAGCCGCGCATCTGGCCGGGAGCATAAGGCGCACCACCGTTTGCGTCCGAGCGGTAGTTTAGCGGCGTTGGCTGGTTGCGACGTTCCATCGAACCTTTTCTCCACAGCGGGTCTCCGTTAACGAACGGATAACCTGCCAGTGATGACGAATAGCTGATGGTCGTGTTGGCCAAAACCTCATAAGACGAATTCAGGAAAGTCAGCGGCGTATCGTTCTGGATCGCTGAATTCATCATCCAAAAATAGACCGGCTCGCTTTCCTCGACGGCAAAACCTTCCGGGACGAAGATCGCCTTAGCCGTGAAGTTCGTCGCCGAATTCACCGTAATTTCTGCGGTCGTAGCCGATGAGACACCTTCCCAGTGGCTGAACACATAACCAGGTTTGGCAATCGCCTTTAGCGTTACCGGAACGTTCGAGAAATAAATTCCGGTCCACGGAAACGGCGTAGCGTTCACTCCCGCCAAAGCCGGTGTAATTTCGAGTGTATTGATTTTGATCAAGCCGTGGTCGACATCCGACACATTGAGGTTCGCGTTGATGTTGTTGGCAATGCCGAACTTAGAGCGGATGTGGTCGCGCTGCAAAGCCGGGCGGGCGTTGGCAAAACCGGCCTGCCAGTTCATGTACCACTGGAAATCGCCCATGTCGCCGTTGTCTCTCCAACGGTCGCGATGCTCGGGAAGTTCAGGCGTGATGCCGTTGGCCATCGTATTCATTTTGGCGATTACCACGCCAGATAGATAGTAGCTGTTCATCATATCCGCAAAACGGTTGATGAAGTAATTTTTGAAGCCGTCGTTCTGCAACATTTTGCGCAGCCATAGCGTCGACCACTCCGGGTTGATCCAGGAATTGGAAAACGTCGTGGCGATTTCGAGGCTGTTGCGGTCGTATTGATCGGTTCCAACGCCGAAAGTGTCGTCCATATCATGGAAAACCCAACGCCAGCGGCCATCTGCACCATAGGCGGCATTCGGGTCAAACGCGACTTTCTTTCTCCAATATTGGGTGTTGTTGCCCGGCCAGTCGGAATTGTCGAAGAAAATGTTCGAGATGTAATAATCGGCCATGCTCTCCGGATCGATCTGGGTCACGGCGTAATCGTAGTTGGCCTGAACCGAAAGGTCGTTGTTCTGAAGATAGGTGTTCACTGCATCGTAATGATCGTCGTCCCCTTCTTCAACGGTTCCATCGTTCTCAAGCAAATCGACGTCGTCAAAACCGTAAACGCGGTTGAAGTAATTGTTGTCGAAACGCTCGCGTATGTTCAGGATGCCCCAATACTCTCCGTTTATGAACGTGATTGTCGGCTGATAATTCTCATTCTCTACGTGCAGTTCGTCGCTGACCACATGGCAAAGCGCGTCGCGGAACATCGTATTGCGGAAGTCGCTTCCGGAGTTCGACAAGGTCAGGCGTTCGAAACTTTCGTCGGCCAAATCAGGGAAGAACTTATAATCCAAATCGGCATCGCCATAATCGGCACGGGCATAAACCGTAAGCGATTTGCTTTCGTAACGACGGGTCGAAGCACCGCGTATGCGCAATCCGACGTCTTGGTTGATGACCTGTTGACCACCGACGAAATACGTCATGTTGCCGCGTTTCTCGAATTCTTCTCCTCTTCTGTGGTAGTTGCCTACTCGCTCAGGTTGCGGATTCGCCGTCGGATTGGCAGCGCGCCAGTCGTCAAAATCTTTACCGGCTACGTAAATGCCGTCTTCATAATCGTAGAAATCGCTTTCGTTCAAAGAAATCGAAATTACGGGGATCTCAAATCGGGAAACGCCTTCCGGAGTCACAAAATACGTCTGGGAAACCGTTGGGCTGGGCAAAGCGCCCGGCTTGATGACTTTTACGCGGACGACCGTTCCTTTGAAGATATTCCCATCCGGCATATAAAACGACGGATCGTGGTGATAGGTCGAGGAGATCATCGAAATTTTATTGGGTTCCGATGTGCGGTTCACGATCGAAATCGGGGCCGAATAAGTCAAGGTTTGGTAACTCTGGGTAAGTAGCGGGCCCGGAGTTTGGGAACCTGTTTGGTTGTAGGAATTTCGGTATTCGTAAGTATGGCCGCCGACATTCGCAGGATCGGGTTCGGAACCGTCGAGCGTGTACAAAATCGTAACGCCTGCGTCCGAAGTGGACAACGTCAAATCAAATCCTGTCGTGAAGAATCCACCCGCTTGGGAAAACGAAGGAGCGTTCAGGATTTCATTATAACCCGTGGCTGCGTTTTGCGCCCCGGGAGTCACTTCGTCAAAATACGCGAAAGGCCCAGTTCCGTTAGGGAAACGCCCGAAAGAAAAATCTTCTTCAATTGCTGCAGCCGGCGCCTGGTCGACTAAAACACCCGAAGCGTCGGACAACACGATGTTCTCGCCCGAACCGCTGATTTTCCAGTTCGTGTGCAACGGTTGCCCGGGAACTGTCCGGTTTTTGTCCGAACAATAAATCAACAGATATTGTCCCGAAGCGATCGTAACGTTTGGAAACAGCCATTTCAACGGTTGGGCCGGGTTGTCGGTAAGTCCGAATCCGTTGAGGTTGACCGAAGAAGGCCCGTTGTTGTACAACTCGACCCAATCCTGGTATTCGCCGTCCTCGTCTACGTTGATCGTCGCATTGGACGAAACCACCTCATTGACCACAACTTGCGCTTGAGAAGGTGTACAAAAAGCAAAAAACGCCAATAGAATCAGCGCGTGGGTAATTTTTTTCATATGCTACCTGTTTATGCGGGCAAATATAGATGGGTTTGTAAAGTTGTCGGAGTTTTCTCGATTATAAAAACGATATTTTCGACGAACTACCCATTTTTAAAATTGCCCAAATTAAAAAAGAAAAGGAGACAACACGCGCTATCTCCTTTTCAATCAATCTAGTATGTTATTGTTTGACGATTTTTTTCGTCTCTGTTCTTCCGTCAGATTCAAGCTGCAACAAGTACAACCCTGATGTCAAACTGTCGAGGCTGATTTGTGCAGACGAATCGATTTTTCCTGATTGTACCATTTTACCATCGATCGAAAACAATGAATATTTCGCGTCCGATGCAAGATTGGCCACGTTCACGATTCCGTTTGTAGGGTTCGGATACACGAGGAATTTACGTTCGACAGGCGACGGTGCCGACAACAAAGGTGTTCCGTGAACCGCGATGTTGTTGAACGTGACGCGCTTTCCGGTATCGGACGTCATATCACCCGATCCTTGGAAACGAAGGCGGATTTTGAAATTGTCGGCGTTTTCAACGGCGTCGATCTGGCTGAAATCGGCAGAGAATACCTGAAACGTCGACGTCAATGGCAAACTTGTGGAAGCCAATCCCGTGGAGATCCAGGTCGGCGAACCTGCGCCTATCGAATAATCGATGAGGATGTTTTCGGCATTCGTTCCTTCATTGATAGCCGCAAACGAGAACAACATGTCATAATAACCGGATTTATCGATGTTGAAAACCATCGTATTGCTATTGCCCGCGTTTTGCAACGGCTCGGTGATCTGCAAACCTTTCATGTCTCCTGCAACGTAAGGTGCGTCTCCGTTAGCTTCCGGAATGTAGTTGAGCGGTGTTGGTTTGTTGCGTCGCTCCATCGAGGCTTTTCTCCACAAAGGATCGGCATTCGTGTACGGATAACCAGGCAAACTCGACGTGTAATCGATCGTGGCGTCTACCGAAGTCGCGTTGAACGAAGATGCCAATGTGGTAAGCGGCGTGTCGTTCGGGATCGCACCGCTCATCCACCAAAAATAGATTGGTTCGGAAGTCGCTACAGCCGATGGCACGAACACCGCTTTCACGGAAAACGCCTCGTCCATCGTCACTGTGATGATTGGGGAATCTACCGTAGAATCACCTTCCCAATGACTGAAGACAAATCCTTCGTTCGCAATGGCTGTCAGCGTTACCGGAATTCCTGAGAAATAAACACCGGTCCAAGGATAAGGATTGGCCGCGATGTTATCGGTTCCTTGTTTGATATCGATCGTGTTCATCTTGATATAACCATGCGTCACGTCAGATACGTCCAACGTAGCGTTGATGTTGGCCGGGATCGCGAATTTGCCGCGGATATGGTTTCTCTGTATCTCCGGACGAAGCGTCGCGAATTCCTGCTCGAATCCGTAATAGAAGTTGAAATCGGCCATGTCGACCGGTGCTTGCCAACGTGCGATTTGCTCGGCAAGTTCAGGAAGGATCACGTTTTTCATCTCTTCCATCGTACTGTTCACGAAAGCCGAAGAATACGAAGTGTTGATCTTATCGGCGAAACGGTTGATGAAATAGTTCTTGAAACCTGGATTCTCCAACATTTTGCGCAACATGAACGTCGACCATTCCGGGTTCGGCCATTCCGGTCCGTTGAGAGCCGTGGCGATCTCGAGGCTGTTGCGGTCGATTTCTTCGGACGTCGTGGCAAATGTCGCGTCCATATCGTGGGCAAGCCATCTCCAGCGTCCGTCATGCGGATATTCTGCGTTCGGGGCGTCGACTTTTTCCCTCCAAAACACGATGTTGTTACCCGGCCAGTCGAGGTTGTCGAAGAATATATTGTGGATGAAATAATCTGCGAAGTTCTCGTAATCGAGCTGGGTTTTCACGTATTCGTAATTGGCTTCTACCGAAAGCGGATGTGTTTCGATATAGTCCAAAAGCGCAAGATAATCAGTGGCGTCACCTTCTTCGACGACGTTCTCGCTTTCCAAAACATCGACTTCGTCTATGTCGAAAACGCGCTTGAAATAGTTGTTGTCGAATTTATCACTCAACGAAAGCAATCCCCAATATTCGCCGTTCATGAACGTGATCGTCGGTTGGTAACCTTTCGCCAATACTTTGGACTGTTTCAGCAAACGCATGTTGAGCGCATCGCGGAAGTGCGTCTCGAAAAAGTCCGCACCTGAATTGCGCAAGATCAAACGTTCGAAATCTGTAGGTTGGTTAGGAAAAAACGCGTAATCCATCGTTTCGTCACCATATTCGGCTCTTGAATAGATGTTGAACGATTTATTCTGCCAGTCGCGAGAGGAACCTCCGTGCAAACGAAGCCCTACGTTTTGATTCATGACTTCCGTTCCGCCTACGTAATACGACATGTTGGCTTCGCGTTCCCAATCCTGGCCGCGGCGGTAATAATTTGCGAGATCTTCGATTCCGGCAGGACTCAAATCAGGATTGGCCGCTCTCCAGTTGTCGAAATCGACACCGGCGACATAAATCCCGTCATTGTAATCGAAAAGGACGTTCTCGCTGATGCTCAACGATACGACAGGCAACGTGAAACGGTTGCTTCCCTGAGGCGTAACAAAATAAGTATGGGAAACGGTGTTGCTCGAAAGCGCGCCTGGCTTTACAACTTTGGCGCGAACGACCGTTCCTTTGAAGATATTATCGGTCGGAAGATATTCCGGGTCGGCATGCCACGTCGAGGAAATCATCGAAATGTCATTCGGCTGGCTCGTGCGGTTCACGATGTTGATAGGCGTCGTGTAGGCAAAGCTGTTGAAGCTCTTCGTCAAAAACGGCCCGACCGGATCGCCCGGTTCCTGAGGATATTGATTTTTGTATTGATATGTCGTTCCGGCCAAATTGTTTGGATCCGGCTCGCTTCCGTCAAGCGTGTAAATGATGCTCGCTCCCGCAACTGACGTAGAAAGTGTAAGATCGAAAGCCGTTGTGAAAAACCCGCCGTTTTGTGAAAATGTCGGAGGGTTCAATATTTCGTTATAGCCGACGCTTCCGTTTTGGGCGGCTGGCGTAACGGCCGAGAAGAAAACGAAAGGTCCGGTTCCGTTAGGCAGGCGTCCGAAAGAAATGTCCGAAGGAATCGCCGTTGCCGGAACCTGATCGACGGTAACGCTTGCCGCATTTGTCAACGTAATGGCTTCGCCCGAAGAACTGATTTTCCAGTTCGTGTGCAACGGTTGGTTTACGACCGTGCGGTTTTTGTCCGAACAATAAACGATAAGATATTGACCCGGCGCGATCACCTGTGCGGGGAACACCCATTTGAAGGGCTGGGCTGCATTGTCGGTAAGACCAAAACCGGCGAGGTTGATTGGACCCGCCGAACCATTGTAAAGTTCCACCCAATCCTGGTATTCACCGTCTTCGTCCTCATTGGTCGCGGTGTTCGAGGTTAGGATTTCATTGATCACCAGGTTTTGGGCAAACGAAGAAGCGCCCAAAAACAGCAACATTACAATGAAAAAAGGAGTAATTTTTTTCATAACGTTTTAATAGATTGATTTTTAAGGGCGTGAAATTATGTAACAAAATTTTAAGGGTTTCTTTTTGTCGATGTAAGGCAGAATTATCCTTTAAAATGCATAATTTGGAAAATTAACTGACATTTCGTTTCCATTGCTAAAATTCTAAACTCAAGTCGGGGAGGCGCGCCGCCGACTAAATGCATTTCAATACTAGGAGATTGATAAAAAAGAATCCGTAATGAGGTAAAATCGAAAATTTGGAATAGTTTTACACGCGTTAAACTACTAATCAAGGCATGGCCCGATTCCATAAAATATGTCGAAAATACTAGTAACCGGAGGAGCAGGTTTTGTTGGTTCGTCTCTTTGCTTGCAGCTCAAAAAGCGATATCCCGAATCTGAGATCGTAGCCTTTGACAACTTAAAACGAAGGGGATCCGAACTTAATCTTGCCGATCTCATCCGTGAAAATATCGGGTTCGTACACGGTGACATTCGCAACGCTGAGGATTTGGCGGCAGTCAGGGAATTTGACGTGCTCATAGAAGCGTCGGCCGAGCCGTCGGTCATGGCTGGTCTGGATTCAGATCCTACCTATGTGATCAACAATAATCTTTACGGATCGATTAACTGCTTCAATGCCTGTCTGAAAAATAAGGCGAAGCTGATTTTCCTTTCGACGAGCCGCGTCTATCCGATAAAAAAGATTGAATCTGCGAATTACGACGAGCTTGAAACGCGTTTCGCTTTTTCCGAAAGCCAGCCTGAACCGGGACTTTCTGAAAATGGGATTTCCGAAAAACTGTCGCTCGACGGCGCCCGCTCTTTCTACGGCACGACAAAACTGGCTTCAGAACTTTTCATTGCCGAATATTCAGCATTTTACGGTTTGCAGGCCGCGGTTACCCGATTCGGCGTAATAGCCGGTCCCCGACAAATGGGCAAGACCGACCAAGGCGTCGTGACACTTTGGATGGCTAAGCATTTTTGGAAGCAATCGCTTAAATACATTGGCTACGGCGGAACCGGAAAGCAGGTTCGGGATATATTGCACATTGATGATCTTGTTGATCTCGTGGACCTTCAAATACGCGAAACTGAGAAGTTCACCGGACGAATTTTCAACGCCGGCGGCGGATTGGAGAATAGCGCTTCTTTGCAGGAAATGACGCGCCTTTGCGAAAGCATCACTGGAAATTCGATAACGATCGGCTCAGAAACCGAAAACAGGCCTGCGGATCTCAGGATATTCGTTACCGATAATTCGGCCATTACGGAAGCGACGGGTTGGAAACCGAAGCGTTCCGTAGAAGATGTGTTCAAAGATATTTACGATTGGATAAATTCAAATGAGGTAAAACTCAAGCCAATATTAAGCTGACAGACATGAAAGACTCCGTCAAGGCCGCGTTTAAAAAATATGACATCTTAATTGTGTTCGTGTGCTTGCTGGGTACCTATCTGACCTTCCCGGGTTATTTTGCGCTGCATATATGGTCCCTGCCGCCCGAGGGCGAGGCTTGGACCTCACTCGACCCTTCGTGGCAGGTCGCAATGAACTATACCGACATCAAGCATCTTGTCTGGGGAAAGGACATTGCTTTTACTTATGGACCTTTGCATTACTTGGCTACGCGGAATCAATGGGGATTGAGCAAATGGCCACTTTTTTTATACGATGTTTTCACCGCTATCAACTATTTCGCGATTTTTTATATATCGATCAAGAAATTCAGGAACGTGGGATTGGGAATACTTGCCATTGTTCTAATTATATTACTACATCCGTTTTGGATCGCGAGCGCCAAGGTGTTTGTGCTAACGGCTTTCCTGGTTTTTTGGATCAGACTGAGCCTAGATCAACCCAAGCCCATTTATTATGCTTTCCAGATTGTCCTGACTTCTCTGCTGTTTTTCGTGAAGTTCAATACAGGGTTGATCACCGTCATTCTTTTTCTTGCCGGGATTACCTATAATTTACTTACCAAGGATAAAAAATGGCGGTTTATAATTTATGGCATTCTACCGCTGCTTGCCATAGCACTTTTGCTCAAGCCGCTAAACGTGCACTTCGTAGGTTATCTTAAGTCGGGACTGGACGTGGTTTCCGGCTACAATGGAGTTATGTATTTCGACAGCGCGTTCAGCGGCGCAATAGGACATGTCATCGCCTGGATCATATTGCTCATTGGATTGCTTGCTTATTCTTATAAAGAAACCTACCGCACGCAATGGCTCAAGCTCGGGACGGTGTCTTTCCTGTTTTTTGGAACGGCGTATATTTTGTACAAGCAAGGGTTCACCCGTGCCGACAGTGGACACGTCGTCGAATTCTTCTTTTTCCTGCCGATGTTTGTGCTTGCCATTCCTGAATTTTACCAGTCCAGGAACAAATGGGCCGTAGGCATTTTCTTCTTAAGTTTCATCATTCCTTTCCATTACCTGTTTATCAAGGAAGATTATGAAATTGATACTTTAAAGTTTTCGAAAGCGGAATATTGGGAGAAATTTCCCGTGTATGATTATGATTCGGCCGTGTTGATGTATCAAAATCATATTCCGATGCCTGAGCCTATACTGGAGAAGATCGGGAATTCGACGGTCGACGTTTATCCATGGAACATCCAGGGATTGCTGGAAAACAAGCTCAATTACCACGCCCGCCCGGTTTTACAGTCTTATGTGGCGTACACTAAATATCTTGAAGACTTAAATTTTGAGCATTATAACAATGCGGATACAGCGCCTGAATTCGTAGTGTACCAACTTGCCACGATAGACGAGCGATATGCTATGTTTGACGAGTCCAAAACTACACTTGCGCTACTTAAAAATTACACTCCGGTCGACACGTATCAGGATGGAACAGGAACAAAATTACTGCTCCGAAAAGCCGCTAATTTTAAGCCGTTAAAGCTGGAAAAGGTTGGCGAATACGCAATGATGCTCGGCGATGGTTTGGTTCCGAAGGCCGACATTCTTTACGAAATCGAGGTTTACGACAACCTTTTGGGTAAATTTGTTTCACTGGTGCGGCATTCCTCCCCGTTGCAATTGAACATTCACACTGTTGACGGGCAAAGAAAGTCGTTCAGGACATCGAACGGTCTCTTGCAGTCAGGAATTTTCGGGAACTATTTCATCCAAAGCACGGAAGATTACGGGAAGCTTTATTCCAATCCGGCTGTTCTGCCTGAAATTTCGTATTATAGCGTGACGCCTAAATATTCTTCGCACTACGGAGATAAATTACGTATTACCGAATATAAAATCATTCATTAATGAACATTTGCATCATAACGGGTTCATCAGGCCTTATCGGAAGCGAGTCCGTAGCTTTTTTTGCCGATAAATTCGACAAGATCGTAGGCATCGACAACAATCTGCGCCAAGCTTTCTTTGGAGCCGACGCCTCTACGGAATGGAATACAAAAAAGCTGATTGAAACCATCCCTAATTTCGAACATCACGCTGCGGACATACGCGATGAGTCTGCCATTGACGCGATTTTTGCGAAATACGGGAACGACATCAAGCTGATCGTCCACACCGCCGCGCAACCCAGTCACGATTGGGCCGCTTCAGCACCATTTACTGATTTTACTGTAAATGCCAACGGAACGCTTAATTTGTTAGAGGCGACGCGAAAACATTGTTCAGGCGCGGTTTTCATCTTTACCTCGACAAACAAAGTGTATGGGGATACGCCAAATTATTTGCCGCTGGTCGAACTTGAACACCGCTGGGAAATCGACGAGGCGCACCCTTATTTTAAAAAGGGGATTGATGAGCAAATGAGTATAGATCAAACCAAACACTCGCTTTTTGGCGCTTCGAAAGTGGCTGCTGATGTGTTGGTTCAGGAATATGGCAAATATTTCGGCATGAACACGGGCGTTTTTCGCGGAGGCTGCCTCACCGGGCCGAATCATTCAGGCACCAAACTGCACGGATTTTTATCGTATTTGATGAAATGCGCCATTACCGGCGACAAGTACACGGTTTTCGGTTACCACGGCAAACAGGTTCGTGACAACATCCACAGCTGGGATCTCGTGAACATGTTCTGGCATTTCTATCAGAATCCGAAACAAGGGGAAGTATATAACGCTGGAGGCGGACGTTTTTCCAACTGCTCGATGGCCGAAGCAATTGTGATGTGCGAGAGCATCACGGGTAAACCGATGAATTACGAATATACCGAAGCCAACCGCATAGGCGACCATATTTGGTGGATAAGCGATGTTTCGAAGTTTCAGCAACATTACCCGGATTGGACGTGGAAGTACGGTATCAACGATATCCTGACCCAAATCTATTCAGCCACGGTCGCCAAAAACTAAGATGAGCTTAAGGACCAAGATAATACAGAAATTGCTACATCTCAACGAGGGCATTTTTTTCTATCCGAAACTTCGCAGATTCTATCGCGGCGTGCTGAAAAAAGAAAACCCGCAGATTCTTGATATTGGCGCGAACAAAGGCCAGTCGATCGATTTTTTCCTTGGGATATTCCCAGCTGCGAACATTGACGCGTTCGAACCCAACCAGAAATTGTTCTCCATGTTGACTTTAAAGTATCGCGGCTTCGGAAATGTCAAGCTCCACAACCTTGGCGTGAGCAACATCAACGGGAAACTTGAGTTCAATGAAAACGCGCTTGACGAGACGTCTACATTTGAAACGCTTAATTTTGATTCTGATTATTTAAAGAAAAAGGCCCGCATCCTGGGAATGGACGCCAAGGACATTATCGTGGATCGCTACGAGGTAGAGGTGGTCAGGCTTAGCGATACAATCCGCGGAAGCGACAAAGCATACGACGTCCTGAAAATCGATGTGGAAGGGCACGAGCTACAAGTGTTGCAGGGCTTATTCGACGAAAGTCAGCAAAGATGGCCCATTCGCTTCATACAGCTGGAAAGCCATAGCGACGATATGTACCTGAACCACGATCGGCATTCGGAAATAGAAGACTTGTTGCGAAAAAACGGTTATGCGCGCCGGACAGAAATTAAACACGGATTTGGTAATTTTGCCGAAATAATATACGAACAACAGTGAAGTTAAGCATTGTCATTCCGGCTTATAACGAGGAAGAGTCGATAGCAGAAACCATTGACCAGATAGAGCAGGCGTTCGCCAAGGTAAATATCGATCACGAAGTTCTTATCGTTAACGATAATTCTAAAGACGGAACGCTCGAGGTCTTAAAACAGTTAGCGGCCAAATATCCGGCCGTTAAGTACGAGACCAACCTTGGGCCAAACGGGTTCGGATATGCCGTGCGTTATGGGCTTGACCGATTTTCGGGAGATTGCGTCGCGGTCATGATGGCTGATCTTTCGGACTCACCTTACGATCTCATCCGGTATTACACGACAATGGTCGAAGGAGATTACGACTGCGTCTTTGGCAGCCGCTTCATGAAAGGCGGGCGAGTCATCGACTATCCGTGGGTTAAGAAAATCATCAACAGGATCGCGAATTTCATAATAAGGATGGTAATGGGCATCCGTTACAACGATACCACGAACGCTTTTAAATTGTACAAACGCGAAGTCATCGATGGCGTGAAACCTATTCTTGCGCCTCATTTTAATCTTACTATCGAATTGCCGCTCAAAGCGATTATCCGTGGTTATTCGTATACGATCGTACCCAATTCCTGGACGAATCGAAAATACGGAGTTTCCAAATTGAAGATCAAGGAAATGGGAAGCCGATATTTTTTTATTTTGGTTTACTGCTTCGTAGAAAAGTATTTTTCAAGAGGGGATTATCAACGCAAGAAATGACAAAAAAAATATTTTTTAACCCTTTCGCCCAACAAAGGAAAAAGTTTACATTTGCTGAAAATTTAACAAAAAGATGAAAACAAGAATTGCTATAGCGGCAGTAATGGCCATTGCGCTGTTTACAAGTTGTAAAGATGAGAAGTCGGTGGAATCTTTGGAGGTTAAAAAGTCAGAAGTGACGAATGAAAATTTTAAGGTAACCCTCAATGTTATTGCAAAAAAAGACGATACTTTCAGCCTGTTTTACACCGAGGACGGAACATCCGATTTTAAAGCTGAACCTATTTGGGTAGGCGTTAAAGGAAGTGACGCTGAGCAGCAAGTGTTGTACAGCCTCCCTGCAGATGTTTATCCGACGCAGCTCCGCATCGACCTGGGAATGAATAAAGATCAGCAAGATATTACCCTTAAGAATATCGGGCTTGAATATCAAGGTGGAAAGCGTGTCATTGCCGGTGCCGAAATGGGGAACTTTTTCCGAGCCGACGACTCAAAATGTACGTTTAATCCGGCAACCGGCGAAATCAAGGCATTGGTTAAGGATGGCGCGAGGCAGAATCCATCGTTATATCCGCACGAAGCCAATCTTGGCCCGGAATTGCAAAAGCTGGCAAAATAGCCGTTTATAATACTGTCTAAGAAATGCTATTCATTGTTGAAGAAATGAATAGCATTTTTTGTTTTTTACCTGCGAGCGCAATTAATATTCTTTTTGGCTGGCTGTAAACAAAAATAACGTGGGTTTATAAATTCCTGGTCAAGCCTTCGATCAGCACAATGGGCAACAAACGCGGCGTTCGGGGCCGTTGGTCTGTTAAACGCCCTATCCATGAAACATATAATTTTAGCATATCTTTGGCAGGATAAATGACTCTATGCGTTTCCACAATATAAAGACTGCCATCAAAAGTGAAAAGTTGCATAAATTCTTCATTTACGGATTTGGGCAAGCGGTCAACCTCATCAGTCCTATTGTCGTAATACCTTACATCATAGGAGTCGTCGGTGAAAAAGGGCTTGGCAAAGCGGGTATGGGAATGTCTTTATCCTACATTCTGATAGTCGTCGTCGACTACTCTTCTTATATAAAGAGCGTGCGGGAAGTTGCGCTCAACAGGCAAAATCCAGACGTACTGAAAGCGACATTTGCGACAGTATATCTCGCAAAATTCGTACTGTTGTTATTCGTCTTGGCGCTTATCTGCCTGAGCTGTTACCTGATTCCCTATTTCCGGTCAGAGCGCGCGCTTTATTTATTGAGCATGTGTATCGTTCTGGGGCAGTTCCTCAACCCGACATGGTTTCTACAAGGAATAGAAGATTTCGTAAGTATCAGCGCCATTAACATACTTTCGAAAGCCATTTACCTGTTGGGCGTCCTGTTCTTTGTGGTTTCAGATTTCGATTACGTTTACGTAAATATGTGGCTTGGCTTAGGGCTGGTAATTCCGTCGCTTTTCGTGCTGATACGATTGGTTATCAGGTATAACGTGGGCTGGGAAAATCTCAGGTTATCATCGGCAAGGGAACTTATCAAACGGGATTTTACCTTTTGCATTTCCCAACTGTTATTCGCATTCCGGCAATATTCGCCAATTCTGATCATCGGAACCTTAGCCGGAACCGTCGTAGCCGGACAATTTAAAGTTATCGAGCAGATTGTGATGTTGTTCAGGACTTACTTCCAGACGGTTTTTAAATTCTCTCTCGGCATGGTGTCTTACGAGATCAATACAGATTTCAAACGCGGCCTGCGAACATGGAAGCGACTGAACGGTTATAATCTGCTCGCAGTCTCAATCGGTTTGTTGCTCACCGGGTTTTTCGCGGACGAAGTACTGCGTTTCTTTAAAGTGAGCTCGATTTTCCTTCCGCTTTACCACAGCTTGCTGCTACCGGCGCTAGGGATTCCATTTTTTATAGGAATCACTTTGGCACAGGAGCAATTATTGTTTAGTTTTGATAAGAACCGGGATTATATCCGAATTACGGTGTTCATAACGGCTATGAGCACGCTCTTGCTTTGCCTCGGATTGTGGAAAGCAGGACTATACGGCGCTCTTTTGTCTCTTTTGGTTTCCGAAGTGGTCCTGTGCCTGGTTTATCACCGCTATCTGCAACCGTTATTGAGGCAAAAGTCAAGCTGAAGAAAAACAAAAACGTTAAATGAAAGACCTTTTAAGACGCTACTACAAGAAATTTTTCCAGAAGCTCAATTACGACGTCCACAAAAACCTGATGCTTACAGGAAAGCTCCTTGCAAAACAAAATTCCCAAATAAAATCGGCCTCGCTGGACGAAGTGGAGTTTCAGGTTTTTTCCCAACGAGGAGAAGACGGCGTAATTCAATACCTGATCAGCCAGATCGAAATTCCAAATCCGATTTTTGTAGAATTTGGCGTAGAAACCTATACGGAATCCAATACGCGGTTTTTGCTCATGAACAATAATTGGTCAGGGTTGGTATTGGACGGAAGCAAAAGCAATATTGATTTCATCAAACAGGATTTCATCTACTGGAAATACGATTTGGTAGCACGACAGGCATTTATCACGACCGACAATATCAACGCCATCATATCGGATTATACCAAAATCGAAGACATCGGGTTGCTCAGTGTCGACATAGATGGAAATGATTATTGGGTATGGGAAAGTATCGAATGTATAAAACCGCGCATAGTCGTCTGCGAATATAACTCGGTATTCGGAGGAGATTTAAAGCTGAGCATTCCCTATAAAGCTGACTTCGTACGTTCGGCTGCGCATTATTCGGAGTTGTACTTCGGAGCATCGCTTGCGGCATTTTGCCACCTGGCGGACAAGAAAGGCTATGACTTCGTAGGAACCACAAAAGCGGGCGTAAACGCTTATTTTGTCCGCAAGGATTTGTCAGCCCCTTTTGCCACCTATTCGTCCCTTTCCGGATTCAACGAAACCGCAAATCGCGACTCCAAGGACCGCACGGGAAAACTTGCGTTCTTACGACACGGTGAACGCCTTAATGAAATCGCCGAATTGCCTGCAGTAGATGTCGTATCTGGAGCATCAAAACGCTTGGCAGAATGGCTGTCGTAAAATGCCGATGGTAGAGACGTTAAAGAAATACCGTTTTCAGGAATATTTGCTTATCGGAAGCGCGCTCATCTTATTGCTGAAAAGCTACGAGACGACATTTCTGTTCTGGGCAATGGCTGCCGTATTGTCGCTGCGGTTTCGCTATTCGCTGACCATGCTCAAAATTATGGGCGCCTACGGAGCTATTTTACTGATCGCCGCCGTGTCCTCATTTTTCTACGACCACCGGATTTATGACATATTCAGGGATTTGGCCTATCTACTCAAGCCTATCCTCGGGTTGATGATTGGCTACAACTGCGCCAAAGTAATGGGAAAAAAGGTGCTGAATGTCATTCTCAGCGCAGGGTTTCTTTTGGCGGTAATTCACCTGCTCACGCTGTTGTTTTATTTTGTTGTCGACGGAATACGCGATATGAACATGTTGCGTCTTTACGGTGGATATTTCGACGATCTCCAGATATATGTGCTGATTTTCGTCATTTTCAGGAAGGAGCTAGGGATTGAAATATCGCAAAAGAAGGCTATCCTCATGCTGACGGTTGTCGGGATATCTACCGTGTTTTATCTCGCCAGGACGAATATCATCCAATTTTTCATACTGTTCTTTGCGATAAAAGGTTATTTACGACCGACACCACGAGCTATCCGTTCATTGCTGTTGATTTCGGCAGGTGTGTTGCTGGCGTACGGAGCAATATATATTTATAACCCAAAGCGAATGGGATCAGGATTGGACGCCTTCCTTTATAAGGTAAAGATCGCGCCAGTCGAACCCTTCAAGACGAAGATTAACGAAGAGGACTGGAAAGACTGGAACGATAATTACCGATCGTTCGAAAATATCATTACCGTGCGACAAGTCAGCAGCGAAGGCTGGACAGCTATTGTATTTGGAAAAGGGATGGGCTCGACGATTGATTTAGGCCGGGAGCTCTGGACGAATGATCTGGAATTCATCCGCCATATTCCGACGCTTCACAACTCATATATGACCGTTTTCCTTAAGTCCGGGCTTGTCGGCGTGCTACTACTGCTCTTTTCGATTTATCAGATACAGCGGCAGCCACGTTCAAGCGATCCCAGAATACGGGTCTACAATTATTTACTTACCGGAAGCGCAATTTATCTCATCCTTTCAAATTGGGTTTTTATGGGATTATACCTAAAGCTCGATAACAAGTCGATGGTCATCGGCGCATTGCTGGCTTATCGCGAACTATTATTAAGGGAGCGAAACACGAACAGAACTTATCCAGAAACGAATCATGCGGAATAGAATCTTCGTAGACTGCCATGTATTCGACGGCGGCTTTCAAGGTACGCGAACCTATATCAAAGGCATTTATTCCGAGTTGATCAAGGACGCTGCATTGCAATTTTTCCTCGGTGCGTCAGACATCGACAACCTCAGGAAAGAATTCGGGGATCACCCAAATGTAACGTACTTACAATATCCGCGCGGGAACAAGGTGAAGCGTTTGTTGTTCGACCTACCCAAAATGCTACAGAAGCATAAAATCGACATTGCCCATTTTCAGTATCGCGTTCCGCCGATAAAAGTCTGCAAGTATATTGTCACGACCCACGACGTGCTTTTCGAGGATTTCCCTGAATATTTTCCGAAGATGAATCGCCACATGAGTTTGTTGACTTACAGGTTCAGTGCGCGTGCAGCAGATCTCGTGCTCACTGTTTCGCCCTATTCCAAGCGTGAAATCGCGCAATATCTCGGCGTTCCCGATGCGGTGATTACGCCAAACGGTGTCGACCCGGTGTTTTTTGAGCCATACACAAAATCTGAGGTAAAAAAGCAAGTTGCGGAACAATTCGGGCTGCACAACTACCTGATTTATGTGAGCCGTCTTGAGCCGAGGAAAAAGCAACAGCTATTGCTCAAGCATTTCATCGACCTCAAGCTTTATGAAAGTCATGAACTGGTTTTTGTCGGGCACGAGACATTTGCGATGCCCGAACTTCACAAACTCCTCGAGAAAAGCACAGCCGAAATTCGCTCGAAAGTCAGGTTCATCGAGCATCTTGCGTTCGGCGACATGCTCAAACTGTTGCGCGCCTCGAAAGCATTTATTTATCCGTCGATCGCCGAAGGTTTCGGAATTCCGCCTTTGGAAGCAGCCGCCGCCAGAATCCCGGTGTTGTGTTCGAGCGAAACCGCGATGGCCGATTTCGATTTTTTTGCCGAGAATCTTTTCAATCCGTCAAAAGACGAGGAATTTTCAAATAAACTCAAACGCATCTGCGAACTGCCGCCAAACGAGGAACATCTGCAAAAAATAAGCGACCAGATAGCCGCTCGTTATAACTGGAAAAATGCCGCGGGGATACTTACAGCGGCGCTTTCTAAAATCTGATTACTGGTTTTTCGCCGTGGCGCTTCCAAAAAATTTGTTCTTCGTCTGAACTAAAAAATTATAGTTCTTCGCAAGCTGCTTCTTTAGGAACGAAGCGTCTTCTTTCGGAAACCAGTCCGTAGTACGGGGCGTTTCGATGAGGCGCTCGTGAATCTGATAAGCATAAGTTGCGATAGAAGTTCGGTAACGGCCTTCCGGAAAATTGGTCATATCGTAACCGTGAAGGCTGTAAGGCGCACACTGCTGGATGATCATGCGGTTGAACGGAACGTCGAGTTCGGCTTCTTCGTTGGTACGCAAATCCTTGATTCTCAAACCGCCTTTGTATTCGGGTTTCCAATCTTTGTTGAGGTAAAGCAAAAGGTTCAGTTCGCGGTACCAGTTTTTGTGAAGCGGATGGTAATTGAAATCCAAATGCATATCCAGAAAGCTGTTTTTCTTGCCCTGGTGCAATCCTCCGCCAAAATTCTTAGGATCGACGAACGTTCGCTTAGCGGTGATGAAACTCAATATCTTGTTGAACCGTTCCGATGAAAGATCGTCGTAGAACTCTTTCAGTTCCGGGCAAATCTCTTTGTAATTCGACTTTTCGAACTTATTGTTGGCAAAGGCATAATCGCGGCTTTTGTTGTTGAGCTCCGGGATATGGGAATAGGCGCGTTCCAATTTTTCGGTCTCACAGAAATTGTCGATGACAAGATGCGGGAAAGGTTGGGCCGTAAGATATTTTATGCGAAGTTCCTCAAGATTTTGCTCCAGATAATCGAATCGGATCATGGTATAATTATTATGTAGACTAGACAAAAATAACAATAAAACGCCAACGCAAACCTGATAAATGTCATTTAACACAATGGTTTCACACGATTCTTGATTGTCGTGATAACTGACTGTATTACAATCGGTTATCCGTGATATGCAATTGAGTGCCGGATAAAAATAAAAACCGTGTCCACAATTAGCAAAAGATGTTATTTTTGCGCAGTATTTATCAGACTTCATGAAAATAGCGATACTGGGCACAAGAGGAATCCCCAATCATTACGGTGGTTTCGAGCAGTTTGCCGAATTTTTTTCCGTTTTCCTCGTCCAGAAAGGACATGATGTCTATGTGTACAATTCCCACGACCATCCGTACCAGGAAAAGACGTTTCACGGCGTCAACCTGATCCATTGCAACAATCCTGAACACAAAATGGGAACGTTCGGCCAATTTCTCTACGACTACAATTGCATCATGGACGCACGCAAACGCGAATTCGACATCATTCTGCAATTGGGCTACACAAGCAATTCAGTATGGTTTTTCCTGCTTCCGAAAAAACCTGTCATCATCACCAACATGGACGGCCTCGAATGGAAGCGCACCAAGTACAAGCGCCCGGTTCGTCAGTTCCTGAAGTTCGCCGAACGCCTGGCCGCTGTGAGTAGCGATTACCTCGTTTCGGATTCGCTCGGCATCCAGGATTTCCTCAAAAAAAGATACGGAAAGGACTCGACGTATATCGCGTACGGCGCGCATCCGTTCGACAATCCCGACGAATCGATTTTGGCGCAATACAATGTCACCAGCGGAAATTACGACATGGTCATGGCACGATTCGAACCCGAGAACAATATCGAAATGGTGTTGCAAGGCGTCGTCAACGCTGCCAACGGTCGCGAGATTCTCGTAGTCGGCAAACACGAAACGAAATACGGACAATATCTCAAATCGAAATTCGGCAGCCACGCAAACATCCGCTTCATGGGCGGGATTTACAACCTGTTGCACCTGAACAACCTGCGCTATTTTTCAAACGTCTATTTCCACGGACATACCGTTGGCGGAACCAATCCGTCGTTGCTCGAGGCCATGGCGTCCAAAGCATTCATCGCATCCCACAACAATGCGTTCAATCGCGGTATTCTAGGCGACAATGCCGTTTATTTTTCGAATCCTGATGAGGTCAAAAATATTCTGCTTTCGGTCAAAAAAAGCGATAACTTGCAGCGCATCGAAAACAATTACAAGGCGATCGTAGATGAATTCAACTGGGACCGGATCAACGGAAAATACCTCGGGCTTTTTGAGCAGGTTATGGCAAAAGCTCGCTGACGGACATCCGGTAGCACCATTCGTACTTCTTCTTCTGGTCACCGCTCCGCTAAAATTAGGAATCGGAAATGTCGCGCTGGGACTTCTGGCCGCGGCCTCGATCTGGCAGTTCGGGAAACATCGTTATTTCGCCCGCGATTGGAAACTGCTCTTGCCGATCGCACTTTTTCTACTCATGGCGCTTTCGCTGACGTGGACGATCGATTTGCAAAGAAGCCTAAAAGCGCTTCCGCGGATGATTTACCTGATCGTAATTCCCATCTGTTTTCTCATTATTCCGCCGTTTTCGACGACGCAGCGCAGGTCGATACTGGAAAAGTTCGGATATGCGATGGCCGCCGTTGCGGTTTTTTATCTCTCAAAAGCCGTTATCCGATTTCTACTTACCGGGAATAGGAACGTCTTTTTTTATCACGAACTCGTCACCGAGGAAACCAACGCGATTTACGTTTCCGTATTTTTTGCCGTAGCGTTCTTCGCGCTGGTAACCAAAAACAAGCTGAAAATCCTCGACAAAACAGCGTGCGCGATCCTGTTTTTGCTGATCCTGTTGTTATCGTCTAAGAACGTGATTGCCGTATTCGCGTTGTTGTGCGTCGTTTATTTTGTGCGTTATGCCAACCTTGGGAGACGCAGATTGATTTCAGTGTCCGGCATCTTTTTTGGAGTTTTTGTGCTCAGTCTGATCGCATTTCCGAAAATCACCCAACGCTTTCGATCGGAATTCGAGGCGGCGAAAGAAAACCCGGCCCAGATCATCATTGACGGCGGCAGGGTCAACAACGTCAGCGTCTCCCAGGCGTGGAATCAGGAAAAGTTCACCGCCAACGACTTTTTTGGAGGAACGGCATTCCGGGTGTACCAATTCCGCATCTTTACTGAAATGCTTGCGCAAGACAATATCTTGTTCACGGGTTACGGACTCAATGCCTCATTCAGAAAAATTGGCGAAAAGGCGGACGAATATGGGCTTTTTAAGGGAGATGCGTCCAATAAAGGATATCACGGCAAAAACTTCCACAATCAATACGTCCAGAATTTTGCCGAGATGGGCTTTTTTGCATTTTTGCTGCTCGTCATAATGCTTTTCGTGAGTCTCAAAAATGCCATTACCGCCAAAGATTTTACACTTATTTCTTTTTCAGTTCTGATGATAAGTTTATTTTTGACGGAGTCATTTTTGTGGAGACAGCGAGGCGTGACTTTTTTCACTGCGATGTATTGCCTTGCCAATTACGGTACGGTATTGATTGCCACAAAAAAACGATAAGTCTATGAAAAGAATATTGATTACCGGCGCAGCGGGCTTTTTGGGTTCGCATCTTTGCGACCGGTTTATTGCAGAGGGATATTTCGTAATCGGGATGGACAACCTTATTACGGGCGATCTCAAGAACATCGAGCATCTTTTCAGCCACAAGAATTTCGAGTTTTACCACCACGATATCACCAAGTTCGTCCACGTTCCGGGTAAAATCGACTATATTCTCCATTTCGCTTCCCCGGCAAGCCCTATCGATTATCTCAAGATTCCGATCCAAACCCTAAAAGTGGGATCGTTGGGTACGCATAATCTGTTGGGATTGGCAAGGGTAAAGAAGGCAAGGATCCTTATCGCATCCACTTCAGAAGTCTATGGCGACCCGTTGATCCATCCGCAAACCGAAGAATATTACGGCAATGTGAACACGATCGGGCCAAGAGGCGTCTATGACGAAGCCAAGCGCTTCCAGGAGTCGATCACGATGGCTTATCACACCTTTCACGGCGTCGAAACCCGTATTGTAAGGATATTCAACACTTACGGGCCAAGAATGCGACTCAACGACGGCCGGGTCATCCCGGCATTCATCGGCCAGGCATTGCGCGGAGAGGATCTCACCATTTTTGGAGACGGATCCCAAACGCGTTCGTTTTGCTACGTCGACGATCAGGTCGAAGGCATTTACAGGTTGCTGTTGTCGGATTATGTGTTGCCGGTCAACATCGGGAATCCGGACGAGATCACGATCAGCGACTTTGCCGAAGAAATCATCAAGCTCACCGGCACCGACCAAAAAGTGGTGTACAGGGAACTTCCGGTAAACGACCCGATGCAACGCCAGCCCGACATCACAAAGGCAAAGGCAATCCTCGGATGGGAACCAAAAGTGTCCCGTTCCGAAGGCATGAAGATCACCTACGAGTATTTCAAGTCGCTTTCGTCCGAAGAGCTGCTCAAAGAGGAACACAAAGATTTCTCAGGATATATCCATTGATATGACGGGAGCTCAAACGGGTAGATATTCCAAGTACATCCGACCAATCAGCATTGCGCTCGATTTGATCGTGATCAATGTCTTTCCGTTTTATTTTTTCGACAATCACAACCTCGATTTTCCCTGGTTTCTGTTATACCAAAATCTTGTCTGGATCGCCATCGCTTTCCTGATCAAGTTTTACGGCGTTTACAGGTTCACCACACCGGTTGAAATCCTTTCGAAACTCGTGCGCCAGGGCGTTTTGTTCCTGTTGGTCATCATTGCGTTTTTCCCGTTTGCCAAGGCCACTATCTTTAGCGGAACGGCAATCGCACTCCACGTCAGTACTTGTATGGCACTGGTTGCGGTTTTCAAATGGCTGCTTTTTTACTATCTGAAGAAATACCGTATCATAACGGGAAGCAATTTTCGCAACGCCGTCATTATCGGATATACGCCGGAAGCCATTCGCCTCAAGAACCTGTTTGAAGAACGCAACGATTTCGGCTATCGTTTCCACGGATTTTTTTCCGACAAGAAATCCAACGAGCACATCCGCGGCAAGATCGAAACCCTAAAAGAGTTCGTGATCGCCAACCGAATCGACGAGATTTACTGCTCGCTCAACGAAATTTCCAACGAACAGCTCAAGGATCTCGTCGAGTTTGCGGACGATCACAAAAAAGCCATCAAGTTCATTCCCGATACCAAAGAGATTTTCGCCAAGAACCTCAAATTGGATTATTACGGGTTTTTCCCGGTTCTTTCGCTACAGCGGACGTTATTGCACGAACCCATCGTAAAGGGATTCAAGCGCGGTTTCGACATATTTTTTTCGCTCGTGATCATAATTGGCGTGCTTTCATGGCTCGTCCCGATATTGGGCCTGATCATCAAGCTCGAATCGAAAGGGCCGATCTTCTTTCTTCAAGGGCGTCCGGGAATCAACGAAACGGAATTTTTCTGCTATAAGTTCCGCTCGATGAAAATGAATAAAACCACCGAGAAAGAAGCTTCGAAGAACGATCCCCGCGTAACCAGGGTAGGCCGCATCATGCGCAAAACCAGCATCGACGAACTGCCACAATTCATAAACGTATTGGTGGGCGATATGTCCGTGGTCGGGCCGCGTCCGCATCTTTGGTCGCAGAACAAGGCCTACGGAAGCAAGATCAAAAAATACATGGTGCGCCATTACGTCAAACCGGGAATCACCGGATTGGCTCAGGTTCGCGGCTTTCGTGGCGAAATTGAAACAGACGAAGACATGATCAACCGCATCAAATTCGACGTGTTCTACATCGAAAACTGGTCGTTTCTGCTCGATTTGAAGATCATTCTACAAACGGTGATCAACATTTTTAAAGGGGAAGAAAAAGCCTACTAGAAAACGCCTTCCGAAATCAGGTTTTTTAGTTGGGAATCAAGGTTGAAATTGCTTTTTGCCGTTTCGAGGATTGTTGTTTTCATTGGGCTTAGAGCCGATTTTCCGCTGTCCGAAATCGCTTTCAAAACCGAGTTCAATTCCCGGAAATCTTCTACCGAAGCGACCCAACCCAAATCGTATTCACGCACGATATTTTCGCCTTCTCCTCCGCCAAAATAAAGGATCGGCATTCCCAAGGCGCCATATTCGAAGATTTTTGAAGGAACCGATCCGTAAATGCGCGTCGCCAGCGGAACATATGCGATGTCGAACTCCTCAAGTTTTTTGTGCAGCACTTTTCGGTCGACCATGCCGTGGAAAACGATATTTTTTTCGGGATGGCCCGCGATGTATTTTTCGATATCGGATTTTTCGGCCCCGTCCCCGAAAATATGGAACTCAATGTTCAGGCCGGCAAGTTCCATTTTTTGGCAAGATTCGAGAACGCCTTGTGCAACGCCAAGCAGCCCGGCGTAAAAAAGCCTGATTTTTCCGTCGCTGTAGCGAAACTCGAACGCTTCGGAATGGTCAGGGAAATTGCGGTACAAATACGCTTTCTGGCTCGGAACGATCTGTCGGACGTGCGACAGGATTTCTTCTGATTGCCCCAGCACGACATCGGCATTTTTATAAATAAAACGCTCGAGGAACAATGCGAATTTGTGGGAAACCGAACCGTGTCGCATCACCTTGAGCTCGAGCGCGGCCATCGGCCACAAGTCGGAGACGTTCAATATGATTTTCCTGCGCCTTATCGACAACGCCAACACCGCGATGAACGACAACAACAACGGAGGCGATTGCACGATGACTTTTCGCGGAAGTCTCCCAAACAGCAGCCTCACGAACAATATTGATGAAAACGACAAGATCGACAACAATCGTTTTGCGATGTTTTTGCTGTTGCTCGGATAGATCCACAACCGCTTTACCAAGACGTTTTTTTGGATTTCCTTTACCCAGAATTTCCCGCGGTATTGTGGGAATAATTTGCCTTCCGGATAATTTCCGAGCGGACAAATCACCGACACTTCGTAATGATGCGACAACTTGAGCGCCATCTGTTCGATTCGGTTCGCCGCAGCGCCTTTTTCCGGCGGATAATAATTCGAAACGATCAGGATTTTTTCCATTCCGATAGCAAAATGTCGATGATCCGATCGGATGCTTTTCCATCCCAAAGTTCGGGGATTCCGTGTTCGCGAAGCCCGTTTTGAAGAAAGTCAGAAAAGTGCTTTTCCAGGTTTTCGATCGAAATTCCCACGAGTGTATTTGTTCCGATATCCTGTGTTTCAGGACGTTCCGTGTTTTCGCGCATCGTAAAACACGGAATGCCCAAAACGGTGGTTTCTTCAGAAATTCCACCCGAATCGGTAATCACGGCAAAGCTGTTTTTGATGAGGTACATGAATGCCAGATAACTTTGAGGTTCGGCATAAACGATGTTGCTGAAGTCGAGTTTCGCGTCGCCAAGAATCGCTTTCGTTCTCGGATGAACCGGAAAAACCACTTTTTTGTCTCCGGCAAGTTTGTCGATGCCGAGCAGTAGGTTTTGGAGCGATTTTTCTTCATCCACATTCGACGGACGGTGTAAGGTCAAGACGATATAATTTCCGTTTTCCAGGCCAAAATCGTCCCAAAAATCCGGCTTTTTGATGCGATCCAGATTTTGGGTAAGCGTGTCGATCATCACGTTTCCGACAAAGTGTACTTTTGCGGGATCGGCTCCATATTTTAGCAAATTCTCGGAAGCCGAAACCGATGTGGTAAAGAAAAAATCAGTGATCGAATCGGTTACGATGCGGTTGATTTCCTCGGGCATCGTCCAGTCGCCCGAGCGGATTCCGGCTTCGACGTGGGTGACTTTTACATTGAGTTTTTTGGCTACGATCGCGCAGGCCATCGTCGAATTCACATCCCCGACGACGAGGACCAGATCAGTCGGATTTTGCAGCAACTCCTGTTCGAACGCCACCATGATCGCCGCCGTCTGAACCGCTTGAGAACCGCTTTTTACCTCAAGATTCGCGTCAGGATGCGGAATGTTTAGCTCCTCGAAAAAAGTATCGCTTAAATTTTTATCGTAATGTTGACCCGTATGGACAAGCCGGAACGAAACGTCCGCACCGGAATTTTTACGGCTTTCGATCGCCTTTATGATCGGTGCGATTTTGATGAAATTGGGCCTCGCCCCGGCAACTATCGTGATGTTCATTTCGATGTTTGTCTATTGAATTTTAAGGTCATGTAGTCGCTTGCTTCTTCTCATTTGACTTTGGTGACTTGTGCGGATTTCGCGTCCACTCTCCATTTTTGGATTTTTCCGTCGTTTCCGGTCACGACGACAATATTGTCCTTTTGATTTTCCTCAGAAAAAATAGTGTCGAGGCAACTTTCAGTTTCCACCGTTTCAAACGAAGTTAATCCGAAACCTGAGTCGAGCCGCAAAGTTACATAACCTTTTTCGCTTCCGGCACCGCACATTCCCGGTGCATACGGACGCGATTGGTATTCATATTCGAGTAAAACACGGTTTTCAGTTTCGGAAGAATGGAATCCGACAAGCGAAAAATCCGTTTTGTAAATCCCGAATGCGTAAAGGTCCAAATCGACGGTTGTATTATCTGGCTTGGAAAGACGCAGGAATTCCCGTGTTTTTGCGATTCGAAGATCCTCTTCTGGCGAAATCGATGCGCGAAATTTGCAGTCGCCTTTTTCCCATTGTCCAAACGCCTGACCACTTTGGTGATCGAACGTGAATTTTTCGTCGGATCCTGAAATGCGCTTAATATCTTCTACTTTGCTGTAAATGTCGGTTTCGTTCGAAATGAATTCCAGAACGCGTTTTTCGAGACTGGCGTCCTTGAAGTGAAACAGCGTCAGGCCGCCGTCCCATATCCCGACGAGCGGAATTTTGATTTTCCTGGAATCATACCAATACCAGCCTTTCACGGAATAAATACCGGCGTGGTCCGCGCTCCATTTGTGTGCTTTTAAAAAAATCGAAATATCGTATTTTCCATCGATTTTCGACGAGAGCATCCGTTCTCTCGTATCGATCCGGATCACTTCCGCTTTCTGAGCCATTGCATTCCATCCGCACAAAAACAGCAAAAACAATACGCATTTCATATGTCTTCCGATTTGACCAAACACGTAAATTGCTTGAGTTTTCCTACAGATGTTCGTTCGAGCGCATCTTTTCGATAATATCTGAAACGAAGTCCAGCTTCGAGATAATCGCCCATGATGGCAGAAATCCGGTTTTGTTCTCCGGGTGTCAATTCGCGCTCACTCGCATAATCGATCTCGAACAGATCGCGTTCGGTTTGTCGTATCACGAATTCCTTGACGTTTCCGTCGTCTTCGAAAATCTTTTTCGTCAGCGAATAAAATGTCATGCCCGCCGGCTTTTTCCCACTTGGCAAAATCGCGAAATCGCTCGTGCGTCCGACGAGTTTTTTCAGTATCGGACGCTTGACCGTGCTTATTTCGTCGAGAATTCCGCGATCGCCCACATCGTAACGGATAAACGGATGTGCTTTGTTGTCGAGGCTCGTTACGACAATTCGACCTTCCGTTCCATGCGGGACGGGATTTCCGGCATCATCGAGAATTTCCACGAAAATGGTTTCCGAATTCACGAGCCAATCTCCGTCGGGATTTTCAAACGCGATGACTTCCAATTCAGATGCTCCGTACTCGTTTGCAACCGGAATCCCAAGGTGTTTTTCGATCAATTTCCGATCGTCTTCAAACAACATCTCGGAAGTCGTGATGCACACCTTGAGCGTCGGGCAAATCGCTTTAAGTATGAGGTTTTTCTTTTTCAGATATTTCGCGAGCAACACGAAATTACTCGTATAACCATTGATGTATTCAAAACGTGTCCTGGCGAATTTCGCTGTGATTTTCTCGAGAGCCGCGTCCGACAGATCGAAAATATCGAATCTATAACGCTTGCTTAAAAAGTCTTTGAGCTGGAGTTTTTTCGAAGCGATCGAATCAAGCGAACGCCCGTAGAATCGCGCTTGCCATGACGAATTGAAATCGAGGTCGTACCACGCGAACCGCCGTTGGATGTTGGCCCAGATCATAGCGTGGCAAAACTTGTCTTTGGCAAACGTCATTGGGTTTCCGCTCGATCCCGAGGTTTTGTTGACGAATACCGAACCCGTGGAATATCCATCCGAAAGCCGCTGTTCAAGAGGCCGTTGGAAATCCTGTTTGCGCATAACGGGCAATCTGGCCCAGTCATTTTTATCCGAACCAGACGCTATTTCGCGATAAAACGCGTTGTGTTCCAAATGGAAATCGAGAATTTCTTTTTTGCGCTTTTCGACGAATTCCGCGTAAGCGCCGTCAGGAACATCGAGTATTTTGCCTAGCTCGACGCGTGCCCGTTTTAGCGGATAACCATTGAGTTGGAGCGATAAGTCGAAAATTCCGGCCACGGTTCAAATTTTGGTAAAAATAGTGGGAAACGTTCCCATCCGCAAATAATTAAAATTTATTGTCTTTCCCGCCAAAACCGAGTATTTTTGGCGTCTTAAACACACGACTACATCATGACGATTCTTCTCCTCGGATCTGGCGGACGCGAACATGCGTTGGCCTGGAAACTTCTAAAAAGCCCCTTGTGTACCAATCTGTTAGTCGCACCGGGAAACGCGGGAACGGCCCAAATTGCAACGAACGTAAACATTTCGCCAACGAATTTCGCCGACGTGAAGCAATTGGTTTTGGATGAAAACGTCGAATTGGTCGTCGTCGGGCCCGAGGATCCGTTGGTGGAGGGCATTTTCGATTTTTTCAAAGCCGATGAGGAACTGTCCGAAATCCCGGTGATCGGCCCGTCTAAAGAAGGCGCGCGACTCGAAGGCAGCAAGGAGTTCGCAAAGGAGTTTTTGATCCGTCACAAAATCCCGACGGCGGCTTACGACAGCTTTACGGCTCAAACCGTCGAAAAAGGTTGTGATTTTCTTGAGACGTTGAAACCGCCATATGTTTTGAAAGCGGATGGTTTGGCCGCCGGCAAAGGTGTCCTGATCCTGAGCGATCTCGAAGAAGCCAAATCGGAATTGCGCAATATGCTTGTCGGGCAAAAGTTCGGAGCCGCGTCTGCAAAAGTCGTCATTGAAGAATTCCTTGACGGGATCGAACTTTCTTGTTTTGTCCTTACCGACGGCAAAAGCTACAAAATTCTTCCGACGGCCAAAGATTACAAGCGAATCGGAGAAGGCGATACGGGCTTGAACACCGGAGGAATGGGCGCAGTTTCACCTGTTCCGTTCGCAGATCACGACTTTATGGAAAAGATCGAGACGCGCATCGTAAAACCAACCGTTGACGGTTTGCGCAAAGATCATATCGAATACAAAGGTTTTATTTTTATCGGATTGATCAAAGTCGGGGACGACCCGATGGTCATCGAATACAACGTTCGCATGGGCGACCCGGAAACGGAGGTCGTGATGCCGCGATTGAAATCGGATCTTGTCGAATTGTTTTTTGCCGTTTCCAACGAAAGGCTCGACGAAGTCGCGCTCGAGATCGACCACCGCGCTGCAACGACGGTCATGGTCGTGTCCGGCGGGTATCCGGAAGACTACCAGAAAGGCAAAGTGATCACGGGCTTTGACAAAATTTCAGATTCCATCGTTTTCCACGCGGGAACGAAACTCGACGAGGCGGGCAACGTCGTATCGAACGGAGGTCGCGTCCTGGCCGTGACATCCTATGGGAACGACTACGAAGAGGCCATAAAAAAATCGTATCAAAACATAGACAAGCTACATTTTGATACGATGTATTTCAGGAAAGATATCGGGTTCGACTTAGCCTAAGAAAGAATGGGCTGTAGTGTCCTGAACGTCCTCGTCTTTTGTGATTCCGATTTGTTTGATCCAATACCAGGTATAATAACAGCAGATGGCCATGAAAATCCAGTTGAGGAGGTTGGCACCGAACCATGTCTCGAGCTCAAGGGCTCTCAACCAGTCAAACGGCAAGTACAATACGTCAACAAAAAGCCATTGGATTGCTTCGAATAATGATCTCATCTTTGAACAAGTATTAATTTAGGTTCCACAAAAGTATAAAAACTCGGCATGATAGCAAGCCTTTTCCGAAAATCTACGCCTTTTAACTATACGGTGCTCATTGCATTGGTGGCGTTCTTTTATTTGATTTTCCAGTTTTCGGGATCGGAGAGGACGAACGATGTGGCGGGATTGATTGAGAAAGCATTTCTTTTGGGCTTGGTTTTCAGCTCGTTGTTCATCCTGAATTTCATCGTCAAGAAAAACGGATTGAGTCGTGACAACTCTTACGCTATTCTGTTCTTCTTTCTTTTTTTGCTGTTTTTCCCGTCGGTTTTTGACAATTTCAACCTGTGCGTTTCCAACTTTTTTGTGTTGCTCGCACTAAGGCGATTAGTCTCGCTCCAATCCCTGAAAGCGCCTAAAGAGAAGATTTTCGACGCTTCCCTGTGGATTTTTCTCGCGGCTTTGTTCCACTTTTGGGCGATCTTGTTTATCGTCCTGGTATTCATTTCGATATTGTTCCACGTCTCGCGCGACTACCGCAACTGGATCTTGCCGTTCATCGCATTTGCGTCGGCCGCGGTGGTTTTCTTCCTGTTCGCCTTTATCGTCGACGAGACGCGAATCGATTTCGTATCGGCAAACATCCCGATTGATGTCAGCATCGATTATTTTACAGACAGCAAACAAAACCTCGCTCTTTCGATGTATGCGCCCGTGGTGGCGTATTTCGTCTTTATCATGGTTACCACATTGCCCAACCGCCCGTTAATCCTGCAATCGTCTTATAAAAAAATCATTCTCGCGTTTGTGGTTGGCGTCGCGGTTTTTATCGTATCCCCATTTAAGAGCAATGAGGTTTTGGTGTTTACCCTGGCGCCGTTGGCCATAATGGCTTCTACGATCGTCGAGACGACTTCAAGTGAACTCAAACGCGAAATCACGGTGGGTGTCACAGCGGTTTTGGCGATAGTCAGCTTTTTTATGCAATTATAATTTGGGGCCGTATGCCAAATCGCCTGCATCTCCCAAGCCTGGAATGATGTAGTTTTTTTCGTTCAGCTTTTCGTCCTGGGCGGCAATCCAGAGATAGAAATTATCGGGAAGCGTTTGGTTGAGCAATTCCACACCTTCCGGAGCGGCGATTACCGCGGCAATATGCACGTTGTCTGGAGTTTCCGATTGCAACAGGACGTCGATTACGGCTGCAAGCGATTGTCCGGTGGCCAACATCGGGTCGACAACGATAAGCGTTTTACCCTGAATCGATGGCATGGCACGGTATTCCACCTTGATTTCAAAAGCGTCGTCGTTGTTGTAATGATGTCGGTAGGCCGAGATAAAACCATTCTGCGCATCGTCGAAATAGTTCATGAATCCAACGTGAAGCGGCAGTCCCGCGCGAAGTATCGAACATAAAACGATAGGCGTTTCGATTTCAGCGGTTTTCTTTATCGCGAGCGGCGTCCTGATTTCAATAGGGCGATATTCCAGTTCTTTGCTGATTTCATACGCCATGATTTCGCCAATTCTTTCGATGTTGCGACGGAACCTCATGCTGTCTTTTTGCACGTCGACGTTGCGGATTTGGGCGAGAAAGTGACTGAGGATACTGTGGTTTTCGGAAAGGTAGCGGATGTGCATGAGGAGTCGATTGATTTTCTAACATCGAAAGTTTTTAACCTGAGGCGCAGCCGAATTGTATGGAGGGCAGCGACTCGGGGGCTTAAGCCGAACAGGGCGAAGCCAAATAAAACCTTTGAGGTTTGGTAAGTAAAGGTATATCTTTGTGTTTTAATTCTGTTTTATGTTCGCAAAATTAGCATATTCTGTTTTTGAGCAAAGCATCAACGACTACCACAAGTTCGACAATGTCGACCAACCCATAGAAAATCCTTACGCCAAAGATCAATTCGAGCACCTTTTGTATGCCAAAAACTGGATCGATACGGTCCAATGGCATTTCGAAGACATCATCCGCGATCCGCAAATCGATCCGGTTGCCGCCCTGACTTTAAAAAGACGCATCGATGCCTCCAACCAGGAGCGCACGGACATGGTGGAATACATCGACAGTTATTTCCTTCAAAAATTTGCGAACGTCGAGGTAAAGGCAAATGCGAAAATCAACTCCGAAAGCCCGGCATGGGCGTTCGACCGCCTTTCTATCCTGGCGCTCAAGATTTTCCATATGAACGAGGAAGCGACACGTCCCGAAGCATCCCAAGCTCACCGCGATGCGTGCCAATCCAAGCTCAACATCTTGCTCGAGCAACGCACGGACTTGTCTACCGCTATCGACGATTTGCTGTCGGACATCCAAAACGGCGACAAGTTCATGAAAGTGTACAAACAGATGAAAATGTACAACGACGAAGAACTCAATCCGGTGTTGTACCAAAACAAAAAATAGTCGCTTGCCAAAGCAGATTTCACATATTGCCGTCATCCGGTTGAGCGCCATGGGCGACGTCGCGATGACGGTTCCCGTTTTACGCGCATTGGCCAAACAACATCCGACGCTAAAAATCACAATGGTTTCCCGACCGTTTTTCGCACCTTTTTTCGATGGGATTCCCAATGTAGAATTTTTCGCTGCTGACCTCAAAGGCCGTCACAAGGGCATTTTCGGGTTGTTCAAACTATATTCCGATCTCAGCAGATTAAACATTGACGCTTTCGCGGATCTGCACAATGTATTGCGCTCCAAAATCGTACGTACGTTCTTTGTCGCAAGCGGGAAATCGACTGGGAAAATCGATAAAGGGCGTGACGAAAAGAAAGCGCTGACACGTCTGCAAAACAAGAATTTTACCCGTCTCAAGACATCCGTTGAACGATACGCCGATGTGTTTCGAGAACTTGGCTTTGCGCTCGATTTGTCGCATCCGGAATTTCCGGCGAAACCAAAATTATCGCAAGACGTCGTCGAACTAAGCGGAAACAAATCTGGAAACTGGATCGGGATCGCGCCTTTTGCCGCACATCAGGGAAAGCAATATCCGCTGGACCTGATGGCTCAAGTCGTGTCTGGAATATCGGACGTGAAAAGCAACACGATTTTTTTATTTGGAGCCGGGACTTCGGAAATCCAAATTTTGGAATCGCTGAAATCCGGCAAAGAAAACGTCATCGTCGTCGCCGGGAAACTTTCGCTTAAAAGCGAGCTTAAACTGATTGCCAACCTCGATGTGATGCTCAGCATGGATTCCGGAAATGCTCATATTGCCACAATGTTTGGGATTCCAACTGTTACGCTTTGGGGCGCGACGCATCCGTTCGCTGGGTTTGCGCCCTTCGATCAACCGGAGTCAAATCAAATCGTATCCGATCGCGAAAAATTCCCGCTTTTGCCCACTTCGGTTTACGGCAACAAAATCGTCGAAGGATATGAAGACGCGATGCGCACCATTTCTGCGGAGTTTGTCATCCAAAAAATCAACGACCTGATCGCATAAAAAAAGCCTCCGTTTCGGGAAGCTTCTGTCAGTTTTCAACTCGATCAAACGTCGTCAAAATCAATGTAGACTTCTTCTGATGTAGGATGCGCCTGGCAGGTCAGGATCAAGCCTTGTGCGATCTCACCGTCCGTGAGGATGGCATTCTTGACCATTTCCGCCGAGCCTTTGGTGATGCGCGCCATACAGCTCGAGCATATTCCGCCCTGGCAGGAATACGGAGCGTCTATGCCTTGTTTCAAAGCGGCTTCGAGTAAGGTTTGCTTCTTCGACATCTCGAAAGTCGTCTCCTCGTCGTCTACCATTACGGTTATTTTGGTATGTCCTTCCACTGGTCCTGAGATTTGTTTTTCGGTTTTCGGAGGTACAAAAAGTTCAAAACGAATGTCTTTTTCCTTGATGTTGTGTTCTTTAAGGACGTTGCTCACCGTCATGATCATTTCCTCGGGTCCGCATAGCCAGAACTTGTCGAACTCCACTTCCTTGAACTTGTTGTTGAGGATGAAATTCACCGTTGATCGCTCGATGCGTCCGAATAATTGCCCCTCGATTTTCGCCTGGCTGAATACGAAATGTACGAAAAATCGCCCCGTGAATTGTTGTTCCAATTCGTGGATTTTGTTGTAAAATATCGTGTCCTCAGGCGATTTGTTGCCGTAGACGAGAACGAACGTGCTGAAAGGCTCATTCATCAAAACGCTCTGTACGATCGCCATTACGGGCGTAATTCCGCTTCCTGCGGCGAAAGCAGCGTAGTTCTTGCGGCGTTCGGGATGCGGTTCGAACGTGAACGTGCCTTCGGGCAAACCGACTTCCATCGTATCGCCTTCGCGTAATTGCTTGTTGGCAAATGCAGAGAACACGCCGGATTTTATCGACTTGATGGCAATGCGCAGTTCGTCTCCGCCGGGAGCCGAGCAAATCGAATAGGCGCGCCTGATTTCCTCCCCGTCCAATGTCAATTTTAGCGTCAGGTATTGACCGGCGGTAAAGTTGTAATAATCGCGCAGTTGATCGGGAACGCGGAAAGCTACCGAAATGGCTTCGGGCGTCTCGCGTCTGACCTCAGAAATATTGAGTTTATAGAATGTTGTGGACATCAAATGAAATTTTTGCAAAATTACAAAAAACACATCTCGTTTCGAGGGTTGTGTGAACGATGTGCAATTCGAATCCGAAATGATGTAACAATTCCCTATTTTTATGCTCCTATCAAAAACCCGATCAGATGTTCAGACTGTTTTTAATGTTGGAATGGAAAGCGTTCCTGCGCGCCTCGTCTTTCGGGGCCAACCTTGCCATCAAGATAATTTTAGGAATTGTCGCAACGGTTTACGCGTTTCTTTTCCTGATGATGGGATTCGCGATTTATCCGATCCTTGAGGACAATGGTTTGGATCCTTTGGAAACCGTCAACAAATACTTGTTTTTTTATTTTGTTTTCGACCTCGCAATTCGCTTTTTCATGCAGAAGTTGCCTACGATGAACATCAAGCCGCTGCTCATTCTCCCAATCAAACGCAACACTGTCGTTCATTTTGCAATGGGAAAAAGCGCCATTTCGTTCTTTAACGCCATCCACCTTTTTTGGCTGTTGCCGTTTACCGTGGCCATGCTCGTCAACGGACATCCCGCCATGAACGTGCTTGGTTGGCATTTCGCGATAGTGGCGTTGTTGCTTGCCGATAACTTCATTAATTTGCTGATCAACAACAAGGATGCGATTTTCTATCCCGTTGTGATCCTGGTATTGGGCGCCGCAATCGGTTGGTATTACGATTGGTTCGACGTGACGCTGTACACCGGGCGGGCATTCGCGATGTTCTACGAAATTCCAGTTACCGCATTGGTCGCCATCGGATTTTTGGCGGTCCTATATTGGTTTACCTTTACCTATTACCTCGAACGGCTGCATCTCGATACCGGCTTGGCCAAACGTTCGGACATTGCCAAAACCGAAAATTATACTTGGCTCGACCGGTTCGGGGAATTGGGCGTGTTTCTCAAGAACGACATCCGGCTGCTCCGTCGAAACAAGCGTTCGCGCACCACCGTATTTATGAGTGTGCTATTTGTATTTTACGGATTGCTGTTTTTTACAGGTGCGATCGATTCGTATGATTCTCCCGGCTGGCAAGTCTTCGCAGGGATTTTCGTCACCGGAGGTTTCCTGTTCACTTTCGGGCAATTCGTCCCGAGTTGGGATAGCGCCTACTATCCGTTGATGATGAGCCAAAACATCAAATACAAGGATTATCTCGCCTCAAAATGGTGGCTTATGGTAATTGCGACGGTGATTTCTACGATCATGGCTTCGTTTTATGCGATTTTCGGATGGCACATCTACCTGCTCATCGTCGTAGGTGCGATTTACAACATCGGAATCAACTCGTCCCTCGTGCTGCTTGGCGGAGCTTTCGTGAAAACGCCAATCGACCTCACCACGAGCAAACAGGCATTTGGCGACAAACAGGCGTTCAATGTCCGGACGTTGCTCGTGACCATCCCGAAGCTCCTCGGACCCATCCTGCTCTACGTGCTTGGAAAATTGCACAGTGAAGAACTCGGTTTGGCACTTGTGGCCGGGGCCGGATTGCTCGGCTTTTTGTTTCGGAATAAGATATTCGGAATCATCGAAGGCATTTACCGATCGGAAAAATACAAAACGATAGAAGCTTATAAACAGAAGAGTTGAAGTTGAAAGTTTAGTTTAAGGTTTAAAGTTTAAAGTTGCGGTTTATCCAGAGGCAACAAGATATTCACCTGAAAGCACGATTCTCAAATAAACACCCGGGGCGCAGCCGAACACTATGGGCGCAGCGGAATAAAATCAACGATTTAATACAAATCAACAATGATATCAGTCTCCAATCTCACAAAAAAATACGCCAACGGCATTACCGTACTCAATATTCCAAATCTCGACATTGCGCCGGGCGAAAGCTTTGGACTCGTCGGGAATAACGGAGCCGGGAAAACCACTTTTTTCAGCCTGCTTCTCGATCTTATCGAACCTTCGAGCGGAAAAGTGCTCAACAAAAACGTCCAGGTCAATACAAGCGAAGCCTGGAAACCGTTTACGGCGGCCTTTCTCGATGAGAGTTTCCTTATCGGATACCTGACGGCCGAAGAATATTTTTACTTTATCGGCGATTTGCGTGGACAGAAAAAATCTGACGTGGATGCCTTGCTGGCCAAACATGAAGAATTCTTTAACGGAGAGATCCTCAACAGCAAGAAATACCTGCGCGACCTCTCGAAAGGGAATATGAAAAAAGTGGGTATCATCGCAACCCTTATCGGAAATCCCGAAGTCGTGATCCTCGACGAACCGTTCGCCAATCTCGACCCGACGACCGTGAACCGCCTCAAGAAAATCATCCGCGAGCTCGCCGACGATCCAAGAGTCACAATCCTGGTTTCGAGTCACGATTTGGCACACACGGTTGAAGTTTGCGACCGCATCGTGGCGTTGTCAAAGGGTGAAATCGTAAAAGACATTCAAACCTCTCCTGAAACGCTTAGGGAACTGGAAACATTTTTCGCGGTTTAAATGAATAAGAACCTTTGTCTTATATGCGAATCACCAGTTGAGGCGTATCCGAACAGTAAGGATCGCGGCGAATAAAATAAACACGTCAACAAATAAACAATCCAATTAAAACTTTATTTTTACCCGTTTATACTAAAATCCCCATTCGGCAGTTTATGCATAAAACGGTGACCGTCTTGAAAACCAATATATTCCGAATCCTTGCGATTGTCGGCATTATCGCTTTGGTAGTGGCTTGCTCGACAAAGCGCGATACTTTTTTGGCGCGTAATTCCCACGCGTTGAGCACCAAATACAATATTTTATACAACGGCGATCTCGCACTTGAGGCGGGCATGAACGATTTGCGGACGTTGTATGGCGATAATTTCTGGGAAGTGCTTCCCGTGGAGCGCATGCAACCCGATCCTGTCCAACCTACTATTGGCGGCCAACCTACGGGTCCAAAAGACGAACAAAAAAACCCGAATTTCCAGCGCGCCGAGGAAAAAGCCACGAAAGCCATCCAGAAACACTCGATGAACATCGGAGGCACCGAAGTCAATTACCAAATAGACGAAGCGCACCTTTTACTGGGCAAGGCACGTTATTACGACAAGCGTTACGTCCCGGCTCTCGAGGCGTTCAACTACATTTTGTACAAGTATCCCAAAAGCAGCCGTATTTACGAAGCCAAGGTGTGGCGGGAGAAAACCAATATGCGTCTTGAAAACGACGGCCTTGCGATCACAAACCTGAGCAAATTGCTAGGGGACGAAAAGGTCAAGCTCAACAAGCAGGTGTATGCCGACGCAAACGCTACCTTGGCTCAGGCGTTCATCAACACCCAACAAAAAGACAGTGCGATCGGTCGTTTGGTTATCGCGATAAAGAATACAAAATACGACGAGGAAAAGGCGCGTTACCGCTTCATTATCGGACAGTTGTACGAAGACCTAGGCAAAGGCGACACCGCGTTTGATTATTATCAGGAAGTGATCGATATGAAACGCAAGTCGCCGCGCACGTATACGATTCAGGCCATTGGTCGCCAATCGGCCCAGTTCGACTATAAGAACGGTGATACACTGGCTTTTGTGGAGAATTACAAGGACTTGTTCACGGATAGGGAAAACCGTCCGTATCTCGACGTGCTCAACCATCAATATGCGTTGTTTTACGACAAGCGGGACAAGCCAAATGAAGCGCTCAAATATTATAACAAATCGCTCGACGCACAACCGAAGGACACCTATCTGAACGCGTCGAATTACCGAAACATGGCCGAGATTTACTTCAATCAGGCCAAATACGTCACCGCTGGTTTTTATTACGACAGTACGCTTGTGCACTTGCAGCCTCGGACGCGCGAATACCGCCTCGTCGAGAAAAAGCGCATGAACCTCGAAGATGTCATCAAATACGAAGGGATCGCCCAGGTCAACGACAGTATCATCAGCGTTTATTCGATGCCGAAAGAAGGTCAGGTCGCGTATTACCAAGCTTATATCGAAAAACTCAAGAGAGCGGACGAGGCCAAAAAGATCGCCGCCGAGAAAGAGCGCGAAAAAGCAGAAGCATTGGCTCAGGCGAGTTCCGGCGATGTCGCGTCTGCGGAAGTTGCGTCTAAATCGTCGCGCAATAGCACGTCTGTTCCAGACCGTTCCGATCGTCTCGATGCCGACGTCGCGCCAACCAAGCCGGGAAAACCAGTCAAGCCAGGTGATTTTTATTTCTACAACCAGACGACAGTCGCTTTCGGAAGATCGGAGTTTCGCAAGAATTGGGGCAACAGGCCTTACCAGGAAAACTGGCGTTTCTCCAAACCGAGCCCGTCCGAGGCCGGTCGTAAAGACGAATCTGAAATGACCGAAGCGGAAATCCAGGCGTTGAAATTGGCCGAAGCCCAGGCCGAAGCGCGTTATACTCCGGATTTTTACATCAGCCAGCTTCCGACCTCAAAAGTGGTCATCGACAGTTTGGCCAAGGAACGAAATTTTGCGTATTATCAATTAGGCGTGATCTACAAGGAAAAGTTCAAGGAGTACCAACGCGCCGCAGACAAGCTCGAAACGCTGTTGGGCAATAACCCTGAAGAGCGCCTTATTCTTCCGGCTCAATACAACCTTTACAAGATTTACGAGATCATCGACAAACAAAAGGCGGCGGTTGTCAAACAGGACATCATCAGCCAATATCCGGAATCGCGTTACGCCCAGATTTTGAGCAATTCCCAAATGTCCGAAGAAGCCGCGCTTTCGCCACAGGTTGCCTTCAACAGGCTCTACAAGCAGTATGAGGAAGGCGATTATCGCGAATTGGTGACCAAACTCGACGATGCCATCGAACAATACACGGGAGAAGATCTGCTTCCGAAATTCGAAATGCTCAAAGCCCGCAATGCCGGTAAGCTCAAAGGTGTTGAAGAATATAAAAAAGCATTGAATTACGTGGCCTTGACCTATCCGAACCAAGCCGAAGGAAAGGAAGCCGAATTGCTTTTGGGACGTGACATAGTGCTCATGGAGAATCTTCAATTCAACGAAAACCCGCCGCGTAGCTGGAAAATTCTGTATCGCGCGGCTTATCCGGAAGCCAAGAATGTCAAAACGCTTCAGGAGAAACTCAAGAAGTTCATTTCCGAAAGGACCGCCGACCAGCTTTCGCAATCGCTAGACATTTACACCGTCGATATGGATTTTGTCGTGGTTCACGGCATCCGCAGCCAGGAAGGCGCACAGGGAATCGCATCGGTATTGAAAGAATTCAAGGAATACAAAATTCCGGACACGCCAATTATTATTTCCAGCGACAATTACGGCGTGGTCCAAATCAAGAAAAATCTCGAAGAATATTTAGCCGATCCCGACAAACCTGCCGAAAAGAAAGCCGCTCCGGTACTTAAGCAACCTGTCCAGGAAAAATCGAACCAGACGCCGCGTGGTGCGAGGATCCCGAAACAAAAAGCCGCCCAGTCCCAAACCCAGGGAACGCAGCCGCCTGCCATCGGGCGACCGCCACAGGATTCGGACGACCCGAGATCGAACAACATGCCGCCGGGAATGCAGGGCAACAGTCCTAAAATGAACCAGAGCATACAAAATCAGCAGCAACAACAGCAACCTCCATCGCGAAAATAATGTTTGACAAAAGCCCGAAATCCTATACCGACCTTTTGGGAAAAACCAACAGGATCGTCGAAGGAACGGCGATAAAAGGCGACATCATTTCCCAAGCCGATTTTCGTCTCGACGGCAATCTCATTGGCAACCTGCAATGCAACGGCAAGATAGTGATAGGCCCGGCGGGAGCGGTACAGGGTGACATCGTTTGCAAAAATGCCGATATCGAAGGGCGATTCGAAGGGAAAATCCAGGTCGCGGAAATGCTCAACGTAAAGTCTAAAGCCAGCATCAATGGCCATGTCGTCTGCGCGAAACTTTCGGTAGAACCGGGAGCGGCATTCAGCGCTTCGTGCGAGATGAGGCAACAACCCAAAAATCTACCTGTTTATGAGCGACCGGAATCCGAAAAAAAAGAGCAATAAATGGCTCGCGCTGATCAACATCCCGATACAGATGGGCGTGATCGTTTTCGCGTTCGCATATGCCGGTAAGTGGCTGGACGAAAAGTATCCGAACGAAAATAATATTTACGTCAAGATCTTGGTTGTATTGGGCGTAGGAATTGCGATCTACAATGTAAACCGACAGGTCCAGGAAATCAACAAAACGGATGACAAATAACACCAAACGGTGGCGTCCGCTTATCGAAATCTTCGTCATTTCGTGTCTCGCCGCCTTGCTTCACTTTTTGATCCTCAAACTTTTTTCGATCGATACGACCGCGTTTGTTTATGGCCTGGTTGAGTTGTACGTCTATTTTTTGGCGGCGTCGCTTGCGATAGTGACCGCGCTTGTTGTCATCGAAAAGCGCAACAAAGACCAGGTCGGATATACGTTTTTGATCCTGACATCGGTGAAGATGGTGGGCGCCTATTTGTTGTTGCGACCGGTTCTCGAACAGGGAATAAAAGCCGAAAAAATCAATTTCTTCGTGGTTTTCGCTTTGTTTTTGGCATTTGAAACAATCGTTTCCGGCAGGATGCTGAATCGGGAATGACGATTTGGAACGCGAACGGCTCCTGTTTCCGAAGTGTCTTTTTGAAAACGTTTTCGCAAGAATATGCAAATTCCGTAAAATTTAGCCTTTTACGCACTTTTTCTTTCCGATTTTAAATGTACCTTTGCGCCAAATTTAAAAACAGCTTTTAAGCTTATTTATATTATGGTGCTTTCACGTAAATCGCTCACAATCATTGCAAGTTTGTTCATTTCTGCTCTTTCGTTTGCCGGAATCGCCCAGCACGAAGAGCACGCCGCTTCATCTCCAACCCAGGAGGCTCACGCGGAGGCTGCTCACAGCGACAGTCATGACACTCATGCCGAACCTACTGACGTCCGAGGTAAGATCAAGGCCCACATCAACCACCACGTTTTGGATTCCCACGACTTTACTTTGTTTTCAGATGAGGAAACAGGGATGCATTTCGGGTTTCCGCTTCCTGTGATTTTGGTCGATGAAGGTTTTCATGTTTTCTCGTCTTCGAAGTTTCACCACGGTAAGGAAGTGGCCGAATCAAACGGAAAATATTACGCGATCAATCACCACGACGGTAAGATTTATCGTACAGACGCACAAGGCACGATCACAAACGATGCGAAAGGCCATCCGACGAACGTTCACCCACTTGACCTTTCGATTACCAAAAGCGTATTGACCATACTTTTCACGGCGCTTTTGATGTTCTGGATTTTTACCAGCCTTGCCAAATCGTATGCTAAGAACAATGGCATCGCTACGGGAATCGGTCGTTTTTTCGAGCCACTTGTCGTTTTCATCCGCGATGAGATTGCCATTCCTAACATCGGACAGAAATACCACAGGAAATACATGGGCTATTTGCTCACGATTTTCTTCTTTATCCTTTTCCTAAACCTTTTCGGGTTGACGCCACTGGGAATCAACGTTACGGGCAACATCGCGATCACGTTCGCTTTGGCCATCCTGACGTTCCTGATCACGACGTTTACCGCTAAAAAAGATTATTGGATGCACATGTTCTGGATGCCGGGCGTCCCGAAACCGATGCGTATCATCTTGGCGCCGATCGAATTGTTGGGCGCTTTCATCAAGCCGTTCTCGTTGATGATCCGTCTGTATGCGAACATTTTCGCAGGACACATCGTTTTGATGAGTATCATCGGATTGATTTTCATATTCAAGAGCTGGATAGGAAGCTCGCTTTCTTTCGGATTGGCTTTCGTGCTTTCGATCCTTGAGATCTTGGTGGCATTCCTCCAGGCTTATATTTTCACGATGCTTTCGGCCTTGTACTTCGGTTCGGCGGTTGAGGAGCATCACCACGACGAGGCACATCATTAATTAGAAATACTGTTTAATCTTAAATATATTTATCATGCAAATTCCAACTATTGTAGGTGCTGGTCTTATCGTAATCGGAGCCGGTCTTGGTATCGGTAAAATCGGTGGTTCAGCAATGGACGCGATTTCACGTCAACCTGAAGCTTCTGGAAAAATCCAGACAGCTATGTTGATCGCTGCCGCACTTATCGAAGGTATTGGTTTCGCCGCGCTTTTCGCTGCGTAATGAAAACAGGAAGTCAGTTGCAACGGTTGGTTGTAACTGGCTTTTTATTCAAAGATTAAAATTTAAAACACATAGATTCCGAACATGGAAAAATTAGTCAATCAGTTTGAATTAGGTTTGTTCTTTTGGCAGATGCTTATCTTCATCGGCCTTATCCTGTTGTTGCGCAAGTTCGCCTGGAAGCCGATCCTGGAGTCGGTGAACAACCGCGAGGAAGGAATCCGCAACGCATTGTCGTCTGCCGAAAAAGCCCGCGAGGAAATGGTCGCACTTCAGGCAAAGAACGAAGCTACGTTGCAGGAAGCCCGCATGGAGCGCGATGCGATGCTTAAAGAAGCGCGTGAGATCAAGGAAAAAATGATTGCGGACGCCAAAGCGGATGCATCTGCGGAAGGCGCCAAAATGATCGAGCAGGCAAAAGCTGCGATCAACAACGAGAAGAACGCAGCCATGGCCGAAATCAAGGCGCAGGTTTCTTCACTTTCTCTGGAAATTGCCGAGAAATTGCTGAAAGAAGAGCTTTCGAACAAAGAATCACAAATGAAATTGGTCGACAAAATGTTGGCCGACGCTAAACTGAACTAATATGTCTAGAGCTGCTATCCGTTACGCGAAAGCGATTTTAGATATGGCGCATTCACGCGGAGTCGCTTCTGAAGTGAACACCGACATGGCGCACATTGCCGAAAACCTCGACGCAAGCGCGGAACTCAAGAATTTCCTCGAAAGCCCGATCATCAGCAATGAAGTGAAGGAAAAAGCGACGTTGGAAGTGTTCGCATCCGTAAACGGCATCACGCAAGGTTTGTTCCGACTTTTGAAAGACAACAAGCGTTTCGAGATTTTGGGAAGCATCGCCACCGAATACAGCCGCCTTTTCGAGGACATGAACGGAGTCGAAGTTGCCACGGTGACCACAGCCGTCGAACTTGACAAAGAAATGGAAGGACGTGTGATGAGCAAGATCCTTGAATTCACGAACAAAAAGGTCGTGATTGAGAACGTGATAAATCCTGAGATCATCGGTGGTTTTATCCTGCGCATCGGCGACAAGCAATACAATGCTTCGGTCTCCAACAGATTGAATGTATTGAAAAGAGAATTGAGTAATTAAGAAAAATAGGTTTTACAAACTAGTATATTATGGCGGAAATTAAACCAGCTGAGATTTCAGCGATTTTAAAGAAACAGCTTTCGGCTTTCGAATCGGGAGCAACGCTTGAAGAAGTGGGAACGGTCTTGAACGTCGGTGACGGTATCGCCCGCGTTTACGGATTGTCAAACGTACAATATGGTGAATTGGTAGAGTTCGAAAACGGTCTTGAAGCGATCGTTTTGAACCTCGAAGAAGATAACGTTGGTGTCGTATTGCTCGGCCCATCGACGGGAATCAAAGAAGGCTCCCAGGTTAAAAGAACACAGCGCATCGCTTCATTGAAAGTCGGTGAGCAAATGGTTGGCCGTGTTGTGAACACGCTTGGTCAGCCAATCGACGGAAAAGGCCCAATCGGTGGCGATCTTTACGAGATGCCGTTGGAGCGCAAAGCTCCGGGAGTAATCTTCCGTCAGCCGGTAACAGAGCCGCTTCAAACGGGTATCAAAGCGGTAGATGCGATGATTCCTGTCGGACGTGGACAGCGCGAGCTTGTGATCGGTGACCGTCAAACCGGAAAATCTACGGTTTGTTTGGATACGATCCTGAACCAGAAAGAATTCTACGATGCAGGACAACCTGTATTTTGTATCTATGTCGCTATCGGACAAAAAGCTTCGACTGTTGCCGGTATCGCCAAAACTTTGGAAGAAAGAGGCGCAATGGCCTACACGGTTATCGTGGCTGCGAACGCGTCCGATCCTGCTCCGATGCAGGTTTACGCTCCGTTTGCGGGTGCTGCGATCGGTGAATATTTCCGCGATACGGGCCGTCCGGCTTTGATCGTATACGATGATTTGTCTAAGCAAGCGGTTGCTTACCGCGAGGTTTCGTTGTTGCTTCGTCGTCCACCGGGACGTGAGGCATATCCTGGAGACGTTTTCTACCTTCACAGCCGTCTTTTGGAAAGAGCTGCGAAAGTGATTGCAGATGACAACATCGCAAAGAACATGAACGACCTTCCGGAATCTTTGAAACCGATTGTAAAAGGTGGCGGATCGCTTACGGCTCTTCCGATCATCGAAACACAAGCGGGTGACGTTTCGGCATATATTCCGACAAACGTAATTTCGATTACTGATGGACAGATCTTCCTTGAGTCCGATTTGTTCAACTCTGGTGTACGTCCTGCAATCAACGTTGGTATTTCGGTATCTCGTGTGGGAGGTAACGCCCAGATCAAATCGATGAAGAAAGTTGCAGGTACGCTTAAACTTGACCAGGCGCAGTTTCGCGAATTGGAAGCGTTTGCGAAATTCGGATCCGACCTTGACGCCGTTACCTTGAACGTAATCGAAAAAGGCCGACGCAACGTAGAGATTTTGAAGCAAGGTTTGAACTCTCCGTTTACGGTTGAAGATCAGGTTGCGATCATCTACGCGGGTTCAAAGAACTTGTTGCGCAGCGTTCCTGTAGACAAAGTGAAGGAATTCGAAAAAGACTTCCTGCAATACATGAACGCAAAACACCGCGACACGCTTGACGCTTTGAAAGCCGGTAAATTCACCGACGAGATCACTAGCGTTATCGAAAGCGCGGCTAAGGAAACTGCAGCGAAATACAATTAATCAATTTGAAAATTTGAAAATTTGGAAATGGTGGTCATTTTCAAATTTTCAAATTATCTAATTTTCAAATTATAATGGCAAACCTAAAGGAAATACGTAACCGGATCACTTCCGTTTCCTCAACGATGCAAATCACATCGGCGATGAAGATGGTGTCTGCGGCCAAATTGAAAAAGGCCCAGGACGCAATCACCGCCATGAGACCGTACGCCGAGAAACTTACGGAATTGCTTCAGAATTTGTCTTCTACATTAGAAGGCGATATGGGAGGTGCTTTTACAACCCAACGCGAAGTAAAGAACGTCCTTATCGTGGCCGTGACTTCAAACCGCGGACTTGCCGGAGCCTTTAACTCGAATGTGCTCAAGGAAATCAAGCGTTTGTCTGAAGGGCAATATGCTGGCAAGAAAGTCGATTTCGTCACGATCGGAAAGAAAGGAAACGACATCCTCAAGAAATCGGGCAATGTGGTTTCGAACAACAATGGCCTGTTTGACGAGCTTACGTTCGACAACGTTTCTGTTGTTACCGATGAAATCGTGAAGTTGTTCCTCGACGGAAAATACGACAAGATCGTTTTGGTATACAACCAGTTCAAGAATGCCGCTACGCAAATCATTAAAGAAGAGCAGTTGTTGCCGTTGGTTCCGCCAGCCAAGACCGACAGTTCTAAGGTAGTGGATTATATTTTCGAGCCTTCGAAAGAAGAAATCGTCTTGACATTGATCCCAAAAATGCTCAAAACACAGGTTTACAAAGCCGTTCGCGACTCTTTCGCGGCCGAGCACGGAGCGCGTATGACGGCCATGCACAAAGCAACCGACAATGCCACGGCCTTGCGCAACCAATTAAAGCTGACTTACAACAAAGCACGTCAGGCGGCCATCACGAACGAGATCCTAGAAATCGTCGGTGGAGCCGAAGCTTTGAAAGGATAAGCATTGCAGATATGAATAGAGAAGCCGGATTGATGTCCGGCTTTTTTTGTTTAAGATTAATCGCGCGCGGCTAAATCAACCACTCGACATCAGGCGCATCCGGACAATGTCGCTAAACCGACAGCGATTACTGGTTCAAATGAAACCACAGAAAATCGTAAAAATTCGCCTTTTGCTGAATACTGCTCGTATAGTTTGAAATCGTGCCGTAATGCCCGGATTTGGTGTAACTCAATAAGTAAACCGGATTCTTCTGAGCCGGACGACCCTGGAGTTTCGCGGCGAATTTATACGAATGAAAAGGCGGCACGCGGTCGTCGTTTTCAGACGTTATGACCATCGTCACCGGATAGTTGACATCTTCCTTGATATTGTGGTAAGGCGAAAAGGCCATCAGCCGTTTGAAATCATCGGCTTTCCTGGGATCGCCATATTCGGATTGGTGCTTGCTTCCGACGGTATACAAATCGTAATTCACCATGTCCATCACACCTACTTTGGGAATCGCGACTTTATAGAGTTCGGGCGCGAGAACCAATGCCGAAGCCACGACCATTCCGCCATGCGATCCACCCGTAATTCCAAGTTTTGCTGCCGACGTGTATCGGTTTTCGATCAGGAATTTCGACGCGTCGATGAAATCGTGTATCGTATTGATCTTGTTTTTCCCGCTTCCCGCCTCGTGCCACTGTCGTCCTTTTTCACCACCACCGCGAATTTCCGCGTAAGCGTAGATGCCGCCTTTCTCGAGAAATGTCAGCAATGCCGTGTCGTAATGGAATTCGGTCACGACGCCATATCCGCCGTAAGCTTCGAGCAATGTAGGATTGTTGCCATCGAGAACGACATCGCGATCGTGGATGACGGTTATCGGAATGTCTTTGTTGTCTCGGCTTTTATAGGTCAGGTGTTTGATCGCGAACTTGTCGAGCGGGAACAATGTCGATTTTGGCCTGATGTAGTCGTTGAAAAATTCATGGGCCGTGCCGTTCTTGATATCCAACTTGAAATTGCGGTAGGAAATTACGCTCGAGTGGAACGTCACATAAAGGATGTCTTTTTCGGAATCGATAAACCTGAAATTGAAATCCATTTCATAAGGTGCGTCGAACTTGCGGATGAATTGTCCGTCCAAATCGTAAACGCTGAGATAATACGAACCCGATTTTCGGTATTTGCAAAAGATGTACTTATCCGTAAAGAAATTATCGACAAGCAAATGCCCGTAGATTTGAGGAATCACGACTTTGCGTTCCGACGGATTCTCGAGCGTGAAATACCGTACGTCGCCCCAATCGTAATCGGAAGACGAGAAGTAAATCTTATCCTTCGTAGTCCCGATGATCTTCATGTCGGTCGTATCCTTTTCGATGAAGGGCTTGAGGTCGAACGCCGGGCCGTCGAGATTGGCCGAATAATAAGTGCGCGAACCGTCACGCGAATCGGTTTCGGTAACGAACAAGCGGTTGTGCTTGGTACGGGCGCCAAACCAGTTGTTGGTTTTGGTGGCGTCGAAAACCAAAATGTCTTCGCTCTGCGGTTTCCCGATCTCGTGATAATACAACTGGAACGTCGAATCTTTCTCGAATTCCCGGAGGTTGGCGTTCTTCTTGTAAAAAATTCCCTTGTCGGCATTCCAACTCACGGACGCGAACTTGATTTGTTTGAGCGCGTCGTCCATCAAGTTGCGGGTGTCAAGGTTCACGAACCGAATTTCCTGTCGGTCACTTCCCGCCATAGAAACGGTACACGCAAGCAGACGCGAATTTTTCGACGGATAATAATCCATAAGGAAAGAGCCGTCGTTCCCATACAATTTATAGGTGTTGAAAATCTCGATAGACTGGTCGGCGAGACTCTTGCGATAGAACAGTGAGGCCGGTCGGTTTTTGTCTTTGATATAGCGGGAGTAATAATATTTTCCGTTTTTGCCCGGAAGCGCATTTGTCGACAAAAAGTTGAATTCCTTGATTTTCGACGCTACCGAAACCGATTTGTTCACCAGGTCAAGATGCGATTGGGTAAAAGCGTTCTGGGCCGAAACCCAAGTAGCGACTTCGGCCGATCGCGTATTTTCGAGCCAGGAATAGTCGTCCGCTATCGAAATGCCGAAGCGCGTCTGGGCATTCCCGACTTTTTTGGTGGCAGGCGAACTGCTTTGGGCAACGGTATTCGCGGCCAGGAGAAGGCAAAAAACAGAGAGTTTCAAGTTTAACGGTGTTTGGTAGGCAACAAATATAGAAGAAACGTGGCTTCAATTTATTTGGACGCGACCTGTGTTGATTATTATGATGATAACGTCTGGGTTAAACTCGGCTTAAGCCGTATAAATGGTTATTTTTGCATATTACAGCGAATCAAGCCGAGCGTGTACAAAAATCTTTTCAAACAGACTGCGATTTACGGGATTGCCACGGTGTTGCCGCGCATGCTGAGCTTTTTGCTCGTAAGGCTCTACACGAATAAACTTCCGACGAACGAATACGGGGACGTGAGCATCGTCATGGCCTGGATGGTCTTCCTCAATGTGGCGCTTTCGTACGGTTTCGAGACCGGATTTTTCAGGTTTTACAACTCCGAGCAAAACAAGGAAAACGTCGTTTCCACGTCGACGATCTCGATTTTTTGGTCGTCTCTCGCGTTTCTCGGTTTGGCGTTGTCGTTCCGGAACAGCATCGCACATGCGGTCAACGTCGATTCATCCTACATCACATATGCCATCTGGATTTTGGTGCTCGACGCACTTGTCGTCATTCCGTTTTCCAAACTACGCGCCCAGCAACGGCCAATGCGTTACGCCGTGATCAAGATCGGAAACGTCATCATCAACATGGGATTGAACCTGATCTGTTTGTTGTGGCTTCCCGTTTTCGCCCAAAACAATCCGGACAGTTTCCTGAGCAGTTTGTACGTCGAGAATTTCGAGGTCGGATACATTTTCATGTCCAACCTGATCGCGAGCCTGCTCACATTCGTCGTGTTGTCGCCCGATTATTTCAAAGTCAACTGGCACATCGACCCGATCTTGTGGAAACGCATGATGAAATACGGCCTCCCGATTTTTTTCGCCGGAATCGCGTTTGCCGTCAACGAACACTTCGACAAAATCCTGCTAGAGAAAATCCTTCCGGCCAATGTTGGGAAAACCCAGGCCGGTATTTATTCGGCCTGTTACAAACTCGCATTGTTCATGACGTTGTATGCCACGGCCTTCCGCTTGGGAATCGAGCCGTTCTTTTTCAGCCACGCCGGCAACGACAACGCCAAGGAAACCTATGCCGTGATCACCAAATATTTCGTGATTTTCGGCTCGTTGATCCTGCTTTCGGTGGTCGTGTTTGCCGATGTCCTCAAACTCATGCTGCTCGACAACCCTGATTATTGGGAAGCCATGAAAGTCGTCCCGCTAATCATCGTCGCGAATTTTTTCCTCGGGATTTACACCAATCTTTCGGTTTGGTACAAGCTCATCGACAAGACCCACATCGGAGCCTACATTTCGTTTGTCGGAGCTGCCGTCACGTTGGGACTCAATATTTTACTGATTCCGATGTTCCAGAAAAAAACAGGCGACGGTTACATGGGCTCGGCCATCGCTACGATCGCAGCTTATGGTTCCATGATGGTCATATCGTACCTAATGGGTCAAAAGCGGTACGAAATCCCGTACGACATGAAACGGATACTAGGTTATCTCGGCGTATCCATCACATTTTCGTTTGTCGCATTTTACGTTTTCCGCGAAAACTATTTCGTCAACATACCGCTTTTGCTTGTCTTTTCAGGACTCGTTTATTATGGCGAAAAAGAAACGTTGGAGGGCATTATAAAACGCAGGAGACGAACAAAAAAAATGGAGATTTGAAGCTTGATCCCGCTGTGCGCTTCCCGCTTTCTTGAACAACGCGTTTTTGAGCGGGCCGCGACGAGCTTCCGTTGGTCGCTGTCGCAACCCGGCAAAAAAAGCGTTCTTCGGCGAAAGGCTGTCCGCTTCCATCGGGGCTAGGAATGGAGTTAAAACAAAGAATCGAATACAAATGAAAATATACATTGTCAACAAATCAGGTCACGACCTGCCGAACTACGAAACGATCGCTTCCGCCGGAATGGATTTGCGCGCCGTCGTTACAGAACCGATTGTCCTGGGCCCACTCGAGCGCGCCATCGTAAAGACGGGGCTTTTCATCGAGCTTCCCGTCGGATACGAAGCCCAGGTCAGGCCGCGCTCAGGATTGGCTGCCAAGAGAGGCGTCACCGTGCTGAACTCACCGGGAACCATAGATGCTGATTATCGGGGCGAAATCGGAGTGATTTTAGTAAATTTATCGAATGAGCCTTTTACCGTCGAAAACGGGGAACGCATCGCACAACTCGTCATCGCCAAGCACGAACGCGCCCAATGGGTCGAAGTTTCGGAATTGAGCGAAACAACCAGAGGCGCCGGCGGTTTTGGAAGTACGGGCGTGAAATAGTTCAAAAGTCGTTGTCCGTGCACATTTTTCAGCACTAGAACAACGAACTACGAATACGAAATAACGAAAACGAAATAACGAAAAACGAAGTTACTTAGATGAAAATAATAGTCCCAATGGCCGGGCGCGGCTCAAGATTGCGTCCACACACGCTCACCATTCCAAAACCATTGATCCCGATTGCCGGCAAACCCATCGTGCATCGTCTCGTAGAAGACATTGCCGGTGTCATCAACCAGGAAATTGAGGAAATAGCGTTTATCATCGCAAAAGATTTTGGAACTCAGGTAGAAAAGGACCTCGTTGCGATAGCTGAAAAACTTGGGGCGAAAGGCACGATCTGTTACCAAGAGCAACCGCTCGGAACGGCCCATGCGATCATGTCGGCAAAAGAATCGATGTCCGGCCCGATTGTCGTGGCTTACGCCGACACACTATTCCGCGCCGATTTTACGTTAGATACCACAGCGGACAGCGTCATCTGGGTCAAGCAAGTCGAAGATCCGAGCGCGTTCGGCGTAGTAAAACTCGACGGTGATCGCATTACGGACTTCGTCGAAAAGCCGCAGGACTTCGTTTCGGATTTGGCCATCATCGGCATTTATTATTTCAAATCAGGGGAAACGCTACGTGCGGAATTGCAATACCTGCTCGACAACGACATCACGAAAGGTGGAGAATATCAGCTTACCGACGGTCTTGAAAACATGAAGCAAAAAGGGCTTCGTTTCGTTCCGGGAAAAGTAGACGAATGGATGGATTGCGGCAACAAGAACGTGACGGTAGAAACCAACTCGCGTCTGCTTGGCTTTTTGCACGCGGATGGCCAAGATATGGTAAGCAACGAAGCGCGCGTAGAAAATTCGACGATCATTCCGCCTTGCTTCATCGACAAGGATGTCGTGATCATCAACTCAATCGTCGGGCCTAATGTTTCCCTCGGACGCGCCACACACGTAAGCGACAGCAAAATCAAAAATAGCCTGATCCAAACGCATGCGCATATCAAAAATGCAACGCTTGACAACGCCATGATTGGCAATCACGCGAGTTTCGACGGGAATTTCACAAGTATCAGCATCGGGGATTACTCCGTTTTAGAATAACAAATGAAGCGATTCGGATATCTTTTTTTACTCGGGATTTTCATCCAAACCCACGTTGCGGCCCAAATCCAGGAGCCCGAGGACGTGGCAATGGAATCGAACGAATTCCGCAACCATTTCTACGAATCGCTCAAGCAAAAAGGTATTGAGAATTACGACAAGGCAGTTTCGGCTTTGCAGCGATGCCAAAAACTCGAACCGAACAATCCCGTGGTTTTTTTCGAGCTCGGCAAGAATTATCTGGCCCAAAAGGACTACAAAAAGGCTTATGAGAATTTCGAACAGGTCACCAAACTCGATCCCAAGAATAAATGGGCATGGGTCGGGATGTATGACGTTTGTTACGAAACCAAAGATTACAACCAGGCGATCATCATCGTAAAGAAACTTATCGAGTTCAAGAATGAGTACAAGGAAGATCTGACCTCGCTTTACATGAACACCCAACAATTCGACAAAGCGTTGGTGCTTATCAACGAGCTAAACGAAACCGTCGGATCTAACGATTTACGCGACAATTACAAAGCGGCGATCATGAAGGATCCGAAATTTCAGGGTTCTGAGATATCGAACTTACTGGACAAGATCAAATTGAATCCAAAAGACGAAGCCAATTACGTAACGCTGATGTTTTTGTATTGGGATTCCAACCAGGACGCCAAAGCGCTTGAGATCGCCCAAAGGCTCGAAAAGGAAATTCCGGGATCGGACTGGGCGCAAATCAGCCTGTTCAAGTATCATTTGACTAAAGCCGACGGCACGAAAGCCGTAAAAGCCATGAACCAGATCTTGGCCAGCAAAAAAGTCGACAACAAGATCCGCCACCGCGTGATGAACGAATTCCTGTTGTTTGCCAAAGACAAGCCTGAATTCGATGCCGATCTGCAAAAAGCCATTTCCTTTTTTGAGAACGACAGAGAGGTCAGGGTCGCAAAGGAAATCGCAAAATTCTATCACTCCAAGAAGAACTGGGATCAGGCCATACGGTATTATGAGCAGCATCTCAAGTCTGAACCGGGCGACATGGAAGCGATCATGCTCGTGCTTGACGCCTATTCCCAAAAACCGGATTATGTGATTTTGGGCGAAAGGGCAGAAGGGTTGGTGGAATCGTATCCGCTTCAGCCACAATTTTATTATTACGCAGGATTGGCCTACAATCAGCAGAAAAATTTCAAGAAAGCCAAGGACCTGCTCGAAATTGGCGTAGATTATGTTGTGGACGACAAATCGCTCGAAACCAATTTCTACATCCAATTGGGAGAGGCTTTCAACGGATTGGGCGACCAGAAAAAGAAACAGGAATATTTCGTCAAAGCCGAAAAACTAATGGAAAAGAAAAAATGAGAATGAGAATCTACGCCCTAACGGTATTCGCCGTTTTAGTTGTCGGATGCAAAACCGCCCAACCGACGACATCGGTCACCGAGACCAAAACGCCGGCCTCCGCAGCCGATGCGGAAGTCGCTAAAGTGATTTCCGGCCATTACGCCGACACCAAAAACTTTCGAACGGTGGCCATCAAGACTTCCGCCAAATACAAAGACGAGAACCAAAGCCAAAACATCAATGCCGATATCCGAATCGAGAAAGACAAGCAAATCTTCGTAAGCATACGATTCCTCGGGATTACGATGGCCAAAGCGTTGATCACGCCAAATGAGGTCAAGTATTACGAAAAGATAAACGGCACCTATTTCGAAGGGGATTACGAGGCTTTGAGCCGATGGCTGGGCACGTCGCTCGATTATCAAAAAGTGCAGAATCTGCTGCTTGGGCGCGCGCTCGACGATCTCAACAAAGGCAAATACAAAAGTACTGTCGAGGGAAATCTGGTCAAGCTTACGGATCCGAGCGATGCCAGAACGCAAAAAACGTTCTATTTCGAACCTGAAAATTATCTGATCAAGAAAGAAGAGATTCGTCAACCACTCCAAAATCGCAGCCTTGAAGTGAATTATCCTGGTTTCAACAAATTCGACCAGGCATTCCTTCCGGCGAAGATTTTACTGGAAGCCTTGCAGCCAAAAGGGAAAACGAACATCAGCATAGAATACAATTCGGTTACGTTCAACGAAAACCTCCAATTTCCTTATAGCGTTCCGGAAGGTTTTGAACGCGTAACCATTGACTAATTGCACACCATGACCAAACAATTCGCGACTTTTTTCCTTTTGCTGTTTGCCTTTGCGGTTTCGGCCCAGACCGAACAGCAAAAACTCGAAAAGCGTAAGGCGCAGATACAACGCGAGATTCTCGAAAACCAGGAGAAGCTCAACAGCATGCGCAACCAGGAAAAGTCAATTACGACGCAAATCGAGGTTCAGAAAGACAAGATTCGGCTCAAGGAGAAACTGATCCACACGACCGAAAAACAGACGCGTCTGCTCAACGACGACCTTTACCTGACCCAACTGAAAATCAACAAGCTCAAGCGAGAACTTGTCGTGATCAAGGAAGATTATGCCGAGATGATCACAAAATCCTACAAGAGCCGGTCAGTAAGAAGCCGTGCGATGTTCTTGCTTTCTTCAGAAAATTTCCTGCAAGCGTACAAACGCGCCCAGTACATGAAGCAATATGCGAGTTATCGCAAGGCGCAGGGAGAGGAAATCCACGTCAAGACCAATAAGCTTGTCGAATACAATACGCATATCGAAAAGCAAAAGGTGGAGAAACAGAAGCTGCTCCGCGAAAACGAAAAAGAGCGTTCGGAGTTGCTCAAGGAAAAACAAGAGCAGGAAATCCTGGTCGGATCGATCAAGAAGGATCGTAAAAAAATCGCGGCCCAAATCAAAAAGCAGCAGCAGGAAAGCCGCAGCATCGATCGCCAAATTGATCGACTGATCCAAAAAGCAATCGACGAGGCCAACCGAAAAGCGGCCTTGGCAGCGGCGAAAGCGAGTCCTGCTAAAGCTTCGGCGGTAAAAGCGAAGGTTGCGGAATCACCAAGCAAGATCGTCCTGACGCCGGAAGCCAAAGTCGTTGCCGACAATTTCCGCGCGAATAAAGGAAGTCTTAACTGGCCCGTCGAGCGCGGTTTTATTTCCCTGAAATACGGCGATCAGCCCCATCCGATGCACAAATCGCTTATCGTCCATAATTCCGGTGTCGAAATCACGACAGAAGATGGGGACAACGCGAGAGCCGTTTTTGGAGGCGAAGTCATCAGTGTGATCGTAATTTCGCCGGTGAACAAGGCCGTGATCATCCAACACGGGGATTACTTCACGATTTACCAAAACCTGAGTTCAGTAAACGTCGGGAAAGGGGAAAAAGTGAGGATAAAGCAGAATCTCGGGAAAATCCGGACAAACGGAGATACCGGGAAGACCACGCTTAAATTCCTGATCAAACAGAATAACGTTTACATCAATCCTGAAACCTGGCTTTCCGGTAGATAAAAAAACAAAACCTCAAGTAATTAGCTTGAGGTTTTTTATTAGTCCAGAAAAAGGGCTTTGAGTTCGGTCGCGTCCTGGGCCTTCATTTTCCCGGCAAGGACAAGGCTTAGTTGTTTTCTTCTAAGTGCCGCGTCATAGCGCTCTTTCTCAAGGTCAGATTCTGGAACGATAGGCGCCACTTCGACAGGCCGACCCGTGTCATCGACTGCGACGAACGTGTAAATGGCTTCGTTCGCCTTGGTTCTCACACCAGATTCGCGGTCTTCGATCCATACATCGATAAAAATTTCCATCGAACTTTTGAAACTTCTCGAAACCTTGGCCTCTATCGTCACGACGCTTCCCAGTGGAATAGAGCGATTAAACGCAACGTGGTTGACCGACGCCGTCACACAAACCCTGCGCGAGTGGCGTCTTGCCGTGATGCTTGCGGCGCGATCCATCCTGGCGAGCAATTCTCCTCCAAAAAGATTGTTTAACGGATTCGTCTCGCTTGGCAAGACCAAGTCGGTTAGTGTGGTAAGAGATTCAGAAGGATGTTTCGGTAACATTTGCGAGATTTTTTACGTTCGATTAGGCTCAGTAGCCAGAATGCAAAGGTAAAGCAAGCGCACAAAAAATCCCGACTCGGCCGGGATAAATGTTAAAGTTCTTTGATGAGCAACCAAGCTTGACTGTCCTTGGTTTTCCTGATCTCGTTCATCGTACCGATGGCTTCCTGCTTGGTCGCGAAACTGCCGTACAACACTGGAAACAAACCATGTCGGTTTTGCGGGATGCGTCTCGACTTGAACCCAAGTTTTTTGAGTTGGGAAGTCGCTTTATCGGCATTTTCAGGACTTCTGAATACTCCTGCCACGATATGATAGCGCAACTTGTCTTCTTTTACCGCAAGCGTTACGGCAGGCAAAGGCGCGTCTATGAAAAAGGTCGCTTCCTGTATCTTGTCCTGAACTTGTTGCTGAACTTGGGTTTCCACCATAAGGGTCTCGCGCTCGATTTGGCTGTTGTATAAATGATAGCCGCCAAATCCGCTCAAGCCCATCGCGATTACGAAAACTGCTGCGTATTTGAAATACGGACGGCGTTCGCGAGCTTCCGGCGTAAAAGCGATCGGTGCTTTTTCCTCGAGCACTTCGACTTCCTTTTTGTATTCTTCCCTTTTGACGGCGGGCGAAACAAACGAACTCAATCCGAAGGCCTCCGTGAGATAGTTGACGTTGTCCGTCGGATAAAAAACAACATTTTTCTCAGAATTCAGCGACAGTTCGCCTATGTTTTTCAAGGTAAACCGGCCATTGACTTCCAGAATGTTTTTCCAAATCGATACCTCATTCTGGATCGCATCGACGGCTATTTCATACGATGTCTTTTCAGATAAAGCGATGTGATTGGCCAAAAGACCGTCGTTGTTCTTGAGATGGGAATTGAACGAAACCAGCTTTTTCGGCGGATAGAACGCGCTCGACGATTCGTGCAGCTGAGCCGACTGGTAATCGGTCAGGAATGCGCCGAATCCCGGCACCGTAACACATTGGTAACGATACAAAAGTTGGGAGATATAGTGTTCAATCTTCATAGAAACAAAATTATGCAAAGCGTGGCGCGGTCAAAATTTTATCCACAATTTTTATTAACAATCCGCGTGAAATTTTATACTTTTCAGAATCAATCCTTTAGTATGCGCCACACAGAATTAGTATCCGTTTTAGCCTTGCAGAAAGTAGAAGGCGTGGGCGACGTGATCGCCAAGAAGCTCATGAGCCACTTTGGTTCGGCCGAGGAAATATTTGCTTCGGATCCAAAAAAACTCTCCGAAATAGAAGGAATAAATCCTCGTCTTGCAAACAGGTTCAAAGATAGGTCGGTTTTTGCAAAAGCCGAAGCCGAAGCCAAACAAATCCTGCAATCGCAAACAAAAGTCACCACATTTCTCGATCCGGAGTATCCCGAGCGCCTCAAACATTGCCACGACGGCCCGCTGATGTTGTTTTCCACTGGCAATATCAATCTCGAGAACCGCATGACGTTAAGCATCGTCGGAACGCGAAAGGCCACGGCTTACGGTGCTGATTTCTGCCGCCGTCTCGTCGCTGATCTCGCCGTTCTCGATCCCGTGATCATTTCGGGATTTGCTTACGGCATCGACATCATCGCGCACCAAGCGGCTCTGGACAACGGTTTACAGACAATTGCGGTTCTTGGAAGCGGGCTCGACCAGATTTATCCGAACCCGCACAAGAAATATGTAAATGCGATAAATGCCAATGGCGGTTTTATGACCGAGTTTTGGAGTGGTGCATATCCGGCTCCGGAAAATTTCGTCAGGCGCAACCGCATCGTCGCGGGAATCAGCCAGGCGACGGTCATTATCGAATCGGCTGAACGCGGAGGATCACTGATCACCGCCAATCTCGCCAACGATTACAACCGGGACGTTTTTGCTCTCCCGGGCCGCATTACCGATGCTTTGAGTCAAGGTTGCAACCAGCTGATCAAAACCCAACGCGCCCATTTGCTTACCGGCGCCGCCGATTTGCTCTACATCCTGAATTGGGATTTGAAGCCGCAGAGCCAATCCGTGCAAAAGCAGCTATTCGTGTCGCTTGACGCATCAGAGCAACGGATTTACGATTACCTGGTTCTAAAAAAGAAAGAGCTGCTCGACACGATCGCGATCGAAAATGAAATGCCGGTTTCGAAACTGTCGGCCCTGCTTTTTTCGCTTGAACTCAAAGGCGTCGTGCGTCCGCTTCCCGGAAAAGCGTTCGAAGCGATCTGATTATTTCAGGCCGAGGTTGCCATCGAAATTCTCAAAGTCAGTATCGGATTTCGGCTTGACCTTGAGCATATTCCAAAGTTGGGAACAAATCGCACGCAACTCCACGTAATTGGTCTTGTCGATAGCGTGTTCGCCTCTTTCAAATAGTTTTTCGGCTTTGCGCTTGTCAGAATAACCATCGAGATCAAGATAGCGGTAATAGTAGAAATGGTCCACGAAACGTTCGTCTTGCTTGCGCCAGATCGCATCTGCCAACGATTCGAGTTCCTTGGCTTTTTTGCGAATCACATAGCGGTTGCCCGACTGCAGAAAATCCTTTTCTCCCGCTACGATCTTGTTGAAAGTTTCAATTTGGGAAGGCGTGGCTTTTTCGGCGTATTGGTTATAATAGGCTTTCATATCTTTGTAAAGATCGGCTTCCTCCAACACGAAACGATGGCGCACCAAATCGTCAAATTCCTGTATGAGCAGCCGTTTGGCCTCATCGAGTTGGTATTTTTTGTCGGTAGAGTTGTCCTCGGCCGCCAATTCGGCTTCGTTGTAAAGCGTAACCAAAAGATTCTCGGTTCGTTTCAACCGCGCCAGGTATTCGAAATTTTCCTCGTCTTCCTGTTCATAAATTTCGCGTTGAATCTGATCGATGACATCCTTGACCTCGCTGCGCAATTTGTCGATGGAAACCTTGCGCTCATGCGGATTGAACACCTCGTTGATTTCCAGGTCGAGTGCCCCGATATAGACCGTCACGCTTAAGTCGCGGGATTCGGTAATCTTGAAATTGAGTTCGATGTCGATGCCTTTCAGCAAGTCCTGGTCGAGGTCGCGCCCGTTGATTTCCAGATAGCCGATGCTCAAATTGCTCCCGATCATGCCGCCGGCGTTACCTTCGACGATGTTGATCACGAGTTTGTCGTCGGATTGCTTAAGGATGTTTTTCGAGCATTGTTTGTAAACCGTTTTCTTGATCGGAAGGATATCGTTCTTGCGGAAGATACTCTCGAGATAGGTGGTTCCGCTTTCTTCGTCAAGCTCTAGACAGATGTCGTTCGGCAATGGCTGACCCTGGACGTTATAAAGCCCGTTCGTAATCGCGATGCCGCTTTTTTTCAATACCGACTGTTGGTTTTGGTCGAACAGTCCGACAGAAAACAAATTCGTGGCTTTTTGGAGCAGCGGAACGAATACCGAAAATTTGCCCGTCATGGGTTGCATCCCGGAGTCATATCCGCCGTCTGCTCTCGTAATCCTGTAATATCCCTGGAAGTTTGGCGGAACGATGCACGCGAGCAATTCTTCGCTATCCTGCGAATTGGGTTCGAAAATAAATTCCGCGGAAATCGATGGACTTGCATCCGAACCCGTCTCAGGCTCAAATTCCGCTTTGGCTGCCGATGGTTTGCTTCCGGCGTAATAAGCCGCACCGATTACCACCGCTGTCGTGGGATCTATCCCGGAATCGACGACAACGCCGCTTCTCTCGTGCAATTCGCGTCTGACATACGGAATATAAGTCGTCCCGCCGACAAGGATGATGCGCTCAATGTCCGAAAACCGGAGGCCATTGCTTTGGACGAGTTTTTCCACCAAGCTGTAAGATTCGTTAAATTTGGGTTGGATCACAGCCTCGAATTCTTGTTGGGAAATTTCGATGTCGATCATTATTTCGGGTTCGTCCGAGTCGATTTCAATGATCGCAGACGACTTTACGGAAAGTTCTTTTTTGGCTTCCTCAGCTTTGAAAAGCAGTTCGAAATACAGCTTCTTGAACGACGTGTCTTCACCTTTTACCATGTTTTGCCACAAGCCAGTAAGGCCGGTTTTGGCTTCGATTTTCGGGCAAAGGATTTTTTCGACGACGAGATTGTCGAGGTCGAGTCCGCCAAGGAAATTGTTGCCTTTGTGGTCTACGACTTTTAGTTCGCGATGACTGATGCTGACAAGCGCCGCATCGAAAGTTCCGCCTCCGAAATCGTAAACGAGCCATTTTTTGTCCTCGGTTATATCGATGTTAAGCGAGTTCGAATACGCCAGGCAAGCGGCAATTGGTTCCTGTAATAACACGACTTCTCCAAAACCTGCTTCGTAACCGGCCTTCTTGGTCGCATTGCTCTGGATCGTATCGAACGATGCCGGAATCGTAATGGCGATCGACGATAGCGTTTCATCGGGCACAAAACCCAACAATTCCTTTAAAACCATTGCCGAAAGTCCGACGGGTGTGATCGTCTGGCCGGTGTCGGGAACGTCGTAAATTTGATCCGAACCCATCTTGCGTTTGAAAGATGAGAACACATTTCCAGGGTTGGTCAGAATCTGTTCGCGCGCTTTGTCGCCGACGCGGATCGTCCCTTTTCGAAACGCCACCACCGATGGTATCGTATCCCTGAATCCGACAGGATTTTTGAACAAGTGTATTTTTCCGTCTTCATATTTCGAGATCGCCGAATTCGTCGTCCCGAGATCAATTCCATAATTTATATTGGCCATGATTTATTCTACTATTACCACGCCTCTTTGCTCGAGGCTGAAATTCCCGTTGTCCATTCGATAGATGACCGGTTTGAGCACTTTTGTGATTTTTGACGCGCCCGCATGGGTAACATTGGCCTCCAAAGCGGTGTCGTTAGCGTCGTACCTCGCGCCTATCGGATTCACGATGCGATAACCCATTTCCTCAAGTTCATGGTAGACGCGCGTGAAGTTGCGCTCGAAAATATCAAGCCCTTGATCGGCGGCCTTTTTTTCTATTTCGAATAGTTGGTTGATGATGTTTTTCATTGCTTTAAATTGGCGTTCGCCAAGGTACAATTATTTTGTTTTGGCCGATAATCGCAAAAGTCTATTTTTGCTGTCAATCCGTTTGGCAGATGAACTTATTAGCATTTTTTGAAACACTGGAGATCGGTCGTGAATCGCTTTCGCAACTCGACGAAAACGGACTGATCCGGATCGAAAAGCAAGTCCACCTCCAACGAAAGCTCAATCCCGATATCGACATGAACCTCGCCAACGCGATGGTGTCGGCTTTGAGAAGTGACGGGCGCGCCTTTCGGTTTGTATTGGAAAACCGGAGCCTCTATAATTTCTTTACGGGAAAGATCCATCCGCCAAACTATTTCAAGCCTATGGCTGCCGATGCGAATGCGGAAGAAGTTAGCGCCTTCATCGACAAATACTTACGCGACGACCTGTTGTTAGGAATCGATCGAATGCTCGTAGCCAACCAATACGAAGATCTCGACGAAATCCTCAGCGAAAACGAGTATTTTCCGGAAGACATCCGGTTTACGATCAGTCGCAAATTGCAGGGAAAAATCGATTTTGGCGTCGGACGCATGGTCCAAAAAAAGTACGACGGCATCCAATTCCTGAAATTCCGGACGTTCTACAATTGCATAAGCCATTTTTCATCGGTCGATACCGACAAGAAAATCAATACGTTGCTCGACATAACCGCAGATCACTACAACGCCAAGAAAAACACTTCGTTCGCGCGCGGCGTAATGATCGCCATGTCGCATTACCAAACTCATGACGAGGAGTTGCAGCGCGTGCTTATCTCGAACCACGCCATCATGACATCCTCTTCGGGAAAGTCAGGTTCCGGGTTCAGCATGAATTGGAGAATTGTGGCATTTGTGGTTTTTTTCCTGATCAAGATCATGGTCATCGGATCCAAGTGCTCGAACGATTCCGGTTCCAATTACGAAATCAACAACCAGTTGAATGAGCAGGTTCGCAACCAGATCGTTGAAATCAAGAAAAATGTAGAAGCGAAAAACGAGGGTTTCCGCGACTATCTCACGGCTTTCGATTCGGCGTCGATATCTGAACTGAAAGCAATGGACACCATAACAACCGGGCAACAAGCGTTTGAAAATAGTGTTTCGCTCATGCCGGAATCTGAAAATGCAAAAAAAGCCATCATAGAAAACAAGACGCCTTATGACCTAGTTCTCGTGCAATACGTTGGGAAATTCATGGGCAAATCCTGCTATGTTAAAAAAGGAGAATCGGCTCAGGTTATGGCGTCAACTTCGGAAAACAATCTTGAATTCCGGATGTATTTCGGTACACAGCCCGCACGATTTACCACTGCCAGCGATGCAAATTTGAGCGGAGGCGACTTGTTGTACGAAATGCGTTTCCGGCAACTCGCTCCAAATGCGCCAGTCGTTCTCGAAAAAAAGTTTTCGATTGCAAAAGACGTAACGGTCGAATTCGCCAATGACCGCTTTATGATCGTGGGCGAAGGTGTGAAATGCGACGATTGTTTCCCGAGCGTAAGCAACTCAGGAAAGCGCATCAACCGATTGAATTAAAACGAATAACCCATTTTTTCCCTGACTCTCGACAAAACGCCGTTTGCAATTACGCGGGCGCGATCGGCACCTTTTTGAAGCAACTCGTCTACTATCGCGGGATGTTCGATATAGTGGTTGTAGCGTTCGCGCACTTCTTTGAACTTTTCGGTAATCAATTCAAAAAGCAGCTGTTTGGCGTGCCCGTAACCAAAATCGCGGTTGTCGTTCCTGTATTTCTGGCGCAACGATTCAATCTGTTCTGGCGTTCCCATGAGTTGGTAAATCGCGAAAATTTTACAGGTTTCCGGATTTTTGGGTTCTTCCAAAGGCGTGCTATCGGTTTCGATCGACATGACCTGCTTGCGCAACGCCTTGTCGTCAAGGAAAATATTGATGATGTTGTTGGCCGATTTGCTCATTTTGCCACCGTTCGTTCCGGGAACAAGTTTCGTGTTTTCCTGAGTGAATGGTTCGGGCAGCACAAACGTGTCACCCATTTGATGGTTGAATCTCGAGGCGACATCACGCGTGATTTCCAGGTGTTGCAATTGGTCTTTCCCGACGGGCACAAATTCCGCGTCATACAATAAAATGTCTGCCGCCATCAACATCGGATACGTAAACAAACCCGCATTTACGTCTGCTAGGCGATCCGATTTGTCCTTGAACGAATGGGCGAGCGTGAGGCGCTGGAACGGAAAAAAACAGCTCAAATACCACGACAATTCCGCGGTTTGGGGAACGTCGCTCTGTCGGTAAAAAATTACTTTCTCTACATCCAATCCGCAGGCCAGCCAGGCAGAAGCCGTGCTATATGTGTTGTTCCGAAGCGTTGTCCCGTCTTTTATTTGCGTCGCGGAATGTAAATCGGCGATAAACAAAAACGAATCGTTCTCAGGTTTGTTAGACAGTTCGATCGCAGGCATGATCGCGCCCAACAGGTTGCCTAAATGAGGCGTTCCGGTACTTTGGATGCCGGTAAGGATTTTGGCCATTTTCAGTGAAATTTTACATTGTCCGGGATGGCGATTGGCCATTGGAGCCCCAAAGTTACAGCTTTTGCAGAATGTAGCCTCGAATGTTTATTTTTGGCAATATGAAAATCCTCAAATATCCGTTTTGGCTGTTGTGGCGCATCTGGCTTTGCATCCTTGTGCTCACGCCCATAATCGCGCTTTTTCCGTTTCTTTTACTATCGATCAGTAAGGAAAGGTGGTATCCGTATTTTTTCGTGATGGCGCGGCTTTGGGCGAAATTCATTTTGTTCGGAATGGGATTCTGGTACAAAGTGGAGCGTGAGCAGCAAACGGAACCAGGCAAGAGCTACATGTTCGTGGCCAACCACACTTCGATAACGGATATTATGCTGATGTTGGCCGTGGTGCGCAATCCGTTTGTGTTCGTCGGAAAAAAGGAGCTTGTTAAAATTCCGCTGTTCGGATTTTTCTACAAAAAAACCTGCATACTTGTCGACCGCAGCAGTCCGAAAAGCCGTAAAGAAGTTTTTGAACGCGCCCAAAAGCGCCTTGATCAAGGCCTGAGCATTTGTATTTTTCCGGAAGGCGGCGTCCCTGATGATGAGTCGATCGTGCTCGACGGATTTAAGGACGGGGCATTCCGACTGGCGATCGAACATCACATACCTATTTTTCCGTTGGTTTTTCCTGACAACAAAAAGCGTTTTCCTTTTCGTTTTTTTAGCGGAAGCCCTGGATTGATGCGGGTCAAATTGTTGCACGAAATCCCGACTACGGTCCAGTCCGACGATGACAAATCCGATATCAAAGCGCTGCGCGACAAAACCCGGCATCTGATTTACCACGAGTTGCTACGCTACAATAAAAAAGAGCACCCTGGCCTGGATGCTCTTTAGAAATTGCCCTCCGTGGAAGACAACAAGAAACGTAACTAATTGTAACCAATTAACTAACTAACTGTCGTTCAGAAGCGGTAATTCAAACCGGTGTACAATCCGAAGAAGTAGGGTTTGAAATTGCCAGATTCCGTATAGGTATTGATTTGATATTTGAAAGTCGGCTCGAAATTGAGCTGAAGTGATTTCCAGATTTCATATCGGAAACCGACACCAACATTCGTACTGAAACTCGTCGCGTTAAGGTTGTTCGCTTTTCCTACCTGCATTTGGTTTTCGGCCGACACAAGCGCAACTTCGTTCTGGTTGAGCAACAATGTACTGAAACCTCCGATAACGTCGATCCCGAATCGTTTGTCGAGCACTTTATAACTCAACTCAACCGGGATTTCAAAATAGCCCGTTTTCTGGCTCAGGCTGCTGCTGAATTCCTTGAGCACCATTCCGTTGTTGGCGAGTTCTACGGGAGCGCCTTCCACTTTGTTCTCGATCCTCAAAAACGCACCTTGAACCGTCGGATTGACGTGCTCCAGCTGTTTTCGTCCCACAGTAGATTGTTTTGCCACGACATTATTCGTATTGTACTCGAACGCAAGGGAATTCACGCCTGTGCGCAGCGAAAGTCGCTTGTTGAGCGCATAACTCACGCCAAGCCCGTATGAAAGCTGCGTTTTGTAATCTTTGTCGTTGTTTGCGAAACGGGAATCAATCGGGGAACCGTTAGACGATGAACTTAAATAAATAGGGGCAACCCTTGGTGAGACCTGCCACCTATTCATTTTCGGTTCGTTTTCAGTAACTTGCTTGTTTTCTTTTTCAATGTTTAGCAATTCTTCCAGTGCATTGGGTTTCTCCGCCATAGCAAGAGCGGTGGAATCCATTTTGATATCGTCGGTTTTGGCGGCGACAGCTTGGGTCGAAGTTGTTGTTTTTGCAGTTACGTCTTTTTGGTTGTGTTGCTCGGTTTGTCCCGATTGGTAATTCTCGTTTACAGCAATTTTATCTTGATTTTTGAATTCGTGCGTAATGTTATTTGCCTTTTCTGAATTTTTAAGGTTATGCGATTTGTTTTCGTTTTGACTTGTGTTCCCGGCGTTCTGAGCAACTTGCCCTTGCGTTTCAAATTGATGCACTTCCGAAACAGACGTCTTGTTTCCGGCCTTTTTCTCGTTGCGGCTTTTACTCGAAGCGGCATATTGTTCGCGTCCGTTCTCGAGTTGAGGCGTCACACTTCTGCCTGAAAATCCGGCTTTGCCCTTGCGCGATTTCTCTTCGGATTTCGCTTTTTCTGTTGTCGGATAAACAACGATGCCGTCATCCGAACGTCGAATGCCCGAAGCGTTGCTACCTGTCGCATTTACGCGTTCAATACTATTGTCGGTTTTGCCCGAGCCGTTTTGCCTGGAACCCGTTTTGTCTTCCAAAGAAGTTGCCGCAGTTCCGGAATCGGTAGATTGGATTCCGCCTGACGGACTAAATTCCGTATTGTCAAAATCGCCGTTTCCTTTTGGTTTGTCGCCGTCCGCGCTTTTGCCCGGCGTTTCTACGACAGCATTACCATTTTCCAACTTGCCGTTTTCGCCTGTGAGCGTCGTAAGCAGCAGTCCGATAAGGAAAACAGCGGCCACTCCGGTATACCGAAACCAGATGGGTATGACTTTTCGGTTCTTTTTTTCCTCGAGTCTCGCTTCAATTTTCTCCCACGCTATTTCAGAAGGTTCAGCTTCAAAATCCTTGAACTTTTCCTGAAAAAGGCGGTCGATGTTTTTTCTCTCGCTCATTTTGCAGAGGGTAATTTGTGTATGTTATAATTGTCAATCTTTTCCTTCAGGATCAATCTTGCGCGCGCCAGATTCGATTTCGACGTTCCCACCGTGATGCCCATCATTTCTGCGATTTCCTTGTGCGGATAACCGTCTATGACGTAAAGGTTGAAGACCAGCCGGTAACGGTCCGGAAGTTCCTGGATAATCTTCATCAGAAAGTCCAAAGGAACGTTCTCGTCTTCCATTTCTACCTCCGCATCCTCGTCTGCAATATCTTTATTGACCATGTCGAGATACGTGATGTTGCGGTATTGTTGCAACACATTGTTGACCATGATCCTTTTCATCCAGCCCTCGAACGAGCCCTTGAAATTGAACTGCCCGATTTTGTTGAATATGATTACAAACCCGTCTTGGAAGTTGTCCTCCGCTTCGGCGTAGTTCCTGGAATACTTCAGGCAAACGGCGAACAACTTTGATTTGTACAATTTGTACAACTGTTCCTGCGCTTTCCTGTCGTTGTTCCTGCAATCATTTATGAGCTGTTCTAAACTCAAGGCATGGGCAGCTTTAGCATTATTCTACAACAGATTCAAACTCGATAAAAATAGGTGCCCCGTTGCCGTCCTGTCCCTTCCAGAATTTAAAACGATAGGTTCCGGCTTGCGAGGGCATAAAATTTAAGGGCACATCGTAAAGCGTTTCCGAATCATCGTTGCAATTCGAGTCATTGAACTTTAGCGAACGGACTGAAATGGTCTGGGTAAACCCGTCCGAATCGATGTAAAATCCGTTGAAGATGTGGCAATCTGTAGGGCGTCTGTATTTGACCTGGATCGTCGCCATTTGACCCGATACCATGCTTGCGGGCACAGTCGCATCCTCAACCACGAGTGCAAATTCATCAGATTTTGGTGTGTCGTCCGGCACGCAGGCGGTCACGGTAATAGCCAATAAGAAAAAGAACAGCAGCTTTTTCATCCTCAATTTTTCTAAACTTTTCATCAGATGCATAACTTTAAAAAAGGTTGCGTAAAAAAATAAAAAAAAGCCCATTTACGGGCTTTCGTTTTTAATTGTTCTGCTCTTTAATGAGCGCTTTGATCTTGTTTTCGAGTTCGTCGGCCAGTTCGGGATTGTCCTTTATCATGACCTTGACCGCGTCCCGGCCCTGACCGAGTTTGGTGTCGCCATAGCTGAACCACGATCCGGACTTTTTCACGACTTCGAATTCTACGGCCAAATCCAGGATTTCACCCGTTTTGGAAACACCTTCTCCATACATGATGTCGAATTCCGCAGACTTGAACGGAGGCGCTACTTTATTTTTGACCACCTTGACTTTAGTACGGTTTCCGATCACGTTATCGCCATCTTTGATTTGGGATGAACGGCGGATATCAAGGCGAACCGAAGCGTAAAACTTCAAAGCGTTACCACCGGTAGTCGTTTCAGGGTTTCCGAACATGACACCGATTTTCTCGCGCAACTGGTTGATGAAGAAAACCGTGCAGTTGGTTTTGCTGATGGTCGCAGTCAGTTTTCTCAAGGCTTGCGACATCAAACGCGCGTGCAATCCCATTTTAGAATCTCCCATTTCTCCTTCGATTTCGCTCTTTGGCGTAAGGGCGGCAACCGAGTCGATCACGACGATGTCGATCGCTCCTGAACGGATGAGGTTTTCAGCGATTTCCAAGGCTTGTTCGCCATTGTCGGGCTGTGAAATGATAAGCTCGTCTATATTGACGTGAAGTTTCTCGGCATAATTGCGATCGAAAGCGTGCTCCGCATCGATGAAGGCGGCAATTCCACCCATCTTTTGGGCTTCTGCGATCGCATGAAGTGTCAGCGTGGTCTTACCCGAAGATTCCGGTCCGTAAATTTCTACGATACGTCCTTTCGGATAACCGTTGACACCAAGTGCAAGGTCGATTCCGAGGGATCCGGAAGGAATGACTTCGACTTCTTCCACAGCCTTGTCACCCATTTTCATGACGGTTCCTTTGCCGTAAGTCTTATCTAATTTATCTAGTGTTAATTGAAGGGCTTTTAGTTTGGCATCTTTCTCTGAACTCATTTTTCGGCTTCTCTAATCGTTAGTAAAATTTCGTAAATGTACTCTTTTTTCTCCTTTGGAAATGACGGCGCAAACGTTACTTTTCCACAGAAGAAAGGCAAAAACAACCCAATGGTTCAAAAGGCTTATATTCAATGTTTTGGCATGGATTATCGGGTTGTTTTAGGTTTTCCGCGGAAGAGTAAAACTACGACAGCGATTGCATTCCGCGATACAGTTTTTCCGTACTAAATGTTAAAAGTTGAAGAAGGCGAAAGTTTTGCTAAAAGCTTAGGATTTCAACTCACAAAACCATAATTTATACTTACTTTTGCCGGGATTTACAAAGGGCATGGAGAAAATTATTTCGTATCCGCTATCGGTCGTTTATTACTTCTTTTTCGGGCTTTGCCTGCTCGTTTTTCATCCCGTGCAATGGGTGTGCCTCAAGATCGGGTACGACGCGCACAAAAAAAGCGTAGACGTTCTTAATTTTTTTCTCGTTTTATGTACGCATCTCATCGGCACACGCTATACGGTAATGGGGCGCGAAAAGCTACCTGTAGGCGTTCCGTTGATCATAGTGGCCAATCACCAAAGTTTGTATGATATTATCGCCATCGTTTGGTTTTTGAGAAAAGCGCATCCGAAATTCGTATCCAAGCAGGAATTGGGGAAAGGCATTCCAAGCGTTTCATTCAATTTACGTCATGGCGGATCGGTGCTCATAGACAGAAAAGATCCGAGGCAAGCGCTTCCGGTCATCAAAAAAATGGGAGAATATATCGAGCAATACAATCGTTCGGCTGTGATTTTCCCGGAAGGCACGCGCAGTAAGACCGGGAAACCAAAGGAGTTCGCCCAGACAGGGTTGAAAATAATGATTAAAGCGGCTCCATCGGCTTACGTGCTTCCGCTTACGATCAACAATTCATGGAAAATGGCTAAATTCGGTTACTTTCCTCTCGGGTTGGGCAACCACCTGAAATTTACGGTTCACGAACCGATCGCCGTTTCAGGACATTCTTTCGAAGAAATCATGGAATACACTGAAAAAGCGGTCACGGGAGCCATCAAATATTAAATACCACTACAATGTCAATAAAGAACGTACGTCTGGAAGTAATGCAATTCCTCGAAAAAGAAATCGACGGATTTGTAGATCAGTATTTGATCCCTGTGGAAAAAATCTGGCAACCGTCGGACTTTCTGCCGGATCCTGAAAAAGATGATTTTTTCGAGAAAGTAAAGGAATTGCGTGAACTCGCGAAGGAATTGCCTTATGATTTCTGGATCGTACTCATCGGAGACATGATTACCGAAGAAGCGCTTCCGACTTACGAATCCTGGTTAATGGACGTGGAAGGCGTCGACCAGATCGCGCCTAACGGATGGTCGAAATGGGTGCGCCACTGGACTGCCGAAGAAAACCGCCACGGCGACCTTCTCAATAAATATCTCTATCTCTCGGGTCGCGTCAACATGCGCGAGATCGAGATGACGACGCAACACCTTATTTCTGACGGGTTCGACATCGGCACAGACCGCGATCCTTACAAAAACTTTGTCTACACCAGCTTTCAGGAGCTTGCCACATATGTTTCCCACAACCGCGTTTCCCAATTGGCGAAACAGCACGGAGCCAAAGATCTTTCCAAAATGTGCAAGATGATCGCCGGGGACGAAATGCGCCACCATCATGCTTATTCGGAGTTCGTGAATCGCATTTTCCAGATCGATCCGAGCGAAATGATGTTGGCTTTCCAATATATGATGAAGCTAAAGATCGTCATGCCAGCTCAATTTCTGCGCGAATCAGGCGAGAAGATCAGTGTGGCATTTGAGCATTTTTCAGATTCGGCACAACGTATCGGTGTTTACACCTCGGCAGATTACGTCGATATTTTACAGAAACTCATCGACCGCTGGAATGTCGCCTCGATCACGAACTTGACGGACGAAGCCGAGAAAGCCCGCGATTTCCTGATGAAGCTTCCGGCGCGGATGACGAGAATTTCGGAAAGGATCGTCATCCCGGCAGAATCCCACATATTCAAATGGGTCGAACCGGCACGCGTCGGAATCTGATGGAAGATATCATCGCCGTTACCATAGCTTACGTGAAAGAACAGCTCAAAGGCGCTGAAGGCGGACACGATTGGTTTCATATCGAGCGCGTCTGGAAATCGGCTTTGCACATTGCCAAAGCCGAAGATTGCGATTTGACCGTCGTTCAATTGGGTGCTTTGCTCCACGATATCGCCGACAGCAAATTCCACGCAGGTGATGAAACCGTCGGACCCAGAACGGCCAGGAATTTTCTCGAAAGCCACAATGTGGATGAATCGGTTATCACACACGTGATTGCCATCATCGAAAACATTTCGTTCAAAGGCGGGAACTTTCAGAAGACGTTTTCATCTAAAGAACTCGAAGTAGTCCAGGACGCCGATCGACTCGATGCGTTGGGCGCCATCGGTATCGCGCGCGCGTTTAACTATGGTGGGTTTAAAAACCGGGCGCTTTACGATCCCAGGATCAAGCCGAACCTGAACCTTTCGAAGGAGGAATATAAGAATTCCACATCGCCCACGATTACGCATTTCTACGAAAAACTGTTGCTTTTGAAAGACAGGATGAATACTGAAACGGGTAAGCGTATGGCTGAAGAGCGTCATCGCTATATGGAAGGTTTCCTTGCCCAATTTTACTCGGAATGGGAAGGCACCAAATAGAAGTTGCCGACTCGGGAAAGTTTTAACAAAAACGGCAGAAAAACCGCACTTGACAAATTTCGATTTGGAATACCTTTAAGACCTAACAGATTTTAAAAATCTGTTAGGTCTGGCAAAAAAAATCAACCTTTCCCAAACTGTGCCCCACTTTCGCGCCTTGCTTCCCAGGTTTCGATAACAACCGGAAATTCGCTAAACGCCTGACTTATCGGGATTCCGTTGAGCTTACTTTCTTCAATCACCCATTCCGCCATGGCGTCCATTACTTTTTGCAACCGTCTCCCGGAATCGCTCAACCGATAACGCACCACCGGAGGCACTACAGCTTCCGCCGTGCGCACGATCAGATTTTCAGCCTCGAGTTGTTTGAGGCTCTGGATGAGCATTTTCTCGGTGATAGGAGGAATGCATCTCTTAAGTTCCCCATACCGTTTTTCGCCGGCTATCAAATGGAACAATATGATAGGTTTCCAGTAGCCTCCGATCTTGTCCATCAAATAAGTAACGGGGCATTCAATCAGTGCCGAAGATTTGTTTTCCTGAATTACCGAACGCTGTTTTATCGCCGTCATATCTACTAACTATAGGGTAAGTACTTGCACAAAAGTAAGCACAAATATAACTTTGTTCTTGAATTTAAATCGCACTTACCATGAAAATTATAGTAACAGGTTCCTTAGGAAATATCAGCAAGCCTTTGACGCAGCAATTAGTAGCACAAAATCACGACGTAACGGTAATCAGCCATTCTGACAAACGGGAATCCGAAATCCGAAACCTGGGCGCAAAGGCCGCGATCGGGTCGATTTCGGACGAAAATTTCCTCGTCGACACATTTTTAGGCGCAGATGTCGTCTACCTTATGATTCCGTCAGACTACAAAACCCATGACATGACTGCCGACATTGCCAGCACTGGCGCGACATATGCGGCGGCAATTGAAAAATCCGGCGTTAAGCGCATCGTGGTTTTGAGTAGCATGGGCGCGCATTTGCCAACGGGTAACGGACCTCTATCAGCTTTGGGATTGGCCGAAAAGAACTACGAAAAACTTCAGGGTGTCGATATTACATATTTGCGCCCCGGATTTTTTTACACAAATTATCTGGCGCAAATCGGACTTGTCAATAATGCAGGGATTTTAGGAGACAATACCTCGCCGAACACACGTTTTCTGTTGACGCATCCTGCCGATATCGCTGAGGTCGCCGCCGACGTCATCCTGAATCCGACTACAAGGAAGTCGCTGCGTTTTATCGTGAGTGACGAATTGAACAACACGCAAATCGCATCGCTCCTGGGCAAATCGATTAAAAAACCAGATTTGACATGGGTTCAATTCTCAAACGAAGATTACAAAAACGGTTTGATGCAAAACGGGTTTTCGGAAAGCGCCGCACGGGCGTATGTCGAAATGGGCGAGGCTTTCCTTGACGGGCGCGCTTACGACGAAGTAGACACAAACCAGGATAAAATTGTCAAAGGGAAACGTCGTTTTGAAGATTTTGCGGCAGAGGTTTTCGCACCGGCGTTCAGTCGATGAGGTGTGAGATGTCGTTCGACGCGTAAAAATAAGACAAGCCGTCGCCGTTGCCGCCCATAGCGTCGTGACTGGCGAATGAGATTTTGAGTTCGGCAACCGCGTAGTTGCCGGGTTCAACTTCTGTAACGGCATAATCTTGTGAGGTAACCCAATTGAGAATTTCCGCAATCGGTTGGTCTTGATAAATGCGAAAATCGGCTATGAGAACGTAGATGTTTTCGTGCATTTCAAACTGGGTAAACGCGTCGTCTTTGTCGTAACACATAAAAATGGAGTCGCCTTCGCTTGTAAGTCCGGAGTAAATGTCGCGGTTGAGGCTAAAATCGAAATTGTCCTCGTCTCTGTCGAAGAACTCGCTCATATCGAATGTTTGATTATCTTCCTCATAAGAGCTCTTGAGCAGATCGCGCGCTTTCTGACGATCCATTTTCCAGGTGATGGTAGACCCGTTTATGGTCAGGCCAAGGTTCGGATTATAGAGAATTTCCATAGTTGTCGTTTTTGTAATTTGATGTTAGCCGGCGCAGTGTCAAAAACTCAATCGCATCAACCTAGATCAGCTGATCCACATTGTAATGAATCGATAAGTTTTCCAGACGCCGTTGTCTTTTACATAGAGCGAAAAACCGCCACCTCCGCTTTCCGGTTGACCGGAAGTGCCTTTATAAAAAACACAGACCGTATTATTCCTGAGAAACACGGGTTTCGAAAAATGGTAAAGAACGGAGCCATACTTTCTTTTAAAATACGGATACCCTTTGTTTCGATTCAAAAATATCGAATCCACTTCTTTTGTCGATACCTGGCGCGAGTTCCGAATCAAACCTTTTGACCAATTGGCCTGTTTACCGGCAACGGAAAGTTCTGCGATCACAAAATCAATTTCGGTCTTGCTCAGTGAAATCCGGGCCGGTGCACTCGTATTGCCGCGCCATTCGCCATAATCAGGGCGGATGTAAGTTTTTTGTCGGGTAAGTGTTTTTTTAAGGTCAGACAAATCAATCGGCTGATATTCCTGATAGACGACTGTTTCCGGATGCTTCCCGAAAAGCTGATTCAGGAACGCTGCCTGCTCCTTGTTTTGCCCAAGTGCCGAAAATCCGATGCAAACCAAAAATATTGCGAAGACGATTTTCGCGCTACCGGAATTGTGCATTTGCAAATTTTTCATGGCATTTGGATTTAACGACCGGGACTGCGGTGCATCTCCGCAATCGATGTTACAAAGATGAAAAATGCTGTTCGGAATAGCCGACCAATAAACGTTTACTGTCGTTTGTAATCGTTTGTAACCGTTTGTTGTCGGCTAATGATCAAAAAAAAGAAATTATTTCCCTGTAAATTCCGGCTTGCGCTTTTCAAGAAACGCGGTTGTTCCTTCCTTGAAATCTTCGGTTCCGAAGCAATATCCGAACGCCCGTATTTCAGACATGAAGCCATCCGTGTCCTTGTCGAAACCTGCGTTTACCGTTTCAATTGCCTTGGCAACCGCTACAGGTGAATTGTTGGCGATTTTAGCCGCAAGACTTCTCGCAAGGCCAAGCAGTTCCGATTGTGGAACGACGTGGTTGACCAATCCCCATGTTTTGGCTTCTTCAGCCGTCAACATTGCCGCAGTCAGGATCATTTCCATGGCCTTTCCTTTACCCACAAGTTGCGGCAAACGCTGGGTTCCGCCATAACCGGGAATGACGCCAAGTGTGACTTCCGGCAAACCCATTTTTGCATTTTCGGACGCTATCCTGAAATGACAGGCCATCGCGAGTTCCAATCCGCCACCGAGCGCAAAACCATTTACGGCCGCGATGACGGGCTTGCTGAAATTTTCTATGAAGTTGAACAGCAATTCGTGTCCGGTGGCTGCGAGCGACGCCCCTTGTTCGTCGTCAAAATCGGCAAATTCGGAAATATCGGCTCCCGCGACAAACGCTTTTTCCCCGCTTCCGACAACCACGATCGCTCGAACTTCGGCGTCCGATTGCAAGTCGGTAAACGCTTGGTTGAGTTCCTTGATTGTCGCCTTGTTGAGCGCGTTGAGTTTGGTCGGACGGTTGATCGTTACCGTTGCGATGCGGTCATTTTTTTCGATTAGTATGTTTTCGAATTCCATTTTTTGTGGTTGATAGTTGGTAGTTGATAGTTGGTAGTTGGTAGTTGTCAGTTGATAGTTGTCAGTTGATAGTTGTCAGTTGATTGTTGATTGTTGACGGTTGATAGTTGTCAGTTGATTGTTGACGGTTGATAGTTGTCAGTTGATAGTTGATTGTTGACGGTTGATAGGTCAATTGTCGGTTATGGGTAGTCGAACCTTGAAAATAGTGCCTTTTCCTGGCTCTGTCTCAAAGGTAATATTTCCCTTATAATTCTCTATGATGTTTTTGATGATGCCCAATCCAAGGCCCATTCCACTTGTTTTGGTAGTGAACTTCGGCTCGAAAATATGAGGCGCGTTATATGGTTCGATCCCGAAACCATTGTCTTCCACCAAGATCAGAACATCGTGTTCGTGTCGCTCCACTTTTACCGACACCATCTTGTGTTCGCGGTGCTCGGGAATAGCCTGGATCGCGTTTTTGACGAGGTTCGTGATGATCCGGATGAGTTGCGTCCGATCGATTACCGAAATGATTTCGTCCTCCGCCGATTCGAATTTGATAAAATCCTCGTTGAAAATATCAAGTGCCAGCTCCACAACCTGGACCACGTTGAGCGTTTCATTCTGTTGGGCCGGCATCGAAGCGAAATTCGAGAATGCCGAAGCCACGGCGCTCATCGTATCGATTTGTTGGATCAGCGTCTGGCTGTAATCGTTGAGTTTTTGCTTGAGATCAGGATCGGAAGGATCAAATTTTCGCTGGAAACTCTGGACCGTCAACCGCATCGGCGTAAGCGGATTCTTGATTTCGTGAGCCACCTGTTTGGCCATTTCGCGCCAGGCTTCCTCCCGTTCGGATTGGGCCAGTTTGACCGCCGATTTTTCGAGATCGTCCACCATCGTATTGTACGCCTTGATCAGGGAATCGATCTCGGTGCTGTTGGCTTTGAGGTAGATTTTTTGGTTTTTTTGCAGAAAACTCGTCTCGTTTATGCGATCGGAAATCGTTTTTAATGTCGCGGTAATGTAGGTGGAGAGGAAATACGCCAATCCGAATGCGATAACCAGCGTAAAACCGTACACCTGGCTCAGTCGGATAAAAAAATTACGCAACTCGTTTTCGTAATAACCGTCGTCTTCCACATAAGGAATATTCAAAATTCCGAGCGGCTTGAACTTATCGTCCTTTATTATGGAGTAGGAAGATCTGTTCTTGACGCCGTCCGTATTGGTAATGTTCACGTAGCGTTTTTCGATCGACGATTGCACGAGTTTGAGCACCAAAGGCGGCACGGGAGGCGGCACGCTGTCTATCGAAAAAGACGATTTTGACGAAATGAGCAATTTTCCGCCAAGGCCATAAATATTGATTTCGAGGTTATGGATGTCGGAAAGTTCGTGAATCCGATCCTTGAAAATCAACGGAAGATTTTTCGTCGTAAGCGGATATGTCGTAGTCGAAAGCACGTAATTGATGTGTTCCGTGATCGCATTTTCTTTGTTGACAAGCCGTTCCTGATGGTATTCTTTTGCCTCGTTCTTGAACTGTATGATTGAAATCGTCGCCAATAAAACCGACGCGATCAGGATCAACAGGATCATCGAAAGAAAAATCCGGATGCGCAGCGATATGTTGAAGATACCGGCCATCTAGCTGTTATTTTTGTGTCGGATGCGTTTGTAAAATCGGAATCCGAGCATGATCAGGATCGAAAATGCCATGATCCCGACGACACCGTAAATCCAGTTGACAGCATTTTTTAGGATCACCAAAAAGACGACGGCAAACAGGATGATCGTCGCTCCTTCGTTCCACAATCTCATGAAATTCGAGGTATGCCTGACCTCGTCCCGCTGTAGTTGGTTGTAGATTTGATGACATTTCAGATGATAAAAAACCAAAAGCAAGACAAATCCGAGTTTGACATGCATCCACGGCTGGCTCAGCCATTCGGGCATCAAATAGAGCAACGCAGCCGCGAATCCTGTGGCCAAAACCGCCGACGGCCAGGTAATGATGAACCACAACCGATACGTCATGATCTTGTACTGTTTCTGTAGGATTTCTTTCTCGGGTGACGGCTTCGAAGCGGCCTCAATCTGGTACACAAACAAACGCACGATATAAAAAAGCCCCGCGAACCAAGTGATCACGAAGATAAGGTGCAGGGATTTGAGGTAATTATAACTTTCCATCGGACAATTTCTTCAGCGAAGCGAGCAGGAAACTTCCGGTAACCAAAGTGGCGAGCACGTCAGCGATCGGGAAGGCGACCCATATTCCAAAAATACCAAAATATTTGGGCAAAATCAGGATAAGCGGAATCAGGAAAAATCCTTGTTTGGTCAACGTAAGCAGCAGCGATTTTATGGCCTTTCCCGAAGATTGAAAATAAGCCGATCCAATCAACTGAATCACGATTACCGGAGAAGCGGCGAACACCCATCGCAACGCGTTCGGCGTTTGTTCGAGCACTTCGCGATCGTTTATGAAAACCGACACGATCTCCTCGGCAAAAATCAGGATCAGCACGTAAATGACCATCGACAAGGTTGCCGCTGCCGTCATTGCGATCTTGACGATGCGTTGCACGCGGTCGTACTTTTTAGCCCCGAAGTTAAAACCGGCAATCGGCTGGAAACCTTCCGTGATTCCGTTTACCGGAAACAGCGCGAACATCAGCATTTTACTGATGATGCCGTACACCGCCACCGACGTGTCGCCTCCAAAGGCAATCAATTGATGGTTGAGCAATATCGTCAGTACAGAAATCACGCTTTGCCGGGCCAGGGGCGTAAAACTCAAACCGCCGATCTCTCCCGCAAGTTTGAAATCAGGAACAAAATGGGAAAATTGCAGACGGATCTTGCTTTTGGCCACGAAATACCAAACCAGGTAAAGAAATCCGGCGGCGAATGAAAGCGAGGTCGCGAGTGCGGCCCCGAATACGCCCATGTCCATGAATCGGATGAAGACCACATCGAAGACCAAATTCATTACAGACGGCGCGATCATGCCCACCATCGCATAACGCGCCCGGTCTTCGGCACGCATAACCGCGTTTCCTGTGGACGTCAAAGCCTGGAGCGGTCCGGCAAAAAGCAACGGGAAAAAGAACGCTCTCGCTGGTTCTACAATTTCGCCTTTGGCCCCGAACAGGTTCAGCATCCAATCAGAAAAGAAAAACCCGACAACCATCAAAGACACGGTCAGAATCGTGGTAAGCATCAATTGGTGCGCGACGGTTTTCTCTGCCTTGTCGAACTTTTCGGCACCTAACGCCCGCGATAGAACCGAACTTCCTCCGGCGCCAACCGCAAACCCAATCGAACCCATCAGGAAAATGATAGGCGTTACGACCGTCAACGCCGCAATGGCGATCGATCCGACCCAACGCCCGACGAGAATGGTGTCCACGAGCATGTTCACGGTCAGGAAAAGCATACCGACAGAAGCCGGGACAGCTTGCCGTAGCAGCAACTTTTTTAAGCTGCCCGTCCCGAAATCCTGGGCGGTTTGCTCCATCAACCGAAAATTTTGTCGGTTTTAGACCAGTAGTTGATCCAGTTGGCGGCGGTTTGTGTCCAGTCTTCGCTGTCGTTGAGACACGGAATGGCCAGGAAATCCTCTCCTCCGTGCTGTTTGAAATCTTCGTTCGCGCGCATTGCGATTTCCTCGAGGGTTTCGAGGCAGTCCGCGACAAAAGCAGGCGTGACTACTGCGAGTTTCTTGATTCCGGCGGCGGGCATTTTGTTGATTTCGACATCCGTGTATGGCTCAAGCCATTTGTCTCCGGCCAGACGCGATTGGAACGTTAGCGAGTATTTTTCTTCCGGAATGCCCAATTGTTCGACAACCAAACGCGTGGTTTCGTAACATTGGTGGCGGTAGCAGAATTTATGGGCCGGGGAAGGCGTCGCACAGCACGTTGAATTGATTTTGCAATGCGATTTTGTGATGTCGGTCTTCCGGATGTGGCGCTCCGGGATTCCGTGATACGAAAACAACAAATGATCGTACTCGAAACCCTCTAGATTTTTGGCGATGAGATCGGACAAATTCTTGATGTAATCGGCCCGGTTGTAAAATGCCGGAACCTCGGTGATTGTCATCTGCGGAAACTTTTTCTTGCGGATTTCCTCGGCGAGCACCTCAATTGTTTTCGTCGACGCCATCGCGTATTGCGGATAAAGAGGAAACAATAGCACCTCGGTAACGCCCTGATCAGCCAGTTCCTGCAAACCGGATTCTATGTTCGGATTCCCGTATCGCATCGAAAGTGCTACCGGAAGTTCAGTTTTGGTCTTGACCTTCTCGTGGAATTTTTTCGAAATTACGATGAGTGGCGAACCTTCATCGGTCCAGATTTGCGCGTAGGCATGGGCCGAAGCCTCGGGACGCTTCCGTAAAATAATGCCGCGAACGAGTAATGCGCGCAGTAAAAACGGCACGTCGATCACGTATTTGTCCATCAAAAATTCATCGAGATACGGTTTTACGTCCTTTGGTGTTGGCGATTCGGGCGAGCCGAGGTTTACGAGAAGTACTCCTTTCATTAATGTTGGGTTGATTATGCGTTGGGTCGTTTATTTAGGTTTCGCTCTAAAAACAAACCGTTAAGAATAAAAATTTAGTTGGAATTCCGTCGGTTAAGCGCTTACGTTGATCGACATCAGATATTTCTTTGGCGTCGTCCCGAATTTTTTCCGGAAAGCCGATATGAAATGACTCGCCGTCGAATATCCGATCTTCAACCCGGCTTCGTTGACATTGTGAGTTCCGTCCTCCAAAAGCTTGCGAGCGAATTCCATCTTGTAGTCGAACAAAAACGCATAAACCGAATCGCCGTAAATTTGCTTGAACCCGGTTTTGAGCTTTTTCAGGTTGAGGCCAATTTGGTCGGCCAATTCCTGTAAGCCCGGCGGTTCGGCCATATTGGCGATGATGATATCTTTAGCTTTCCTGATTTTCAACACATTTTCCTCGTCGATCAAAAACGGGCATTGCTCGGCATCCGGATCTTCGGTTCGGTTAAAGTACAAACTCAAAAGTTCGTACGCCTTACCTTTGTAATAGAGATTTTTTATCGACGGATGCAAATTGAAGTGAAACAGCTGATTGAGCACGATGGCCATCGAAGGCGAAATATCGGCCTCGTTATAATATTTCTTGTCTTGGTTTCCAGCCGATAAAAACGGGATATGTTCCGCTTCGGACGAAAAAAGCGCATGGAATTTCTTTATGGAAATTACTACTGAAATAACCCACGAATTAGGTGCCATTTCGAGGTTCAGCGGCAATTCCTTTTGCGGATTGTAAAGCAGCAACGACTTTTCCTCTCGCAAATCCAAGGCATAATTCCCCTGGTTGAAGATAAACTTCGCCTTGCCTTTGATGCCGTAATGAAATTGGATCAGACCCTGGCTGATCGGACGTTCGGCCCGATACATTTCGGCTCCATCATTCTGGAAGCGAAGCAGGTAAAAATCGTCCTCGATCTTGATGACTTCCTGTGAACCCATAGCGATATTTTTTTGACTTAAGTTTTTGGATTCCAAGCGCTGATTTATTTAGAATGATTCTATATAACATCGTTCGGAATGCCCGTCAACGCTGCAAATTTAGCACAAAATAACGTCAGATTAACCTTTTGCGCCCAAAATATCCGAGAGCGACATAAAAAGTCCTTTGAGCGTTATTTTTATCAAAACTACTGAAATACTTTTGTTGCAGATTTTGAGGACAAACATGCATACAACTAACGCATCGAAGCATCTGACTTTTTATGTCGTGGGATTGAGCTACAAAAAAGCCGATGCTGAGATCAGGGGAAAGTTCAGCCTCGACGATGCTTCCAAAGACCGGCTTTTGAGCCAGGCTGCAATGGAAGGCGTCGGCGGCATGATCGTTACTTCGACGTGCAACCGCACCGAGATTTATGGTTTTGCCGAACATCCTTACCAACTCATAAAACTTCTTGTCGACAACAGCCGTGGCAGCGTCGACGAATTTCAGCGCGTGGCTTACGTTCACAAAAACAGCGATGCGATCAACCATATGTTCCGCGTCGGGACAGGTCTCGACAGCCAGATTTTGGGCGATTTCGAGATCATCAGCCAACTCAAGTCCGGGTTTACGCAGGCGCGCAAACAAGGTTTGACGAATGCGTTTCTCGAGCGTTTGACCAATGCCGTCATCCAGGCGAGCAAACGCATCAAGAACGAAACAGAGATTTCTTCGGGTGCGACTTCGGTGTCGTTTGCCTCCGTTCAATACATGATGAAGAACGTGGCCGATATCAGAAACAAGAATATTTTGCTTTTCGGAACCGGGAAAATCGGACGCAATACTTGCGAAAATCTCGTCAAACACACCAAAAACGAACATATCACGCTGATCAACCGCACGAAGGATAAAGCCGAGAGACTTGCGTCGAAGCTACACCTGATCGTCAAGGATTACTCCGAATTGCATCTGGAGTTGCAAAAAGCCGATATTTTGGTCGTGGCTACGGGCGCACAAAATCCGACGATAGACAAAGCCGTCCTGAACTTGAAAAAGCCGCTTTTGATCCTCGATTTGTCGATCCCGAAAAACGTAGCCGACGACGTCATGGAGTTGCCCGAAGTGACGCTGCTCCACATGGACCATCTCTCCCAAATCACCGACGATACGTTGGAGAATCGCAAGAAACACATTCCCGCCGCCGAAGCGATCATCGAGGAAATCCGGGAGGAATTCACGGCCTGGACGCACGAGCGCAAATTCGCCCCGACGATCAACGCGTTGAAAGAAAAACTCAACGAGATCAAGAATTCCGAACTCGATTTCCAAAGCCGCAAGATCGCCGATTTCAACGAGCGGCAAGCGGAGATCATCTCAAACCGCATCATACAAAAGATCACGACTCATTTCGCCAACCATCTCAAGGACACGAACACGCCAATGGACGAAAGCATTGAGTGGATCGAAAAAGTCTTCAAGATCGAAACGTCGCTGAAATGAGCAAAACAATCCGAATCGGCACGCGCGACAGCCAACTGGCACTTTGGCAGGCGCACACGGTCGAAAAGAAACTCAACGATCTAGGTTACCAAACAGAAATCGTCGCGGTAAAATCTACCGGCGACCTGATTCTCGATAAACCGCTTTACGAATTGGGCATTACGGGCATTTTTACCAAAACGCTCGACATCGCGATGATCAACGGCCAGATCGACATCGCCGTCCACTCGATGAAAGACGTGCCCACGGCTTTGCCAAGGGGAATCGTCCAGGCTGCGGTTTTGGAACGCGCTTCTGAAAAGGACATTCTCGTCTACAAAAACAATCCTGATTTTTACCACGAAGAGGCCACGATCGCATCCGGAAGTTTGCGTCGTCAGGCCCAATGGCTGCACCGCTATCCGCATCACCAGGTCGTCGATTTGAGAGGCAACGTGAACACGCGTTTGCAAAAGCTGGCCGACAATAACTGGAACGGGGCGATTTTCGCTTCCGCCGGTTTGGATCGCATCGGTGTCAAACCCGATAGCCATATCGACCTCGATTGGATGTTGCCCGCTCCGGCCCAGGGCGCGATGGTCGTCGTCGCGATGGAAAAGGACGATTTTTCACGCGAAGCCGTAGGGAAACTCAATCATTTCGAATCGGAAATGTGCACGCATATAGAACGCGACTTTTTGAAGACGCTTGAGGGCGGATGTACGGCGCCAATCGGGGCTTTCGCTGAGATCATCGGCAATGAGATCCGGTTTGAAGGCGCACTTTTATCGCTTGACGGAAAGGAAAAACTCGCTATTGAGAAATCGTCGGAAACCACACATTACAGAACATTCGGACGCGATTGCGCAAACGAAATACTGAAAAACGGAGGCGACGCACTAATGGTCAAAATCCGGTCGGAACTACAGAAATGAATCGGGAAATTTGCATATTGTCTACGAAAAAGCTCAAATCAGGCCAGAAGCAAATGCTGGCAGACGCGGGTTTGGCTGTAATAGAGGCAGATTTTATCGCGATCCGACAAAAAACCTTCGCGCTTCCCGAAATAAAAGGCAACCTGATCTTTACGAGCCAAAATGCCGTGAAAGCCGTTGCGAATCATCCTGAAGTCCAGGAAATCCGTCGCAATCCTGTTTTTTGCGTTGGCGAGAAAACGGCCGAATTGCTCGACGAAATGGGCTTTACGGTTTTGGCTTCCGCCGATTACGGGTCCGAATTGGCCCGGATTGTCATATCGGATTATCCAAACGAGAAATTCACTTTTTTCTGCGGCAATATCCGTCGCGACGAAATGCCGTCGGAACTCGCGAAATCCAATGTCGACTTCAATGAGGTCGAAGTGTACGAGACGGTTTTGAGTCCGACGAAAATCGAAGGCAAATTCGACGGGATTTTGTTTCTCAGCCCGAGTGGCGTCGAAAGTTTCAATTCCGAAAACGAATTTGGCGATGCGGTTTGTTTCTGCATAGGAAATACGACGGCCAACGCGGTCGGGAGTTCGAATCCTTCTGCGGTTCCCGTCGTCGCCAATCAGCCAACAATAGAAAGTACAATTGAGAAGTGCGTCAACCACCACTTCACTCAAGCCGCGGCCGACAGTTTTAAGCGCGGTGATAAAAAGTAAAATATATAACCTAGGAGACTTCGAGTCTTCCTGCCTTCGTGGCGAAAAAATCCGACATTCAAATGATCAAAAACGACCTATTTCTTCGCGCGCTAAACAATGAAACCGTCGATCGTCCGCCAGTCTGGATGATGCGCCAAGCCGGGCGTTACCTGCCCGAATTCCGCGCTTTGCGTGATAAATACGATTTTTTCACGCGATGCCAAACTCCGGAATTAGCCGCCGAAATCACGGTTCAGCCTATTCGCATCGTTAAGCCGGACGCCGCGATTTTGTTCTCCGACATTCTCGTCGTGCCTCAAGCCATGGGAATCGAAGTATTGATGAAGGAAAGCGTCGGTCCGTTTTTGCCGAACCCGATACGTTCCGCCAAGGATGTCGATCAAGTCATCGTGCCTGATGTAAATGAGACTTTGGGATATGTTTTCGACGCGATTAAACTGACCAAGGAAATGCTCAATGACGAGGTGCCGCTTATCGGGTTTGCAGGTTCGCCCTGGACGATTTTCTGCTACGCCGTCGAAGGGAAAGGCTCTAAAAGTTTTGACACGGCGAAAGGTTTCTGTTTTTCGGAACCCGTTGCGGCTCATGCGTTGCTCCAGAAAATTACCGATACGACGATCGCCTACCTCAAAGAAAAAGTCAAGGCCGGAGTCAACGCCGTCCAGATTTTCGATTCGTGGGGCGGAATGCTTTCCCCTGTCGATTACCAGGAATTTTCGTGGCAATATATCAACCAGATCGTTGAAGCCCTTGCTCCGGAAACCAAAGTGATCGTATTCGGAAAAGGCTGTTGGTTCGCCTTGAACGATATGGCAAAATCGAAAGCTTCGGCACTTGGAGTCGATTGGACGTGTTCGCCAAGGAACGCGCGCTATTTGTCTGGCGGACGCATTACGTTACAAGGCAATTTCGATCCGTCGCGCCTGCTTTCACCCATTCCGACGATCAAGAAAATGGTACACCAAATGATAGACGAATTCGGTAAGGATAATTATATCGTCAACCTCGGTCACGGCATTTTGCCCAATATTCCGGTCGATCACGCAAAAGCGTTTATCGATGCAGTAAAAGAATACAATTGATATGTAATAATTTGGGCGTGTCCCTTCGGGTCGGGCTTTCCGCTACAATCTTTTTAGGGTCCTCGCTGCGCTCGGACCCTAAAAAGGATTTCCGCTGCAATCCCTCACGCGACCCGGTATCGTAACTAAATTTGAGATGAAAGACCAGTTTTTCACTTACATCCAGAATCTCCAGGATCAAATCACGTCGAAACTTGAAGAAGTCGACGGTTCGGCGAAATTCCGCGAAGACAACTGGCAACGCCCCGAAGGCGGAGGCGGGCGCACTCGTGTAATCGAAAACGGAAATGTTTTTGAGAAAGGCGGTGTGAACATTTCAGCCGTGCACGGAAAGCTTCCGGAGTCGATGCAAAAGATGTTTGGAGTAGGGGAAGTCGATTTTTTTGCCTGCGGACTAAGTCTCGTGATCCATCCGAAAAGCCCGATGGTGCCGACGGTTCATGCAAACTGGCGCTATTTTGAAATGTACGACGAGAGCGGAAACGTCATAGATTCGTGGTTTGGCGGCGGACAGGATTTGACGCCTTATTATCTGTTTGATGAAGATGCGGTCCATTTCCATAAAACGTCCAAAACGGCTTGCGATAAACACGATCCGGAATTTTATCCGAAATATAAAAAACAATGCGATTCGTACTTCTGGAATGCCCATCGACACGAAGCGCGCGGCATCGGCGGACTGTTTTTCGACTACCTCAAAGCCACTGAAAAACGTTCGATGCAGGATTGGTTTGATTTCGTGACCGAAGTCGGGAACAATTTTCTGGAATCTTATGTTCCGATTGTCGAAAAACGCAAAGATTTGCCTTACGACGAATCCCACAGGAACTGGCAGGAAATCCGCCGCGGCCGTTATGTCGAATTCAATCTCGTGCACGACAAAGGCACGCTTTTCGGACTTAAAACCAACGGCCGCATCGAAAGCATTCTGATGAGTTTACCGCCTCACGTGCAATGGGTTTACGATCATCATCCGGAACCGGGAAGCCCGGAATCTGAACTGCTTGAAGTGCTCTCGAAACCAAAAGACTGGCTGTGAAAAACTGGTTCCCGATATTGGCCGCCGTAACGAGTCCGTGCTTTGCGCAACACGACAGTATCGCGCCCTATTTCAGGGAATTCGAGAACAAGATTTCTACCCAGGTTTTTGTGCTTAACAAGTCTAATGATTTCGTCATCTCTTCACAAAACGAAGACGTTGAGGTAAACATCATCCCGAATAACAAAACGACACTCAACTTTGGTTTCCAATACGATATCGTGTCGTTCAGCATCGGATTCGCGCCAAGCTTTTTTGCCGAAAATCGCGACAGGAAAGAGTCGAGGATGACTTCTTTTTCATTCGATTTTTTTCCCGGACGATGGATGCAACGCCTCGAATACCACAACCAGAAAGGCATGAGCCTGGAACCCGAAGGCACGTCCGTAAAACTGTACTACAAAAATCTCGAGTCGACGCGAATCGGCGGAAGTACTGACTTTTTCCTCAACCGAAACTTTTCCTATCGCGCCATCGCCTTGCAAAATGTACAGCAATTGAGAAGCGCCGGCAGTTTTTCAGCCGGACTGACGTATCACTATTCTTCGCTCGATGGCCATAACGAACCCAATATCGAAGGCAAAATCAAGTTTTACGACATCGCCTTCACGCCGGCCTATCATTACAATTGGGTCATCGGAAAACGATTGAACCTCGCGGGCGGGCTTTCGTTAGGCGCTGGAATAAACTTCACAAATGACGAAGGAGACGAAACGACCTCCGCGCTTTATACGTCGGGTTTGCTGCTTGCGCCCGGTTATAATTCAGAAAGATGGTTCCTGGGAGCGAATTTGCGCGCCAGTTATTACGACAGGCAGGTCGACGACGGCATAACCGTTGGCGATACGATGGTCTACGCCACAATTTTCGTCGGTTATCGTTTTGACGCGCCGGAATTCCTGATCGAAAAAACACAACAGATAAAAAGTAAAATCCAAAAAACAAAGCAATAGAATATGTATCCGATCCATAGAAACCGAAGACTGCGTACCAATGATTCCATGCGTGCGCTGGTTCGCGAAACGATTTTGACGACAAGCGATTTCATGTTTCCGATGTTCATCTGCGAAGGCGAAAACATCCAAATTGAAATCCCGTCCATGCCCGGAATCTACAGGCGTTCGCTCGATTTGACGGTCAGGGAAGTTGCGGAATTGTGGAAACTCGGCATCAAGGCGGTTAACCTCTACGTCAAGGTTTCGGACAACTTAAAAGACAATACGGGTAAAGAAGCCTGGAATAAGGACGGGTTGATGCAACAGGCGATCCGCGCGATCAAGGACGCAACGCCCGAAATGATCGTGATGCCGGACGTCGCCCTCGATCCCTATTCGATATACGGACACGATGGCATCGTCGAAAACGGGCAGATCATCAACGACGCTACCGTAGACGCTTTGGTTCGCATGAGCATTTCGCATGCCGAAGCCGGTGCTGATTTCGTAGCGCCTTCCGATATGATGGACGGGCGCGTTTGGGCCATCCGGAAAGGTCTGGAAGAAAATAATTTCCCCAATGTCGGCATCATGAGTTATGCGGCCAAATACGCAAGTTCGCATTACGGTCCGTTTCGCGACGCACTCGATTCCGCTCCGGGATTCGGCGACAAAAAAACCTATCAGATGGATTTCTGCAACCGCACCGAAGCGATCAAGGAAGCGCTTCAGGATGTAGAGGAAGGAGCCGACATCGTCATGGTAAAACCAGGAATCGCCTATCTCGACATCGTGCGTGAAGTTCGCAACGCCGTTCACGTTCCCGTTGCGGTCTACAATGTTTCAGGCGAATATGCTATGGTAAAAGCTGCGGCCGAAAAAGGCTGGATCGACCACGATAAAGTAATGATCGAACAACTTACCTCGATCAAACGTGCAGGCGCTGACCTGATTTCGACTTACTTTGCAAAGGAAGCGGCAATTTTGCTCAATAAATAATCAGGACAAATGAAAAAATTAATTGCGTTGATGCTCCTTTTCGCCGGATTTTCAGTAAGCGCCCAAGGCCCGGCGGAACTGATGGGCAAATGGAAACTCGTCAAATGGGAAAAGGACGGCAAGGTCCAAAATATTTCGGCTCATTACAAAACCGATGCGGTGTTCCAGGTTTTCAAAGACAATGGAGTGTTCCAGCAAGTTACCGGGAAACAAATCTCCGACGGAACGTGGAAGTTCTCCCACGACCGCCGTGCCCTTATTACGGATGCGGGTTTGCTTCCGACGACGTACAAAATCGTTTTTTTCGATGCCAAACGACGAATCGTAACGCAAGACGGCATGGGCACATTCACGTATGAAAAAGTCTAGAATTGACAATTACATCGACATGAGATATTTATTTTTGGTTGTTGCCGCATGCGCAATGGCCTCGTGTGGCACAAAGGAAGCGACGTCCGACGAAAGTTTTGAGTACGAAGAAAAACAAACGCCTGTCGAACTTGGCCAAAAGATCTTCGACAGCAAAGGCAATTGTTATTCGTGCCACAAGCCGGACCAAAAGATAATCGGGCCGTCGCTTGAGGAAATTGCCAAAATCTACAAAGAGAAAAACGGCGACATCGTAAAGTTCCTTAAAGAAGAAGCCGAACCTATCGTCGATCCGGCCCAATATCCGGCCATGAAAGTCAACTTTGCGATCACGAAGCGCATGAGCGACGAGGAATTGAAAGCGTTGGAAGCCTACATTTACAGTCATTTAAAGTGATCCGGATGAAGGTCGTAGCGTTAAAAGAGGGCGATTTTTCGGTTAGCAAAAACAAGGAATTTTTTGGCTTGGACGATTATCCCGGCGGCCTGAGAATGGCCGTTCAGCCGTTTTTGGTCGTTACCGGAACCGATGTCATACTGCTCGACGCCGGCCTCGGATTTCTCGAAAACGGAAAGCCTCAGATTCACCGCTTGCTCGAACGGGAAAATATAGACGCGGCACACGTTACCAAAGTTCTAATTTCCCACTTCCACAAAGATCACGTCGATGGCCTCGGATATTTTGACGACGGAAGTTTTATTCCAAATTTTCCAAACGCGCACATCTTCTACCAAAAGCGGGAGCTTGATTTTGCGTTTACCGACGTGGGCAATCCATCTTACGATTTAGAGAAATTGCGACATATCGCCGCGCTTGACAATTTGATCGAACTCGACGGGGACGAAGGGCACATCGGCGATTCGATCTCATTTGCGGTCTCCGGCGGACACTCGCGTTTTCACCAGGAATTTTGGATTCGGGAGAACGGAAAGACGATTTTCTACGGAGCCGACAACCTGCCGCAAAAATCCTATATCGACTTCAACATCGCCTATAAAAGCGACGATGACGGCAAGAAGGCGGCGGCATTGCGTCACGATTGGAAGGCTCGTGCCGAGGCTGGACATTGGACAGTTTTGCTGTATCACGACATGGCGTTTCCGATAGTGGAGTTTTAAACGAATTTCTTCTTCAGACCTCAAAGTTTTTTGAGTCGAAACTTGAACGCACGGAGTGGAGTAAACCGTTTAGGCCTCGAGAATAACGTCCGACAAAAAATTTTCTTTACCGTTTTTCCTGTACTTTTTCGTAAAATTCCCTGTCGTTTACCTAAACTTTTTATCTTTAGAAAATGGAAACGGCTTACATCAAAACGCCCGTCGGAATCGCCAGGATCGAAGGGGACGAACACGGCGTTTCGGTCATTTCCATCGTTGACGAAGCGACACAGCTCTCTCCCGAAATCCCAAATATCCTTAGCAAAGCGGCCCAAGAACTCCACGAGTATTTCGAGGGCGAACGCCGTGATTTTTCATTCGCGCTGAACCCACGCGGAACCGATTTCCAAAAAGCCGTCTGGCAGGAATTGCGCGACATCCCATTTGGTAAAACTACGAGTTATATGGAACTTTCCAGGAAATTGGGAGACGTCAAAGCAATACGCGCCGTGGCAGCGGCAAACGGGAAAAACCCGTTGTGGATCGTCGTTCCGTGTCATCGCGTTATCGGTTCGGACGGCTCGCTGACAGGTTACGCCGGAGGATTATGGCGCAAAAAATGGCTGCTTGAGCACGAAACGCCTCCCGTCCAACATCGTTTGTTCTAACCAAAAAATATCAAAAATGAAAAAACTAGCTTCCCTTATTATCATGCTTTTTGCCATGACGGCCGTCGCCCAAACCGAAAAGCAAATCCTCGGAAAGTGGCAGTTCGTCAGCCTGGCCGATACGTCGGACATGGACGCCGAAACCAAGGAAATGGCTGGCGCGATCTTCAAGGATTTTGCGCTTCAGTTCGACGCCGACAAAAAAGTGACGTTCTCGATGATGGGAAAAAGCGAAAGCGGCAAATGGTCGTACAATGAGGCTGACAAAACGATCGTAATGGTTTCTGCAAAGGACAAAACCATCACGATTCCGATCACAAAATTCTCCGATACCGAGATGACCGTCAATTTCCAGAACAAGGCGTCCATGATCCTCAAGCGCGGCTGATATGCTCAAGTTCGTCAAACGGTTGCTGATCTTGGTGGGTCTTGTTGTCGCTTTGTTTTGCGGCGTGCTGATCCTTAGCGGAAACACGTACATCATCCGCGGTGTTTGGGTAACGTACCTGCACGGCGAGAAAACTGCGTACCTCACAGATTACCGCCATTTCGACAACCGTTCGATTGCCAAAAGTCCGAATCCGCAAAATTGGAAAGAGGCTGTCGATTACAATTCTGCCGAGTCTACAAAAAGGCTTGACAGCGTGCACGGTGCCATTGGAACCGTAGCGTTTATGATCATCAAAAATGACAGTATCTGGTACGAAAAGTATTACGATGGCTTCGGACAAAACTCCCATTCCAATTCGTTTTCGATGGCCAAAAGCGTTGTGACATCGGCTTTGGGAAGAGCGATAATGGACGGAAAAATTGAAAGTCTGAACACCAAAGTCGGAACCTATTTCCCGGAGTTTAGTCAAGGTTTGGCCGGAAAACTGACCGTTGGTGATCTGGCTTCTATGGCTTCGGGATTGGACTGGGACGAAAAATATTACAGCCCGTTTTCCAAAACCACGCAAGCCTATTTCGACAACAATCTCGAAGAATTCGTAAAGTCGCTCAAGGTCATACACGAACCCGGAACCGTTTACCAATATTCGAGCGGAAGCACGCAATTGCTGTCGATGTGCATCGAAAAAGCAGTCGGGAAAGACCTCGCGACTTATGTTTCGGAAAGTTTCTGGCAACCCATGGGCGCCGAAAACGAAGCGCTTTGGCAAACCGACCACAAAGGCGGAATCGTAAAAGCCTATTGCTGCATCGCGTCGAACGCCCGTGATTTTGCCCGCTTCGGAAAACTCTACAAGCAAAAAGGAAAATGGAACGGCAAGCAGCTTTTGGATAGTTCGTTCGTCAAGACCTGCACGACACCGCGGTTTCCCGAAAGTCCGCAATACGGTTACGGTTGGTGGCTCGACACTTACAACGGCAAACAGGTGTTTTACATGCGCGGCCATTTGGGGCAATATGTGATCGTGGTTCCAAAAGACGACCTGATCGTCGTGCGCCTTGGGCACAAAGGAAACGTAAATGACGAAGGTTCGTTTCACAGCAACGATTTTTACGTATATTTGGATGAGACTTATAAAATGCTTTCACTCAGGAAGTAATACACGCCAATTTAAATTGTACACGCCATGATCCAAAAAATTCCACTGGAGAACATCCTGTTTCTCGACATCGAAACCGTTCCTTTCGAACAACACTTCAACAACCTCGACGAGGAAATGAAAACGCTTTGGGAGCAAAAAACCCAGTATCAAAGACGTGATGAATACACGCCCGAGGCATTTTACGAGCGCGCCGGGATTTGGGCCGAGTTCGGCAAGATCGTCGCAATTTCCGTCGGATATTTCGTGCTCAAGAACGACATCCGCAACTTTCGGGTCACGTCTTTCTTCGGAGACGAACGACAATTGCTGCGCGACTTTTCGAATATGCTCGCCAGCCACTTTTCGCGTCCGCAACACATTTTGTGTGGTCACAACGCCAAAGAATTCGACATTCCGTTTATCGCCAGGCGCATGATCATAAATGGTATCCAGTTGCCCGAAAAACTCAACTTATTCGGCAAAAAACCGTGGGAAGTGCCGCATCTTGACACGTTGGAACTTTGGAAATTCGGCGACTACAAACATTTTACGTCTCTGAAATTGCTCACCAAAATCCTCGGCATTCCATCATCAAAAGGCGATATCGACGGCAGCCAGGTCGCTCACGTTTTCTACGTTGAGAACGACATCGACCGCATCATTACCTATTGCGAAAAAGACGTGATCGCCACGGCACAGGTTTTCTTGAAAATGCGTCGCGAAGAGTTGCTCGTTGATGAGGAGATTTTGCATGTGTAAAGTTTAAAGTTTAAAGTTTGAAGTTGTCGGACAGTGTTTCCTATTTTGGATATTTGTCGCGACATCAACCGCTATATCATTAATAACCTCATCCATGGAAAACAACGAACCGCAGTTTGTCATACCGCAGCGCTACCGCAAGATCGAGAATTTGCACATCGTGCTATGGCTTGTAAAAGATTTGTGTTGGGTCATGCTGTGGCGACCGCTCGGCGTGATCATGATCATCCCGACTATTGGCGCCGCAGCCCTGATTACATGGCAAACGCGACACATCAAAAGCGAATTGCTGCACAACGTAGCGGTCTTTTTCTGGATACTCGCCAATGCTTACTGGATGCTCACCGAATTTTTCACAACCGACGACAGCCTGCGCTATTACGCCGTAGTCCCGTTCGCAATCGGACTCGTCTCGATCACGTATTATTACGCCGGGCTGAGGTTTGCGATAAAAAAGAGATGAATTTTTCGGGAAGCTGGTCCGGCTATACGCTTCTAGCTTTCGGCGAAAAACGCGGTGTAGCTCGCTCGCTGCGTGGCTTCCGTTGGTCGCCCGCGCCACGCGGCTCCATCGCGTTTTTTGCCAAAAGGCTAACCGCTGCTATCCGGGCTAGTTCACGTTGAACTTCAACTTCCAACCCAAACTAATCGTTTCCGTCCTGGCTCAACCAGTTGATGTCTTCGATAAGGCGCTTGACAGACTCCTTGTCCGTGCCGTCATAGAATCCGCGCACGCGACGTTTGGCATCGACCAACACGAAATTTTCCGTATGCACCATGTCGTACAATTCCTCGGGTTTGCCAAGCTTGACGGCGAGATAGGATTTGCGTGCGATCGAATAAATGTCTTTCTTGTCGCCCGTCACGAGATTCCATTTGGCATCGTTCACGCCTTTTTCCAACGCATAGTTTTTGAGTACGGGAACGCTGTCCACGTCGGGCATTACGGTGTGCGACAGGATCATGACTTTTGGGTTGTTCGCGATCGCCTTTTGTACTTCGACCATGTTCGAGGTCATGATCGGGCAAATGGATTTACAGGTTGTGAAAAAGAAATCGGCAACGTAGATTTTGCCTTCGTAATCCTTTTCGGTGATCGTCTTTCCGTTTTGGTTCACGAACGAAAAGTCCGCGATTTGATGTACTTTTCGGATGTCCTGCAACGTGCTGTCGACCATTTCAGGATTGACATCGGCCGGCGTGTAGATTTTTAGTGTTTTCTTGGGTTTTAAGGCGGTGTAAAATGCTGCGATCGAAACCGCAGAAACCAGGAACATCGCGATGAAAAAGATGCGGTACTTCTTAAAAAACAAAAGCATGACAGGAATTTGCGGCAAAAATACGAAGTAAAAGCCGCGCCCCATCCGATAATTAACACACAATTTGGGCGTAAACGCGAAACAAATCCGCCATCGGCAAGACTAATAACCTGATTTTAGAACTTTTTTCCACCACAATTATGAAATACAGCAACAAACTTTGGGTATTGCTGCCCTTGCTCGCTTCGTCGGGCATCAATGCACAATCGGCCCAATCCAAACCGGGAATCGACCTCTCGCTTATGGATACGAAAGTAAAGCCAGGAGACGACTTCTTCCGATTCGTAAACGGAACCTGGTTCGACAACACCACCATTCCCGCCGACCGCACGCGTTGGGGAAGTTTTGACGAATTGCGCCAAAATACCGACAAGGATGCCCTCGCGATTCTCAAAGCGGCTGCGAACAATCCAAAATACAGCGCCACAACCGACCAAGGCAAAGCCATCGCACTTTACAAATCCATTCTCGATACCGTCGGTCGCAACAAGGCCGGGATCAAACCTTTGAAACCGTATCTCGACAAGGTTAACGCGATCAAGTCCGTGAAGGATCTTCAAAATTTCCTTATCTGGATGGAACCGAAAGGCGGCATCGGTTTCTTTGGCGTCGGCGTCGGCCCGGATTCCAAGAACAGTAACAAAAATCAAGTGAACGTCGGTTTGGGCGGTGTCGGTTTGCCGGATCGCGATTATTATGTTTCAGATGACGCCGATTCCAAGGAAAAACGCGAAAAGTACGTTACCCACGTCACGCGTATGCTGCAATATCTGGGTGATTCGCCAACCAAGGCAAAATCGGATGCCCAAAAGATCCTCGCACTCGAAACTTCGATGAGCAAACCGCGATTGGACCGTGTGGAGCGACGCGATCGTCGTAAAACCTATAATCCGATGACGGTCGCCGATTTGCAAAAGTTGCTGCCGTCAATCCAATGGGAAACGTATCTTTCTGCTGTCGGAATGCCAAAAACCGATACGCTGAATGTGTCCCAACCGCGCTATATGACGGCGCTGAACGACATTTTCAAAGAGAACAAAGTCGAAGACTGGAAAGCGTATTTGCGTTGGATGCTGCTCAATCGTTATGCCGGGGCGCTTTCTACTGAACTCGAAAACGCCAACTGGGAATTCTACGGAAAAACCTTGACCGGGGCCGTAAAGCAACGACCGAGAGACGAGCGCGCGCTTCAAACCATCAACGGATCGGTAGGGGAAGCCCTGGGAAAATTGTATGTCGAGCAAAAATTCCCGCCGGAAGCCAAAGCGAAAGCCGAAGAATTGATCCAGTATTTGTTCCGCGCATACGAAACCCGCATCAATGCCTTGCCTTGGATGGACGAAAAAACGCGTGCCATGGCGATTGCAAAACTAAAAAAGTACCGCGTCAAGATCGGCTATCCGGACAAATGGAAAGATTATTCTGATCTGTCACTAAAATCCCCTTCAGAAGGCGGAAGTTATTTCAGCAATTTTACAGAAATGGCCGAGTGGCGTCATCGCGAAAGTCTCAAAGACCTTAAAAAACCCGTTGACAAGGAACGTTGGGGCATGTCGCCTCAAACCGTGAATGCGTATTACAATTCGACAAACAATGAAATCGTTTTCCCGGCGGCGATCCTGCAACCTCCGTTTTACGATTACAGAGCCGATGCTGCCGTCAATTTCGGTGGAATCGGAGCGGTTATCGGGCATGAGATTTCCCACGGTTTTGATGATTCCGGTTCGCGTTTCAATGCAGATGGAAATCTTGTGAATTGGTGGAGCGACGAAGATCTCCAAAAATTCGGCGAATTGGGATCGGCTCTTGCGGCCCAGTATTCGGCACTTGAGCCGCTTCCGGGGACGTTTGTTGACGGAAAATTCACTTTGGGAGAAAATATCGGTGATTTGGGCGGCGTGAATTCCGCTTACGACGGGTTGCAGCTTTATCTTAAGGAAAAAGGCAATCCTGGAAAAATCGATGGATTGACGCCCGAACAGCGCTTTTTCATATCCTGGGGAACGATATGGAGAACCAAAATGCGCGATGAAGCCATTAAGAATCAGGTTAAGACAGATCCGCACACGCCGGGAATGTTCCGTTCGTTCGTGCCGTTGCAGAACGTCGAAGGTTTTTATACCGCTTTCGACATCAAGCCGGGAGACAAATTATATGTAGCGCCGGACAAGCGTGTCAAAATCTGGTAACAATGAACTAATCCCGATCCGCCCGATCGGGATTTTTTTTAGTGTTATTTGAGCCACTTCAAGGCGGCTTGCACAGTCGCGTCTTTTTTGAGATCGAAATACGATTCCGCACCTTTTATTATAGCATCCGGCTTGACCGATTCAGGAAGGATTTTCTTTTTGCCATCGGCCAAATATCCCACTGAAATCAGGAAATAGCATTGCTGGTTGTTGAATACGAAGCCGTCCGTGGTGTTTGCCAGCCCGGCTGTTTTCTCGCCGAACGATTTCGTATTCGGTCGCTGTTGAAACGTTACCGCGACGCCTTCACCGGAACTTCCCGTTCCCGCGCCCATCAATACGGCAACTTTTGATTTGGATAGGGACGCGATCTGTTTGGTCACAGACGCCGTATTTTGCCCGTCCATTATAAAATCCCCGTTTTTGAACTCGTATTTTCCCAGAAGTTTTCCGTTGGAGTCGATGTAATGCCCAAAAATGCCGTCTGAAAAAAACGGAGAAAGCCCCGCCAACATTGGACGGATGTTTCCACCTGTATTCATCCGTAAATCGACGATCCAACCTCTCGGATTTTTCGCAGCGAGTTCCGCAACCGCATTGCGCATCCAGTTTGCATATTGGTCGATATCCTTTTGTTTGTTGACAGGCATCGCCGGGACGTTCAAATAGGCGATTTCCCCGATCATTTCCTTGCCGAAAACCTGGCCTTTCTTCCATTTTGCTTTTAGCGAATCGCTTTGGCGTGCGTTTAATTCAGGATTCGGAAGCATGTAGTTTTGCCCATAATACCAATAATTGGCGTGTTTGTCGCCAAGTGCGTCGAATGCGATTTTAAGTGCGGGAAACGCTTCGATACTGTTCGTTGCGTTCTTAGCGGCTGAAAAAACTTCCGAACGCACTTTGGCCCAATCCACGTTTTTAGAGTAAAGCGAATTCTTTTGCATCACGACAAGCGCACTGTCGATGCTCACGCGAACCGAATCCGGCATTTGTGCCGTTGCAAAAAACGAAGTCAGTAAAAGGTTGAATAGCAGTAGCTTTTTCATGTCCGTGACGATTTTTGCAAAGCTAAACAGAATACGTTCAATTACAAATGGGCCAAATGGTGAGGTTCGATGTGAATCAGAACGTCCGCGATTTCAGGCATTTCGTTTTGGACTTTGTCTTTGAGCCGATGGGCGATCTCGTGTCCTTCCGTCACGGAAATGTCGCCGTTTACCGTGAGATGCAGATCGACGAGGTAGTTCATCCCGGATTTGCGCACATGCAATTTCTCAGTGTCGATCACGCCGGGAACGGTGCGCGCGATGATCCTTATTTTCCCCACGACCTCGTGGTGCAGGTTCTCGTCCAGGATTTCGCCCAAGGCCGGACGGAAGATCAGGTAAGCATTGTACACGATGAATCCCGAAGCAAACAAAGCGGCCCAATCGTCGGCGGTTTCGTATCCGGGACCAAAGAAAATCGCAATCGAGATCCCGACAAAAGCCATGGCCGATGTTATTGCGTCGCTGCGGTGGTGCCAGGCGTCCGCTTTTAGAGAAGAACTGTTGGTGTCGTCACCTTTTTTGGACACGAAACGATAAAAGATTTCTTTGGTGATGACGATTATCGCCAATACGATAAGAGTATAAGATTCGGGTGTTTTGTGGGGCGTTTGTATGTGTTGGATGCTCTCGTAAGCGATGACCGTTGCAGAAACCACGAGAAAACCCACGACGGCGAACGTTACCAACGCCTCGGCTTTACCGTGGCCATAAGGATGATTTTCGTCGGCGGGGCGAGAAGAATACTTGAGTCCCAGTAACACGAGAAACGAAGAAAACACATCCGATGTAGATTCGATCGCGTCGGCGATAAGGGCGTAAGAATTCCCGAAATAGCCGACGGTTCCTTTTACCACTGCCAACACGAGATTGCCCAAAATGCTCAGGTAGGTTGTTCGTACGGCTTCTTTGGCGTGGTCGGACATGGTTGCAAAGATAAGTCAGCGGCGGTTTGGAAAGGATTTTCGCGATAAATAAATTGTGGATTTGCAGTCAGGTTTGCGCAAGGGATGCAAGCGGTTAGCCTTTTGCGGGAAAGCGCCTGGTTTTGTCGCGAGGCGCGGCGACCAAAGAAGCTCGCGCCTCGCATACAAAACCGGTGTTTTGCCAGAAAGCTAAAAGCGGGTCAGCCCGGTCGCGGCGAAATTTGAGTTGTGGACCTCACGTTTTTGGCGGCCGCGATGCGCCCAAATTCTTTGAAACCTGTACGATTTTTCGACACATCAAAACCACATCAATTTTTTTGCTTGCAGACCTAACAAATCTTTGAGATTTGTTAGGTCTAGCAAAGTTCGGCAACTAACACCAAAACCAGCGACAGTTTTTCTATCGTTTTTCTTAAAATTCACTTAACCGTTTAATTGCTACCGAATTATTCGTACGCACAACCCGAACAGATTGCACAATCTCAATAAACCTGTATCTTTGCGCCCGCAAACTCCACTTAAATTGTTTATAGCATGCAACTGTACAACACTTTGAGCGCAGAGGAAAGAGCCGCCCTCATCGACGAGGCCGGCAAGCAACGACTTACTTTGTCGTTTTATGCCTATGCGCGTATCGAAGATCCGAAGAAATTTAGAGACGATTTGTTCCTGGCTTGGGAACCACTTGAGGTCCTTGGCCGAATTTACGTCGCACACGAAGGTATAAACGCCCAATTGTCGCTGCCTGCCGACCATTTCTACGAATTTCGCGACACGCTTGAGGCGTACGATTTCATGAAAGGTATCCGATTGAACATCGCCGTCGAGCACGACGATCACTCGTTTTTGAAGCTCACTATAAAAGTCCGCGACAAGATCGTAGCCGATGGCCTTAGCGATGACACGTTCGATGTTACCAACAAAGGCATTCACCTTGGAGCCAAGGAGTTCAACGCGATGCTCGACGATCCGGACACGATCGTGGTCGACATGCGCAACCATTACGAGAGCGAGATCGGGCATTTTGTCGGGTCGATAAAGCCAGATGTCGACACGTTTCGCGAGTCGCTTCCAATCATCGAAAACCAGCTTTCGGAATTCAAGGATGGTAAGAATTTATTGATGTATTGCACGGGCGGAATCCGTTGCGAGAAGGCCAGCGCCTACTTCAAACACAAGGGATTCAACAACGTCTATCAGCTTGAAGGCGGCATCATCGAATACACGCGACAGGTGAAAGCGGAAGGTCTGCAGAGCAAATTCATCGGGAAAAACTTTGTATTCGACCATCGTTTGGGTGAACGGATCACAGATGACATCGTCTCGAATTGCCACCAATGCGGCAAACCCTGCGACACGCACACCAATTGCGCCAACGAGGCCTGCCATTTGCTTTTCATCCAATGCGACGAGTGCGCCGAGTCCATGCACGGCTGTTGTTCGACTGCTTGCGCCGAGGTCGTGCAATTGCCGGAAGCCGAGCAAAAAGCATTAAGACGCGGCATCAAAAACGGGAACATGGTGTTCAAAAAAGGCAAGTCGGACGTTTTGACGTACCGGAATTCGGGCGAAGGCGTCGTCGGAACGGTCGCGGCCGAACCAAGAAAGCGCGTGGTAGCCAATCCGAAGTTGAAAAAAGCCTACATCGGGAAAGGCGTTCACTTCTTTCCCAAAGCTTCGATTGGCCAATTCCTGGTTGAGGAAGGCGAACTTTACGTCTCCAACGAAATCCTGATTTCAGGCCCGACGACGGGAGAACAACGCCTAATCATCGAGGAAATGTTCGTCAATGATCTTCCGGCGACGATCGCAAAAAAGGGAGATCTGGTTAGCCTCAAACTCGATTACCGCATACGGTTGTCAGATAAACTCTACAAAATACTTTGACATTCTGCTTGTCGAAACCAAAGCCCGCCAATCAAGTGGGCTTTTTTTATGGCGTTCCGGCGGTATCATCATTTATGGCAAAACAACACCTCGTGGCCGCCGTCGGGCTTTGCGTTACAATCTTTTTGGCCTTGCTGCGCCGTCCAAAAAGGATTTCCACTGCAATCCCTAACGCAAGCGTGTAGCACAAACAACCGGGCGTAAATTGCAGATGTGCGCGTTAGGGACTGAAGTGAAAATCCCACAGCGAGGAACGAGCGAGGAATTGGAGCGTAAGGCCCGACGGCGGCTTGTTAGGACATTCGCCTCAAACAAAATTTTCCAGCCGCCGTAACGCCCCAATACTTTTACCCATCGTTGTTGCGTTCGATATTCGACGGTCGAGATTTGACGAAAAATGCTATCTTTACCCACAATTCATTTTCGAAACGTAGCGGAATTTCCGCGATCAACATATAAATATGGCATGTACAACCTGTTCAACCTCGGGAGGCGGAAGCGTCAAGGGGTGTAATAATAACGGCACATGCGGAACCGACAGCTGCAATAAACTGACGGTTTTCGACTGGCTGGCAAATATGAGTCTCCCTAATGGCGAAGCGCCTTTTGACTGCGTCGAGGTGCGTTTTAAAAACGGCCGGAAGGAGTTCTACCGCAACAACGAAAAACTTACCCTGAGCATTGGTGACATCGTGGCGACCGAGGCTTCACCGGGCCATGACGTCGGGATCGTCACATTGACGGGCGAACTCGTCAAGATCCAAATGAAGAAAAAGGGCGTGAACCACGATTCGCCCGAAGTCCAAAAAGTTTATCGCAAGGCGTCCCAAAAGGACATCGACATTTGGTCGGCTGCACGCGACAAGGAGGAACCGATGAAGGTTCGTGCGCGCGAACTGGCCATCATGCTGAAACTTGAAATGAAGATTTCCGATATCGAGTTCCAGGGCGACGGGTCTAAGGCGACGTTCTATTACACAGCGAACGACCGCGTCGATTTTCGTCAATTGATCAAGGATTTCGCCCGTGAATTCTCAATCCGTATCGAGATGAAACAAGTCGGTTTTCGACAAGAAGCTGCCCGCCTGGGCGGCATCGGGTCGTGCGGGCGCGAATTGTGCTGCTCGACGTGGCTGACGGATTTCCGCAGTGTGAACACGTCCGCGGCGCGCTATCAGCAATTGTCGCTGAATCCGCAAAAATTGGCCGGACAATGCGGTAAACTCAAGTGTTGCCTCAACTACGAGCTCGACACATATATGGACGCGCTCCAGGATTTCCCAGATTTCGACACCAAGCTCCAAACCGAGAAAGGAGACGCCATCTGCCAGAAGCAAGACATCTTCAAAGGTTTGATGTGGTTTGCTTATACCGATAGTTTCGCCAACTGGCACACGATAAAAATCGACCAGGTCAAAGAAATAATTGCCGAGAACAAACAGAAACGCAAGGTTTCGTCGTTAGAGGATTATGCCGTTGAGGTCGAGGTGGAAGCCAAAACCGAATTCAGCAACGTCGTCGGGCAGGAAAGCCTTACGCGATTCGACGTTCCAAAACGAAGCAACAAAAAGCGCAAGAAAAAAGGCGGGAGCGAAGGAGAACCGGTCACTGCCGGCAGCCCGAAGCAAGGCCCGAACAATCGCCAGCGCGACAACAATCGTGGCCCTAGACCTGATGGTCCTCGCGTCGAACGAACAGGCGCAAAGCTACAGGATCGCCCGGCTCGTCCGCAAGGAGAGCGCGCACCGCGTCCGGAAGGAGATCGCGAGCGCAAGCCTAACGAAAGAGGGGAAGGAAGGCCTCAGGGAGAAAGACGTCCGCAGCAAAACCGCGAGCGCAACCGTGGGGAAGGCGACAGAAAACCGGAGATGAGATCGGAGCAAAAGCCACAGCAAACACGTCCGGATGCAAGGCCGCAAGGCGAAGGCCAACCGCAAGCCCAAGGACAAACTCCTGATGGCGCGCCAAAGAAGAAACGACCAAACAAAAATCGCAACCGCAACCGCGACAAAGGAAGCAGCAATGAACCTACGAACTAGTCTTATCCTGGCCATTATTGCGTTGTCTCTGTTTGCCTGCGACAAAAAACGCGTTTTCGACGACTACAAAACCGTCGGCGGTGGCTGGGACAAGGATAGCGTGGTGAGTTTCGACTTGCCCGAACTTGATTCACTCAAGACCTATAATTTGTTCGTCAACATCCGTGACAACGACAAATACCAATTCAACAATCTCTTCCTGATCGTGTCGATGGAACAGCCGAAAGGCGTCGTCAAGGTCGATACGCTCGAATACGAGATGGCCGATGCCGAAGGGAATCTCCTGGGCGAAGGCTTTTCGGACATTAAAGAAAGTAAACTTTTCTACAAGGAAAACGTCAGGTTTCCGAAAGGGAAATACAAGGTGAACATCCGACAGGCCGTGCGCCAGAACGGGAAAGTCGCCGGCGTGGACAAACTCGAGGGCATTACCGAAGTCGGTTTCCGGATAGAATCAACAAAATAAGCGATGAAAAAATACGTCCCAAAAAAATACGTCCCAAAAAAGAACTGGCTTCAACGGGATGTGGCGTTCTACAAACGTAAATTCTGGCAATTCTTCTTCTACGGATTGGGATTCATCGTCCTCTTCTTCCTCTTGGCCTCGTGGGGCGTTTTCGGATCGATGCCTTCTTTTGAGGAACTCGAAAATCCGGAGTCGAATCTCGCGACCGAAATCATCTCGACAGACGGTGTCACCATCGGTAAGTTCTACAACGAAAACCGCACGATGATCAAGTACGAAGCGCTTCCGAAACACCTCGTGAACGCTTTGGTCGCAACCGAAGACGAGCGTTTTTACGAGCATTCGGGAATCGACGGGAAACGCACCATCGGAGCCGCCGTACGACTTGGAACGGGAGGAGGCGCCAGTACGATCTCACAGCAGTTAGCCAAATTATTGTTTCACGGGGAAGGGTCGAAAAATATCGTAAAACGCGTCGTTCAGAAAGCAAAGGAATGGATCATCGCCGTTCGCCTCGAGCGACAATACACAAAGAATGAAATCATCGCCATGTATCTCAACAAGGCAGATTTCGTCAACACGGCCGTGGGAATCCGTTCGGCGGCAAAAGTGTACTTCCACAAAGAACCGAAAGATTTGACCGTCGAAGAAGGTGCGATGTTGGTGGGAATGCTCAAGAATCCGTCGCTTTTCAATCCTATCCGCCGAATGGAAAAAACCAAGGCGCGCCGCAATGTGGTGTTGGGTCAAATGGTCAAGAACAACTTTCTTACCGAAGCTGAAAAGCAGCAATTGCAGGAAAAGCCGATCGTGCTCGATTTCCATCCGGAAAGCCATAAAGAGGGAATTGCCACGTACTTCCGCGAATATTTGCGTGAATACATGAGAAACTGGAGCAAGGACAATAAAAAACCGGACGGTTCCGAATACGACATTTACAGCGACGGCCTCAAGATTTACGTGACGCTCGATTCGCGTATGCAGCAATATGCCGAAGAGGCGGTATCCCGCCATTTGCCGAACCTCCAGGAGGAGTTCAACAAGCAACAAAAAGACAATAAGAACGCTCCGTTCGTGCGCATTTCGGAAGCCGAGACGAAAAAGATCATGATGTCGGCGATGAAAAACTCCGAGCGTTGGAAGGAAATGGAAGGCAACGGCAAAAGCGAGGAAGAAATCATAAAATCGTTCGGCGTCAAGACCAAAATGACCGTTTTCACCTGGAAAGGCGAGAAGGATACGATCATGACACCAACCGATTCGATCCGATATTACAAGAGCTTCCTACAAACCGGAATGATGGCAATGGAGCCACGAACCGGCCATATCAAGGCTTGGGTCGGCGGCATGAACTATAAGTATTTCCAATACGATCACGTCGGTCAGGGCGCGCGCCAGGTAGGATCTACATTCAAGCCGTTCGTATATGCGACGGCGATCGAACAGCTCAATTATTCGCCTTGCGATTCCATCCTCGATTCTCCGTTCACGATTCCGAAAGGACGCCACAACGTGACCGAAACCTGGACGCCAAACAATTCCGATCACCAATATCGCGGCATGGTCACGCTTAAAAAGGCGCTGGCGTTGTCGATCAACACGGTTTCGGCAAAACTCATCGACAAGGTCGGGCCAGACGCAGTCATCGACCTGACGCACAAACTTGGTGTGAAATCCAAAATTCCGTCCCAGCCGTCGATTGCGCTCGGAGCGGTTGAAATTACCGTCATGGACATGGTCGCGGCTTACAGCACGTTTGCTAACCAAGGCGTTTACGTCAAGCCTCAGTTTATTTCGAGAATTGAAGACAAGAACGGTACGTTGGTTTACGAACCTATGCCCGAATCCCACGATGTGCTCAACAAAGACGTCGCTTTTGCCGTGATCCGATTGCTTGAAGGCGTGACCGAAAGCGGGTCTGGTGTGCGTTTGCGGACGCAGGGTGGCGGTTACGGATACGAGCGCGTCACCGGATATCCATATGTGTTCAAGAATCCGATAGCGGGTAAGACGGGAACTTCTCAAAATCAATCCGATGGTTGGTTCATGGGCATGGTGCCGAACCTCGCCGCCGGAGTTTGGGTGGGTTGCGAAGACCGTTCGGCCCGTTTCAAGAGTATCACTTACGGACAAGGCGCGGTTGCCGCTCTCCCGATTTGGGGAATGTTCATGAAAAAATGCTACGAAGACAAAGACCTTGACGTCTCGACAAAAGGATTCGAGCGTCCGTCCAATCTTTCGATCAAGGTCGATTGTTGGGCGCCTCCGGTTAAGGATTCGACGGCTGTCGACAGCACCGCTCAGGATACGGATGAGTTTGAGATACAGTAATTAGCGAATTTGAAAATTAGCGAATTAGCGAATAATTAAGTCAGCGTTTCGCGACCTTTGTTGAAACAGCCGACAAATTAGGATGCTATTCGTGCTATTTTGTTTAAATGAAACGTCGGATGTGTGATGAATTCACGCGATATTGGCATGGTGTCTCAGTCTCTCTTTCAGATATTTTGTAAGCTGAAGTCTATGGCGCCCAATGGAACCGTGTCTCCGACAAACCCATTAGCTCATTCGCTAATTTTCAAATTCGCTAATTAGAATTGCGAAATCGTTTGAGAACCGTATTTTTGCCTAGATTTTTTCCCAACTACAACAGATATGATCAATAAAAAAGTCCATTCGGTACAGGAAGCCCTTGACGGGATTGAGGATGGAATGACCGTAATGCTCGGAGGTTTCGGTTTGTGCGGAATCCCTGAAAATTCCATAGCGGAACTCGTCCGCAAAGGCACGACCAACCTGACGTGCATTTCCAACAACGCCGGTGTCGACGATTTCGGCCTCGGATTGCTGCTACAAAAAAAGCAAATCAAGAAAATGATTTCGTCCTATGTGGGCGAAAATGCGGAATTCGAGCGTCAGATGTTATCCGGCGAGCTCGAAGTCGAACTTACGCCACAAGGTACGCTTGCCGAGAAATGCCGCGCTGCCCAAGCCGGAATCCCTGCTTTTTTTACACCGGCCGGCTATGGAACCGAAGTAGCCGAAGGCAAGGAAGCACGCGACTTCAACGGAAAAATGCACATTTTGGAACACGCCTTCAACGCTGAGTTTTCGATAGTAAAAGCCTGGAAAGGAGACGAAGCCGGGAATCTCATTTTCAAAGGAACCGCCCGCAACTTCAATGCGCCAATGGCTGGAGCCGCCAAAATCACGATTGCCGAAGTCGAGGAATTGTTACCTGTCGGGAGCTTGGATCCGAACGAAATCCACATCCCGGGAATTTTGGTGCAACGCATTTTCAAAGGCGAAAAATTCGAGAAAAGGATTGAACAGCGAACCGTAAGAAAAAACTGATGCTACGTAAACTACTGCTTTTTTCAATCGTTTTTATCGCAACCGTTGGCAACGCACAGAATGATTCAATAAAATCGACTGCACTTCATCTGGTTGGCGATTATCCGCAAGGCGTCTATATGACCTTCGAAGATTTCCTCGCAAAAAAAGTTAGTCCGCTGCCAAAGTTGGAACGACGTTTCGTGCCACGCGACTTGAGGGTGCATCGCGATTCTCTCGTAAACCACGTATTTTTTTACAATGTTCCGGCCTTCAACAAATATTCTGATGCTGCCGTGATTTGCGAAAATGGACAGCTTTACGTCCGCCAACGAGACATCGAGAAGTTGACGCAGGAAGGCGATCGTCGTTATGGGGCAGAAAATCCGCGTACTTATCACCGCGTGATCAGCGACGGAAAATTCCTTTATTTTGAAGGCCCGTTTTCCAATATGTGGAAGAAGGCCGTTTCTGCCGGTTTGGGAAACAGCTCCGGTGTCGCGAACGCTATGATGGAAACCCGTGGCTTGGTTTATAATTTTGAAACCAAAGAGTTCGACATTTTTAAAGACTGTGATGATTTTAAGAAGTTCCTCAAAGAACACAAGATAAGCGAATCCGTCAATTGTAGCCAATTTGGCGTGCTCGAGACGAGAAGGGTTATCACTAAACACAACAAATAGCATGCTCGGTAAAGAAGAAATAGCGAAACGCATCGCAAAAGAAGTAAAGGACCGTTATTATGTCAACCTTGGTATCGGAATCCCGACGTTGGTGGCGAATTACGTCCGCGAAGACATTTCGGTTGAATTCCAGTCTGAAAACGGCGTGCTCGGAATGGGCCCGTTCCCGTTTGAGGGAGAGGAAGATGCCGACGTGATCAACGCTGGAAAGCAAACGATCACGACATTAGCCGGAGCCAGTTTCTTCGATTCGGCATTTAGCTTTGGTATGATCAGAAGCCAGAAAGTCGATTTGACGATATTGGGCGCCATGGAAGTTTCTGAAAACGGCGATATCGCGAACTGGAAAATCCCGGGCAAAATGGTTAAAGGAATGGGCGGCGCTATGGATCTGGTGGCTTCAGCCGAAAACATCATCGTGGCCATGATGCACGTCAACAAAGCAGGCGAATCGAAAATCCTCAAGCGTTGCACATTGCCGCTAACGGGCGTCGGATGCGTCAAAAAAGTCGTAACCGAACTCGCCGTTCTTGAAGTGACGCCAAATGGTTTTAAATTGCTCGAAAGAGCGCCGGGCGTGACGGTAGACGAGATCGTAAAAGCGACCGAGGCCGATTTGATCATCGAGGGCGACATCCCGGAAATGGTCATCAATTAAATGTTAAGCGGAGCAAGTTCTCCGCTTTTTTAATGGCTTTCAAAGGTCACCATTCCGACTGCAACCCATTTCTTAGCGCATCCTTGTATTTTTCCGGCTCGAACCGATATAGATCAGGCGCTTTGTGTGCTCCCCCTTTGCGGGATTCGTTGAGCTTTTCAAGAATGCCGAAACGCAGCATTTTGCGATAAAAGTTGCCGCGGTTCAGTTTTTTTCCGAGAATGATTTCGTACAGTTTCTGAAGTTCAGGCATAGTGAATTTAGCCGGCAACAAACGCAATCCGATAGGTTTGTAGTTAAGTTGTTTGCGCAACGCGGACAGCGCCTTGTCGAGAATCAGGCGGTGATCCATCATAAACTCCGGCAGGTTGCCCACGTCGAGCCATTCGCAGGCATCAGAAAATTCATCGGTAACGAGCGTGACGTCCGAGAAATCGACCAACGCGTAATATCCTACCGAAACATAGCGCTGCTTGTGCCAGAGATCGTCATCATATCCGTCGAAAAAGCCTTCTGACCGATTCAAATCACCGAACACGCGAAACTGCTGCAAATAAATGTTGGCAGCCCCGGTGCGTTCCTGAAGTATGCGGCTCGCGGCCTGGTCCATCGATTCCTCTTTTCGGATATAACCTCCGGGCAATCCCCAAAGCGGCTGGTCTTTGAGTTTCACCGCCAAAACTTTGAGACTGGCATCCTGGAACCCGAAAACCACGCAGTCAATCGAAAGGTGAGGGAGATAAATCCCGTAATTTTCCTTCGATTTTTCCGCAAGCATTTTTTTGAGTTCCATGGGTTAGTTCCGTTCGTTTCCGAATGTGTTTTACGATGGGTCAAGATACTGTTTTTTCAAAAAAGGCACGTTAGCCCAACCGTATAATATCGTGTGGTTCAGGCTCCGGACGCGTCGTTTGGCGCAATTCTCCGCTTTCGTCAAAAATCAATGCTTCTGACGGAAGCTTTTTGCTACATTAGAGATTTAATTACAACCAATATGAAAATCCTGAATCTTGTGTTTTTGCTGATGGCGAGTGTCGTGTTCGCACAGGAAAATCTTACGTTCGATCAACATCGGGAAATCGTCTCACCAGAAATCCACGGTGACAATTCGGTCACGTTCAGATTGCTTGCTCCCGATGCGAAAGAAGTCCGGATCGAATCTGATTTTTTGGCCGGTAACGGCTTCGGTAAAGGTGGCGCCGATCTCAAAAAAGGCAGCGATGGCGTCTGGAGTTACACTTCTGCTAAACTGGCATCCGAACTTTACAGCTATCACTTCGTCGTGGACGGCTTGCAATCGCTCGATCCCAACAATGCTTACCTGATTCGCGATGTGGCGACGATCGTCAACATTTTCCTTATCGGAAACGGGAAAGCCGACACCTATAAAACTCAGGATGTTCCTCACGGCACTGTCGCACGTCGCTGGTACGATTCCCCTACGTTGAAAGCCAACCGACGCATGACGGTTTACACGCCTCCCGGTTATGAAACGTCAAAGGAATCCTATCCCACACTGTATCTGCTTCACGGAGCCGGCGGAGATGAGGAAGCCTGGATCGCCCTTGGACGCACGTCTCAAATTCTCGACAACCTGATCGCGCAACAAAAGGCAAAGCCGATGATTGTTGTCATGACGAACGGAAACGCCGGGCAAACTGCCGCTCCCGGAGAATCGTCAACGCCGATGACCAAACCGATTTTCCTGCAACCGGACATGTTTTCCGGCAACACAGAAAAAGCCTACCCTGATGTCGTAAAGTTCATCGAATCGAATTACCGTGTCAAAAAAGACAAAGCCAGCCGCGCGATCGCCGGGCTTTCGATGGGCGGCATGCACTCGCTGGTGATTTCAGCCAATAATCCCGGTATGTTCGACTATGTCGGCGTTTTCTCGTCGGCACAATTGCAGCCGAAAGACGCAAAAGCAGAAGCCTACGCGAATTTTGACCAAAAGCTCAAAACCCAGAAGGACAAAGGCTTTAAGTTGTATTGGATCGCGATCGGGAAAGACGACTTCCTGTTCAGGCAATCGAATGAATTCCGTGCGAAACTGGACGCGATCGGTTTGAAATATACCTACAAAGAAACGGAAGGCGGTCACAGCTGGTCGAACTGGCGCGATTACCTGACGGAGTTCGCACCTAAATTATTCCGATAACACGCAAACGTGACACATCCAAATTTTACGCAAGACACTGCTTCACTAAGCCCAGCCAAGCCGCATTTTCCCATTCTCGACGGGCTGCGCGGCGTCGCGGCCGTAATGGTCGTGATTTTCCACTTGTTCGAATCTCACGCGACGAGCCACCAGGACCAGATCGTCAATCACGGTTATCTTGCCGTCGATTTCTTTTTTCTGCTTTCTGGATTTGTGATCGGCTATGCGTATGACGACCGCTGGGGCAAAATGACCGTCAGGGATTTCATCAAACGCCGGTTGATACGGTTACAGCCGATGGTCGTGATGGGCATGCTCATCGGTGGGATTCTGTTCTATTTCCAAGCTTCGGAATTGTGGCCGAACATAGCGCAAACACCGGTCTGGAAGATGGTTTTGGTGATGGTAATCGGAATGACGTTGATTCCGCTGCCGCTGTCGATGGACATTCGCGGCTGGACCGAAATGCATCCGCTCAACGGTCCGGGCTGGTCGCTGTTTTACGAGTATATCGCCAATATTTTATACGCTGTCGGCGTGCGTAAATTCTCAAATACCGCGTTGGCACTCTTGGTTTTGGTAACCGGAACCGGGCTTGCGCATTACGTAGTCACAAGTCCCGGAGGCGACATCGTGGGCGGATGGGCGCTCACAGCCGACCAAATCTACATCGGATTCACAAGGATGTTGTTTCCGTTTTTCGCCGGACTGTTGCTGTTCCGCCTTGGGAAGCTTGGCCGCATTAAAAACGCCTTCGTTTGGTGCAGTTTGTCAATCATCGCAATCCTAGCTCTTCCAAGAATCGGAGGAAGCGAAAATCTTTGGCAAAATGGTTTGTACGAAGCGATTTGCATCATCATCTTTTTTCCGCTTATCGTGTACTGGGGCGCGAGCGGAGAAATAAAATCGCAAATCGGGAAACGCATTTGCAAATTTACCGGCGCTATTTCGTATCCGCTTTACATTACGCATTATCCGTTGGTGTACTGCTATATGGCGTGGGTTTCCAAAACCAAAGCGACGCTTTCTCAAGGCGCGCCCTATATGGTATTGACGTTCGTCATTGCGGTAATTTTGGCGTTTGCCTGTCTGAAATGCTACGACGAACCGACCCGGAAATGGCTGCGTGCAAAATTCCAGAAATGATTTGGGCGCCGCCGCGACGGGCGAAAATCAGGTAACACGGATTATTTGTGAAGTCGCGGCCGGGCTTTCGGCTTTATCTTTTGGAAACCTCAAAGGTTTTGACCCGAGCCGAAAACAACCAATATAGGGCGAAATAAACCTTTGAGGTTTCCAAAAGGATGCCGCCTCAATCCCTGGCGCTAACTCCAAAGACGCCACCTATCGATACTATACTACTTGGTCAAAAGAACCAACTCGCCACGAAAATCGCCGCGATAACGCAAATCAGATCGACAAGCAACATCGCGCCTAACGTGTAACGTGTATTCTTGATTTTCACCGATCCGAAATACACCGCGATCACATAAAAAGTCGTTTCGGCGCTGCACTGGAAGATACAAACCAATCTTCCCGTAAACGAATCAGGGCCGGCCTGTCGCATCGCATCGATCATGAAGCCACGCGAGCCGCCCGATGAAAACGGTCGCAAAAGCGCCACGGGCAACGCATCGGTGATTTGCTTGGTCACACCAATGTTCGAGAAGAAAATCGCGATCCAATTCGAAATGATCTCAAAAAGTCCGGAATTTCTGAACAGCGAAATCGCCACAAGCATGCCCAAAACATACGGAAATATTGTAATGCCGGTCTTGAGCCCGTTGTTGGCCCCGTTTACGAACGAATCGAAAATGGTAGTGTCGAGCGCGACGAACTTTTTCTCGTTGACAAAAGCGAAAACCAGCGTCACGCCAATGATTCCGATAAGCATGATGCCGGAAAGGTTGGAAGTGAACACATTTTTGCCAATCAAATCAAGGCTGTTCACATAAAACAAAAGCCCGACTATCGCGGCGATTATCGTCATCAAAGCCGTAATCAACGACACGCTTTTGAAGTTGATGCGCTGCCTGATCCCGATGATCAAAAAGGCCGCAAGCGTGCCAATGAAAGACGTAATAATGCACGGCAACATAACATCTGCCGGATTCGTGGCGTTCTCTGCCGCACGATACCCGATGATCGACGTCGGAATTAGCGTCAGGCCGGCCGCGTGCAAGCACATGAACATGATTTGGGCATCGCTGGCCTTGTCTTTTTCCGGATTGATTTCCTGCAGACTTTCCATGGCTTTGAGCCCAAATGGCGTCGCGGCAGAATCAAGGCCGAGGAAATTTGCAGCAAAATTCAACGTCATATACGAAATCGACGGGTGGTTTTTGGGAACCGTCGGGAAGACTTTTACGAATACCGGGCTGAGTTTTCGCGCCAATTTTTCTGCCGCTCCGGAATCGATGAGCAATTGCATGAGGCCACAAAAAAACGCGAGATAGGCGATAAGCGGAATAATGAGGTCGAGCACCGTGCTTTTGCAGGTTGGCAGCAAACCATCTGACTTTTGGACACCGCTGTAAATCTTGACCGTTTGGTTTTTGTAAGCGTACGTCGTGTCGAGATCCGTCGTGTCGCGGTCGATGGTAAAGGCTTTGTCGTCTGATTTTTGGATGCTGTCGCGAATGAACGCCGGCACTTCATTGAGGTACTTTTCCCCGATTTGGATCGGGTCGTCTTTTTTGCCGTTGATGATGTAATCAAGACCGTAATTCTGGCCCAATACCAAACTGACAAGGATAAAAACGATGGACGATATGAAAATGGTGAGCCAGAACCTGCTTAAAACCATGTCGATTAGATGATGAGATAATTAGAAAATGTGACAATTAGCGACCCGAGGCGCAGCCGAACTGGCCGAAGGCAATGACGCGATTAGCGAATGGAACAATTAGCTGCGGCCATTCTCTATCGGGCTAATTTAGTGAATTGTCGCGACAGATCGCCGATTGGTTTTTCGGGTTCCGGAGCCTAGCCCCGATGCGAGCGGACAGCCTTTTGAAAAAACCTGCTTTTTTTGCGCGGCGATGACGGCGACCAGAGAAGCCGGAAGCGCCGCCTTGCAAAAATAGGTGGGTTTAAAAAAGCGGGCAGCGGGCAGCGGGAAAATGCTTCTTAAAAATACGATAATGTTGGCCGTTACCGCCGTCAAAACGGGTCGGTTTGGAATCTTTGTCGTACTTTTGCGCAGATTCAATCTAAATAAGCTTGCAAACAACCGTCGACCGCCTCAAGAAAGGCGACAGGGCCACCATTACTGGGATAGACGCCGATGCGCTTCCGCTCAAGCTGCTCGAAATGGGCTGCCTGCCGGGCAACAGCGTCGAACTCCTACAGATCGCACCGCTCGGAGATCCTATGTATCTCGACATAAATGGTGCGCGGCTGGCGATTCGCAAGGAAACCGCAAAGCACATCTCGGTTGAGGTGACGTCGTAAATGAGCAACGAAAATATCAATGTAGCGCTTATCGGAAACCCGAATGTGGGAAAAACCTCCGTATTCAATGCGCTCACGGGACTCAATCAGCAAGTTGGGAATTATCCGGGCATCACGGTCGAGAAAAAAGTAGGATTTTGCAAACTTCCGAACCACGCGAAAGCGAACATTCTCGATTTGCCGGGGACGTACAGTCTCAACGCAAGTTCGATGGACGAAAATGTAGTAATCGAACTCCTGCTCAACAAAAACGACAAATTGTTCCCAGACGTGGCCGTTGTCGTAACCGATGTCGAAAACCTCAAGCGCAACCTGCTGCTTTTCACCCAGATCAAAGACCTCGAGATTCCAGTGATCCTTGCCATCAACATGGCCGATCGCATGGCCTACAAAGGCATCTCGCTCGATATTTCCCATCTCGAAGAACAACTCAACACGAAAATTGCGCTGATCAGTACGCGTAAAAAGCAAGGCATAGAGGAACTGAAACAGCTCATCATGTCCTATAAAAATCTTTCGACGGAACCTTGCCTCAATGCTTCGTCCATGGATCCCGACTATTTCGGCGGGTTGCGAAAGACTTTCCCGAACGAGCTCGTTTATAAATTGTGGCTCGTGATTACCCAGGACGTGAATTTCCGCGGCATTGAGAAAAAGGAAATCCTGTCTGAGCACAGAAAGTCAGATTCCGAGCTCAAGCGCATGCAGCAAAAGGAAACGATAAAGCGTTACCAATTCATAAACGACGTGCTCAAGGTCGGGCAAACGATCGACAAGGAATCGGCTCGTGATTTTGGGACGAAACTCGATCGCATTCTGACGCATAAAGTTTGGGGCTATGCGATTTTCTTTGGTATACTGTTTTTGATTTTCCAAAGTATTTTCAGTTGGTCGGAGGTGCCGATGGATCTCATCGATTCGGCTTTCGGATGGATGTCCACGGCCGTTCAGGAACACATGCCGCCGGGCGTGCTCACCGATTTGATTTCACAGGGCATCATTCCCGGAATAGGCGGGATCGTGATATTCATTCCCCAAATCGCATTCCTGTTCCTTTTCATTTCGGTACTCGAAGAAAGCGGTTATATGAGCCGCGTCGTGTTTTTGATGGACAAGATCATGAAGCGTTTCGGCCTTAGCGGAAAGAGCGTCGTGCCTTTGATTTCGGGCGTCGCCTGCGCCATTCCCGCGATTATGGCCACGCGCAATATCGAAAATTGGAAAGAACGCCTGATCACGATTTTGGTCACGCCGTTCACGACCTGCTCGGCCCGCTTGCCGGTTTATACAATCATCATTTCGCTTGTGATTCCGGATGAGCGCGTGCTCGGATTCCTCAACATACGCGGACTTATGCTCATGGCCTTGTATGCCGCCGGATTCCTGATGGCGATTTTTGCCGCTTACATCTTCAACAAGATTCTCAAGGTCACGTCCAAAACGTATTTTGTCGTCGAAATGCCGAATTACAAATTGCCATTGTTGCGCAACGTCGGGATCAATGTTGTGGAGAAAACCAAGGCGTTCGTCGTCGGAGCCGGAAAGATCATCCTAGCGATTTCGATCGTGTTGTGGTTTCTCGCGTCTTACGGGCCGGGAGACGACTTCAACAACGCCGATAAAATCGTGACGGCTCAAATTTCAAAGTCGGATGCAGCCGTTTCACAACAGGAACTCGATGGCCATATCGCGTCTTACAAACTCGAAAATTCCTATCTCGGAATTGCCGGGAAAGTCATAGAACCCGTGATAAAACCTTTGGGTTACGATTGGAAAATCGGGATTGCGGTGTTGAGTTCTTTCGCCGCGCGCGAAGTTTTTGTGGGGACGTTGGCCACGATTTATTCGGTGGGCGAAACCGACGAACAAGACCCGATACGCGAAAAAATGGCCGCTGAAAGACGTCCTGACGGCTCCAAACTTTTCGATCTCCCCACCGGCATATCGCTTTTGCTGTTCTACGCCTTTGCCATGCAATGCGCCAGTACGCTGGCTATCGTGAAAAAGGAAACGAATTCCTGGAAATGGCCTGCGATACAGTTCGCGATCATGAGCGCCGTCGCCTACCTCGCCGCACTAACCGCTTACCAGTTTTTGCAATGATACAGGAACTCATCGCATTCGGGATTTTGGGTGTCGCCTTGTTGTATTTGGGGCGAAAGTTCTTTTACAAGAAAAAGAAAAATAACGACAATTGCGGCACAGACTGCGGTTGCGGATGATAATTTGGGCGTGCCGGCGGCCGTCGAAAACTCGTGCCCGAACAATTTAACGCCAAGCCGCCGTCAGGCTGACCCGCTGCTATCTTACATAAAAAAAGCCCGGAAAACCCGGGCTCTTTTTATGCAAGGATATCCGCTCGCATCCTTCACGCGAACGGTTTGGAAGATCTTGCTGTTACAATTTCGAAACCGTGGCAGTAGTCGAAGATGTAGAAGTGCTTTTCATATCCATTTTCATCCCGGAAACTTCGATCGTCATATCCATGGTCATCGTTGCGCCGTTTTTCTTGATGTATTTGTCGGCAATAGAAACCTCTACTTTACCTGTTCCTGTTCCGGTAGCCGTCGCTTTGATGTCGGTAGCGTCGTTTTTGTCCATTGTAAGCGTTTGAGCGCTGTCAAAAAACCCTATCCCGTTCTCGACTTTGGTCAATTTGTAAGTTGACTTTATCGTGGCGCTCAATGTTCCCATTTGCCCAAGTGGGATTTGCAAAGGCGTCGTATCTTCGAAAGAATCGCCAATTGCCAACGCTTTTTTAGGGAAGTTGATTTGCTTGAGACCGCTTTCGAGCATAGTGTTGAGCATTGTTTTGATCTCGTCCGTGACGTTATCGCCCTTCACGGATTCCATGACGAACTTTCCTGAACCGTCGAACTTCCCGACGACGGTCATGCCGCTCGCAGGGCTTTTTTGTTCCATTGGCTGGCCGTTATAGGTTTGTTTTACGGTCACATCCCCGTATTTCAGTTCTACGGGAACGCTTCCGTCCGCAGCGGCCTTGGCAGTAGTCATGACAAACGGACCTTTTGTTTCCTGTAGGATCGTCATCGGGCCCTGGGTCGGGACGTCCATGTTGATGTTGTTGAGTGACACGGTTTCAAGCGTGTATTTTTTCAAAGGCTCAATCTTGATCTCAAACTGAGTTGCTTTTTGAGCCGATACAAGGCTCGTCGCCAAGAATGCGACCAAAGCGATGGTTTTTTTCATATTGCTGATGTTTATGCGGGGCAAGTTACGTTTTTCGTACGAACAAATTCCCTGCAATTTTATTCGAGATGGTAAGTTCGGTCATATTGGTTTTGATGCGCAGCGATTGATCGAAACTTTCTTTAGAAAGCACTTCGATTCTCGTACCAAGCGATATGTTCTGTTTGTCGAGATATTGTAAAAATTCCGAAGACGTGTCTTTCACGCCAACACAAACACCGGCTTGTCCCTGCTCGAGTTCAGAAAGCAACTGCTTGTCCACCTTTACGATGCGTCCCTTGGAATCGGGAATCGGGTCGCCGTGCGGATCTTCGGTCGGATTCCCTAGAAAATCGTCCAATCTGTCGATAAGCTGTTCCGATTGTATGTGCTCGAGCTGTTCGGCGATATCGTGTACTTCATCCCAGTTGAAATCGAGCTTTTCGACGAGGAAGACTTCCCAAAGCCGGTGTTTGCGAACGATCATCTTGGCGGCCAGCAAACCGCTTTCAGTAAGGGAAACACCTTGATATTTTTTGTAGCTCACGAGTTTTTTCTCGGCCAGTTTCTTGAGCATGTCCGTCACCGAGGATGCTTTCGTATCCATTTTCTCGGCGATGGCGTTCGTGCTCACGCCGCTGTCCGAAACACTTGTGAGATGGTAGATGGTTTTGAGGTAATTTTCTTCAGAAAAAGTCATAATAGTCTTAAAGCATGATATCGTTTCGAAACGGACTCAATGAACAAGGGCAACCTATTTCTTCACGATCACAATCGGAATCGAAACGCCGTGCCTCACTTTCCCAACCGTGGTTCCGAACAGCAAATCCTTGATGCCTGAATGGCCGTGGGTTCCCATGACCAAGACGTCGAAATGACCTTCGTTGACGATTTTCGGAATGCCTTTTCCCGGATTCCCGAATCCTAGCTTGGTTTTGATGCGATAGCCTTTTGCGGTCAGCAATTCGTCGTATTCCGCCAGCAATTTTTCGTCTACGGACGTTTCATGGTCGACGATTTCGTCACCGTACATGATCGCGCCGACGGTTTCCACGACGTGAATCAGCGTGTAGGTCGCGTCGGTTCCGCCAAGCGCAAACGCATTGTTGAGCGCGTTTTCATCAGCATCCGAAAAATCGACGGTAACGGCAATGTTCTTTTTTGCGGAGTCGCCCGTCCTGGCATATTTGAGCTTCAGGCTGTGAGGCGAATGGTTGAAAATGTGTTCTTTCGGCTTGATAACAAACGGTTTCACGATGATGAAGATCAGCAACGCCAAGAACCCGACAGCCAGCGGAACCACCGTCAGCCACAGCCAAACCGGGTTTTCTGACGCCTCGATCCAACCTTTTATCTCATCGTAAACGAGTTTTCCGTTGAGCGAAACGATGATAGAAGCGATGAGCCAGGCCGCTATTTGCGTTACGCGACTGATGTGAAACCCTTTCATTTTCGTCTTGTCGCTTACGAAGTGGATCAGCGGGATAATGGCGAAACCAAGTTGTAAACTCAAAACAACCTGGCTGAAAATCAGTAATTTACCGGTGACACTTTCCCCGAAGATCGAAATGGTGATCACTGCCGGCACGATCGCGATCAAACGCGTCAGAATTCGCCTAACCCATGGTTGAATGCGCAGGTTGAGATAGCCTTCCATTACGATTTGCCCTGCGAGCGTTCCTGTCACGGTCGAGCTTTGTCCGGCGGCAATCAGGGCCACGGCGAACAGGATGGCGGCCCATTTTGTCCCGAGCATAGGCGCCAGGAATTTATGCGCATCCTGGATTTCCGCGACTTCATACATGCCACTTTTATGGAACGTTGCAGCGGCGAGGATCAAAATCGCGGCGTTGACAAAAAACGCGAGGTTGAGTGCAATCGTCGAATCGATAAAATTGTATTTGAGAGCCTGTTTGACGCCTTCTTTGGTGCGGTCGAATTTGCGCGTCTGAACCAACGATGAATGCAGATAGAGATTGTGCGGCATCACGGTCGCGCCTATGATCCCAATGGCGATATACAAAGCGGCTTCTCCAGGCAACGAAGGCACGAGACCCGCGACGATTTTGTCGAGTTCAGGTTGGGCGAAAATCATCTCGCAAACAAACGAAATCCCAATGATCGCGACCAAAACGATAATAAAAGCTTCCATTTTCCGGATGCCTTTGTTGATCAGAAAAAGCAGGAGGAACGTATCCAGAACCGTGATGAATACGCCGTTCAGCAGCGAAATGTCGAACAAAAGATTCAGACCGATAGCCATGCCGAGCACTTCAGCAAGATCGCAGGCAGCGATGGCAATTTCAGCGAGAAAATAAAGGATGTAGTTGACAAAAGGCGAATAGGTTTCGCGCGAAGCCTGCGCCAGGTCGCGTTGGGTTACGATCCCGAGTCGGGCGCTGAGGCTTTGGAGCAGAAGCGCCATAATGTTGCTCATCAAAAGCACCCAGATAAGGGCGTAACCGAATTGGCTTCCGCCGGCGATATCGGTGGCCCAGTTTCCCGGATCCATATAGCCGACACTGATCAGGTAAGCGGGCCCCAAAAAGGCAAGGATTTTCCTAAAACCTTTGACTTTTCCCTGAGTCGCAACCGATTCGTGTACTTCTTCTAACGATTTTCCCTTCACCTTCACAAATTTAACCCAAATGTAAATTTTGTTTTTTGCCTGAGCAAATTTAATTTTTAGATTTGTCTAAATTTTAATTGTAATGAGGCTAAACCTTTTGTTCGGTATTTTTTTGTTGGCTCAAACCGTTTTTTCCCAGGACAGAACCATTTCCGGAAAGGTCAATCTCGACGGAAAACCTTTGATGGACGTCGTGGTTTCCGTACAAGGCAAGTCCGTAATGACCGATTCATTGGGAGTTTTCCAATTCGAAAATATCGCCTCCGGCAAGTATCGGGTGACGGCTTCCTTCGTCGGTATGCAATCCCAAACCAAATCCGTCGTCGTTTCTGACAATTCGGACGCATATGTCAATTTCAATCTCAAAGAAGATAATACGCTCAACGAAGTAGTCGTGACCGGAACGCTAAAAGCCGTTTCCCGTTCCGAAAGCCCTGTACCCGTAGAAAGCTACAAGCCGGCTTACTTCAGGAAGAATCCGACGCCCAATGTTTTTGAAGCGTTGCAGAACGTAAACGGCGTCCGGCCGCAACTGAATTGCAATATTTGCAACACTGGCGACATCCACATCAACGGTCTTGAAGGTCCGTACACACTGGTTTTAATAGACGGAATGCCCATCGTCAGCGGTTTGTCGACAGTTTACGGCTTGTCCGGAATCCCGAATTCCATTCTCGACCGCATCGAAGTCGTGAAAGGTCCGGCATCTTCACTTTACGGAAGCGAGGCCGTCGGCGGATTGATCAACATCATCACCAAAACGGCGCGCACCAGTCCTGCGTTTTACGCCGATGCGTTTACCACAAGTTGGGGCGAAACGAATGCCGATGCGAGTTTCAAATTTTCGGCATCCGAAAAGGCAAGCGCGCTTATCGGGATCAACTATTTTAATTACAGCAATCCGATAGACGAAAACGGCGACAATTTTACCGATGTCACCCTGCAAGACCGTGTTTCCGTTTTTCAAAAATGGAACTTTGAGCGCCCGGACAACAAGCTTTTTTCGGTCATGGGACGCTATTATTACGAAGATCGGTGGGGAGGTGAGATGCAATGGCGAAAGCGACACCGGGCCGGATCGGAAATTTACGGGGAAAGCATTTACACCAGCCGTTTCGAGATCGTCGGCGCTTACGAACTTCCGATAAAGGAAAAAATCTTGTTTCAATATTCGTATACCGATCACGACCAAAATGCGGCTTACGGCGCGACAAAATACCTCGCCCAACAACGCATAGGGTTCGCCCAACTCACTTGGGACAAGAAATTGAAAGGGCACGATTTGCTGTTCGGAACCGCTTTCCGATACCAGTATTACAACGACAATACGGCCGCGACCCGACATGCCGATCACATGAACATTCCCGGTATTTTCGCACAAGATGAAATTGCGATTGCCGATAAGCACAAATTGTTGATCGGCGCACGTTACGACTACAACAACCGCCACGGGTCGATTTTTACGCCACGAATTGCTTACAAATGGAGCCTGAAAGACGGGACGATCCTGCGCCTGAATTCCGGAACCGGTTTTCGCGTCGTCAATCTTTTTACCGAAGAGCATGCGGCACTTACCGGAAGCCGCGATGTGATCGTCGTCGGAGACCTGAAGCCGGAGCGCTCGTGGAACGCCAACCTGAACGTGATGCGCAAGTTTCGTTTCGAAAACGGAGGCGTGTTGCAGTTCGAAACTTCGGCTTGGTATACGTATTTTACAAACTCGATTTTGCCCGATTACGACGCGAATCCGAACCAGATCATTTACCGCAACCTCGACGGACACGCCGTGACGAAAGGCATTTCGACAAATTTCGACCTCGTGCTGCCGAATGGCCTGAAAGCTACGGTTGGCGCGACTTTTATGGATGTGACGCGAACCGAGAACGGCAATACCGTTAGGCAGGCGCTCACGGAACGATTTTCGGGGACGTGGGCGATTTCCTATCGGATTCCGGGAACGGATTTCGACATCGACTATACCGGAAACGTCTATGGCCCGATGCGATTGCCGTTGCTTGGGCCTCTCGACCCTCGGGACGAATACTCTCCGGTTTGGAGCATACAGAACATCCAGGTTACGTTGAAGCGTTTCCGCAATCTCGATATTTATTTTGGTGTAAAAAACCTGCTCGACTGGACGCCGGCTAAGAAAGCGCCTTTCCTGATTGCGAACGCCAACGATCCTTTTGACCAAAATGTGGAATACGACGGCGGCGGGAATGTGATTCCGACAGCGGCCAATCCGTATGCGCTGACGTTCGACCCGACTTACGTTTATGCACCGAATCAAGGTTTGCGCACGTTTTGCGGACTGCGCTATACCTTGGATTGAAGTATAGTCCGAAACTATCGGATTCATTGGTTTTTACAATAGGTTAAACCCGATTTGACTTTCCCATTTATCCGTATCTTTGCAACTTAACTTTAGCACTTTTGTTATGTATCCAGAAGAATTGGTAAAACCGATGCGCGACGAACTCGTATCCGCCGGTTTCCAGGAATTATATACTGCCGACGCCGTTGAATCTGCGTTATCACAAACGGGAACGACATTGGTTGTCGTGAATTCAGTTTGCGGTTGCGCCGCCAGAAACGCACGTCCGGGAGCAAAAATGAGTCTTGCCGGAGACAAAAAACCAGACCGTTTGGTTACGGTTTTCGCCGGAATGGAACGCGATGCAGTTGATGCCGCCCGCGAAAAAATGTTCCCTTTCCCGCCTTCATCGCCAAGTATGGCGTTGTTCAAAGACGGTGAGTTGGTGCATATGCTCGAGCGTCATCACATCGAAGGTCGCCCGGCTGAGTTGATTGCCGAAAACCTGAAGGACGCATACGACGAATTTTGTTAATGAAGTTACAGAAGTTGGAAGACCGCTATTTGGCGGTCTTTTTTTTGCTCACAGTTCCGGGTGCAGGAAGTTGTATTTGATGTAACGCAGCAATTTTCCTGTGCTCACGATTTTCCCGGACGATTGGTTCGTTTTGCTGAAATGCGGTGGCGGCAATTCCAAATCCTGCGCTTTCTCGCTGTAATATTCTTCTCTCGTAGGATGATAAGGCGCGACCGCGTTGAACACTTCTCCCCAGATCTTGTTCTCGATGATCTTCAGGATGATGCCGAGGCAATCTTCGCGATGGATGAGGTTGATGGGACCTTCCGGGTTTTCTATGTTCTCCTTTCCCGAAAGATGAAATACGGGATGGCGCTCATCGCCGATCAGTCCGCCAAAGCGTAAAACGGTAGTTTGGAAATGGGTGTCTTTCAACAAAATCTGCTCGGCTTCAAGCAACTGTTTTCCACTTTCGGTTGTAGGGGAAATCGTCATCTCCTCGGTCGCCAAGCCGCTTCCACGGCCGTAAACCGATGTCGAGCTCACCAACAATACGAACTTTATGCCAGCTTCCACGATATGGGGAACGAGATATCCGATCTTTGTCGCATACGAACCGTTTTCGGATTTTGCGTTGGGCGGGAAATCGATGATCAACGTAGAGGACGTGCCCAGGAACGCCGTTACATCGCCAAGGATTCCATCTGGTTCCAGTTTCAGTAGATGCGGTTCAATTCCCGACTGCGCCAGGGATTGGAGCTTTGAGTCGGACGTTGTCGATCCTTTGATATGAAAACCGCTTGCCGCCAAGGTCTTGGCCAGTGGTAGCCCTAGCCAGCCGCAGCCGAGTATGCTGATGTTGTTCTTCGTTGCCAAATCGCGCGTCTTTTTCGTTTCGTAAATCATTTCGTGACACAGTCCGCAAATTAGTAACGGACACCATTGGCTTTTCGTATATTAATTTTCAGGTTGGCTATTTGGAGCGGCGGGACTGTATTCGTTTTCCGAATCCATATCCGGAATGGTGTCGTTATCGGCCGATGGCAATTCGAAATTCCGGCGTGTCGGCAATGGAATTATCGTTTTTGGCGTTGGCGCAATTTTCTTTTTTATGCAAATCGCATCGGTAAGTACAAAAGGCGTCGGCATCATCCAATCGGCTCGCTTTTTCATGATGAACAACGGATTCGTCATCAAATCGAACGATGATTCGAGCAATTCCATATCGAGGTTCGTGCCTTTCGGAATACTGAATTGCAGCGTCAACGCTTCATTATCGACAACATAATAACTCACCAATTTCCTGCCTTTGCGCGGATAAGCCGATCCTTTTTGCCCTAACAGTCCTGCGCCGTTGGCCTTCAGGTTGTGCAACACCATATTCTCGTTGGCAAAAATATCGTAGCGGTTGACCGTTCGGGTAGGCGTGATTTTGATGGTCAGATGCCGTTGGTTCCCGATGACGGTATCCGTAAGAAAATCGACATACGGCTCGGGAATATCGCGCAACATGGCTTCGTACGTATAAGTAAAGGTAGAATTATATTTGCTGAAAAGCGGAATTTTGCTCAGCGAACTCCCGTCTTTAGGGTTTTCCGTAAGATAATTCCGCGTCCAGTCGTCGAGGTTCTTATCGTAGGTCGTCCAAACCGAACGGTCGGCATCGGCGTCATAGATATACAAAAGACTGTTCGGCTTGGCTTTACCCGGAGCGTATTCCGATTGGCTGTGCGCGCCCGCGAAACATCCGACAGAGGCGACGATGAACAAAGCCGACCACAGCCCTTTTTTAGGGAACGAAGCAAACAGCGGCAACAGCAATCCGAAGATCAATATTGTGAGTGCGGCACTTCCGTACAGAATTTTGAGCCCGAGTCCGATCGGGAACATAAGCACGAAAGGAACGTAAACGAAAAATGCGGGAATCGCGAAAATCATATTAAGTATCGGGCTCGAATGTTGGGTTGCGATATAAAATCCGAACATCAGCAAACTGAAGAAAACAGGAATGATAAAAAATCCCGCACCCGGCAGGAACGCCATAAGCCCTAAATTGATGAGCAGCCAGACCAGCAAAGGCGCAACGGTAAAATTGCCTATGGAATTTTCTGTTCCCGTCCTGGCGTACCACAAAAACGCGATCCCGAGGCTAAGCAACACAAACGCCGCAATATACCAGTGACCGTTGTAGGTAAAGCCCTGGAGAATGTCCGGATAATGAGGATAAAAAGCCAAAATCGTGCGCCAGCCGAAGAATCCGATGAGTCCCGAAGTGGCTAAGGCTCCGAAAAACAAGATAAAACCTTTGCCCATTTGTGCAGGCGAAAGCAGCCTTTTTCCCATTCCGACAAACACGAGGAACAGGAAAAACACGAATGCGATAGTGAGCAAACCGAAGTTCCACGAAAACGGATAGTGAAAAAACCCGATTGGCGTGTTGTAATATACCTGATCGTCGTCGGAATCGAGATTGTTGAGATCCGTATTCGAAAAATACTGGAGCAGCGGGACGAGATAACTGCCTTGGTGGGCGACGGTTTCCGGACTTAAATGGTTGAAATCGTCCTGGGCCGTGTGATAGTTGTAATGCCCGTCGATAAAGGCAAAATTAAAACCTTGGATTTTTCCCTGCTCTCGAAAAACGGTCAAGTCGGTGTCGTTCGGGAGCATTTTGTAAATGCTGTACATAAGCGAATTAGAGACGGGATAGGCTGCGCCCGCAGAGTCGAAACCTTCTACCATCGCGTCGTTGCCGTTGTTGACTTCCATGAGCATATAGCCGGGACCTTGGGTTCCGCGCGCTTCGAAATTGAGCGCAAGCCCGATTTGTTTCGCCCATTTACTTTGGGTAACGAAAAGCGCAGCACCATTCAAACCTAGTTCTTCCGCGTCCGTAAAGACGATGAAAATGTCATTTTTGTGCGCTGTCTTATTGTGCAGATAGGCGCGGACACTCTCCAATATTACTGCAAGGCCCGAAGCGTCGTCACCGGCCCCGTAAGAATATGAATGAGGAGCGCTGTCATAATGAGAGAGCAACAATAACGCTTTGCCGTTCGTTGTACCTTTTATCCGGGCAATGATGTTTTTTGATTTGACGAGATTTCCCCAATCGGTCAACGTGGTTCCTTGCTGGATTTCAGTTTCCAGTCCAAGCGCCTGCAGTTCCTTTTGCAAATAAGTTGAAACTGTTTCGTGGTTTTCCGAACCCACGTAATGAGGCTCTTTCGAAATCTCCTTGACGATCGCCATAGCACGTTTGGTCGAGAATTCCGATAGTGGCACGACTTCATCGGAGACGCTTCTAGGCATCTGGTCGAAGTACATCCAGCAAAGTATTCCGAACAGGAAAAGGACTGAAAGTAGCGAGGCGTAGGTTTTTTTCATGGTGGTAGATGGTTGCTGTTTGGTCGGGCTTACGTTTCCTTTCGGATAAGCCTAAAGTCATCACCGGAATGTTTGTGATAGCCGTGGTCGTAAAGGAAGTAATACGTCTTGCCCTTTTTTGTCGTTCGGATGCCCGTCACATACTCGAAATCGAAACCCATATTTACGAGTTCGGCACGCGAAGCCGTTGTTGCCCCGTTGGTGTTGAGTTGGGTAAGAATCCGGTAATTCCGGCGCAAAAGGTTGTTGATGTTGCGCATGAAGTTGTTGCTGTCCTTGTTGATTTTGTTGTTGAAGACGTTGCGGCAGCCATCGCTGCAAAATTTTTTGTCTTCGCGGCCCGACAATTTGTCTCCGCATTCTGCACAGTTTTTCATAAGGCGTGTAATTGGTTGGATGGATTCGATTCTGGCTTGATATTATACAAACGCTTGTCTTCCAAGGCGTATGCGTAATGTTGAGCTCTCCAAATATATGAAATTCTTACATTTTTATCCGACAACAAACGCTTACAAACGACAACAAACGTTTATAAACGACAGTAAATGTTTAACTACCGGATAAATTCCGGTGGCTTTTTCAAATTTGCCTCATCGATTTGCGGAAAAGATCCGCTTTCAAAACCATTTAAATTTTTACAAGCCATGAATTCACTACGCAACAAAGTACAGCTTATCGGCCATGTGGGCCAAGATCCTGAAATCAAGAATTACGAAAGCGACCGCAAAAAAGCAAATCTTAGCTTGGCCACTACGGAAGTTTATAGGAACGACCGAGGCGAGAAAGTGGAAGAAACCCAGTGGCATCGGGTAATTGCCTGGGGGAAGAACGCCGAAATCATTGAAAAGTACGTCAATAAAGGAAAAGAGATCGCCATTGAAGGCAAACTTATCTATCGTAATTACGACGACAAGAACGGAGACAAGAAATACATCACTGAAATTGTCGCGAGCGAGCTTCTATTGCTTGGTGGGAAAAGCGCCTAATTCCGGAACATCTCCTCAATTGGCGGTGCATCCTCAAATTTGCGAAGGATTACCGCCTTTTGCTTGGCGTCGTAGTAGGTCAGGATCTTAGCATCTACAAACGAGGTGAGGTAGTAATTTTGTACCGATTGATTTTGCGACATAAACTCGGAGAGGAAATCAACCGCAATCGGATCGAGATCTTTTTTGGTAAAATTGAAGCTGTCGTCAAAAAGCGATTCGAAATATATCGTTTGGACAATGCCTTGCCCTAACATGTCGCCGAAGTCGTAACCACCGCCGGCCGCGATTGCGCCAACGCCTAATGTCGCACCCAAAATGATGTTACCCGTATCCTGGATCTCTCTTACGCCACCGATGTTAAGTATGACACCCTGAGAGTTGGAGTAAGCGGAAATTCCAGGTCGTGCGCCTTCAAGTCGGGAAAAGAACTTTTTTGAAGACGAAAGTTCGAACGGTTTTTTGTTTCCGTTCTGGACAAGTAATGGTGAAGTGCGGAACGCAATATTACCGTCTGTCGAGACGCCGTAATTCTTAACAGATTTCGACAAGGAATCGAGTTGCTTGGCACCGACAACCATTTCGTTCCGACTAATGCGAACCTGGTAAAGAACAGCGTCGAGCAAAAACGAATTCGACCTGCTGGCGGCGACGACTTCGAGCGGAGGTTGTTGTGCCTTGTGTTCTTTGACAGTGCGGGTTTCGGTGGAAATCGAGAAAATTTGCGTGACGGATGGGTCGTGGTCGAGCGTAATGTAAACGGTTCCGTTTCGGGGATAAATTTTAATTGGGGCACTTGCCTGGCTCAGAGGAATGAAGCCGTCTTTCGGCACAAATTCGAATCCAAGAATTTGAAACGCTTCGACGAGCTTGAGCTTTTTACCTTTTCGGTCCTTGATATCAAAGCCTGCGAAATCAAACACATACTCCTGAGGATTTCCATTTCGGAAAGTGCGCAATTTTAGTTGTGGTTTTTCGTCATCGACAGTCAGGAAATGAAACGCCCCATCGTCATTGTAGGTTCCGATGAACGTTTCATTCTCGAAAGAAAAACTGAAGACATTCTTAGATGTAGTGCGGTTCGCAAAATCGAAAGAGGAAACATAAACTTTCGAAAAATCGCTCGATGACCAATAGAGATGCGAAGCACCTGTATCGCCAAGACTGGCTCCGGTCATTATGGCGTTCTCGTCAGGTGTCGTCGCTCTTAAGCTATCGCGAAAGAAAAGTGCGCTGTTGTATCGCAGGCAAACGACTTTTTGTTTATCCGAAGCAAAAGCCGAAAACGTTCCATCGGAATTTTGGGAAGCGAGAACCTGTCTGCGATCCCACGGCTTTTTGAGCTCCAATGGCGTAGAAGCGACCAAAGCCTGTCCATAGGAATGTGCAGTGAGAACGAGAATGAATGTCAACAACAATTTTTTCATATCCAAAATAAAAACCCTCCATTTCAGGAGGGTTATCTTATTTAGCAAGCCGCTTTTCAAGCAAGTCGAACATCGGACATCTGGCGCACCGCTTGTCTTCGCTTTTCTTGTATTTTTCGCAGCACTTGGTTTTGCAATTATCGGCGACTTTGAGTTTTTTGAGAAGTTTTTTATACTCCTTCTTTTTCTGGTCTTTTTCTTTCCCCTTCTTGCCCAAAGCCGTAACGTATTTTGGCAAATATAAATTGTTTTAAATCAAACCGAATCAACTTTAACTATTTGGCATTGTAGTTCAAAGCGTTCAGTACGGGAATTTGTTGGATGTCGCGATCAAACAGATACAATCCGCCCCTGTCGTCGCCAATCATGTAAATTTTGTCGAGAATGGTCTTGGCTTGCGCCTCCTCTTCAATTTGCTCGGCGACATACCACTGAAGGAAATTATGCGTCGCATAGTCTTTTTCACCCAATGTCTCGTGCACGAGATTGTTGATCGATTCCGATACGAAAACCTCGTGTTTGTAAAGCTCTTCAAACATTTCAACGAAATTGGTAAAAGTAGTTTTGGGCGCCTTGAGTTCGGTAATCTGTGCATGGCCGCCTCTCTCGTTGACATATCGCACCAATTTGAGCATATGGGTGCGTTCTTCGTCAGACTGTGTATACATGAATTGTGCGATACCATCCAAGCCGTGAGTATCGGCCCAGCACGCCATCGACAAATAGATCTGTGAGGATTCGGCTTCGATTTTTATCTGCTGGTTGAGCAGGTTTTCTATATTCTTCGTTAACATGATTTCTAGGATTTGAGTAAAGTTACGAAAACCCTTGCAAAATGGGAAGTGATGAGGCTTATACAGATTTAATCCCGATAAGGTTTATCCCATCAGGTCCTGAAAGCGTTGCACGAAAACAGAAAGATGATAACCGTCCATGAGCGCATGATGAACATGGACAGACATTGGCATCGAACGCCTTCCGGCAGCATCCACGGTCATTTTCCCAAATGAGATTTTCGGGCAACTGTCCGGGAAGTCGAAACTTCTCGCATGCGAAAGCGAGGTAAATTCCAGCCAAGGAATCGATGAGAAATGGATGAGATTGTCGTTAGGGAAGTCGCGCGTCATAAGTCCCGGCGTGTTTTGGACGCGATGGATTTCGACTTTCGCCTCTTTAGAAAAAAGCGCAATGTCTTCATAGAATTTAATCAGTGAAAAACCGAAAGTCGCATTCTCCCTTGCGATCGTGGCCGATGCGTCTATCCGATCGTGGATCACGACTTTGTCGTCGTCGATGCGATAACGAAACGGTTCCACATCGTTGACCGCGATCAACGTCTGATGCAGATAATAAATGAAAAAAGGAATATTGCCGGCCTTCGATTTTTCGTAAGCGGTGGTACAGTCGATCGCAACGGTCGCCCCAAAAAAGGGTTCGGAAAACTTTCGGAAAAAGTGGAAATGTTCTTTCCTGGGCCAACTTTCCAAATCAAGCAAGGTTCTCATAATCCGAAAATGGGCAAGATATCAGAAATTTTTTCGAGTGCCCGAAAATTTTCGTGTTTCACCTCGTGATCGATGCGTTCGTGTGCCCAGGTCGTGTGAAACGGAATGTGCGTCGCGTGTCCGCCAATGTTCAAAACCGGCAAAACATCCGATTTTAGCGAATTTCCGATCATGAAAAATTCTTCCGGCTTTACATCCAGGCGGCTCACCAAGTCAAGATAATCCTGTTCTTTTTTATCGCTCATGACCTCGATATGGTGAAAGTATTTGCCAAGACCCGAATTGTGAAGTTTGCGTCGCTGGTCGAGCAAGTCGCCTTTGGTTGCCACGACAAGTTTGTATTTTCCGAAAAGCGCCGTCAGCGTTTCATCGACGCCATCGAGAAGTTCAATCGGGCGTTGCAGCAATTCCTTCCCGAATTCCAGAATTTTTCCGACAGCTTCGACACTTATCGTGTTGTCCGAAATTTTAAGCGCCGCCTCGATCATCGACAGCGTATAGGCTTTAATACCGTATCCGTAAAGCCCCAGGTTGTCGATCTCGATTTTGAAAAGTTCCTGCGACAGACCTTGGCGCGAAAGGTAATCTTGCATTAACTCCAGAAATTTTTCCTCGGTTTCCACAAAATACGGTTCGTTGACGAACAAGGTATCGTCGGCGTCAAATGCAATTACTTTTATATTCATTTTGTCATGGATTCAATATTGTGACCGGCCCTTCATAATGTCCGGAAGCGGAATTCGTTTCGTCCGAGAACATAAAATTCATCAAATAGGAACCGCCCGATCGCGACAAGGCAATTTGTGCGTGATCCATATCGTTGGACGAAATCCTCTCGCCGATGGTTGGCACGCCTCCGGAAAAGGTGATGTCGTAATTCATAGACGCGTGGCCGATATAAGCCGAGTTATAGTCGAAATTCGGATCCTGGGACCAAAGCGTGTACGTGGTTTGCTGTACGGAACCCGGATGGCCGGCATCGGTGTAAAGATTGAAGTCGACCAACTGGTGGATGTCGTCACTTAAAATTAGCTCGCCATTTTCGTAGGAAACCGTCCCGTCGGTCAGGACGATGTAAAACCTTCTCGGATCGATTTGCGGATCGAATCCGTCAGATGGCGCGATCATATACGCTTTGGGAATCGATCTGGCGACACCGTTCATCATAAACCGGTTGGCAGCGGAGTTCGAGTTGTCGTCATCCGAAGAACACGAAACCGCTAGAATGAGTGCAAAGAGCAACGCAATTTTTTTCATGTCGATATTTTAGTTGATTGTCTCTCCATTTACAACGCCTTCCGTGTCCGGATTGACGAAAACCAGTTTTCCCTCTGCGTTGTTGGTCATCAGGATCATGCCCTGTGATTCTACGCCACGCAACGCCCTCGCCGCCAAATTGGCCAAAACCGTGACGCGTTTGCCTATGATTTCTTCGGGAGAAAAACTCTCGGCAATTCCTGAAACGATGGTTCTCACGTCTATTCCCGTGTCGACTTTCAGGATAAGGAGTTTGTTTGCTTTAGGCATTTTTTCGGCTTCGATGATGGTACCGACGCGCAAATCCATCTTCGCAAAATCTTCGTATTGGATCACATCTTTTTGGGCTTCCACTTTTTTATTTTCGATTTTGTTGGCCGATTTCGTGGCTTCGAGTTTGTCGATTTGTTTTTGGATGGCTTCGTCTTCGATCTTCGAGAAAAGCAATTCGGCTTGACCGATTTGGGTTCCCGGCGATAGGATCGTCTGCGGTTTAGCCACCTCGTCCCAATCGTTTACCGCTTCAGGCGAAGGGTGAATTTCCAGCATTTTCTTGAGTTTATCTGACGTAAATGGCAAAAATGGTTCGGAAAGAATTGCGATGGCGGTGGCGATCTGAAGCGCGACGAACATTTGGGTCTTGACCCTTTCCGGATTTTCCTTAATGAGTTTCCAAGGCTCCTCGTCGGCCAGATATTTATTGCCGAGACGCGCCACGTTCATCAATTCGCCAAGCGCCTCCCGGAAACGATAGCGTTCTACCGAACTTGAAATCACGGCAGGATATGCCCGCATTTCGGTTAGCGTTTGTTCGTCGATTTCGGCAAATTCGCCAGGCTCGGGAACGAGGCCTTCGTAATATTTATTGGTCAGTACGACAACACGGTTGATGAAATTGCCCAGAACGGCCACCAATTCGTTGTTGTTGCCCGCCTGAAAATCCTTCCACGTAAAATCGTTGTCTTTCGTCTCAGGTGCATTCGACGTCAACGCATAGCGCAAAACGTCCTGTTGGTTCGGGAAGTCTTCGAGATATTCGTGCAGCCAGACCGCCCAGTTTTTGGACGTCGACAATTTATTCCCTTCGAGATTCAGGAACTCGTTCGCCGGAACGTTGTCTGGCAAAATATAGCTTCCCTCGGCTTTTAGCATCGCCGGGAAAATCACGCAGTGGAACACGATGTTGTCCTTTCCGATAAAATGCACGAGTTTCGTATCGGCATCCTTCCAATAGGGCTCCCAGTTTTTGCCTTCGCGCTCGGCCCATTCCTTTGTAGACGAAATATACCCGATAGGGGCGTCGAACCAAACGTAAAGCACTTTTCCTTCGGCACCCTCAACCGGAACCGGGATTCCCCAATCGAGGTCACGCGTTACCGCACGCGGTTTCAAACCATCGTCAAGCCACGATTTCACTTGTCCGAGTACGTTTTTCTTCCAATCCTTTGCGTGATCTTCCAAAATCCATTTGTTGAGAAACGCATCATATTGGTCAAGTGGCAAAAACCAATGCGTCGTTTTTTTCAACACCGGCACATCGCCCGTGATCGTCGACTTCGGGTTGATCAAATCGGTAGCGTTCAACGACGTACCGCAGTTTTCGCATTGGTCGCCATAAGCATTTTCGTTTCCGCATTTCGGACACGTTCCTGTAACGAAACGATCTGCCAGGAATTGGCCAGCCTTGGCGTCGTAAAGCTGCTCGGTTTCTTCTTCAATGAATTTCCCGTCTTCGTAAAGCTTTTTAAAGAACTCCGACGCCGTGTCGTAATGCACTTTTCTCGAGGTACGCGAATAATTGTCGAACGAAATCCCAAAATCCACGAACGACTTACGGATAATTCCGTCGTATTTGTCGATCACTTCCTGTGGCGTCAGACCTTCTTTACGCGCCTTCATCGGGATGGCCACGCCGTGTTCGTCGCTCCCGCAAATAAAAGCGACATCCTTTCCCTGGATTCTCTGGTAGCGCGCGTAGATGTCACTGGGAACGTAAACGCCCGCCAAATGCCCAATGTGGATAGGACCGTTAGTATACGGCAAAGCGGCCGTTATCGTATATCGTTTTGGATTCTGGTTCATAATGGAATAAATGTGCGCAAAAATACACATAAAGTTCGGAAGAATACACTGTGTTTTTAGTAGCCATATCCGGCTGTCCGCTATTAGCTTTCTTGAAAAAGCCAGGATTTGCCCAGGGCGAGGCTGGCTCCCTTCGGTTGCCGCCTCGCCCTGACAAAACCAAGGCTTTTTCGGCAAAAGGCTAGCCGCTTCCATCCGGGCTAAAGAGGTCGTTTCTGAAAGAAGTTTCCGACTGAAAGTCGAACGGCTGACTCATTAAAAACCTATCAGGATTTGGATTTGCCAGACCTAACAAATCTGCGAGATTTGTTAGGTCTGCAAGTTCGGGTTTCCAAAATCGATATCGTTACAGAAAATCTGCCTATTTTGTTAAAACCATCTGTAAAACCGACACAAATCGTTGCCCAATTCCGCTTCCCTATTATCTTTGGAAACATGAGAATATTTCTGCTTCTGCTGCTTACCGCAACCCAATTTTCATTCGCCCAGGCGCGAAAAACAATCGCTCCGCCCGCGCTCAAAAAAGGGGATACCATCGCAATCATCGCCACAGCCCGAAAGGTAGAAGCGGCAAGCCTTCAACCTGCTGTCGAACTTTTCAAAAGCTGGGGATTGAACGTAATAATGGGAAAGTCCATAGGGAAAAGCGATAACCAACTCGCCGGGCCAGACTGGCAGCGCGCCACAGACTTGCAGGAAATGCTGGACAACCCTTCGGTCAAGGCCATTGTAGGCGCAAAAGGCGGATACGGTACCGTGCGGATCATCGACCGCGTAACGTTCGAAAAATTCAAGATCAAACCAAAATGGATCGTCGGATTCAGTGATATGACCGTATTGCACAGCCATATGAACACGCTAGGCTATCAAACCATACACGGCTTGGTTGGTGTAAGTGCAAAAAACGCCACGCAAGACGCAAAGGAATCGCTGAAAAAAGCGCTGTTCGGGCAAAAGCCGCAGTACGATCTTCCGGCCCACGCGTTCAACAGGAAAGGCAAGGCAAAAGCCGAATTGGTCGGAGGGAACCTCTCCGTACTTTACAGCGTCCTCGGCTCCAAATCAGAAGCCGATGTCAAAGGGAAAATACTGTTTATCGAAGACCTCGACGAGTACCTCTACCACATAGACCGCATGCTTTTCAACCTCAAGCGCAACAATTATTTCGACCATGTAAAAGGTGTGATCATTGGTGGAATGACCGAGATGAACGACAACGACATTCCATGGGGAAAAAACGCCCAGGAAATTGTCCGTGAACTGTTTAAAGAGTATGATTTTCCAGTGATTTACAACTTTCCTGCCGGCCACATCCGGGACAATCGCGCGCTGATCTTGGGTGCTTCGATTACTATGGAAGTCAACGATTCGGGCTCGACCGTACGATTCGAATAAATTTTAACAAAAACGGCAGAAAATCCTCAACTCCGACTTACACGGCTTGCCTAATTTAGCGCATGGCCACTCATAACGACTTGGGAAAACATGGCGAAAAGCTCGCCGTCGCGTACCTGAAGAAATTGGGACACGAAATCCTACAGACGAATTATGTATCGGGCAAGGCCGAAATCGACATCATTTCGCGCGTCGGAAACTATTTGTGTGTCGTCGAGGTCAAGACGCGATCGTCAGGAGTTTTCGGGCTTCCGCAGGAATTTGTCAGCGCTAAAAAAATCCGGCTGCTGCAAAACGCCGTAAATGAGTTTGTCGAACGCTATGACGTTGATTGTGAGGTGCGATTCGACATTGTCGCGCTCATCAAAAAAGGTAGTGGATTCGAGATAGAATACCTGCCAAACGCATTCTATTATTTCTGAAAAATTAACATATATGCACAGGATAAAACGAATTTAAATAATTTATTTGATTTACATTTGCGCACTTTGACTTCTACAACTATATAAAATGAAAAAAATTCTTACTCTTTTTGTCTGTTTTTTGACGATTAGCATGTTGGGACAGCAAAAAATTGCCGAAAGGGTTGCTGAGCTAAAAGATGCTAAAACGAATTTCAGGCAATTTTCCGTTTTGGATGCTTCTTCGGAAATACCCGCGGGTGAAATCGCGCAGGTTGTCGAAAAGGCGAGTTTTGCCAGATTGAGAACAGCCGATGTAAATGCGATTGCCAATTCAAAGCCGGACGCTATCGAAGTTGCCGTTCCTTATCTAGGCAACCAACTTATCGTCGAGCTTTTCAAAGTAGACCTTTTCAACGAATCGTTTCATATCGATACGGATAAACAGAAGAATATCGCATACGAGAAAGGCGCTTATTACCGCGGTATCGTTAAAGGAGACAACGGGTCACTCGTGTCGATGAACTTTTTCAACGGAGAAATGAGCGGTGTGATTTCGGGTGATGACATCGGGAACGTCGTTGTCGGAAGATTGCAAAAAGCGGGCAACGTCGAAAATTATATCATCTATAGCGATGCCGACCTGAAAATCAACAATCCGTTTAGCTGCGGCATGAAAGAAGACGGGACCAGCGAGATCAAGCCCAATGAAGACGGAAGTACCGATCGCGCGGTGTTGAGTACGCGTTGTGTTTCGGTTTACTTTGAGATCGACAATGTCATATATGTCCAGAACAACAGCAATACCACGACTGTCGGCAATTGGATGACCGGCGTTTTTAACAACGTGGCCACTCTTTACAGCAACGCCAACATAAGTGTCGGGTTGAAAAGTACTTTCATCTGGACGACGCCTGATCCTTATTCTGGGGAATCCTCGGGAGACTATCTGAACCAGTTCAACGAATTGCGACCTGTTTTCGATGGTGACATTGGAATGCTTGTAGGAATCGACGCCGGAGGATTGGGTGGTGTTGCCGCGACTATCGATGGTTTGTGTTCGTCTAGCAACTACAGTTATTCGGACGTAGATTTGAGTTATTCTTCGGTTCCGACCTATTCCTGGACGGTAATGGTCGTAACCCACGAAATGGGCCACCTGCTAGGATCGCCTCACACCCATGCTTGTGCGTGGAATGGGAACAACACGCCGATTGACAACTGCGCCCCGTCTGCTTTGGGTGGAGGAGAAGGGAGCAACTGTATGAGTTCGCCTCCTATTATTCCGTCGTCTGCGGTAAGGGGAACCATCATGAGTTATTGCCATCTTGTTCCGGGAGTCGGAATCAGTTTCAACAACGGGTTCGGGCCACAACCCGCCCAGCGCATCCTGCAAAACGTCAATTCGTCTTCTTGCCTGAGCACGGACTGCGTCAATACCTGTATCAACCTTATTGCGGAAATTCAGGCAGAAAACGTAACCACGAACGCGGCCACTATAACATGGGATGAAACGGGCTCGGCAAGCGCCTGGCAGATTCTCGTCAACTTATTCCCGTCGACTATCGGATTTTACCAAAACGCGCAAAACCCGACTTACAACGCAGCCAACCTACAACCTAACACGTTCTACAAAGCCAGGATCCGTCCAGCTTGCCAAACCGGCGTGATATCTTCGGTTCGTCAAGCGATTTTCGCAACGGCGGCAGATTGGTGTAGTGGTGTTACCATTACCGACACGGGAGGCGCTAACGGAGATTATACGAACGAAGAAAGCTACGTTCGCGTTTTGATCCCGACGCAACCTAACAAGCGAATCGAACTTGCCTTGACGCAGTTTGACCTAGAAACCGATTTCGATTTCCTTTATATCTACGACGGAGCTTCGACTTCGGCGACTGATTTGTCAGGAGGCGGACTTACCGGGGCTAACCTGGAAGCGCCATTCCCAACGTACACGTCTTCGTCTCCTGATGGAGCGTTGACCATCCGCTTTTTCTCTGATCAGGGAGTTACCGAGGGCGGGTATGCAGCGACGATCAGTTGTGAAGGTATGTTGGGTGTGAACAACAATCAGAATATCGATTTTACGTACTATCCGAACCCTGCCAAAGACGCTGTCAACATCGTTTCGAAAACTGAGATCACAAGCATTGAAGTTTACAATGTGACGGGACAGTTGCTGTACGCGACAAAAGCGAATACGCTTGAGACTAAAGTTGACATTTCGGCTTACTCCACCGGGACGTATTTCTTTAAACTGAAGTTTGGCGAATACGCTGCTAACTTCAAGATCATGAAATTCTAAGTTACACTGGATATTTAAAAAGCCCTTTCGGAAACGGAAGGGCTTTTTTTGTTGGTTTTATTTTGGTTTCAGTCTAGACCCTAGACCTTAGAGGTTTTGAACCCGAGGCGTAGCCGAACTGTATGGAGCGAAGCGCAATAAAACCTTTAAGGTCTGTAAAAGCATAGGATCGGTTTTTACATCGAAAGGTCAAAAATCAACCTAAAGAAACGATGCGCTGCATCAAATCCAATGCCTTGCTCACCGACCTTACATCTTCAAAAGTGAGTAGCAGTTTCAATCCGCTTGTGGTCTGTTTTTCCTTGATGCGCGCAATATTTGGATTTTTCTGTATGAATTGGATCACGCTGTCGAATTGTTTCGTCTGGAAGAAATCCGAATGATGGTCCGAAATGAAATAACCGATCATCTTGCCTTGTTTCATCACCAGTTTTTCAATTCCGATCTTGGCCGCAATCCACTTGATACGCAAACTGTTCAAAAGCGACTGCGCCTGCTTCGGCAAAGGCCCGAATCGATCGACAAGACGTTTTTCGTAAAGGAACAGCGCCTCTTCGTCCTTTATGAGGCTCAATTCGTTATAGAGGTTCAGGCGTTCCGAGACCGTATTGATGTATTCGTCCGGAAACAGCAGTTCAAAATCAGAATCGATTTGGATTTCCTTGACATATTCCTTCTCTTTTTCGCCTTCGATCTCGCGGTACAAATCCTTGAATTCGTTTTCTTTCAGCTCTTCGATCGCCTCGCTCATGATCTTTTGGTAGGTTTCAAAGCCGATATCGTTGATGAATCCGCTTTGTTCGGCTCCAAGCAAATCGCCGGCACCGCGAATTTCGAGATCTTTCATCGCAATGTTGAAGCCGCTTCCCAAATCAGAAAATTGGGCAAGGGCGTGAATTCGTTTTCTCGCGTCTTCGGTCATGGCCGAAAACGGAGGTGTGATGAAGTAACAGAACGCTTTTTTGTTGCTGCGTCCGACACGACCGCGCATCTGGTGCAAATCTGACAACCCGAAATTATTGGCGTTATTGATGAAAATCGTATTGGCGTTCGGCACGTCGAGCCCGCTTTCGATGATGGTCGTGGCCACCAGGACATCGAATTCCCCGTTCATGAACGACAGCATCAGTTCTTCGAGTTTTTTGCCGTCCATTTGACCGTGTCCGACGCCTATCCTCGCATTCGGGACAAGGCGCTGCAACATCCCGGCGACTTCGCGAATATTCTCGATTCGGTTGTGGATAAAGAAAACCTGTCCGTTTCTCTGGATTTCGTACGACACCGCATCGCGAATCGTCTCCTCGTTGAATCCGACGATGTGCGTTTCTATCGGATAGCGGTTCGGCGGAGGTGTCGTAATCACCGACAAATCGCGAGCGGCCATCAACGAGAATTGCAATGTCCGTGGAATAGGCGTGGCCGTCAAAGTCAATGTGTCGATATTGGCGCCCAACGTTTTTAGTTTGTCCTTGACGTTCACACCGAATTTTTGCTCTTCGTCCACAATCAATAATCCCAAATCCTTGAATTTGACGTTTTTGCTCACCAATTGATGAGTGCCGATGACGATGTCGAGTTTTCCGTCGGCGAGTTGGGAGAGCGTTTCCGATTTTTGTTTGGCCGTCCGGAAACGGTTCAGATAGCCAACCGAAACCGGCATTTCTTTCAAGCGTTCCGAAAACGTGCGGTAATGCTGATATGCCAAAATCGTCGTCGGCACCAGAATAGCGACTTGCTTTCCATTGTCGATCGCCTTGAACGCCGCGCGAATGGCTACTTCGGTCTTCCCGAATCCGACATCGCCGCAAATCAAACGGTCCATCGGACGGTCACTTTCCATATCTGCCTTGACGTCTTGCGTCGCCTTGGTTTGATCGGGCGTGTCCTCGTAAATGAACGAAGATTCGAGCTCGAGCTGCAGGTAACTGTCCGGACCGAATTGGAATCCCTTTTCCAAACGTCGCTTGGCGTAGACCTGGATCAGGTTGAAAGCAATGTGCTTGACACGCGCCTTGGTTTTATTTTTCAGGGTTTTCCACGCAGCCGATCCGAGTTTGTAAATCTTCGGAGGCGCACCGTCTTTCCCGTTGTATTTCGAAATTTTATGAAGTGAGTGGATACTTACATAAACGATGTCGTTGTCGGCATACACCAATTTTATCGCTTCCTGGGTCTTGCCTTCGACCTGGATTTTTTGCAACCCGCCGAATTTCCCGATGCCGTGGTCGATATGCGTCACATAATCGCCAACAGACAACGTGTTGAGTTCCTTAAGCGTGATCGTTTGCTTTTTGGAATATCCGTTTTTGATGCTGAATTTGTGGTAGCGCTCGAAAATCTGGTGATCGGTATAACAGGCGACCTGCAACTCTTCATCGATGAACCCTTGGTAAAGCGGCGTGACAATGGTTTCATATTGCTTCCGGACGTCCTCGTGGTTGGCTTCATCCAACGATTCGAAAATGTCGTGGAAGCGTTTGGCCTGGGCGTCATTAGAGGAAAAAAGGTAATTGCGAATTCCGTTCGAATGGTTGTCACCGAGATTGTTCAGAAGCAAATCGAACTGTTTGTTGAATGCCGGTTGCGGCTTAGTGTGGAACTCAAAGGTGTGATGAGGCTCGAACATGCTGTCGTTCCCGATTTCGATAACGGAAAACAACTCCGCCCGTTTCTTGAACGCCGCCGAGTTGACGAACAATTGTTCGGGTTCTACGTGTTTGATCGTCGAATCGAGTTTTTGGAACGTGTCCTCGGCCGTCTGGAAAATCCTGTCGAGTTTGGACAGCACGATTTCCGAATCCTGGACGAGCATTATCGTTTTGTCGTTGATGTAGTCGAGAAAACTCTCGCGGCTTTCGGCAAAAAACTTATTTTCTACGTTCGGGATAATCGTGATCTTTTTCTTTTTTTCGATCGAAAGCTGCGTCTCCACGTCAAAGCTCCGGATCGATTCCACTTCATTGCCAAAAAACTCAATGCGGTAGGGATTGTCGTTCGAAAACGAAAATACGTCGATGATGCCGCCACGAACCGAAAACTCTCCGGGTTCGGTGATGAAGTCCACGCGACGAAATTCATATTCGTGCAAAACTTCGTTGATGAAGTCGATCGAAATCTTATCGCCAACCGCGACTTTAAGCGTGTGTTTGTCCAATTGCTGCCGTGTCACAACCTTTTCAGACAACGCCTCGGCATAACTCACGATGAGTGCCAGACGCTTTCGCGAATTGATGCGGTTGAGCACTTCTGCGCGGAGCAGGACGTTGGCATTGTCCGTGTCTTCAATTTGGTACGGGCGACGGTAAGAGCCGGGATAAAACAAAACATCTTCCTCTCCCACCAATTGCTCGAGGTCGTTGAGGTAATAAGCGGCTTCTTCCTTGTCGGACAACACGACCAAAAACGGTAATTCCGACTGCTTGAACAGCGAACGGACCACGAATGAAAATGACGATCCGACCAATCCTCGCAGTTGCAGCTTTTGCCCCTTTGTTTCGAGGTTCTGCGCGATGCGGGTAAGTTTTGGCGAAGAATCGTATTTGTTGAGTAACGCCGACTTGCTCAATTGCTTATTTTATTTTTTTGTCCCTGCCGAAGAGACCGGAGCCCGGTTTCGGCAAAGTCGGTTTAGGTTGCTGTTGTTGGCCGCCGGAGGTGACGTCTTCCGGGTTGAAGCCTTTGTTGGGGATTGCGCGTGCGGTGTCGAGCATCCGGATCATATCGCCTTCGCCTTGCTCTTTCGGAATTGCCGATTTGCGGTCGATTTCGTCAAGTTGCGTCTGCAAGCCTTGTAATTCTACATTGATGTCGTTTACCAATGCGATCACTTTTTCGGCCGGAATCTGGTCGAGGTGAATGAACAGGTTTATCGAATTGATCTTTGTCGTTAAAACTGCAATTCTGGCCTTGACCTGAGGTTTGTTGTAATTTGACGGAATATTGTTCGGAAGTTCGAGTACGCGATCGGACAAGATTTTTGCTTTTTTCTGGAAAGCCGAAATGCTGCTTTGCGGCTTTTGCGACATTTCGCGTAAAAGGTTGCGCCATGCGGGCCAGGTTGCGATGAGTTTCTCGGACGATGAATTCGACGGATTGGCATTGAAACGCCAGCTTTCGCTGATACTTTCGAACACTTTTTCCTTTTTCTTCTGGTCCTTTACTTGTTCAGCCGCGCGCTTGTCTTCGTCAGTACACGAAATCAGCAGGAATCCGATAAGAAAAACGCTTAAAAGACACTTGGCCATAGAGCAAAAATTAGGAGTACAAATGTAATGAGCAACAGCCAATTCGGCACAACCAATTAGGAATTATTAACGAATCGGTAACCGAACGCATCCAAAACGTATATTTGTGCAAAATACAACACAACTATGCCCAAAATTTTGATAATCGGCGCTTGCGGACAAATTGGCACCGAACTTACGCACAAGCTTCGCGAAAAGTACGGAGTCGACAACGTCGTCGCTTCGGACATCAGGAAACTCAATAACGATGTCGTCAACGACGGGATTTTCGAAGTGATCAATGCCTTGGATTTTAATCAGATCGAAAGTATTGTTGAAAAATACCATATAGAAGAAGTGTATCTCATGGCAGCGTTATTGTCGGCAACGGCAGAGAAAAACCCTGCGTTTGCCTGGGATCTCAATATGAACTCGCTTTTCCATGTCCTCAACCTTGCAAAATCAGGCAAAATCAAAAAGATTTTCTGGCCGTCGAGCATCGCGGTTTTCGGTCCGACGACACCAAAAAACAATACGCCTCAATACACCGTTATGGAGCCGTCTACGGTTTATGGGATTTCAAAACAATGCGGTGAGCGTTGGTGCGAATATTACCATAATATTTATGGCGTCGATGTGAGAAGCATCCGCTATCCGGGCTTGATTTCGTGGTCTACTCCCGCAGGTGGCGGAACGACTGATTACGCAGTTGATATTTACCACAAGGCCTTGACCGATGGCAATTACGAATGCTTCCTAAGAGAAGATACGCGCATGCCGATGATGTACATGGACGACGCGATCCGGGCGACGATCGGCATAATGGAAGCTCCGGCTGAACAAATAAAGATCCATTCGTCTTACAATCTTTCTGCCATCGATTTTACGCCTGCCGAAATCGCGACCGAGATCAAAAAGCATTTGCCTGATTTCGAAATTACCTACAATCCTGATTTCCGCCAAAAAATCGCCGACAGTTGGCCATCAAGCATTGACGATTCATCGGCTCGTAAAGATTGGGGCTGGAAGCATGAATTCGATATGGGCAACATGACGGCGGATATGCTGTTGCATTTGAAGGAAACGTACGGAAAATAGTTATTCTGTTTACTCGTTGATCGATAAAGCTTAAAAGATCATTGCTACAACCGTTAAGGGCATTTAGTTCATTACATACTCTTAATGAACTAAATGCGCTTCGGTTTAAATTTTACAGTCGTATGTAATGCGATAATTTATTTTCGGATGGTAAAAAAGCCGCCACCACCCACCCATAAAAATATCAAAATCGGACATTCGCCAAGTACGTAAAAACTGTACAAAATCTTAAAATACGTTGCTCGAATCCACACCCGCTAAAGTCAACCTGTACCGGTAAACAAAATGCCCCATCAGCATCGATAATGTCATAAAATGTACACTCTGCCATCGGATCCTCTCGCCAATGCGGACATACTTCGGCAATCAAATAGAATCCAATAGCACGGTTCCACCATCGTAAACCCGTTTCCCGACGACACAGTATCGCGCTCTCGCTTAGGAAGGCATCTATCGCTTTTTTGAATGATTTTCAAACTTCTCCAGAAACCGTCAACTATTTTTTCGACTTGACGTTTTGGAGATAAGCATCTTCGATTTTCTGCTTGGCCGCAACAACTTCCTCCAAATTATCATTAGGAACCGTCATCGACAACACGTAATGCGCGATTTTCCACTTCCCGTCTTCCTTGCGTAAAACGCCCGAGCCGCGACACAACTTCATTTGCGTGTCAAGCAATTCGTCGAACCACGCAAATTTGCCATCCGCGCTGATAAAGATATTGCGCTCCACCGCTTTAAAGTTCCACGTCGTACCCTTGTCGAAATATGGTTTCGCCCACGCTTTGAAGGCATCCACCTTCCAGTTTTCGGCGGCATCGGTCCCGATATAGACCGCATCTTTGGTAAATGCTCCAAAATAAGCGTCAAATTTGACATCGGCGGCAGCCTTGTGCCAGTCGTTGAGCAGTTTCTCGATTTCAGGTTTTTGGGCTTTGGCCGAGAAAACAAGAGAAAGCAGCAAAATGGAAATGTATTTCATGATCGAAGTTTTGCTAAATGTACAAATAAAAAACTCCCGCAAACAGGAGCTTTATGTTGCTTAACGGTTACGATCGCATGAGGTTGAGCAAGCCCAAAGGTTGATCAGGTTTAGGAGCGTCTATTGTCTCGTCGTGTTGCGAAAGATCCAGCCCGAGATGTTCGGAATCTTCGGAAACCCGCAACGGAATGAAGAAATTCGTGACTTTGAACAACATCCACGAACCAAAAAACGTGAATGCTGAAACCAATACGAGCGCGATCATGTGGTGTGCGAAAACGTTCCATCCGCCGTGCATGAGGCTTGCGTTTTCCCCTTGAGCGAAAATAGCGGTCAGGATCATGCCCATGATGCCGCCGACGCCGTGGCAGGCAAAGACATCAAGCGTGTCGTCGACTTTTTGCATGACTTTCGACGTCAGGACCTTATTTGAGACGATGGCGGTGATAAATCCGAAAAAGATACTTTGTGGAATCGTGACTAAGCCCGCGGCCGGCGTGATCGCGACTAATCCGACAACGGCACCTATGCACGCGCCCAATGCCGAAACTTTACGGCCGTTCAAGCGCTCGAAGAAAATCCAGGTCAGCATGGCTGCCGCCGAAGCCGAAGTTGTCGTAGCGAAAGCCATGGCCGCCGTAGCGTTTGCGGCAAGAGCCGATCCGGCGTTGAATCCGAACCAACCGAACCAAAGCATTCCTGTTCCCAATAGCACAAAAGGAATATTGGTCGGGATGTGTTTGGCGTTTTTGCGCTTGCCGAGAATCATCGCCCCGGCCAAAGCCGCGAATCCCGCCGACATGTGCACCACGGTTCCGCCAGCAAAATCCTTGACGCCAAAATAGGTCGCCAAAATTCCATTAGGATGCCAGACCCAGTGGCAAAGCGGCGTGTAAATGAACAAGACGAAAAGACAAATAAACAGCAAAAACGAAATAAACCGCACTCTTTCGGCGAACGAACCCGTGATAATGGCCGGCGTTATGATCGCGAATTTCATCTGAAAAAGAGCAAACAAAATAAAGGGAACGGTCGGCGCCATCACTTTATGTGGCAATACGCCAACGTGATCCAGGAACGCGAATGAAAGTGGATTTCCTATGAAACTGTAAAATCGTCCGTCGATCGAGATGCCAATCGGATCGCCAAAAGACAAGCTGAATCCCACCACGACCCATAAAAGGCTGACGACGCCAAGGCAGATAAAACTTTGCAGCATTGTCGAAATCACGTTTTTTTTGCCGACCATGCCTCCATAAAAAAACGAAAGGCCGGGCGTCATGAACAACACCATGCTCGAGGCCGCGAGTAGCCAGGCCACATCGGCTCCTACGATTTGATCCGTGCTTGCGAATTGAGCCAGCGTCTGTACATTTTCCCGCGATTCCGGCCAGAATAACCCAGCCGTGGCCACTGCCGCAATAAGGGAAAAAGAGACAATCCAACGTTTTTCAATTTTTTTAGCTTTATCGTCGATATTATTTACCATAGCCCCCTATTTTTAATAGGACTAAGTTATAAAAATTGTCGATATCTACTTAAGCAGGTTAAAAAAATAGAGGGTCGTTTCGATATATTTCTATTTTTTGAATGTTGACCGTCTAAATTATTTCGGAGACCGACTCCTGTTTGATATGATGGATAGATTTGAAACTCGTCAAGATTGCGTGGCTTGCGCCTGCTGAATGTGGCGTTCGATGTGGTGCACCATAAACCGCAATATGTCTCCTAGTCGAAGCCGGATTAAACGCGACAGCGAGGTTTTGACGTGTACTTTTGACAAGTCCACCGTTGCCGATTTTTCGATCAGAAGCCTGAGCGCGTGGAGTTGTTCAAAGAAAACGAGCAGCGTTCTTTCGTCGAGCCGGCTATGTATCGGATTCATTTCTTTCGCCGTTCGCATCTTTTTTTTCTTGACGGGTTCCGGCTTGATCAAGTTGACCAGGTAATTTCCGAGAATGCCGCTTTCGAAAACGCCATTTGCGACATGAGGCGTCTGAGATGAAAGCTGCTTTTCGATTTCGGGAAGATAAAAATGTCCGTAGCGGTTCAAATGCTCGATGCATTCCAAAAGGCTCCAGCTGTCGGCCGATTTTCTCGCGTTGAGTTCAGTCGGGTTAAGTTCCCTGAACGTCTCCGCGATTTTGGAAACTTTATCGATACGCCCGATAAGATCGTCGATTAGTGATGATGATTGGATTTTCATTGATTGATTGTTACGGGACAAAGTTGCGACATCAATCGGCAATAAACCTTGATCAGGATCAAGAATTCCGGATGCGACTCAACGTTTCAGGCGTCATCCGAAAATACGACGCGATATATTTGAGCGGAATTTCCCGGAAAAGGCCCGGACTTCGCTTCAATACGCGGTTCATTCGCTCGACAGGGGAGGCAGTCAGCAAATCGACTTCGCGTTCCATCAATTCGGTGAGCATATCTTCGAGCAGGCCAATATACCCTTTCGCAGAATCGGCATCCTGGTAAATAAATTGCTCCAATTGCGCTTTCGTGACGCGCTTCAAAACCGTTTTTCGGATAGATTCGAGTGAAAATTCCGACGGTGTTTGATTGAGATACGACGACAGCGAAACGATCATTTGCCCTTTATAACCCAGTCGTATGGTTTGGTCGTCCTTATCGGACAATAGGGAAAGCCGCACCGCACCCGATTCTATGAAGTAAACGTGCTGCTCGGTTTCCCCTGCGTTGAGAATGGTTTCGCCTTTCCCATACGTTTTTTGTTCACCGATGGCTGCAATGGCCACGACCAATTTCTGATTAAAATCCTGCTTTTCGATCATACCCGGCGTTTTGCCAAATATACGAAACGACCTGAACCGCCATTTTCAACAGCGTTATGGAACTGCCTGAAATTTCGCTTTTTGTATCGAGAACTTTTTTGACGGTACGGTCGTGCTATCGTTGAGCTCATCGAATTTCGCCTCTACGACCCAAACGTCGTTCTTGTTGGCCGTCGCCGTTGACGGATATTTGAACCGCTGCTCGAGCGTCGTGGCGCGCTTGACTTTCGCCGATGCCCAATTGTCGCTTGTGCCCAATTCGTGTATCTTGTTGACGCTGCCGTTCTGGACGAGCACCAACGTATTTTTGTCGGTAAGCAGCAAGCCGTCCGCATTGATGAAGAATTGGTCGGTTTTGACCATTTGAACGTTGGCCGGATTGGCTACATCCACTTTGAATACACAACCCTTGCCGCTGCTGGCCACCAAAAGGAAATTGCCAGCGTTCCAAACGATTCCGTTAAGCCCGACGCCGTTGGTCTTGAACTTTTCGCTTTTCGAAAAAAGGCTGGCTTTTCCGTCTGGCGTGACTTTGTAGATGACGTTCGAAAAACTGTCCGTGATGTAAGCATTGCCTTTGTTGTCAAGCGCAAGGTCGTTGGCGAAGTGCTTTCCGTCGAATAGTTTTGACAAGTCGACGTCCGATACTTTTTTGCCCGTCTTGAGGTCGATTGCGATCAGGCGTGCCATCTTGCGATAGGTGTCCGGCGATTTGAATTTGGAATAATTCGCATCCGAAACACAAGCGTACAAACGTTTTCCATCTGCCGAAATCTTAAGGCCGTAACTCGATTTGAGCGCGTTGTCTTTGAGCAATTCCGAGTATTTTCCGTCAGGCGATACCTTTCCGATCGTCCCAAACCGAGCCGAAGATACGTAATACGAATTGTTGGATGCGTGATAGGCGACGCCTTCGGGATAGGATTCCGGCGCTTCGAATTCAATAGTGTCGTTGGGCGCCGATGTCATTCCGAAAAGCGAAACCAAAGCGGCAAAAAGTAGATATTTCATGACGTTATTTTTTAGGTTGGATACGGTAAATGACTCCATTCGAGTCGTCAGAAACAAAGACTGTCCCGTTGGCTGTGATAACCAAACCGGTCGGTCGCCCGAATTGTTGGTTCGCAGCTTTGAGGTAAAATCCGCTCAGGAAATCCTCAGATGAAACCGGTTGCCCATCCTTGAACTTGATGCGCTCGACCTTGAAACCGTCCGGTTCACTGCGGTTCCACGACCCGTGCCAGCATACGAGGCCGTCTCCGTTAAAGCCACCCGAGGTGAAAAACTGGAACGCAATAGGAGCCGCATGTGCAGGAAATTCCATGACCGAAGGCTGACTGGCCGCGACGACCTCTTCTTTGGTCGTTCCGCCCGGGTCTTCGCGCGTCTTGTCGATTTCGCGTTTGCCATATCCGAAAGGGAAACCGTAATCGGCTCCATTTACCAATTTGTTGAGTTCTTCGGGCGGCCAATTGTCGCCTTTGTAATCGCTTCCGTTGTCGAGGCCCCAAAGTTCGCCCGTTTTCGGATGCCAGTCGATCCCGATCGTATTGCGCAACCCCGATGCGTAAATCCCGCGTTGCCACGTTTTAGGATCGACCCACAATACCGTCGCGGTTTCTTTGTCTCCAACGCAGTCGTTGCAAACGCTCCCGACGGTGAGGTACAACATGCCGTCAGGCCCGAAATCCATCGTGCGGTTCGAGTGCTGTCCGCCACTTGGCAAATCGTTGATCAGGGTTTGCTTGGACTCCATATCGGCAGTGCCGTCGGCCAACAACTTGTAGCGTCTCAGCTCGTTGTTGTTAAGCAGGAACAGCCAGCCGTCCTTCATTGTGATGCCGTGTACGCCCTTGAAATCTGAAACTGCAGTAGTCAGGTTCGCGAAAGTGCCGTCAGGCTTTGGTTCAGACAGCATGAGAACATCGCCTGCGTCCCGTCTCGTGATGTAAAGCCGGTCGTTAGGCGCGGCGTACAACATGCGTGGCTTTCCAAGCCCCGATGCGGTGGCGATAACCTCATATCCCGCAGGGGCTTTGAGCTGGCTAACCAACTCGGGCTTGAACGGCATGGGTTGCGCGTATTTTGTGGTGATAGTCGCGTTGACGACTTCCTTGGGCGGAATCCCTTTTTGCGCCGCTACAGAAACGCAAGCAATCAATAGTAAAAGATATTTCATGTTGTCGATTTTAGAAGTTTTAAAGTAGCACCGCAAGCATGAATTGACATTACATTATTTGCCGCGAATGTGATACCCTTGTTTATGATGAATTCAATTCGTCCTGTTATCGCCAAAGTGCTATGCAGACCGGAAAACGGGTGGTAAATTTGCGCTTCCTTTTTAAGCACTGAAATGAAAAAAGAACTCGTTCCGCTAATGCTCGGCGGACTTACCATAGGTATTACGGAATTCGTCCTCATGGGATTGCTGCCCGATATTGCGCGCGATCTCGAGGTTTCGATCCCAGAAGCCGGACACTTGATAGCAACGTATGCGCTCGGCGTGGTCATTGGAGCCCCCGCCTTGGTTATCCTCGGGCGCAATTTTGCTCCGAAGAAGATGCTGTTGTGGCTCGCTTTTGCGCTCGCTCTCCTCAACGGATTGTCGATCATCGCACCCAATTACGAATTTTTGCTGCTCACGCGATTGCTGTCGGGATTGCCTCACGGTGCGTTTTTTGGCGTCGGTGCGGTTGTCGCAAGTAGATTGGCCGACAAAGGCAAGGAAGCGCAAGCGGTTTCCATCATGTTCGCCGGACTGACGTTGGCCAACGTGATCGGCGTTCCTATTGGGACTTATATCGGTCATCACCTGAATTGGCGTTACACGTTCGCGATCATCGCCGTCATCGGATTTCTCACGCTGCTTTCGATGTATTTCCTGATGCCGAATCTCGAAAAGCAGCAATCCGAAGGCATCCGAACCCAGATAAAATTCTTCGGCAAAATCGAAGCCTGGCTGATCATTTTGATTACGGCCGTTGGATTCGGCGGACTGTTTTGCTGGATCAGCTATATTGCGCCTTTGCTCACGAAAGTTTCGCTTTTTTCTGAAGATTCGGTTCCTTACATCATGATGCTTGCCGGTCTGGGCATGCTCGTCGGGAACGTGATCGGAGGCAAGCTCGCCGACAAATTCTCGCCTGCCAAAGCGGTATTGACGCTACAGATCGTTATGGCGGCCGTTCTCGTATCGGTATTTTTGTTCTCGGAAAACCAATATGCCACGCTTGTCCTGGTCTTCCTTACCGGATGCACGGCGTTTGCGATGGCCGCCCCGATCCAAATGCTGATGATCCAAACCGCAAAAGGTGCCGAAATGCTGGCCTCGGCGGCGATCCAGGCGAGCTTCAACATTGGCAACGCACTCGGCGCCTTCCTCGGCGGACTCCCTATTGTGTTCGGCTACGGGTTTGCCAGCCCGAATTTAGTAGGAGTTGTGATGAGTTTGTTGGGAGCGGTTGTGGTGTTGGTGTTCCTGGCAAGGCGTAACGTCAGGCTTGTGTGATGCATCAGCATTTTCGTTCCTGCACAGAAAAACGGGAAGGTCGGAATGGTTTTATTGACGAAAGATATTCGACAAAATGGTCAAGGGGCAAAAATGTTATTGCAAAATTATCCTTACAAAAAAAATTGCAACAACACTGTAACCTTTTTTGTGGAATTCAAAAATTGGTTACAACATCCTGTGACCAAAGTGCCGCGTTGATAAAAACGGCACAAGTGGTTCGAACGATTTCAAACCGATATAGCGGTAAAGGCGGCAATTGTACTCGGGCATAAAGAAACCCTCGCGTGAGGGTTGTTATCTGGACTTGTACAGGTTTTCGTATAACGTGGCTTTGTCGCGCTCGGCTTGAATACTCTTGTTTGTATTTTACAAAATTTGCTAATAGGCAAATTGAGTATATTTACGAAGCAAACATTTACATTATGGAAACTCCTTCAAAACCTCACATCGGCCGAAAAATATCGCGTATTCGTGAACTGCGCGGAATGAAGCAGGAAGCGTTGGCCCAGGTATTGGGCGTGAGCCAGCAGACTGTCAGCAATTTTGAGAACAGTGAAGAAGTCGAAGAAAGCAGGCTAGGGGAAATCGCCTCCGCGCTCGGGGTTACACTCGAAGGGTTGAAACACTTTACCGAAGAATCCGTATTTAACAAGATCAATAACTTTCACGATAATGCTATCTAAAACAATTTCAATCCCATAGAAAAGGTGATTGAATTGTATGAGCGGTTGTTGCAGGCTGAAAAAGATAAATTCGATTATTTTGAGAAACTGATTAACAAAAAGTAATCAGGGTTCGGCCGCTATTGACATCTCATTGTCGTCATCAATCCGGTATTTTCTGGTTCGAATTTCAATAATCGTAGACTCGATTTTGTCAATGACAGAATCGAGATTTTTTTTGATCTCGGTTGACCAGAAGCGAAGGACTGTCCAGCCGTTCGCAGTTAGGAATGCGTTGACTTCTTTGTCGCGTTCGATGTTGCGGGCTATTTTCTTTTGCCAGAAGTTGGCGTTGTTGACGGGTTTCTTTTTGGTTTCGAAGTCTTTGCCGTGAAAAAATTCGGAATCAACGAAGATGGCGAGTTTGTATTTGGCGAAGGTGAGGTCGGGTTTGCCGAAAATTTTTGGGTTATTTTTGCGGTAGCGGTGGCCGCGGTGGTAGAGGGTTTTCATTAGCAATTGTTCCTCTTTACTACCTGAGGATTTCACGGCTTGCATATTTAATGATCGTTGGTGAGAGGTTTTTTGATCCATAAAAGGAGTGTATAAGCAATAACTTTGGATGTAGACAATCGTCCGTTGTACAAATGTCTACTTTAATCAAAATTTGGTCATGGACGTAAAAGCTAAGTTCGGTGAAAAAATCAAGGAACTTCGGTTAAAAAAAGGATTGTCTCAAGAACAGCTAGCGCTGATAGCAGAAGTCGATCGCACATATATTCCAGATATAGAAAAAGGGAGACGAAATGTTTCTTTAGTAGTTATTTATAAGCTTGCGCAAGCTTTGCAAGTTAACATTAAAGACTTTTTTGATTGAGCGCAAAGAAAATTTTACTAGATCATTTTTTAGAAAATGTTGGTGTGACTATCGGCCGAGAGGAACTAACTAACCTTACGCAAGTTCTAGAATGGCAACGAGTTATCAGAAATTTACGCCAAGAGGGTTGGGATATTCAGTCTCTTCGTGAAGGCTATGTTCTTCATTCGGACGTAAAAAGGGAAACTGTTATTAGGCGTGTGGCAATAAGCAATAAGCTAAGATATAGTGTATTGCAAAGGGATAATTCCAAGTGTCGAAGATGTGGAAAAACTGTCGAGGACGGCGTAAAACTAGAGGTAGATCACAAGTTACCTGTAGACTGGGGAGGCTCTAACGATATTGACAACCTTTGGACACTATGTCACGAATGTAATGGAGGAAAAAAGCACTTTTTTTCTGACTTAGATCAGGACGTTATGAAAGAAGTTATGAAGGAAAGCAGCGGTTACAAGAAGATAAAAAAATATTTCCAGCTATTGCCAAATACAATGGTGGAGCCAATTCATCTTGACATTGTCAGTGGCATACGGGACTGGGAAAGGACATTGAGACTTATTAGGGGAAAAGAAAAAATGAATATAGTCTGGTTTTATAGTACAAAAGAATTTCCCTCTGGTGGTTATAAATATATTACGGAAGATCTTTAACAGTCCTCAACTGCTTTAGAATTGCATCTGCGGTTGCCTGGATTGCAGGCACCGCAACCGAATTCCCAAATTGCTTGTAAGCTGATGCATCTGCTACGGGAATTACAAAGTTGTCAGGAAAGCCCTGTAGCCTTGCCCATTCTCGCGGAGTCATTTTACGAATTCCCTCACGATTTACTTCTCCTTTAATTTTTGTTACTGGCGTAAAATCTTCTAAGCGATTATCCAACACGAGATTTCTTTCTCTACCCATTCCACCAACAACAATGGCATTTGAGACTTCGTTATCCATAATTATCTCAAAGCCAAAGCCATTACCTTTATTGGCATGTCTTTCCTTATGAGCTCTTAGTGTTGAAAGGTATTGAGTTGACAAATAGTATTTTGACGAAACTACATCCTTCTCCTTCACGTCATGAAATTGCGCTTTCTTTTCGACTGCTTTAGGATATTCAAAGTTTTCAATGCCGAGGTCTTTTCGAAAACCAACGATATAAATCCGTTCACGATTTTGTGGCACTCCAAAATCTTTAGCATTGATAATTTGCGGTTCGGGGACAAAATAATTTAGGTCATTGCGCAGAACATTTAAGATTGTGGCAAGCGTTTTACCGCCGTTATGATTTTTCAAACCTTTAACATTTTCAAGAAATATTGCTTTTGGCTTATGTTTCTTTATAATTTCTGCAACATCGAAAAACAAAGTTCCTCTGGTGTCCTCGAAACCTCCTCGCTTACCAGCAATTGAGAAAGCTTGACAAGGAAAGCCAGCACAGAGCACATCAAAATTTTGTGGGATGAAATTTTTTGTTTCAGACTTGGTTATGTCGCCAAAAGGAACTTCTCCAAAGTTTGCTCTGTATGTTTTTTGAGCCTCCTTATCCCATTCGCTAGTGAATACACATTTACCCCCCAGATTTTGCAGAGCGATTCTGAATCCCCCGACGCCAGCAAACAAGTCAATAAATTTAAACTTATAATTGGCAGGTGTTGGGAAAGGAACATTTTCCACCTCGAATAATAGCTGTTGAATGGCATCATCATGAAGAATATTATAATCATACTCGTCATTGGCATACTGGACTAATTTTTTTAAAATTATTTTAGCATCTTTTTCGAAATGTTTAGAAACACCATTTCTATAATTATGTAGATAATGAGTTAGAATTGCAGTGTCATTATGTTCAGCGATAAAAATTGATTTTTTTTTCGTGTTCTCTAACTGGGTAAAAGAAATAGCCGTGGTCATTATTTTCAAGAATTATGGGGAAGAATGGAAAATGCTAAAATAGAACTTTTACTCTTCAAGAAATTGTTGGGGCTTTTTAATTTATTAACGATCTAGTCAACTGAATAAATAATAATATTTGCGATTTATATTAAATGCTATGTAATACCTCATTTATCAATTAATCACGTTCATCACCCGCTCCATCTCCAAATTCCTCCCGTCCAAAACATCCTTAGCCGTAGGCCAAATCTCAATGTCCGGCATAATGCCGCGGTCTTTGATGGGGTTTTCGACGCTCATCCAGTAATCCCATTGGGGTGTTGCCACTTCGACGCCTGAGTTGGGCAAGACCGAGACGACGAAAAAGCCGCTCGTGTTGCCCAGGTAGCCGCCTCCGGTTTCGCGACCGATGAACGTCGCGCGCTTGTTGTTGTGGGCGATCGCGGCGAATTCGGAAGTGACGGAAAAACTGTAGCCGTCAATCAGGATATAGACGTTGCCCTGAAAGGCGTCCTTGTTGGGTTTTTGCCATTTTAGCGGCTTGCCTTTGCGGAACACAAACCCGCCCGAGCCATCGGCGTGGACGAACAACTTGCGGTAAATCGGGAAGATGCCCGGAATCCAAACGATGTTTTCCTCAAAACTAAAGCGCCTCTTTTGGGCGACCTTGATGCGTTCATAATAGCGATAGCGGTCCTTGGCGAGATAAGAGTAAAGCAGGTTGCCGTAAACGTCGGTTCCGTCCGCTGCGATGCTATTCTCGCAAACGTTGCGCGATCAGGGGATCGATTTGTTCGACTTTAACAAAAAAGGCGTAAAAACTGTAGCGGTTTTTCATTGACAGAGGCGAACTTTGCAGACCTAACAGATTTTAAAAATCTGTTAGGTCTTACAACTCCAAAGCCGATTTCAAGAAAAAGGGAGCGCCCCCGCACAAAACGACGATCGGCGAAAGTCGCACGCGCCGAACTGCAACCAGAATCACATCTCCAAATCCTTACCCGCCGCATAAAAATTCACCCAAAAAAACTCGCTCTCCTTCAACCCCAGTTCAATAAAAGTGGTCTTGAGAACGGCCTCTCGCTTCTCCGAGTAAGCGCCCGCGCCCTTAAGGAACTCCACAAAGTGATCGAAATTGTCAAAGCGGAAACTCAGCTTTTGGTTCAATGAATACGGCGTGATCTTAAAGTCAAAATCGTAGCCCGGTTTCGTGTGTTCGGTAATTTCGTGAAAACCTTCGGCCATTAGCGCGTCGAGAATTTCTTTGTATTTATCTGTCATGGTGTTTTTTTTAGAGTGACTGAGTGACTGAGTGACTGGTTTGTAACATAATGTATCGGGCTTCACTACTTTACCACTTCAGCTCAAGTTAAAAATTTCCAATCGACAACTTTCACAAATATCTGCTAAAACAAATTTACGGGACATGATAAATGTCATAAACCTGCCGGTAACGTGCGCCTAACTTTGTCTTGTAATTAAAACCACAACGTCATGAGCACCTATGATAAATATTACGAAAAATTCGAAAGCAGCTTCTTTGCAAGCATCACGGTAGGTATTTTGGTTTCAAGCATTCTCGGCGGAATCGCCGCCATGGCCGTCCTGATGAACGGAACCGCACCGATCCAGATGATCCAGCTTTTCGTGGTAGTCGTAGCCGCAATGGGCTTCAACGGCAGCATCCTCGGGCAGCAAACGCCACGCACAATCTACAATTTCCTCATCGGAAGCCTCGCTGTCAACACCTTGATCGCCATCGTAAACTTTGCCTTGTGATCGAGACAAAACATGTTATTGTGAAATCCCGGCCTGGCAAATCCTGATCGGGATTTTTTATAGGAGCTTCTCCCGCTGTCCGCTACTAGCTTTCTTGCAAAAAGCGGTTTTCTTCGGGGCGCGCGTGGCTCCTGCGGTCGCCCGCGCGCCCCAGGAAAACTTCGCTTTTTCCGGCAAAAGGCTAGCTGCTTCCATCGGGGCTAGGCAATTGTGTATGTTTCGCTATTAGGGTGGAATTCGGGCGTGCTATAGGATTTAACAATATTTCCAGTTTTTCTGTACTTCCAATTTCCACAAATTTTGTAGGATCGCAACTAGCCCTTTCCCCAAAGTGAAGTTCGCATTTTTACCAACACCGTCAATACAGGAAAAACGGACACTTTGTTAATTTCTCTCAGTCCTAAAACAAAAAAATCCCGACCAATCGATCGGGATTCTTAATGAGCTTATTCAAACAACGGCTGATTACCAGATTTTAACGCGTTTCTCCGGTGCCAAATACAAACTGTCGCCTGCCTTTACATTGAACGCTTCGTAGAATTCGGGAATGTTTCTCACAATTCCGTTCACGCGAAAATGAGCCGGCGAGTGAGGATCGGAAGCAACCTGGTTGCGCAGTGATTCCTCTCTTGATTTTTCAAGCCAGGACTGTGCGTATCCAATGAAAAAGCGCTGTTCTCCGGTATAACCGTCCATTTTCTTAGAAGGCTTTCCGTTAAGGCTGAGTTTGTAAGCGCGGTAAGCGATCGTCACGCCTCCAAGGTCGCCAATGTTTTCTCCAAGTGTAAACGCCCCGTTGACTTTTAAGTCAGGGAACACGTTGAACTCGTTGTATTGGCTTACCAAAGCGCCCGTTCTTTCCTTGAATGCGGCGTGGTCTTTTTCCGTCCACCAGTTGCGCAATACGCCATCGCCGTCGAAGGAGCTTCCCTGGTCGTCGAAACCGTGTCCGATCTCGTGCCCGATCACAGCGCCAATCGAGCCGTAGTTCGTCGCGTCGTCAGCATTCAAATCGAAGAATGGCGGTTGCAGGATCGCAGCCGGGAATACGATTTCGTTCAACGAAGGATTGTAGTAAGCGTTTACCGTTTGAGGAGTCATGCCCCATTCGCTGCGGTCCACTTTCTTACCCAACTTCGCGATTTGTCGGTTGTATTCGAATTCTGTAGAACGTTGCATGTTCCCAAAAAGATCGCCTTTTACCACTTTCAATGCCGAATAATCTTTCCATTTGTCAGGATAACCAACTTTAGGCGTGAACTTAGACAATTTGTCAAGTGCTTGTTTTTTGGTTTCGGGCGTCATCCAGGTCAATTCCTTGATGCTTACTTCGTAGGCTTTCAAAAGGTTTTGTACCAATTCTTCCATGCGCTTTTTTGCCTCCGGAGAAAAATGGTTTTTCACGTAAACTTCACCCACGATTTCACCTAGGTTGTTGTTTACCGCACCGACGCCACGACGCCACTGCTCGCGTTGTTTCTCGGTTCCGTAAAGGGTTTTACCGTAAAAGTTGAAATTTTCCGTGTCGATATCGGCAGTCAAAACCGTAGCCGAATCGTGAATAGCGTTCCATTTAAGCCAAGTCTTCCAGGTGTCCAAAGGTGTCGATTTGACGATACCGTCGATCGCTCTCATAAACTCGACCTGAGGGAAAATAATGGTTTTTTGGCCTTTGATCTTCGCGTTGTCAAGCATAGCCGTAAAATTGAAGTTCGGCATGATCGTTTTCAGGTTCGCGATTTCTTGTGGATTATACATCTTGGTGACATCGCGCGTCAACTCCTTAGACAGGTGTTTGGATGCGATTGCCGTTTCAAGGGCCATGATTTTCTTGGCATTTTCATCCGCCTTCGTGTCGCCGATAAACTTCAGCATAGCAGCAATGTGGGCTACATATTTGGTTCGGATGGCTTGGGATTTGGCGTCCGTAAGGAAATAATATTCGCGCTCCGGAAGCCCGATCCCGCTTTGCCAGGTATATAGCATGTATTTCGTAGGATCCTTGAAATCTTCGGTCACGCCAACTGCGAAAGGAACCGTTCCGCCTTCCGCATTCGCTTTCCCGAAATAAGCGGCCAATTCGTCGTAGTTTTTGATCGCGTCGATGGCATCCAATTCCGGTTTCAACGGAGAAATCCCTTTGGAATCGCGGGTTTTCTGATCCATATAGGAATTGTAGAAATCCCCGATCTTTTGTTCGTTCGACCCGTCGTCGAATTTTCCTTTAGACGATGCCTCGATGATTTTCTTTACGTTCTCCTGAGCCTCGTCGTCGAGAATTGCAGAAACGCCGTAAGCCGCCTTATCTGCCGGGATAGAAGTCTTCTTTACCCAAGCGCCGTTCACGAAAGCGTCGAAGTTGTCGCCAGGTTTTACGAGCGTATCCATATTTTTAAGAATAATGCCCGAGGTCAATTCCTCTTGTTTCTTGTCGCTTTGGCAAGAGGCCAATGCGAACAACGCAGCTCCGGCGATCAACGGGATGCGGATCAATGTTTTGTTGGTCATAATATTTTGGTTAATGATGAATGCAAAGAAGTCAAAAGTAACGATTTGAAACAGCGATAAGTAAGTAGTTGCCGGGATTTGTTACAAAAGATTGAAAAAATGCAGTGGCAATCGGTTGCCACAACATTTTCGGAAACAAAATAAACCAATGCTAATCAGCAGATTATATTTTTTCTATATTTAGGCAAACTTTAAATAGAGACCGATATGAAAAAACGTTTCCTTACTCTTACGGCTTTGGCTTTGGTAGCTACCGCCACTTTTGTTTCGTGTAAAGGCAAAGAAGGTGCCGCCGACGGTACGTCCGCCGATACCACTATGGTAGACACCACAACGCCTCCGCCAGCTGAAGCTGCGCCTATCGACACGACTATGACTCCAGCCGACACTACTGCGATGCCTGCCAAATAAGACCTGGCGCATACAAAACACAAATCCCTGTCCATTCGACAGGGATTTTTTTTGTCAATTTCCAAACCTCAGAGGTTTTCAAAACCTTTGCGGCTTCTAAATTTCCAGAACAATATTACAACGACCCTAGCAACTTCTGCAACTCCTCGTACTCGCCCGCTTTTCCAAAATCTTCAGGACTGTAACGAATCCCTACCATTTGTTGCTTTTTACAATCGAAACTGATTTTAGCCACGCCTACGATGTTACCTTTCTGTCGAAAAACCAAAATGTCTTTAAAAATAGGCTTGCAGGCTGTTTCTTCAACCGAATTGGTCACGTTTTTCTGTGAGAAGATTTTAGCAAGTTGCTCGTTTTTAGATTTGTCGATCTCTTTCTTGGAGAACTCCAAAATCTCCATGTTGTTCACAAACAGCGTATCTCTCGGGTTTACCGGGACATTTCCGGTTACGATTTGCAACAGACCTTGATCCTTGCGCGATTTTTCCTGGTTGGCATAAAGGCTGTCGACGAATCCTTGCGCAAGCTCTTTGTGATAATAGGTGACTTTATCGAAAATAAAATACGGTTGTTCGCCAGCAGGCTCGGCTTTGTCGCTTTTGCAAGAAACCGCGGCCAGGGCTGCGAAAATGATCAATATGCGTTTCATGGGTCTGGATTTTTCCTAAAGTTAGGCATTTTGGCGCCGCCTGAAAAATCAACTGCAAATAAAAGACGCCCCGATAAGAGGCGCCTTTTGACATTTTCAGATTTGTGCTAACCTTTATCCGAAATTATTGCAATGTGAACTTCACTTTCGATTTGATGTTCGCAGACGAAGCTCCGATGATCGCCTCGAAATCTCCTGGCTCGGCTACCCAATCGTGTTTTTTGTCGTCGAAAAAGCTCAATGCGGACTTGTCTATCGTGATCGAAACATTCTTGGTTTCCCCAGCTTTCAACGTCACTTTTTCAAAACCTTTGAGTTCCTTTACAGGACGCGGCAACGACGATTTCAAATCCGAGATATAAAGTTGTACGATTTCGGATCCTTCGCGTTTTCCGGTGTTTTTAACGGCAACCGTGAACGTGATCTTGTCGGATGCGGCCATCGATTTTTTGTCGGCCGTAACTTTCCCGTACTCGAATGTAGTGTAGCTCAGTCCGTGTCCGAAAGGAAACAACGGCTTGATTTTGCTCTTGTCGTGATGACGATATCCTACAAAAAGGCCTTCGCTGTAATTGACCGTTTTTCCGCCGGGAAATTCGCCAATGGAATGAGCCGAATTGTCCGACAGTTTTACCGGAAATGAAAACGTGATTTTCCCTGACGGATTCACGTCTCCAACCAGGACGTCGGCCAGAGCGTTACCGCCTTCCGATCCCAAAAACCAACCTTGCACTACCGACGGTACTTCGTTGATCCAAGGCATGGCCACGGCGTTCCCCGAAATATTCACGAATACAAGGTTCTTGTTGACTTTAACCAATTCTTTGATGAGGTTGTCCTGATTGTACGGCAATTCCAACCCTTTGCGGTCGTTGCCTTCGGAATCCTGAAAGTCTGACTTGTTGAGTCCTCCGAAAACGATCACGACATCTGCAGATCTGGCCACGTTTTTAGCCTCGGCGAGCAATTCCGCCGCGGAGCGTTTTTCTTCAAGGTTTTGTCCGGTGACCACGCCGTTGTAATTGCCGCTCGCATCGCCTACGTAACCGCGGGCATACACGACATCTGCTTCTTTTCCGACGCGTTTTTTGAGTCCGTCAAGCGGTGATATCTCATATTTTGCTTTCAGCGACGAACTTCCGCCACCCACGGTCATCATCTTGATGGCATTTTCCCCAATCACGGCGATCCGTTTGGTTTTCTTCAAATCGACCGGCAAAACGCTGCGGTCGTTCTTGAGCAAAACGATGCCTTCCTGGGCGATCTTTCGACCGGCCAACCCGTGTTCTTCCGATCCGAAAGAGCCGAACGGACGATTTTTGTCCATCGTCGTCAGGAAGGAAAGGCGCAAAACACGGCGTACTTTTTCGTCCAGCTCTTTGGTTCCGAACTCTCCCTTTTCGATAAGCGCTTTGTAAGGCTTTGCGAGGTAATAGCCGTCGTAAGCGTTCGATTTTCCCCAAGCCAGTCCGTCGGTCCAGCTACCGAATTCCATATCGAGTCCGTTCGTGATGGCTTGTTTGGTATCGTGCACGCCTCCCCAGTCTGAAATCACGACGCCTTTGAAGCCCCACTCACCGCGGAGTACATCGTTTAAGAGATATTGATTGTGGCAAAGGTGTTGGCCTTTATATTTGTTGTAAGCACCCATGATCGCCCAGGCTTGCCCGTCGATAACGGCCGCTTTGAAAGCCGGGAGATAGATTTCGTAAAGCGTCCTGTCGTCCACGATTACGTCTACACCGTGTCGCTCGGTTTCCTGGTTGTTGAGTGCGAAGTGCTTTACGCAGGCTGCGACGCCGTTAGACTGTACGCCTTTCACGTAAGGAACGACCATTTGCCCTGACAAAAACGGATCCTCGCCCATATATTCGAAATTACGTCCATTTAAAGGGGTACGGTAAATGTTGACGCCCGGCCCGAGCAAGACATTTTTGTTGCGAAAACGCGCTTCTTCACCAATGGATTTTCCGTATAAAGACGATAAATCGCGGTTCCAGGTAGCGGCCAGGGCCGTCAAAGCGGGGAATGCAATACACGAATCATTTGTCCAACCGGCTTGGTCCCATTCGTCCCACTTTACTTCGGAACGAATGCCGTGAGGGCCGTCAGTCATCCAGTTTTCCGGAATGCCCAAACGTGCCACACCTGGAGAAGAAAATTTCGACTGGGCGTGGATGATCGCAATTTTCTCGTCGAGCGTCATGCGTTTCAATGCATCTTCCACACGCGCATCGATAGGTTTTGTGTCGTCTAGATAAAGCGGTTTTTGGTTTTGCGCGGACAGATCCTGAAACACGAAAAGTGCAAAAAATCCGACCCTAATAAGTTGTTTAATCATAGTATTGAGTGTTTTTTGGCTCGTAAAAAGAGAGGTTCAATTTACAACTGTAAAACTATAACGATATAGTGGACGTTTGAAGTTGTAATTAAAAAAAGTAGTAGTGCAGAATAAGTACGTTGTTGATAACAAAGAACTTAAAAATTGAGAAAGGTGCAAAAAAGTAGTGCGTTTTTTCCCGATGTTAAGTTTTTGCGCCCCTGTTTCCGATGATCATCACCATTGCTTCGAACGCATCTCGCGATACCACGGCCTTGTTGCGAGCGCGTGTCCTGTAATTGTATATCGTACTCAGCGAATAGCGCAGAAAAGCGGCAATTTTTACGCTATCGGTAATGCCCAATCGAATCAAAGCGAAGATGCGAAGTTCGGTGTTGAGTAGTTCGCCCGGTTTGAGTGAAATGTATTCGTCGGCGATCAGCAGGTTGTTGAACTCTTCCACAAATGTCGGATATAGATTCAAAAAAATGCTGTCGAAATTCCGATACAACTCGTCCAGTTCATTTTCTACAAGCGTATTCGATTTCAAGACGTTCAGCAAGTCGTCGAACTGTTTGGCCGTCGCTTTTTTATTGAGCATCTTGCGATAACTCTCTAACTTGTCGATATAAGTCGAACACATATCAAAAAACTGGGCGATGTACGCTTCTTTAACGTGGTTGGCCTCGGAGAGTTCCAAATTCCGAAGCTGAAGTTCTTCATTCGTGCTGGAAATATCGCTGTTGAGATCGGTTAGCTTTTGTCCCGATGCAGCGAGTTTGCTTCTAATTTTTGACAGTTTCCGAATCTGGACGTACACATATCCAACGGCCACGATCAATAAAACCGACAACACGCTGATCATGATCAGGTAGGTCGTCAATTCCTTGTTTCGCCTGGCTTCTTTTTCCTGGTAAGCCGTGTTGATGATAGAGTAAAATTCGGTAATGATGATCGTACGGAATTTGGCATTGCAGAAAACCGCGTCATCGATTGCCGATTTCGTGTAGCGATACGCCCGGTTTAGATCGCCTTTTTCGTAATAAATCAGGGCCAGCGTCTGTACCGATGCATTGTCCTTGACGGCGCTTTTTACATCGGCTGTAGCAGACATCGCATAATATCGGTTCCCTAGTTCGCGATCGCCCAACTCCCAGAAAATCGTCCCAAGCAGATAGGAAACCATCGCGTAATCCGGCGAATTTTTGTGGACGCCTTTGAACAACGGCTCAAGGGTTTGGCGCGCCAGGTCGTAATGCTTGAGATAAATGTTTTTTTGGGCGAGGTTGATGCGGTATTTCAAGCTTTGCCTGTCGAGTACCGACAATAGTGAATCGCGGTAAATCTCGATATTTTTCACATACGAAGCTTCGTAACTGTGGGCGGCGTAGTGTTCCCAAAACTGGCTGTAGGCTTCGTAATAATCGGGGAGGAATTCGGGCGAGATTTTTTTGGGATGTATCGATTTGAGCAATACTTCGGACTCGCGATATTTCCCTGAAGACGAATAGAGGTTGGCAAGTTGTATCGTCGAGGCATCGGAGAAATCCTTGCTGTTTTTCTCACGCGCGAGTTCGAGATTGCGTCGGATGTAATGTATGGCCGAATCCAATCTGAATTTCCGGTATTCCTCATACATGGCTTTATTGTAATAGAACTCCTGCAATTGTCCCATCTGCCGACGCAAGTCCGAAATGCGTTTGCGCTTTGCCTTGTCATACACTTCCTTTCGAGCGATGGCTTGGTCAAGTTCGTCGAAGACATCGTCGGTTTGGGCGTACGAAATTGGGATCGGAAAAATCCAACCACAGCAAAACAGGAAACAAATCAGTGAGAGGCGCATGACGCCCCAAAAATACCGCATTTAACGGTGGAGCAGGCTTTGGCAGCTCATAAATTTACCGAATTCCGGTTTTTGCCAAAATATCAGGTTGGTTTAAATGATTGACAGCCAACAAAAAACGATTTCGAAAACAAAAATTGTTAACGCAATCTGAATTTTGATTTTCCGATTTCAATCTTTACTACTTTTGACGCCGAATGAGATTAGCCGTACTTTTCCTGCAATTTTGCTTCCTGTTGCTTTCAGGAAAGCACTACTATGCAGTTTGCAAAGACAGCTTCGGAAAACAACACAGCTATCTCGAGCAGAATCACCGATACAAATACGTTCGGGAAGCGGCTTTAGCCACCATTGACGACGCTGATTTCGGGACAGAGGAAGAGCACGTTTTTGGCGATGACGCTTCCGAATCTGCAAAAGTCGCCATTCCTGCTTTCGACCTTGCGGCACACTGGAATTTCCTGCTCGCCTCAACCTCGTACATCAAAGATTTTCAAAAAGGGCACAAGACTTCTGAGCCCGACGACGCCTTTTCGTGCCCGAAATACATCGTGCAGCGCGTCATCCGGATATGATCCTGGCTTCCTCAGTCGCGTGTTAGCGCCGGGACGAGGTAAAGGATTTCGCATCTGACGATTTTCGTTTCCGATCCATTTCCCGGTTTTTCCGCAACTGATGCTTTCCTGCAACCGCAGGCTTTCGTTGATTTTCCAAACATCCACACCAATTTCAATCATGAAAAGAATCATCATCACGGGCATTGGCGCGCTGTTCGCCTTTGCCAGCTGCTCCACGAACCAGGAAGAAAAAACCGAGGCTACGAAATACCTCGTCACCAATCCCGTAGAAAAGGACACCACGTTTACCAAGGAATACGTTTCCCAAGTAAGGTCGGTGCGCAATATCGAAATCAGGAGCCAGGAACGGGGCTATCTGCAAAACATTTACGTCGACGAAGGCCAGTTCGTCCAGGCCGGACAATTGCTGTTCCGCATCATGCCCAAGTTGTACGAAGCCGAGTATCAAAAGGCAACCGCAGAAACCAAAGCTGCCGAAGTCGAACTGCAGAATACCAAAACGCTCGCCGACAAAAACGTGATTTCCAGGAACGAGCAAACCGTCGCCCAGGCCAAGCTCGACCAGGCACGGGCCCAGCAAGCTATGGCGAAACTGCATCTGGGTTTTACCGAAATCAGGGCGCCGTTTTCCGGAACTATCGACCGGATTCCGCTTAAGCTCGGCAGTTTGATAGACGAAGGCGAACTGCTCACGAGTTTGTCCGACAATACCGAAATGTTCGCTTACTTCAATGTTTCCGAACCGGAATATATCGACTACATGACCAAGGTCAAAGATCGAGGAGACGATAAAGTCACGTTGCTCCTGGCGAATAACGAACCGCTCAAATACAAAGGGAAAGTCGAAGTGATCGAAGGGGAATTCGACAATGAAACCGGGAATATCGCCTTTCGCGCCACGTTTCCGAATCCGGACAAATTGCTCCGAAATGGGGAAACCGGCAAAATTCTCATGACGATCCCAATGAAGCGCGCGCTGATCATTCCGCAAAAAGCGACGTACGAAATCCAGGATAAGAAATACGTTTTTGTTGTCGGGGCTGACCACAAATTGTCCTCGAAAGAAATCACGGTCGCAGCCGAAATGACCGACCTCTACGTGCTTACCGGCGGAATCAGCGTACGCGACAAAATCCTGCTCGAAGGCGTCCAACGCGTCAAAGACGACCAGAAAATCGCCTACGAATACCAAAAACCTCAGGACGTTCTGGCTCATCTCAAGCTCAAAGCGGAATAACAAAAAAACAGAATCGATATGTTTAACAGATTCATCCAAAGGCCCGTCCTTTCGATCGTCATTTCGCTCATCATCGTGTTCTTGGGCGTCCTGGCACTTACGCAGCTTCCGGTGACGCAATTTCCGTCGGTTTCGCCTCCAAAGGTGAATGTGACCGTGGAATATCCGGGAGCGAACAACGAATTGCTCATCAAATCGGCGATCATTCCGCTTGAGCGTGCCATCAATGGCGTTCCGGGAATGAAATACATGGCTTCCGATGCCGGAAACGACGGAGAAGGAACGATTCAGGTCGTCTTCAACCTCGGCACAGATCCCAACGTCGCCTCGCTGAACGTCCAGAACCGTGTCGCGTCGGTCACGAATAAGCTTCCGCCGCTTGTCATCCGCGAAGGCGTGAAAATCACACGGGAGGAATCGAACATGCTCATGTATGTCAATTTGTATTCGACAGATAAGAACACCGACCAAAAGTTCCTCTACAATTTCGCCGACATCAACATTTTGCCCGAACTCAAGCGCGTCGATGGCGTAGGAGTCGCGGACATTCTCGGAAACCGTGAATACGCGATGCGCATCTGGCTCAAGCCGGACAGGATGCTCGCTTACAAGATTTCATCCGAAGAAGTCATGGAAGCACTTGCGTCCCAAAGTCTCGAGGCTTCTCCGGGAAAAACAGGGGAAAGTTCCGGCAAACGTTCGCAGTCATTTGAATACGTGTTGAAATATTCCGGCCGATTTACTACGAAAGAACAATACCAAAACGTGATTTTACGCGCCACGTCAAACGGGGAAATCTTGCGTTTGAAAGATGTCGCCGACGTTGAATTCGGAAGCTCGATGTACGATATTTACTCGAACCTGAACGGCAAGCCTTCGGCGGCGATCGTGCTCAAGCAATCGTACGGAAGCAACGCCAGCCAGGTCATCAAAGACGTCAAGGCCAAGTTGGCGGAAATCAAGGGAAATACCTTTCCGAAAGGCATGGAATACGAAATCAGTTACGACGTTTCCAAATTCCTCGACGCTTCTATCGATAAGGTGTTGCACACGTTGGTAGAAGCTTTTGTCCTCGTCGGATTGGTGGTGTTTTTATTCCTCGGCGATTGGCGCTCGACAATCATTCCGGCGCTTGCGGTTCCGGTTTCGCTCATCGGGACGTTCTTTTTTATGCAATTTTTCGGGATCACGCTTAACCTGATCACGTTGTTTGCGTTGGTGCTGGCCATCGGAGTCGTCGTCGATGATGCGATCGTGGTCATCGAGGCCGTCCACGCCAAAATGGAAGAGGAGCATCTGACGCCACGAAAAGCCACGAAAAAAGCGATGCACGAGATCGCCGGAGCCATTATCGCCATTACCTTCCTGATGGCCGCCGTTTTTATTCCCGTGGCGTTCATGTCCGGGCCTGTCGGAATTTTTTACAGACAATTTTCGATCACGATGGCAACGGCAATCATACTTTCGGGAATTGTCGCCTTGACGCTGACGCCCGCTTTGTGTGCGATGATTCTCAAAAACAACCACGGCCATGCGACAAAGAGATCGCCTGTCGATACTTTTCTCGACGGCTTCAACCGCCGGTTCAACATCTTGTCAGACGAGTATCAGACGTTGCTCGGCGAGATCGTCAACCGACGCGTCGTCACGTTCGGGATATTGATCCTGTTCTGCGCCGCCACCTATTTTACGAGCAAGACCGTTCCTTCCGGATTTATCCCGAACGAAGACCAGGGTATGTTTTACGCGATCATACAAACGCCTCCCGGCTCGTCTCTGGAGCGCACGAACGAGATTTCGGAACGTCTGCAAAAGATAGCCGAAACGGTCGAAGGCGTGCAATCGGTATCGTCTTTGGCCGGATATGAAATTCTGACCGAAGGAACAGGAGCCAACGCCGGAACATGCCTGATCAACCTCAAATCCTGGGAAGAGCGCGAACATTCGGTAACCGAAATCATCGAAGAACTCGAGGAAAAGTCAGAGGAAATAACCGGTGCCAATATCGAATATTTCCAACCTCCGGCGGTTCCCGGTTACGGTGCCGCGGGTGGTTTTGAGTTGCGCCTGCTCGACAAGACGGGAACCAACGATTACCACAAGATGGAACAAGTCAACAACGATTTTGTGGCCGAAATGAAAAAGCGTCCGGAATTGTCTTCGGTTTTCAGCTTTTACAGCGCAAGTTTCCCACAATTCATGTTGCATCTCGACAACGATCTGGCCCAGCAAAAAGGCGTTTCTCCCGAAAATGCGCTCAACACGCTTTCTACGCTTGTCGGAAGCAATTACGAGATCAGTTTCATCAAGTTCGGCCGCGCCTACAAAGTCATCGTGCAAGCCGCGCCTTCTTACCGCGCGCTTCCGGATGACATCCTGAAGTTGTACGTCAAGAACAAAAACGACGAAATGGTGCCGTTTTCTGCATTTATGCGCATGGACAAAGTCTACGGATTATCAGAGATCACGCGCCAAAACATGTACACGGCTTCTGAGATTTCAGGTTCCGCCGCACCGGGTTACAGCTCGGGTGAGGCCATTGCCACGATCAACAAATTGGCGAAAGACACCTTGCCGCGCGGGTACGGCATCGATTGGGCTGGAATTTCCAAAGACGAGGTCGCGCAAGGTAACCAGGCGGTCTACATTTTCCTGATTTGCCTCGGATTCGTCTATCTGATCCTGTCGGCTCAATACGAAAGTTTCGTCTTGCCGATGTCGGTCATTTTATCGCTTCCCGTCGGAATTTTCGGAGCGTTCCTGTGGCTTAAGATGATGGGCCTCGAAAACAACATTTACGCCCAGATCGCCATGGTCATGCTTATCGGATTGCTCGGAAAGAACGCGGTATTGATCGTGGAGTTCGCCGTACAAAAACACCGTGAAGGCCTTTCGGTTTTCGAGGCGGCACTCGAAGGCGCAAAAGTGCGTTTCCGTCCGATCCTGATGACCTCTTTTGCCTTTATCGCCGGGTTGATCCCACTTGTTTTGGCTTCCGGGCCGGGACGCATCGGCAACCGCACGATAGGAACTGCGGCCGCTGGCGGCATGCTGTTCGGAACCGTGTTTGGCGTGGTGATCATTCCGGGATTGTACTACATCTTCGGAAAAATATCCGAAAAGCACCAATTCGTAAAGAACGAAGAAGAAAATCCGTTAACCGAAGCAATCGACAACAATGTTTAAAATAAAAATCACAAAATGGATCGTGCCGATGTTGGCCGCGTTGGCGATCGCAAGTTGCAAGGCGCCGGCAATCACCGCAACCGCAGATCAATTGCCAATGCCGGAAACCTTCGCCCAAAACAGCGATACCGCGAATGTTTCCAATCTCAAATGGCGCGATTTTTTCCGCGACAAGCACCTTCAGGAACTCATCGAAGTCGCCCTCCGGAATAATCAGGAGCTCAACATCACATTACAGGAAATTGAAATTTCCCAGAACGAGATCCGGATGAAAAAAGGTGGGATTTTGCCAACTATTGCGCTAAAGGCGGGAGCCGGAATCGAAAAGGTCGGACGCTACACGAGCCAAGGCGCCGGCGATGCGACAACCGAGATCAAGCCAGGTGTGGAAACGCCAGATCCGTTGGCTGATTTTGGCGTCAAGGCCGTCGCCAATTGGGAAGTCGACATCTGGAAAAAGCTTCGGAATTCAAAAAAGGCGGCTGTAAATCGTTATCTCGCAAGTGTCGAAGGCAAGAATTTCGTGCTCACGAACCTGATTGCTGAGGTTGCCAATTCCTATTACGAACTGCTCGCGCTCGACAATCAGTTGGCAATCGTAAAGCAGAATATCGATATCCAGAAAAACGGCCTCGAAATCGTAAAGGTTCAAAAGCAGGCCGCGCGTGCCACCGAGCTTGCCGTGCAAAAGTTCAACGCCGAAGTGTTGAGTTCGCAAAGCCTTGAGTTTAAGATTTCTCAGGAAATCGTCGAGACCGAGAACAGGATCAATTTTTTGCTGGGACGTTATCCGCAGCAAATTGTTCGCGATACAAGCGATTTCGTGCATATTGCTCCAAATTTCATCGCGTTCGGAATTCCGTCCCAACTGTTGGCTAATCGCCCCGACATCAAACAGGCCGAACTGGAATTGGCGGCGGCGAAACTCGATGTGAAAGCTGCAAGGGCGGAATTTTATCCGTCTCTCGATATTTCGGCATCGATTGGAACCCAGGCATTCAAACCGTCGTATTTGGCGACAATGCCGGAGTCGCTGCTCTATTCGATTATTGGCGATTTGACGGCCCCGATCGTCAACCGAAATGCGATCAAAGCCGAATTCAGAAGCGCGAATTCACGGCAAATCCAAGCCGCGATCCAGTATCAACGCACGATTTTGAACGCTTATTTTGAAGTGTCGAACCAAATGTCGAACATCGGGAACCTTCAAAAAAGTTATGAGTTGAAGTTGCAACAGGTGCAGGCATTGACCCGGTCGATCGAAGTTTCAAACGATCTGTTCCGCTCTGCGCGAGCCGATTATCTCGAAGTCTTGCTCACCCAGCGCGACGCACTCGAATCCAAACTCGAACTTGTCGAGACCAAAAAGGCGCAATTCAACGCGGTAGTGAACGTGTACCGCGATTTGGGCGGCGGCTGGCGGTAAATGTCAAGTTTTGACTGGGATTTAATAGAACAGGTAGACAAATAAAATCAAACAAAAGCCGATTTAATAGTCGGCTTTTTTGTTGCAAGCGTCGCCCGCATTTGGCGAAATCGTAAATTTACGGATGTGAAGTTTTCGGATATCGGAACCGGATCGCAACTTCTAAACGAACGACATGACAAAACTCTTCATTTGCGCGTCTTTATTGATGCTGCTCTCGGCATGCGCGAAGTCCGACAAAAAAGTCGAACCGACGGACAAAATCGAATCGGGCCTTGACAACGCCATTTCCCAATATGCTTCGTTGGCCAAACGACTTCCCGAGGGACGGTTCCCAAAATCGTATCACGTAAAGAACGATTCGCTCGAGACCAGTGATTCCGGTTGGTGGTGCAGCGGATTTTACCCGGGAACGTTGTTGTTGCTCGACGAAGCCAAAGGCGCACCCAAGCTCAAAAAAGAAGCGATGCGCATTCTCAAGGATCTCGAAAAAGAGCAGTTCAACAAGACGACGCACGATCTTGGGTTTATGATGTTTTGCAGTTTCGGCAACCTCGAACGCCTCGACCCGAATCCGGAAACCGAGAAAATCCTGATGAACAGCGCCAAATCGCTGGCCACGCGTTTCAACGAGAAAGCCGGCTGCATCCAATCTTGGGACAGTTCGCCCTGGAACGGCGCGGCTGCAGACGAAATGCCGGTGATCATCGACAATATGATGAACCTCGAGTTGTTGTTTTGGGCCACGCGACACAGCGGCGACAGTTCGTTCTACAAAATCGCGACGCGTCATGCCGATACGACGATCAAGAACCATTTCCGTCCCGATTACAGCTCATTTCATGTGGTGATTTATGGAAAAGAAGATGGAAAGGTCCACAAGCAAATAACCAATCAGGGCGCGGCAGACAACTCGGCTTGGGCGCGCGGACAGGCTTGGGGATTGTACGGCTACGTCGCCGCTTACCGGGAAACCAAGGACAAAAGATATCTGGATCAGGCGGTGCACATAGCCGATTTCATCTTGAATCATCCGAATTTCCCCAAGGACAAAGTGCCGTATTGGGATTTCAACGCTCCGGGCATTCCGAACGCGTTGCGCGATTCCTCGGCGGCGAGCATCATCGCGTCGGCTTTGTTTGAGCTTTCGACGTTTTCGGATGCCACAAATGCGAAACGCTACAAAGACAATGCAAGTGCGATTTTGGACACGTTGCTTTCGTCAGAATATTTGGCAAAAGACGGCTCGAACGGCGGTTTTTTACTCAGGCACGGCGTCGGGAACATGCCCAACAAGACCGAGATCGACGTTCCGTTGACGTATGGCGACTACTATCTGGTAGAGGCGATGATGCGCAGTAAAAAAAGGTAATAGAAAATTTCCGACATGAAAAAGTTGTTTCTTTTACTGATCGTTTTAGGATGGAACACGGTTTTGGCCCAGGACGAACTTATCTCAAATCCCGACGGACGCCGCAATGTTTCGCTAAACGGAACCTGGCATTACATCATCGACACTTACGAAACCGGATTTTACGACTATCGTTTCAGGGAGCGAAAAGAATCCGATAACGGCGCGTATTGGAACGAAAATCTTCCGAAGAGCAAATCCGATCTCATCGAACATCGATATTCCGACAAAAGCAGCATCAAGGTGCCCGGCGACTGGAACCATCAGGATCGTCAGTTTTTGCATTACGAAGGTACGGTTTGGTACCAGCGCAAGTTCGATCGTCCGAAAATGAATCAGGACGACGATGTTTATCTGTACTTCGCTGCGGTGAATTACGAGGCTCATGTTTACCTTAACGGAAAAAAACTCGGTTCGCACAAAGGCGGATTTACGCCGTTCAATTTTAAAATACCGGCTAATCTGCTAAAGGAAACCGACAACTTTCTCGTCGTAAAAGTCGACAACAAGCGCCACGCCGATGAAATCCCGACATTGAACACGGATTGGTGGAATTACGGCGGCATCACGCGTGAGGTCAAGCTCGTCATCGTTCCCAGGACATTCATTAGCCAATACAACCTGGCGCTTTCGCAAAAGCAGGACATTTTGGGTTCGATCAAGAAAAATACGTTTTCCGTTTCCGGATTTGTGAAACTAAGTCAAGCCTCGGCGGGATCGAAAATACGCATCGAAATCCCGGAGCTTAAATTCAAAAAGGAAATCACAGCCGATTCAGACAGCACAAACATCGAATTCAACCTCAAAAACCTCAAACTTTGGCAACCCGAAAAAGCCAAGTTGTACGAAGTGAGATTCACGCTGGGAAGCGAAACGATTTCGGAAAAAATCGGTTTCAGGAAAGTGGAAGTGCAAGGCAAGAAAATCCTCGTCAACGGACGACAAATTTTTCTACGCGGCATTTCGATACACGAGGAAATCCCGCAAGAGATCAGACGCGCCCACGACATGGCCGACGCGAAGCAGTTGCTCGGTTGGGCAAAAGAATTGGGTTGTAATATGGTGCGTCTGGCGCATTATCCGCACAACGAAAACATGACGAAACTCGCCGACGAAATGGGGCTCATGGTCTGGTCTGAAATCCCGGTTTACTGGACGATCGATTTTAAAAATCCCGAGGTGCTCCAAAAAGCGCAAAAACAGCTTGACGAAATGATAGCGCGTGACCGAAATCGCGCGGCTGTCATCATTTGGTCGGTTGGGAACGAAACGCCGGTGAGTGAAAACCGGACCGCGTTCATGAGCAATTTGGTCAAACGCGCAAAAACTTCAGACGACACGCGATTGATCGCCGCGGCACTCGAAGTCGGTTACAACAAGGGCAAAAATCACGTAGACGACCCACTTGGCGCCTTTACCGACATCGTCGCATTGAACGAATATCTCGGCTGGTATTCCGGTCTGCCCGATGCTTGCCGAACGGCCGAATGGGAAGTAGCATACGACAAACCGTTTTTTATCTCGGAAACCGGTGCCGGCGCGCTTGCTGGCTTTCACGCCGACAAGCTCACGCGTTTCAGCGAAGAATACCAGGAATGGTTTTACGAGGAACAAATCAAGATGTTCGAAGAGCGTTTCCCGGATAGTTTCTCGGGACTTTCGCCTTGGATTTTAGCCGATTTCCGAAGCCCGAAGCGCAATCATCCCGACTATCAGGAATTGTGGAACCGAAAAGGGTTATATGGCGAAAAAGGCCAGAAAAAGAAAGCATTCTATGTGTTGCAGGCCTATTACAAGAAAATTAAAGATCGGGAAGACGCCGCCAATCGAAGGAAACCATGAAGCGGTTTTGGATCTTTATTCTTGCTTCGTTTGCGGGTTTTTCGCAACAGATAAAGGTTTCCGTAACGAATAACCTCGCTTTTGCACGCAAGGAAATCGTTTCGGTACCGACGTCGAAATTGACGAAAATCGTCGCATTGGGTTTTGAAACTATCCACGTAAAGCCGAAAGGAAAATCCGAAAATCTCGTCGTGCAATGGCTCGATCCAAACGCAGATGGAAAACCGGACGAATTGTTGTTCCAGGCTGAAGTTCCGGCCAATTCAAAGTCGGAATACATCATTTTTTCCGACAACGCTTTTATTTCAAAAACGACCTCGGAAACCAAAGCCTTTTCGCGTTTTGTGCCCGAACGCACCGACGATTACGCCTGGGAAAACGATAAAGTCGCCTTTCGCACTTACGGTCCTGACGCCCAAAACAGGTTTGAGCAAAAACGCCCGAACGGAACGCTCTCGTCGGGCATCGACATCTGGCTCAAGCGCACCGAAAAACCGGTTGTCGACAATTGGTATTTGGGTTACCAATCGGACCCAATGTTTTATCATAAAGATCGGGGCGAAGGCTATGACCCATATCACGTTGGGGCGAGTCGCGGAACGGGCGGAACCGGAATTTGGATAGGCGACAGCCTTGTGGTTTCCAAGAACTTCGTCGGCTGGAAAACGATCGCGGATGGCCCGTTGCGAACGACCTTCGAGTTGGTTTATGCTCCATTTTCAGACTTCGGCCTGACCGAAACCAAACGCATCTCACTCGATCTCGGCAGCAACTTCTACAAGGCGGAAGTCACATACAAAAGCAAAAAAACGGTTCCAAATTACGCCATCGGGATTACGTTGCACAAAAATGAGGGCGAGGTTAAAATCGACACGAAAAATGGGATTTTCCGTCACTTTGAGAAGATAGACGATGCATTTGTGGGCGAAGGCGTGATCGTAAGTCCGGTAGCAATATTTGACGCGTTTGCCCATAAATCCAAAACTCCCGATCAAAGCAATTTGATCATTCTTACGGACGCTTCCCGAAATCTCGTTTATTACGCCGGATTCGCCTGGACAAAAAGCGGGCAGATCGCAACTGTCGCCGATTGGGACGAAATGCTAGCGCGCCAGTCGAAAATCGTGGCGAATCCGCTAGTCGTAAAAATCAGCAACTGATCAATAATCTGCTTTGATTTCGCCTGAAACGACCTGACGGGCGATGTACGTCGAGACCGGAATCAATTGCTTGTCGATTTTGACGGGATGATGCCCCGGATGGTCGAAAAACTCGTATTTCCCGTCGTGTCTGAGATACCATACGACGGGCCTGCCTTGTATAAAAAATTCGGTGTCGGCTTTGGCATCGATCTCCCTGACGCGAAATTGCAGCGAATCCAACGGTCGCACCGAAAGTCCTTTCGAAGTACGGCAATCGAGGGTTTCGTAAGCGTGATCGTTCCAACCCATGCATTGTTTTTCAGACGGATTGCGGGCGAACGTAAGATAGGCGATGAGCCCTACGAGTGCGACCGATAACACGCCGACCCAAACAGAATTCCTTCTTGTAAACTGACTTTTTTGGCGCGGCCTGAATACGACATCTTCGGGTTTGCCGCCATCCGGAATGGTTCCGGAATCCCTGTCCGAACCGATAAAGCGGCTTAAAGGCCGTTCTTTAAATTGAATGAGAACCGCAATAAAATTGAGGTTTCTCGCATCTGTCGCGCGCGATTTTCCAATCAGGAAGTTGATCACTGGGCGGAATTTTTCGAGATCGAACTTTTTGATCCCTCTTAGGACGTCTTCCGTCGAATTGAGCTTAAAGAAGGTTCGGAATACATTTTCGTCCTGAGCCGATATTCCGTTTGCGATCATTTTCAGGCAGAGGTCGCGCAATCCCGCAGGCGAAGGCGAGATGAGCAGTCCTTCGTGTAACGTGGTTTTGCTGCGATGGTATTCGGCCATGACCGCTTTCGAATAATCGTCGGATGTCTTTATCACAGTGCGCATTTTAAGCATTATCGGAACTATCGGAATTATCGGAACTCCCTGCCAACGCCAGGCTTTTCGTGCATTTCCTTTGCCTCAGGATTTGTCACCGCCCCACATGCATTACGGGCAAATGTACAAAACAGATCCCAACACAGTGACGCCTTACGAACCCGGACGGTTATCCCGGGAAGTATAACGGGACAGGTTCGTAACGGCTCACTGCACTTCCCGAAAATCGGCAAACAGCCTTATGCTCCGTAAAACCTTTTTGATGCGGTAAGGCCTTGCTCATGTTCAATTTTTAAAACCAAAAAACATGAAAAAATTTTTCATATTGGGCGCGCTGGCTGTCGTCGGCGTGTTGATGGGATCGTGCAGCGCAGATGATGAGGCCGCAAAATCCGGCAGTGCGAATGTGCAACTCGAAGGCAATACCGGAGGTCCGGGGGGCGGCAATGGAACCCTTCCGCCACCACCGCCGCCACCGCCTTATCCGTGATGAGGCGATCGCATACTGAATTTTAGTATTTTCGGGGAATGGAAAACATGCGGTTTCATTCCCCTTTTTATTTTTTGTTGCTATTGCTGATTGCTGGCTGTGTGTCAGATAATCAAACCAAGGCTGATAAGGGCAACATCCGCGCCGGATACAAATTCCAATTAAGGGCTGACTCCCTTCTAAAAAGAGGTGACGCTGACGAGGCATTTGCAGGTTACGAGCAAGCAAAAAATTTATATAAGCGAGGCTCAGACAGCATGCGTGTCGCGTATACGTTATTAAAACAAGCGGAATTATACAATCAATTTAATGATTATCAGGAACTGCAAGCGACATCTGTTGAGGCGTTAAAATATCTTGAAACTTCGCAGGATAGTATTTATTTAGAATCTGTTTATGTCTACCTCGGGATAAGTTTTGCGATGATGGACGATCTCGAAAGTGCGACAGAAAGTTACTACAAAGGACGCTCATACGTTAGTCAGGATTGGAAAAAAGCAACGGTAGACAACAACCTGGCCTATGCAAATATTCTAAAAGGAAATTATCGAAAAGCCAATTTGTTGCTCTCGGAAGCATTTCGCCAATATTCGCTACCCGATACACTTGAGATTAAAACCAAGCTGCTGGACAATTTCGGATTTTCCGTATTTAAATTAGGGAATCCGGACGGACAAGCCTACGTAATGGATGCGCTGAGATTACGTAAAGCATCGGCAGACACATCAGGTTTGATAGCCAGTTATCTTCATCTTGCAGAAATGGTGTCCGACAGAGAGGAGGCTGTTAATTTTGCGTTGGATGCTGAGCGGCTTGCAAAATTGTACAATGCTCCAGAAGATCGCCTACAAGCGCTGCGGATTTTGGTCAATCAATCTTCGTCAGAAAATATTGAGTTATTTTCGAAAAATTTCATCCGTATATCCGACAGCCTCGAAAGCAAACGCCTGAAAACACGTACTGCATTTGCCAAGATTAAATATGACGTAAGGCGTTTAGAGGAAGAAAAAATGCTTGCAAAAATGGAAAGGATTAGGGAACGTAATGAAAAATTGCTTTTTATTAATATTTCGTTTGTATTGGCGTTTGCATCCGCTGCAATAGTATATTTCCTGGTTCGACGCTCCCGAAACATCCGAAAGAAAGCCACATACGAAGCGGAAGTGCGTATTTCCACGAAATTGCACGACGAATTGGCCAACGAAGTGCACAAAACCATCGTGTTTACCGAAACTAAAAACTTATCGGACGAAGCCAACAAAGAAACCTTGCTGCAACGGCTCGAAAACATTTACGAAGGCACGCGCAGCATTTCCCGCGACAACAGCGAGGTTCCTGAGGGCGATTTTGGGCAGGCGTTGCGGGAGTTGTTGCAGGAATACAATTCGGACGAGTGCGCCGTCATCGCCCAAGGCATCGCGAACGTGGACTGGGAAAAGCTCGAGCGCCGTCGACAATTGGAGTTTTACCGGATCGTACAGGAGTTGTTGGCCAATATGCGCAAACACAGCCAATGTTCGCACGCATTATTTTTGTTTGCGATAGACGGTCGCAACATTTTACTTACCTATTCTGACAACGGCTCGGGAAGCGCTAAAATAGGGCAGGCGCGAAAAAACGGGCTGCGCATTATGGAAAACCGTATTTCGGGCTTGAAGGGAAGCGCTACTTTTGAATCGATGCCCGGTAACGGATTTCGGGCATATGTCCAATTTCCACTATAATTGCTATGGATTGTTTCAAAAAAGTTTTGGTTGCCGAAGATTTTGACGGTTTCAATGTTGCCGTGCGCGATGCGTTAGGCATGTTGCAAATCACTGATTCCGAACACGTAAGTTATTGCGACGATGCGCTTTTGCGGATAAAACGCGCGCTTTTCGACGGAACGCCTTTCGACCTCCTGATCACCGACCTCTCTTTCGCGAGAGACCATCGGGAGGTACGAATAGAGACAGGAATGGAACTTATTGCCGCGGCAAGGGAAATCCAGCCTTCTTTGCAGGTAATCGTTTTTTCGGTAGAGAAGCGCACGCATTCTGTAAACTATTTGTTTAACGAACTGGGAATTCAAGGTTACGTGTTGAAAGGACGCGGCAACATTCCCGAAATCAAACGCGCCATCCAGGCCATTTGCGCCGGCGAACGTTATATTTCCCACGACATCGCGCACATCCTGGCCGACAAATCGCTCGACGAAATCGAAGACTACGATTTGAAGCTCATGCAATTATTGTCAGAAGGGTTGAGCCAAGCCGATATTTCCGATCAATTCCAAAAAGAAGCGTTGTCGCCAAGCAGCGTAAGCAGTGTCGAAAAACGAATCAACCGCCTCAAGTTGACGTTGCGCGCCAATAACAATGTCCAATTGATCGCCATCGCTAAGGACCTAGGATTGATATGAGGAAATGTCTCGTCCTTCTGTTTTTGCTCGCGCATTTTTTGGGTTGGACGCAACTTCGGTTGTGCAGCTGGAACGTATGCGATCTCGGAAAGTCCAAAAACGATGCGACAATCGAATTCATCGCGCAGACGCTAAGAAATTATGACCTTGTGGCACTACAGGAAATCGTAGCCGGGCCAGAAGGACCAAAAGCCCTTGCTCGTTTGGCCGACGCGCTCAACCGAACCGGATCGAAATGGGAATATGTCGTGAGTGCGCCAACCCAAGGCGATCGGCAAAAGCGCGAGCGATATGCTTTTTTGTGGAAGTCGTCCCGGGTGATGCTTGTCGGGACGCCGTGGCTCGATCAAAATTTCGCCGCAGAGGTCGAACGCGAACCTTTCCTGGGCACGTTTCGATATGAGAATAACGAGCTTACCATCGTCAACTTCCATGCGATAACCAAGAAACTGCAACCCGAGCGCGAAATAAAATACTTTAAATTCTTTCCCGAAAAATACATCGGTCACAACTTGGTCTTCACCGGCGATTTTAATTGCCCGCAGACGCATTCGGTATTTAGTCCGTTGAAGAAATCGGGCTTTTCGGCGGTTTTCTCCAATACGAAAACGACGTTGAAGACAGCTTGTGTCGACGGAAACTGTACCGCTTCGGAATTTGACAATTTCTTCTATTTTGCGAATCGGATGAGTGTAGAGAACAAAGGAGCCGCTGCGTTCTATTCCACATTCCAATCGCTTAAGGAAGCGCGCAAGATCTCGGATCATTTGCCGATATGGGTGGAATTCCGCTTTAAATAGTTCGCGTTACGGAAAACCGTAAGATATTGATCGGCAGAGTTTTTAGGTTTGGGAAAATACTTTACCGATGGACTTTAAAGATCAGATCAGATTGCTGGGAGAGCGCGTCATAAAGCTCAAAGCCCAAGTACAAACCGAGGAAGCCACCAAAAACGCCTTCATCATGCCGTTCATACGCGAGCTCGGATACGACGTCTTCAATCCGGCCGAGGTCACACCGGAGCTCGTGGCCGACATCGGGATGAAACAGGGCGAAAAGATCGACTACGCCATTTTGAGCAACGGTGAACCGATCATCCTCATTGAATGCAAGCACCACGCGGCTCCGTTAAACGTGAACAACGCGTCCCAATTATTTCGCTACTTTCATACGACAAAAGCGAAATTTTCGATCCTGACCAACGGCATTGAATATAGATTTTACACAGACCTTGTCGAGCCGAACAAGATGGACGAAAAACCGTTTTTTGCATTCAACATCACAGAAATCAAGGACAATCAGATCGAGGAGCTCAAGAAATTCCACAAGGCGTATTACGACTTCAACAATATCGTCAATACGGCAAGCGAACTCAAATATACGTTCGAGCTCAAGAAATTGCTGGACTTGGAATTCAACGAGCCTACGCCCGATTTCGTAAAGCATTTTGCCAAACAAGTTTATCCGGGTCCGATTACCGCGAAAGTCCTCGATCAATTTACGAACCTCACGCGCAAGTCGCTTCATCAATTCATCAGCGACATGATCACCGATCGCCTGAAATCTGCACTTACCAAAGAGGACGAGGCGAATCGGGAGCAACAGGAGTCGCTTGCCGAACCGCAAAAACCGACGGACAGCGTAGTCACGACGCAAGAAGAGCTCGAGGGTTTTATGATCGTGAAAACCATTTTAAGACAGAAAGTCGCGGCGGCGAGGATCGTGCATCGGGACGCGCAATCGTACTTCGCCATTTTGCTCGACGACAACAACCGCAAGACGTTGTGCAGACTTTACCTTAATTCGGGGAAGAAATACCTGGCATTGCTCGATGCACAAAAAAAAGAGCTCAAGCACGAGATCCAATCTGTCGACGACATTTTCAAACATTCCGAAGCGCTGCTGGAAAGCCTTCAGGCGTATGAAAATAAGCCCGCTAATGCAGATGCGTGACTGCTGTAAAATTATACTTACAGCGGGTTGTTCGTTAAGGATAAAAGGCAAACGTTCGTCGAAATCAGCGTTCAAATAAAACCTACTTCACAAGGGTTGTGTTATTTGGACATCAAAAACTTTCCGAATGGACGCCATAAAATGTCCATTCCTTGGTCAAACTTCAAATATGATTAATGAAAACAACAATACTTCCGCGGGCGGGGCTGCTTATTTTTTGGCTGTTCATCGCACTTGCCTGTAAACAAACCGGCCCTGAAACGCCTGCTGGAATCGATGCAACAGATCGTTCATTGATCCTGCCGTTTGCCGAAACTGACACGCCATCAGAACCTGAAAAATCGGAAGCTTCAACAGCTACCGGAAAGGTTTGGGTTTGCAAAAGTTCTGGCGCCAAGAAATACCATTTTAACCGCGATTGTGGCGGCCTGAAACGGTGCACGCACACCATAGAAGAATCTACGGTTAAACAAGCTGAGGCGGTCGGGCTGGGACAGTGCAGCTATAAAAAATGCAGATAAACACATTTAATCCAATATGAAATCAAAGTATCTGATTCCTGCCGCGGCGGCCTTTTTACTATTGTTGGCGGTGCTGACCAATCCGGGTTCCGAAACACATAAAGAATCGGTCCGGGCCGAACTGAAAGCTTATTTTAAGCAAGAAATGAGTGCGCGAGAATCGACCACCGACGAAAACGATTGGGCAAAAGCGGGAGAAGCTTTCGGAAATATTTTCGCCACGGCCCTAATCGATCGGCTCGTCGACAATGCGGTAACTTCTGAAAATTATGTTTTGTTTTCGCTGACAAAAGTAACCTGGGAAGGAAAGGAGAAAAATGTTGGCTTCGGCGCCTTCGGAAACGTTTGGCTTTCGAGCAAACTGAGGGATTTGAAAAACAAAACGGAATAGGGATTCGGGACCGAAAGTCCACGAAAAAGCGTTATTTCGGCCGAAGTGACGCTTTTTTTGGTGCAGTGCAAAGAACCGCGTCGTCGTCGTGTCAATTTCTGCGAACAAAAAAATTTGACACAAAATCGGTGTCATTTTTTTTCCACGTTAAAAATTGACACAAACAATTAACCCTTCACATATCCCGCTTGCCCGTTTCGTTTCAACCTGACTTTGTAGTTGTCGCATTTCGAACATTCGCGGCTCGATTGCCAGACCAAAGTCAATTCGTGCACGCCTCCGGTTCTTCCTATTCCTGAGGTGTTGATGTCATACGAATACCCAAACCGGAATTCTCCGAGATTCAATGTCGCGACAGGATTTACCGAAGTCAGCAAATGCCCCTCGTTGGTTTTGCGCTCGAGATTGACTGCCGAAAAGACGCCCATCGAAAAGCGGCCGTAATCCATGACTGCTCCCAGATCGAACCGGTTGTATTCTGATTGTCTCATATAATTTCCCATAAGCATCAACGTGCTGCCTTCGGGAAGGAAAAAAGACGGAAGGCCGCCAAGATCCCAAAAATATCCGCCGTGAACAGACAAAAACATGTTGAGAGGAACATTCCCGTTTTCGGTAAAGGAAATATCCGGACGATTTAAATGCCGAAGCGACACACCAACCCATGAATCCTCGTTATCAGCTAAAATTCCCGCATTCATATCGAAAAAGCCAATCTTGTTGTTGCGCATTGCTCCAGGATCAACACTTGGCCCATCGATCGTGCCAGTTCCTATGTTGATTTGATCTTCGAGCAAAAGCCCACCAAAGCCGAAATCTTTTCGTCCGTAACCGGCTTCGATCCCAAACCGAATGTGCCAGTCATAACTAACATCGATACGGTAGGACGCCGCCCCATTAAGCTTGAAATAATTGTAGCCTGTAAAAACTTCGCTGTGATTTTGAGCGGTAAGACCGAGACCGAACTCATCCGTCGCCAAATTGCTTACGAACGCATATTGTGTATCGATTCGGCGGTTGTCGTTTGGCCATTGGCGTCGGTGCGCAATTCCGGCATTCCAGGTGTTTGCCGATGCCGTAAAAGCTGGGTTCAACGCTTCGGGAATGTTGTAGAACTGCGTAAAAATCGGATCCTGGGCCAAAACAGCAATCGGCGTCAGCAGTAAAAGAAAAATTATTTTTATGGATGTTGACATGCGCGTGGCTTACTTGATTAGTACAAAAGTTCGGGTTTCAGATACAGTCCGGCCATAAAAGGTTCTAGCGGTAACCTTGCAGTAATAATTCCCGTTTTCGGCTCCGGCGCCTTTAATCGTGCCATCCCAACCGACCAAAACATTGCCCATTTCGCTAAAGATCATGGAGCCCCACGAATCGTAAATTTCGAGTCGGATCGCTTCGAGACGCTTTGAAACCGGACGGTAATTGTCGTTGAGGTTGTCGTTGTTCGGCGTAAATGCAGTGGGTATCGTCAGGAAATAGCCATCTTCGACTATTAGCGTGATGACTTTGGTATAGCGGCATCCAAACGGATACGTGACGGTCTGTACGACAACATAAGAACCTGGATTCACGTAAGTATGCGTCGGGCTGACTTCGCTTGAGAAAGTGCCATCCCCGAAATCCCAAACCACGGTTTCGTAATCGCCTGTGATCGTGCTGTTGAACGCTATTGGATCTTCTATCGAAAAAATGCCGTAGTGTTCATTCCCATAAGAATCCATGTCAAAATCGATATAACCCAGCACCGGAATGTCAACGTTCACCGAATACTGCATCGAACAACCCAATGCGTCAGTTGCCGTCAACATTACGATTCCGTTTGTAGTGGTGTGCATTATTTCATTGTTAACGCCTGAAACCGTCCCACTTGACCATTGCAATTGATAAGGCGGTAATCCGCCCGTGACGCTTGCCACGAAATCTTGGCTGACTTCGTGCGTTTCGCAATTAAAATCGGTTTGGGTCGTAACTGAAATTGCGATCGGGTCTGGACGCAGAACCGAGTACTGGCCGTTCGTGACACATCCTCGCGAATCCGTGACCTCGACGGTGTAGTTGCCATTTGTAAGGTTTGTCAGGTCTTCGGACGTGCTTCCATTCGACCATGCATAGTCGTACGGTGGCGTTCCACCAGCCACCAAAAGGTCGATCGCGCCGCCGTTCGAAGAATTGCAGTCGTCCGCATTATTGATTTGGGCGGAAAGTACAAGGGGCTGAGGCTCGACAATAACAAAACTGCGTTGTATCACGCAAGGTTTCCCATCGGTAATCGTAACGGAATACGTCCCCGCTGATAAGTTATTGCGCGTCAAACCAGCCGGGCTGCCGTCGCTCCATACCAAGGAAATCGGAGCAATTCCTCCAACGAGATTCAGTGCGATGCTGCCATCCTGTTCGCCGTGGCAACTGATTTGAGTCACAACAGGATTCACCGTAAAAATCGGAGCTTCCGGAATATTTATCAACAGCGATTTTACGCAACCCAACGCATCGGTAACAGTAATCGTATAATCGCCTGCCGCCAGATTCGTCTGGTTGAGTATCGTTGCCATATTGCTCCAAACAAAAGAGTAAGGTGCAATTCCTCCGCTCAAATTCACTGTAAGATTGGCGTCGTTCGCTCCGTAGCAGGTAATTTCCGATGCGGTATACGTTATCAGAATTTCAGGATTTTGAGTAACCGTAGCAGTTAATGTCGTCTGACAATTATTGGCATCGGTCACCGTCAAAATATAATCTCCGGCAATCAGATCCGCAATGTTTTGATCAACACTCGTAAATCCATTCGGGCCAGTCCATGCAAATTGATACATGTTTGGATTGGTCGCGATCTGAGTTCCACCTGCGACCGCAACGGAAAGTGCGCCCGTATTGGCTCCAAAACATTCTATGTTAGTTTGGGCTGAAACCGATGCAACCAGCGGCTGAGGTTCTGTAATCGTAAAAGTCATCATGATCGCCGGACAAGCGTTTTGATCGGACACCGTAACCTCGTAATTGCCAGGCGCCAGTCCGATAAGATTTTGGCTTGTCGAGAATGGAGCCGTGTCTTTTGTCCAATTGAACGTATAATTTGGCGTTCCTCCGATGATGGCGATAGAAATCGCACCGTCCGATAAACCGTTGCAGGTGACGTCGGTTTCGGACGAAGTTAAGAATTCCAGTTGAGCCGGTTCGGAAATCGTGTACGTGTCCGAAAAAGGACAACCGCCTTCGTCGATGATCGTCACCGAATATTGTCCCGGAGCAAGGTTTGAGATGTTTGCATCGGTAGCAATAAATCCATTCGGCCCAGTCCAGGAATAGAGATATGGCGAACCGGTCGGAAACGGAATTCCACCAACGACATTTGTGGTGATCGACGCGGTATTCGCACCAAAGCACAAGTTATCGTTGACCGTTACATTCGGACTGATCGCAGGATTTACGGTTACGACAACTTGAAAAGGCACGCCCGGACAATTTCCGGAAAGCGGCGTAACATTGTAGGTAACCGTCGCGGCGGATGTAGTAACGTTCACAAGTTGCTGGCTGATGTTCGTCTGCGGAAGCGTTTGTGCCGAACTGCCGGTAATCGATCCGGAAGGGGAAACCGTCGGTGAGGACCAAGTAAATGTAGTTGCTAACGGAACGATGTCGCTTCCTTCGGATGTCGGCGTGATCGTAAAATTGGCCCCGCTACAAATCGTTTCGGTTTTATTTGAAATTATCGGATTCTGGTTGATCGAAATCTGCACGGCATTCGTACTCACACTCGAGCAGTTGCCTGCCAAATCTGGAAACGTCACCGTGGCATAGTAATAAAAGTCGCCAACGATATCGTTATCCGGAACATAGGTGGCTGATGTCGCGCCACTAATTGCGCTTCCGCCGACATTTGTCGCCGTAACATTCGAAAACCACTGATACGTCGCATTTCCTACGCCATTGATCACCGAAAAGCCAAGAGCGGAAACCGATTGTCCGCTGCAAATTGTTTGAGATGCCGGCTGGGTTGAAATCTGCGGTGCAGGGGAAACCGTGACCGCGGCAACTTCACTCTGTGCGTTGCAGCTCGCGCTTGTCGCTTGGCTGACGATACAATAGTAATACATTGTCCCGGTCGTGTTAGTTGGGGGAGTTATCGTCGGATTCGTCTCACCCGGAATAGGCGTACCTGAACCGTTTGGAGTCGGTGATTGGAACCACTGGTATGAATAGTCCGTTCCGATTCCGCCAGTAACTGCAACAGAAAGCGGCGTCGCATTCTCATTCGGACACAAGGTTTGCGACGCAGTCGGTTGAGCTGTAACAACTGGATCCGCTACAACGGTTACTTGGGCTATCTGGCTCGTCACGGGCGCACATCCGCTCGCGCTCAATTGTATCGAGACATAATAATAGTAGATTCCGGGAGTCGTAAACACCGCGGGCGTAAACGAACTTGAATTAGTTCCAATAGCCGTTCCTCCAGATGGATTCGGAGAGTTCGTCGAATACCACATATACGTCGGCGTTCCTGTTCCGCCTGTGTATGTCACTGTAAGCGGTGACGGCAATGTGCTTCCGACGCAAATCTGTTGCGAAGTCATCGGTTCAGCCGAAATCGTCGCGCCTGGCGTAACGATTATAGTCGCCACTTGGGTCGAAATCGTGGCGCAGGATCCTGTTATTCCGGAAAACGTGATTGCACAATAGTAATAAAATATTCCGTCTGCGCTGGAAGATGGTGTGTACGTTGCAGTTGTGGCGCCCGGAATTGGTGTTCCGCCGGAATTAGTGTTTGTCGTATTTTCAAACCATTGGTACGTTGCCGCTCCTTGTCCGTTTGCGGTAGTAAAGGTCAGGGCTGCTATTGTTCCGCCAAGGCAAACCTGGCTTGAAAGCGGTTGAACCATTACGGAAGGAGAAGTGTTTACCGTCACGACGGACACCGAACTTGTCACCGAACAGCCCGAAGTCGCCTGACTCGCGACGCAGTAATAATAAACTGTACCGACATTGGTCGTTGGCGGATCGAAAGTGGGATTTGTCGCGCCGGGAATCGGGATGCCGTTTGCCGTGGAATTTGTAGGGCTTGAGTACCACTGATAGGTGAAAGTTGCGGCCGATCCGCCGGTTGCCGCGGTTGTGAGGAGTTGAGGCGTTGCGTTCTGACACAAGATTTGGGAAGCAACCGGCTGAGCGGTAAACGTCGGATCCGGAAGCACTTCAACGTGAGCGACCTGGCTGGTGGCATTTCCGCATCCGACGCCCGAAAACGTGGCAACCAAGTAGTAATAATGGTCTCCCGCAGCATTGAAATTCGACGGTGTAAACGCGGCCGAAGTCGCGCCAGGAATGGGATTTCCGCCTGAATTCGAATTTGTTCCGTTGGAGTACCATTGATAGGCAGGTGTTCCCGTCCCGCCCGAAACGGAAGCGGTCAATGCCGAAACCGTTCCTCCGACGCAAATCGTTTGGGAGGCTATTGGCTGGGCCGAAACCTGTGGCAGCGGGTGCACCGTAATTTGTGCGACGGCGCTAGTCAATGCCGAACATCCGCCGGATCCCAACGACGCGATTACATAATAATAAACCGTTCCCGCAGCTGTTGTTGGAGGCGTAAAAGTTGAATTTGTCTGGCCTGAAATGGGATTTCCGCCTGTGTTTGAATTCGATATGTTAGAAAACCATTGATACGTTGGCGTGGCCGAACCTGCGTTTATCTGAAAGCCCAACGGATTGGCAGTTCCATCCTGACAAAGCGTTTGGGGCTGAGGCTGGCTTGTGATAGTTGGTGCCGGAGTGACAGTAATAACGATCGTGACGGGCGTTCCGAGACAACCCGCTGTCGATGGCGTGACGACATAGGTTAAAGTTCCGGTTCCCGTGCCCGAATACATTAAAGTTTGCGCGGGAATTATCGCGCTCGTTCCGCTCAATTGCGCACCCGTGACGCCGCTTGATTGTGTTCCAGTCCAACTGTATGTGGTGTTTGGTAAAGATGAAGCCAAATTGATCGCGGCGGTAGAGGTTCCCGAGCAAATCGTTTGGTTCAAACTGGAATTCGTGATTGTCGGGGACGCACTAACGGAGAACGACTGTGTGGCGGTGGTTGAGCTTCCGCATTCATTGGAAACCGTTAGTGAAATTGTGTAATTTCCGGATGTCGAATAAGAAATTGGACCCGGATTTTGTGCCGTTGACGAACTTGGTGTGCCGCCGGGAAAACTCCAGTTATAGTTCAGTGCACTGATGGCCGTGGTCGAACATGAAGCGACTACCGCTTGGGGCGTTATGGTTCCAGAACCGCACAGATTGGAGACGGTATTGATCGACGCAGTGGGTGGTTTTTTGACGGTGACGGATTGGTCAACAAAAGTGGAACCACAGGAATTTGTTGTCGTTAATCTGATTGTGTACGTTCCAGGTTCAGTAAAATTAAAACCCGCGTTTGTCGAAGTTTGACTTGGGATGTTTACGGTAGAGGTCCCACAAAATCCTGAAGTATGAACAACAGACCATGTGTTTGTAGCGGTTCCACAAACCGACGTCAGATTCGTCGTATTCGTCGCAGAAACTGAAAGCGGCGCGCAGCCGGTATTCGTGTTAAGCGTGAATTGAGGTAATAGCGGGGCCGAAACGCAGATAGTCTTGACTTCGGTGTCGATACCGCATTTGTTGGCGATTTTAAGGGTTAATGTGTACGTGCCAGGCAAATTAAAGATCAGACATAAATTGGCCGATCCGGGAAGCCATTCACCGGGATCGATTGAACCAAAATCATTTCCTAGATTACTCCCGGCCGACAACGTGAAACCAGTAGAAGGAGATATATTCCAAACTCCCGCCGGACCAGAACACTGACCACCAAGAATTTGATTTCCTGCAGAAGTGTTGTTTAGGCAGACAGTATTCCCTGTGCAAGCCCCATTCGGTACATCGAAACTTGCTTGCGGCATCGCGGAAACATAGATTGGAACAACGCCAACGGAGGATGTTGCACAAGGGTTCGAGGCAACGATGTTTGCGGAAAACGAATTTGGATAACTATTGCTTCCATCGGAACTATTTGTTCCACACGACGAGATATTAAAAGTGTGGGAGACGTTTAAAGGTGGAGGATGATTAAAAACCTGAGGGGGCGACCCATCGTTAAATGTAACTGTATAAATTGTTCCTGTCGGATTATTGGCCGTCCCCGTTATTGGAAAAGTCAAAGTTTGATTTGAACAAACATCTGTATTTCCAGGATTTCCTAAGCCTACCGCTGGATTGTTGCCGATGAATACAGTATATGCGCGGCTTTTTGAACATCCATTAGTCCCGATTATTGTATAGGTTAAGGTATAAATGCCCACCGCATATGGATGGGTCAATGTTGTCCAATTCGTTCCTGTAAAATTTGGTGAATTATCGCCCCAATTGATGGTGTAAGATTGATTTGTAGCTGTCGTAGACGATGTGTTTGTAAAATTAAATGTTGTGCTTCCATTGGAACAAACTCGGAAAACTGGGAAACCGTTAAATGTTGTTCCCGCGCCAGTTCCGCCCATTGTCGGATCGGGAGAAAGTGAAACTTGATAAGAACCAGTCCCAGTGACATTTTGAGACTCGCCATCGCTGTCCTGAACACTTGTTAAAGTATAGGTCGTTGTGCCGGTCAAGCTAGTAGTCCCACTTAGTGTAAAAACTCCGGCCCCATTTGAATTTCCGGTGGTCTGAGGCGCGCCATTATTTATGGTATACGTAAAAGTATAAGGCGCGTTCCCACCACTTCCCGTAAAGGTAATTGTCGGTCCCGGGCTATTCTGACAAAATGGACTTCCTGAACTAACAGCAATCGTTGCAGACGGGGGCAAAACGTCAGCTTCAGCAATCCATCCAAAACATAAAAAAGCGAATAGTAGAAAAATCCTCATAGGCGAAAAAATTAGATGCAAACGGTAATGACGCTTTCCGGCGGATACAATACGGCGTAATGCGTATTTTCCCGTCGGAAATCATTTTTGAAATCCCGGCAAAACCGAAAAATAAAACTGTAATGAAATTTGTTTGGTCGGCAAATGTAAAAATTTTCACTTCACCGCATCGGTTAAACATGTTTTCCTTGCGAAAGTAACCGCTTGCCTAAGATTTGTCTTACGGAATACCATAATCGACGCAAAAAATAAGATGGTAATGAAACCTTTTGCAGCATGATCACCATTTATCGAAAACAATGCTTGGGACAAATTACAATAAAACACAACCCATAATTTGTTCAATACCAATTACTTTAGTTTCTCACACGCAAATCTATAGCGAACTTTCCAAAAAAAAACCATGGAAGTTCCTCAGCTCGAAGCCATCCAAACCGTCCTGACAAAAATCCTCGGGGCAAATACCAGTTATTGTTATGAGAACGACAATGAGTTCAATGTGTTTGGCCTGAGCGGAATTGGGCGAGCGCAACATCGGCTGGGCATATTGATCGTTTCGGATAACGACGCGACCTCGCTTCCTGGTCAGATTTCTCAGGAAATCGAGGCCGCGTTCGAATGCGAAATGCCCATTGCGCTGCTGTTGCACAAACCAAAATCCTTACAAACCAAATCCCACGACCAACGCTGGTTTTTCGACCAGGTGATGCGATTCGGATATAGGATGACGCTGGACCATAAAAACCCGCCTTACCTGAACCAAACGGGATTTCCGCAACGCGATATTCCAGGCGCCCGTCAATATTGGGACAAGTGTAGCGCCCTGGCCAACCAGTATTTCGAAAGTGCGGTCTCAAGCGAAAGGCTCGACGTAGAACTGATTAAAGTAGCGATGCTTTCGACCGCCATGGAATTTGTCGCATTGGGATTGATACGGGTATTCATCGGCTACACGCCCAATCGCCACAGTCTGAAATTTCTGTTCTCGATCACGGGTGCCTTCACCGACATACACGAAAAAATATTTGAACCACATACGGAGGTCGGCCAAAGATGCCTGAAACGACTTTACGCGTCTCCCAACATGTTGCGCCATTGGAATGAACTGAAAATGGACGAATCAGACTACGCGTTTCTGGAAAGCACTTGTGAACGGTATCTGACGGAAGCCACGCAACTTTCACTAAACGAATTACAACGACTCGAAACAATCAAACACAGCAACTCATGACAACTGCAGGATTAACGCTCGCCCCGGAGTTTTTGGCACTTGCCGCCGATCATTTCCGGTTACTAACATCAGAAAACCTCAAAAAAAAGCAAGACACCGTAGAACTTCGGCTTTCAGGTTACAGCGATGTCATGTTTTTGATAGCCGATATCGTAAAAGTTTCGCTCCTGGCTTTGAACAAAGGAGAAAACAGCGATTACCCATTCATTCCTGATCCCGCCTCGAACGTAAGTGGCGTGCTCTCGGTGATCCTCGATTTACTTCCGTATGAAGAAGCGAACCTGCTCGATAAGATCCGAGGTGCCGTTCCCGACCATGGTGGCGCACAAGAAGAAGATTGGGATTTTATATCGCAAAGCATCAGGCTTACGGCTCCTGCGAGTCTATCAAACGAATAGACCATTGGAGTGGGCGATTCATATATGGAAGAGGATATTGGATGAAGTCGTCGGTGCGTCGAACATTTACGTTATTGATAGACAAGTTTTTAATCATGTTCAGCAGATTGCGGAAATCCGTAAATCCATATTTTCCATATGCGTTAGATTTGTGAAAATCCTTTACAATGAAAAAATTTATACTTATTGGCATTCTCGCAGTTTTTAGTTCCTGCTCTACAAACAAATTTTATCAGATTTATAAGACAAAACCAGTGGCATCCGATTCTCAAAGCAACGTTTATGAGACTCCCGAGTGCCGGATTTCGTATGATTTTTGGGCAGAAGGAGGCGATGCGGGCTTTACGATTTACAACAAAACGTCCGAACCGTTGACCGTCAACATGGCCAAATCATTTTATATCGTAAACGGAAAGGCATACGATTATTTCCAGGCACGCACTTTTATGACGGCAAAATCCGAAACGAAAGCGGCTTATGCAAGCACGTATCTCTATCGCCTGAACATGGCCTCGTCCGCAGCTGTTTCCAGTGGGCATTCTACTTCATACGTTGAACGACCTGAAATAATAATTCCTCCAAAAAGCGCTAAAGATTTCAGGGAATACACGATCAACCTGCTTTATTTCCCGCACTGCGACTTAGTTAAATATCCGACGAAGCGCAAGATCAAGTCGGTGAATTTTGGTTTGGAAAATTCTCCCTTCGCGTTTTCCAACAGCATTTCGTATGTCGCGAACGGGAAACCGACAACCGTCGTACACGACTTCTACGTTCATGAAATCGTCAATTTGCCGTTGAGCGAGGAAATCAAGAACGTCAAATTGGAACGATGCGACAGAACCGTGAACGGATTGAAGCATGTAAACGAATCCAAGGACAACTTTTACATCGAATACAGCAAGAAGTAAAGCGTGAAAACGAATGGCCGTGCGATCATCACGGCCGTTTTCATTTGGACTGTTGCCCCAAAATGTCCTTGATTTGGCCCAGATGTCCTGTGAATTCGGCAAATTGTTGTAATAGCAATGCCATTTCGCTCTTATCGCCGAAACCTTTGAGCTTGTTGTTTTTGACAAATGTCTGTTTGATCGTCTCCCAGCGTTCGTTTTCGACTTCCGATAAAGTGCCGGTCAACTCCTTATATTTCAATAAATTGGCTTCTGCCGCGCTCGTCAGCGTTTGCGTTTCGTTCTGATAATGCGAGAGCAATAGCGTTGCGATTTCAGAATCATTCATGACCGGTTCTACCTTGGCTACGAGCTTGTTCATGTCGCGGTACGAACCCTGAAGCTTGAACGGCGGTTCTGTGCGGTAGGCATCTTCCATGGCGGCGGAAGCGATGTAAGCAGCATTCGCCTGCAACACCACGCGTCTCACTTTGAGGATTTTTTCCAAAAGCGACAGGTAAGTTTCGACATCTTGCCTGGTGTGGTTCCCAACGAGGTCGAAGCCGTCTTTCTGACCCGTCTCAGCCATTTTTACCAACGGATACAAATCGTCCATATTTCGCGCCAGTTGTGCCAAAACAGGATTTGCGGTCATGGAATTTTCGATTAGGCTCAATTCGAAAAGGTGTGAAGTATTCCCGATCACGTCGCCGAGGTTGTAAATATCAGCACGGTTGGCAAGCATATCTGGAATGCGGAATTTCTCGCCTGTTTCCGTATACGGATTCCCCGCCATGACGACGCAGAATTTCTTCGATTTCAAATCATACGTTTTGGCCTGACCGTTATGGACACCCTCGATTTTGCGCGTTCCGTCTGCAAGTGAGATGAATTTTTGAAGAAACTCAGGGCTGCAATGTTGGATATCGTCGAGGTAGAGCATGACGTTGTTGCCCATTTCCAAAGCAAGGTTGAGCTTCTTGAGTTCTTCACGCGCGGCCGAATTCGTAGCCGACATCGGGTCGACGGACGTGATTTCGTGTCCGATCGCCGGCCCGTTGATTTTCATGAAGACCAGTCCGAGGCGGTTGGCCAGATATTCCATCAACGTCGTTTTGCCATAACCCGGAGGCGAAACCAACAACAACATGCCCGATCGGTCAGTGCGTTTGCTATCGCCCGAACTTCCGATCTGTTTGGCGAGATTGTCCCCGAACAAAGGCAGGTAAACCTGGTCGATCAATTTATTCCTGACAAATGAGGTCAGCACTTTCGGAAGGAACTCGTGAAGGCGCAATTCGTGCTTGAGTTGCTGTGTCAATTGGTGGCGCTGCTCGCGGAATCGCTCAAAAGCCGGGACATCGGTCTCGAAATAGCGCTTGAGCAAAGCCATGAAATCGTGATAATGGAACTGGAAAACGCCGTCGGTAATCGTCGGATGCGATCCGGCGAGGCCTGATATAATTTCTTCCGGTTCGATTCCCGAGACTTTTTCGGCCGATTCATGCCGGAACAACAGCAAGGCGACAACTTCATAGAGATAGTCAGACAAACTATCGCCGTTCGATTGCCGATTGCCGGCCTCGTCCAAATAAGACGAAACCCATTGGATCGCCAGTTGCAAGGCTGTCGTGTCATCAGCCGATTCCAGACTGCGCCTAAAACTTGCCAGCGCGCCCTTGGACTCGAGCATCTTTGTAAAATTCTCGGCAATTTCAGATGCGCGTCGGCTAACGTGGAAAGCGTCGTCGGTTTTTAGCTCTTCGAACAAATAACGCGCGATTTCCGAAACATCAACGTTGGCATTTTTCGAAATCGGGTTGCCGGCTAAAAACGAAGCCGCATTCTGTTCCAGTTCATCGACAATATATTCGAATTCCGTGCTCTGAGGAAAAACCGCCAAAACATTGCCCGACGCCTTGATTTTAGCGTTGAGCGCATTTCGCGAATCGGCATTGAGATGAAACCAGACGAATTGTGCGAACGCGCGTGTTGTTGGCGAAAAACGCAGCAGTTTCAGGTTGTTGTGTTTGTTGACCAACACCGTCAGGATTTTGAGTGCGTCCGCGTCGTGCACGCCTTTTACGTAACCTTCGGTATAATTTTTTGAAGTTTCGTCCTTGACGATGGCCTCGAGTTCTTCGTGTGTCAAGCCGTAAAGTGCGGCAGCACCTCTGTTTTCGAAGATTTTGTAGGCCAAATAGGCCGCGCGGTATATTTCGGCATTTTCCGAAATCAAATCCTGGGACCAATACTTTTGCAGATCATGAAGCGCATTCTCGGAAATTTCCTGGTAAAAATCGGTTCCCGTCAAATGATAATTCAGTTTGTTCTCTTTATAGACGATCGTCAAATCGAGCGGCTGCTTGTTGACCGCAAATTTGTGCTTGCCTAACCGGATGATGTTTTCTCCGTCTTCGTACAAATCCTGTTTGTCCCTGAGTTTGCGCATCGCATCTTCCTGGGCGGACTTGAGCTGTGTTTCTATGGCTTCGGCCTTGCCCGTGTCTTCCAACTGTTGCAATTGGGAAACGAGATCGCGCAGTTTCGAGATCATCAAATCGGAAGCGAAATAACCGTTGATTTCCTCTGCGGAATTGAATGTCAACGCCTTTGACGCTACATTTTTGAGAATGCGTCCCGAGGCAGATTCTATGGCCACCGCTTTTTTGTTCCTGACTTCGACCAGGCTGTTTTTCCGAGCCTCGAAAGCGGCGTAAATTTCTTCCCGCTTTTCAAGAATGGAGGCCGTAAATTCTTCGTAATCTGCAAAACGGGCCTCGAGATCTTCGAGTTGTATCGAGATCTTGTTGAGCGACTCATCGGCTTTTTCAGGTGTGGTCGCGCGGTCGATCGCATTTACGATGGCTTGGTCGACCAGCTTGATTTGGGCGGCAAAATCGGCTCTTGCTTCTTGTCCGCCAAGCGATGCCACCTTGTTTTTGATGTCGGCCTTGAGCCGGTTCAGCGAGGCAAAAATAAGCGAGATCGAGTTGATGATTTGCGTCGATTTCGAAGTGTCGGCGATCTTGAGGTTGGATACGATGTCGATGAGCATTTCGAGGTCGGACGTAATGGTATCGACTTCTTCCTCCAGGCTTTTTGCCTGGGCCACGGTCGTGATTTTCCCAAGGTCTTTTTGTTTTTCAGAAACGCGGTCTTGGTAAGGTACGAGCGCCTTTTCGTCCATCAGGAACTGAACGCAGTGCTGGGAGATGACTTCGGTTTGGGCGACAATTTCGGCTTCGATTTCGGCAATGAACGTTTCGTCGACGTATCGGATGTCGCGCAAACTGATGACCTCTCCTCTCAAAGTGCGCAATCCTGATAAATCCGCTACGAAAACGTCGATGTTGTCGAGAGGGGAACTCTTGATTTTGGTGAAAAGCGATTCGGCTTTTTCGCGGACCGCCTCAGTCGTTTTGGCCGCATTGGCACGCAATTGCACGACTTTTTCGAATTCGTCGATCGCGGTATTGGCCGTGTTCCTGATTTCCGTCAACGGAAGATGCAGCTCGAACGTTTCTTTGCTCGTAATCCAGTAATAACCGTCGAGAATGTTCTGGGCGAGCCGCGTCAGGTCTGCATACAAACCGTCGTAGTCGTCGTCTTTGCTGAGCAATGTGATGATCGAATGGCAATCGGCCATTGCTTTTACGATGTCCTTGTTCCCGATTTTGTAGAGAAAGCTGTCTTTGTGCTCGGTTGGCATCACATCCCCTTTTACAAAAGGTGTCTGCCAAATCTGGACGAGATGGTTTTTGGTGTGTTCGGCCTCGGCCCTGAAATAGCACAACTCGCCGTTTTCTAGAATTGTAAATCCGTTGCAGATGATGGGCGTCGTAACCTCGTGCGTGATCAGGTTGTATTGCATCAGCACATACTGACCGGATTTTTCCTCATAAAAAACGTAGAGGAAATCTTCTCCGTTGGGAGAAGTAATCCTTTCCTGGAACAAAAGGTTTTGCAAGCTGGTTTCGAAAATCTTATACTCGCCCGTCTGGAGGTAATAGCCGTTCGAGAAGATCAGACCGTGTTGATCCGGCAGCAAAATCGCCGAAGTCGAGAGGCTGTCAATTTTCTTGACTTCCTGTAATTTGTGGTTGTAGATAAAAAATCGCGCCGCTTCCTGAAACGGTTTGATTTGTAATGCGATGAGGTTTCCGAGGTCGGCGAATTGGTAGTTTCCGTCGTCGAGCGTCTGGTCGGCGTGCATGACTTCTTCGTCATAAATTCCCTTTCCCGTGCTGGTGTTGTCTTCGATTTTTATCGTCAAGGTTCCGCCGATGGTTTCCACAAAAACCTTGTCCAGTATCGAAACGTGCTGGAACTTTCCGTATCGCTGCATTTCGCGTGTGGCTTCCTGCCAGTTGAAATCGTGTTGTCGCGGATATTTGTATTCGCTGTCGCTGCGGTTATCCTGGTAAAAAAGCGTATCGTCTTTGATAAGCCACTTGAATGTCTTGATGTCGGTCAAGCGGTCGCTGAGCTGGAAGACCATGTGCAGGTAATTCCCGGTAACGAAAAATTTGCGGAACTCCGTATCGCGATAATATTTGTAGAGATTGAAGAAGTCGTCGAGGAACGTTGCATCTGCGATGAAATCCATGTTTTGCTGATGAAACTCTCCGTTTTCATACGTGTAAATGCTAAAGACGTCTTCCGTCTTGATGTCCGTTCTCAGGCCAAAATGCACATTGTAGCCAAAAATGCAGGTATTGCCCAGGCAAACGATATCGCTGGGAATGCAATTGTTCTCGGTAATGATGCGGTTGTTGCCTATAAGTTTGGTTTCGGTACTTCCGAAAATCAGCTTTCGCGCCTCGTTCAATTGCTGCAGCCTGCCCGCCAAATCCTGTTTTTGGGCGTCGAGCCTGCTGCGTATGATTTCATATGTACCGCCTTCGAGTGTACTCATGTGTTCTTTTTTTGATTTTCCCGATGTCAGGGCAAATAAGAAACCCGCGTAGAAGTTACGCGGGAAACTGTTGTTCTAAGGGTATCAGCCGAGCTTCTTCCCGGACAATCCAAGGTTTTTGGCCATGTCCGTCAATTTCGAAAACAGGCTTTTCTCGCCTTCGTCATTGCTTCGGTTTTGCAGTTCGACGAGCAATCCGGCAACAGTCAGATTTTTGATGTCTTCGGATGAAATCCCGTATTTATCGGCAAAACCTTTGATCCTGTCAAGCAGGTTGCCGTCTGCTTCCGATCCTTCTCCCAAAATCGCATCCTTGATCTCGGTAATGTTTTCCGAATGGTTCACCAGTCTGTCGAAACCTTTGGCGCGCGTGATTTGCCCGACGATTTGGTCGAAGAACATCGTTTCGCCTCCCACGATATCGATCTTCGCGGCTTTCAACGCTTCCCCGATCACATTGGCCTGGGCATCGGCAATGTCCTTTTGGATGTTGATGTGGGCCAAATCGACCTGAAGTTCCTTGTTGAGACGCAACTTGAATTCCTCGTGTTCTTTCCCGACGCCATCCAGTTTTTTCATTGCTTCCGCTTTTTCCTGGATTCCGAGTGCTTCCGCGAGTGCTTTTTCCTTGATGACTTCGGCTTCCATCGCGCCCAACTGGAGTTCGGCTTCGGCTTTGGCCTTGATTCCGGCGGCTTCGGCAACGGCTTTCTTCTCGATGATCACAGATTCTACGATTCCCTGTCTCTCGCTGGCATCGGCTTTGGCATGCATCACTTGTGCTTCGGAAAGTCCTAGCGTAGCGTCTTCTTTGGCTTTTGCGTCGGCCAAAATCTTCCTGGCTTCAGCCTCTTTCTCGCTTGCCGCCATCCTTGCCGTGGCCTCGATGTTGATTTCCTCCGCTTTTTGTTTGGCAGCTTCTTTTTCTGCTTCGGCAGCTTTCAAGCGCTTGATGTAAAGCTCCTCACTTTCTTTTTCGGCGAGCGTGACGGCCACTTTTTTCTGGCGATCGGCTTCCTTGAACGCCTCGATGTCCTTCATGTTTTCCTGTTCCTGGACGACTCCTTTTTCGAGCACGACGCGATCGCGGATTACGTTCTGGATGTTTTTTCGCTCGACCTCGACGGCTTTTTCTTTTTCGATTTGCGCCAACGTCACGATGCGTTCTCTTTCGGTTTGCTCGAGTGCGCGATCTTTTTCGACTCTTTCTGTTTCTACGGCTTCGGTTCGCTGCTTGTTCTTGGATGCCACGATCACGAGCCTGTCTTTGTTCTCTTCGGCCACCATTACTTTTTCGGTAGTGTTGATGCGTGCCGTTTCAGACTTCAATCGCTCTTCCTCATTGACTTTGATGATCTCGGCTTCCTCTCGCGCCTTGATGTTGGCGATTTCGCGTTTTTGCTGTTCTTCTTTTTCGGCCAATTGTCGGTCGAGGGCCAGGATCGCTTCTTTGGCTTCTACGTCTTGTTTGCGGATGGTTTTCTCTTCGTCCCGACGGATCAGGTTGGCCTTGATATTTTGCGCCGCGGTCAACTCCGTAATTTTTTTGATACCTTCCGAGTCGAGGATATTGTCGGCTTTGAGCTGGGAAAGCGGCGTTTGTTCCAAGTCGTCTATTGCGCAGTCGTCGAGGACATATCCGTTAAGGTCGGTTCCGATGATCGAAATGATTTCCTCGCGGAATTCGCTCCTGGCTTCGTACAATTCGACAAAATCGAACTTCTTTCCGACGGTTTTCAACGCTTCCGAAAACTTTGCGTCAAACAGGTTTCTCAATACGTCTATTTCAGAAGCGCGTTCACAACCGATGGTTTGCGCAACGTTGATGATGTCGGCTGTCGATTTGTTGATCTTGATGAAAAACGTCACCTTGATATCTGCGCGGATGTTGTCTTTACAGATCAACCCGTTCACGCCGGTGCGTTCTACGTCGAGTTTCTTTACGGAAATATCCATGATTTCCATTTTGTGCAATACAGGGACGACAAGCCCGGCGTTGAAGAACACTTTAGTCCCGCCGGCTCCCGTGCGCACGATGACTTTCCCTTGGATTATTTTTTTGTACATCGAAATGACCCACACCAACAGTCCGATGACGACGACAATGATGGCAATCATAGTAATGAGTAGCGAATTTCCTAGCATTTGTGTTTGTTTATTTGGTGAATATTTAAAGGTTTTGGTTTCAGTAGTCGAACTTCTCGACGAGGTAATATTTCTTGTCTGCGCTTTCGCCGACGATGACGCCTTGTTCGCCCGGCTTGAGGATTTCGTCTGTATTGCTCCGGGCGTAGAGTTTCATCGGATCGCCGTTCACGACAAGTTCGATTTGCCCGGTCTTGTCCGCGGCCACAGACGAAAGCACACCACAGCGTCTTCCGAGGAAATCGATTTCCGGCTCACCTTTGTGGTTCAGCTGTTTGTAAAGGTAACCGAGCGGTTTGCTGAAAAGCTTGACGACGAAAAGACTCAGGATGAAGTTTGGAATCAGCAATAAGAAACCTAGGAGCGTACTTTCGATTCCTGTGTAATAGGTAACGTTCACGCCTATGAGCCACATGCTGAAAAAAATGATGGTCAGGATGAACATCAGCGGCAGTTCGTCGAAATTGAAATATTCTAGCACTTTAATGAATCCGTTGCCCTCATGCGCGTTTCCGCTTCCGGAAGGGTCGTGGTCGAAATTGCTCCCGACGTCGGCTGAATCAAAGTCGATGCTGAACGCATCCGGATCGAGGCCGGCGATAATGACCAAGATCCAATAAAGCAGCATGGCGATGGACATTATCGTGAAAAAGGCGTTGACGGGCGAAAACGAGATTTCTAAAAGTTCTTTCATAAGTTATTTTGCGCGAGCGGTGAATTAGGCGTCCTGATATTGCAATCAGTCATTCTTGCCGTTTATACCGAGTTGTTCTTTGAGCTTTTCCAATTCGCTGTTTGCTTTCGATTTCTTGACGTCTACGGCTTTGTTGATTTCGGCATCTATTGATTTTGACGAATTGGCGATGTCGCCATACGCTTCGGCGAGCGCCTCTTCCTGGTTGACTTTTTCTTTCATGCGTTCCAGCAAAGCGATCGTCCCGTTTCCGTCGATCCGGGCCATCTGTTTGTTGAGGCTTTTGGTGGCATCGGCCACTTTGACGCGCGAACGCAAGATCTTGAGCTCGTTTTCCCACTTGGAGATATTTTGCTTGATCGTCTGCACGTTTCCTTCCATTTGCAGGACGTTCTGGTCGAATTTTTCCTTGTCGGAAATTGCGCGGTCCTTGAGCTGGATCGCTTCTTCTTTCTTGACCAAAGCTTCGGTTGCCAAGCGGTCGGCTTCTGCCGGTTCCATGCCTCCGTTTTGAGCTTTTTTCAACAGCAGCATCGCTTTTTCATTGTAGTCTTCGGCTTTTTCCTCATAGTCGCCGACCTCTTTTTTGGCTCGGATGCTCATCGCCTTGACCTGCGCCAGGGCTTCGAGGGCTTTGTCCAGGTCTTCTTTCATATCCCGGATGCCTTGTTCGGTCATCTTTATCGGATCTTCCATATTGTCAATTGCGTGGTGGACTTCGGCTTGCCCGATCTTGAAAAGTCGTCTCAGGAATTTCATGGTGTCAGTTTTTAGAAAAGTTAATAATCTGTTCGGAATACTCGCTCAGCAACAAACTAAGCGAGTTGAGCGTCGCATTGAACTCATTGAGGTCAAGGTTTTCGAGTTGAAGCGAGTCCCGAAAGATCACCTTTCTTCCCGTTTCATCAAGGACAAATGCGCCGTGTATGATATCGCGGTTCTTTTTGAGCAATTCCTTGTAGATCAAAGGGGAATCTGATTTGATTTCGAAAAGGAACTGTTCAAAAATAACGATTGGATAGGCCACACAAATGATAAGGTTGAAGATGCCTTCCTGTTCGCTGCTCGCGATAAGAACACATTCGTTGCGGTTCTCATATTTAATCTCGAGCTCGAGGTGGGTCAGATAGCCCTTGACAACATCGAAATAGTCCTTCATAAATGGAATTTTGGTTGGTGATAAAACTCGCTTTTTTGTGCTTTACAGTCAAATTAAATTGGCAGTTTGTGATTCAATTTCAGCAATTTTCATAAAATTGCTCAAAGCGTTGGCCAAATTGCTATATTTGCTAATAACAATAGCACAAATATAAAACCTGTTTTCATATTTGCAAATATTTTTAGCAATTTTTAGTAGCATGTTCGGAAAAAATATAAAAAAGATCAGAAGCGTCCATGGTTTGAGCCAACAACAATTCGCTGAAATGTTCGACCTCAAGCGGGCCACGCTCGGCGCTTATGAAGAAGGACGCAGCAATCCGAAAATGGACACGGTAATTAAAATTGCCAATCACTTCACGCTTGATATTGAAGAACTGCTCACAAAGGAACTTACGGTAAACCGGCTGTTGCGCTTCAACGAAACCATTACGACGAGTTCGGTTAAATCCCAGGATTCGGTTTTTGAGGGAATTCCTTGCGTAACTAAAGAAAATAAAGACGCGTTCCTGGACTCGCTGATCAGCCCAACCCGGATTGCGTTGCCGATGATTTTCCTGCCGTTTACGACTCCGACGGACAAAACCGCTTTCGTGGTCGAGGATGCCACGATGTCCGCCGGTCCGCTTCCGCTGCTCCCGAAAGACACCGTCATTGGGGAAAAGGTAGAACTCAACGATCTCGGCATGGCATCGGGTAAATTGGCGGTCGTTGCCACGAAAGGACAACTGCTGTTGCGCAAGATGACGGTCTCCGGCAATTCGGTCGCGCTTCAGGCTTCTCAACCTGGCATCGACGCGATTGAAATCCCGATGTCGTCCTTGTCTGCCGTTTGGCTGGTCAGGCATGTTTTCCACTACAATCTCCCCTCAGAAAACGAAGTAGAAAAAAGATTGGCTGCTTTGGAAGATGCTCTGGCCAATCTCGCTGGAAAACGGTAGTTTCCGGCACAAATAAAAAAATCCGGAGAAAGACTCCGGATTGCTATGTAGCCCCGCCAAGAATCGAACTTGGATCAAAAGTTTAGGAAACTCCCATTCTATCCGTTGAACTACGAGGCCAAAATGTAGGCGGCAAATATACAAAACAAATTTAGTCACATAATGCGGATTTTACCCGTGTAGCGATCGAATTCGACTGTTGAGGTAAAAATTCCCGAACAAATTAAATGTTGCCTAAAAAATGGCGAAGTATCTAAATTGTTTACAATAAAAAAAAGCCATCCGATGTGGATGGCTTTCTGTTTGCTCCCCCTCTTGGGCTCGAACCAAGGACCCTCTGATTAACAGTCAGATGCTCTAACCAACTGAGCTAAGGAGGAAGATGTTATATCTTTTAAGCGGTTGCAAAGATAAAACGAAAAACGAGTCTTGCAAACAAATTTCAAGAAAAAATCAAGAAATTTTACTGTCGGACGATCGCTTTGTAAATGTCGTTTCCGTTGGCGAACAATAACAATCCGATTAACAGCACAAAACCAGTCATTTGCGCATATTCCATGAATTTGTCGCTCGGTTTGCGTCTCGTGATCATTTCGTAGAGCAGGAACATGACGTGGCCTCCGTCAAGCGCAGGAATCGGCAAAAGGTTCATTACGCCAAGCATGATTGAAAGCACGGCCGTGATATTCCAGAAGTTCTCCCAAACCCATTCGTCAGGGAAAATGTTGAAGATCGCATAAAAACCGCCGACCGATTTGATTGCGCCCGTTTCAGGATTCGCAATCGCTTTTAACTGCGACCAATAACGAACCAATCTTTCTTTTCCTTTATTGATTCCGATTGGGATCGACTCGAAAAAGCCATATTGTTCGCGTTGGAACTTATAGTAACCAAGACGCTCGAGATTGCGCTCTTCCAACTGGGCGATGCCAACGCCCAATTTCCCTTCAGAACTCACGTGAACGGCAATCGGAGTTTCTTTCTCGTCACGGATTACCGTCGCAGGCACCGTTTTTCCGGCCAATGGCGCAAGCATGCCTTTCAACTGGTCAAAATAACGAAGTGGCTGGCCGTTTATAGACGTAACCACGTCTCCGGACTTTAGTATTTCTTTGTTTTTCGATTTCTCGTCGATCGCGCCAACGGCAAACGGCATACGCAAAGCAACGGCTCCTCTTACATCAGACGACGTAACCTGGTCGATAAGGTTTACAGGCATCGTCAACTCTTGCTGCTGGCCGTTTCTTTCTACCGTCACGGTTTTGGAAAGGATGACAAGCTCGTTGATTCCACCATCGAATTTGTTGACGGGACTCCCATTGATCGCGACGATCTTATCTCCGGTTTTCAATCCCGCTTTTTCCAAAACTGGATTTACCACCCAAACGCCGTCTTTCAAATCGGAATTGTTCACGTAAAAATCGCCGTAAGCAAACGCGATCCCGATGTAGATCAAAAACGCCAGGATAAAGTTTACCGTAACGCCTCCGAGCATGATGATCAATCGCTGCCAGGCTGGTTTTGATCGGAATTCCCAAGGCTCGGGATCTTTCGCCATTTGTTCGGTGTCCATGCTTTCGTCTATCATTCCCGAGATTTTGACGTATCCGCCAAGCGGCAACCATCCGATACCATAAACCGTTTCCCCAACTTTTTTCTTGAACAGCGAAAACTTGACGTCAAAGAACAGATAGAATTTTTCGACACGCGTCTTAAACAACTTTGCCGGTATGAAATGCCCGAGTTCGTGCAAAATGATGAGCAGTGAAAGGCTCAGCAAAAACTGGGAAAGCTTGATTACGATATCCATTGTAACTATTGAATTTGGGCAAAAATAGTGTTTTCTGAACAACAGCCTAACAGACGCTATATATTGAACTGGTAAATGTTTGTTAATAGTTCCAAGCGTTCACAGCGTGAGGTTTAAATTTACGGATGAACATCTTGTTCGCTAAAAATCAGATCAAACATGCAACAAATCTCCACGGCCTTGCTGTCTTATGGAATGTCCGGCAAAATTTTCCACGCGCCTTTTCTCGAATTGCATCCCGGTTTTGAACTGGTCGGATGCTGGGAACGTTCGCGCAAGCTCATCCAGGAAGATTATCCGATGGTCAAAAGTTACGCAAGCCTTGAGGAGGTGCTTTCCGATGAATCCGTGGAGCTTGTGATCGTCAACACGCCTACTGAAACCCATTTTGAATACGCCAAGGCCGCGCTGGAAGCGGGAAAGCACGTTCTCGTCGAAAAGGCATTTACTGCGACGGTGGCCGAAGCCGAAGAACTAAAAGAAATTGCAACTGAGAAAAACCGCAAGATCGCAGTGTTCCAAAACCGTCGTTACGACAGCGATTTCAAGACCGTAAAAGATATTTTCGACAAGGAAATCCTCGGCGAAACCGTAGAAGCGGAATTTCATTTTGACCGATACAACCCGAATCTAAGCCCGAAACCACATAAAGAAGTGCGCTCCGGCGGATCTGGAATCTTAAAAGATCTCGGATCACATATTATCGACCAGGCGTTGTTCTTGTTTGGGTTTCCCGAAGGTTTGTTTGCCGATGTCAGAAGCACACGCGAAAATTCCGTTGTAGACGACTGGTTCGACATCACGCTGTTTTATCCGAAGTTCCGCGTGCGTTTGAAAGCAAGTTATTTCGTACGGGAATCGCTTCCGGCTTACGTGATCCACGGAAAAAAAGGCTCGTTCATCAAAAGCCGCGGAGATGTCCAGGAAGACGAGCTTAAAACAGGGAAAAAACCGATGGTTACCGATTGGGGCAAAGAACCCGACTTCAAAAAAGGCGTGCTCAACACGGAAATCGAAGGAGAGGAAGTGCGCGAACACGTCCCGACGATCCCGGGCAATTACTATCATTTCTTTGACGATCTCTACCACGCGGTCAAGAAAAACAAACCGCTTCCGGTCTCTGCCGAGGACGGAATCAAGACGATGCGCATCATCGAAGCCGCAATCGAGAGTGCATCCGACAAAAAATACATACACTTCTAAACCATACAGAATCAATGGAAAAAAGACAACTGGGACAATCCGACCTTCACATCGCACCGATCGTTTTCGGCGGCAATGTTTTCGGATGGACTATAGATGAAAAAACGTCGTTCGAACTTCTCGATGCCTTCACCGGCGCGGGTTTTAACGCAATTGACACAGCCGACGTCTATTCGCGCTGGGCCGACGGAAACTCCGGTGGCGAATCTGAAAAGGTCATCGGGAACTGGCTCAAATCACGCAAGAATCGGGATTCGGTCGTCATCGCCACAAAGGTCGGAAGCGACATGGGCGAAGGGAAATCGCTAAAAAAGGACTACATCTTAAAAGCCGCGGAGGCTTCACTCAAACGGCTCAACACCGATTATATCGACCTTTATCAAACTCATTTCGACGATTTGGACACGCCGGTCGAAGAAACGCTTTCAGCCTACGATCAACTCGTAAAAGAAGGAAAGGTGCGTTGGATAGGCGCTTCCAACATGACTCCCGAACGGCTTTTGCAGTCGCTTGACGCGAGCCAGGTAAACGACTTTCCGATTTATCAGACGTTGCAGCCGCACTACAATTTGTACGCCCGCGAACAGTACGAAAGCCAATACGAGCCACTTTGCCTCGGCCACGGTTTGGGCGTCATCACATATTTTTCGCTCGAAAGCGGATTCCTTACCGGGAAATACCGCACGAAAGCCGATCTCGAGAAAAGTCCGAGAGGAGGCGACATGGACAAATATTTCGATACGCGCGGACTCAAGATTTTGTCCGCTCTCGATGAAGTCGCTTCGATTCACAACACAACGCCGGCCGCCGTCGCACTTGCGTGGCTGATCAAGCGACAATCGGTTACGGCACCCATCGCGAGCGCCACGAGCCTCGACCAACTCAAAAGCATAATCGCCGCCCCTAAATTGGAGCTCGTCGCCGACGAAATCGGCCAATTGAATGCAGCAAGTTTTTGGTAAATGAGAGTTTTCATCACAAGACAATTTCCGAAATCCGGTCTCGCGCTTTTTGAAAAAGCAGGGATCGAGGTAGAACAATGGACCGAAAATCGCGACCTGACACAGGAAGAGCTTATCGCAAAATGCAAAAATGCCGACGCTTTACTGGCCGCCGGACGCATCGAACTCAATGCAAAATTTCTTGAGACGTGCCAACATCTTAAGGTGATTTCGTTGTTTTCGGTCGGATATGACAATGTTGATATGGAAAAAGCCGATGAACTCGGAATTCCCGTTGGACACACGCCGGGCGTCTTGAGCAAAGCCACTGCCGATACCGCGTTCCTGTTGATGCAGGCGACGGCGCGAAAGGCGTTTCATCATCACAAAAGGATCGCAAAAGGCGACTGGGAATTTTTCGATCCGCTTCAGGATTTGGGTCAGGAATTACAAGGAAAGACGCTTGGTATTTTTGGGCTTGGGAACATCGGATATGAAATGGCGAAGTCGTCCAAAGGCGCGTTCGATATGGAAATTTTATACCATAACAGAAGCGCGAATGAAAAAGCCGAATCCGAATTGGGCGCGAAAAAAGTCCCGTTTGACGAACTGCTTGAGAATAGCGACGTGATTTCGGTCCACGCCAATCTTTCAGAAGAAACCGAAGGCGTTTTCGATGCCGATGCTTTTGCCAAAATGAAACCGACCGCGATTTTCGTGAACATTGCAAGAGGCCCGATCCACAGACAATCTGACCTGAAAAAAGCGCTCGAAAGCGGCGAGATATGGGGCGCCGGTCTCGACGTCACCGATCCCGAACCAATGGACAAAGACGACGAACTTCTCGATTTTCCGAATGTTTGTGTCTTGCCCCACATCGGATCCTCCACGTTTGAAACGCGCAACGCCATGGCTGAACTTTCCGCACGCAACGCCATAGCCGGACTAAGAAACGAACCTTTGCCTGCCCGGGTAAAGCCTGATTGATACCACAACTGCTAAACTAAAACAACCACCACAATGAAACCACACACTTTCACTTTCAACGACGACGGGAAAATCCCGAACAGTCAATTGCCGTTGCTTTACTACAAAGGCGTTTTTGCCGAAGACTTCATCGACGCAGACGCGATCATTGCGCATTTTCGCGATTTCGGATGGAAGAATGCCTGGAAAAACGGCGTTTATGACTATCACCATTATCACAGCATCACACATGAAGTCATCGGGATTTACCAGGGAAATGCGATTTTGCAATTCGGAGGTGAACACGGGGAGCAATTGCCCGTCGAAGCAGGAGATGTCGTCGTTATTCCCGCGGGAGTCGGCCGTAAAAGAATTTCGCAATCGGACGATTTTGCGGTCGTAGGCGCCTATCCTGACGGTTGTGACTACGACATCATGAGAGGAGAACCCGGAGAGCGCCCGAAAGCCGATGAAAACATCGCGAATGTCCCGATGCCCGAAAGCGATCCGGTCTACGGAAAAGCACACGGGCTGCTCGAAGTTTGGAGCCTCGAATTGGCGAATTGACCGAATAGCCACAATTTAACCGCGGACAAAATGGATTTGCAATTACAAAATAAAACAGCGCTTGTCACCGGATCAACCTCCGGAATTGGCTTTGCCACGGCCAGGTCGCTACTCAGGGAAGGCGCGACTGTTTTTTTGAACGGACGCAGTCAAAAAGGTATCGACACCGCCATAGAACGCCTCAAGCAGGAAAATCCGGATGCTCGGGTGGATGGAATTGCGTGCGACTTTTCTAAAAAAGACGAAATAGACGCGCTGTTACACCGATTGCCCCAGGTAGATATCCTGGTCAATAACGTCGGGATTTTTGAGCCCGTACCGTTTGCGGACATTGAAGACGAAGACTGGTTTCGGTTTTTTGAAGTCAACGTGATGAGCGGCGTGCGCCTGTCGCGCAGGTATTTTCCGAAAATGCTGGAACAAAACTGGGGACGGATCATTTTCGTGTCGAGCGAAAGCGCACTCAACATTCCGCAGGAAATGATACACTACGGCATGACCAAGACGGCCCAACTGGCTATTTCCAGAGGTTTGGCCCAATTGACCAAAGCGTCCGGCGTGACAGTAAACAGCGTCTTACCCGGCCCGACGGCTTCTGAGGGCCTGACCGACTTTATCGACCTCGACGAAGACAACAGGGCAAAAAAAGAAAAGGAATTTTTCGACCATGACCGGCCTACGTCTCTATTGCGGCGCTTTGCGGAACCCGAAGAAATCGCGAGTATGATCGTGTATCTCGCAAGCCCGTTGGCATCTGCAACGAACGGCACTTCGGTGCGCGTAGACGGTGGCCTGGTCACGACCATCGCATAACGTCTGAAAACAAACAACAGGTCGCGAATAGCCTGAAAAAAAAACCGCTGTTTTGATGCAGCGGTTTTTTTTATAACGAAATTTATTCCTTCACAAATTTAAAAGTTCGGTTTCCCTTATCGGAATAAACCGTGAGGAAATGAACGCCGGATTTCAAATTCGAGACGTTGACTTCGGCCGAACCCGTTTCCAGGACTTGCTGCCCGAGCGGATTCGTAACGATTACCTTTTGGAGCGTGGCGTCTAAAGGCAGGTTGACGGTCAGTTGGTCTTTCGCCGGGTTCGGATAGATGTTCGCACCCGCCAATGTCGCGAAATTCGCCACTCCCAACGAAGCGTTGCTGTCTCGGGAAATGATGTGGCGTTCGGGATCGAATTGCACCGAAGTTACCGTAAACGGGACAGCCATATCGAACGTTTGGCCGTTGACGGTATTTTGCAACACGAGATCCATTTGCTGGCCGCCGCTTCCGAAAACGCGAACAGGAACAGGCATTTCGAAAAAATTCACCGAAAAATGCGATTGCGTTTGATTGACCGTAAACCTGTAAATCCCATTTCCCCAATTCGCCGCTGTGATCGTATAGATCGGATATCCTTGCCGGTACACCCAATCCTGAAAAAATCCGTCGAGATCCTGGCCCGAAACTGCTTCAAGGTGCGTTTGGAGATCGTTCGTAACGGCATAATCGTATGCGAGATTGGGATCTGCCAAATAATTTCGCAGCGCCTGATAAAAGTTGGCGTCCCCGAGTTTCCAGCGCAGCATTTCAAGCACCATTGCGCCTTTGCTGTAACTGAGTCGGCTGCTGAAAATGCGTCCGACGTTGAGCGCTTCGGCATCGGTAAGATAAACCGCTCCGCCGTTGGAAGAGGTAATGAAATCGATATTTTCCGCTTTCCAGTCGATGAATTGCGGCAGCCCGTCGAGGTGTTCCACGGTCAACCCGGACAGGTAGGTCGCGAAACCTTCGTTTAGCCAAATGTCTTTCCAGGAGCCGCATGTCACTTTGTCGCCAAACCATTGATGGCCGAGCTCGTGTGCTATGAGGTCGCGGCTGAAATTGGCCATGAACGAAACGGTTGTGTGCTCCATCCCGCCGCCCCAACCGAATTGTGCGTGACCGTATTTTTCGTCAGAAAACGGATAAGTCTCGAATAGCTCTTCGTATAAATCCATAATGGCCGGCGTTGCTCCATAACCGTCCTGCGCATCGGCAAAATCTTCGGGATACACGTAATTGACGATAGGAAATTCGTTTGGAGGCGAACCCGCGTTGAGTGTAAACACTTGATAATTGGTGATTGCGATTGCGATCAGATACGCCGGAATGGGATAACCGTGATGAAAATGCGTCGTCTTGCTTGCGCCCGATGTCGTTTGCCCGACTTCCAAACCGTTGGAAACACTTACATATTGGCTCGGAGCAGTGATAAAAACGTCAATACTGTCTACTTTGTCGTTGAGATCCTGCTTGCACGGCCACCAATCGCGTGCGCCAAACGGTTCCGATAGCGTAAACATAGCCGGAACGCCATTGTGGGAGGTTGTGTTGAAGCCTTGCTCACCGAATGCCGGTTCCCCTGAGTAGATGATTTCCACGGTTGCCGATGTTCCCGCGGCTTGAACCGATGGCAATGTAATGATCAATTCCTCGTTGTTTTGGGCGAACGCCAGGTTGGTCGCGCCTTTTTTTACCGAGCTTACATTGAGTTGTTCGGTGAGGTCGAAGTGAATGGTGCTCATGTTCGACAAAGCGGTGAACGTGGTCGTGACTTTCCCGGAGATAAAATATTCGGCAGGGTCGATCGTAAACTCCAGTTTGTGATAAGTGATGTCGTAATTCTGGGTGTTCGGGTTGACCTGTACGGACATCAGGCTTTCGGCCGATTTCATCTCTGATTCGGCAATGCGGGCCAAACTTCCCGTGGGGCTTTGTCCGAACGCCGAAACCGCAACCAAAATCGACAATAAGTAAATCTTCGTCATAAAATTAAAAAAAGTTGAGCGAAAGTAAGTAATAAACGCGTAAACCTGTGTTAATGTGGTAATAAAGTGGTTGAGTGCCCGAACGAATGGGTGACGATGCACGTCAGTACTTTGAACACTGGGTTTGCGTGAGGGATGGAAGCGGCATCCTTTTGGACAACCTACAGATTTTTCCAACCGTGTAGGTTCTGGACAAAAGATACAGCGGACAGCCCGACGGCGGCGCCTCTAATGCTTTTACATGGCGACATTCCCACGCCGCCGTCACGCCCAACCTAAACTTTAATCCTTTCACTTTAAACTTCAAACGATTTAACTAAATTTGCCACTCATCGAAAAAATCAAACCACGCCATGTTACAAATAGCTTACATACGCGAAAATCAGCAAAAGGTCATCGACGCGTTGGCCAAGCGCAATCTTGACGCCGCCGACTTGATCGCAGATGTCGTGTCGGTAGACGAGAACCGTCGGGCCACGCAAGCGGAATTGGACAACACGCTGTCTGAATCGAACAAGCTGTCCAAAGACATTGGCGAACTCATGAAAAATGGCGAAAAGGCGAAAGCGGCTATTTTAAAGGAGAAAACGGTAATATTGAAAGAGAAAAGTAAGGAACTTGCCGAAAAACTCGATGTTTTCGCGAGCGACCTGACGGCAAAATTATACACGATCCCTAACCTTCCGGCCGATATCGTCCCGAATGGTAGAACTGCGGATGACAACGAGACCGTTTTTCAAAGCGGGGAAATTCCTGATTTGCATGGTGAAGCACAGCCGCATTGGGAACTCGTGAAAAAATACGATATCATCGATTTCGAGCTTGGCGTCAAGATCGCCGGTGCCGGATTCCCGGTTTACAAGGGAAAAGGTGCCAAATTGCAACGCGCGCTTATTGCGTACTTCCTCGATAAAAACACAGATGCCGGTTACCAGGAAGTCCAGGTTCCGCATTTGGTGAACGAGGCGTCGGGTTATGGAACCGGACAACTTCCGGACAAGGAAGGCCAGATGTATTATGTGGGTGCCGACGACTTATACCTGATTCCGACGGCTGAGGTTCCGGTTACGAATTTGTACCGCGATGTCATCCTTTCAGAAAGCGAATTACCGGTGCTTAACACTGGGTACACGCCTTGTTTCAGACGCGAGGCCGGATCCTATGGCGCCCACGTTCGCGGCTTGAACCGCCTGCACCAATTCGACAAAGTTGAAATCGTGCGCATTGAGAAGCCGGAGAATTCCTATGCGGCTCTCGACGGCATGGTCGGGCACGTCAAAAATATACTCGACGAACTGAAATTGCCGTATCGGGTTTTGCGTTTGTGCGGTGGCGATATGGGATTTGCTTCGGCTTTGACTTATGATTTCGAGGTATTTTCCACGGCCCAGGATCGATGGTTGGAAATCAGTTCGGTTTCGAATTTTGAGACGTTCCAATCCAACCGCCTCAAATTGCGCTACCGAGACAAGGAGGGCAAAAACCATTTGGCGCACACGCTTAACGGAAGTTCACTGGCTTTGCCGCGTGTCCTTGCGGGAATTATCGAGAATTACCAGACGCCGGAGGGAATCGTGATTCCGGAAGTGTTGCGCAAGTATACGGGATTCGAGATTATCAATTAGAGATTGGGGATTTCCTGTTTGGGTCGTTAAATCGTCAATTGGCTCACGCGCGGCAGACATAACAGATTTTTAAAAAATCTGTTATGTCTATATAAAAATACCCAATCGACACCAATTTCAATTACAGTTTTTCTGCCTATTTTGTTAAAGGTTAATAATATCTTTCCAACGCCTCTATCTTTGTCCGTGCCAATACGTTCCACCGCCAAAAAGCGTTATATTGGAATAGTCTAGCAAAATCCGAAAATGAAACTAAAACTTGCCTTGATCGCTTTTCTGTTTTCGCTTGCTGCGATCGCCCAAAACGAGCAGCTGGCCCAGAATTATTTTGACAAAGGCGAGTTCGAAAAGGCCAAAGTGAGCTATCAGGAATTGCTAAAAAATCAGCCGTCGAACAGTATTTATTTCCAGCGATTGGTCGAGTCTTTCCAACAGCTTCAACAACTTGAGGAAGCTGAAAAGCTATTGCGCGAACGCCTGGAACGCTACAAACAAGGCGGGCTTCTCGTCGAAATCGGATACAATTACCAGCTCAAAAAGGACGATTCCAAAGCGAAAAAATACTACGAGGAAGCGTTGGCCAAGATCAAAGTCAACGCCGGGGATGTTTACAGCGTTGCTTCTTCATTCGAGAAACGCTCGCTTCTCGATTACGCGTTGCGTGCCTATAAACTGGCGCTTGAGAAAGAGCCCAAGATGAATTTCAACTATCAGATGGCGCTGCTTTACGGACAGCAAGGCAATACCGACATGATGATCAACACGTTCCTAGACGAAGCGTTCGCCAATCCGCATAGCACGATCGTGGTGCAGAACCAGTTGTCGCGATTCATGAACGAGGATGCGGACACGAATTTCAACGAGACGTTGCGAAAGGCGCTTTTGGTGCGCGCCCAGAAAGATCAGGATATTTTCTGGAACCAATACCTGAGTTGGTTTTATGTCCAACAAAAAGAATACGGAAAAGCTTTCGTACAGGAAAAGGCGGTCTACAAGCGCAATCCCGAGACATTTTACAACATCGTCAACCTTGCCGAACTCGCCATACAGGAAGACGACTCTGAAACTGCCAAGGAGATTTTCGGATGGATTTTACAGAACACGTCCGAGATCGAATTGCGCGTCCAGGCCAATTTTTACCTGATGGAAATGCGCGTCCAATCGGCGACGGAAAAGGAAAACGCCCAAATAGAGGCCGACTTCAAAAAACTTATGGACGAATTCGGGCTCAATCCGTTTACGCTTCAATTGCAGATCTTATACGCTCATTTCACGGCCTTCAACGCCAACAATCCGGAAGCGGCCAAAAACATGCTCAGACAGTCGCTCGAGTTACAACTCAACCGCTATCAGCAGTCGGACGTGAAAATGGAACTTGCAGACATTTTGTTGTACGAGGAAAAGTTCAATCAGGCGTTGATTTATTATTCCCAGATCGAGGATGATCTGAAAAACGATGCCATCGGGCACGAAGCAAGTTTGAAATCCGCGCGCACGAGCTATTTCAAAGGGGATTTTACCTGGGCACAAGCACAATTCAAGACACTGAAATCGGCGTCCACGCAATTAATTGCCAACGACGCTCTGGAATATTTCCTGCTGATTTCGGACAATACGGTAGAGGATTCCACACAAACGGCTCTGAAGAAGTTCGCCAGGGCCGATTATCTGCTCTACCAAAATAAGTCGAAAGACGCCTTGGCCGCGTTTCAAGCCATTCTCCAAGAATTCAAAGGCAAGGAAATAGAAAGTGTGACGATGTTGCGATTGGGAAAAATGTATGAGAAAGCAGGTGATTTCAACGCCGCGCTGAATCTGTACAAAAGCATTCTTGACAATCATGCTGACGGGATTTATGTAGACGAAGCGCTTTATTATTCGGCAGACATTTACAATTTCCATCTCAAGGAACCCGAGAGAGCCAAGCCGCTTTACGAAAAAATGATCTTTGAACATCAGGACAGTATTCATTTTGTGGAAGCGCGAAAGAAATACCGGACGTTGAGAGGCGACACTAATCTTTAAATCCCAAATTCCAATCTCGTCAATCGTAAATCCGGAGTTGGCCATTGACAAACCCAACTTCCCTTAAGCTTCAAAACAACAAACCATAGATTAACCAATAATGATAATATACAACGTCACCATCAATATACACGACTCCGTCCACGACCAATGGATGGATTGGATGCAGCACAAACACATATCGGACGTGCTGGCAACAGGCAAATTCATTAACGCGCGCATGGTAAAGGTGCTCGTCGAGGAAGAAATGGGCGGCGTTACGTATTCCGTGCAGTTCACCGCCGAAAATCGCGAAATGCTCGAGCGTTATTATGCTGAAGATGCGCCACGGCTGCGAGAAGAGAGCCAGGCGTTGTTTGGCGACCGAATGCTTGCGTTCCGTACCGAGCTCGAACTGATTTCAGACCACAACATCGTTTAGGATGGATAAGGTAAAAGCGAAAAAACATCTTGGCCAACACTTTCTCAACGACGAGAACATCGCCAGGAAAATTGCCGATTCCCTAGTCGGAAGCGGCTATTCCGACGTGCTCGAGATCGGGCCGGGCATGGGAGTGCTCACCAAATATCTGCTCGAGAAGGATTTCACGACCTATGTCATCGAGATCGACACGGAATCGGTGGAATATCTGAATGCGCATTATCCGAAATTACACGGGAAAATCATCTCGAAAGACTTCCTGAAATACAATATCAACGAAGTTTTTGAAGACCGACCGTTTGCGATAATCGGGAATTTTCCGTACAACATTTCGACCCAAATCGTGTTTCGGATGTTGCATTACCGCTATCAGATTCCCGAATTTTCAGGCATGTTCCAAAAAGAAGTGGCCGAACGCATCTGTGAAACGAAAGGCAGCAAAGCCTACGGAATATTATCGGTGCTGGTACAGGCGTTCTACGACGCGGAATATCTCTTTACCGTGAGCGAGAATGTGTTTACGCCTCCTCCAAAAGTCAAGTCCGGCGTGCTGCGTTTGACGCGAAAGGAAAATTATACGCTTCCTTGCGACGAGAAACTGTTTTTCACGGTCGTAAAAACCGCGTTCAACCAACGCCGGAAGCAACTCCGTAACAGTTTAAAAACATTCGGCTTGTCCGAAAAATTGCGCGAAAATCCTATCTTTGACCTCCGTCCGGAACAGCTGGACGTGGCGCAGTTCATTTCGGTAACACAAAATATCCAGGCCGATGGAGTTCAAAGTCAGTAAGGAATTAATCTCGCAGATCGAGGGGCTTATCAGAAGCAAGGACGACAGGCAACTCGAATCCCTGCTCAACGATCTGCACCCTGCTGATATTGCCGAAATTCTAGACGAACTCGACGCCAACGAGGGAACTTACATTTTCAAGATTCTCGATACCGAAAAAACGGCCGAAATACTTCTCGAGCTCGACGACAACATCCGCGAGGACATCCTCGAGCGCCTTTCCCCAAAAGAAATCGCAGAAGAACTTGACGCCCTCGACACCAACGATGCGGCCGATATTATCGCCGAACTTCCCCAAAGCAGGAAAGAAGAGGTCATACTCGAGCTTCAGGACATGGAGCACGCCAAGGATATCGTCGAGCTTTTGCGCTATGACGAGCATTCGGCGGGTGGTTTGATGCACAAAGAACTCGTAAAAGTCAACGAAAACTGGAACGTGCTGACGTGCGTTAAGGAAATGCGTATCCAGGCAGAAAACGTTTCCCGCGTGCATTCGATTTATGTCGTAGATGACGAAGATCGGCTAAAAGGGAGATTGTCACTTAAAGATTTGCTGACGACGTCCACGAAAACGGCGATCAGCGATGTCTATATCCGCAAACTCAACATGGTCAAGATCGATACGGAAGACGTTGAGGTCGCGCGTATCATGCAGAAATACGATTTGGAAGCCATTCCCGTCGTGGACGAAATGGGTCGTCTCGTCGGACGCGTCACGATCGATGACATCGTAGACGTAATCAAGGACGAAGCCGACAAGGATTACCAACTCGCGGCGGGTATCTCACAGGACGTCGAGGCCGATGACAGCATTCTCGATTTGACAAAGGCGCGTCTTCCATGGCTGGTTCTGGCGCTTTTGGGCGGATTTATTTCGGTCCACGTTCTCGGACTGTTCGAAGGAGCCATGAAAGAACACGGCGGTTTGTTCCTGTTCACGCCCCTGATCGCGGCGATGGCGGGCAATGTCGGCGTACAGTCGTCGGCGATTATCGTGCAAGGTCTGGCCAACGACACCATTAGCGGTTCGCTGTTCAACCGATTACTCAAAGAAGTCATGCTTTCGCTTCTCAACGGCTCGATCCTGGCCATCATACTTTTCCTGGGCAGCCACTTTTTGCTTGACGTGGAAACCGTTGTCGGGTTTATCGTGACCATCGCATTGGTTTCGGTTATCGTCATCGCCTCCCTTATTGGAACGTTCATCCCGATTTTACTCGACAAGTTCGGGATTGACCCGGCTCTCGCCACGGGCCCGTTCATAACGACGAGCAACGATATCTGCGGGATATTGATCTACTTTTCGATCGCCAAAATGGTGATTGGGTTTTAGGCGTTTCCGGATTACTTTCGTGCTAAGCGTCAAAGGGTTTTATGTGTGACGTAACGGTTGTCTTCGCTCAAGGTTTGTGAACCGTCGAGGTTGGTAAAGTGCTTCACGCTCTGACAATTTTTAGTTAAATACCACCAAAGCGTTTGATTCTCGGCTATTTTTGTGCACAAGCATTTTTTTATGAGATTTTGGCTGCCGATACTATTGCTGTTTTGTTCGTTGTGCGTCTTCGCCCAGCCGGACACGGGCAAAAACAGGCTCAGCATTCCGCCGGTCACGCCTCCGGAAACAAAAGCGCCTGTAGTGACGCCGCCCAAAAAAGATCCGTATTACGTGCCGCCATCCATCAGCGGCGATCCGATCAAAAATTACAACCTCAATACCGATAAACCGATAAACTTCGGTGCCCCAAAGCCCAAATTTGAGAATCCGGGCGATGCCATAGCCGAGAGAATCAATTCAGAAGGTAGCGGCAGCAAGTCGTTTCCTGAACTGCGCCAGAACAAGCACATGGGCGAATTTCGCGTGACGAGCACGATGATCACCGTTTCCTACCAGGATATCGGGCCTTATGTCGACGGGGAACGCATTACCGTCTACGTCAACGAGCGCGCGGTAATGGAACTCCATATAACCGGCGCGCGCCAATCCATGGAAATACCGCTTTCCGACGGCTTCAACAAAGTTGCCCTTAAAGTAAGCAACGTGGGAACGGTTTATCCGAGCAGTATTTATTTCGAGGTAACCGACGACAAAGGACGGTTGCTCACTTCCGACTCCTGGTTTGCCGATATCGGAATCGTATCGGACATGGTCATCATTAAGGAGTAACCCGATATTTTGGTAACTTTGGAAAAAACGCCAAGTGAAGCCCAAAGTCCTCCACCTCGACACCAATCATCCTATTTTACTACAGCAACTCGCCGACGCCGGGTTTGAAAACCACGAAGATTATACGTCCTCAAAATCAGATATCGAAGCCAAAATGTCCGATTACGAAGGCATTGTGATCCGGAGCCGGTTCAAAATCGATAAAGTTTTTCTCGACAGTGCGACGAATCTGAAGTTTATCGCAAGAGTAGGAGCCGGGCTTGAAAGCATCGATGGGGACTATGCCCAATCGAAAGGCGTAACACTGATTGCGGCGCCTGAGGGCAACCGGAACGCCGTTGCGGAACACTCGCTGGGCATGCTGCTCAATCTTTTCAACAAACTCAACATTGCCGACCGCGAGATCCGCGAAGGGTATTGGAAGCGCGAAAGCAACCGCGGACACGAACTCGACGGCAAAACGGTTGGGATAATCGGATATGGAAATATGGGGAAATCGTTCGCGAAAAAACTCAGAGGTTTTGACGTTGAGGTTTTATGTTACGATATCGTTGAAGGTGTTTCCGACGCCAATGCGAAACAGGTTTCCTTGTCGGAATTGCAGCAAAAAGCCGACGTGCTGAGCTTGCATATCCCGTGGACGCCCGAAACAGACAAAATGGTAGACGCCGGTTTTATCGGTGCTTTTGCAAAATCCTTCTGGCTCATCAACACATCCCGAGGCAAAAATGTCGTAACCGAAGATTTGGTCGCGGCTTTAAAATCGGGAAAGATTTTGGGTGCCGGACTCGATGTTCTCGAATATGAGAAACTGTCCTTTGAAACACTGTTTGAAGGAGAAATGCCGGATGCTTTCCGATATCTGTTAAAGTCAGAAAACGTCCTCCTTTCACCTCACATCGCGGGCTGGACAGTCGAAAGCAAACAGCGTTTGGCTCAGGTTATCGTCGACAAAATCAAAGTGCTGTATTTCGGGACCGATATTCCGCAGGTTGAACAAAGACGCGTAACCGGAATTGGCGGGTTTTTCTTCAAGGCCAAAAATCCCGATGCGCTGAAAGAGTGGTATCGGAATCACCTCGGAGTGCCGGCCGATCAATATGGCTGGACCTTTTGGTGGAAAGACGAACATGGAAATGATGGTTCGACGCAATGGTCGGTTTTTGGCGACGACACAAAATATTTTATACCATCCGAAAAACAGTTCATGCAAAACCTGCGCGTCGAAAATCTCGACCGCCTCATCGTTCAGCTTAAAGGCGAGGGCGTGACTTTGGTTGGCGATCCGGAAACGCATGACTACGGGAAATTTGCGTGGATCCTCGATCCGGAAGGCAACAAAATCGAGCTGTGGGAACCCGTTGACAAAGCGTTTTTGTAATCCCTTGTTTTATTAATTGGATTTTACGTTCTTCGTTTGCCTAAACCAATAATAATCAAACGAACATGGAAGAAATCAGAGAGAACCGGGAAATTCCCGACTTCAACGTAGATCCTGTCCTGGTACTCGTCCTGGGTTTTCTAACCTGCGGATTGTACCTGATCTACTGGAACATCAAGGCGGCACAAGTGCTCAACGCCGTCGCCGGGCGCGAAGTCATTTCGCAGCCGGTGGCAATTTTTGCCGGATGCTGCACGCCCGTAAACATGTATTTTTACTACCTGGCCGGGAAAGAAGCGTTGCCGGTTTTGTACCAAAAAACGGGTCAGCCGCAAAAAGACGAGTCGGTTTTGTTGCTCGTGCTCGGATTCTTTTTCCCAATGATTGCCGCAATGATCGTACAAGGTGATATCAACAAGCTTTACAAATAAGAAGACAAAGTACAAGATTTTAGGAATTGCCGGGGCCGTTTTGACCTTGGCAATTCCTTTTTTTATTCACCTCACGAATGCCGACGGACATCTGGAAACGGCTCAATCGCTGTGTCCGTTCAAGATGCTTACGGGTTTCCCGTGTCCCGGATGCGGAATTACGAAATCGCTCGTGTCTTTATATGACGGGAATCTTATCGAGAGTTTGCGGTACCACATTTTCGGGCTTCCAACGGCGATATTTTGCGTAGGATTGCTGATCCTTCTTCCGATAGAAATCGCTACCGGAAAAGAATATTTCAATTCAATCTTCTACAGCAGGAGATTAGGATGGGCGATGGCCGTTTCCCTAATCGCTTACCACCTGGTGCGACTCGGTTTTTTTGTTACCGATAACAGTTATTCGGATATCCTGCGCGAATCGATCTGGAGTTAGATTTCGCCTTTCTTCTCAAGCTTCTTTTCGAGTTCGGCCTGGAACTCTTCCAAGACAGGTCTCACGGTGCTGTCTGGTAAATCGGCAATTCTGATGTACATCAAACCGTCAACCGAATTGTTGAACAAAGGATCGACGTTGAAAGCCACGACTTTCGCGTTTTGCTTGATATATTTCTTAATGAGCACAGGCAAGCGCAAGTTCCCCGGCTCGACTTCATCGATGATCTTGTCGAACTTGTTGAGGTCGGCTTCAGCCTCGTTAAATACGAAATCCTTGTCGGCATCCTTGAGTTTTACCTTGAATTCTTTCTTAGGAGAAATATATTGGGCCACGTAAGGGTCGTAATAGTGCGACTTCATGAATTCGATCATCAGCGATTTCGAGAAATTCGAAAACTGGTTCGAAATACTCACGCCTCCAATGAGGAATTTGTTCTCAGGATAACGCAATGTCGTGTGCACGATGCCTTTCCACAACAAGAAAAGCGGCATTGGCTTTTGTTGGTATTCCGATGTGATGAACGCGCGTCCCATTTCGATCGACTGGCTCATCATCGGGAACAATTCCGGCTCAAACCGAAAAAGTTCATGCAGGTAAAACCCGTCAATTCCGTATTTCGGATAAATTTCGTTACCCAATCCCATGCGATAGGCACCGGCGATGCGCTTGGCTTCGTCGTCCCACAAAAACATGTGGTGGTAATATTGATCGTATCTGTCGAGGTCGATCGATTCGTTCGTGCCTTCTCCGACCTCGCGGAACGTGATTTCGCGCAAGCGGCCGATCTCGTGCAGGACGTTGGGAACTTTCTCTGCTTCCGTAAAGAACACTTCGTAATTCTTGCTCCTGGTAAAACAAGCGTCGTCGGTTTGGCGCAACATTTCGATCTCTTCAAGAATCTTGTCCTGGTTGGCCGGAAGTACGATTTGTTTTGGTGGCTTGGCGTTGGCCGACAACAATTTGTTGGCATTCAAAAACGACGGATCGTTCTCAAACGCGTTCGCCAACATATAGGTTTTGGTTCTCAGGAATGTCGTATAATCCTCAAGTGAGGCGTATTCGTTCTGTTCCGCTACCGATATGGGTTTGCCGATGCGCACCTTGATCACGCGGTTCTTCTGCGTAAGCAATTCCGATGGCAGTTTCGCCGTGCGCAACGTGTCGCTGATTTTAGACAAAAAGTAGAACATCCAGCTGTTTTTGGCGTGGAAGTAAATCGGTACGACAGGAACCTGGGCTTTGCGGATTACTTTGAGCGCGCCTTCTTCCCACGGTCGGTCGACCATCAATTTATCGTCTTTGAACGTTGAGACTTCTCCTGCTGGGAACATGCCAAGCGGATGCCCGTCCTTCAGATGGCGGAACGTCTCTTTCAATCCCACGACGCTGGATTTGTCCTTATGCGACTCGAACGGGTTGACCGGCATGATGTACGGCTTAAGCGGCTCGATGCGATGCAACAGGAAATTGGCGATGATCTTGAAATTCGGCTCGCGGTCGAGCATGAGTTTCAACAGCAAAATGCCGTCGATCCCGCCAAGCGGATGATTGGAAATCGTGATATAAGGACCTTCTTTCGGCAGGCGTTTGAAGTCTTCTTCAGGAATCTCGAATTTGATCTGGAATTCGCCGATTATGGAGTTCAGGAAATCGACAACCGGCTCATCTTTATGGCGATTGTAGATTTTTTTCAGGGTAGAAATACGAAGCACTTTCATCAGCACCCAGCCGGCAAAAGTCCCCAAAGCCCCGTATTTGTCAGCATTTATCGCACGAGCGATTTCTTTAGCGGTGACGAGCCCCATTTAGTTTGGTTTATCGGGCAAAGATAGGAAAATTCAGGTAGGTTAAGTGAACGTTACTCGTGCATTTCTCGCAAAAATTCGACGCTGAAACCGGGTTTGATTGGACAATCGGCAAAAATTATTTTGAATGATAAAGTTTGAAATTTAAACGGAGTGACCGTAAATTTGGGCATGCGCGATGACAAGGTCGGCCTCCGCATCGGAATTCCAAATCAATTCAACGAAAATGAAAATCATTTCCTACAACGTCAACGGCATCCGCGCCGCCATCAACAAAGGCTTCATCGAGTGGCTCAAAGCGGCAGATCCAGACGTTATTTGCCTCCAGGAAACCAAAGCCATGCAGGAGCAAGTTCCGACCCATTTGATAGAAGAAGCCGGGTATCCTTACCATTATTGGTTTTCGGCCGAAAAGAAAGGCTATTCCGGAGTAGCGATCCTGTCCAAGATAAAGCCCAACCACGTCGCCTTCGGAACCGGGATTCCAAGCATGGACGCCGAAGGCCGCAACCTGCGCCTCGACTTCGACGATGTTTCCGTGATGAGTTTGTATTTGCCGTCGGGTACGAACATCGCGCGCCTCGACCACAAGTTCCAATACATGGACGATTTCCATCACTATATCGACAATCTCAAGCGCGAATTGCCAAGCCTGATCGTCGGAGGTGATTACAACATCTGCCACACGGCCATGGACATTCACGACCCGATCCGCAATGCCAACGTTTCCGGCTTTTTGCCGCGCGAACGCCAATGGCTCGGCATGTTTCTCGAATCCGGGTTCATCGATTCGTTCCGCCATTTCAACAAAGATCCGCACCATTACACCTGGTGGACGTACCGCGCCAACGCCCGGGCCAACAACAAGGGTTGGCGTCTCGATTACCTGCTCGTCACGTGCGAAATGGAGCATCGCCTAAAGCGGGCGCTGATCTTGAAAGATGCCCATCATTCGGATCATTGTCCGGTGCTTGTTGAAATCGAGTGAATAACTTTTTGGAATGCCTGACAAGCCGCCAACCGCACTGTTTACTTTTGTAATCAGGAGCCGATCCGGCTTTCCGTTGCCATCTTTTGTCATAAACGCCATTTTTGCGCTGTTTGCCGCGAGCTTCCGTTGGTCGCTGCCGCAATCAGCCAAAAAACAGCGTTTAGTTCCAAAAGGATGTCCACTGCAATCCGGGCTAATTCCGGGTACAATAAGAATTCGCAGTTAATGGTTCAACGTGCCACACCACGCCAACCTTAAACTTTAAACCAAAAAACATGACCAAAAGAATTTCCGTAGCGCTTCTTATCGCGATACTTTCAACTTCCTGCGTGTCCAAAAAACTGTACACGGAACTCGAAGACAAATACGCCAAGCTAAAAAAGGAGAACCGCACGCTTGCTGACACGAACGACAATCTGACGAAAGAAAAGAATCAGCTCGACCTTGACTACAAAGCGCTTCAGGACGAACTCGCCAAAACCAGATCGGAACGCGACAAATTGCAGAACGACTACACGGCGGCCTCGAATAACCTTAAAAATCTGCAGTCGTCTTATTCAGCGCTGGAGAAAAACAGCAATGATGAGCTGCAAAGCAACATGACCAAAAACCGGGAATTGTTGGCCAAACTCGAAGCAAAAGAGAAAGCGCTGGCCGCAGAACAGGCACGTCTCGACAAACTCAAGGCAGACCTTCAATCGAGCTCGCAACGCCTTGCGGAGCTTGAAAACATGATGGCGCAGAAAGACGCCGCGATGAGAAAACTGAAGGAAACCCTCTCCAAGGCGCTCAACAGCTTTGAAGGGAAAGGGTTGACCGTCGAACAAAAGAACGGAAAGGTTTACGTCTCGATGGAAAACAAGTTGCTGTTCGGTTCAGGAAGCTGGGCAGTTGGAACAGAAGGTCGCCGCGCCGTTACCGAAGTAGGAAAAGTACTCGGCGACAATCCGGACATCACCGTTCAAATCGAAGGCCATACAGATGACGTCAAGTACCAAGGTTCCGGCCAGATCGCCGACAACTGGGATTTGTCTACGAAGCGCGCAACGGCGATCGTCCAGATCTTGCTGGAGAACAAAAACATCAACGCGACCAATATTACGGCGGCCGGTCGAAGCCAATTTTCACCAATTGCGCCAAACGAAACTGCCGAAGGCAAAGCGAAGAACAGAAGGATCGAAATCATCCTGACTCCAAAACTCGACGAGATATCCAAAATGCTCAACGAGATATAACCAATAGAAATGAAAATGAAAAAGGTTCCCGATGAGGAACCTTTTTTTGTTTTAGTCTACTGCAAGTTTGGTTTTGTACGTGTTGCCTTGTCCATCCTCGAGCCAAACCATATAGACGCCGCGGGCAAGGTCTCCGGTCACGAAATGGCCGCCCATCGTATTTTCTATGGTTTGCTCTACGACCACTTTACCGGTATTTTCATAGATCCGGAATTGAGCCGGATAGGGAATATTAGGTGCGTCGAGAAACACTTCGCCGTCGGTCGGATTCGGGAACAGTCGCAATCCATGTCGCGCAAAGTCGTCGGTTGCGAGCGATGAGTCGGTAATTTTGTAGATCGTTCCGCCGCCATTTACATAGAGTTCACCTTCAAAATCTTCTCCAAACGTCGTTACCGAACCTGCGAAACTGAGGTTGTTCGTCCAGGTAATGCTGTTGCCGCCGGGCGCAATCCATCCGAGTTCGCTGATGCAAAAATCCGAAAAGAAATAGCGACCTTCAAAATTCGGATAATCCATTCCGCGGTAGACGTAGCCGCCCGTCACCGAACATCCGCCGGTAGCGTTTTGTACATATTGCGTCAACGGCATCGTCATCGTACCGATAGCACCACATCCCGCAGTGTTGTAAGGGACATTGCCTTCGTAACATCTCCATCCGAGATTGAGTCCGGGAGTTAGAGGCGCGGTCAGGTGATTGATTTCTTCAATGTTTTCCTGTCCGACATCGCCTATCCACAAATCGCCATTGTCGCGGTCAAACGACCATTTCCAGGGATTTCTCAAACCAATATGGAAAATTTCGTCATTTCCGGCCACTCCAACGTAAGGATTGGTCGCGGGAATTCCGTATGGCGCGGTTCCGTCTACGTCGATGCGCAACAATTTGCCGAGATTCTGGGTGATGTTTTGGGCGTTGTTGTTTTGGTCGCCCCCACCGCCGCCGTCTCCGGTTCCGATGTAGAGATAGCCGTCAGGGCCAAACCGCAACGAGCCGCCATTGTGGTTCGCTGCTCCGGGATGTGGGATGGTAAGCAACGGTGTCCCGCTGTTTGCGTTGGCTACATCAGGGTTTCCACTTACGGAATAACGCGAAACGACCAATGCGCCGTCTCCGGCCCTTGTGTAGAACACGTAGAAGAATCCGTTAGTGTTGTAGTTCGGGTGAAACGCCAGTCCCAAAAGACCGCGCTCATTTCCAGTAGCGATCGTCGAATTGGTAAGCGTAAGGAAGTTGGCAGGATTGATGGCACCTGTTGCCGAATTTACGATGCGTATGGCTCCACCTTGCTGGACGACGAACAATCGGGCATCACCCGCATTTTCGATTGCGACGGGAGAGTCGAATCCGGAGGCAAGGCTTTGAAGCGCGATTGTCTGTGCAAACGACGCAAAACTTGCCATTACTAACATAAAAAATAAAGGTGTTTTCATGACTTGTGTTTTTAGGTTGGAACTAAGTTACTATTTCAGAACTGTTTACTGTATAAGCGTGATGATGAAACCTTACATAATTTGTTGCTTACCAAGTGATTATTCGCAAAATGTCATTTTTTTCATTATTAATTGTCGATTAAGTGACATATTTTATCGACGAAATACATTGTGTTTTGTAGGTTTTTTCGTTATAATATCCAATTATTGAAATACGATGCAAAATTTTTGTGTTCGTCGGATGCCCTTGTTTACAGGGATTCTCGGCCCTTCACAACAGCGAAAACGTTTTCGTTACGATTGTAAGAAAAACAATATGTGTTAAAAAAACTTGTGCATTTCATCGATGATTTTATACATTTGGTCGATGATTTGAAAATTTCATTTGCAAAACAAAAACCACAACAAACATTTGGACGTAAGGATTTGGGCCTTACCATTTCAACCTCAATCTATGAAAACAAACTACTCTAAGGAAAACTCTGCCGAAAAAATACTTTGGGTGCTTTTAGGAGTTATGATCTTTCTTTTCGTCTTCGCCGCCAAAGCGCAATGTCCGGGCTCACCTCCAGGAAATCCAGCGTTTTATCCTGCCGATTCATGGCGGGGCTACGTATATTCAGGGCTCGACACGAACAATCCTCCGCAAAACGCGTTTCAGGCTTCGACTTATCGCGGCTATGTAACGCAGTCTGAGCAATTCGACTGGGATCTCGTCAACGCCGCACCAACGGCTTCGACCGTCTGCGGCAGTTACCCGGATTCGTTTTCAATTCGGTATCGGATGCGGAAAAATTTCGCCTCGGGATATTATCTTGTAACGATAGGAGGTGACGACGGCGTCCGTCTAAGTATTGATGGCGGTTCAACATGGGTTATGTCCGACTGGAATTACCATAGTTACCAGACAACGACAGCCACTATTTACCTCAATGGCTCAACCGATATGGTCTTGGAAAGCTACGACCAAGGCGGACAATATCACGTCAGCTTTTCGTACTCGCTATGCCCGAATCCGTCGACGGCACCAACTGCTATCACTGGTACGACTGCAATCTGTGCCGGAAATTCCACCACGCTTTTCGCTACCGGCGGAAACATATCAACAAACGGTGTCTACCAATGGGGAACAGGAACGGTTGGCAATAACGTCATCGCCGGCGCGACCGGGTCTTCGATAACTGTCAGTCCGGCTACGACTACGACTTATTGGGTCAGGAGGATAGATCCGGCTCCGTGCACGGTTACAACTACTGCTGTAAGCCAACAAGTTACAGTTACGGCTGCTTCGACGGCTCCGACGTCCATTTCTGGCAATACCACCATTTGTTTGAACAACAGTACGACGCTCACCGCGACTGGCGGAACGCATGCCCCGGGATCGGTTTATGAATGGGGAACCGGCTCTGTCATTGGGTCGAACACGATTTCGGGAGAGTCCGGAGCTTCCATAACTGTCAGTCCGAATACGACCACGACGTATTGGGTAAGACGTATCAATGCCGGAAATTGCGGCCGAACAACTGCGGTTACAGTTAACGTTAACGTAGTGCCACCGGCGGGCGATCAGGTTTCATACGGAAATAACGCCTGGACCGGCTACGTTTATTCTACCATCAACGGGAATAACCCGCCAACCAATGCGTTTACCTCTACGTATCGCGGCTACATTACCCAGCCGGAGCAATTCGACATGAACCTTGGTGCGGCAGCTTTGACAGGGGCAAATCTTTGCGAGGCGCAACCCAGCAATTTTGCGATCCGGTTCAAGATGAACAAGGTCTGGATGGCCGGGTATTATACCTTTACCGTTGGTGGAGACGACGGCTATCGCTTCAGTATGGACGGTGGCGCAACCTGGGTCTTGTCTAATTGGGCGGACCATTCGTATCAATCGTCCCAAACCGCTTCGATTTTCCTTAGCGGAAGCCGGGATTTCGTCATCGAATTTTACGAGAGAAACGGAGACACACGCGTCACATTCAGTTATGTCGCTTGCACGAATTACTCGACGGCCCCAACCTCGATTTCAGGAAGTCCCTCATTGTGCAACACAGACGGCGGCGTCACGTTGAACGCTGTCGGAGGAAATGCGGCCAATGGAGTACAGTACGTTTGGGGAACCGGCAACGTTATCGGAAATAACATCTTCAACAACAACGGAGGGCAAAGCATTTACGTCAACCCGAACACGACCACAACTTATTGGGTCAGGAGATACGACCCAACCTGCAACCTCTACACAGATGGCGTAACGGCTGTCGTCTATAAAGGCTCAACCGGGCCGTGGAGCATTTCAGGAGCAGGAACGGTCTGTGCCAATACCACCACCACGCTTACCGCTCAGGGCGGAACACCCGGGACAGGAAGCGTTTACCAATGGGGAACGGGCAATACGCCAGGCCAGAATGTGATCGCGGGAGCCACGGGCGCTACGGTAAACGTCAGTCCTGCTGCCACGACAACGTACTGGGTACGCCTCGTTGACCAGGGAACATGTCCTGGGACGAACGCTGTTTTCTATACCTTGAACACATATGTTGCGCCAACCGCTCCGACCTCCATTACGGGAACATCGCCAATTTGCGCGGGAGCAGGCGGAACGACTTTATACGCGCAAGGTGCGACGCTCGGCAGCAACGGCCAATATCAATGGGGAACGGGAGCAACCGTAGGCAGTAATGCAATCGGCGGCGTTACGAGCAACAATATGTATATCAACCCGACTGCGACCACTACCTATTGGGTGCGCGCTTACGATCCGGTTTGTAACCGATATACAACAGGTGTGACCTATTCCGTGACGGTCGCTACGCCTTCTACAACTCCTACGACCCTGACGGCTTCGAGCACGAACGTTTGCAGCGGTGCGAACGTCACGTTGACGGCCTCAGGCGGTACGGTCGGAACGGGATCGGTTTACAATTGGGGAACAGGATATACCGTCGGCCAGAATGTGATTTCGGGCCAAACCGGGGCTTCCATTGTCGTAAATCCGACGGTTCAAACCGTATATTGGGTCAGAAGAGTAGATCCGGCTCCGTGCAACACACAAACCCAAGGTCCGACGATCGTCATCAATGTAACGACACTATCGTCAGGCCCAACCTCGCTTTCCGCAACCTCGCCCGTGTGTTCCGCAACACAGACAACGCTAACGGCATCGGGAGCCACGTTGGGAAGCAACGGCCAATACCAATTCGGCACGGGAAATACTCCCGGAAACAATGTCATCAGCACCCAAAACGGGAATACCTTTAATGTCAATCCGACCATCACGACGACGTATTGGGTGCGCACCATTGACAACGGTTGCGCGACGACGTCAGCTGCAGTGTTTTTCACCGTTACCGTCCACACGGCGTCCACAAACGTAACGAGCGTAACGGGCCTTAACACGATCTGTCTCGGCTCGAGTACCACGCTTACCGCAAACGGAGGCGCCTTGGGAACCACTGGAAGCTACCAATGGGGGACGGGAACTGTCGGAAACAATGTCATTACAGGCGAAACAGGTGTTTCCATAACCGTCAGCCCGACCGCGACTACAACATACTGGGTGCGCCGCAGGGACGAATCTCCTTGTAACACCACGAGCGGTCATGCTACAAGAACTATCACAATCGTGCCTCCTGCCGCGGGTCCGACTTCGATAAACGGAGCGCCATCGGCATCTGCCTGCTCGGGATCGACATACACCTTGACAGCGGTCGGAGGTTCGGGATCGAATACGTTCCAATGGGGAACGGGAACGGTCGGAACCAACATCATCGCAGGACAGACAGGAGCGACGATCAACGTTTCGCCGACTGTCACCACGACGTATTGGGTAAGAAGAGCGTTGACATCGCCTTGTTCCGGATATTCATCTGAAGCGACAACGACGATAAACATAACGGCTCCGGCGGGTAACCCGACCGTATTCGGTGCGAACCAATGGAACGTTTACGGATATTCCACCGGCGACATCAACCTTGCTACAGCGGTATACGCCGGATATTATGTCTCGTCCGATCTCAACATCGATACGCAAAACGGCACGAACAGCTGGAACAATCAAAATTCGCCTTCGAGCGCTGCCGGATGGGTCGGATGTCCGATTCCCGTGGACAACTTTACGTTTGTCTACAAAAGGCGCGGCTTTACCTGCGGCACTTACACCTTGGCACTCGCCAATTGGGACGACCAGGTGCGCGTGTTCGTAGACGGCGACCTCGTTTTCAGTTGCGACAACTGGAGCGGAGGCGGCGGATGCAACAACGGCGTCATCACGGGAAGTTTCAACTTGAGCACGACTTCAACGATTGAAGTGCGCGTCAGGGAAAATGCAGGCGGGGCCAACCTTAAACTCGATTTCACCAAAACCGACATCGCCTCGACGGCTCCAACGGCGGTAAATGGCGGCACTACATCGTGCGGAGGCGCATCGGTAACACTTACAGCCACTGGAGGGACAACAGGAACCAACGGCACTTTTCAATGGGGAACGGGAACTGTCGGAAGCAATATCATTACAGGCGAAACGGCTGCATCAATCACCGTTACGCCATCGGTGACGACGACATACTGGGTTCGCCGACGTGACGCGCTTTGCGGATTGACGACCGCTCCGATTTATACTACGATAACAGTCGGAAGCCCGGCAGTTGCGGGAACATTGAATTCACCGTCGACAATTATCTGCCGCAACGCCATTCCACAGGACATTACTTTATCCGGACATACCGGAAACGTAGTCAAATGGCAATACGCAACCAATTCAGCGTTTACCGCGGGCGTGACCGACATCGGCAATACAAATGCGACGTTGACATCGGCCCAGATCGGAAACGTTCCGGCCACGAGATATTTTCGAGCCGTCGTGCAGAACGCGGGTTGTCCTGAGGTCTACACCGCTCCGGTTGTGATCACGATTTTACCGACTGTAGTATATAACGGGACGTGGAGCGGAACGCCTACTTCCCAAACGCCGATTACGGTTTCGGCCAATCTCAATATTACATCGACGGTAAACGCGTGTGCCTGCCAGGTGACGAACAACGCGGTAATTACGGTTCAACCGAATGCCAACCTGATCGTACAGCGCGAGATCATAGTCGAGCAAGGATCTAATATAGTTGTGGAAAATTCCGGAAGCATCGTACAGGTCGAAGACGACGCCGTAAACTTGGGTCCGGCAACGATTAAGCGAAATACTGCGCCAATGAAAGGCTTCGACTTCACGTATTGGTCGTCCCCGGTTCATAACTGGACGCTTTTCAACCTTTCGCCATTGACGCGCTTCGACAAATATTACAGTTTCAACCCGGCTACCAACAGTTGGATCACCCACCTGAACGGAAACGAAAGCATGGCACCGGGACGAGGATATATCGTCCGTGCACCTGCGGGATGGAGCCTGACCAACGCAACACATGGAGTTTACAACGCCACTTTTACAGGCATAATGAATTCAGGCGTCGTATCGGCCCCGCTCACAAAAGGGGCAGGAACGTTTAACTTGCTGGGCAATCCGTATCCGTCGGCGATTGACATCGATTTGTTTATTACCGATCCGGCAAACGCTGGTCTGGTGAACGGGACAATCTATCTGTGGACGCACAACACGGCCGTGAGTGCCAGCATTCCCGGTAACGCTCAATACAATTACACGGCAGACGATTACGCCAAATACAATTTGACGGGAGGCGTCAAAACGGCGAGTGCCGCTGTTTCGGGAGGCGTTACGCCAACCGGCAAAGTAGCGTCCGGACAAGGGTTTTTCATCGAGACGAAACCAGGATTGGCCAATGGGAATTATCTTGCAACATTCCGCAATGCGATGCGTGTAGCGGGACAAAACAATGAGTTTTTCAAGCCGGCAGCCAATGCCTCGACCGCAATTACGCAAACGGAAGGGCTCGAAAAGCATCGTTTTTGGTTGAACTTTTACAATAACGACGGCGCCTATGATGAAATGCTTGTCGGATACATCCAAAATGCGACCAACGAAATGGATCGCCTTTTCGACGGCCCGGTGTTCAACGGAGGCAACTTCGTGAGCCTCTATACGCTTTTGGGCGACAGCAAGCTTTCGATTCAAGGTCGCGCATTGCCTTTCGATGCCTCGGATGTGATTCCGGTCGGATACAAATCATCTGTAGCCGGAACGTTCACGATCGCACTCGAAAACTTCGACGGATTGTTCGCCGGACAAGCCATCTACTTGCTCGACAAAACCGATATGAGTTATCACAACCTCTCGGAAGGAAGCTATTCGTTCACGACAGCGACCGGAACGTTCAACAGCCGTTTCGAGATCCATTTCCAGAACGGTTCGCTCGGAGAAGGAGAGCATACGCCGGACGCGAACAGCGTTTATATCGTGAAAGTCGACAAGCATATCGAGATCAGCTCAGGTAATTACAACATGGCCGAGGTCCAGATTTTCGACCTTACGGGTAAAAAGATCTACGATAAAAACTTGATCGACACGACTCTGTTCAGCACCAAAGACTTGAACGTGGCCGCCCAGGTGCTCATCGTAAAAGTTACTTTGGACAACGATGCCGTCATTACCAAAAAGGTCATCATGTATTAAATATTAGGTTGTTTTATAGTTGTTAGTTTAGGAAATCCCGTCTGGTTGGCGGGATTTTTTATTGGAATCGATCCTGAAGTTTCGGATTGATTTGCGAATGAGGATTTTTAAGAATAAGGACGGTTTTTATATACATCGCCTAACGGGAAATTGACGAAATTACCTTCAGGGAAGGGGCCGATGTTTATCCCTAAAAAATCAGACGCGATTTCAGGTACAGAAAAACCGGAAAATTTGTTAAGTAAGCGCAAATCAGGACCAAGCGGATTGCTAAATCGAGTCGATAATGACACTTACCGCATTGCCGCCGAATCCAACCGAGTTGACCATAATTTTTTTCAGCATGCGCGGTTGTTGCGGTTCGCCGAAAGGAACGTCTAGGAACCGCTGTTTTTCGAGCATCATCACCGCCATTTCAACGCTTAGAATTCCCGAGGCGCCAAACGTATGCCCGGTTTGCCATTTGTTGGTGGTCAGTAACGGCTTGTGATTGCCAAAGACTTTTTCGATCGCGCGGAATTCGGTCAGGTCGCCCTTGATCGTACCCGGGGCATGCATGACGATGGCGTCGATTTCAGTCGGATTTGCTTCGCCAAGAGCCATTTTCATCGATTTTTGGAAGCAATCCGCCTCGGTAGAGATCGACGTGTTGTGTTCGAGAACTTCCGTAGCGTATCCGATCCCGGAAATAATCGCGATCGCTTTATCTGAAATTCCTTTCTCCAAACAACAAATTGCCGCGCCTTCGCCTAAAATCATGGAGTTTTTCTGTTTGTTGAAATCCATGGCGCGAGACGGGAAATCATCTTTTTCTGCAGAGTAGATTTTGAGCGCCCGCATTTGGGCAACGGTAAATGGCGTAAGTGGTGCTTCGCTTCCGCCGACCAAAAACTTATCGGACATTCCCGAATTAAGCCAGGCGATCCCATTCAAAAGCGCGTGAAGCGACGTCGAGCACGTAATCGAATGCGATATTTCCGGCCCGGCCGACTGTAAATCGTGGGCTACCCAAGAGGAGATGTTGCCCAAAGTCGTCGTCGGTGAAGCCAAAGTCGCCGCTTTTCCGTTTTGAAGAAAACTTTCGAAATGTTTCTCAAACAGGTTCGTCGCTCCCCGCGAAGACCCGATGTTGATCCCGAACACGTCATTTCGAGCCCATCCGGCTTTCGCAACCGCTTTCCTCGACGCCGCGATCGCAAACAAAACCGAGTCGTCCAACGAACGGTATTTGTTGTCGGCGTTCCGTAACAGTTCGATTTCCGACTTTATATTGTCGGACTGGAAAGCGCCCCAAGCTTCATTTCCGTTGAAATCGGATTTGGTGAAAAAGTGCTTTTGGGAGTTATAACTTTGCCAAACGGCGGCCTCGGAATCGCCCAAAGGAGAAACCGAAGCAATCGAAACTATGGAGACCGGTGTGAACATCTGCCGCAAAATTACGCCAAAATCACCGATTTTTCCCAGGATCGAAATAACAGGTCAAAATCGATTTCAGTTCTGCCTTTGCGTCAAGTACTTGCGAAAATTCAGACCAAGTGGCTTCGTCTATATAAGACTGGAGCGGTTGCGCGACTTTCTTGATTTCAGGTAGATTTTGTGCAATCATGCCGTCCCAGTCCCTATGGAACCGCAGCAGATCGTCGGGATATACAATTTTGCGGTCGGTGCCTTCGTCTTCCGCTTCGAACGGTTCTTCGACATTGAGATAGCCGTAATCGTCGGTTAATTGTTCGCCGGGTTGGATATCGCGAATGGCAATCTCGAAATCGTAAGCCGTGCTCATGCAACTCGGCCGAAAACTGTGGTTGACATATTTTGCATTGTCCCAACACAAGACCTTTTCGCCTTTGGAATTGGTAAACGAATATTTGGTGAGCTGGGCGCGCATCTCCGGAGAGAGAAGGCGTTCATTTTCGGGCGTGAAAGACTGGTCGAAATCATCCTGAACCCAGGTAATCGTACCTTTCGGGATAAACTTCGTGGCCACGACGCCGTACCCGATAGTGTCACTGATAAAACGAAGTTCGGTGTCCGGATGAATCATAATCATAAAATTTGCGTATTAAAGTTAACGCATTCCGAACCGTCAATTCTTAAAGTCAGCACAATGTTTTGAGGTTTTACGCAACTTCCTCGAGAGCGCGATAAATCACGTCATAAACTTGATCCAACAGTTCGTCCGGCATGATGTATGGCGGCAGGACATATACGATATTCCCCACGGGACGTAGGATTACGCCGTTTTGAATAAAAAAATCGTACAACTTGTTGCGCAATTCCCCATAATAGGCCGATTCTCCTTCCGTCTTGATTTCAAGGGCCATGATCGTACCGAGAATCCGCAGCGTCTTTACTTTCGGATGGTTGCCTAGCCGACCTGAATTGCGTCGGTGGTATTCGGTTATGCGCCATAAATTGTGCTGGGTTTCCTTCGATCTCAGTAGCTCAAACGCCGCCAAAGCCGCAGCGCAGCCCGTAGGATTCGCCGTAAACGTATGGCCGTGGAACAGCGCTTTGTTGATGTCGTCCGAATAAAAAGCATCAAAAATTTGTTGGGTAAACGTTGTGATTGCCATCGGGATCGTGCCTCCGGTCAATGCTTTCGACAGGCAAATGGCATCAGGCTGCTCCTTGAGGTAGTCACAGGCGAAATTTTTTCCGGTTTTACCGAAGCCTGTCATGACTTCGTCTGCAATTGTAAGCACATCGTTCGCTTTGCAAATCGAGATCAACTCATCCAGATATTGTGCTTCGTACATGACCATTCCCGCCGCTCCCAATACCAACGGCTCGAAAATGAAGGCCGCGCATTGATTTTCCGCGATCGCATTTTTCAACGCCGCGAACGACGCTTGCTGTTTTCCCTGAACCGGAACGGGAATCCTGACGACGTCTATGAACATGCCCTTGAAAGCTTGGGTGTACAACGAAATCCCGCTCGCTGCCATTGCCGCAAAAGTGTCGCCGTGAAACGCATCTTCAAATGCTATGATCGTCTTGCGAAACCCGCCTTTGTTGTAAAAATATTGCAATGATGCTTTGATCGCAACTTCCACGGCGGTCGATCCATTATCTGAAAAGAACACTTTTTTTTGGTTCCCAGGCAACATTTCGAGCAGCTGTTCGGCCACTTGTATCGCCGGTTCGTGGGTAAATCCGCCAAAAAGTACGTGCTCGAGCGTCGTGAGTTGTTTGTAGATCGCGTCGGCAATAAATGTATTCGAATGTCCAAACGGATTCACCCACCACGAAGCGATCGCATCTACGTATTGTTTGCCCTCGACGTCCCAAACGAGCGCGCCCTCGGCTTTGGCGATCACAATTGGCGGTTTTGCGGTTTTGTGCTGCGTATACGGATGCCAGAGATACGCTTCGTCTTTTTCTTGTAATGTCATGATTTGAGCAGGTTTTCCCGGAATTTGTCGGCGTATTCGGCAATCACATTTTTATCGAAATAGGGTTCGGTTTCGATGCGTCCAATCATCTTCAACCCGGTTTTTTCCAGTATGATTTTTTCCGTTGACGGATTTTCATCTCCCGAAAATATAATTCCGGCAATACGCGCTTCACGGTTTTGAAGCGCTTCGATTGTCAGTAATGTGTGGCTGATGCTGCCCAGGTAATGACGCGATACCACGATCACCTGGTAATCAGGCCGAATCAAATCTGCAATCGTCTCCGATTCGTTAAGCGGCACGAGCAAACCACCGGCGCCTTCGATGACGAGGTGTTCATTCTGGATTTCGGGCTCAGCAATTTTGGAAACGTCAATTCGGACGCCGTCGATTTCTGCGGACCAATGCGGGCTTGCCGGCGTATTCAGCGCGTAAGAATTCGGATGGATCTTGGTCTTGGCGTTTGAGACGTAAGCGGCCACTTTGTGACTGTCGGAATTGGTAAGGTCGCCGGCCTGGACGGGCTTCCAGTAATCGGCTTCCAGTGCCTGTGTGACGATAGCCGAAGCGACGGTTTTTCCCACGTCGGTCGAGCTTCCGGTGATAAAAAACTTCATGCGGCAAAGATACGTTTGTTGTCGTTTGCAAACGTTTGTTGTCGGGTTTTTAACGCTACCGACAATTGGGTCGTCATTTAACTTTTCCGACGTGTTATTAATCCAATGCGACGGCCGAAATTGTCAGCTCAAAGAAAATCGCGTACATTTAATTGCAAACCACGACACAAATGAACCGAGCTTTTGTCCCGCCTTATATAAAATTCGTCTTTCTTTCGCTGCTGATCATCATCATTGTCTTTTTTATGGTCATGGCTAAAAAAATCCTGATTCCCCTAATGATATCGGGTTATGTCGCGATGTTGTTGACGTCGTTCTGCAACCGCCTCGAAAAACGAAAAATACCGCGATCGCTGGCCGCCTTCATCGCCTTGCTGATCGCCTCTATATTCCTCATCGGATTCCTGTACTTCGTGGTCACGCAAGTAGGGAATTTCGCAGATGACGTCGAGGCCAATATGGAAGCCAACCTCAATTCGTTGGTTTCCGGAGCCGATAGCTGGATTCAGAAAAATACCGGATTCGACATCCAGATGGAGCGCGGGTTCGAGCTCAAAAAGATGTTCAGCCTCGTACAATCGGAAGACAAGGCGCTTACCGATTTCCTGTTCAAAGCGCTCGGTACCCTTTCTGACATTATTTTATTGCCGGTTTTTATTTTCTTCCTGCTGATTTACCGCGATCATTTTGCGGTTTTTGTAAGCAAGGTTTTTCGCAGCCAAAAAGATTCGGATTTGCTCCAACAGATCGCTGAATTGCGAAAAGTGGTGCACAACTATCTTATCGGGGCGGGTAAAGTGATGCTGATACTTGGCATTGTCAACACTGGCGTTTTGTTTGCGCTTGGAATCAAACACGCGATTTTCTTCGGGATGCTCGCCGGCGCACTCAACATCATTCCGTATCTCGGCCCGGCCCTTGGCGCCATCCTTCCGTTTCTGTTCGCATTGCTGACCAAGGACAACCTGTTTTATCCTGCGGCGGTCGTGGTATCGTTTACCTTGATCCAGTTTTTGGAGAGTGCCTATCTGACGCCGCGTATCACAGGCGCTAACGTCAGCCTGAACGCTTTCGTTACCTTTCTCGGACTGCTTATTGGCGGCATGATTTGGGGAATTCCGGGAATGATCTTGATTATCCCGACGATCGCAATCCTGAAGAAACTGTTTGAATTGAGTCCGGAAACTGAGCCTTACGCTTATTTGTTCGGGGAAGAAGACCATCGCTGGTTTCGCAAGCGCAAGACGTAATTCAAGTTTGGATTTTATGCCGACATCGTACGCTGATTTGAAGATTTCAGGCATCACTGAAAATTGGGTCAGAACAGAAGGTCGCGAAGGTTTTCGAGCAAGTCTGAAATTTCCTGTTCGGAATTGTAACTGTGCAGGCAAATGCGCAGTCTTTCCTGACCTTCGGGAACGGTTGGCGACAAAATGGCCTTCACGCCGAACCCTTTTTCCTGTAACTTTTCGGCTACCGATTTCACGCGCTCATTTCCGGGAATTACCGCACATTGAATCGCCGATTTGCTGTAAACAAACATTGGTTTTAGTGACAGCCGGTTTTTTTCGCGATTGAAATGCGAAATTATTTCCGAAAGTTCGCTAACGTTTGTTGTCGTTTGTAAACGTTTGTAAGCGGTAATTACCGTCGCGACCGAATGTGGCGGTAGTGCCGTCGTATAAATGAAACTTCTGGCGAAATTCACGAGATATTCCTTTAATCGAACCGATCCCAAAATCGCGGCTCCGTGGCAACCCAAACCTTTGCCAAACGTGATGATCCGGGCGAAAAAGGCGTTTTCCAAACCGAGCTGTTGTACCAAGCCAGAACCGTGAGCACCAAAAACGCCAATCGCGTGCGCTTCATCGATGACGCACAAACAGTCGTGACGGGCGCAAATTCGCGTCAGTTCCTCGAGGTTGGGCGAGTCGCCGTCCATCGAAAAAACAGATTCGGTGACTACGTAGATAGTTGTGTTTCCGGATTTGAATTTCGTGGCAAGCGCTTCGAGTTCTTCGAGATCGTTATGCGCGAACTTGAACGCTTTGGCTCGCGAAAGACCGATTCCGTCGCGAATGGAAGCGTGGCACAATTCGTCGTACAAAATAACGTCAGAGCGTTGGGGAACACTGCTGAAAAAACCGATGTTGGCATCGTAACCGGAGTTGAACATCAAAGCCGACTCGCTTAGGTGGAATTGCGAAATAAAAGTTTCGGCCTGGTCGTAAAGATGATGGTTTCCCGAAATGAGGCGGGAACCCGTCGAGCCGTTTGTAAGCGTTTGTTGTCGGATAAGGAACTCGTGTGTTTCGTCGAAAATCTCGCGGGAATGCGCAAAGCCAAGGTAGTCGTTCGAGCAGAAGTCAAACTGGAAATCGGCGGACGACAGCGTTCGTATTGCGTTTTCCTGTGCGCGTTTTTCGAGTTTGTCCAGTAGTTTTTTCGGGAAATCCATGCGTAAAATTAGGCAAATTGGCGTTAGCGTGAAAATGGGTTCATTAGCCCCGAAGCGCGAATTAGCCTTTTGCAGACAACCGCTATTTTTTGTCGTGGATGCGGGCGACCAAAGGAAGCCACGCAAGCCGCGCAACAAAAAGGCGGGTGGTAAAAAAGCTAAGAGCAAGCGAAGGAAAGGCTACCAAAGAAATAATTTTTAAAAGTTTTTTGATAATTAATTATTGTTATTCGATAATATTTATACATTTGCTGAAACCAATAATCGACAATATGAAAAAACTCAACATTCTAAAAACACTGCTCGATCTCTTTTTCTTTTTCGGAATTCTGTCATTTGGCGCCGTTTGCATTTTTGTGATGATCGCGCTTTTCGGCGAAGAACCAATGAACCTCAAAGTCAATGGCAAAGATCTCATGGTGGACAATTGGGGCGCTCGTTCGCTGCTCGTTTTTTGGTTGATTGCGGCAGCACTTTTCGTAAAAGCGATCCAGTTGCTGAGGCGTAACGTGAAATCGTTCGTGAAACGGGAGATTTTTACCGATGAGGTCGTCCGGAATTTCAGTTACATCGGATGGTGTTTGTTGATCTCAACGTTCGTTTACGGCGTGCCTTCGTTCATTTATCGCGCAATCGTACATGAAAAAGTGGGGCTTGATCTCGAGATCGGAAGTTTTGACTCCGGGATTTTGTCCGTAGCTTTGGCGTTGTTCTTTATGGTCTTGAGCGAGGTTTTCAAGATTGCCAAAAATTTGAAGGAAGAAAACGATTTGACACTTTAATGCCGATAATAATCAATGTAGACGTCATGTTGGCCAAGCGCAAGATGCGGTCCAACGAATTAGCCGACCGCATCGGGATGACGACGGCCAATCTCTCCATTCTCAAAACGGGGAAAGCAAAGGCGATCCGTTTTTCGACGCTCGAGGCGATTTGCGAAGTGCTCGACTGCCAACCTTCCGATATTATCGAATATGTCCCATCCAAACCTGATTCAGATGAAAGCTAAACATGTCTTTATTTTACTCGCATTATCTTGCGCGTTTACCGTTGGCGCGACCCTTATGAAAGTCCAACGCGTCGAACATGCGAGCCTGATGCTGGCGTTTGCCATGTTTTTCCAGATTGGTGTTTTCGGATTCATCGCATATAAAGTTCTCTCCAAGAAAAACGACAGTTTGTAAGCGAAAGCCGCATTTTCGTATATTTCGGGGAAACAGTCACTTATGGCTTCCGTATGTAGGAATTGCGATCGCGAATTGGCGGCCGATTTCGGTTTTTGTCCGGGTTGTGGGCAAAAGTCCGATCTGCACCGCTTGAGCTGGCACGAAATCGCCCATGATTCCATTCATTACTTTACGCACGCGGACAAGGGAATTTTCTCCTTGATCGCCGATTTGGGCTCCAAGCCGGGAAGTGTCGCGCGCCAGTATGTCGAAGGTCGGAGGCGCAAGTATTTTCCTCCGTTGAACTTCTTTCTTATCATCGCCGCGATCCTGGTGATATCATCTACATGGAATCCGCTCCAACGCACGGACATTTCCCGGGAAAACATAACGGTGTTGTCCAAAATCAAGGATACTCAGGAACGTGCCCATCAATTGAGCGTTTACGAACGAAAAGCAAAGGTGACACCGTTCATAAGCAGCTATTCGAATGTTGTCGCGCTGGCTTCGCTGCCGTTGAGCGCCTTCGTTTTCTTTTGTTTTACACCAGGTCGCGATACAATTATGTCGAACATCTTGTCGCGGGAATGTACATGATCGGGTTTTGCCTGATGATTTATGCGTTGTTGGTGGCAATTGCAAGCCTGATCGGGATAAAGCGGGATTACGTTTCGGGAGTCCTGTTGCTTTTCCAGATCGGATACGGGGCGTTTTTTTACTTCGGATTCATGGAAAAAGGTCGCAAGAGGCGGATCGTGTTGCCATTGTTGGCGAGTTTCGCGTCCGTTTTCCTGTGGATCGTATTGACCACGACGCTTATCGGAATTTACATCCGCACCGGATTTTGGGGACTTATCGCTTAATAACAATCCATTTTGACCTGTCCGGACGACTGAAAGTGGCTCAACGGTTTCTTGAGCTCGTTTTCGCAAATTCCGGTCAATAGTTCGAGTACGTTGTTTTGCATCGGAAGCGATCCGCAAATGAGGATTTGTCCACCGGATTTCAATAATTCGGCAACAAAATCGGCGTCGCGCGCGAGCAAATCCTTCACATACGATTTTTCGCCTTCACGCGAGTACGCCAGGTTGAGCTTCGAGAGTTTCCTCGATCGGATTTTGGTTTCGATGAAGTCGCGATACGGCTCAAACGATCGTGAATTACGGAAGCCGCAGTATAAATGGCATTCAGATTCGAGAAGGTTTTCGTCAATCATGCCCAGGAACGGCGCGATTCCGGTTCCGTTCGACACTAAAATGGTTGATTTTGCCTTCTGGTCAAAGTGGAATTCGGGATTGGGTACGATGCGGCCCGTCACGGTTTGCCCGACATTGAGATCGTAAAAAAACGTCGATCCCAAACCGAATTCGTGTCGCTTGATGCTGAGTTGTATCGATTTCCCGACTTTTCCAATCGAATACTGTCGTTCGCGATGATCGCCCGCGGGATAAATATTGAGCAAGTCGCCCGACCGGAAATGTCGGTTTTTTTTGGGTTCGAGTTGCACGACGAACGCGTTTCCGACGTCGGAATCTGTTTTTTTGACGACGGTAAATTTTTGTAGTTTCCGAGGTTTTTCAGTAACCGAATTAAGGTTCAGGTCAAGTCCGATGTTCGCTTTGTTCGACCATTCGCTGGCCCATTCGGTAAACGTTGCGATAGATTTGTCATTCACGGTTCGGATTTCGAGAAACGGTTTGAGACGTTCCTCCCGCGACATTTCGTTGTAGACGGAGTGCGCGAATTGGCAAAAGTCGGGATAAGCGTGCGAACCAAAACCGACAACCGAGAAATGTACGGTATGATCCTGCCATTTTGAGCGAATGGCCGAGAGCGCTTTTTTGGCATTGGTCGGCGCTTCCCCGTTGCCGTAAGTTGCGGTAATCACCACTATATGTTTTGCGTTCGGGAATGTTGCGTAGTCGTTCAATTCGGCGAAGTGTGATTTCTGTCCGGATTGTATCAGCGAAAGATGGAACGCCTTGGCAAAACCCATCGTGCTCCCGTTCTCCGATCCCGCCAACACTATGATTTCAGCTGTTTCTTTCTTATACTTATTTCGGATTTTACCACGTCGGCGCTTTAGCGTCATCGCAAATCCCGAGTAAATGAAATAGACGATGTTGACGCACGCCACTGCCAAAATCAAAGCCCAGATCACGTTGGCGCGTCCGGTGTGCAAATCGAGGCCGAGCGTGAGGTAATTTTTGATTTCCGGATGTTTGTGTTCGCTTAAAATTTCCCCGGTGAATTGGCTGACGACGATTTCCTTTTGAGCAAGTTTTACGGTAAAGGCGTCTTCGGCATCGTCCGAAAACGGAAATTCAACCGAGACGACATCGGACAACAGAATATCGCGGAAAGCCGGAAAATCCGAGACTTCGCGCTTAGGTTCGGACTTGACTTTTTCGTAATCGATATTGTGCGCAACGTTCGGTGTTTCCAAAAAACCAAATTCGTTGAACGTCAGCAGCACGCCCGTTATCGAGATGATCAGGATCGGAACGAGCCAGATGCGGCCAAAGATGACATGATAGTATTGAAATTGGTTCTCGCGCACGACTTTCGAGAAAAACTTTGTCAGTTGGCGCTGGCGTTTGACCACGAGAATACTTCCGGTCAGTGCGATCAGAAACAGCAGGAACGCCGTCAATCCGACGAAAAAACGGCCGATGCCATGCAGGAAAAGCGAGCGGTGAAGTATGGTGACAAATTGGAAAAATTCACTTTGAGGTTCGATTCTCGCGAGAATTTTTCCCGATTTCGGATCGATGTAGGCTTTGACGGTTTCCATTTCGGAATCCATTGCATCGATTGTTACGAATTTTCCTTTCTCGACCTTAAGCTCGAGGATTTCCTCATAATTTTTTTGACTGAGCGCGACGGTTTCTGCCAACGAAATCTGGTCGAGACCGCTCACGGCGTAGGGTTTTAAGCTGTCCGATACGGGTTCGAACGCCAAAATGAAACCCGTTACCGAAGCAAGCAATATAAAAAGGAAAGAAGATACGGCCAAAGCGAGGTGGCTGTATCTCCAAATCGAAATCGTCATCGTATTTTCTTAATCTTTATTCGGCATCAGGCGCACATAGCGGATGTAGTTGTTGCCTTCGGTTTTTCCCGAAATATTTTCGGACGTAAGCGGCACTTCGATGTCTTTTACGTTGTACTTCTGGTTTTCGACAGCTGTTTCAAACCGGATCGTGTAACCCGCATCGATTTTCTTTTTGTCGATTTCCAGCACATTCACTGACCGATCGCCGCCTGCCATCGAAGCTCCCGTGATTGCCGTGATGTTTTGCTTTTTCGCCTTTTGGAATGTCCACCATTCTTTGAGGTCGGGATACCATTTTTTGTCGCGCCCCATCACATAGAGCGTTTGTTCGTATTCGCCTTTAGCGTTGACGAGCGAAACCGTTATGTAAGCGCCTTCACCGGGATAATTGGACATTTGCACCATGCATTTGTACTTTTCGGATTGGGCGGTTGCCGTTGCGGAAACCAGTATCGCAAACAGGCTAAGGATTTTGACTATACTTTTCATTATTTGAGGAAATCGATGGAGACTTTGTTTTGTTTGAGGACTTCATTTTCTGAAGCCAGATCGTAGGCGGTTTCGTCCATGTCGGTTTTGTCGGATGTTTTCGCACCGGCTGCGACCAGGAATCTGAGCGCTTCGTCGTTTTTGGACATCATTGCCGCTTTGTGCAGAGCAGTCATACCCTCGGCATTTTTCTTATTGACATCAATTCCGAAATCTTTGGCTTTTTTGAGCAGGTTGAGGTCGTTTTTCGCAATTGCTAAATGGTATAAGGTGTTACCGTTTTTTTGAGGACTTTTTATGTCGATGCCTTTTGCTTCCAGCATTTTGAGTTTTGCGTCGAAATCCCCGGCTTTTTTAGGATTGTAAGATTGTATGAGATAATACGAAAGGTTGTTTCCGTCAACATCGCTGACATTAGCGTTTGCGCCTTTTTCGAGCACCAATGCGACAATTTCAGGGGAATTGTTCTGGATGGCCATCGCAAGTGCCGTTTGGCCTTTGGTATTCACGGCGTTGATGTTCTTGGTTTTTTCCGCCAACGTCTTAACCAAACTCACGTCCGGATTTGAAGAAGCCGCGTTCATCAACACCGTATTTCCTTCTTTGGTGGCCTGGTTTACATCGACGCCTTTCGACAGGAAATAAGCGATCACATCGGCTTGATTTTCCTTGCGGACGATATAGTGAAGCGCATTTTCCCCATTGACGCCTTTTGCCGTCGGCTTGACGCCTTTCGATTCGAGGAATTGATAGGTTGCTAGCTTATTCGTATTCGACCGCGAACCTTGCGCTGCCGCAATCATCGCATGATCGGTAAACATTACGCCTTTTTTGAGCAACTGCTCCATGATTTGCCGATTCCCGCTTTTCGCTGCGTAGTCGAGCGCCGTTTTTCCGTTTGCATCTTTGCTTTTCAAATCGACACCTTTAGAGGCAAAATAGTCGATGAGCGTCATGTCTTTCGCACTTCCGGAAGCCAGCAGCAAAGCGTTCGCACCATCGTGATCGAGGTCTTTCTTGAGGTTTGCGCCATAGCCGATGCACAGGTCGTACACTTTGGTGTCAAGTTGGCCGTTTGCGGCGGCAAAGTTCAGGACGGTGTAGCCGTGATCGTCCTGTAGATTTGTCTTGGCCCCTTTTTTCTTTAGGGATTGCATCAGATCCGTATTTCCGGCATAGGCTGCCCAAAACAGATAAGTTCGTCCGTCGTGAGTGATTTTGTTGACATCGTTCGCGTTTTTTGACAGCAGGTATTCTATGGTTTCCATCGGCGCTTTTTCCAAGATGGCGTAAACCGTGGCGTCGAACGCGTTGGAGTTTAGTTGGGTAGCGTCGTTGCCTTTTTGTTCGTCGGCTATGACCGTCGCGACAGATGGCGCCGCTTTCCAATAGGCGCGGTCAAGGAAAATATTTTGTGCGTCCGCCTGAAAAGCGGTCAGTGCTAGGAAAATTGCAAGGAATAGAGTTGATTTTGAGTACATCGTCGTGATTTTTCGGACGCGACAAAATTAAGAAGAACGATTCTAAATAAAGAGTATAATTGGTTAAAATTTGAAAATTTTGAGTTTAGGTCAGATTCGGGAAAATTGTGTGTTCCGGTCACCTAATTCCATAAAAAAAGCCGGAACAATGCCCGGCTTTGTATTTCAGTGAATCGTTTTCAGTCAACCAAAACGATTACTTTATTGTCATTCATCTCGATAGTCCCGGATGTTACGGCCAACGTATACGTCTTTTCGTCAACTTTGACGAATTTGCCCGCCACTTCTTTAGCGAAATGGAAACTGTTCGCCTGGATTTTCACATCTCCCGCTTTCAAAATCGAAACGATGGGAGCGTGATGGTTCAATATCTGGAAACTTCCGTCAACGCCCGGCAATGTTACGGCTGTAACTTCGCCTGAGAAAAGCGTGGCTTCGGGAGAAATTATGTCTAATGTCATATTTTTAGTTGTTGGTTGTTGGTTGTTGATAGTTATTAGTTGTTAGTTGACGGACATCGAACACCATCACCTATTAACTAACAACTATCAACTATCAACTATTTACGCTTCAGCAAGCATTTTCTGACCAGCTTCAACCACATCTTCGATAGTTCCTTTCAAGTTGAAAGCAGCTTCAGGCAAGTGATCGAGTTCACCGTCAATGATCATGTTGAATCCTTTGATAGTGTCTTTGATGTCTACCAAAACTCCAGGGATACCTGTAAACTGCTCAGCAACGTGGAACGGCTGAGACAAGAAACGCTGGACGCGACGTGCACGCGATACGGACAATTTATCTTCTTCAGACAATTCTTCCATACCAAGAATCGCGATGATATCTTGCAATTGCTTGTATTTCTGTAGAATTTCTTTTACGCGTTGCGCACATGCATAATGCTCGTCACCCAAAATTTGCGGAGTCAAGATACGCGAAGTCGAATCGAGTGGATCAACCGCCGGGTAAATACCAAGCTCGGCGATCTTACGAGACAATACCGTTGTAGCATCAAGGTGGGCAAATGTCGTAGCAGGAGCCGGATCCGTCAAGTCATCCGCAGGAACGTAAACCGCCTGTACAGATGTGATCGACCCTTTGTTTGTAGAGGTGATACGCTCTTGCATCGCACCCATTTCAGTAGCCAACGTCGGTTGGTAACCAACGGCAGACGGCATACGACCCAAAAGTGCCGAAACCTCAGAACCTGCCTGCGTAAAGCGGAAGATGTTGTCAACGAAGAAAAGAACGTCCTTTCCTTGGTCTGAACCAGCACCGTCACGGAAATACTCCGCGATGGAAAGTCCTGAAAGCGCAACACGTGCACGTGCTCCAGGTGGCTCGTTCATCTGTCCGAATACGAAAGTCGCCTTCGACTCACGCATAAGGGTTTTGTCAACTTTGGCCAAATCCCAACCTCCATTTTCCATAGAGTGCATGAACTCGTCGCCATATTTGATAATGCCTGACTCAAGCATCTCGCGAAGCAAATCGTTTCCTTCACGCGTTCTTTCACCTACTCCTGCGAATACCGAAAGACCACCGTGACCTTTTGCAATGTTGTTGATCAATTCCTGGATCAAAACCGTCTTACCTACACCGGCACCTCCAAAGAGACCGATTTTTCCACCTTTTGCATAAGGCTCGATAAGGTCGATAACTTTGATTCCGGTAAAGAGTACTTCAGAAGACGTCGACAAATCCTCGAAACGAGGCGCCTGGCGGTGAATCGACATTCCGTTTTCTCCATCGCGCGGCAAGTCGCCAAGACCGTCGATAGCATCTCCGATAACGTTGAAAAGACGTCCGTAAACATCCGGTCCGATTGGCATCTTGATCGGGTTTCCTGTCCCGACAACTTCGAAGCCACGGCTCAAACCGTCAGTCGAGTCCATCGAAATGGTACGCACCGTATTTTCACCGATGTGTGACTGAACCTCAAGTACTAACAACGTACCGTCTGCTTTTTTGATTTCGAGTGAATCGTAAATTTTTGGGAGTTCTACATCGCCGCTGAACACTACGTCAACTACCGGTCCGATGATCTGAGCAACTTTTCCTGTTATTTTCGACATTGCTTATGTATTTATTAAATAGCCGTTTAGGTTTTCTAAATGACCTTCTTTTTTTCGAGTGCAAAGATAGTTTTTTGAAATAGCAAGTCAATAGGTTTTACTGAAAAAAATCGGTTAAAATTGACGATTGTACGCAACTTCATAAAACGCACTGACATTTCCATAAAACAAAAGAGCCGTTTCTACAGAAACGACCCTTTGATATACACGAATAGGTTGTTATTATGGAAGGTTCATCGGATACTGGATCGGATACGTTCCCAAGTCGACACCTTTAAAATTCGATCCGTACGTCGTATTGATGGCTTCGAGAAATTTGTTGGCTATCAAGCCATAACCGCGTGCGCTTGGGTGAATGCCATCGAGTGAAAACGCCCCGCCGGTCGCAAAGGTGGCGGTGAGATGGTAGTTCCCGAACCGGATGCCGCCGTTCAGCAATTGGTTCATTATGGCAAAAGTATCTACGAACGCAAGGCCGTGTGTTTCCGCAGCATTGGCGATAGTTACATTGTATGCATCGGTGGCCGCCGCGATTTCAGTCACTTCGGACGGGACCAAAACATGCTTGTCCTGCAACGGGTAGGTGATCCCGAACTTGTTCAAAGGTGCCGGAATTCCGGCTGGAGCCGAACCAATTACCGCGCGTGTCGTCAACAAAACGAAGTCGCGTGCCGTTCCTGCTTTTGCATGACGTGCCTGGCCAAAAACCTGGCCGTAGAATGTTGCCGTCGCGATGCCAAGGCTCGGAGTGAACGCTGCCGTTAGCTGAGCCGATAAATCAGGAAGCGATTCGTCTTTTATCAAAAGTGGATTTCCCTGCGTTTTGCTCAGCAGATTGATGCGGTCGCCCGCTCCGAAAGCCGTCAGTGCTTGTTTAAGCGGTCCGTACAGTTGGGCGTTCAGTGCGTCTACCGTTGCTTCGCCGACGGCTACGTTTCCGGCGCCCAGGACAGATGTCGTCAAAGGGTTGTAAGGCACTGTCGTGAAAAATGGCAGCGTGTTGATGTAAGGCAAGTTAGCGATTACACCCTTTCTTCCGCCTTCCGCGAGTTGAGCGACCATTCCGGAATATACGGCTTCGAAAGTTGCCGGTGGCGTGATGTCGTTTCCGTTTACCGGGTCCTGCGATGTTGGAACTCCTCCATTGGTGGCATATCCCAAAACATCGTTACCACCTATCCACAGTGAGAAAAACGTAGGGTTTTGTGACAACGCATCGCCCAAAACCGAAGCCGTCGGAGACGAAGCAAACCGGCCGAAATAAGGATTCAGTTGTCCGTAGCCCGGAACTGTCAAATGAAAACTTTTCGCGCCTGGAATACCAAGGTTACTGACAGGTCCGTTTACCGTCGTGCCGAAAACCGTTCCCGAAACGCCGGGCACGTTCATGGGTGATGGAGACGGGACATTGGGATTGGGCAAACCCAGGTAAAGACGTGTAGGAAATTGAGGGATTTGCACGCCTCCCATCGAAAACCCTCCGATGTTGTCCACCATCAACGGTTGTGTGAACGCACCGCCTCCGGCAAGGGCGAACTGGGAAGCGATAATGTTCGGATAGGAATTTTCCTGGCCTTTGCGGAACAAAGCGTTGTCGCTGTAACCGGCGGCGAACGAATCGCCCAGGGCCACATATTTTGAAAGGTCGGCGGAACCGGCGGTAATCGGCTCGTCTGCCGCGGACGATCCGTTGTCGTCGTCGCTACAAGCCGCGAAGGTGAGCGAAGCCAGTAGCACATATTTGAAATTTCGTATCATCAGCAAATTATTTTAGCAATTTATATTAAGGATTGATTGTGATCTGGGCATACCATTGTTGTCCGATGCGGCCCGCGCCGATAACCTGAAGGTAGTCTTTTCCGCCAAGGTTGGCAGCGCCCACTTTAAACATGGTTTTCCATTTGGGAATCGTATAACTTACCTGGGCGTCGAAAACGCTTACTTCTGGAACTATTCCGTCTGCAAAAGATCCCTGGTACAAATATTCATCAGACCAACGGTAGTTCAAGGCAAAGCCAAGCCCGTTGTAAATGTTGTTGCTGGAAACGGAAGCCTTCACGCGGTGTTTCGGCGTATTGAAACCCGGAATGAAGCTCGGGTCTTCTTTTTCGTCGTACTCGAAATCCGCATAGTTGTAATTCGCGCCGATCTCAAGCGTTTTGAAGAATCGTTTGGACAATCCTATACCAAAGCCAAGAGAGGTGACCTCCGTTTTTGAGTTCGTGTAGACCTGGTAGACGCGACGGTCGCCGAAGCCGATGGCCTGAAGCCCGAGTGCGACGTCCGGGTTTGTAGGGTCGGTTCCCACGACACCGTAATAAGGCGTAATCACGCGCGACTGGTTCAAAAAGTCGTTGTAGATGTTGTAATAGACGTTGGCATCAACTGAAATTCCGTCACCGAAAACAGAGCGGTAACCCAATTCGAAAGCTTGAACGCGCTCTGGTTTTACCAGTCCGATATTGGCCACTCTAAGATCAGCTGTATTTCCCGACGCTCCAAACGCGCTAACCGAAGCTGCCGTGTAAGAATTCGTATAAGCGTCGTTTCCTGTCAACGTAACCGACGTACCTTGACCCAAGGCTTGTCCGGCCAAACTGACCGGCATGGTCTCTACGTAGCGCGTAAGGTTGTCCGGAGCCGATCCGATGAGCGCAAACGGCCCAAGGTCAAGCCCGATGTACTGGTCTTGCGTCGTAGGATTGCGGAAACCTGTTTGGTACGAAACACGGAAGTTGTGCTCTTTTTTCGCTCCCGCGGAATAAACCGCTGCGATTCTAGGCGAAACGAATCCGTCGAAATTCTGGCTTTTGTCGTAACGCAACGATCCGGTCAGTTTCAATGCGTCGATTGGATTGGCGATGGCCTGGACGTAAGCGCCATATTCGTCATAGCGAAGGACGCCGTCGTAATCGGTAAAAATCGTGCCTTGCGAATCTAGCGCATATTGACGGAACGATCCTCCCACCATGACTTCAGCCACTTTGATAAGTTCCTTGAAGTTGTAATTTCCGTCAACGTGATACAATTTCGAGTTGTCGAGGAATTTCGCTCCCTGCGTCAAATCCGGATTGCTGGTAACGGTGTTCAGCGCGTTGCGGAATTCAGGCGTTCCGGCCACGAGTCGCGGATTTCCGTTAGGCGTCAGCGGAAGCAAACCCTGTGTATCGTTGTTGTCCGCGAAACGACGGGCGTAGATGCCGGCCTGTTGAGCGTCGTATCCTAAAACGGCAGACGACAACTGGAAGGCCGTAGCATAATCGGTAAACCAGCCCACGTCCGACTTTGCAGCACGGTTGACGTTCCACGCGGCAAATCGCATGTCGTACGAATCGCCCGCGCTTTCAGATGTCATATAGCCGCGAAGGAAGAAATTGCGGTTGCGGACCTCCACACGAACCTGGTTCATGAGGAAATTTTTGAGCGAGTAGCGGTTCGCACCTTGGTAGATCGTGGTTCCCAATCCCACTTTCTCTTGTAAGATGATCTCGAAATCATTGTCGAAAGGCTTGAAATGTATGGAAACGTCCGCCTTGACGCTCTCGATTTTGTTGTCGTTTATGTCGCGCTCGGCATAACCGGTGCGGCTGACTTGGCCAACGTTCGGGATGAAAGTCGTGACCTCGTCTCCGTAGAAGTTCAATCCGTCGTAATTTTGATTGACATCGTGGCCGATCCCACCGGCAGTCATGCTGCGGTTGTCATCTGCAATCCACTCTGTGGCGCGCAGGTAATTGAAGTTCACTTTCCCGGCGACGTGCTTGGAAAATGCAGTCGCGGCGCGGAATCCGAAGTCGTAGTAATCATTTGTCCCGGCTGCTTTCTGGGATGTTTTTCCGTATTTGAAATAAGTACTGATGCCTTGATGCGTAAACGGACTTTTGCTGTTCATGAACAAGATTCCGTTGAATGCGTTGGCTCCGTAAAGTGCCGATGAAGCGCCAGGAAGTAATTCCACGCTGGCCACGTCGAGTTCGGATAACCCGACAAGGTTGCCCAAAACGAAGTTCAGCGCAGGTGACGAATTGTCCATTCCGTCTACCAATTGCAGGAAGCGCGTGTTGGCGACAGCGGCGAATCCTCTGGTATTGATCGACTTGAATGACAAACTGCTCGTGTTGAAATGCACCTCTTTCATGTTTTCGAGCCCGTCGTAGAACGATGGGGAAGAGGTGCTTTTGACCTGTGCCGCGCTCATGCGTTCGATGGTTACCGGCGATTGCAGCACACGCTCCGGAGTCCGGGAAGCCGAGACGACGATCTCATCGAGCTTGGTTTCCTCCGAAGCCAGTTGCACTTTTACGTTTTGGTTGGCCGAAGTTACGCTGGCGGTTTGGGTCGCGTAACCCACCATCGTGATCTCGACCGTAAATGGTGGTGTTTTGGAAGTTGTCAGGGTAAATTTTCCGTCGGCGTCGGTGGCCGTGGCGGCGTTGTCTCCCGTGACCGTGACGTTCGCGCCCGGAACCGGAAGTCCGGTGCCTGCTTCGCTGACGGTTCCTGAAATTGTCGTTTGCGCTTGGGTAAGTCCGCAAAAGAACAATGACAAAACGAACAGATAGAATTTCATTTGTTTAGATTTTGTTGGATTAGTTGACCTAATGTATTAAATAAATCGGATTCCTAAAAACCGTTGAATTATTTTCTAAAATCCTTAAAAATCTCGTGCTGAATTTACGTTATCTGTAGCTGTAGGATTATTTGTGTTTTTATTAACATTATGAAAAAAAACACGTAAAAACACTATGCATGCATATAAAATTGCTTTTTCCGTAAAAATGACTTGTCAGAAAAAAAATGCAAAAAGCAGGCGTTTGAGGCCTGCTTTTCAGTTTTGTATCTGATTAATTACTCTACCGTAACGGATTTTGCGAGATTTCTCGGCTGATCGACATTACACCCGCGCAATACCGCGATGTGGTAAGACAACAATTGCAACGGAATCGTCGTCAACAATGGCGAAAGCGCATCCGACGTATCCGGAATTTCGATGACATAATCTGCAAGATCGCGAACCTGGGTATCACCCTGGGTGACGACTGCGATGATTTTACCGCTTCTCGACTTGATTTCCTGGATGTTGCTCACGACCTTGTCATAGTGGCCTTGTTTCGGGGCGATGACGACAACCGGCATCAACTCGTCGATCAAGGCGATCGGCCCGTGTTTCATTTCCGCCGCAGGATAACCTTCGGCATGGATATACGAAATTTCCTTTAGTTTCAATGCACCTTCGAGCGCCACCGGGAAGTTGTATCCGCGCCCGAGGTAAAGGCAGTTTGGCGAATCCTTGAATCTTTCGGCAATCGTTTTGGCGATGTCGTTCGTGTTCAACGCTTCGGCTACTTTTTCAGGGATTACCTGAAGTTCCTGCAAATAGCGGTGGAAGTCAGAATTGTTCAACGTTCCTTTGGCTTTTGCCAGACGCAAGGCGATCATCGTCAATACCGTGATTTGCGTCGTGAACGCTTTTGTCGAGGCAACTCCGATCTCTGGACCTGCATGTGTATAAGCTCCGGCGTGTGTTTCCCGCGAAATCGACGATCCTACGACATTGCATACGCCAAATACGAAAGCACCTTTTTCTTTTGCCAGTTTGATGGCGGCCAATGTATCGGCGGTCTCACCAGATTGCGAAATCGCGATCAGCACGTCACCTTTGTTGATGATCGGGTTGCGATATCGGAATTCAGAAGCGTATTCCACTTCAACCGGGATGCGTGTGAATTCCTCAAATATGTACTCGGCCACAAGACCGGCGTGCCAAGAGGTTCCGCATGCCACGATGAGGATTCGGTCTGCATTCAGGAATTTTTCGAGGTTATCTTCGACGCCCGCCATCTGGATAATGCCCTCATTTGCATGAAGACGTCCGCGATAGGTATCCTTGATCACGTTTGGCTGCTCGTAGATTTCCTTGAGCATGAAGTGGTCGTAACCGCCTTTTTCGATTTGCTCGAGGTTCATCTGAAGCTCCTGCACATAAGGATCGACAAGTGAATCGTCTTTGATTTTGCGGACTTTGAGCGGCTTGTTCCTGCGCACGATCGCCATTTCCTCGTCTTCAAGGTAAATTGCGTTCGAGGTGTATTCGATGAAAGGCGATGCATCGGAAGCGATGAAAAACTCGTCTTTCCCGATTCCGATGGCAAGCGGGCTTCCCAAACGGGCAACCACGATTTCATCCGGGCGATTGACGTCGAAAACGCAGATGGCGTAAGCGCCGACAACCTGGTTCAACGCGATCTGAACCGCTTTCCCAAGTTTTACGTCCTCGTTTTTCTTAACTTCCTCTATAAGGTTTACCAAAACTTCGGTATCCGTGTCAGACTTGAACGTATAGCCTCGTTTGATGAGTTCTTTTTTGAGCGGCTCGTAATTTTCGATGATTCCGTTGTGGATGATCGCAAGCTGGCCCGAATTCGATAGGTGAGGATGTGAGTTCACGTCGTTCGGGACGCCATGTGTCGCCCAACGCGTATGTCCCATTCCGATGGTACCGTTGAGGCTGATTTCTTTTGTCGACCGTTCTTCAAGATCCGAAACCTTTCCTTTTGTCTTGGAGAGTTTCAATCCGTTCTCGTCGTAAATCATCACGCCCGCGCTGTCATAACCGCGATATTCGAGTCGTTTCAATCCTTTTATGACGATCGGGTAAGCATCCCGGTTGCCAATGTATCCAACAATTCCGCACATAACTTTTGAATTTTGTTTATTTGGTTGGTAAGGTTCAGATTTTAGTTTGCGTTGTTTTCCTCAGGACGCGTAAAATAGATCACGAGTTTGAGACGCTCCGCTACGTCCGGACTGTTCGGACCGTGTAGCACGACGCCGAACGGGTGCATGGCCGAACCCTTTGGTATTTTGTTGTAGTTGGTCGTCGAGCCATCCTGGTTGGAGACCGCAATTGGATTTTTGGTGCGCACCATCGCGGTTTCGAGAATGTTTTCGGTTGCGGACAATCCGAAGCGAACCCTTGTGGAATCCGGCTCGTTGATCAAGCCGCGGATATAATTCGTAACCCGGAATTTATACCAATATTTCGTCGTTCCATCAGGAAGTTTCTTTGATTCGAGATTCCCGCCGAAGACGTTTTTGCTCGTCTTTGTATCTCCAGACGTCGAACCGTCAAAATTGTAGTCCACGATAGATTGACCGTTTGTCATGTCATAAAGGTAGAGACGGCGCGGTTTGACAGCACCTCCGGTAGCGACTTCATCGACGTTGAAGATCAGGTTGGCCTCGTTGATCATGGCTTGTGCGCCATTGTTGTCGGCAGTCAGCTGAGCGCGTTCGGCTTCGGTGATGATGTCGACGGCCGTGATATATCCTTCTCCACCTTTCACGATGAGTTTGTCGGGTGTTTGAGGCGGAACGTTCTCGTAATTGAGCAAACTGATCGAATTCCCGGTAAGGTTAAGTTTCATTTCAAACCGTCGTTCGACCGTAGAAGTCTGGCCGCTGTTTGTCGTGGTGATATCTCTTCGGTAGTAAATCGTGATGACGCCTTTGGAAAAATCAAGTGTGTTGAGGACGCCTTCGAGGTTATTCGGGTTGGAAACCTGGAAATACAAACCTCTAAAATAGTTTTTGAACACGTTGTTGTTCACCAGCATACCCTCAGGAGCCTCCATGATTTTCGACTTGAAGAATGCCTTGCTCAACGTAAGGTACATTCCCGGCCCTTGCTTGACCTCGGTGGAGTCCGTGTCGGTTATGTCGGTTTCCCGCCTGTGTGTGATGATTTCCTTATTGCTGAACTTAAACTGCGTATTTTGCTCTGCTGCAGGCGCATTGTTTAATACCAAAGGTGAAGCCACACTGGCAATCGCATTATTCATATCATTGTAATATGCCTGCGACTGGGGCACGTTGTCCACTACGTCCTGATCGCGCAGGAAATAGTTGTTTTCACGGATCTTAAGATCGAATTTGGTTTCCTGGTTTCCGAAAATCGAATCGAGTTCGTATATTCTTTCCTCGTCGACAGTGTCGGTCTGATCAGCGAAATACGGAATGTAAAGCCGCACTTTGTCGACATCGATAAAATCATCCAAAGTAGGATTCACGCTGGCGAGCTCGACCTGGGTAACATAATTGGCGGTTACTTTTCCGAATCGGAGATCGTTGTAGATTCCCAGTTGAGCCACCGGAAGGTTTTTAGTCTCGACAGGACCCGTAGCGTAGCTGGCCGCGCTTATGAAATTGTCTTCTTTCTTTTCCAGACCGTAGTGGTCGTCCCCAACCAGATCGGTTCCTATTTCATTAAAATCCTTATCGCACGAAACAATGGTAACGGCAGATAGCAAAAACAATACTGTCTTGAAAAAATTAGAAGTCATAAAATGCTTGAAATGGTTATAGGACCGTCTGCTTATAGAAATTCGTATAGGCTTGGGCAAAGGTTTCTTTCGGCGCGAAAGGTAGAAAAGGTTTGCCCGAAGATTCTATAAATTTTGTTAAACTTGGAGACAGGTTTTCGGACCCTATAATCACTGCGTCAGAGTGCATTACGGACGCTTTTATGATGTTTTCGTAGTCCGGTGTTTCGAGGTCGGAAACCGCATCTTGAGGAATGTCGTCAAACATCACTTTGCTCATCATTTTCGCATCGAGCGTTCCCTCAAAACCTTGGGCGTAAACCGATGTCACGATCTTGGTATTGGCGAAAAGCGCCTCGTCCTTATAATAGTGCTTCATATATATAGGAAGCATGGCCGCCATCCATCCGTGGACGTGGATGATGTCCGGAACCCAATTGAGTTTCTTGACCGTTTCGACTACGCCTTTCGCGAAGAAAATCGATCGCTCGTCATTGTCCGGATACAAGGCGCCGTCTTCGTCCGTGAACGTAGATTTGCGCTTGAAATACTCATCGTTGTCGATAAAGTAGACCTGGATGCGTTCTTTCGGTATCGATGCCACCTTGATGATGAGCGGCATATCAAGGTCGTTTACCACCAAATTCATTCCCGAAAGCCGAATTACTTCGTGCAATTGGTGCCTTCTCTCATTAATATTTCCGTAGCGCGGCATGAAAATTCTGATTTGTCCGCCTTGATCGTTGATCATTTTCGGAACATCATAAGACATCAAAGACACCTCATTTTCAGCTAAATACGGAACAACTTCAGATGATACGTACAATATCCTCTTATCCTCCATATGGTAAATCTCTTTTTCTGTAACCCAATAAAAACAGGCAAAAATACGAAATTTTATGGTATTATTAACAAAAGTGATAATTTTGCCCCTCTTTAATACTATGACTCCATGCTGATTTTTAATAATCAGGAAGCCCTTTCGGCTCACCTAAGTTCCATCAGGAAGCCGCAAACCACAACGGGCTTTGTCCCTACCATGGGCGCTTTGCACGACGGCCATCTCTCGTTGCTTTCAGAATCTGTCGCGCAAAATGACATTACGGTTATCAGTATTTTCGTCAATCCGACGCAATTCAACAATGCGGACGATCTTGCGAAATATCCGAGGACGCTTGACGCGGATGTGGCCAAGATAGAAACCGTCAGTGCGGACATTCTCGTATACGCTCCGTCGGTAAACGACATTTACGGATCGGACACCGTTTCCGGTCAATTCGACTTCGACGGCCTTGAGAATCAAATGGAAGGCAAGTTCCGCCCCGGACATTTTGACGGTGTCGGCACGATCGTAAAGTTCCTTTTTGAAATCGTCGAACCGACTAACGCATATTTCGGGGAGAAGGATTTCCAGCAGTTGCAGATCGTACGCAAACTCGTTTCCAAGCATGGAATCCCGGTAAAGGTCGTACTTTGCCCGATTTTTCGCGAGCCCAACGGCCTGGCAATGAGTTCCCGAAACGAACGCCTTGCACCTGAAACACGGGAAAAAGCGGCTGTCATTTATAAAGCGTTAACTACTGCCAAACAGCTCTTTGGCACGAAATCTGTCAGGCAGCTGCGCGATCTGGTAACCGAAATGGTTGAGCAAAACGGGACGTTCCGACTTGAATATTTTGAGATAGCTGACGAAGCGACATTGGTGCCGGTCGAAAAAACGGAAAATAACGTGAAATATCGCGCTTTCATTGCGGTATTCGCAAACGACATCCGTTTGATAGATACAGTTTCATTAAATTAATTACCTTTGCCCCCATGTTAGTACATGTTGTAAAGTCGAAGATCCACCGCGTTTCCGTAACCGGCGCTGATCTGAATTATATCGGAAGCATCACTATTGACGAGGCCCTGATGGAAGCGGCCAATATCATCGAAGGTGAGAAGGTTTCGATCGTGAACGTGAACAATGGCGAACGGCTTGAGACATACGTCATTACCGGAAACCGCAACAGTGGTGAAATCCAGCTCAACGGCCCGGCTGCGCGCAAGGTCGCGAAAGGCGATATCATCATCATCATTTCCTACGGAATCCTCGAATTCGAGGAAGCCAAGTCCTTTAAACCAAGTCTCGTTTTTCCTAACGAGAAGGATAATTCCCTTACCTGATCTTGAAACAACCGATAAGCAAATTCCTTTCTATAGTGTTGCCTATAGCGTTAGGGATTTATCTTATCGTATACACTTACAACGGTTTTACGCCTGAGCAGATCGATGAAATCCGGTCGTATTTTCGCGATGCGGAGTACTCATATATCGTAATTGGTGCGTTGATCGCCGTCCTCGGAAATGTCTCACGCGCCTGGAGATGGAAATATCCGCTCGAGCAAATGGGTTATAAGTCGTCTTTCCTCAACAATTTTCTTGCAATCAATATTTGTTATCTGCTGAATCTTGCGGTACCAAAATCGGGAGAAGTCAGCCGTGCCGTAATCCTTAAAAAGTACGAAGACATCCCGTTCGACAAAGGTTTCGGTTCTATCGTGGCCGAACGCTTGCTGGATGTCCTGATACTCTTCGGCTTTATGCTGCTTGCTTTTTTCCTGCAATTCGACGTCGTGAAGGCCTTTGTGCTCGACCAGATACCGCTTAATAAACTCTTGCTTTTCGGCGGTATCGGATTTGGGATCGGCATGATTTTTTTGTGGATCTACATGTACTCCAAATCCAAATACGTGTTGTTGCTCAAAGAGAAGATTTCCGGTTTGAAGGAAGGCGTTTTCAGCATTCTCAAAATGGAGAAAAAATGGCTTTTCCTCGCCCATACGATGCTGATTTGGGCGTCGTATCTGCTTACTTTCTATGTAACGATGCACGTTTTTCCACAAACCTCGGGACTTTCGTTCGGGGCGGCAATTTCCGCATTTGTCGTCGGCAGCATCGCCATCGCCTTTACCAATAGCGGCTTCGGGTCGTATCCGTTCCTGATCTCGCAAATCTTGGTTTTTTACGCCGTTGAGAAAACGGTAGGCAACGCTTTCGGATGGATTGTCTGGACGTCCCAAATGCTCGTGGTCGTGATCTTCGGGTTCGCATCTTTTATACTATTGCCGATATTGAATAGGGGAAGTAGGACTTCGTAAGACTATTTGGTGTGGTCGCGGTTTATGGGTTGAATTTAAGATTTAGTACAGAAAAACTGTAAGGGGCGGAGCGCTTAAACCCATATTTTTGTCCTTGGGCGGGCGCGGGAAAGCTGTATGAGCAAGGAGAACTGACAATCAGTTTACTTTTGATTTTGTAACTTCTACGTAATGCTAAAATCCCTATCTTGGCTTGCCAAACCAAGAACTATGAGAGCTTTTCTTTTTGTTGCAAGCGTGCTGTTCTGCACGGCCTTCGCATCTGCACAAAACACGGTCATAGACTCCGTCAAGTCTAAGAAACTGGGCGTTTCACGCGAAATCAGCATCGCCCTTCCGCCATCGTATAAAAAAGACAAGGACAGGAAATTCCCGTTGCTCATTTTGCTCGACGGTGAATATCTTATGCCGGCCTTCACGGGTGCGCTCGACTATGGCGCCTATTGGGAAGATATCCCGGAGATGATCGTGGTCGGCATCAGCCAGAATAAGAACGGAGAGCGCGATGCAGATACTACTTTTGACAAGGAAACCGGCCTACCGGAAGGGAAAGGCGCTGATTTCTTTGATTTCATCGGAACCGAACTGGTCCCCATTATAGAAAAAAGCTACCGCGTCGCACCGCTGAAACTCATCGCCGGCCACGACATGACCGCGGGTTTCGCCAACTATTTCCTTTACAAGGACATTCCGGTTTTCGACGGTTATATTTTGCTTAGTCCGGATATGCCGCCGGGAATGGAAGAGCAGATTCCCGAAAGGCTTACCAAGATCCAAAAGCCGATCTGGTATTATCACGCCACTGCAGACGGGGACGTCAAGAAACTCGCTACGCGTATCCGAAAACTCGACGAAACAGCCAAAACCGTGAAACGTCCGGGATTGAACTATCGCTTCGACGACTTCAAGGGCGCGTCCCATTATTCGCTTGTCCTGTATGCGATTCCGAGCGCACTTTACGGTTTCTTTTCGGTCTACCAACCCATTTCGGCTAACGAGTTCAACGAAAAGATCGCCACGCTCCAGGAAGGTTATGTGCAATATCTGGTCGATAAATACGATGTAATCGAGAAAACGATGGGCATGAAAATGAAAATCCGACTCAACGATTTCAAGGCGATTGAGGCGGCTATCATCAAAAACAAGGCGTATAACGAATTCGACCAGTTGTCTCAATTGGCCGACAAACAATACCCGCGCACGATGCTCGCCGATTACGAAATGGGCCAGATGTACGAAAAGAAAGGCGATTATCCGCGAGCGATCAAGGCGTACATGCGCGCATACCAAATGCAGGAAGTCGGCGATTTGACAAAGGATATGATGTTTGAAAAGGCAGAGGAATTGAAGAAGATGTGACAATTAGCGAATTAGTCAATGAGTCAATGAGATAATTGGTGTTCCGATCGGGCAATCTTGAACCTTAAACTTTAAACTTCAGACTTTAAACTTCAAACTTTAAACCTTAAACCCTGACCAAACTCCCTGTCCCAACCAAATCCTATGGCCAAAGTAAAAACCGCCTTTTTCTGCCAGAACTGCGGCACGCAATATCCAAAGTGGCAGGGGCAATGCAACGCGTGCAAGCAATGGAATACCATTGTGGAAGAGATCGTGCACAAAGAAGAAAAACCGGTCTGGCAAGCTACAAATCACGAAACCAAGCGCGCGTCGAAACCGTTGCGCATCAAGGAAATCGATTCGGCTGAGGAATACCGTCTCGACAGTTCGGACGGGGAACTCAACCGCGTCCTCGGAGGCGGCATCGTGCCCGGATCGCTGATTCTGTTGGGAGGCGAACCGGGAATCGGGAAAAGTACCTTGCTATTGCAGATATCGCTGAAATTGCCGTTTCGGACACTTTACGTTTCGGGCGAAGAAAGCCAGAAGCAAATCAAGATGCGCGCCGAACGCATCAATCCGACCAGCGACAATTGCTACATCCTTACCGAAACCAAAACACAAAACATATTTCGACAGATAGAAGAAATCGACCCTGACATCCTGATCATCGATTCCATCCAAACGCTGCACACCGATTATATAGAAGCCTCTCCGGGTTCCATTTCGCAAATTCGCGAATGCACGGCCGAACTCATCAAATTCGCCAAGGAATCGAACGTCCCGGTAATCCTTATCGGACATATTACCAAAGACGGAAACATTGCCGGGCCTAAGATCCTCGAGCACATGGTCGACACCGTTTTGCAATTCGAAGGCGACCGAAACCACGTTTACCGATTGCTGCGTTCGCTCAAAAACCGTTTCGGATCGACGGCTGAACTCGGGATTTACGAAATGCAGGGCAGCGGATTGCGCGAAGTCTCAAACCCGTCCGAAATTTTGATTTCGCATCGGGAGGAAAATTTGTCAGGAACGGCGATCGCTGCGACTTTGGAAGGCATGCGCCCGTTGATGATCGAAATCCAGGCGCTCGTGAGCACGGCGGTTTACGGAACGCCACAACGCTCCACGACAGGTTACAATGCCAAACGCCTCAACATGATTCTCGCCGTTTTGGAAAAGCGGGCGGGTTTCAGGCTGGGAACAAAAGACGTGTTTTTGAACGTGACGGGTGGAATTTCGGTAGACGATCCTGCGATTGACTTGGCGGTTGTCGCAGCCATTCTTTCGTCGAATGAAGACATTCCCGTAATAAAAGACTGTTGTTTTGTGGGCGAAGTCGGGCTCTCGGGAGAAATCCGTCCGGTAAACCGAATCGACCAACGAATACAGGAAGCCGAGAAGCTTGGGTTTTCGCAAATATTTGTGTCCAAGTACAATAAGATCACACTCAAGAATTCGTTCATCAAGATCAGTCTCGTATCGCGCATCGAAGACATTGCGTCAGAGCTCTTCGGTTAACACATCTTAACATTTAAAACCTTATATTTAGTGTTTATTTCGTCCAAATGAAGAAAAGCACCAAAAAGAAAATTTACATAGGGATCGGCTCCTTTTTTACCTTGATCCTGCTGGCGCTTTTGGGCATTTTCATTTTCCGCGACAGTTTGCTCGACAAGGCCATAGTCAAGGTTTCGGATAAGATCGCGTCCGACTACGACAGCAAATTCAGCATAAAAGCTGCCAGGTTCACCGGTTTCAGTTCGATCGAGATGAACGATATTTTACTTGTTCCGAATAATGCCGATACGCTAGTCAGCGTCAAATCGCTAAATACCGAAGTCAATTTCTGGAAACTTTTCACAGGCGATCTCCAACTCGGGACGCTCGTCGTCAAAGACGGATTCATCCAACTGGTAAAGAACGCCAACGGCAAGAATTTCGATGCTTTCCTGCATCCGAAAAACCAAGAAGAACAAGAAGAAATCAAGACGAACGAGCCCAAGAACTACGCGCGCCTCGGCTATCGCATCCTGAATCGCGTGCTCAATTTGGTTCCGACGAGCATGCAACTCGAAAATATTTCGCTGAGAATGGACGACATGGGCCGCAAAGTCACGATGAAAATGGACAGGCTCCGGCTTCAGGACAAACAGCTCAAAACTACGATCGACGTCACCACGAACACATTCAACCAAAAATGGGAAATCGCCGGTTTTGCAGATCCACGCGACAAAAAGACCGATCTGCGGTTTTACACGACCGATTCGATGGGCATCAAGGTTCCGTATGTGGACGAACGCTATAACCTGAAATCGGGTTTTGATTCGATCCGGCTTAAAGTAGACAACATCAGTTACAGCGGAGGCGAAATGAACATCGACGGATTTTCCTCAATTGCGAATTTACGCGTGAACCATCCGAAAGTGGCTTCGAAAGACGTCGTGGTACAAAATGCAAAATTCGATTACCATTTGCTCTTCGGCCCGGATTTCGTGGCTGTCGACAGTTCGTCCACGGCGGTGCTGAACAAGATCAAGTTTCATCCGTATGCCGAATATAATGTCGCCGGGGACACGATCTACAAGGCCAAAATCGACATCCCGAAAATGCAGGCGCAAGATTTCATCGAATCGCTTCCGAAAGGACTTTTCACGAATTTCGAAGGTATGGAAGCAGAGGGCGCGTTCGACTATAAGCTTGATTTCGCGTATAACAAGAACAAACCCAATAAAACGGTACTCAAGGTCAAACTCAACAAGGAAAACCTCAAAATCAAGAAATATGGTGAAGCCAATCTTGGCAAGCTCAACGGCAGTTTCGTGTATCGCGCGATCGAGAACGGCAGGCGATTGCGTCCGATATTGGTTAATCCCGTCAACATTTACTACACGCCTTTAGACCAGATTTCGCCTTATTTAAAACGAGCGGTTTTAACGACCGAAGATCCGTCGTTCTACAGCCACAAAGGCTTTATAAACGACGCGTTCAAACAATCGATTGTGCAAAACATCAAGACCAAACGCTTTGCAAGGGGCGCGAGTACGATTTCGATGCAGCTCATCAAAAATGTTTTCCTAACGCGGGAAAAGACGTTGTCGCGCAAACTTGAGGAAATCCTGCTCGTGTACATCATGGAGAACAACAATATCGTGAGCAAGAACCGGATGTATGAAGTATACCTGAACATCATCGAATGGGGCCCGAACGTTTACGGGATTGGAGAAGCGTCGTTGTTCTATTTTCTAAAACATCCGAGCGAACTCAACCTCAACGAATCGCTTTATCTCGCCTCGATCGTACCGAAGCCGAAAGGTTTCATGTGGCAATTTGACGGGGAAGCGACGCTGAAGCCTTATCTGGTCAGACGCAATTCCTATCTCAAAAATACGATGATGCGCCGCGGATGGCTCACGCCCGAAGATACCACCGCCCAAACCAAAAAGGTCGTGCTTTACGGAGCGGCGCGTGCCTATGTGAAAAGAGAAGACGAAAAGATCATCAACGTCGATACGCTTGAAGTTGACGAGTTCGACTTCTAAACCTTTTCGAGTTCCCGGAGCCGGTCGTAAACGAGGTGGCTTTCAAAACCTTTTCGCAACAGGGCGTCGCAGAACTTTTTGCGGATGGCTTGTGTCGTCCTTTGCGGATACGATTCCCACAGCCGTTCTGAAAATTTGTAGAAAGTATCGAAATATTCCTCGTCTGAGAGCTCTTTGAGAGCCGTCGCGATATTGCGCTGTGAGATATTTCGCATCTTAAGTTCGTTCGCGATTCTTACTTTTCCCCAATTTTTGATGCGGTGTTTGCCTCTCGCGAAACTCTTGGCGAACCGTTCCTCATTAAGGAAATTTTTGTCGATAAGATGTACCACTATCGACTCAATTGCCTCCGGAATCATTGACATGGCGCGCAGTTTCTTCATCACTTCATCGTGGCAACGCTCCTGGTAAGCACAGTATTGCTCAAGCACTTGCCTTGCCTGTTCAACTGTATACGACTTGCCGTTTCTGAAAGGATAATCTGTCATATTTATTGTTGAAAAATCTGAATACTAAAAGCGTTGAAAACAAGTTATTTAGATTAGATTTGTTGCCCTTTTTAATCCAAAGGGAAAAACAATACGAATATACGCCGTAAATAGAGTCTAAGAAACAAAAACAAATGCCACATGAAGATGAGAATTTTACTATTGCTCGCGGGACTATTCTTGGGAAGTTACGCGAGTGCGCAGATTTATCAACACAATTTCACGACAGCTGCCTCGGGAAGCACTTATAATATCGCTCCTAACATTGCTGACCCAAATATTTCTGCCAGCCTTTGGGCAACGACAGCGCAAAATGGTTTTGGAAGTCTGGCAGGTGCGGCTGGAAATTCGCTTTCAATAGAACATTCTAGCGGAACACAAACTTATACATTGACGTTTAATGTTGCATCAGGCTACCAAGCAGCAATAAGTTCGTTCAGCTTTTGGCGGCGGCGAAGTGACACAGGCGCTCAAAACTGGAGCATGACAGTAAACGGAATCGCGGTCGGTTCGGGAACCGTTCCCATGACAGGCGCGACCACCGGAACGCTCGCGGTAACAAATACGGTTTCTGGATTGACGGGAACGGCCACTGTTGTTCTTTCGTTATCGGGAGCGACCGCAGGAGGCACATTCAGGCTTGATAATTTTACGCTTAATGGCTCTGTTGATCCGGTCGGCCCTTATTCGGTACAAACAGGCGACTGGAATGTCGCTTCAACGTGGAGCACGAACGCCGTCCCTTTAAATTCAGATAACGTACGAATCACGGCAGGCCACATTGTTCATACGACAGCTAGCCTGCAACGCAACGGTACAACGACCGTCAACGGCACTTTCGAATTGCGCAACGGCGGTTTCGCCCAGGGAACGAATTTCACTTACGGAAGCGCAGGCGGCCTCAATTTCAACACGACCGGCGTCTACGGAATCAACAATAACCACGTCTATTGGCCTGCGACAAACAGTCCGTTCAACGTGACGGTGCTTCAGGGCGGAATTCAGATGAACAGCACCTCGCGTACCGTTGCAGGAACCTTCGTGGCCGGCGGTAACCAGGGCGTGGCGTTTGCGGTTCCGTCTGTATTGACGTTGAACGGGATTTGCCGCATCGATCCGACAGGATATTTCTTGAATTCGCCAATTTATGGAAACGCATCGGAACTGATTTACAACACTGGCGGCACTTTCGGACGCGGCTTCGAGTGGTTTGCAAATGGAGCCGGAACGATCGGCTCAACGCCCGGTTATCCGAATGACGTCAGGATATCGGCAAACACGATCCTGAATTACAACAATGGAACGCCACAGGCCAAAGCGGTAGCGAGAGATTTCACGATCGACGCCGGCTCCCATTTGAATATGAACATCGGCACATCGTCGAATTTACCTTTGACCGTCGGGAGAAACGTCGTGAATAACGGCACGATGACGCTTGGTAACGTCGCGGGCGCAGATTTGAAACTTACCGGAAACTTCACTAACACAGGGACGTTCAACGGCAACGCACGCGCGGTTTCTTTTTCGGCAGCGACCGGAATCCAAACAATTTCCTCCACGACGGCACTTACATTTCCTTATGTCGTTTTCGAGAGCGCGGGAGTCCACACGATTCAGTTGTTGAGCGACCTGACCATCAGTGCGCCAAATGGAGGCGATGCGATTTCGTTTAATTCCGCGAACGATATTTTTGCGTTGAACAACCGGGCGCTGATCATCGGAACGCCTGGCGTCGCCAATACGATAGCCGGAATCGGTTTCTTTGACGGAACCAATTCGGTGACGACCACTTCGGCCATGACGTTGAGGGGAACGGGATCCATCGGCACGTTGCGATTCAGGACTGGCTTCCAGAACCTGGCATCGCTGGTAATCGACCGCACTTCGGCTGCGACCGCCGTAACGTTGGGAACCGCACTGCGCGTACAATCTACGCTTACGTTGACGAACGGGCGCCTTGATGTAGGGAATTTTCCACTAACTCTTGGTCCGTCACTAGCTTACACAGGGAACGCATCGAATTATATTATTGCCGATAGGGAAAATGCAAATGCAAACGTGTTCAAAATTTTCTCCGCTGCCGGAAATTTCACGTTCCCTATTGGAGATTCCGACGTGTCGATGGACGGATCCCAGTATTCGCCTTTAGCGGTAACAATAGCGGGAGGAACAGGATATTCTGCCAACTCTTACGTACGTGCCGCAGTTCACGACATCAAAAAGGCCAATTTGGACGCACCAACGGATTTTCTTACCAGATATTGGGATTTGGGCACGAGCGGATTCACACCCGGAACGTTTACCGCTTCAGGAACTTATCTCGCCGTTGATGTAAGTACGCCGGTCAATGAAGCTACATACAAAACGCAACACTGGAACAACGCGGTTTGGACTTCTGGCACTCTGATCACGCCGATGACTACCGGTCCTATAATTTGCACGTCTGGTGCAGGTGCCGTAAACCATATAACAGCGGGCATCCGGAATCCCGACATCAATGTAAGGGGAATCAACGGAGGTTCAGATCCGACGATTGTTTCCGGCGATATGGTTCCGTCGGGATTGGACAACACGGAATTTGCGGCCCAAACTATCGGAAATTCACAGACGAAATCGTTCCGTATTGAAAATGTCGGGGACACTTCTTTGAACGTTTCCGCCTTAACGCTTACGGGTACCAATCCAGGGGATTTCACTATTTCAGCTTCAGCGCCGTATTCAATTTCGGGCCCGACAGGATTTGTCGATTTTACCATCACATTCCAACCGACGGCTGCGGGTTTGCATACGGCAGTAGTCAATATCGCAAGTAATGATCCGACGGCAGCGGAGAGTCCGTATCGATTTATGATTCAGGGTGTCGGCGATTGTCCGACCAATACAAATACCGTTACGCCAACTTCTGGACCGGCCGGAACACTCGTGACCATCACAGCAACCACGGATAATTTGAACGGCGCATCGGTTACGTTCAACGGAATCCCCGCCGTCGTGAACCAAATTTCGGCTACGCAGGTGACGGCGATCATACCGGTTGGGGCTACCGATGGGCCATTGATCGTTATGAACGCTGCTGGTTGCCCGGCGACCACGCCATTTGACGTTATCGATACGGTCGCGAGCGGTTGCCAAGGTGGCAGCGCGCTTCCCTCGACACTTTTTATAAGTCAATTGACAGACTCCGGAGTGGGGGCGATGTCCTATATCGAAATTTACAACGGAACGGGTGCCACCGTAAATCTTAGCGGTTGGTCGTTGCGTTTGTACAACAACGGAAGCGCGACGCAAAACGGAGGACAGGTCAATCTCAACAATTTCAATCTTGCGAACGGAAGTTCGTATACTGTTGCCATCGGACTCGACTCCTCGTGTTCGACAACGCCCGGAGCAGACGGGTCGAGAGCAGACCAACTCGCTGGTACCGTTGCCGGGGTAAACTTTCACAATAGCGGCAATACAAGCAGCGGCCACGATCATATCCGACTTTATAACAGCGGTGGTACACATGTCGATAGTTGGGGCGTGTATAACAGCGCAAACTGGGCGACCTCACTCAATTTGGGACAATCAGGCGCTAATTTTATCCGAAGGAACAATGTCGTTGTTCCAAATGTGAATTATGTCAATTCCGAATGGAACATTACCGATTGGGGCGAAGACTGTCCGTCACTTGATTTCTCCGATATCGGTACATTCGATTTTATCGCCGGCACGCCTCCGAATATCACGCTCCACCCAACATTCGTTCCGAGTTGCAAAGAAACTACGTTCACAGTTGCGGCCGACGAAGGTTTTTCAGGCGGCAACGGCCTTGCATATCAATGGTATGAAGTCGCACCCGGAGCTACGACCTGGACGCAACTCGCCAATGGAGGCGTTTACTCGGGCGTGACGACCGAAAACCTGACGATCTCAAACATTACCGGGCTTGAAGGCTATCAATATTATGCTCAGATCCGTGAAACCGGCGCGACCTGTTACTCGGCATCGAACGCTGTAAGGATTTCCGCAGTGAACACCGTGACGTGGAATGGCACCAACTGGGTGCCCGCTGCGCCAAACTCATCCACACCCGCGATCATTAACGGCAATTACAACACGGCTGCCAACGGAAGTTTTGAAGCGTGCAGCCTGACGGTAAACAACACGGGAACGCTCGTGATTTCTCCGAATACTTATGTTTCGATTGTGAACGACTCGACGGTGAACACGGGCGGTACACTCCAGGTTCAGGATGACGGTTCGCTCGTGATGATCGAAGACAGTGGTATCGTAACCAATAACGGGACGACCCAGGTGACCCGCCAAACCACGCCTTTCCGCCGATATGATTATACGTATTGGTCGTCACCTGTGACCAATACTACACTGGGCGCGGCAATGCCGGGTTGGCGATACGACTATTCCTGGACATTCAACACCGCAAATTATACCGACATCACCGGCCCTAACGGGACGGGCGGCCCCGACGGGTTCGACGACAACAACGATACTTGGGTAAACGCCGGGGCAGGAGCGACGATGATCCCGGCAAAAGGCTATACGGTTATGGGGCCGACGAACCTGGGAACCTATCCCGCTTTGTCAAGTGTCACGTTTTCCGGAGCGGTCAACAATGGCGTTGTCACGATTCCGCTGGCCTTGAGCGCTAACGCGGCCGACAACCTTGACGACTATAATTTGGTAGGAAACCCTTATCCGTCGGCGATCTTTGCAGATGATTTCATCAACCTGAATACGAATATTTCCGGAACGCTGACGTTCTGGACCCATTCCACGCCTGTTTCCAACACTGCGCCGGGGCCTTATCAGATGAATTTCGTCACCACCGATTACGCCATGTATAATCTCAGCGGCGGCGTTGCCAGTTCCAACGGCGGTGCGCAACCTACGGGATACGTTGCCAGCGGCCAGGGATTCTTCGTGGAGGCTAACACGGCAGGCAATCTTGTTTTCAATAACGCGATGCGCGATAGCGGTTATTCGAACAATAACTTTTACCGCAACGCGAATGTCGATTTGCCTGCGGTCCAGAAAGACAGGATTTGGCTCAACTTCAAACACGAAATCGGGCTTTTCAGCCAGTCGTTGATTTGTTACACCAACGAGGCGACGCTCGGCGTTGATCGCGGCTATGATGGCATTGTGAGCAGCGGAGGAAATGCGGTGAGTTTTTATTCGTTGATAGACGAGGGTAAGTATCGTATTCAGGGACGTCCCGCATTTTCGAGTGACGATGTTGTTCCCCTCGGGCTGAACACGCGTTTGCCTGGAACTTATACAGTAAGCATCGAACGAGCCGAAGGGTTGTTGGACGATCCTTCGTTGCCTGTTTTCATCGAAGATAAACTACTTCATGTTTTCCACGATTTGAAGCAAGGCCCATATTCTTTCGAGGTCGGATTAGGAGCGACGGACAACCGCTTTCAACTGCGCTATTCGGAAAATGCTCTCGGTAATCCGGATATGGAAGCTCCTGAAAAACAAATTATTGTCGTTTCTACAGGCGATATGATAAAGGTGAGATCGGGCGCAGGAAGTATTTCTCAAATAGAGATTTTCGACATGCTCGGACGAAATATTTACTCCCAAAAGCAACTCGCGACTGATTATATGGAAGTGCCAGTTTTCGTGTCGGAGCAGGCGCTGCTGATTCGTATAACGCTTGCCGACGGTACACAGGCAGTGCGAAAAATCACACATTGAAAAACAGCATGTCTTAAGGTAAGAAAAACTTAAGAAAAAACCGATGTAATTCATCGGTTTTTTTTGTTTTTTATCGATTAAAAAATAGGTTCTAATAGGCTGTCAATCTTTTATTTGTAGGTTTGAAGGTTACAATTCCCAAACAAATTTTACCCTTGATTCCTACTGCGTATGAAACTTAAAAATTACTTTTTATTTGCTGCGGTTTTTTTACTCGCATCTGTCGCCCGATCACAGGTGATCCTGACCGAGGCGGCACCTACGGTAACCATCGATTTTTCGGCATCCATGCAAACAAGTGTAGGAAACGGAGCGTACAAGGCAGCAGGTTTTTCACCAAATCCCACGGTTGCAGGACGTTTGAACTCCAATGCCTGGGACGTACGCGGGTTTGATTTTGGTGTTTTGGGTTTTGGAGGCACGCAAACAGTGGATGATTTTGGGCGTGGACAGGTTACAAGCCCAGTATTGACGGGCGGTCTCTACGCTTATACGGAACTGCCCGGAACGGTAGCGAATCCGGCGTTTATGATCCAGCCAGCCGCAACCGATTTCAATCCCGGGTCAATTGTGCTCAGGGTGCGGAACAACGGGACGATCAACATGACCCAATTGGCGGTTTCTTACAATTTGTTCGTCAGGAATGACGAAGGTCGCTCATCCTCTTTCAACTTTTCGCATTCTGCCGATGACGTCGTATACGAACAAGAACCAACGCTCGATTACACCTCACCCGAAGCACCCGACGCTTTCCAATGGACGGCGATCGGCGTTTCTCCGGCAAGATCGATGATCATTACCGGTATCAATATAGCGCCGAACCAATATTATTATTTGAAGTGGACGTCTCAGGATGTCGGAGGAACCGGTGACCGGGATGAATTCGGCCTGGACGACATCGTGGTCTCTGCAACCTATGGAGCTCCTGCTCCGGAAATCAACGTCAAAGGTGTTTCTGGCGTCACGGTGCTCTCCGGCGATACGACTCCGACCGTTGCCGAAGGAACCGATTTTGCTCCGATAGGCGCACCGCTTTCTACCGTCGGCGCGAGCCTGAATACGACTTTCCACATACAAAACCTCGGCGGGGCGATCCTCAACGTAAGTAACATCCAAATCACAGGTCCGCACGCTTCTGATTTTACGATCTTCATTCCGGCGGCTAACAATCAGCCGACCGGAGACATACAACCGGCGAGTTTTTCGGGTAATTTCCGGGAACTTACCATCAAGTTCGATCCAAGCGACGAGGGTCTCAGGAAAGCGCGCGTTACCATCACCAATTCTGACAGCAACGAGAACCCTTATTTTTTCGATATTCAAGGATATGGCCTGATACCAAAGCCGGATATCAACGTCAAGGGATTTTCCGGAGGCACGTCTAACATTACCAGCGGTAACATGATCGCCGTTGCCGGAAACAACACGCTTTGGGCCGTCGACCAACTTGTAGGATCGAGTGTCAGCAAAGAGTATCGCATTCAAAATACAGCCAACATCGCCTCGGTGCTTCAGTTGACGGGCACGCCTAAAGTGCAGATTGCCGGTGCGAATCCCGGTGATTTTACCGTGGCCACGCAACCGACCTCGACGAATATCAACGGCGGTTTCGGATCGAATTTCGTCATTACCTTTACGCCCCAGGCAGCCGGCATCAGGACGGCTATAGTTTCCATCGCGAACAACGACCTGGTAAGCGATCCGTTCACTGGCCTGACGGAAAATCCTTATACGTTTCTCATTCAGGGGAAAGGCGTAGCTCCGGAAGTCGACATCACAGGAAATGGTCAGCCAATCGTCAGCGGAAGCGTGACACCTACTTTGGTCAACCATACATTTTTTGATTATCTGAATATTACCGGCGCCACGCTTGACAGGGTTTATACCGTGAGGAACACGGGAACGATGCCGCTTACGCTAGGAGCTTTGACACTTTCAGGAGTGAATGCGTCGGAATTTTCGATCGTTTCGTCTCCTTCGGCCACATTAGCAGTCAACGCCACTACGACATTTACGATTCGTTTCGATCCGTCGACCGTCGGAATCAAAAATGCTACGGTCAGTCTTGTGAATAATGATTTCGACGAGAATCCCTACACTTTCGCCATTCGCGGTTATGGACTGGACTACGTTCCTTGCGCATATGGAGTCGTGGAGACGATCGCCGTACAGGACTTTGAGACCGCTCCGGCCACTCCCACCTGGACATACACCAATACAGGCGGAACATTTGGCGGCGGAACAGGATACGGAGCCGCAAGTGATGGAGGAGCATCTCCCCGGTCGTTGGGTGCGCGCAGTTTCCAAGTGGTAAACGCAACGGGATCGGTAACGTTCAACGCAATCAACACATTGGTCTATAGTGATGTCGAACTTTCGCTGAGATTAGCTTCATTGTCCACAAACGCCACCGAGGGAAGCGATGCCAACGACAAAGTAACGGTGGCCGTCAGTGCCAATGGAGGTCTCAGTTGGTCAAACGAATTCGACCTGATCGGGAACACGAACTCGAGGTGGAGTTTCTCGTCCGGTTCGGGAATCATCGCGCTGCCTTACGATGGGAACAACGTCCTGACCAATTTTACCACTGCGGGAACCGGTTTTGTAACGACAGCTGGCATGAGCACGTTGCGCTTGTCCAATCTGCCCAAAACATCAAACCTTATGGTAAGGGTCACGCTGACGAACAATAGCGCTACCGAGATCTGGGCAATCGACAACGTAACCTTGTTTGGACGCAAGGAAATTACCACGACCTGGACGGGCACTTGGAGCAATGGGGCGCCAACCCAAACGACGAAAGCCATTTTCGATGCGAATTACAGCACTGCAACAGGCAATATTTCCGCTTGTAAATGCCAGGTTAACGCCGGGCGGACTATTACGGTCAATTCTGGCCAATTCTTAAACGTCGAAAGCGACATCGAGAACGCGGGAACGATCATAATCGAGAATGGCGGAAGTCTGGTTCAACGGAACGATTTTGCGTCGAATGTCGGAAACGTGACGGTAAGACGCAACTCGACTCCGATGCGCGCCTTCGATTATACATACTGGTCGTCGCCCGTCAGCGGACAGACGCTCTACAATCTTTCACCTGCGACGCGATCCGACAAATTTTACACGTTCAACACCCAAATCAACAATTGGCAGAATGTGCTAAGTTCAACCATCATGACGCCGGGCATCGGATACATCGTAAGATCGCCCCAATATTTTACCCAGACGCCGCAGGTTTATCCAGCGAGTTTTGTCGGGATGGCCAACAACGGATTCGTGACGCCGGCGGTTTACAACACCTCAGGAACCTGGAATCTTGTCGGGAATCCCTATCCGTCGGCGATAAATGCCGATGCGTTCCTGCAATTGCCGGGCAACGCCTCTCTGATCACCGGAACCTTGTACTTCTGGACGCACAATACGCCCGTAGCCAACCTTGTATACAATTACAATGACTATGCGGTGTACAATCTCCTCGGCGGAATCGGCACGATGGCAGCGCCGAATATCGGACTTAACAATACGGTGCCAAACGGGAAAATAGCATCGGGTCAGGGCTTTTTCGTGGTAAGCCACACGCCGGGTTCGCTCACGTTCAACAACAGCATGCGGATTACCGGGAATAACACCACTTTTTTCAGGCCGAATCAGCAAGGGTTTTCAAATTCGATTGTTGAAAATACTGATGTCGAAAAACACAGGATATGGCTCGACCTTTACAACGACAACGGGCGATTCAAGCAAACTTTGGTCGGATATGCAGCTGGCGCTTCGGACACTTTCGACGGCGCCTTTGACGGACTTGCTGCCGAAGCCGGAAACGAACTGGCGTTTTATTCGCTCATCGGCGAGGCCCAGACAGGATATGCGATTCAGGGGCGTTCTTTGCCTTTTTCAGATTCCGACGTGATCCCGATGGGTTATAAGACTGCCGCCGCCGGAACGTATTCGATTGCGTTGGAAGGATTCGACGGATTATTCGGCCAACAGAATATCTATCTGGAAGATAAATCGCTTGACATAATTCACGATCTTAAGCAAAGCGCCTACAGTTTTACCACGGCTCCCGGCACGTTCAATACACGTTTCGAATTGCGATTTGATACTGCTCAATTGGGAACACCGGACGTTTCGCGTGACGATGCGCTGACAATCGCCGTAAAGGACAGAAAAATCCAGTTGCGCAGCTCAGGTTCGCAGATCGAATCGGTTGGAGTTTTCGATTTATTGGGCCGGAATCTATACGAGAAGCGAAACATACAGGCGGAAGAAGTTTCGTTGGAAAATGTTTCCGACGCCAGCCAATCGCTGATCGTCAAAACGAAATTGGCCAACGGAGCGGTCATTTCCAAAAAAATCGTCCTATAATACAAAAGCCCCGTTTCGATGGGGCTTTTTTCTTAGTGTATTCCAAGCAATTTGTGGGTGCGCGCGACTGCCTTTTTGTTTTTGTAATCGATCCAGGATTGCCCTTTCCATTTTCGCATAAGGTTGTCGAAATGACGCATGAAGAAAATGTTGTAAGCTGCCTTGCCAAGATTTGAAATGTCTTGCGGAAGCGATCGCAAACTCATCGAAAAACCCGGTGTCAGGTATTTCATGTAGTGCCAATAACCTTCCGGCATATAGAGCATTTCACCGTGGCTTAGGTCGGTAACGAATCCTTTTGCTTTCTTAAGGGCCGGAAATTTTTCGAAATCAGGATTGTCAAAATCGATATCTTCTCGCGAAATCAACGCATGCGGAACCTTGTAGAGGTAAGGCGTCTGGTCTGGGGCGAAAAGGACACACCGCTTCTTGCCGTGAAAGTGAAAATGCAGGATGTTCGAATAATCGATGTCGTAATGGATGAACACTTTAGAATTCTGTCCGCCAAAAAACAGCATCGGCATTTGCTTGATAAGCTTGATCCCTAAATCGGGCCAGCGAAAGTCGTCGCGCAACTTGGGCACTTCCTTGACAAGATTGTAGAGAAAGATCCGATAATTCGTAGGCTCGGATTCCAACAAGTCGATGTAGTCCGACATTTTCATTTTGGCATGCGCTTGATTGAATTTGTCTTTGTGGGAAACCGGTCTATCGTCATAAAGCGGCACCACTTGCTCGCCTGCGAGGCGTTTCATGTATTCAAAATTCCATTTTTCGTATGCGGGCCAATCTTCGGTAAGTTTTTCTATGACGACCGGCCGTTGTTTTTTGACGTAATTATTGTAGAAATCTTCTTTTGAAATAGTTTCCACGCGGTCGATTTCGGTTAGGTGTAAAGACATACAGCTTTGAAGTTTTAAATGAAAATGCGCCTTTTTTAGTGCGCTTCCCTATCAAAGTTAGCAAGTGTTACGGAATTGTAAACCCGCCCGGATGCCAATCTTTTCCTAAAAATTAAAGGTTTCGGACATAAAAAAAGCTCCCGTTTTGGGAGCTCATTTGTATAAAATGACTTTATACTAATTTCTTTCCGGACGCCTCGAGATTGCGTTCGATGCTATGTCCTGGTCGCGTCCATCGTGGTTTTTCGCCAAGCGCATGGAATTGGGAATCCTCGGCTTCCACCGTTTGCGGCTGGACTTTTTTGGAAAATGGCTTTTGTGCGACCAATCCTAACATTTCGAACATTTTCATGTCTTCGTTGACATCAGGGTTTGGAGTAGTCAAGAGTTTGTCTCCCGCGAAAATCGAATTCGCACCGGCAAAGAAGCACATGGCCTGACCTTCTCTAGACATATTGGTGCGGCCGGCGGAAAGCCTTACCTGTGTCTCGGGCATTACGATACGAGTGGTCGCTACCATCCGGATCATATCCCATATTTCAACTGGCTTTTCGTCTTCCATCGGCGTTCCTTCGACGGCTACAAGTGCATTGATCGGCACCGATTCCGGCTGGGGATTCAACGTAGACAAAGCCACGAGCATTCCGGCCCGATCTTCTATGCTTTCGCCCATTCCGATGATGCCGCCGGAGCAAACCGTCACATTGGTCTTGCGCACGTTGTCGATCGTTTGCAAACGGTCTTCGTACCCGCGCGTCGAAATGACTTCCTTATAATATTCTTCGGATGTGTCGAGGTTGTGATTATACGCGTACAATCCGGCTTCAGCCAAACGTTGCGCCTGGTTTTCGGTGATCATGCCGAGCGTACAGCACACTTCCATGTCAAGTTTATTGATCGTTCGCACCATTTCCAAGACTTGGTCGAATTCCGGCCCATCCTTGACATTTCTCCATGCGGCGCCCATGCAAACTCGCGATGACCCACTGGCTTTGGCTCGTAACGCTTGTGCCTTTACGTGGTTGACCGTCATGAGATCATTGCCTGCTATATCGGTGTGATATCGAGCCGCCTGAGGGCAATAACCGCAATCTTCCGGGCATCCGCCTGTCTTGATTGAAAGCAGCGTCGAAACCTGGACCACATTAGGGTCGTGGTGAATGCGGTGGATGGAAGCCGCTTCAAACAACAAATCCATCATAGGCTTGTTGTAAAGGGCGATGATTTCCTCTTTTGTCCAATCGTGTCTTGTTTGGGTCATAAGGATAAATTTTAATTCGGTCAAAAGTAAAGAATTCTTGTTTAAGTCGGTTCGGATAGCCCGGCAAATGACGTCGCGTTACCTCACAAAAAAACCTGCGACCCAACCAAATAGTTGAGTTGCAGGCATATCTGCAAAGGAACTTTTAATCGACTCGGTTGATGACTTCCACTTTGTCTTTCCAATATTGCATGAGGCAGAACGAAACGATCAGTGAAGCAGCGGTAGACTCGAATAGCAATCCGATACAATATTGCTGGATGGTGAGGTCGCCTCCGCCGAAAATAAAGTTTTCCGCGAGGTTTTTAAGATAAGGCTCTCCTCCCTGGATGTAGATATAAGTGAGTAAACTGGCGATGCTCAACACGGCTCCGATCATTGAGGTGATGATTGCCGAGACGAGATTCGTATTGTAGCCTCTTATGCCGTCTTTGTAATTCGCCCGGATGGTGCGGTTGACGCCGAACACTACGAAAAGTATGTTCAGGATCCTGAGGAAAAACACATCGGAAACGCCCAAAAGCTCGAGGATGATAAAGTAAATCCCGATTCCGATGAAGATCAGGAATCCGTTCGTAAGTTCTCTGCTAAATTTCATGGTTATGGTTTTTTTAGTGGTTCCGGATACGAAAAAATCCGGATTGAGTTAGACAAAAGTTGTGATGGTGTCTCTCAAATTTAACTAAAAAATTACGATATAATTAGCACGAAAATGACTTTAAGATAATTTTATACGCGATTTTCATCGGACGACAATCACCGCAGCGGCTTCCAGTTCCCGTCGTAAAGCAATACCCATTCGTTGTGCCAAAAATAGTTCCAGCGCGCCTTGGCCAGGTCGGTTTCCGGATCTACGAGCTGATGGTATCCGGAATTGTTGACGGCCACTTTTCCGATGGCGAAAACACTTACATCTTTGCCCTTAGCGGTGTATTCATTTTTTATGCGATGGGCCATCTGCCAGATTCCGTCCGGCTTTGTCGTCGCAAAATGCTGTTGCTTTTCGCTGAGCTTGTGGAGCGAATAATAATTGGTTTCACCAGATTTGCGATCGACGACCTTAAATTGGGCAAATCCATTGCGCTGTCGCAACATCATCCGCCAACTCAGGCGATGGCCTTCCTCCGTCCATAAAACATCGCCTTTGATCGCAAAATGCCGGAGCGGCAACAGTATCTGTAACATGAAATACGGCAAGAACACATATAATAACAGCGATCGTTGTTCAGGCAAGGCAACGCTCGTATCGGCAACCGGTTTTTTCCTGAGGAAAATTCGCCTTATGGTATCCGGAGGATAGAAAAACACGATGAAACTCAGTGCGAAAAATGGGAATATCCCAATTTGCAACACGATCGAATTGAAAATGTGGAACACGATCGAACAAACAAAAGCTGCCGTACGCGTCCGTTTCCATAAAAAAAGTGGAATGACCAAAAAATCGAAAACCATCCCTGACCATGCGATAAACAAATGGAACCAATGTTGGGCGAACAGGTCTTCGGCAAACGGCAGGTGATTTGTTCCTCCGAGCAACAATTCGATGAACGTGCCGTTGACCCAATCGGGCGTGAGTTTTGAAACCGTCGCGAAGAAGTAGACGATCGCCATCTGCAAAATCATCGCCCACGAGCACCATTGCGGCATCGTCAGCCGTTTGATGGCAGGATTGAGCCTTGCGTCGATCGAAGCGTATCGGTGGGCAGGCAGGCACAACATGATCAGGCAGACCAGCAACAACAAATAATAATGGTTGTTGTACGATTCCTTCTGCATAAAATAAACGCCGGCCCATAAAATGGAATAAAGCGACAGTGCGATCCGGTAACGAAAGCCGGCCATGACGAAAAGGCCCAAGATTCCCATGGTGGCGAAATAAAAATACATGCCGTTGCCAGGAAGCGGTTGCAGCCATTCGAGCCCGATATGGGAAAACGTGAATTCGGTCTCAATGAACATCGATTTGACCCAGCCGGTCAGGATCGCACCTATGGATTCGGCGAACAACAAAAAGCCAAAAAATATCCGGAAAACCACTAAAGGCGCGTTGTCTATCGGACGGAAAAGTTTTTGGGCAAACGTCATAGCTGGTTGAAATAGTCGAGGGTTGCGTGTTTGTCTTTTTCGATTTCGGATTTGAGGATTTCCAGCGACGCAAATTTCTCTTCATCCCTTATCCGATGTAAAATTTCAACCTTGATTTCCTTTCCGTAGAGGTCGCCCGAAAAATCGAGGTAATTTACTTCTACGGACAAATCCTGTCCGCCGACAGTAGGATTCGTACCAATATTCATCATTCCTTTGACTTCTACGCCGTCAATAACGCTCCTTACGACATAGACGCCTTGTTTCGGAATCAGTTTATACGAATCGGACAAGTCGAGGTTGGCGGTAGGAAAACCGATCGTGCGCCCGAGTTGGCGACCTTTGACGACGGTGGCCGTCAGGAAATAATCGTATCCGAGGTAATCGTTGGCCAAGCGCATGTTTCCTTGGGCCAATGCCTCGCGTATCTTGGTCGAGCTTACCGAAACTTCGTCTATTTCCTGGGCCGATATCTGCTCGACATCGAAACCGTAAACCGAACCGAATTCGCGTAAATCGTCAATCGTCGCGGTTCGGTTGCGGCCAAATCTATGGTCGTGGCCGATGATTATTTTTTTGATCCCGAAGCGATCCACGAGAACCGTTTTTACGAATTCTTCCGCTGTAAGCCTTGAAAATGCCTTGTCGAACGGGTGAATCACCAGATTTTCGAGGCCCGCGTCTTCAAGTAACTGCGCCTTTTCGTCTATCGTATTGAGCAACCTGATATCGGAATCCGATTGCAATACCGTGCGTGGATGCGGGAAAAACGTCAGTATCACGCTCTCGCAAGCTTCTTCGTTGGCAATCTGGACAAGCCTGTCGATGATTTTACGGTGGCCTATGTGGACGCCGTCGAAAGTACCCAGGGTAAGGACGGTCTTGCCAGAAGAAGAAAAATCCTGTATGGAATTGAAGATTTTCAAAAGCGGTCGTTTCTGCAAATGTAACGGGAGTTTGAATCGCAAGCAAAAACCAACCGCCATTTTCCGAAATAAATTGAGGTATCGCGAACCATCGTTTCAAAAACGATTCAAAAAGAGGAAGTTAACGTTTGGTAAGTCAAATAAAATGTTATTTTTGTTAGAATACCATAACTATGAAAAAATGAAGAAAACATTACTTTTTTTAGCTTTGGCGGTAACGGTTGGGCAATTGAGCGCCCAAAAGTCGTCATGGACAAAGGTTCCGGCCAGCAAAGCGGACGGGCGTTCGCTCATCAGGCCGGTAGCTGAAGGCGAAGAACAAAATCTATATCAGATCGATATAAGCGCGCTGAGGCAGTCGCTCCAGAACGTCTCCAGCCGATTTTCATCGAACGAAGGCGTCGTGGTCCTTATCCCAAATATGGATGGAGCACTCGAGCGTTACCGCGTATGGGAAAATTCCAATTTCGCTCCGGAACTCCAGGCGCGATTCCCTGAAATACGGGCGTACGTCGGCAAAGGGATTACAGATAAATCTGCCACACTTCACTTTAGCGTCGGCCCGAAAGGCATCCAGACGATGGTCATGAGAGCCAATCGCGGAACCGAATTTATCGAACCTTACACTACAGACCGGAATACTTATGTGATTTTCGATTCAAAGACACGACGTCCCGGGAAACTTCCGTTGGTTTGTACCACCGAGGATGTTGCGATCACAGATGAATTCTCGCGCAACAACCAAACGGCTTTGGCCAACACCGGCGTTTTGAAAACCATGCGTCTCGCTTTGTCGTGTACGGGCGAATACGCCCAGTATCACGGAGGCAGCGCGGGCGCAATCGAAGCTATGAATGCAACGATGACACGTTGTAACGGCGTTTTTGAGAACGATTTTGCGATCCACCTGAATCTCATCGCGAACAACGACGTGCTGGTGTTCACGAACCCGGCGAACGATCCGTATTCTCCAGCGACCGGTATCGACAACTGGAACCTCGAGCTTCAGGAATACCTGACCGCTACGATAGGTGAGGCGAATTATGACATCGGACACTTGTTCGGTGCAACCGGAGGCGGCGGAAATGCCGGCTGTATCGGATGCGTTTGCGTCAGCCCGGTCGGAACGGGTGATCTGGCAACTGCCAAAGGATCCGGGATTACCTCGCCTGCCAATGGAATTCCGGAAGGCGACACGTTCGATATCGACTACGTTGCCCACGAAATGGGGCATCAGTTTGGGGCGAACCACACGTTCTCTGTAGGTCTCGAAGGTGCCGGTGTGAATATTGAGCCTGGCAGCGGATCTACAATTATGGGTTATGCCGGAATCACCGGAAGTACTGACGTACAATCAAATTCTGACGATTATTTCGCTTACCGCAGCATTCTACAGGTGCAAACCAATATGGCTTCGAAGACGTGCCCTGTCAATACGACGTTGACAAACGGAGCACCTACCGTCGATGCAGGTGCCGACTACACGATTCCGAAAGGAACGGCGTTTAAACTCAGCGGTTCTGCTACAGATGCTACAAACGAAGGATTGACCTATTGCTGGGAGCAAAACGACAATGCTAATTTCCAGAGCGACGGCGCCGACAGCTTTGCATTTCCAACTAAGCTGACAGGGCCTAATTTTCGCTCGTTGCCACCTGTCGATACACCCGTTCGCTACATGCCGGCCTTTTCCAGTGTCCTTAACGGATACCTGAGCACGACATGGGAGTCGGTCAGTACGGTGGCCAGGACATCGAACTTTACACTTACCGTTCGTGACAATGTCGCAGGCGGCGGACAAACCAATACCGATGCCATGGTCGTTACGGTAAACGCAACTGCCGGTCCTTTCACGGTAACTTCTCCTGCAGTCAACCAAAGCCTGGTTCAGAGCGCGCCTTTTACCTTGACTTGGAACGTCGCGGGAACAACGGCAGCGCCGGTAAATACGGCGAACGTGAACATTTTGTTTTCATCGGACATGGGTGCGACCTGGACAACGATCGCAGCGAATACGCCAAACGATGGTACGGAAGCCATTACGATACCTAACGTCTCGGCTCCATTTTGCCGATTCATGGTGGAATCGGTCGGAAACATCTTCTACGCGGTTTCTCCTAATTTCGCTATCGGATATACACTTTCTTCGGAATGTACGACTTACTCCAGCACGGGAGCACTCACGATTCCGGACGGCGTCGGCGCTGAAACGCCTGGTCCAGTCGGAACCAATACGATTGTCGTGCCTGCGGGAGATGGCGTCATCAATGATCTTAACGTGTCGTTGAACGTGGCACATACCTATCCGAATGACCTCGTGCTTGGCGTTACGCATCCTGATGGAACGCTTTCAAAAGTATGGAACCGCGCCTGTGCAGGAAACAACGATTTTAACGTTACGCTCAGCGACGGAAGCCCGGCATTTACTTGTGCTGCGGGAATGACCGGAACTTTCAGCCCGTCATCTCCTTTATACGTATACAATGGCAAGCCGCAGGCCGGAACATGGACGTTATCTGCTACTGATTTTTACGTAGGGGATACCGGAAGCGTGAATTCCTGGTCGCTGATCATTTGCCGCACTGTGCCGCAATTGTCAACCGGAGATTTCGGGTTGTCCGACTTTGCGATTTACCCGAATCCGAACAACGGAAACTTCACAGTGCAATTCACGCCGAAGGGATCGAGCGACGTATCGGTTTACGTGCATGATATCAGAGGCAGGAAAGTTTTCGAAAACAAATACGGGAACAGCGGCTTCTTTGCCCAGAACATCCAACTCAACCAGGTGCAATCAGGAGTTTATCTCGTGACCGTACAGGAAGGGGATCACAAAGAAGTTCGGAAAATATCCATAAAGTAATCGCAACATCAAATTTAAAGGCCATCCGTAACGGGTGGCTTTTTTTATTGAAAACAAACCGTATCTCAAGATCTAATGTGCTGATATGTTAAACCACGCAGTCAACGACTTATATTATTTCGATTCTAAATAAAAAACCAATACATTTGGGAAAATTTAAACTATAATGAAAAAAACGTTACTCTTTTTAGCGTTGGCACTTTCAGCCGGAACCGTTTCGGCTCAGAAAGGATCGCCTTGGCAAAAGGCTGGTGCGGACAAACTAACCGGTCGACAGGCGATTCGTTCAGGTGCTCTTGCCGATACCCAGCGCCTTTACACAATTAACCAAACACAACTACAAGAAACACTTTCTGGAGCTGCAGACAGATTTTCCGGAAGCGCAGGAGTCCAAATCTCCGTTCCGAATGCAAAAGGACAGATCGAGCAGTTTCTGGTTTGGGAAAACTCCAACTTCGCACCTGAGTTGCAGGCGCAATATCCTGAAATCCGTTCTTATATAGGTAAAAGTTTGACCGATGCGGGAGCAACGTTGAACATGAGCGTTTCGCCGAGAGGTGTAAAAACGATGGTTTTGCGTGCCGGTCAATCGGCGGAATTCATCGAGCCTTACACAACCGACCGCTCGGTTTATCTGGTTATAGACGCTCAGTCAAGAACTAAAGGAACTCTTCCTTGGACTTGCGGAACTGAAGATGTCGCCGTGAGCCAGGATGTCAACAGATCAGTGACGGCAGCACTTTCGAACAACCAATCGTTCAAGACTATGCGTCTCGCCTTGTCGTGTACAGGGGAATACGCCCAGTATCACGGTGGCGCGGCCGGCGCTTTGGCTGCGATGAATGAGACGATGGCTCGTGTCAACGGGATCATGGAGAAAGATTTGTCAATCCGTATGAACATCATCGCCAACAATAACCTTGTCATTTTTACAAATCCGGCAACAGACCCGTATTCGGATGCTGAGGAAGGTGTCGGTGGTATCGGTAACCCTCCGAGCCCGGCATTGTGGAATGACGAATTGCAGTCTACGCTGACCAACATCATCGGAAATGCGAATTACGACATCGGTCACCTTTTCGGTGCAAGCGGTGGAGGAGGAAACGCAGGTTGTATCGGATGCGTCTGCGAAACTGGCAAGGGTCGCGGATTTACGTCTCCTGCAGACGAAGTCCCTGAAGGCGATGCGTTCGACGTAGATTATGTCGCTCACGAAATCGGTCACCAATTGGGCGGTAACCACACCCATTCGTTCACGACTGAAAATAATTCGGTAAATGTGGAGCCTGGAAGCGGTTCTTCTATCATGGCATATGCCGGATTAGCCGGTACCGCAAATGTTCAGTTGAATTCTGACGCTTACTTTACTTATAGAAGTATTCTTCAGATCCAAAACAACATGGCCAATAAAACATGTCCGGTGAGTGTATCGACCAATAACACACCACCGACAGTAAACGCCGGACCAAACTACACCATTCCTAAAGGAACACCGTTTGTACTTAAGGGATCGGCTACCGATGCTGAAGGAGATGCCTTGACTTATACGTGGGAGCAGAACGACGATGCAAACGTCTCAGGCGACGAAACGACAGCGTTCAACAACTCGTTTGTTTCGCCTACCAAAACCAATGGGCCTAACTTCCGTACTGTGATGCCTACAACGTCCCCGAATCGTTACATGCCGAACTTCCAAACCGTTTTGGGCGGTTCAACGGCCAATGCATGGGAAACAGTTTCCAATGTGGCGCGTACGTTGACTTTTACCTTGACGGCCCGCGATAACCACATCGCACCGAACCAGTATCAACAAACGAATACAGATGAGACGGTTCTTACCGTAAATGCGACTGCCGGTCCTTTCCGCGTGACGTATCCGAACGTTACAAATGAATCCTGGATTCAGGGAACATCCAAGACGATTACATGGGATGTTGCAGGGACAACAGCTAACGGCATCAATACGTCTGCGGTAAACATTCTTATTTCGTATGATGCGGGTGCGACATTCGTTCCGCTTGTGTCGAATACGCCAAACGACGGAACAGAAGCCATTACGGTTCCGGCCACTGCGGCTCCATACTGCCGGATCATGGTTGAAGCCGTCGGGAACATTTTCTATGCAGTATCACCTTCATTCGCTATCGGATATACCCTTACTACAACTACGACTTGTAACACATATACGTCTAACCAGGCAACACCTATCGCGGGTGCAAATCCACCAACTTGGTCGGTACAAGGTGTCGTAAACGTTCCGGCAGGTCAGAATGTTACCATTTCGGATGTAAACGTAGGCGTGAATATTACACACCCGAGAATAAATGACCTTTACGTAGGAATCCATCCACCGGGTCCACTTACGGTTGCCGGGATCCGAATCCTTTATCAGCAAGGTTGCTCCCAGTTCTTTACCGGAGGCGGAATGAACACTACATTTGATGATCAGGGATCTGCGTTTACATGTACGGGTATCCAAACTGGAAATACCACAATTGCTCCTTTGAACGCCTTGAGTATCTTTAACGGAACGCAATCGGCAGGCGATTGGAGATTGGTAGTTGCCGACCTTACGTTGCCTAACAGTGGTACATTCAATGGTTTCTCTGTAAACATTTGTTCTACGACCACGACAGCTGTATTGTCCACTGATAATTTCGAGTTGGCAGATTTCAGCCTGTATCCGAACCCGAATAATGGAACATTCAACGTGAAATTCACGCCAAACGGAACGAACGATATCAACATCAACGTTCACGACATCCAGGGAAGAACCATCTTCACGAAGAAGTTTGACGCTGCCGGTATCTTCGAAGAAAATCTTCAGTTGCCATCTGTTCAGTCAGGCGTTTATCTCGTGACGGTTCAAAACGGTGCCAGCAAAACCACGAAGAGAATTGTAGTAGAGTAATCTTCTTACAAATAAATACAATAAGGGAGGCGTTTCGTCTCCCTTTTTTTGTTTACGTCGATTGTTCCGGTCACTGGTCGATTAAATAATCGCGGTCGTATTATTTTAAATAGTTTTGACCCAGATAAGCGGCTATGAATAAACTCTTTACTCTTTTAGGCCTTTTTTGCATCGTGACCCTTTCGGCTCAGCGCCACTGCGGCTCTGGCGAAAAGATTGCCCAGTTGGAGCAGGATGCGAATTTCAAGGCACGCCATCAGGCCAACAAAGCGCTTCTCAGCGACGCGAGGTCTCACAGTAAAAATTCGGTGACCAACACGCCGAACAGCATCACTACGATAAAGGTCGTATTTCACGTCCTGTACAAAAACGATGTCCAGAACATTACCGACGAACAAATCAATTCGCAATTGGCTTCGATGAATGCTGATTTCAGGCGGATGAATACTGATTTCGCGACCGTTGTTCCCCAAGCTTTCCAGTGCCATGCCTCCGATATGGAAATCTGTTTCGTCAAGGCGACGGTCGATCCCAACGGACAGCCCGCTACAGGAATAACACGAAAATTGGTTGCTCCCGGCTTCGATCTGGAAACGCAATATTACACGGACGCCGGTCAACCCGCCTGGGACACTTCGCGATACCTGAACATCTGGATCGGCAGATTCCAGACATTCGGCTACCTTGGATTCGGAACACCTCCTGCTGCCGCTGGCCAACCTTACGACGGCTTGTGCATATCATATAAAACGGTCGGTTGCGATGGTTCGGCCATACCGCCTTTTAACAAAGGACGCACGATCGTGCACGAATTGGGTCACTATTTTGGACTGTCGCATCCGTGGGGAGAAGATGGATCGGCTTGCGGTGACATGACGAATGACGATCACGTCGGGGATATTCCATCGATAAACGATCCGCATTTTGGAAATCCGACCTATCCCGAAAACAGCAATATGTGCCAACCCGATGAAAATGGCGCGATGTTCATGAACTTCATGGATTACGTTAATGATGAAGCCATGGCATTCTTCACCGACGACCAAAAGGCCATTGTGCAGGCCACGCTTTCCACGGCACGCATGTCTCTTTTGGGGACGAAGGATCTTGCTGTAGAAAAGGGAATTTCGATTTATCCGAATCCCGCCGACAAATTCGTGGCGTTGCGCTCTCAATCTGCCTCGCTTGGATATATAGAAATTTACACCGCCAACGGGCAGTTGCTGAAGACCGTCGTGACAGATCAAAAAGAAAATACGATCGGTCTCGAAAATTTCACTCAGGGTGTTTACCTGTTACGCATCTACGGGATTGACGGCGCCCTTCTCAAGTCCGACAAACTTGTCAAAAAATAAAACTCTCTAATTACAGAGGGTTTTCTTAGCTAACTTTTAGGGTAATCAGTTGCCGATTTTGATCGAATCGGTAAAGGTTTTATTGCTGTATCGTGAAACGAACGTGTAGTTTCCGTACCCGACGTTTGCAAAATGGAACATTTTGATCACGCTCACATTTGCCGGTAATGTGGTTTGAAACACTTCGGCTCCGCTTTCGTCGTAAATCGCGATTTTTACCGGTGTTTGTTCGATGTTGATGATGCTCATCGCCACACGCTCATTGGTCTTTTTTACAAGGACCGGTTTCTTGACTTCGGCTTTGACCGCTTCTCCAATTTTCGCCGTATTTTCGTCGACGGTAATTTCGTAACGGGCGATTTTTTTAGCAGATTCGGCTTCGGGCACGTAGGTTCCTGATTGAAACTGCGTCAGGTCGTACGTTCTGGAGATGCGTCGTCGGACTTGATTTTTTCGCGAAACAAAAGATCTTCGCTATGACTATAGAGCGACAAGACTACATTTTGGGCATCTAATACCGAAAAGCTGACATTTCTGCCCGACGCGTTTTTGATGCGAAGTGAAAAGTCTGAAGCGTTTGCGAACGCGGAAAATGCCATCCGAACAACATCGCCTGACCAAACCGAATTTCATTACAAGTTCCATAATGCTTGAATTTAAGTTGAACTTCTGATGATGTAAAATTACCGATGTCGAGGGCGTGACGTTAGCATCGGATTTTCATATTTATATGCGAGTTGGTTTACGTGAACGGAGGTTCGGGCAAGCGCCAAATCGGCAGCCACGTTTCGTATTATAGCGATGGGGATCTGATTCTCATCGGCAGCAATCTTCCGCACTGTGGTTTTACCGATTAGTTACTTCAACAAAACTTTCCGGGAGCTGACGGGCAAAAGCGCTTCGGAATATCGCAGGCAATACCGATCCGTGATCAATTGATTTTCCAGAATCTCGTTTCTTTTTTGAACGGGCATGAATAATAAGTTAATTTTGGAAAAAAAGTGAATGAACGGGCAAATCTGGCGAAGTTTGTCGGGTTGGGAACTTTGACCGTTTTATGAAGTCCGGAAAATCGAACGGTCGAAACAACGAACAAGTCGCATTTGCGCATGAAAGGCAATTATGGGAATCGTAAAGCAAGCACTATATATAATATCGGGTCCAGGCTTTTTGCCGATGTTCAAAAAACAGACGATTTTCCCGTATTATCATATTGTCCGTGACGATGCGGTGCCACATATCGAAAATCTTTATCCGTATAAAAACACGGCTCAGTTTTTAGCCGATGTGAAGATTCTTTTGGAAAATTACCGTCCGCTGGAACCGTCGCGTCTTTTATCGGGCAAACTGCCGGACAACCATTTCCTGCTGACGTTCGACGACGGTTTGCACGAAGTGTACTCCGTAATCTATCCTATCCTCAAAGACAACGGTATCAGCGCTGTGTTCTTCGTCAACCCTGATTTTGTCGACAATCAGGCGGGCTTGTACAAACATTCCATCAGCGCCATTATTTCGCGACTTAAGGAAACGGGTTTTGAAAAGTCTGTGTTGGATCGCATCGGCGCCATTTTTTCGTTTACCTATACATCGGTAGAAGATTTTAAGCGAAAATTCATCGGTATCCAATTTTCCGAAAGGGAAAAGATCGCGCAAGTGCTTTCGCTGATGGACATGGACATGGATAAGTATTTGAAGCAGCACACGCCTTATATCACAAAAGACCAGATACGCCAAATGATGGCGGACGGATTCTATTTTGGCGGCCACACCATGTCGCATCCGCCGTTGCAACAGTTGACGCACGATGAACAGAAAAGCGAAATCATTAACTCTGTTGAGTGGCTCAGAAGTAATTTCGGGATCGAATATTCGTTTTTTGCGTTTCCTTTTTCGGATAAAGCGATTTCGGGGAAGTTGTTGCGCGAATTATTGGAATACGATCCCGATATCGTGCTGTTCGGGAACTCGGGTCTGAAAAAAGACATTTCCAGCCGAATCATCCAACGGTTTTCGCTGGAACATCCCGCCAAAGCGACACGCAAACAAATCGTCATGGAAAACCTCTACAAATACTTTAATAAGATCATTTGAAAGTACAACATCAGCAGATCATGATTGAGATTAAGAAAATAAAGAAAGTGGATGTTCCCGGCTTGTTGCACGACAGGGAATTCTGGACGCAGTCGTTCCTGGCGATTAGCAAACACCGTTTGTCGGCTCATTACAAGAACCCGCATCTCCAGGACGACGACATCGTGCTGCTGCTTGCTTATTTGAACAATGAGTTGGTTGGATATATGGGCTTGTTCGTCGACAAGGTAAACATCGGTCAACGCCAAATGAAAATCGGATGGCTCTCGACCTGGTGGGTTCATCCCAAGACGAAGGGCACGGGCATAGGACGTGCGATATTGAATACGATGTACGAAGCCAACGATGGTTTTATCGGGATCTCCCAGTTCACGCCGAGTGCAAAAAGAGTGTACGACAGTTCAGGATATTTTACCACGCTCAAGAACAATCACGGGCTGAAGGCGGTGCTGCGCAGCAATCTTACGTTCGTGCTTCCCGCTCTGTTCCCGAAACTGAAAAAAATGTCGGGACTTTTTAACGCCGTCGACCGCCTTGCCAATGTGTTCATCAACCTCAGGCTCGAACTCCAGCGAAAGATGATGGCGTCGCGTTTGAAGAAAAATCTTGTGATTGAATACCAGAGCGCGATCGACTCCGAAGTTCGCGAGTTGATCGACCGAACCGGCAAAAATGACCTTTCCGACAAAAGTGACGAATTTTTCGAGTGGCTTAAAGCTTACAATTGGGTTCAGGCGGCGCCTCTACTTGATTTTACAAAAAAAGAGCGGTACGAATTTTCAATTTACGATAAGGATTTTGGTTTTTCGTATCTCAAGATTATTCAGGACGGAAAGTGCGTCGGTTTTCTGGTTCTCCAAAGGCGAAACTATGTGCTAAAAGTACTCTTCACGTATTTTGACGCTGTCGACGGTCATGACGCGTTGATCTCCGATGTGATCAAACTCCACGCAATCTCCCAAGACGTAAGGGAAATCATTTGTTATGACGAACGTATTTGCGCCGAATTTAAGAAGTCATATGTGTTCCTTTATACGACCAAAAAAGTGAAACATTCGATTATCTCAAAAGCTTTCGGTACATCCGGCTTTGAGTCGACAAGGATGAATTTCGGAGATGGCGATTGTTCGTTTGCATAGTCGATTTGCTGGGAAGAATTTTGAGTTATTCGATATGCGATTTGCGGATTACTTGCCGTTGAATCCGCTCATGGTGTGTTCCAGGCCCGCTGTCCCGAAAGATTTGATGATTTCTACCGAAATTTCGAGTCGCTCGGGCAACTTCGCTTCTTCTTCCGGCGACCATTCGCCGAGCACGTAATCGACCTGTTGGCCTTTCTTGAACTCGTCGGAAATCCCGAACCGGAAGCGCGTGTAATTTTGGGTATTCAAAACCTGGTTGATGTTCTTAAGCCCATTATGGCCGCCGTCGCTTCCTTTTGGTTTGATGCGGATCGTGCCAAACGGAAGGTTAAGGTCATCCGTTATGACGAGAACGTTTTCAATTGGAATGTTTTCTTTTTGCATCCAGTGTTGGACGGCTTTCCCGCTGAGGTTCATGTAAGTGTTGGGCTTCAGCAATACGAACTTTCGGCCTTTGAAGCTGTATTCCGCAACCGATCCCAGTTTGACGGTCTCGAATGACAAACCTTCTTTCCTGGCCAAAAAATCAAGGACTTTAAATCCTATATTGTGACGTGTGTTGACGTAATCGGCGCCGATGTTGCCGAGACCGGCGATTAAAAATTTCTTCATTGGATCAAAATCGTCTTTTGGTTTGGAAAATAGTCTCGAAAGAAAGTTCATGTCGCAAAAATAGGAAGTCGAAGGGCGAAAGGCAAAGATCGCGGCCAATTTCATTCACATAATTGATTTGGGGATCGCGAAGTTAATAGCCCGGATGCAAGCGGCTAGCCTTTTGAAGAAAACGCCTTGATTTTGCCCGGTTTGGCAAAGCGCCCAGCGGAAGCTATTGCCAAACTGGGCAAAAACTGGCGGTTTTGAGAAAGCTGGAAGCGGGCCAGCCGGAATGGCTTCAAAAAGAAAATCAGAAATTTCTGATAGCAAAAAAAGCCGCCACCACCCACCCGTAAAAATATCGGAATCCAACCTCCAACCCATACAGAAAAAACGTAAAAAATCTTAATTCTTCAAACTGTCCCAACCCGATCACGCCCCGCCAAACACGTCCATAAAAAAAGCCCCGTCTTTCAACGAGGCTTATTGGGTTCGGAAGAAAGCCTAAAGCATATTGCCTAACGCTTACAGCCGGTTTGATTACTTTTTCTTTCCTTTTGCAGGAGCTTTTGCAGCTTTTGCCGCTTCCTGGGCCGCTTTCATAGCCGCACGAGAGATACGTACTTGAGCAACGACAGTGTTGTCAGGGTGCATCAATTTGTATTTGTCAGAAACGAGTTTCGTAACGTACAATTTGTTACCCATTTGAAGTTCCGAAATGTCAGCGTTCACGAAATCAGGAAGATCGGCAGGAAGCGCCTTCACTTTCAATTTACGTGTATTCAAACGCAAAACTCCACCACCAAGTACACCTGGAGACGTTCCTGTAATTTTCACAGGCACTTCCATCGTGATTTCTTTCTTCTCGTTCAACTGGAAGAAGTCGATGTGAAGGATTTTATCCGACGTTGGGTGAAACTGGATATCCTGAAGGATAGCGTTGATTGATTTCCCGCCAAGTTCGAGCACGACAGTGTGCGCGTTAGGAGTGTAAACCAGGTTTTTGAAAGATTTCTCTTCTGCAGAGAAGTGAACTGGTTTGTCGCCGCCGTAAACTACGCACGGAACCATTCCAGCATCACGTAGCGACTTAGTCGAAGACTTGCCTACGTTTTCTCTTTCTGATCCATTAATCGTAATCGATTTCATTGTATAAGAATTATGTTAAAAAAATTAAATTACAAATTTACTGCTGATGGATTTGTTCTCCTGTACCATTTTCATGACATCGGCAAACAAATCGGCACAGCTTACCACCTTGATTTTAGGCGACTGTTTTTTTAGCGGAATCGAATCGGTGACGATCAATTCCGTCAATTGCGACTGTTCGATCTTTTCGTAAGCCGATCCCGAAAGGATGGCATGCGTACAGATCGCGCGGACGCTGAGCGCTCCTTTTTCGATCATCAGGTCGGCCGCTTTTGCGAGCGTTCCGCCGGTGTCGATCATATCATCTACCAAGATCACATTGCGACCTTTGACTTCCCCGATGAGTTCCATCGATTCGATGATGTTCGCAGCCTTTCGTTGTTTATAGCAAATCACAACATCCGATTCCAAAAACTTCGAATACGCATAGGCCCTTTTCGATCCGCCCATATCAGGCGAAGCTATCGTCAGGTTCTCCAAGTTCAGGCTTCTTACATAAGGCAAGAAGATTGTCGAGGCGAACAAATGATCAACAGGTTTTTCGAAAAATCCCTGGATCTGGTCGGCGTGTAAATCCATCGTCATGATGCGTGTGGCTCCGGCGGTTTCGAGCAACTTGGCTACGAGTTTTGCGCCTATCGGGACACGCGGCTTGTCTTTCCTGTCCTGGCGTGCCCATCCGAAATAAGGAATGACAGCCGTGATGTGACGGGCAGAGGCGCGTTTGGCGGCATCGATCATGAGCAACAGCTCCATCAGATTGTCCGAACTTGGGAAAGTCGAACAAACCAAAAAGACCCTGATCCCGCGGATCGATTCTTCAAAAGACGGCTGGAATTCGCCATCGCTATATTCAGAGAACGTTACTTTACCCAGCTGAGCGCCATATGATGCGGCGATTTTCTCGGCAAGGTAGGTGCTTTGCGTACACGCGAAAATTTTGGCTTCCGGTTCGTGATGCGACATCGTTATGTGTTGTTAAGTAGTTAGTTGTGTGCTCGTTTTGTAAACGAGGTGCAAATTTAGAAATTAAATCTGATGAAAAACGAATAAAATCGCGTAAATTTTGTTTGCAGATAAAGATTTATTTATACATTTGCAGCCACGAAACGGTTATACCAGATCAAATGCCCGGGTGGCGGAATTGGTAGACGCGCTGGTCTCAAACACCTGTGGGAAACCGTGCCGGTTCGAGCCCGGCCCCGGGTACAAAACCTCCTTTTTGGGAGGTTTTTTTATTTGGTGCGGGCTCAAACCTTTTTAGGTTGCCGGCCAAAACCTCCTTTTTGGGAGGTTTTTTTATTTGGCGCCGGCTCAAACCTATTTAGGTTGCCGGCCCCGGGTACAAAACCTCCTTTTTGGGAGGTTTTTTTGTTTGGTGCGGGCTCAAACCATTTTAGGTTGCCGGCCAAAACCTCCTTTTTGGGAGGTTTTTTTGTTTGGCGCCGGCTCAAACCTATTTAGGTTGCCGGCCCCGGGTACAAAACCTCCTTTTTTGGGAGGTTTTTTTGTTTTGGGCTGGGTCAAACTTTTGGGTTTACGGGATCAAAGCAACCGCACCAACTCTCATCCTATTTCCGTAAATTAGTGCCGCCGATTCTTCCCCAACGCATTTCCAAACAGCACGTTATCAATAAGTCGGCTTTCCGTTTATGGACAAAAAACAGAGGACAACGCAAAAGAACGCAACCGATAATTCGTCACTTGAGCAGCAAAGTCTCATTTTGCTCGACCTGGCTAAGGACATCACGAAAGTCCGTGAAAAGAACGATCTCATCATCCTTTTTACGAAGCGGATCAGGGCGTTTTTCGAGTTCACGCACACCATCGTCACGCTTATCGATCCCAAAGACGAAACCTACACACCGTTTCTTCTCGACAATGAGCGTTCGCCGATACGCGATCACGACGCATACGACGGTTTGACCCAATCACATTTCAACCTCAACGAACCGTTCATAAAAGCCGTCCTGGCCTCCGACGGGCCTGTTTCATTTTACCTCAACGATGTGATGGACCAACCTCAAAGCCCTTCTTTTCTCAAGGTCAATTACGATAGGGGCGTGCGTGAAATTTTGATGGCGACACTCTGGAACGAAGAAAAACCGATGGGTTTTATCCACATTTACTCAAACAACACCAAAACCTTTACGGAGGAGTTCCGAAACATCATCAAAGGAATTGCGCCCCAACTTTCCGTGGCCGTGTCGAATATCATCAAGAACGAAGAGCTTCAGAAAAAAGAATCCGAAAAATCCTTCCTGCTCGATTTCAGCCAGGACGTCGCAGCCGTACGCGATAAGAACGATCTCCAAGCGGCGGTACGCAATGCGTTGTCCAAACTCAATTCGTTGCGTGGTTACGTCATCCGAAAAATCAACGACGACAACCAAACGATGAGCACGTATCTTTATGACACAAGTTTGGAAATATCAGATCAGGCGCTGCTTTCCGAAGTACTGCAATCGAAGTTTCCGATAGACGACGGCCTGCAAAATCGCGTATTGGAAAGTTACATTCCGTTGCTGTTCAACATCGATATCGAAATCAACAGAGGCGTTACTTCGAAATACCTCAAGCTTTGGAAGCAAGTCGGATTTCGCAGTCTCGTAGGCATTGCGTTGCGTCACGCAGATGTCAATCTCGGGATTCTCTGGCTCGCCACGGACGAAGTCAACGTCCAGCTCCTGAAAGGAATCTGCGCCCAGATCTCGACGGCGATGGCAAATATCATCGCCAACGAAAAAGTGCTGCTTTACAAACAGCAACTCGAACAGGAAAATGTCTATCTCAAAGAGCAAATCAAGAGCATCTACAACTTCTCGGACATCATCGGGTCAGGGGAGGCGATGCAAATCGTATATCGCCTGATGTCGCTTGTCGCCGATTCAAATTCTACCGTGCTCGTCCTCGGAGAAACCGGGACAGGAAAGGAGCTTATCGCGCGTGCCGTCCATAACGCATCTCCGCGAAAAGACCGTCTGATGATCAAGGTAAATTGTGCCGCAATGCCTGCCAATCTTATCGAAAGTGAACTTTTCGGACACGAGAAAGGCGCGTTCACAGGAGCTGTCGAACGCCGGATCGGAAAATTCGAATTGGCCAACAACAGCACGCTTTTTCTCGATGAGATCGGAGAAATGCCGCTCGAGGCCCAGGTCAAACTATTGCGTGTGTTACAGGAGCGCGAGCTCGAACGCGTCGGCGGCAAGGACACGATCAAGGTCGACGTCAGGATCATCGCCGCCACCAACCGCGATCTCGACGAAGAGGTCAAGGCGGGCCGCTTCCGGTCCGACCTTTTTTACAGGCTGAACGTATTTCCTATCGAACTGCCGCCTTTGCGCGACCGCATGGAAGACATCGAGGCACTTGCAAATTTTTTCGTGTCCAAATACAACAAGAATTCGGGCCGCCACATCACGCGCATTTCGCCGGCGGCTTTCCAGCAATTGCGCAGTTACCTTTGGCCGGGGAATGTGCGCGAACTTGAGCACCTTATCGAACGCAGCGTACTGATGGCTTCGGACAATACGTTGCGGGAAGTTTATATCCCGAAGCGGACGGATTCCAATACGGTCAAACCTCAAATTTTCGACCGTACCTATGAACAAATGGAGCGTGATTTCATCATATCGACGCTTAAGCGCTGCCGCGGAAAGATCTCCGGCCCGGGCAGTGCGGCCGAGGTGCTCGACATTCCCGGCAACACCCTGCATTCCAAAATGAAAAAGCTCAAAATCGAAAAAGCCGATTACTTCAAGGCGTAATTTCCGATCGATATACCCGAATCCCGTTTTCCTCGAAGACGGGATTTTTTTGTGACATCCTGTAACGGCCCGCTTTCCTCAAATAACGTGATGACAAAAGTGCTTTCACTGAATAAAGTGAAATCTGACAAAAAGCAATTCAGTTAAATAAATGATTGTCAATGTGTTACTTGGGTGGCACGGCGTTTGGCTTATGGGAAGTAATCAATGCGAAAATCGTATCACAACTTAAAAACAATGAAATCATGAAAATTTTAATTATTGGGGCGACAGGCCTTATCGGAAGCAAAACAACCGCAAAATTGCGCGAGCTGGGACACGAAGTGATCGCCGCGTCGCCTTCAACCGGAATCAATACCGTAACCGGCGAAGGTTTGGCAGAAGCTGTCAAAGGAACCGACATCGTCATCGACTTGTCCAATTCACCCTCGTTCGCAGACAAAGACGTCATGGAATTCTTCGAGACTTCAGGAAAGAACCTCCTTGCCGCCGAAATAAATGCCGACGTAAAACACCACATCGCCCTTTCGGTCGTCGGGACAGACCGTTTACAGGATAGCGGCTATTTCCGCGCCAAGCAGGTACAGGAAGATCTGATCAGAAAATCGGGCATTCCGTTTACGATCATACATTCCACACAATTTTTGGAATTCCTTGGCGGAATCGCCGCTGCCATAAAAGAAGACACTTTGACGCTTTCGACGGCTAAAATCCAACCCATCGCAGCCGAGGACGTCGCCACCTTCGTTTCCGAGATCGCGCTCGAAAATCCGGAAAACGGCATCGTGGAGATCGGCGGGCCGGAGCGGTTTGCCTTGGCGGAAATCATGCGACGATACCTCAAAAAAACAAACGATCCACGCGAAGTGAAAGCCGATGCGAACGCGCTGTATTTCGGGGCCAAAATTGATGACCTGACGTTGGTTCCCGACGACGACGCACAACTCGGTAAGCTCACTTTCGAGCAATGGTTTCCGAACCGCCCACAAAAATAACCAGGCACTGTTGTCCGTCCTAACGAAGATGACGGATGCCAGGTTGCCGAGGCGGTTGTAAACGGGCTTGCACTTTCCATCCGTTCGTGCATTCGGATAGCCCAACGTCGGACGCATTATCCGTGCGAAAATCCGGCCAACAACACGGCAATAGGCGGACAGCGAAACGCCATACTGAAAATCAAGAAAATGAAGACAAACGACGCAATGGAGTGCGCAGCTCCCACAGACAACAATCAACAGACAACGATCAACAGACAACAACCAACAGACAACAACCAACAGACAACTATCAACAGACAACAATCAACAAACACCATCATCTTATGCAATCAAGACTTAATTTTTTCGACAAAGGGAAAGACGCTGTGAAACCACTCTTCGGCATCGGTGCATACGTAGCCAAATCTTCAATTGAACAACCATTGCGCGAGCTTATCGATGTTCGCGTCTCCCAAATCAATGGTTGCGCGTACTGCCTCGACATGCATTACAAAGAAGCGCGCCATCATGGCGAAACCGAGCAGCGTTTGTACGGTCTGAGTGCCTGGAAAGAAGCGCCTTACTATTCCGAACGCGAACGGGCGGCCCTTGCTTTTGCCGAGGCGATTACCACAAAGCCATGTATCAGACAAAGTATACGAACTCGCAATCGCTCAGTTTTCCGAACAGGAACTTGTCGACTTGACGATGGCGGTGACGGGAATCAACACCTGGAATCGCATTATGATCGCGTTCCCGACAGCCGTGGGCTCGTACAAAGTAGGTCAATTCCATTAATCCAAAACACGAAGCGATGAACTTTTTGAATTTTTTGATCCAGAAAAGCGTCCTGAAGCCTTTTAGGAGCGAATTCGGGCCGGATCACCTCGTGCCTGCCCACCATCACGACGCGACCGAGGGTTGTGAGTATCTCGAAGAAACCGTGCACATGTACGAGGATGATTTCGAAGCCACCGAATTCGGTGAATATTGACTGCAAACTCTAATATTTTAAATCATGCAAGAATTTCTAGTAGTGGTCCACAGCGATTTCACAAGTACCAATCGGATATTCGGGCCACGCCTTTTTTGTTAAACATCTGAATTATGGGATGGTTCATTCGACTTGTTACGAGTTCGGTCGGCAAGAAAATCACGATGGCGTTGACGGGTTTGTTTCTGATCAGTTTTTTGGTGGTGCACGCGGCCGTCAACGGGCTTATCTTTTATAACGACGGAGGCGAAACGTTCAACATAGGCGCGCATTTCATGGGAACGAATCCGATAATACGCACGCTCGAAATCGTGTTGGTCCTCGGTTTCCTGATCCATATTTTTCAGGGATTGTACCTTTGGAAGAAGAACCGCAATGCGCGTCCGGTGCGATACGCATACTCAAAACCGGTTCCCCGAACTACTTGGTACAGTCGCAGCATGGCGTTGTTAGGCACGCTGATCTTGTTGTTTCTGATCGTTCACACTACGAATTTCTGGATTCCGAATCGAGTCAACCAATTCAAATACGGGAAAGAATTACCTCTTTACGAAATGATGCTCGAGAAATTCAGCAATCCGTTTGAAGTCATTTTGTATGTCCTGGGATGTTTTTCGCTTTTCTGGCATTTGCTGCATGGCTTTTGGAGCGCGTTCCAGTCGCTCGGACTTTTGCACTACAAATACAATGGGCTTATTAATTTTTCGGGAATCTGTTTCGCGATTTTGATACCGTCGATTTTAGCATTGATGCCGGTCTCGATGTATTTCGGATGGATAAGGTAATGTCCGTGACGAACGATTTTATGTGAACGAAGCGGTGCATATTTGTCAAACCAACAAAAAAGCCCCTTCGAAAAGAGGCTTCATTTCAATCGGTTTTGACGCCGTCTATTTTAAACGTTTTTCCTTCTTTGGCGACGATGGGACGTATGAGCGCTTTGTCGTCCTCAAAACCCATGTCGTAGGTAACGCGGAAGATATTAAACGTCGCCGCAGGTTCGATCGTTAGCGTCTTGAGCCATTCGATGTCGAATTCCTGTGCGCTTACGAACAGGTCGTAATCCAATTCTCCGGACAATGTCGCGTATTCCTTGAGGAATTTCGTCGTCAGGTACTTTTTGAGGATCGCCTGGACTTGTTTCGCATCTACAGGTTCCTTGGCATTCGCGGTGATATACTCCGTGTAAAACGCTTTTAGCATATCGGTTTTGGCTTTTTGGTCGCTGGCTTTTTGTGCCGATGCGCTTCCCGAAACCATGATTCCGACAAAAAGAAAAACGGCAGAAATATAGTGTCTCATCCGATTATAGTTTTTTGATTCCTTTTGAGTTTTCAGACGTGGCCGGAACGATCGAAATCGCATATCCGCCGCCGGCAGCAACCCATTGCGACAGTTTCGATTTGCTGTTTACAAGTACTTTCCGTATCGCATACGACTGCGGATTCGTCTTGAAATGCGCATCTTTCCCGTCGGAATAAATCGTCGCCACATAACTTTTTCCCTTGTCGAGGAAATCGAAGTTGATTTTTGACGTCCTAGCCTCGTTTCCGCCGACACTTCCCACGAACCAATCCTGTTTGCCTTTTGCTTTTCTGGCCGCCGTCAGGTATTGACCCGGTTCGGCTTCAAGGTATTTCGAGTCATCCCAATCGATCGCGACGTCCTTGATGAACTGGAACGCGTCGAGGAAACGGTTATAATTTTCCGGCAAATCGGCCGCCATCTGCAAAGGCGAGTACATCGTCACGTAAAGCGCGAGTTGGTTGGCGATCGTAGCGTTTACGTGTGAGTTGTTGTCCGGATTGAGTTTTGTCAGGTCCATCTCGAAAATTCCCGGCGTGTAATCCATCGGGCCGCCGAGCAAACGCGTGAACGGAAGCAACGTAACGTGATTCGGCTTTGAGCCTCCAAACGATTGGTATTCGGTTCCCCTTGCGGATTCGTTTCCGATGAGGTTCGGATACGTTCTCGCAATTCCCGTCGGACGCACCGCTTCATGAGCGTTCACCATGATCTTGTAATCTGCAGCTTTTTCGATCGCATATTGGTAATGGTTGACGATCCATTGGCTGTAATGGTTTTCGCCTCTTGGCAATATATCGCCTACATAGCCCGATTTCACGGCATCGTAACCGTTGTCGTTCATGAATTTATACGCTTTGTCCATATGTCTTTCGTAATTCCTTACGGACGAAGACGTTTCGTGGTGCATGATCAATTTGACGCCTTTCGATTTCGCATACGCATTCAACGCCTTGACGTCAAAGTCAGGGTAAGGCGTCACGAAGTCAAAAACGTAATCCTTGGAATGACCGAACCAGTCTTCCCAACCTTGGTTCCAACCTTCGACGAGCACGCCGTCAAACCCATGTTGAGCCGCAAAATCGATGTGTTTGCGCACGTTGGCGTTGTTGGCGCCATGCCTTCCGTTTGGTTTCAGTTTCGTGAAATCGGTTTTGCCGAGCTCGACCGTCGGAATTTCGTCGGTATACGCCCAAGAGGATTTGTTCGTGATCATTTCCCACCAAACGCCGACGTATTTCACAGGATGTATCCACGACGTATCCTCGATTTTACACGGTTCGTTGAGATTATAGGTCATTTTGGACGCTACGATATCGCGGGCGTCGTCACTGGCGATGATCGTTCGCCAAGGAGAGACGCAAGGCGCCTGCAAATACCCTTTGTCGCCTTTCGCATCGGGCGTAAGCCATGAAGTGAAGGTGAAAGTTTTCGGGTCGAGGTTGAGGTGCATCGTCGAATAATTGATAAGCGCCGCCTCGTGCAGGTTGATGTAGAGCCCGTCTGAAGATTTCATCATCAGCGAGGTTTGCACGCCCGTGTTCGAAAACGAAGTTTGGGACAGATTTGCCGTCACCGACTTTTTCATCAGACTTTCGATCTCAGAGAGTTTCGACGTCGTAAAATCGTATTCCTGGGTGTCGTAATCGCCTGGAATCCAGAATGCTGTGTGGTCACCGGCCATCGCGAATTCGGTCTTTTCTTCCTTGATCACGAAATACGTGAGGTTTTTTTGGGTCGGAAACTCATACCGAAAACCCAACCCATCGTTGAACAATCGGAAACGCACGATCATGGAGCGGTCTTTCCCGTTTTGCTTGAGCGTCACGGCCAACTCGTTATAATGGTTCCGGATTGCTTTCACCTCGCCCCAAACCGGTTTCCAGGTTTCGTCGAACGTGGCGGTTTTGGAATCGGAAACCGCAAAATCGTTGAGAAGCGATTTGTCGTCTTTCTTGAGTTCGAGCCCCAATTTACTCGTCTTGACAATCGCTTTGCCTTTGTAATCGAGTTTGTAAGTAGGAACGCCACCCGATGCGAGCGCGAAATTCATGACGAAGTTACCGTCCGGCGACTTGAGTTGTTGGGCCGAAACCGAACAAATCGTCAAAGCCATAAGGAAAGCGAGGATTGTTTTTTTCATCTGGTTTTCAATAGAGGTTTGGCCAAAGGTAGCGAAATCGATATTGGCTCAAAAGCGAAAACGTGTCGGGAAGTCCGTCCTAAAGCCTTTCGGATGCAAAACTTATGAACGAAAACTGCTTTAAAATTTTTCGTATGTCAATATGTTAGGTTTTGACGCATGTCCGATGACAAACACAATCGACAAAAAGCAATTTATGGTGGATTTCGTCGGTTCGATGCGAGGCCAGGATGATCGTCGTAATGATTTATTTACCAAAAAATCTTATTAAAAAAAGCTTGTTTACCGCAGTTTTAAGCATTTTTGTCGAATAAAAGCCATTGGGATTCAGTTTGTTGACGGAACATATATATTTGTTACACCAAACATTACAGAAAACCCTAAATCTGCCCATTACGATGAGAACTTGCTTTTTTCTTTGGCTGCTGCTTGTCCTTAATTCACAAGCGCAAGTAGGCATTGGCACGGCTTCGCCAAACGCCCAGCTCGATATTGTGGCTTCTGATTCGGCGGCTCCTGGAAACAACGACGGATTGCTCTTACCTCGCATTTCGGCATTTCCCCTCGTGAATCCATCCGCTTCTCAAAACGGCATGCTTGTTTTTCTTACCACGGCTTCAGGCTCCAGCCAGCCTGGATTTTATTATTGGAATCATCTGGCTAACGCGTGGACGGGACTTTCTGGATCGAAAGGTTGGGAAACTTCCGGAAACGCCAATGCGATCAGCGGCACCAACTACATCGGAACCTCGAACGCCCAGGACATCGATTTTCGGACGAACAACACCATGCGCATGCGGCTTACCCAAAAGGGACAACTTGAATTGCTGAATACGGGACAATCGGTCTTTATTGGCGACCAGGCCGGCGAGCACGACGATGCGACCTGGAACCGAAATGCATTCATAGGCTGGCAGGCTGGATTTTCGAATACGAACGGAAGCAACAATACAGGCATCGGCTACCGGACGCTTTACAACAATACGGTCGGCAATTCGAATCTGGGTGTCGGAAGCAGCGCCCTCACGGCCAATACGGTCGGAAACGGCAATATCGCAATCGGGCACGAAAGTCTAATGGCCAATACCGTCGGATCCAGCAATACTGCGGTCGGCTTGCACGCCATGATGAATTCAGTTTCCGCTTCGTGGAATACCGCTTTGGGCATAAATACGTTGAAACTCAATACGACCGGCGACGGTAATACGGCTTCGGGTGCCAATGCGCTCATGGCTAATCTCTCGGGCGACTCCAACACCGCTATCGGTGCGAACAGCCTCTTGCAGAACATCAGCGGAAATTCTAATACGGGAATCGGTTTTTCGGCGCTTCACGAGAGTGAAACGGGCAATATGAACACGGCCATCGGCACGTCGGCAATGTATTACAACACGACCGGTTCCAACAACACCGCTATCGGTGCCGCGGCGCTGATCAACAACCAAAGCGGCAACGGCAATTCGGCTGTCGGACAATATGCGCTGAGGTGGAACGTGAGCGGCGACCACAACAGTGCCTTCGGACGTTTGGCCCTGAGCGAAAACATTTCCGGACAAACCAATACCGCAGCCGGTTTCGCCTCGATGGGCACGAATCAGTCGGGAAGCAACAATACCGCACTTGGCAATATGTCGCTTCGCGTGAATCTCGCCGGAAACGCCAATACGGCCGTCGGAACATCGGCTCTCTACAACACCGTCGGCAGCAATAATACAGGCGTCGGAAATTCGGCGCTTATCGCCAATACCAGCGGGTCGAACAACACGGCTTTGGGCAACAGCGCAAACACATCGGTCGGGACGATCACCAATGCTACGGTCGTGGGTAATGCGGCCATTGTAAACGCTTCGAACAAAGTACGGTTGGGCAATACGTCGGTTGCGATAGTAGAAGGTCAGGTCCCGTATTTCAATCCTTCGGACGCCCGATTCAAGAACGACGTAAAACCGAACGTTCCCGGATTGACTTTTATCATGAAACTACGACCGGTGACGTACCATTTCGACAGTGTAAAATTTGAACGCCACCTGACCCGGGACCTTGCCGATAGTTTAAAGATGAAGGTTCAAAACGTCCGTAAAGACGAAGCGTTGCACACCGGATTTCTCGCCCAGGAAGTGGCTCAGGCGGCAGATGCTATCGGATATGAGTTCGACGGCCTGCACAAGCCCGATGCCTCAAACCCGACCGACAACTACAGCGTGGCATACGGGCAATTCGTGGTTCCGCTTGTAAGATCGGTTCAGGAGCAGCAAGATGAAATTGAGCGGCTTAAGGCAGAGAACGCCTCGCTGCGCACGATTTCCCAAAATCAGCAAAAGCGAATGGATGCGATAGAAGCACAACTATCGGCTTTTGAAAAACGCAATGGCGTGAAGTGATTAATCCTGGGTACCTTCCCAACAAATCGAACCATCGGTAACATTGCCCATTTCGATGTAGTGATTGTAGGTCGATTCGGTAACTTCAATCGTCCCGACATTGTTTTGCGTTGGACCGTAAGTGGCGAAGTACAATCCGCCGGTTGCGCTGAGGTTCCAGAGTTTGTTGGTGCACACTTGTTCGCCTTCCTTGTCGTTATCACAGGAAAACAGGAATACCATAAGCAAGGCAGCGACTATTCTTTTCATGAGTTTTTTTGTAAAGGTCGCGTATCAGAGCGAATTCCGCAATATTAGCGAACATTTGTTGGCAACGCTTTTCTTGCGTCCGTCGAGGATGAGCTTTGCCATAAGTTTTCCCATGGTTTCGAAGTCGGTAGAAATCGTGGAAATCCCGCGCTCGACCACTTTTTTCAACGGCGTCTCGTTATAGGAAACGATTCCGAAATCGATGCCCGACGACAATTTTTGCTTTTTCGATTTTTCTATGACTTTCACGAGATCGCGGTCGTTCGGGATGATGTAAACCTCGCCTTGTTCGATATTGCGGTTGTCGAATTCGGATATGATTTCGTAGTCGAACCGGAAATCTTCACAAAAATTCACGAATCCCTGCTTCATGCCCAACGGCTCGCGAAAACCCGGAAAGATCAGGATGAGTTTGCAGTATTGGTCGATGCGGCCCTTTCCTTCTTTAAGCGCATGGTAGATGTCCGACACGAAATTCTGGTGAACGCCGGGATAATTGGCCAGGGCGTCGCTCGTTTGGTCAAGGATAAAAACTTCAGAAGTCGGCAAGGTAGCGATGCATTGAGCCGCATTTACCAAATTGGCCGGCATGATCACGTATTTGGTGTAAATTCCGTTGTTGTCTTCGATGAGCTTGGCGAACATTTTCTCGTTGAAATGATGGAACGAAATGTCGACCTGTACGTCTTTTCCGATGTTTTCAAGAAACGCATTATACAAATCTTCCTTGAACGAATTGAGTTCGTCGAACAGCAAAAAAATCTTCTCGCGTATGCTGACCTCAGTGCTTTTGACATAATATCCTTTAGCCGGTATGGCCAGGATGATGCCGCGTTTCTTCAATTCTTCGTAGGCGAGCAGGACCGTATCACGCGAGAGCCCGAATTCGAGGCACACTTTATTGACCGACGGCAAACGGTCGCCTTTGACCAAAATTCCTTCTGAAATGGCCTTTTCAAGCGATGCAATGATCTGTCGGTACTTTGGAACTCCGGAATTGTTTTGTATCGAAATAAGTTTCATGCAATGAACTTTGTTTGCAAATATATAAAAACTGGTAGGTATCGGTATGGAATTTTTTGATCAAGGGTTAATTTTGGATTTCACAATCGGCAACAAAATCATGAAGCTAAAACAGATATCCAACTTTGTAGAACCCATTTTTGAGAAAGTGTTTGGTTTTGCAGATGATACGAAAACGGCCGGTCTGTTCACGCTCCAAAATGCCAAAGGCCTTCGGCTGCGCATTACAGATTATGGCGCGACGGTAGCTTCGCTCGAGGTTCCGCTCAAGTCCGGCGAACTGGTCGATGTCGTTTGCGGATTCGATTCGGTCGAAGATTATATCGCGTCGTATGCGCTTCCGTCAGCACCGTATTTCGGGACGACGATCGGTCGCTACGCCGGAAGGATCGCTGGCGGACGCTTCAGCCTCAACGGAAGGCAAATCGTCCTCAATGCCAACAACGGCTCCAATACACTTCACGGCGGAATAACAGGATTTGGGCAAAAAATATGGGAAGTCAGGCGGAGGTCGCCGGGAAATAACCCTTCGATCACTTTTGGGTTGACAAGCCCTGACGGAGACGAGCATTTTCCAGGTGAACTCACGATTGAGCTTACTTATACGTTGACCGACGAAAACGAAGTCATACTGGAATACAAGGCCATCACAAATCGCGATACGGTGGTGAACCTGACGCATCACAGTTATTTCAACCTCGACGGACACGACAGATCGGTGCTCGGCCAGCAACTTTCGGTAAACGCCAATAAAATCCTCGAGGTCGATCCTGAAAATATCCCGACGGGCCAATTTGTCGACCTCGACGGCCACGCTTTCGATTTTTCATCGGCCAAAGACGTTCCCGAATCGATTGACAACACTTTTGTACTTGATAGTGATTACGGTCTGGCCGCGACGCTCTTCAGCCCAAAAAACCAACTTAAAATGTCCGTTTTTACGAATCAACCCGGCGTGCATATTTACGTTGGCGGGAATTGCTTCGGAAAGCTGGAAGGCAAGAAAGGCGCGAATTACCACGCATCGAGCGGCATCTGTTTCGAGACCCAAAACTATCCGGATGCGCCCAACCACAAACACTTTCCGAGCGCCACACTCGAAAAAGACTCTATTTATCACCACAAAACCATCTATAAATTCCAATCTTATTGACTATGAAAAAATACTTCATTGCGTTGGGCCTTGCCGCGATTTTCGCCTTGCCCGCGTGTTCGGGAAGCGATGATTCGGGTTCGGGCAGCGTAAACGACCCGGTTGCGGACGAATTCATCCGCGCGGCTGATATCTCGACATTGCCTGAAATCGAAGCCGAAGGAACGGTATTCTACGCAGGGGAAACCGCCGAAGATCCGGTAACGACGCTCAAAAACGCGGGAGTGAACTGCGCCCGCATCAGAATCTGGCACAATCCTTCGAACGGCCATTCCGGCATACAGGAGGTCAAGGCGTTGGCTCAACGTGTTAAAAATGCGGGCATGAAAGTTTGGCTCACCGTCCATTATTCCGATACATGGGCCGATCCCGGTCAGCAATTGGTTCCGTCGGCATGGAGCGCTTTGTCGTTTGACGAGCTTAAAATCGCTGCCGAAAACTACACGTCCCAAATCCTGACCGAAATCGATCCCGACATCATCCAGATCGGGAATGAAACCAACGACGGTTTGCTTTGGCCTGCAGGCAGATTGTCGGCGAACGAAACACAGTCGGTGGCGTTGTTTCAGGCCATCAGCCAAAAAATCAGGACGCAATCGCCCGACGCGAAAATCATGTTGCATTACGCCGGGATTTCGGGAGCCGAGTGGTTTTTCAGTAAAATGTCCGACATCGACTACGATTACATCGGATTGTCGTATTATCCGGTTTGGCACGGTTCAAACGTTGCGCTGTTGACAAACCTTATCGACACGCTGGGAGCTTCCCACGACAAAAAAGTGCTGATTGCCGAAACCGCTTACCCGTTTACATTAGGATGGAACGATTGGACGAACAACATCGTGGGCGAGCAAGGCCAGCTCGTCCCGGGTTATCCGGCTACACCGATTGGACAAAAAGGGTTTTTGAGGACGATTCGCAATATCGTAGATGCCTCTCCTCACGGACACGGTTTCGCTTATTGGGGAGGAGAATGGATTGCATTTCGCGGAACCGAAGCCACGAACGGCTCGACGTTTGAAAACCAGGCGCTTTGGGATTTCGATCACAAAAAGTTGCCCGTTATGGACGCTTTCAACCCGTAAGGCGAATTTTGCTTCGCCATGAGGATTGATCCGCCAACGTCACGCCAAACAAACGACACTAAAAATCAAAAGCGATAAAACTGACACATGAAAAAAATTCTTATGTTACTAATGCCGTTCGTAGCGATTGCGCAAACCAAGCCTGTTTATTTGGGCGCTGATTTGTCGTACGTCAACGAAATCGAGGACTGCGGCGCCTATTTCCAAAACAAAGGCAAAAAAGTCGACCCGTTCCAGCTTTTTGCAGACAAAGGGTCCAACCTCGTGCGTTTGCGGTTATGGCACGATCCGAGCATCAATTCGTATTCCGGTTTTGCCGACATCAAAAGGTCCATTAAACGATCAAAAGCGACAAAAACGGCGGTGTTGCTCGACTTTCACTATTCCGATGTTTGGGCCGATCCCGCCCACCAGGAAATGCCAAAGGCTTGGAAGGGCGCGAAAGATTTGAAGACGCTCGGCGACAGCATCTACAATTACACGTTGAATACGCTGCTGAAACTCCACAAAGAAAACCTGCTCCCTGAAATGGTCCAGGTGGGCAACGAAACCAATAGCGAAATCCTGCAACCCACAGAAAAGGCCAAAGACGATATCGACTGGAAGCGCAACGCATTCCTGTTCAACAAAGGGATTTCCGCCGTTCGCGAAGCCTCGAAACGCACCGGACGCAAAATCGAGATCATGCTGCACATCGCACAGCCGGAAAACGCGCTCAAATGGTTTGCGGAAGCCAAGACAAATGGAGTCGTCGATTACGACTGGATCGGGATTTCGTATTATCCGCTGTGGTCGGAGTACAAATTCGACCGCGTTCCCCAAGCGATCAAAACCTTGGTGGACACTTACAAAAAACCGCTTTTGGTCGTGGAGACGTCTTATCCGTACAACATGGAAAATGTAGACGGCGCGAACAATATCCTCAATGATAAGGCGCTTATCGACGGTTATCCCGCCACGCCCGCCGGCCAAAAAAAATATATGGTAGATTTGACTCAAATCGTGCTCAAAGCCGGTGGAAACGGCGTGATTTACTGGGAACCTGCCTGGGTGACCTCGAGTTGCAAAACGCTTTGGGGACAAGGCTCGCATTGGGAAAACGCTACGTTCTTCGACTCCAAAAACAACAATGAAGCGCTCGAAGCCTTCGACTTTTACGACCTCAAACAGTACAAGATAAAGTGAAAAAGAAAAAGCTCATAGAAAACACGGCCTCGCATTTCGCCCAGGTTTTCAATGCCCAGCCTGCCCATATTTTCCTGGCGCCGGGGCGCATCAACATCATTGGCGAGCATGTCGATTACAACGACGGCTACGTGTTGCCGGCCGCGATCAACAAATACATCTGTTTTGCGGTTTCGGCCAACGATTCGGGCGAGGTGAATTTCGTGGCGAAAGATCTGTCGGATGCCCATCATTTCCGACTATCGGACGAGATAAAGCCCATCGACAAAATGTGGGCGAACTACATGCTCGGCGTACTTTCCCAACTCAAGGAAAAAGGATTGCGACTGCAAGGATTCGACGTCGTTTTTTCGAGCAACATCCCAATGGGAGCTGGGCTTTCGAGTTCGGCGGCTTTGGAATGTGGCTTCGGTTACATGCTCAATAAGTTGTTCAGCCTCGGGTTGTCCAAAAAGGAAATCGCGCTAATCGGGCAACAATCCGAGCACACGTTCGCCGGCGTAAACTGTGGCATCATGGATCAGTTCGCTTCGGTTTTCGGAAAAAAAGACCACGTTTTCAAACTGGATTGCAACACGCTCGAACACGACTACCACCCGGCCGATTTCACCGAATATTCCGTATTCCTGCTCGATTCCAAAGTAAAACACACCCATCTCACTTCCGGTTACAACGACCGCCGACGCGAGGCTGCCGAAGGGTTGGACATCCTCAAATCGAAATTTCCGCAGGTAAAGACGTTTCGCGACCTAACCGTCGCTCAGGTCGATGCGCACCAGGAAGAGCTCGGCGATGTGCGTTACAGGCGTTGCCATTTTGTCGTCGGTGAGATCGGCCGCGTTCTCGAAGCCGTCGAAGCTTTGGAGCGTTCGGACTTCAAAAAATTGGGTAACTTAATGACCCAAACCCACCACGGACTCAGCAAGGAATACGAGGTAAGCTGTGAGGAAATCGACTTTCTCGTCGATCGCGCGCTTGCCGAAAAAGACATCCTGGGCTCGCGAATGATGGGCGGCGGTTTCGGCGGCTGCTCGATCAACCTCGTCAAAAAAGGCGCAAAAAAAGAGGTGGTCAACCGCATTTCCGAAGCGTATCAAAAGCAATTCGATATCGAACCCGCCGTCTACAAAGTCAAGATTTCGGACGGATGCAAAGAGTATAAAAAATTTAAGGGCGCTGCGACGGCTGGGGAATAATCCCGATAATCACATCATCCGGAAGGCCGTCGCCGGGCTGTCCGCTGTATCTTTTGCCAAACCTTAAAGGTTTTGAAAACCTTGGAGGTTTCCAGCAAAAGGATGCCGCTTCCATCCCTAGCGCAAAACAGTGTCCCAAACAAGATCCTGACCAATGAAAGAGTTCAACCATAACAACGATCCGCACCGCCGCTACAACCCGTTGATAAACGAATGGGTTTTGGTGTCTCCTCACAGGGCAACCCGTCCGTGGCAGGGGCAAACCGAAGAAGTCAACCAGGAAACGCGCCCGGAATTCGACCCGACCTGTTATTTGTGTCCCGGCAACGTGCGCGCCAATGGCGAACAAAATCCTGCCTACGAATCGACTTACGTATTTGACAACGACTTTGCGGCACTCAAACAGGAGGAACTTCATTTCGAGGAAAACCCAGACGAGTTTTTCTTCAAAGCCCAACCGGAGCGCGGCATCTCTCGTGTCGTTTGTTTTTCGCCCCGTCACGACCTCACCTTGCCCGAAATGGATTTGGAAACCATCGAAAACGTCGTCAAAACCTGGCAGTTCCAATATGAAGATCTCGGGAAGATCGACTTTATCAACCACGTCCAAATATTTGAAAATAAGGGCGCGATCATGGGATGCTCGAACCCGCATCCACACGGGCAAATTTGGGCGCAGTCGTCCCTTCCGACTTTGGTTCGGAAAACGCAGGACAATCTTTCGGCATATTACCAAAAGCACGGCAAGACGTTGCTCGAAAATTATCTGGAACAGGAACTTGAAAAGAACGAGCGCATCGTCATCGACAACGAGCATTTCGTGGCTTTGGTTCCGTTTTGGGCGATCTGGCCGTTCGAGACCATGATCATTAGCAAACGACCGGTTTCCAAAATCACCGATTTTACGCCGGTTGAAGTTTCGGATTATGCGAAGACACTAAAAGAATTGACCTCGAAATACGACAACGTCTTCAACACCTCGTTCCCTTATTCATCAGGAATCCACCAGGCGCCGACAGATGCGAAAGAGCATCCGGAATGGCACTTCCACATGCATTTTTATCCGCCTTTGTTGCGTTCGGCATCAGTGAAAAAATTTATGGTCGGATATGAAATGATGGGAGAATCCCAACGCGACATCACGCCCGAAAAAAGCGCCGAATTGCTAAGAAGCTTATCTTCGGTACATTACAAAGCGAAGGACGTTTGATCGGCATATGACAAAATGCGTATTTCGCGAGCGCTTTGTTATCTTTATCATTGTGAGGAGATTCCGATGACATGAGAAAACGCATTTGCATACTGGAAGACGACCGCGATTTGCGCGAAGCGAAAAGGAAATCCTCGACCAGCTTTCAAAAGGCCAAATGAACAAGGAAGTGGCTTATCACTGCGACATCAGCGCGGGAACCGTTCGCAAGCACATCCAGAATATCTACGAAAAAATGCACGTCAATACGCGTATCGAGGCGGTCAATCTGTACTTAAAACGATGAGGTTTGTATGGCTGCTTTTTGTGTTCTTTAGCCTTCCGGTTTTAGCACAGGTGTTGCCTGAAACCAAAATGGCATCGGAATACCGGCAATGCACATCTAAAAAATGCCGTCTCAAAACGTCTTTTTCGTTGGCGGAATATTACATGGAAGCTGACCAGATCGCCAAATCCCAGCAATGGCTTGAGATTACCAAAGAGCTCAATCGCGTCCATGCCCGGGATACGATGTCGTATTATATATAAAGCCTTCAGTCCGAGTTTTTCTTCTATTACATGGGGCTTTTCCAGTTTGTCGTCCAGGAAGCCCAGAAAGCGCTTACCGTCGCAAAAGTCCAAAACGACTGTATGTTGATCGCGGACGCTTACCTTTTCATCGGGATCAATCATTTCGAGATGAATCAATTCAGCAAGGCAGAAGTCGCGTTATATGGTGCCAAGCGCTATTTCGCGAAGAATTCTCGAAAACGGCTGCGGTTTTTGGTGCGCAACGAGCATATCTACAACAATATCGCCCGGTTGAAACTCGCCCAAAACCGATTGGATTCCGCGGTTCAGGTAAAGGCAGTGCACGAAAAAAAGGCGTCCAAAACGGGCGCCTTTTCATTTATCTGAGAACAATTTACTTGATGAGATTAATTACCGCCGAAGGATACAAACCGATCGCAATATTAAGCAAAATCGCCACAACACCGACGGCGTAGAACAAGAACGGAACCGGTTTTTTGTCCTCGGTTGGCTCTTGCGTATACATTGCTAAAATTACTTTGAAATAATAGCCGACACTGATGATCGAGTTAATCACGGCTGCGATGACGACAATCAGGTATCCGGCCTGGATATTTGAGGTGAACAACGCAAACTTTGCGAAGAATCCTGCGAAAACAGGAATTCCGGCCATTGAAAGCAAGGCGGCGGTCAGTACGGCGGCCAGCACAGGGCGCGTTTTGCCGAGACCGTTAAAATTGTAGGTATCTTCGTTGGACTTGTTTCGCGTCACGTACAAAACAATTGCGAACGCAGCGATTCCGGCAAGGGCGTAAGCCGAAGCGTAATACAGCAACGTTCCCGCCGATGTCTTGATGTTGAGCAAGGTCATCAACATGAAGCCTGCGTGGGAAACACCCGAAAACGCAAGCATTCTCTTGATGCTCGCCTGGCGCAGCGCCATAACATTGCCGACCGTCATCGAAGCAATCGAAATGACCATGATCACGATCTCATATTCATAGTAAATATTGGCGTTCATGCCCGTGAGCAATTTGTAAAACGTAGCCATGGCCACCACTTTTGCAAGCGTGCTCATCAAGGCGGTAGTCAACGTTGGGGAACCTTCGTAAACGTCCGGGGCCCAGAAGTGGAATGGAACGGCAGCGATCTTGAACAACATCCCGATGCTAAGCAAAACGATTCCGATAAAGAACCAGTCCGGCAATTCAGCAGATCCGGTCAGTTCCGAAATCTCGACGATATCGAACGTTCCCATCGCTCCGTAAATCAGGCAAATTCCGAACAAAATGATACCGGACGCGAACGATCCCAAAAGGAAATATTTCATTCCGGCTTCGTTGCTCCTTATGTTGAGGCGCTGGCTTGCGGCCAAAATGTATAGCGAGATCGAAAGCACTTCGATTCCAAGAAAGAACATCGACAGGTTGCCGAACGACACCATTGCGACCGCTCCCGCGAGCATAAACAATTTGATGGAGACAAAATCCGAAATCTTGGTTTGCGCATCCCGGTAAAAGTCGCCGCTTAAGGCGATCAGGAAAATGCCGAGAACGACGAAAAGTGCAGAAAAAGAAACCGAGAAATCGTTCGTCACGATCATGTTGCTGTAGTGGCTCTCGACTTTGCCGTAATCGGCTACCGTGATGCCCAATGTTCCCAAAAGCCCGACGATGGTCAATGGAATGATCGCCTTTCGCACATTTGCGATCTCCAACAAAAGGCATAAAACACCTAATCCAGTTATTGCCAGTAATGTATTCATGTCTTATTGTGGAATTATGACTTTAGGGTATAATTTAAAATTTGTTGGATGCTCGGCGTGATGAGGTCGTTGATTGGTTTCGGATACATCCCGAAGAAGAACAGAACACCAATGATGACCGCCATTGTCAATCCTTCCTGGAACGTAAGGTCGGCGAAAGGTTTTGCATTCGTTTCCCCAAGCATGACGTTCTGGAACATCTTGAGCATATAATAAGCGCCTAAAATGATCGTAAGACCGCCGATTATCGCAAACCAGATGTCGATCGTGGACAAGGCGTACAAAACGGTGAATTCTCCGACGAAGTTAAATGTCGTAGGAAGCGCCACCGACGCCAGCACCAAAATCAGGAACATCGAGGTAAATTTCGGTGCCTGCACGCGAATTCCGCCCATTTGGGAAATGTCGCGCGTTTGGTATCTTCTGTAAATCACTTCGGCGGCGAAGAACAATCCGACGATCACAAAACCGTGGGAAATCATCTGGAGGACGGCTCCGCGAACTCCGTCGACAGTCAATGTGTAAGCGCCGGCCGCGATGAGCCCGACGTGAGCCAAAGACGAATACGCGAGTAGTTTTTTGAGGTCTTTTTGGCGCAACGCCACGATCGATCCGTAAATCGTTCCCGCGATCCCGAAGATCAGGAAAGTCGCCATAAATGCTTTTGCCGCGTAAGGCGCGATCGGCAATTGCCAACGCAAAACGCTGTACAATCCCATTTTGAGCATGATTCCGGAGAGTAGCATCGTTCCGGCTGTCGGCGCTTTTTGGTAAACCGCGGCCTGCCACGTATGGAATGGAATCAATGGGATCTTGATAGCGTAAGCGGCGAAGAATCCGAGGAAGATCCAGAATTGCTCCTGGTCCGAAAGGCGAAGGTTGCTCAGGTTTCCGACAAGGAAATTCCCGGCTTTTGTATACAAATAGGCAAATCCGGCAAGCATGAAAAGCGATCCCGCGAACGTGTAAATAAAGAATTTCACGACCGCTTTCTGGCGCTCTTTCGCATCGCCATTGCCCCAATTAAGCGCGATGAAGTAAATCGGGATCAATGCAAGTTCCCAGAAAATGTAATACAGGAAACCGTCGGCGGCAAGGAACGTCCCGGCCATGGCGAATCCCATGAAAAGAATCAGCGAATAGAACGAGCTTGGGTTTTTTACCTCGCTTCCGAAAGTCGAGTAGATGATGATCGGCAAAAGCGACGTCGTAAGCAATAACATCGCCAGCGAAAGCCCGTCCCCGTTGAGGGCGAAGTAAATCTGCGGATTTTCCATCCACGTCGCCAGGACATTTATGGATTTGCCTGCGTTGTAATCCGAAAGCAGCACGATGGATGCGACCAAGCTGAGAATGCCGAACGCCAAAGCCACTTTCCCGGCAGATTTACCTGAGAAAAGGGTTACGAGGGTTCCCGCCAAGAGTAAAATCAGAACAATACTTACATCCATTATTTAAACGATTTTGTTGAAGAACAAATAGGTGATGATGGCCACCACGCCAAGCGTGAAAGCAAACAGGTAGCGGCCGATGCTTCCGTTGTGGAGCATTTTTCCAGAATCGCCGATAGCGTTGGTTGCTTTGCCTAATCCGAAGACCAATCCGGAAAGCGCCGACTCGAACGTATCGCGAAGGAAAGTCGAGATGGCATTTATCGGTTTTACGAATAGTGCGTCGTAAACTTCATCAACATAATATTTGTGGTATAACAATTTGTGGAAGCCCGTCATTTGCGCATCTGCAGGCGGCACTTCTCCTTTTTTGAGATATTTTGCGTAAGCGATCCCGATCCCGATTAGCCCGCCGACAACCGCTAGGCCCATAAGCATGTAAGCCGTTGCGTCAAGATGGTGTTCGGAATGTCCGCCGTAAGCGATGATCGGCTCGAGGTAATGGCTGAGCCAACTGTTTCCGGGCAATGAGATCAAACCTCCGACGGTCGCCAAAATGGCCAGAACGATAAGCGGAAACGTAATCAAGGCTGGAGATTCGTGCAAATGGTGTTTTTGCTCGTCGGTTCCCCGGAATTCCTTGAAGAACGTGAGATACAAAAGTCGGAACATATAGAACGCGGTCATGATCGACGCAAGAGAGGCGATCACCCAAAGCGCTTTGTTTTCATGGAAGGCCGTCATGAGGATTTCGTCTTTTGAAAAGAATCCGGAAAACGGCGGAATTCCCGAGATCGCAAGCGAAGAAATCAGGAACGTGATATAAGTTACCGACATCCATTTTTTAAGTCCGCCCATGTTGCGCATATCCTGTTCGCCGTGCATCGCATGGATGACCGAACCCGAACCGAGGAACAAACATGCCTTGAAGAACGCGTGCGTGATAACGTGGAAAACCGCAACTTCATAAGCGCCAAGTCCCAAAGCAAGGAACATTAACCCGAGTTGGGAGACGGTAGAGTAGGCGAGGACTTTTTTGATGTCGTTTTGCACCAATCCGATAGTCGCAGCAACCAAAGCCGTGAACGCTCCGACGATCGCAATGACCATGTTGACGGTTTGCATGTCTGCAGAGGAGATTCCGAAAAGGAAGTTGAGACGCGTGATCATAAAAATTCCCGCGGTCACCATCGTCGCGGCGTGTATGAGTGCCGAAACCGGAGTCGGGCCCGCCATCGCGTCCGGCAACCAAGTGTACAACGGAATTTGTGCCGACTTTCCGCAAGCACCGATAAACAATGCCAGAGCGGCGAGCGCGAGCATCGTGTGGTCGACTTCCGCTCCGCTCATGATAGCCGATTTCAACGCAGCATAATCCAACGTGCCGAAAAGGTGTCCCAACAAAAATATCCCGATAAGGAAACCCAAGTCGCCGATGCGGTTCATGATGAAGGCTTTTTTCGCCGCGTCGTTGTAATCCTGGTTTTTATACCAGAATCCGATAAGAAGGTACGAACACAATCCGACGCCTTCCCATCCTATGAACATCACCAAAAGATTGCTTCCGGTAACGAGCGTGACCATGAAAAAGATAAATAAGTTCAGATAAGCGAAGAACTTGTGGCGGTTTTCGTCGTCGTGCATATACGAAACCGAATACAAATGGATCAACGACCCGATTCCGGTGACGAACATGAGCCACAACAGCGACAATTGGTCGAGTACGATCCCGAAATCGATGCTGAATTTACCAAGTTGTATCCAATCGAAAAGCTTGACCGTTACGGGCTGTGCCGTCTGGTTGATTTGGACGAAGTAAAAATGCGTGACAAGAAACGATACGAATACCGCGAACGTCGCAAGGTAGCCGGCGCCGTTGTGGCCCAGTTTCTTTCCAAAGAACACGTTGAAAAGGAATCCCGCAAATGGGGCGAGCAATAGAAGTAAAATGTAAGCTATGTCCATTCCGGCTTATCCTTTTAGATTTTTCAAATTATCGAGGTCGATCGATCCCAGGTTTCGGAATATCGATACGACGATCGCAAGTCCAACGGCGACTTCGGCCGCAGCCACAGCCATCGAGAAGAATACGAAAACCTGTCCCTGAGCGTCCTGATGATAGGTCGAAAAGGCCACGAACAATAGGTTTACGGCGTTCAGCATGATTTCGATCGACATGAAAACGATGATGGCGTTCCGTCTGTACAAAACTCCAAAAACACCAATGCTGAACAAAATCACGCTCAGGAAGATGTAGTTTTCAATACCGATCTCGTTAAGAATGTTTCCCATCAGTTCTTCTCGGTTTTTTCACGTTTAGACAATAATACGGCCCCGATCATCGCGACCAAAAGCAGTACCGAAGCGAATTCGAACGGCACCATATACTCATTGAGCAACACCTGGCCCAATACTTTGATCGATTGGTAATCGACGCCCGTTTCGTCGTAAGGCCCGACGATTGGCTTGGTTTGGATAAAAACCGCAAGCAACACCAAAGACGTCAGAATAAAGATGATTCCTGCGGCCAATCGCGTGACGCGCGGTTTGTGCACTTCGTCTTCCTTGTTGAGGTTCATGAGCATGACCGTGAAAAGGAACAAAATCATGATCGCCCCGGAATACACGATGATGTGCACGACAGCCAGGAACTGCGCATTGAAAAGCAAGTAATGTCCGGCCACGGAAACAAAGCACAACACGAGGTAAATCGCGCTGTGGATCGGTTGTTTTGTGAAAATCGTCAGGAAAGCTGTCGCCAGCGTGATTGCCGAAAGAATGCAGAAAATGAGTAAAACTGTCGACATTAGTTCTTGTTTTTAGAATTCGCCATCGCCATTTCAAGCGGCATGACCAATTTGTCCTTTCCGAAAATAAAATCTTCGCGGTTATAGCTTGCCGGAACCAAAACCTTCGATTCCGTAAGGTAAATCGCATCTTTCGGACACGCCTCTTCGCACAATCCGCAAAAAATGCAGCGCAACATGTTGATTTCATAAACCGACGCGTATTTTTCTTCCCGGTACAAATGCTTTTCGTCCGGTTTGCGCTCGGCCGCCGTCATCGTGATCGCTTCGGCAGGGCACGAAAGCGCGCACAATCCGCAAGCCGTACAGTTTTCACGACCTTGCTCATCGCGCTTCAACATGTGTTGACCGCGCCAGATAGCCGCCCGCGTACGAACTTCTTCAGGATATTTCACGGTTACTTTGCGCGTGAACAAGTGCTGGATCGTAATCCACAAACCTTTCACGATCGCCACCAGATACAAGCTCTCCCAAAAAGACATCTTTTTGTTTGAAACTTCCTTTTTGCGTCCTGACAAGGACATTGTCTGTACTAACATACTTTCTAATTTAGTGCCGCGTAGTTCGCGAATTGTCTTGCCTGTTTGGCTAGCGCCCCGAATCGCAGCTGTATTTTTTTATTCTTAAACCCGATGACTACATTTTTATTAGCCGCGAATTCGCGAATTGTTTTTTGAAGCTATTCCGGCTGTCCGCTATATCTTTTCCAAGCTAAAGAAGCTTGAAAAAGGATGCCGCTTCCATCCGGGCTAGGCTGCTTTCTCCGATATTAAAATCCGAGCGCCGCCGCAATCTCGTGTCTTACCATGACCAATCCCGTAATTACGACATTCGCGATTGCCAATGGAATCAAACCTTGCCATCCCAAACGCATCAACTGGTCATAACGGAACCTTGGTATCGTCCATCTCACCCACATAAAGAAGAAGATGAACGCACATATTTTGGTGAACAACACTATGATTCCAATGATGTTAGCCGGGTTTACGCCCCAATTTTCGATGGCCCATTCCATGCCCGGATAATTGTATCCGCCAAAGTAAAGCACGGCCAAAATCGTGGACGAAATGAACATGCTCGCATATTCCGCAAACAGGTAAAAGCCCATTCTCATAGACGAATATTCGGTGTGGTAGCCGCCAATCAATTCCGCCTCGCATTCCGCAAGGTCAAATGGCGTGCGGTTGGTTTCGGCAAACGAGCAAACCAGGAAGATGATGAATCCGAGCGGTTGGTAAAATACGTTCCAGTTCATTCCCGCTTGAGAAGCCGAAATGTCGGCCAGGCTCAGTGAACCTTCCATCATCAGCAAGGCGATCAACGACAATCCCATCGCAATTTCATACGAAATCATCTGGGAAGCCGCACGCATGGCACTCATAAGGGAGAATTTGTTGTTCGACGCCCAGCCTCCGATCATGATGCCGTAAACACCAATAGAAAGCACGCCGAAAACGTATAGGATCGCAACGTCGACATCAGTGGCTTGCAAAATGACTTCGCGTCCGCCGATGATCAATCTGTCGCCCCACGGAATTACCGCGCTCGTCATCAAGGCCACGCTCATCGAAACGGCCGGCCCGACCACAAACAGGAATTTGTTTGGCGTGTTCGGAAGGAATTCTTCTTTCGAGAACAATTTCAAACCGTCGGCCAAAGGTTGCAAGAGCCCGAAAGTTCCCGCCCTGTTCGGCCCGACGCGATCCTGCAGCCAGGCGGCCACTTTGCGTTCGGCCCATGTCGAATACATCGCCGCCAACATCGTGATCGCAAAGATGGTGAAGATGAAAATCGACTTTTCTATGATGATTGCAGTCTCCATTATACGTTTCCTTCTTTAAATACTTCTTGTTCTTCGGGGCGCAGCGGTCGCGACGGCATCGAAATCTTGACGCGGTCCTGCTCGCGTCCCAACAGGATTTTTTCCTCGGTTTCAATTACGACAGGCGCAATTTTACGCGTGTAATTGTTGGCGTTGATCACCGAATCTTTCTCGAAGCGGCGCGGGCCTTCGATGACCCAATCGTTTACGTCCTTATGGTCGAAGCGGCAGGAGTTGCAAATGAATTCTTCTACTTCATGGAATTCGTCTTTGCGTCCTGTTACTCTCTGGATCTCGTTTCCGAACATCCAAACGGTTGTCTTTCCGCAACATTTGTCGCAATTTCTGTGAGCGTTGAACGGTTTGTTGAACCAAACGCGCGACTTGAATCGGAAGGTTTTATCCGTCAAAGCGCCAACAGGACAAACATCGATCATGTTTCCGGAGAACTCATTGTCGATCGCTTTGGAGATACAGGTCGAAATGTTCGAGTGATCGCCTCGGTCCAAAATTCCGTGAACGCGTCCATCCGTCAATTGGTCGGCGACCATGACACAACGGTAGCACAAAATGCAACGGTTCATGTGTAGTTGAATGTTCGGGCCGATATCTTCCGGCTCGAACGTCCTTTTTTCTTCGATATAACGCGTTTGCGATTTTCCGTGCTTGAAGCTTAGGTTCTGCAAATCGCATTCTCCGGCCTGATCGCAAACCGGGCAATCGAGCGGGTGATTGATCAACAGGAATTCGGTTACGGCTTTGCGTGCGTCGGTTACTCTTTCGGATGCGGTCGAATTGACTTCCATTCCGTCCATGACGCCCGTCACGCAAGACGCGACAAGTTTCGGCATCGGGCGCGGATCCGCCTCGCTTCCCTTCGAAACCTCGACGAGACAGCAACGGCATTTTCCGCCGCTTCCTTTGAGTTTGGAATAGTAGCACATGGCCGGAGGAACCGATTCTCCTCCTATCATGCGCGCCGCCTGCAGGATCGTGGTTCCTGGTTCGACATCTATCGATTGACCGTCTATTGTTACTTTCATATTCTTAGTTGTTTGTTGATAGTTGATAGTTGAGAGACGATTTGTCTGCCAACTGACAACTTTCAACTATTTCAAACTGCCTGTTTTGCAAGCAGATGTCTGACTTTCTCAAATGGCTCTTCCGTGAAGTGATCGCGATTTTTCACTTTTTCCGGGAAGCGCACGTGGTATTCAAATTCGTCGCGGAAGTGGCGTATCGCAGCCGCAACCGGCCAGGCAGCCGCATCTCCAAGCGGACAAATCGTGTTTCCTTCGATTTTGGCCTGTATGCTCCACAGCAAATCGATGTCTTCCTCGCGTCCGTGGCCGTTTTCGATTCTGTGCAGAACTTTCTCGAGCCAGCCTGTTCCTTCGCGGCAAGGCGAACATTGGCCGCAGGATTCGTGATGGTAAAAACGGGAAAAATTCCAGGTGTTGCGAACCACACATGAGGTGTCGTTATAAACGATGAATCCGCCGGAACCGAGCATGGAACCGGTTGCGAAACCGCCGTCTGACAACGATTCGTATGACATCAGGCGATCTTCGCCCGTTGCTGTTTTGTAAATTAAATTGGCTGGCAGGATAGGAACTGAGGAACCTCCGGGAACGAATGCCTTCAATGGCCTGTGGGACGACATTCCGCCAAGGTATTCATCGGAATTCATGAATTCGTAAACCGACAATCCAAGCTCGATTTCATAAACGCCGGGATTTTTGATGTGGCCCGAAGCTGAAATCAACTTGGTTCCCGTCGATCTTCCGATCCCGATTTTTGCGTAATCCGCTCCGGAATTGTTGACGATCCAGGGCACGGACGCAATGGTTTCAACATTGTTGACAACGGTAGGGTTCGCCCACAAACCGGAAACCGCAGGAAATGGCGGCTTGATGCGAGGATTTCCTCTTTTGCCTTCGAGTGATTCGATAAGCGCGGTTTCTTCCCCGCAAATGTAAGCGCCGGCTCCGCAGTGAACGTAAAGTTCGAGATCGTAACCCGAGCCTTTTATGTTTTTCCCGAGCCAACCCGCGGCCTTCGCTTCGTTTATGGCTTTTTCAAGGATTCTGAAAACCCACATGTATTCGCCTCGGATGTAGATATACGAAAGGTTCGCTCCCAATGCATACGAAGACGTAATCATTCCTTCGATCAAAAGATGCGGGATGTACTCCATAAGGTAGCGATCCTTGAACGTTCCGGGTTCAGACTCATCGGCGTTGCAAACCAAATGTCTCGGCTTTCCCGATTTCTTGTCGATGAACGACCATTTCATTCCGGCAGGGAAACCCGCGCCTCCACGACCGCGAAGGCCTGACGTCTTGACTTCCTCGACGATTTCGTCGGGCGTCATTCTCAGGGCTTTTTCAACCGAAGCGTAACCGCCGTTTTGGCGATAGACTTCGTAACCCTTGATTCCGGGAACGTTTATTTTATCTAGTAATATCTTCTGTGCCATGGTTGGTCATGTTGATTTTGCCTGCTCGGCAGTCTTCGATGAGTTGGTCGATTTTGGCCGGAGTCAAATGTTCGTGATAGAAATCCCCGAGCTGCATCATCGGTGCGTATCCGCAAGCGCCAAGACATTCCACGCCTTTTACGGTGAACATTCCGTCCGCAGTGGTTTTTCCGACTTCAATCCCGAGCTTGTCGCAAGTGTAATCCATCAGATTCTCTACGCCGTTGATCGCGCAGCACGATGTCTGGCAGAATTCGAACATATACTTCCCGATGGGTTTCAGGTTGTACATCGTGTAAAAACTCGCGACTTCGTAAACCTCGATCGGTTGGATGCCGATGATCTCCGCAACCTTGTCCATCAACTCGACCGAAAGCCAGTTGTCGTGCGCGTCCTGTACTTCGTGCAGAATTGGCAACAACGCGGACTTTCGCTTGTCGTCAGGATAGTGGCCCAACAACTCGTTGATGCGCGCCATCAAAGCCTCGGTTATGTTTATGTCTTGATGTATTCTAATCGAACGATCCATCTTTTGTGTTTTAATTAGGCGTCGAGCTCGCCGGCGATTACGTTAAGGCTCGAAAGCGTCGCGATGGCGTCAGAGAGCATTTGTCCCTGGACCATATCGTTGAACGCCTGGTAATAAATAAAGCACGGGCGGCGGAAATGCAGGCGGTATGGCGTGCGGCTGCCGTCGGTCGTGAGGTAAAATCCTAGTTCCCCGTTTCCGCCTTCTACGGCGTGGTAGACTTCGGTAACCGGAACCGGAACTTCGCCCATTACGATCTTGAAATGGTAAATGAGCGCTTCCATATTGTGGTAGACGTCTTCTTTCGGAGGAAGGTAATAATCCGGAACATCCGCATGGAACGGGCCTTCCGGCATTTTATCGATCGCCTGGCGGATGATCTTCAGCGATTCCCAGACTTCTGCATTCCTGACGCAAAAACGGTCGTACGTGTCGCCCGACTGTCCGACGGGAATGTCGAACTCGAAATCCTCGTAAGACGAATACGGCGTCATGATGCGCACGTCATAGTCGATTCCGGCCGCGCGAAGGTTTGGGCCCGTGAATCCGTACGAAATCGCTTTTTCGGCAGAAATCGGCCCAACGTTGATCGTGCGGTCCATAAAGATCCTGTTGCGCGTCAAAAGGTTTTCGAATTCCGTCCAGATTGGCGGGAATTCCTTTAGCAACAATTCGATCTTTTCGAAGACGAGAGGCGTCCAATCGCGCTCGAAACCGCCGATACGGCCCATGTTCGTCGTGAGGCGCGCCCCGCAAATCTCTTCGTATATCTCGTAAATTTTTTCCCTGTACTGGAACACGTAAAGGAATCCGGTCAACGCTCCCGTATCGACTCCCAAAACGGAGTTGCAGATGATGTGGTCGGCGATGCGAGCCAATTCCATTACGATCACGCGCATGTATTGAACACGTTTCGGAATTTCTATGTTCAACGCTTTCTCGACCGTCATCCACCAACCCATATTGTTGATCGGGGACGAGCAATAATTCATGCGGTCGGTTAGTGGCGTGATCTGGTAAAACGGGCGGTTTTCGGCGATTTTTTCAAATGCGCGGTGAATATATCCGACGGTTCCTTCTCCATCGAGGATGCGTTCTCCGTCCATTAAGAGGATGTTCTGGAAAATCCCGTGAGTCGCAGGGTGCGTTGGCCCAAGGTTGAGGATAGAAAGTTCGCTTCCGTCCTCGTTTTCACGTCGCTTGATGACGTCGGCAAAACGCTGCTCCGGTGGTAAAAGTAGGTCTGACATAATTACGACTGGGTGTAGTTATCGGTTGTACGTCCGAAGAAACGGTCGTCTTTGTCGGTGCGCCCGCCATCTTCCATCGGAAACTCCTTGCGCATCGGAAACGAAACCATCTCGTCCATATTCAGGATGCGCTTCAATTGCGGATGTCCTTTGAAGATGATACCGTAAAAATCATATGTTTCGCGCTCTTGCCAGTTTGCGCCAAGGAACAAAGGTGTCGCACTGTCGATTTCGGGCGCGTCCCCATTGAGGTAACACTTGATGCGAATGCGTACGTTGTCGATCCAGTTGTGCATGTGGTAAACCACTGAGAACTGTCGGCTTTTGTCGGCATCCGGGAAATGCATGCCGCAGATGTCCGTCAGGAAATTGAAACGCAGTGTGGCGTCGTCCTTCAAAAAGCCCATGACCTCGAGAATCGATTCGGAATCGACCTCAAACGTCAGGATGTCGTGAATATGGACGAAATCGCTAACCGATCCGCCGAAGCGGTCCGAAAGCGACTGTATGATTGTATTCTGTTCTAATGCCATCGATTACGATATGTTATAGGAGGCGAGCAGTTCCTGGTATTCAGGAGAGCTTCTGCGGCGAACCGATTCGGTTTTGACCATGTCCTGCAAGCGGAGGATGCCGTCGAGGATCTGCTCCGGTCTCGGCGGGCAACCCGGCACGTAAACGTCCACGGGAATGACCTTGTCTATGCCTTGCAGAACGGAGTAGGTGTCGAAAATTCCTCCCGAACACGCGCATGCGCCAACGGAGATAACCCATTTGGGCTCGGCCATCTGCTCGTAAACCTGGCGAAGGATTGGCGCCATTTTCTTGGCGATCGTTCCCATAACGAGCAGCATGTCCGCCTGACGTGGCGAAAAACTCATGCGCTCTGACCCGAAACGCGCTACGTCGTAATGAGACGCCATCGTGGCCATGAACTCGATTCCGCAACACGAAGTCGCAAACGGCAATGGCCAAAGCGAATTGGCGCGCGCCAAACCGACTACCGAGTCGAGTTTCGTTGCGAAAAATCCTTCTCCCGAATAGCCGTCAGGCATAGGGGCGTCGCTGTTTATTTTGTTGTTCTTGTTTTCCATTTCTGAATGTTTTTATGTAACCGACCGAAATTCCTGCTTCATCATCTCCAATTCACTCTTCAGCAGTTAAAAACTTATTCCCACTCCAGACCTTTTTTACGGATCACGTAAACGAAACCTGTAACGAGCAATCCCATGAAAATCATCATCTTGAGCAAGCCTTCGAGCCCCATTTCCTTAAAATTCGTGGCCCATGGATACATAAAGATCACCTCGACGTCGAAAAGAACGAAGAGAATTGCGACCAAAAAGTATTTTACTGAAAAAGGAATCCGGGCGTTACCAACCGATTCCACGCCACATTCGAAGTTTTTGTCCTTGTTGAGTGATTTCCTTCTCGGGCCGAGGAAAGACGACACGATGACGGTCATGACCACGAATCCGACGGCCAATCCCATTTGCATCAGGATAGGAAGGTAATCTGTTTGGGTGCTTTCCATAAGAAAAATCCGCTTTTGAATATCTGCAAAGATAACCGCACAGGTAGAAATACACAAACCTGAGCCATCGTACACGCGTAGCGGACGCTAATTTTTATTCATTATAAATAAGGGTGTTGTGTTTTGAAGTTGGAAGTTTAAAGTTTGAGGTTTAAAGTTGGTGTTTGACAGCTGCGGACGATGGGGGAAATGTACAAATTTCATAAATCCCAATCGACAAATATCGAATGTCGTGCACCCGAATAACGACGTTGAGGTCAAAAAAAAGCGCCTCCGAAGAGACGCCTGAACCTTGTAAAAATAAACTATGTAGATTATCTTACTAACGTTACCTGAGCCGCGATTTTTCCTTTGCGGCCTTCTTCTTCCTCGAAATTGACTTTGTCGCCTTCGCGAAGGTTTTCTGCTTTTACGCCTGATGCATGAACGAAGATGTCTCTTCCTGTCTCATCGTCTGTAATGAATCCATATCCCTTGGACTCGATGTAAAATTTAATTGTACCTGTACGCATTGTTAAACGGATAAAAGTTAATGCTAACAAATGTAAACTTTCTCGGTTTAAAATTAATATGCGCGTTAAAAAAAATACAATAATTACCGATTATCGGACATTTGTTCAGAATCGATGCGAAATCACAATTTTAAATCGAGCTTGATCTGCAATTCGTTCAATTGCACGGGATTGATATTCGAAGGCGCGTCGATCATGACATCGCGTCCGGAATTGTTTTTAGGGAAAGCGATAAAGTCGCGTATGGTTTCCTGTCCGCCCAAAATCGCCACGAGACGATCGAGTCCGAACGCCAGGCCACCGTGAGGCGGAGCTCCAAACTGGAACGCGTCCATCAAAAAGCCGAATTGATTGCGCGCTTCCTCTTCGGTAAAGCCCAAATATTTGAACATCAAAGCCTGTGTTTCCTTGTCGTGGATACGGATCGAGCCGCCTCCGATCTCATTTCCGTTCAACACCATATCGTAAGCGTTTGCACGGACTTTTCCCGGATTGGTCTCAAGCAGGCTCATATCTTCCGGTTTAGGAGAGGTAAACGGATGGTGCATCGCGTGGTAACGGCCCGATTCTTCGTCGAATTCCAAAAGCGGGAAGTCCACGACCCAAAGAGGAGCGAATTCGTCCGGCTTTCTCAACCCGAGTCGCGTCGCCAATTCCATTCTCAAAGCGGAAAGCTGCGTTCTCGTTTTATTGGCGTTGCCCGATAAGATGAAGATCATGTCGCCCGCTTTTGCCTGCGTCGCTTCGGCCCATTTTTGCAAATCGTCCTGATCGTAGAATTTGTCTACCGACGATTTGAAAGTGCCGTCCGCATTGCACTTCACGTAAACCATTCCGCTTGCGCCGATTTGGGGACGTTTTACCCATTCGATCAAAGCGTCGATTTCCTTTCGCGTCATTTCGCCGCAATTCGGAGCCGCGATCCCGACGACCAATTCCGCGGCGTTGAAGACCGAAAACTCTTTGTGTTGGGCAACTTGATTCAGCTCTCCGAATTCCATCTTAAAGCGGATGTCGGGCTTGTCGTTCCCGTACGTTTTCATCGCGTGATCGTAGGTCATTCTCGGAAATTTCTCCACATCGACTCCCTTGATCTCTTTCAAAAGATGGCGTGTCAAACCTTCAAAAGTGTCCAAAATATCTTCCTGCTCCACGAATGCCATTTCGCAGTCGATCTGGGTGAATTCCGGCTGTCGGTCGGCGCGCAGATCTTCGTCCCGGAAACATTTCACAATCTGGAAATACTTGTCCATTCCGCCCACCATCAACAATTGCTTGAACGTTTGAGGTGATTGGGGCAACGCGTAAAATTGTCCCGGGTTCATACGTGAAGGAACCACGAAATCGCGTGCGCCTTCAGGAGTAGACTTGATAAGGTAAGGCGTTTCTACTTCGCAAAAATCCTGGGCCGACAGATATTTTCGCACTTCCATCGCCACCTTGTGTCGAAACAACAAACTGTTTTTTACCGGGTTGCGCCTGATGTCGATATAGCGGTATTTCATGCGCAGTTCTTCGCCACCGTCGGTTTCGTCCTCGATCGTGAATGGCGGCAACAGCGCTTCGTTCAAAACGTTGAGTTCCGAAACCAGGATCTCGATATCGCCGGTCGCCATGTTCGGATTTTTCGATTCGCGCTCAATGACTTTGCCTCTCACCTGTATCACGAATTCGCGCCCAAGTGAGCGGGCTTTTTCAAACACTTTCCCATCGGTGCGCTCCGAATCGAAAATCAGTTGGGTGATCCCGTAACGGTCGCGCAAATCGACCCACGACATAAAACCTTTGTCGCGCGATTTTTGCACCCATCCGGCAAGCGTAACTTCTGTATTGATGTGCGAGGCATTGAGTTCCCCGCAGTTATGGCTTCTGTACATTTTGAAAAATTTGCTGCAAAAATAGGCATTTTGACCCAATGTAAACGTTTGAGTTTGGGTTGGAGATTTAACAAAAAGTACATTTTTCATGTAATTGCAATATTCGGCGAAATCCGAACTTTGCGACTATAGGGAAAGGGTAGTGGCGTCCCTACGAAAAAAGGGAAATTTACCGATACAGAAAAAACGTACTTTTTGTTAAAGTCTTGTATCTATTTTTTAGGAGCTGTTCCCGCTGCCGCTCCAAGCTTTCTTGAAAATGCTTGTTTTTCCGCGGCTGCGTCGAGCTTCCTCCGGTCGCTGCCGCAACCGCGAAAAACAGGCGCATTTTTGTCGAAAGGCTTTCTGCTTGCATCGGGGCTAATTCCGGTTCATCAAACCAGGTTGCGTCCGCAGTTCGACTAAAGTGTCCGTCATTTATCGAAAATCGTCGATAGGCACACATTGATCACCGTCCACTAGCCATATCCGACCATCCACACTAAAACTTTTCCTAAACAAAACGGCAAATCGATTAAAATACTACATTTACGTCTTTGATATAAATCCAACAACATGAAAAAACTATTGATCGCGCTATTGGCCTCGTCTGCGGGCTTGTACGCACAGGACAATAAAGTGAAATTCACGGCAGAAATCGCCAACCGCAATTCCGACTCGATCGTGATCCAGGGTCGTAATTTCAAGAAGGTAATTAAAGGTAAGGACGGGAAGTTCTCCGATTCGTTCGATGCGCCCCAGGGCTTTTACCAAATCGGGGATGGAACAGAAGTCACCCAATTGTACCTCATCCCAGGTTCTGATATAAAAATGACGATCGACGCCAAGATGTTCGACGAAACCGTCAAATATTCAGGGAAAGGTTCGGCAGAGAGCAACGTGATGGCCTATCTCGCACTCGAGCAGGAAAAACTTGAGCCGCTTATGGAAAAAGGCGATCAGCAAGGATTTACGGCCGGATTTGACAAATTGTCCAAAGACGTCACAACCAAGCTTGCCAACAAGGAAATCAACGAGCAGTTCCGCACCCAAATGACGATGAGCCTTACCCAAAACAAGGCGCAACTCGACAAGATGTTCGCCCAAAAAGCGGAAATCAATAAATTGGTCGGGTCGGTTTCTCCTGATTTCGACTACGAAAATCACAAAGGCGGCAAGACGAAGTTGTCTTCGCTTAAAGGAAAATACGTGTACATCGACACTTGGGCGACATGGTGTGGGCCTTGCCGCGCGGAAATTCCGAGCTTGAAAAAGGTGGAGGAAAAATACCACGGCAAGAACATAGAGTTTGTCAGTGTTTCCATTGACGCTCAAAAAGACCACGACAAGTGGAAGAACTTCGTGACCGAAAAGCAACTCGGCGGCATACAAGTATTCGCTGACAAGGACTGGAATTCAGATTGGGCAAAAGCGTACGGCATCCAGTCGATTCCAAGATTCATCCTGGTCGGGCCAGACGGAAAAGTCGTCGATGCCGATGCTCCAAGGCCATCCGATCCAGGTTTGGTAGCCAAATTGGACACGTTGGTCAAGTAATAAAAAAACAACGATAACCTGAAACCTCGCGTCATTGCGAGGTTTTTCGTTTTCCAATGTTAAGTTTTCTTCAATGTTACGTAATTGTTAAGCGAAAGTTTGGTTTGTGTAAAGTGGTTTGATACATTTGTGAGAGAAGATTGTAAAACCATTAAAACCTACTATAATGAAAAAGTACTTTATTGCAGCGGCTGTGTTGGTTTCGGCCATGGTTTCAGCCCAGGAAAAAGAACCAAAACTTGAAGCTATCGGAGAAGTGGTTAAAGCGACCTACTTTCACGACAATGGCCAAATCGCCCAACTGGGTTATTTTAAGGATGGCAAAGCTGACGGAAAATGGATTGCTTATGACCTCAACGGAAATAAAAAATCAATGGGAGAATACACTCAAGGTCAAAAAACCGGGAAGTGGTTCTTCTGGAACGATAAATCGCTTAGCGAAGTAGATTATTCCAACAGCCGCGTATCCAACATACAGAGTTGGAACCAGGCTGTCGCCAAAAACTAAATTCATCTCAATAAAAAAGGCTGTCGTTACTGACAGCCTTTTTTTTTATACGGTTTCAACCGCCGCTTTTTTCGACGCGCGGTTCACTTTGAGATAAGCGTAAAGTGTCACGAGCGAAAGTCCGATCCAGAAAACATCGACGAAGAAAACAGAGAACATTCCCTTTGAGTGTGCAATCCAGAACCAATTCCCGGTTGCGATTCCGTTGGCGATCGGGATGATGAGTCCTAAAATGCTTCCGGAAAGCAACGCATATTTGTTCGTAAAGGCGAGGTCTTTTCTAAGGTAGAAAAATATGGAGAGCAACAGCCATCCTATGAAGTAAAACCAGTGCAGGAAATAAATGTCCGTAGACGGATTGCACTTCACGGCTATGAACGTCGCGGCCGTAATCGGATACATGCTTAGTGAAACCGCCAGGTAAATCCGGACGACGGTCAGATTGAAACGTTTTTTCTTGGAATCGGTTTTCTTTTTATCGCGTGCAACCAACCACAACATCACGCCCGAAATAATGACGAAACAGGTAATGATGCCCAGGATGAAACTCACGATCTTCATCGAATAACCAGCGTAATCGCCGTAGTGGATGCGATACAGAAAGTCGCGCGTACCGTCGAGGTAAGACGTCGGGCCATATGGATCCTGCGTCGCGATGATTTTCCCGTTTGCATCGAAGACCACCTTTCCTAAACCGGTAAATTTTTCCGTCCTCGGGATCGCGCCCCGAACCGTAACCTGCATGTTCGCGTCTCCGTAATGCTGGATTTCGAGTGCCGTCATATGGAAATCCCTGAACTGTGCCGTAGCGGTTTTCGCAAGCGCGTTGATATCGAGTGCAGGCGTGACGCGCTTATCGGCAAATTCGGTCTGCATGTTCATAAAGCCGAGTTCCTGGTAGAGTTTTTCCGAATCGTTGTCGTAAAGCGTCATCACGCTCGGCGCGACAAGGAAAATGTTGATCAGGAAAAATGCTCCCGTAAGGGCGTAGACGAATTGGAACGGCAATCCGATCATTCCCAAACCGGTATGAGCGTCGGTCCACATTGTCTTGAGTTTTTCCTTCGGCCGGAATGTGTAGAAATTAGACACGATTTTCTTCCAATGCACCAAAACGCCCGTTATGATGGCGAACAGGAAGAACAACGACACGAATCCCGCGATGTAATATCCGACAGGGTAAGGAATCTGCGCGAGAAAGTGCAATCTGTAAAGAAATTCGCCCAACGAATAACCTTCGTAATAATCCTTTATGCCATAAGTGTCCGTATCGACATAAACATATTCGTGTATGCGCGCTTTCTTTGGAGCCAGCGAATCTTTCGTCGGATCCATATGGGCGATCATCATTTTCTCGGCATACGGACGACTCAATTCGAAGGTTCTTCCCTGCATCACGAAAGCCGAGTCGATTACCTTTATTGCACGGTTAAAGTCGCCATACAGCACTTCGTCCATCTCGGTTTTCTTGTTGTGCTGCCAGTTGTTGATGTCGTCCCTGAAAAACGAGAACGATCCGGCGAAGAACATCACGAAAAGCACGACGCTGATCACAATTCCGCTAACGGTGTGCAAGTGAAAAAAAATATTGTATTTGCGGTTTTCCATGAAATCTAGAGATGTGCTGCGTAAGTGATGCCCGCGAAAACGGCGCTTAAAACAAGAAAGATTCCCCAAACTTTCCAACCGTTGTTGGCCACGAAAGTAAGGATCATCAGCGTTACCCATAACAGGAATGCGGTATAAGCGCTTGTGATGGTCACGATATTTTTGTCGAGATACGACGCCAACATCAGGTGAAAAGTCATCGTTACGAAATAACTGCCTATGATGGCGGCCGTAATCTTAGAAAATCTCGGCCAGAACGTCGCGGTAAGGTATTTTGGATTTGCCGGCATTATACAAGGTTTAAAAGTTCGATTGCCAAAGCCAGCGCAAACGCGATTCCGGCGGTTTTGAGGGTTATGATTTTCAGGGGCGACAAAAGTACGATAAGACTTCCGAACGTCATCAGCATCACGAAGAATACGAAGGTTCCGGCGCCAATTCCTTTATCCGTCACCAAGACGAGAAGCGCCGCGATGAGCAGCAGCAATCCCGCGATCCTGGCATTCGGGGCGTTACTCCTCAGCCAAAGCTCGATTTTCGTATCTCCGGTAAGTACGGCTTTTTGGGAGGTGTTGTAACCGGCAAAGAAGCCAAGGAAAGCCAGTAAAGCGCCTATCGTGATCATGATGTTTACTTTATTTGCGATTACCGCGAAAGCCCCGACGCGAATCGGGGCCCTGCAATAACTAACGCATTATTAAAATTTGTAAGCCAATCCAGCCAATACGGCTCTCATGTTTCTTGGGTGAACGGTAGACCAGCCGTCATAGGTGGCCCTATTGGTAAGGTTGTCGCATTTGACGGTCAGCGTGAAATGTTCTTTCGTATAGAAAAGCGATGAATTCAGCACCATATAAGACGGAAGCGTGAAAGTTCCCGCTACGTTGCGGTTCATGATGCGGTTTTCGTCGGCGTAATTTCCACCGAATCCGGCACCGAATCCGTTGAGAGTTCCTTTTGTGAATTTATAGCTCGCCCAAAGGTTTACGAGGTTGCGCGGTCCGGCGCTTTCCGGACGCTTTCCTAAAAAGTCGGGATCTCCTTTTGTAAGACGTGAATCGACGTAGCTGTAACCGAATGTCAAATTCAAGCCTTCGATTGGACTCGCCTGGATGTCGGCTTCAAAACCGCGGTTCTTCTGCTCCCCGTCCTGGCGGTTGACCTGATCGCCCGGAATTCCGTCCGTCGGATCGAGATCTTCCAAAAGCACAGAGTAAACAGCGTCGCTTACGCGGATGTCGAAATAGCTGAGGCTAGCCGTAATCTTGTCGCCAAGCAGGTTCAGCTTTGTCCCGAACTCGAATTGCTTGGCGTGTTCCGGATCAAAAACGCGTTGCACAGGCAAACCATTGATGCGGTCGGCGCCCGGAGCCGTGTTCGTAAAGCCGTCCATATAGTTTGCAAAAACCGATACTTTGTCGAGGATCGGTTGGTAAACCACGCCAAACTTCGGAGAGAAAGCAGTCTGTGCCTGAGGATTGCGTTGGTTGGCATCGGCATAATTGAAGAAACGGTCGATTCTTCCCGACAACATAACCGATAAGGCCGGCGTGATGTTCAAAACGTCCGACGCATAAACGCTGTAAACTTCCTGTTTTGTCTTCGAAATGTTCAAAGGTGCGCTTTCGAGCAAAGCATCTGTAGCAGATTTGGTCAATACGCCGCTGTCATCGACAAATGTAGTAGGATCGGTATTGCCGAGTACGGCGTTGAATTGGTCAAGTGCATCCCCGATGTAGACGAAACCGTTCTGGATGTATCCCGAGCTGTTGTCGGTAACTGTCCTGTTGAAGTAGTCCAACCCGACGACGATGCGGTTCCTCATGTCGAAGACCTTGAAATCCCCGATGAAATTCTGTTGGATGTCCGTCGTCTGTCCCGTATTGTCCTGGTAGTTCAGGTAACGCGCGAACGTGACGCCTTCGGTGATCGGAAGGAATTGCGAACCTTCGTACAAATAAGAATAGTAACCTTTTGCTTTGGATGCGCTGCGACTCAAAACCGTCTGGGAAGTCCAGCTGTTACTGAGTTTGTAGAACATCTGTCCTTGGATGTTGTAAGAAGGTGTCTCGATCGACAATTGGTTGCTCGTGTAAGAGCGCTTGTTGTTGTAACCCAATTGATTCATGTCGTTTACGCGCAACGGTGCATTGCGGTCAAAGAACAACATCGTCGGGTTCGTCGCTTCCCAGTTCAAAATTTCTGCATTCACAAGGAAAGACAGGCGGTCGTTGACTTCATAAGACAAAGATGGCGCTACGAAAAACGATTTGCGGAAACCGGCATCCTGGAAACTGTCCTCTTTATGGAATGCCGAATTCAAGCGGAAGTGGATTTTCCCATCGGCGTCCAAAGACGTGTTGATGTCAGCCGTGATGCGGTTGAGGCCATAGCTTCCGGCTACGTAAGCGATCTCGCCTCCAAAATATTTGTACGGGCGTTTCGTGTTGATGTTGATCAAGCCGCCGTAAGAGATTAGGCTGCTGCCGAAAAGCGTCCCCGACGGCCCTTTGATAACCTCGATGCGTTCGATGTTCTGTGGGTCGAGCGAGCTGTTGGTCAAGCCTGGCAAACCGTTTACCATTGTCGGTTGTACGGCGAATCCGCGAAGCGAATAATAGCCGGCTCCGTCTCCTCCACGACCGGTCGAGACCCAAAGTTGGGTAATCCCGGGAGCGTTTTTCAATGCGTCGTCTATGTTGGTCACGACTTGTTCTTTTAGCAATTCAGCTGAAATCGTGGTGTAAACCTGTGGATTTTCGATGTTTTTCAACGGCATTTTCGAAACCACGACGCTCTCTCTGCGCGCAAATTTGTTCGTCTTTCCGTTTTCGACCGTTACGTCGGCCAATTGTTCGGTCGTGGAAATCAATTCGAAGTTCTCGACGATTTCCGATCCTGCCGACAGCGTGATGTTCTTTTCCTTAGACCCGAATCCGACAAACGAAACTCTCACTACGTAAGTGCCTGGCTTTAGGTTTTTGATTTCGTAATTGCCGGCTGCGTCAGTGACCGTGCCGATCTGGGTGTTTTTCAGGGTTACCGAAACGTTGTCGGCGGGAGCTGCCGTCGACAGGGTAATCTGCCCCTTTATCGTTGCCGTTTGGGCCAAACCAGTAAAGGCGAAGCACAAAAGCGAAAGTATTAAAATGAAATGTTTGGTGGAGATGAAGTTCATGAGGTTCAATTTTTCGGATGCAAAACTATGACCGCAAATCCACTTTACCAAGATTTATTTTTATTTATTCTAAATAAGAACGTCTAAAACGGCATTTTTTCGAATCCGTCATTTTTTTAACCGAATAAAATCCGAACTGAAAATCCGACGTTTAATTTTTTAAGGAATTGCCCAATTAATCGACGTTTTTTTGACGCGAAAATCCGGATGGGATCTGATGAAAGCAAAAACCGCCAAAGTTTTCACTCCGACGGTTCTCAAAAAAAGTGTGGTATTTAAACTTAATGTGTGTGCTTGTTCGTAAAACCATCGTCGCTGACTTCTGTCGGAGTATATTCCTCCACCATGAGTTCGGCATAATCGTTTTGTTCCTTGCCTTTGCTTCTCCAGCGCAACAACGTGTCGAAACCGGAATACACGACCGGAACGATGATCAGCGTCAGGAACAAAGACGAGATCAAACCTCCAATGATGACCCAAGCCAAACCGTTGTTCATTTGGGCCGCACCACCTGTGGCGATCGCAATCGGGATCATACCGAAAACCATCGCGATCGTCGTCATCAAAATCGGGCGAAGACGGGCGTGGTTGGCCTGGATTAACGCGGTATAGGTCGTTTCTCCCTCGGCTTTTCGATGATTGGTAAAATCCACGAGCAGGATGGCATTCTTACACACGAGCCCGATGAGCATGATGATACCAAGAATCGTAAAGATGTTCAACGAATTGTTGGTCAGGGCCAATGCGAACAACGCCCCGATAAACGAAAGCGGAACAGAGAACAAAACCACGAACGGATACACGAAACTGTCGTAAAGAGCGACCATTACAAGGTAGACGAGGATGATCGCCGCGAGCAAGGCCACTCCAAGGGTTCCGAAACCTTCGGCGGTATTTTCCATTTCGCCTCCCCAAATGTAATCGACACCGGCCGGGCGTTCCAATTTAGTGAACTTGGCTTCCCATTCCTGGGCCAACGTCTGAACCGAAATACCAACGTTTTGCGCCTGTACCGAAACCGACGCACTTTTATCGCGTCTCTCGAGCAAACTAGGGCCCGAACCTTCTGTAACCGTTGCAAATTGGGAAAGTTTGACCTGTTGCCCGTCGTTGTTCACAAAGGTGAGGTCGCGCACATTGTTGATATTAGAGCGGTCGAATTCGTTGAAACGGATGTTGATGTCATATTCGTACTGGCCCGCGCGGAACTTTCCGTCGGTATTTCCGTTGAACGCGGTCTGCATCGTCAATCCGACGGTTTGCAAATCGAGGCCCAACAACGACATCTTGTCGCGATCCACCTGGACATTGACCTCAGGCGAACCCGTTTCGGAGGTTAGTTTGATCTCCGTCGCGCCCGGAATTTTGGCGAGCTCGGCCGCGGCGGCGTTGGCGAATTTCATCGCGCTTTCTACGTCGTTTCCGGTGAAAGTCAGCATCAGCGGCGCTTCGTCGGCACCACCCATGATACTCACGGGAACCGTTTTGACCTGCGCTCCGACCAGAATTTTTTGTAATTCACGCTTGGTTTTTGCCGCGTAAATGAACGTGTTGTCTTCGCGCTCCTGGGCATCGGTGAGCATTACGGTGATTTCCGATTTATAAGGTGTCGTTTGTGAACCCGCAAATCCTGACGAGGTTTGTCCGACAGTCGTGATCAGGCTCGTCACGTCTTTTTGCTTGTTCAGGTATTCCTCCGCCTTCTGCGTCATGAAATTACTTTGCTCTACAGACGCGTCTTTCGGAAGTTCGAGCTGGACGATGAACTGACCGCGGTCGAGTTTAGGGAAGAAGTCGCCTCCGATGAAACCGGCTCCGACCAACGTGATCGATGCTGCGAAGAGTCCCAAAATAATGAGTAAAGACGAAATTTTTCTCCATTTTGACGCAAGCGACCATTTGAGGATTCCGGTTACCCAATTCGTAAAGCGATCCAATCCGCGTTCAAACCCGAGAATGATGCGTCCGAAAAGGTTCTTGCCGGTAATGTGCTCGAGTTTTCCGAATCGGGACGAAAGCCACGGAATAAGTGTAAACGAAGACAGCAACGACAACAATGTAGCGATTACGACCGTGACGCAAAACTGCGTAATGATGTTCGATACCAAGCCCGAACTCATCGCAATCGGAAGGAACACGACGACGATCACAAGCGTGATGGCCGTTACCGTGAACCCGATTTCCTTGGTTCCTTCGTAGGCGGCACGCACCCGGTTTTTGCCCATTTCCATGTGGCGGTAAATGTTTTCGAGTACCACGATCGCGTCATCGACGAGGATTCCGACCACGAGAGAAAGCCCGAGCAAGCTCATGAGGTTGAGCGTATATCCCATCAGGTAAATTCCGATAAATGTCGCAATCAACGAAGCCGGGATCGACACCATGACGATGAATGCGTTTCTCAAGCTGTGAAGGAAGAACAACATCACGAACGCCACGAGGATGACCGCGAGGAACAAATCGTGGATAACGCCATCTGCTGCAACGAGCGTAAATTCAGAAGTATCGTTGGCCACTTGCAGCTTCAAGCCTTCTTTAGCGTATTCTTTTTCGATATCCGTAATCGCCGTCCGGACGTCTTCACTAAGCGTTACAGCGTTGGCGTCGGTTTGCTTGATGATCTGGATCGCGATCGCGCTTTTTTGGTTGACGCGTGCGATTTTCTCCACTTGTTTTTGGGAATCCTGAATGTCGGCAACATCGCCCAGACGGATCTGCAAACCATTTTGGCTCGAGATCACGAGATTGCGCATTTCCTCTACATTGCGGTATTTTCCGGAAAGGCGGATCAACATTTTGCTGTCGCGCGTCTGGAGGTTACCTGTCGGAAAGTCAAGGTTCGACGACAACACAGCTTGTTGCACGGCTGGAATCGACAACCCGTAACCCTTTAGTTTTTCCTGGTCGAGGCTTACCTGGATTTCGCGTTCCTGCCCGCCGACGAGCGTCACTTGTGCGACTCCGTTGACGCGGGCCAAAAGCGGTTCGATCTTTTTGTCGAGGAGATCGTAAAATGCGGCCTCATCCATATTGGCCGTGGCGCCAAGGGTAACGACAGGTAAATCCGAAATGGAGAACTTCGTAAGCGACGGCGGATCTACATCTTCCGGCAAATCCTTTTCGATCGCATTGATTTTACGCTGGGCGTCGTTAAGCGAATAATCGGCGTCAGCCTCGGGTTCAAGCGTCACCATCACGAGTGAAAGGCTCTCGTACGATTTCGTTTCCACTTTTTTGACAAGCTCGAGAGACGAAATCGCGTCCTCTATCTTGCGGGAAACCGTATTTTCTACTTCAGACGGGGAAGCACCGGGATAAATGGTCGAAATGGTCACGACGTTCATCTCGAATTTCGGGATGAGCTCGTAGCTGAGGTTGGAGAAGCTGAAGAGCCCGCCCAACGTCAGGATGATAAACAGCACGATGATGATCGTGGGCCGTTTTATGGAAATTTCTGCGATTTTCATTTGTTGTTGGGCTTATTTGATGATGTTGACTTTGGCACCGTCGGTAAGGTTGATTTGACCCGAGGTGACCACGATTTCCCCATCTTCGATCCCTTTCAAGACTTCCACCTGGGTGCCCAGGATACGACCCGGCGTGATTTTGCGCAATTTTACTGCTCCGTTTTTGACCACGAAAACCTGTCCGGCGTTCACACCTCCGACGAAAGCCGTGCGCGAAATGGCGCGTATGGGTTTTTGTGCGCTTCCTTTCTGGACGAATTCGGCCGTTCCGTACATTCCGGCTTTCAATTCGTTGTTCGGGTTGTTGGCGATTTCGATTTCGATCGGGAATTTCAGCGAAGCATCGGCTTTTGGCGCGATGAACGTGATTTTTCCGGAAAATTTCCTGTCCGGATAAACACTTGCCTTGACATCGACACTGTTGCCCAATTTCAAAGAGGGAATCTGTCCTTCATCGACGGTTACCGTCAACTTCAGCTTGGACACGTTCACGAGCTCGAACAATTCCGTTCCCGGAGAAACCACCGATCCCGGCTCGATCATGCGCTTGTTCACGATCCCGTTTATCGTTGACTTGATCGTCGCATCGCCAAGGCTGATGTTGGCCTGGTCCAATTGCGCCTTCGCGTTGGCCAACGTCACTTTCGATTGGTCGAGCTGCTGCTTGGTCACACCTCCGGATTTGAACGCGTTTTCGTAGCGCTGCGCATCCGCCAAAGCGTTCTGGTAAGAAGCACGCGCGCTGGTCACGTCTACCGAAAGCTTGTCGCCTTTGATCACCGCAAGGGTTTGCCCGATGCGAACCGACGAACCTTCATCGACAAGTACTTTGACGACGCGCCCCGAATTTTCGGCAGAGAATTTCAGCTCCTGGGACGGCATGAACGTACCGTTGGAGACGAAATCGGTGGAAAGGTTTTTCGTGGAGACGGTATCGACGCGAATGGCGATGGTCGCATTCTTTTCGGATACGACGGCCTGTTCGTTCTCGTTCTTGGCCTTGTTGTTCGTCAAAACGTAGGCGATAAGTGCCACGACCGCGATGATGACGACAATATAGATAAGTTTCTTTTTCATGATTTTATTGGGTTAGTGTCTTTAATTCTCCTTTTGATTTGATGAGTTGGATTTCGGCCTTTTTGTATTCGAGCAACGCGGTGTTGTAGTTATTCTGGGCTTCTGTGCGCGCGTTTTCCGAATCGAGAAGATCCGTCAAAGTGGCCAATCCGTTGTAATAATTGTTTTGGGTATCGTTGAGCACGCTCACGGCAAGCGTCACGTTTTCCTGTTGGTTTTTGAGTGTCGCCAGATTGTTTTCGAGCTGGGCCACGGCGTCGTAATATTCCTTGGTGAGCGAAAGTCGCGTATCGAGGATGTCTTCCTGGTGCTTGCGAAGCGCGACATCGGCCTTATTGACTTTGGCTCTCGTTCCGAAACCAGCGAAGATCGGCACGCGTAAATTCAATCCGATGGCAGAATAATCGGTCCAATACACTCCGTCTGCCGGTTTTCCGCCCCAAGGGAATTCGTTGCCCAAACCTTGGTAATTGTAATTCGCAGACAGCGCAAGCGTAGGATAAAAGCCCGCTATTTCCGCCTTTTTTTGGTAAGTCAACAACTGTTCTTCCTTCTTCATAAGCTGGAATTCCGAGCGTTGTTCGACGTTGGGAACTTCGGTCATTGAAAGCGGGTTTACCTGTACGTCCTCTTTGGTAAGCACGATTTGTGTCTCGATAGGCATTCCCATGTAAAATTTGAGCGCGTTTTCGGCGAGCTGCACGGCATTCCTGTTTTGCTGGATTTGCGTTTGGATATTGTTCAGGTTGACCGTCGTCCGGTCGAGATCGATGCGTTTGGCCAAACCGTTGTCAAATTGCCCCTGTATCACGTCTCGCACTTTCTTGTTGTTGACGTAATTGCTATCCGCCACGGTCAGTCTCTCGCGGGCGACAAACACTTCGTAATAGGCATTGGCAACGCGTTCGATGACCATTTCGTCGGTAAGTGCGGCGTTTATCTGATAGAATTCCCGCGTGCTTTTAGCTGCCTGGAGCCCTGTAAAGACACTCATATCGAAAATATTCTGTGTAAGGGAAACACCCGCCGTCGAATTCCACTTCTGTCCAAAAGGGACGAGCACAATGTCGCCCGGCTGGCCTCCGAAGAACTCCGCAGGAAGCGCGCTGTTCTGTAGAATAGCGTTATAGGTCAGGTTTCCGTTTGCCGAAATGTTGGGAAGTGCCTGCGCGCGAACTTCCTGGATCTGGTAGCCAGCGTTCTCGACATCGAGCCTCGCTTTTTTGGAGTCGGCCTTATTCTGCAAAGCAAAGCTGATGGCCTCTTTTAGCGTCAAGGTTTTCGGCTGTTGGGCGCGAACACCGAAACCTATGCTAAGGATCGCAATTAATAGGATGTTTCTCATTGGGTATTTAGGTATTGATTGCTAATTGTTTCTCTAGTTCCGCGACGCCTTTTGGTGTACCGATGGCGCGGGTGTGGTAAATCAGGGCGGCGAGTTCGAGCACTTTTGCATCTTTTTCGAACATCGTCGTCTCGTTGATACGCATGATGAGCGTCCAGTAAAACCGCATGGAGTTTTCAATGTCGACGTCGCTGCGATAGTAACCTTGGGCAATTCCTTTCTCGATATTGTGGCGCATATATTGGAAACACTCGTGTTCCTCGCGATCGATGACCTGTTGGTAAATTTCCGGGTAATGCTTCTTAAGCTGGTAAAGCGGTGATGCGTCGGCGGCCTGGAAAATGCCTTCGAAAATGTTGCGTATCTGGAAATTCTCCTCTACAGGATTATAACCGCTCGAGCCGATTTCGGCAATTGTCGCAATTACGTGTTGATGTACGGATTGGGTAGATTCCGCGATAAGCACTTCTTTATTGATGAAATACTTGTAAATGGTTTTTTTCGAAATGCCCATATCGTTCGCGATATCATCCATGGTAATGCTCTTGAAGCCATACTTCAGGAACATTTCGGCCGCTCTGGTGATAATCTTCTCTTTCATTTCCTGGGTTTGAAAATCAGGTGCAAATCTATGATGGAAACTTTTTACACAAAAATAGTTTCCAAAGTATTTACAAATTTTTAACATTGACTGTTTTGGCGGCTTTTTGCCAGACGCACACAAAGGGTTACCTTAGCGCGAAATTTGCGTATGCACACCATTGACCAATACCGCGATTTTTTCGTCGCCTATCTCAAAAAGCAAACATTGCGAAAGGATCCGATCGGGCTTTACGGGCCGGTCGATTACATCATCGGGTTGGGAGGGAAGCGCATGCGTCCGATACTGACGCTCATGGGAGCTGAAGTTTTCGATACCGATTTTGAAGAAGCCTTGCCGGCGGCACTCGCCATCGAAATGTTCCACAATTTTTCGCTCGTCCACGACGATATTATGGACGACGCCCCGTTGCGCAGAGGAAATGAGACCGTTCACGAAAAGTGGAACCTCAATACCGCCATTCTTTCCGGAGATGCGATGTTGATCCTGGCCTACCAATATTTTGAACAATACGAGCCTGAGATTTTCCGCGACCTTGCAAAGTTGTTCAGCAAGACGGCTCTCGAGGTCTGTGAAGGCCAGCAATGGGATGTCGATTTTGAAACCCGCAACGATGTCACGATTCCCGACTATCTCAAGATGATCGAGAACAAAACCGCCGTTCTCGTGGGCGCGGCTTTGCAAATGGGCGCCATTATCGCGCGCACGTCCGAAGCGAATAAGAAACTGATTTACGAATTTGGCTGTAATCTCGGCATCGCTTTCCAGTTGCAGGATGATTACCTCGATGCCTTTGGCGACCCGGTTACCTTCGGAAAACAGGTGGGAGGCGACATTATCGAGAATAAAAAGACATATCTCTACCTCAAAGCCATGTCTTCGGCCACCGAAAGCCAAAAGCTGCAGGCATTGTATGCGACCAGTCCCGAAGACAGTTCGGAGAAAATAGCATCGGCGAAAGCGATTTTTGACCAAACCGGCGCGTCGGACGAGACTCAAAATGCGATTCGCGACTATACGTTCAGGGCATTTGAAACCCTTGAAAAAATGGATATTTCCGACGATAAAAAGGCGATATTGCGCACGTTCGGCGAGAATTTAATGAATCGCGAAGTATGAGTTTCGTCCCCCCGATTTCAACCGATGCCCTGCTTTCGGAAGCCGAAAGAGAGGAATTGTACCTCAAGCTCGTCGAGCAACTCAACAAAGACTTCAACCTTGCGAATGATCCTGTCGATTTCCCGCGAAGTACTTCTCCCAACGAACTCAAGATTCAACTTCACGAAAAGATATACCGTCTGATCCAGTACAAATTTGCGGAATATCTCAACTTGCTCTACATTATCGACGTTCCCGAAAATGAAGTAAAAAGCCTCGACGGATCGGACATCGTGGAACTTTCGCAACAAGTATCTTTTTTGATCCTTAAACGCGAATGGCAAAAAGTCTGGTTCCGGCACAAATTCTCCTAACTCATTTCGCTGCCAGAATCGTCTCATCGCATTCTTCCTGGCCGGTCTGGGACTCGCATAACCATTTGCCGTCGACCTGGCGGGGCGCGCCTTCGAGACAGGAACAAACGATGCATTCCGCAGTTTTTACCGAATAGAAGTAATTCTCGCGTCGCGTCAGTATCGTTGCGGCTTTCGTATCATTCTCGTACGATTCCGCGTACAGATAATAATAGGTCGAATCTGTTACGGCGTCGCGGTCTTTCCTGATTTTGAATGTAGATAATCGCGATCGGATACCGTTTTTTTCGAGTTTGGCATTCCAACTTTCGGCTAGTTCAGTTTTGTTGAGAATTTCAAAATGGCCGGCGTATACGATACCGGTTTTATGCATTTTCGATGACTGGCATCCGAAGATAAGCAGTGCTAATGGCAGATAACAGCATTTCATGGCGTATAGATTGAACCGTAAAATTACGAGGTGAAGCTCAACGCGAATTACAGTTTTTCTGCCGAAATTGTTAAAAGAAAACGCCCATCTTGCCTAATTAAGATGGGCGCGTCATTTCGAATACTTCCAAAATCAGGAGTTTCCGTATAGATTGGATTCGCAACCGTCTATCGCGATCGTCTGGCCATTCACATAGCTGCAGTCGTCGCTGAGGAGGTAGGCGACGAGTTTCCCGACTTCTTCCGGTTGCCCTAAACGGCGTGTCGGATTGCGTTGCGCATACTCTTTTTCTGCGGCGGCAGGATCCGAAGGGTTGACCTGCTTGAACGCCTCGGCGACCATAGGTGTCAGGATGGCGCCGGGAGCAATTGCATTCGTAAAAATATTGTCCTTTCCGTATTCGATCGCAGCATTTTTAGTCATGCCCGAAACGGCGTGTTTGCTTGCTACATAAGGTGTTTGGTTGATTACGCCGCGGATTCCGCCAACGGATGCGACATTGACGATCCTGCCGCCACCGTTTTTTTGCATGACCGGGATCACGTAACGCAATCCGAAATAAACGCCCGTCAGGTTGATATCGACGACTTTCCTGAACACCTCCACATCGTATTCAGTAAGTGGCGCCTGTTTGCCTTCGATTCCGGCGTTGTTGTAAAAGCCGTGTATTGCGCCAAATTCGTTAACGGTCCTATCGACATAATTTTTGACGGCCTCTTCGTTTGAAGCATCGGCGACGACCGTCAGGATTTTAATGTTCGGAACTGCATTTTGAATGTCCGATTTTGCCTTCTCAAGTGCCTCTTTGTTATAATCGACGAGCGATAAATTTGCGCCTTTTTCAGCAAGTACTTTCGCGGTTGCCAACCCAAGACCCATCGCGGCCCCGGTAATAATCACTGTTTTTCCATTAAATGAACTCATGGTATAAATATTTAGTTCCGTAAAGTTCGGGATCGGAAAACCGGTTTGTGTTAAGGAAAGAGCAATTAACTTAAATTAATGATTCAAATTGAAGCAATGAGTAATGAGTCGATTGCGGCTGGGTTTTCTAGCCGGAAAAATGTCTGCGGAAGCAAGTTTCAAAACTACCGAAATCCACAACGATCCGCGACAGAAAAACGCTGCGATTCGTCAGACCGATCCGTGACCGATCCTGCTCAGAAATAGACCCTGACAAAAGGCATCCAGGAATCTGCATAAACGGTTTTGTCGGCATCGAAGAGCAAATTATATCGAATTCCGACCGTGACGTTTTGCGTCCGATATCCGGCCCCGACGAACAAACCCGTATTCCAGAAATCATCGTGTATGGTCCCATCCTCAAAATGCTCGATTCGGGAATTGACGCGCAGTTGCTCGAGTTCGAATGACAATTGCAATTGCTCGATGGGCATCACCAATGCGATGAGGCTTCCGCCATAAATCCAGGAACGGTACTCATCTATGCTTGAACTATAATCGCAAAACCGCACGTAGTTGCCCGTAATCCCAACTCCGGCCGCGAAATATCGGTTGAAATTGTAGATCGCGCTCGGTGCGACGGCGATGTCCGTATAGCCGTTTCCGATGCCCAACCCGAGCCCGCCGCCTACCTGGACGCGTCTCCAGAAATCGGACGGCATTTTGGCATTTGCTGAATAGGTCGAGTCCTGCGCCATTACATCGATTGAGGCAAAAACGCAAAAAGTGGCGACAACGAGCCTAAACCGAACGGGAACAAGGAATTTCATGGGATTGCGATGCATTTTTTAATATCTATAAAAGTATCTAAAAAAGCATACAGATTTGGCCAATTATCGTACTTTTGCGGAACTATTTTCAAAACGTAGTCACATTCCAAACATTATGGATAGGTTTTCATTCCTGAACGCAGCGCACACCGAATTCTTCGCCGAACTTTACGACCAATATCTCGAAAATCCCGATAGCATCGAGCCAAGCTGGAGAAGCTTTTTCCAGGGTTACGACTTTGGGACGAGCGCTTATGGCGGTGTCAGTCCGGTACAGGAAATGGCCTCGGCGGCTGCCTCGAACCAGGATTTTTCCCAGATTTCAGAAAAACTTCAAAAGGAATTCAACGTCCTTAAACTCATAGATGCCTACCGCACGCGTGGCCATTTGTTCACCAAGACGAATCCGGTGCGCGAGCGTCGCGTTTTTTCGCCATCGCTTGACCTCTCGAATTTTGGTCTGTCGGATGCCGATCTTCAAACGACCTTCGATGCGGCAAAAGTCATGTATCTCGAGCCGACGACGCTCGAGGATATACTCAAGCACCTGAACCGGATTTATTGCCAGTCGATAGGCGTCGAATACATGTACATCCGCGATCCGGAAGTGCGCACCTGGATACAGGAACGCATTGGCGTGAACGACAACCGTCCGAAATTTTCGACGGAGCAGAAAAAACAAATTTTGTCCAAGTTGAACGAGGCAGTTTCTTTCGAGAATTTCCTCCATACGAAATACGTCGGCCAAAAGCGTTTCTCGCTCGAGGGTGGCGAATCGCTTATCCCTGGAGTGGACGCCCTTATTGAGGCTGCGGCCGAAAAAGGTGTCGAGCAGTTCGTCATGGGAATGGCGCACCGCGGTCGCCTGAACGTTCTGGCCAACATCTTCAACAAACCGACACAAGATATTTTCTCGGAATTTGACGGGAAAGATTACGACGACGATGCATTGTTCGACGGGGACGTGAAATACCACCTCGGTTTGACTGCCGATCGTCGGACGCAAACCGGGAAATCGATCAATGTCAACCTCGCGCCAAATCCGTCCCACCTTGAAACGGTAGGAGCCGTCATCGAAGGGATCACGCGCGCCAAACAGGATCGCTATTTCCCGAACGATGCTTCGAAAGTACTTCCGATTGCCGTCCATGGTGACGCCGCGATCGCAGGTCAGGGCATCGTTTACGAAATTGTCCAGATGGCGAAGCTTGACGGATACAAGACTGCGGGTACGATCCATATCGTAATCAACAACCAGGTCGGTTTTACGACGAATTATCTCGATGCGCGTTCGTCGACCTATTGTACCGACATTGCAAAAGTGACGCTTGCACCCGTGCTCCATGTCAACGCAGACGATACGGAAGCCGTAGTTCATGCGATGTTGTTTGCCCTCGATTACAGGATGAAATTCGGAAGCGACGTCTTCATCGACCTTCTCGGATACCGAAAATACGGCCACAACGAAGGGGACGAGCCTCGTTTCACCCAGCCGAAGTTGTACAAACTTCTCGCAAAACACAAGAACCCGCGCGACATTTACGCAGAACAGTTGAAAGCCGATGGTATCATCGACGACAGTTTTGTAAAGGGCCTCGAAGAAAAATACAAAGCGATGCTTGAGGAAAACCTTGAGGCTTCGCGTAAGAAAGACCTGACGATCATCACGCCTTTCATGCAAAACGAATGGCAAGGTTTCCACCAGGCAGACCAAGCCGAGATGCTTGAGCACGTCGATACGAAATTTGACAAGGAAAAACTGACGGAAATCGCCAAACAGATTACCGAATTGCCGTCCGACAAGAAATTCATCAGCAAGATCACGAAGCTCATCAACGACCGCAAAACGATGTGGGAAAGCGACAAACTCGATTGGGCGATGGGCGAATTGCTGGCATACGGAACGCTTATTTCCGAAGGTTACGACGTGCGGATTTCAGGACAGGACGTCGAGAGAGGAACCTTTTCTCACCGCCACGCTGTCGTGAAGGTCGAAGATTCCGAAGAAGAAGTGATCCTGTTGCAAAACCTCAAGGAAGGCAAGGGCAAGTTCAACGTGTTCAACTCGCTTTTGAGCGAATATGGCGTCGTCGGATTCGACTATGGATACGCATTGGCAAGCCCGAAAACACTGACGATCTGGGAAGCGCAGTTCGGGGACTTCTCGAATGGGGCGCAAATCATGATCGACCAGTACATTTCGGCCGCCGAGGATAAATGGAATAACCAGAACGGGCTCGTGATGTTGTTGCCTCACGGCTACGAAGGGCAAGGCGCCGAGCACTCGTCTGCGAGGATGGAGCGCTACCTTCAGCAATGCGCGAACGAAAATATGTATGTTGCCGATGTCACGACTCCGGCGAACTTTTACCACTTGCTGAGACGTCAGATGAAAACGACGTTCCGCAAACCGCTTATCGTATTTACGCCTAAGAGTTTGCTGCGCCATCCACTTGTGATCTCGACTCAGGACGAATTGGCTAACGGCCACTTCCACGAAACATTCGACGATATTACCGTTAACAAGAAAGAGGTGAAATCACTTGTATTTTGTACGGGTAAATTCTATTACGATTTGCTGGCCGAGCGCGAAAACCTCGGACGCAAAGACGTCGCTTTGGTCAGGATCGAGCAGCTGTTCCCGCTTCCGATCGAGCAACTTAAAGAAATTATCGCCTCTTATCCGAACGCCGACGATTACGTGTGGGCACAGGAAGAGCCGAGAAACATGGGCGCGTACAGCCACATGCTCATGAACTTCGACCTGGTCAAGTTGCGTGTAGCTTCATTGAAAGCCTACAGTGCGCCGGCCGCCGGAAGTTACGCACGTTCGAAGAAACGTCACGCCGCGGCTATTGCGATGGTTTTCGACAAAAATTTGTTTAATTAAAAGTTAGAGGTTAAAGATTTGAAGTTTAAGGTTCATGCGTAACTTTAAACCTTGAACTTTAAACAAAAACATTAAATTCTATATCGATGATTTTAGAAATGAAAGTTCCTTCGCCGGGCGAATCGATTACCGAAGTGGAAATCGCAACCTGGTTAGTGAAAGACGGCGATTACGTCGAGAAAGACCAGGCAATAGCCGAAGTTGATTCGGACAAGGCGACGCTTGAATTGCCTGCCGAAGCTGCCGGAATCATTACACTTAAAGCCGAAGAAGGCGACGCTGTCAAAGTCGGGCAGGTCGTTTGCCTGATCGACACGGACGCGGCAAAGCCAGACGGCGGATCGGCTCCAGCCGAAGACAAAAAAGAAGAGTCCAAGCCCGAAGCTCCAAAGGCAGAGGAGCCTAAAAAAGAAGAACCTAAAAAAGAAGAACCAAAAGCTGCCCCGGTCGCGACTTCTTATGCCTCAGGTTCGGCTTCACCGGCTGCGAAGAAAATTCTCGATGAAAAAAATATCGATGCCGCTGCCGTTTCCGGAACCGGAAAAGACGGCCGCATCACCAAAGACGACGCGGTAAACGCGACTCCGTCAATGGGAACGCCAACCGGAGGAAACCGTTCTTCCCAACGCGCCAAACTGTCGATGTTGAGACGCAAAGTTGCCGAGCGATTGGTTGCGGCCAAGAACGAAACCGCAATGCTCACGACGTTCAACGAAGTCAATATGACGCCAATAAACAATGTGAGAAACGAGTTTAAAGATGCGTTCAAAGCCAAACACGGCGGCGTTTCTTTGGGTTATATGTCGTTTTTCACAAAGGCCGTAACGAGAGCGTTGCAATTGTTCCCTGACGTAAATTCGATGATCGACGGCGACCAAAAAATCACATACGATTTTGCCGATATTTCGATCGCGGTTTCAGGCCCGAAAGGCTTGATGGTTCCGGTGGTCAGAAATGCCGAAGCGCTTTCGTTCCGCGGTATCGAATCTGAGATCAAACGTTTGGCCCTGCGCGCACGCGACGGACAGATCACGGTTGACGACATGACAGGAGGAACGTTCACGATCACGAACGGCGGTGTTTTCGGTTCTATGCTTTCGACACCTATCATCAACCCGCCTCAGTCAGGAATCCTCGGGATGCACAACATCATCGACCGCCCGATTGCCGTAAACGGACAGGTTGAAATTCACCCAATGATGTACGTGGCGCTGTCTTACGATCACCGCATCATCGACGGACGCGAATCGGTCGGATTCCTGGTGGCCGTCAAAGAAGGATTGGAAAATCCGGTAGAGCTTTTGATGAACGGAGACGCTAAAAAAGCGCTTGAATTGTAGATTTCTATTTAGTTCATATTTGAAAAACCCGCTTCGATTGGAGCGGGTTTTTTGTTTGTATCAATGCGGCAAATCTGCTATTTGAGCAGTAACTTTTCAACGGACACTTCATTTTCGTCTCTTTCCAATTTCGCAAGATACATCCCTTGCTTGGGTCCGGAAAGGTCTATTGCGGTGTCTGCAGTTATGTCTTGGGAGTTGAAAACCAATTTCCCCCGTAAGGTCATAAATCGCGAGCGAGCGATAGGAACCGTCATTCAGCGAGTGTTGACCGCCATTCATGTCGGTGACGTCGAAACCTGGGGCGATTGCCCCGTTTGGCAACTGACCTTGTGCAGTACACGAAAGGACAAATACGCCTAGCCAAATCACAATGTTCTTCTTCATAGTTTTTTGATTTATCAATAAACAGTTTAAAATAGATTACCCTAGTTTTATCGGACAAATAAGCATCATGTGATTCCTCGGTTCAATTGAAGAACGATCGGAAGATCCGGTAGGGCTTTAAATCGCATTGTTCTATTTAGTTCCTACGGGTATGAAAAGCCGAATTGTACGAAAATCCATAATAAAATATAAAGACGGGCCGTTATCTTTTAATTAATCAAAAAACGAAACATGAAAAAAGCTATTTTCAACATTCTTACCGCTTCAGCAATTTTGGCAACAATCGGCTTCCTCATGGACGGAGACGCCAAGGAACCAAGCATGTTCCTGCGTTTCGCCGAATTTTTCGGAATGGTCGGTCTTCTCTTCGGATTGATCGCAACGGTTTATTTCCCATCGCGATTCGTCTATGCGAACATCCGCAAGCGATAGTAAGCCAACGTCAAAAAAAAAACAGCTTTAGGATTTCTCTTAAAGCTGTTTTTTTTTATCGGGAAATGCGGTTATCGATTCGCCACGAATTCCGTCAGTTCATCCGTACTCGAGCTATAGGTGAACACGTCGTTCACTTTGTAATAATTGTTCGGATCGGTGCAGAACGGGAAAGCGTGCTTGGCAAGGTTCAGTCGGTTGTCTTCGAACTTGAATTCTAAGCACATCTTGGCTACTTGGGCCGCGCTCATGCAGTTGTTCGAAACCATCTGTTTAGCCGTTTTAAGCCTCGTATCTTCGAAAGTCTGCTTGCGAAGGCTTGACAGCATATCGTCGAGCTGGCGGGGCGACATCGCATAGCCGTCGCGGCAGCCTCTTGGCCTCCTGCGATCTTCCTCCGGAACAGACATTGTCGTCGTGGTGGTATGGCTGATGGTTTCGGTCATTTGAGGTTCCTGGATCGAAATATTGACGTTCATTCCGGGAGCGCTCATGCCCATAGATACGCCTCCAGCGGGTTGGGCGTTCGTAGTGGTCGTGGTCACGGTTTGGGTAACACGCGGTTGTGGCTGGCCGTAGTGCATTACGTAAAGACTTGGCGGAGGCGTGAAATCCGGTTCGATTTCCGCCATGCTGAAGAAATTCATCTTCATCTTTGACGGACTTTTCTTATCGCGCCTGATTTTGTAAGTAACGTCCATAAAGTGGTCGTCGACATCGGTAAGTGCGAGATTGTTTGTCGTGATTTCCTTTTTGGATTTGTCTTCGAAAATGATCTTGGCGCTGTAGTAAGGTTGTGGCAGGTCTTCAACGCGGAGGTTGGTTTGCGCCACATCATTGATTTTTTCACCGTTGAGGATCAGGAAAAACTTGTCGCCATCTTCAGAGAAAATCGTCAGGTGGCCGTAGTTTTGGGCATTTCCGATAAAAGACAAAAGGAGAAATAGGAGGGAAGTAAAACTCAATTTCATAAAGTTAGGGTTTGATTAGGTTTTGGCGATTACAAATCGGATGCCAAGATTAGCGATTTTCTGACAATCTGAAACAAAAAAAATCCCGACTTTATTTAAATCGGGTAATTTTAACTATTGTTTTACGGATTTTATTTATCGTGGTTATCGCGTAATTGGTTCAGTTTTTCGACAATTTCACGCGGCTTTCCCTCGAGAGGCGTCAGCAATAAGTTGATTTTGAGCGGTTGTCGGCCGTCTTGCGGTTTCGAGAACGGGCGCACTTTAATTTTTGAGGCGAGGCTTTCGTCCGACGACGTTCTGAGTGTGACTTCCGCGAAATGCTGGCTGCTGAAAATTGTACCTGCCTTTTTGTAAACGATGCTTTCAATTGCCGACCAATCGATCGGCTCCGTCAGGCTCATGCGTTCGTAAAGGCCATTCCGATCGGCCGAAAGTTGCACGCGCCGATCGAAAACCTGCGATAGTCCCGCCAGTAAAGTGAAGCCGAAAAGCACCGCATTTACCCATCCGATCGCTTGCTTGCCGGACTCGCCCGACGCGATCAGGTAGACGCCCATCGCCAGTAAAAGCGACGATAAGATCACGAGTTTTAGCGCTTTGAACACCGACTTTTTGAGTTCCATTTTTTCCATGAGGCCAAAATAACGATTATACGTGTTTTTTCAGGTAAAGCGTCTGGCTCGCGTAGTCGATGATCGCCTTGCCGTGGATCAGCACGTCGGCGCCGATAATTCCCTGGACGCGCTTGGCCTTGTGTTGTTCGAGTGCCGTATTGACGTGGGACAGATCGAAAACCACAAGGTTGAAATCGTCATACGTCCAACGCCCGATCTTGAGCAGGTTTTTGTGCGCCGCTTGCGTAAACATATCGATGGCGCCTGCTCCGGCGGCCTTGGTCTTGGAATTTTCGGTAATCAGTTTAAAAAGTTCGGTTTCCTCAAATCCGACGCAACTGTTGGAGGCGCCCGTGTCGAGGATAAAATCGCCTTTTACGCCGTTTATAGAGGCCGACAACAACAAATGCTGTGTTTTGGAAATCTTGAATCTTATCTTCCGATAATGATCTTTGTCGAGAATCTCATCTATTTGATGCATAGGCCTGGCGTGAGCCCAAATTAAGTGAATTCTGACGAAAACAAGTCTTAAGGACTTTGTAACTTTGCGTCCAATTGCGTTAAAAATGATCTTTACCGACACCCATACCCATATTTACAGCGAAGAATTTGCCGATGACAAAGGCGCCATGATGCAACGCGCATTCGATGCCGGCGTGAGGCGACTGTTCGTTCCTTCGATAGATTCCACTTATACCGAAAAAATGTACGCGATGGAAGCCGATTATCCGGACAACGTTTTCCTGATGATGGGGCTGCATCCTGTTTACGTAAAGCCGGAAACCTGGGAAGCGGAACTTGCGTTTGTCGAGGCAGAATTGGAAAGGCGCAAATTTTATGCGATCGGAGAAATCGGAATCGACCTATATTGGGATAAATCGACGTTGGGCATACAGCAACAGGCGTTTGTGAGGCAGATCCGCCTGGCCAAAAAATACCAACTTCCGATCAACATCCACGGACGCGAATCGTTCGACGAGATTTTCGAGATTCTCGAAAGCGAGAAAGCTGACGATCTTTTCGGGATTTTCCACTGCTTTACCGGCGACCAGGCTCAGGCCGAACGCGCCATTTCGCTTGGGATGAAACTCGGGATCGGTGGCGTGGCGACGTTCAAGAACGGGAAAATCGACCAATTCCTGGCTGAAATCCCAATTGAAAACATCGTGCTGGAAACCGACGCGCCTTATTTGGCTCCGGTTCCGTTCAGGGGAAAAAGAAACGAAAGCGCTTATATCCTGAATGTGGCGCGAAAGCTGTCCGAGCTTTACAATCTCCCGATCGATGCGATTGCGCGAATCACTACGGAAAATTCAAAAAACGTATACGGCATTTAAGTAAAACCTAACAAAACTTCGAATTAATTTTCGTTTTTTTGCATGTAAACAAGCGCCAATGCCAAAATTTGATGCTATCCGGCCTTTTTATGACGCCGAAGTAAATGCCGCCCTGAAATCGGTTGCGAACCATCCGATGATGAAGGCGCTTATGAATTTCACCTTTCCCGACCAACCCGAAGAAATTTGGATGTCGCAACTTGAGCACACCCATTCGATACGCGATTTCCAGTGCAATTTTGTTTACCATTCGATCCAACAAGTTCTCGAACGCAGTTCCGAAGGCATTACCACAAGCGGATTTGAAAAACTCGATCCCAACACGGCTTACCTGTTCATCTCCAACCACCGCGATATTATCCTGGACACTTCGTTGCTCAATTGTGCTTTGTTCGAACACGGCCTGATCATGACGGCCTCGGCAATTGGGGACAACCTCGTCCAGAAAGCGTTTCTCCAGGTGCTGTCGCGTTTGAATCGCAATTTTTTGGTACAGCGCAATTTGCCGCCGCGGGAGTTGCTGATGGCTTCGAAAAATCTGTCGGAATACATACAACGCTTGCTGAGGCGCGAAAACCGCTCGGTTTGGATCGCCCAACGCGAAGGCAGAACCAAGGACGGAAACGACCAGACGCAACAAGGTGTGCTGAAGATGTTGGCGATGGGATCGAATGAGGAAAACTTGATGGATTATTTCAAAAAAGTCAGGATCGTCCCGATATCGATTTCGTACGAATATGATCCTACCGATGCCCTGAAAATGCCAAGATTGCTCGCGGAGGCCAACAACGAGAAATACATCAAGGAGAAGAACGAAGATTTCCTGACGCTGCTTTCGGGTATAATGGGCCAGAAGAAGCGCATCCATATTCACGTAGGCGATGTGTTGATGTCCGAAATCGACGCGATCAAATCTGAATTCGACAACACCCAAAAGCAAATCCAGGCGCTGACGCAGGTTATCGATTCCGCCGTGATCGACGGTTATAAATTGTGGCCGACGAATTTCATTGCCTACGACCTGCTGCACAAAACCGATACGTATACCGACCGCTATACCGAAAAGGAAAAGGAGCTGTTCGAACGCCGTCTTGAGATCAGGATAGATGAGGACAATCCGGTGCTTCTCGAAGGATTCTTGGCTATGTACGCCAACCCGGTCGTGAACAAACTCAAATATGCCGATGCCGTCTAAGCCTAAAATCCTGTTGATTTACACAGGCGGTACGATTGGAATGGTCAAGGATTTCAAGACCGGCGCACTCAAGGCATTCAACTTTTCCAAACTTTTGCAGAAGATTCCCGAACTCAAATTGCTCGATTGCGATATCGAGACGTTTTCGTTCGACAAGCCTATCGATTCCTCAAATATGAATCCGGATAAGTGGATCAAGATGGTCGACATCATCGAAAGCCATTACGATTCCTGCGACGGATTCGTGATTTTGCACGGGTCGGATACGATGAGCTATTCGGCTTCGGCCATCAGTTTTATGCTCGAGCATTTAAGCAAGCCCGTTATCTTTACGGGTTCCCAGCTTCCGATAGGCGACCTTCGTACCGATGCCAAAGAAAACCTGATTACGGCCATCCAGATCGCTTCATTGCGCGAACAGGACAAACCCTTGATCTCTGAAGTTTGCCTCTATTTCGAATACAAACTTTATCGCGGCAACCGCACGACGAAGATCAACGCGGAACATTTCAACGCGTTTACCTCACCCAATTACCAACCGCTTGCCGAATCCGGCGTTCACCTGAAAGTCGACCGGGACGCGGCTTTTCCGCTCAACGGTACCAAAAAATTGCGTATTCACCGCCACATGGATGACGATGTGGTCGTGCTCAAGATATTTCCGGGTATTAATCCCGAGGTGCTTTCGGCGATTTTAAACATTCCCAACCTAAAAGGCCTCGTGCTCGAAACGTATGGGTCCGGCAATGCGCCTACCGAAAAGTGGTTCGTTTCGGCATTGCAGAAAGCGATTAAAAACGGACTCCACATCATCAACGTGACCCAATGCGCCGGCGGAAGCGTCAGCATGGGGCAATATGAAACCAGTACACAGCTCAAGAAAATCGGCGTGATTTCGGGAAAAGACATGACAACGGAGGCGGCCATCACCAAATTAATGTATCTGCTTGGGCAAAAAATAGCCCCGGATTCGTTTCGCGATGCGTTCGAAAAATCGATACGGGGAGAAATGTCGCAGGCGAAGTAGTTTTTTACCTATTCGGAAGCAGGCAAATCCACCGAAAATTCCAATTCGCTTTGTTTCATTTTACAAAACCGGGACTTAATAGTAGCGCGAACCAAAAAAAATGTGTTTCTTTGCACTCGCAAATTAGAGAGGTGTCCGAGTGGTTGAAGGAGCAAGCCTGGAAAGTTTGTATGTGGGCAACTGCATCGTGGGTTCGAATCCCATCCTCTCTGCGTTCGGAATGCGCTTTCCATTGGAAAGCGCATTTTTTGTTTCTGCCGGCGTCGAAAGGCTTTCGCCTTTCGTAAGTTGGCAGAAACAAAAAATGCAAGCCGCCTTTTCCGGCGGCGCATTCCGAAACGACAGATTCCCTCTACGGGATCACCTCAGGTAATCCCATCAGCAATGGCTTTTCGCCTTTCGTAAGTTGGCAGAAACAAAAAATGCAAGCCGTCTTTACCGGCGGCGCATTCCGAAACGACAGATTCCCTCTACGGGATCACCTCAGGTAATCCCATCAGCAATGGCTTTTCGCCTTTCGTAAGTTGGCAGAAACAAAAAATGCAAACCGCCTTTTCCGGCGGCGCATTCCGAAACGACAGATTCCCTCTACGGGATCACCTCAGGTAATCCCATCGCAATGGCTTTTCGCCTTTCGTAAGTTGGCAGAAGCAAAAAATGCAAGCCGCCTTTTCCGGCGGCGCATTCCGAAACGACAGATTCCCTTGATATCGCCTCAAATAATTCTGATTAGTTGAATCCATCGGAAGCAAAATCGCGTGCCGACTTAAAGCGGCGAAGGTTAATGACACATTCCTTCTGGGAACATTGCCGATAATCCATCAGTTAAAAAAAAACTCTAGCCGTCTTTACCGCCGCTTCTCTCCGTACAGTCGTCCAAGTGACAACTCAAAAAAGCCTTACAAAAATTCTGTTACACAAAAATTTGCAACAGGAAATTTGAAACAAAATGCTGAGGTTTTGTATTCCGCGCGCATTACGTCATGTATGAAATCATTTTAGAACGGAAACTGTCAGATGGCGTCCCATCCAAAATCTAATGAAAATGCAAAAAATGGGGGAAACTTCGTCCTTGCCCCGAAAGTAGCCCGAGACCACAACACTCCTGACTCGTTAAGCCGAAAACCTCGCAATCGTTACCCTTGGAAAAGAAAAAACGCAAATGAACACGACTGTAGTTTGTTCATCGCCCAACCTTTTTCGGCAATAGCTAAAATTGCCATACAAAAGTTCCAAAACTGTAAGCTACGTGAAAAATTAGAAGTAGTTTAGACGATTATAAAAACACTATCAATGAGCACTATCCAAGCATTGCAGTCCAATTCGAAATTAATTACAGAAAAGTGGCTGCTTTTACAAGCAAGTGAAGAGGGAGATTTTGCAGATGCACAAACCGAAGAACAAAAAGCCGAGGCTGCCGAACTCGTAACGAGCCTGGTAAAATCCTTGACGGAAAATTCAATTGACGATCCGGATTCGGACGCTTTCAGCAAAGTAAAAGAAAACGTGGGAATCCTGTCGTTATCGCGCGCGAGACAAGGTTATTCTCCTCGCGAGACGGCAACGTTTATCTTGCGTCTCAAGGAAGCGATGCTCGAAGTCTTGTCGTCCGAAATTACCGACGCAAAACAATTATACGCCGACAGTCTTAAAATAAGCAAGATTCTCGACAACATCATGATCAATTCGTTTGAATCGTTCATAAAAGGACGCGAGGACATCATCATGCGCCAAACCGATGAAATAACCGAAATCTCTACGCCGGTAATCCGGGTTTGGGACGGCGTGTTGGCCTTGCCGATCATCGGGACGCTTGACAGTTCGCGCACCCAGGTCGTCATGGAAAGCCTGCTCCAACAAATCGTCGAGAGCGAAAGTTCGATCGCGATTTTGGACATATCCGGCGTTCCTGCGGTAGATACGTTGGTTGCGCAGCATTTGATCAAAACGGTAAGCGCGACGAGATTGATGGGCGCCGAGTGCATCATCAGCGGTATTCGCCCTGAAATCGCCCAAACGATCGTCCACCTCGGGATCGACCTTTCCGGCATCATCACCAAGGCTACGCTTGCGAGTGCGTTGAGGACTTCGTTTGACATGCTTCGTTACGACGTGGTAAAAAAATCCGAGAGAAAACTAGCAACCGGTGCCTAAATGGAAAAGATTCCGATATTAAAGTTTGGCGAGTTCCTGCTCGTCACGATTCAAGTCGACCTGTACGACCAACTCGCCGAAAACCTTGAAGCCGACCTTATCAATCTCGTCCGCAAGCACCACTCCCGCGGTGTGCTTATCGACATTTCGGCGGTTTCGATCATCGATTCCTTTATGGGCCGCATCCTGGTCAATATCGCCAAAATGTCGAAAATAATGGATGCCGAAACCGTCGTTACCGGAATGCAGCCTGCCGTGGCCATTACCCTAATCGAACTCGGTTTGCACTTTGAAGGAGTGTACAATGCACTCAATATTGAAAAGGGCATGGAATTGCTTCGCTCAAAAATCTACAACCTTGACGAAGACCATGACATTTACAGTTCAGAATAGGGAGGAGATTGCCGTAACGATCGAAAAAGACGCCATATTTTTTCGCAATGCGGTCAAGACGTATGCGACAAAGATATCCATGGGCCTGCTTTATCAGACCAAGATCATCACCGCGGCGAGCGAAATCGTCCGGAACCTGCTCAAATACGGTGGAGGCGGCAAAGCGATGATAGAAACGGTCACCGACGGGCGCAAGGTTGGTATCCGGCTAACGTTTAAGGATTCCGGGCCCGGCATACCGGATCTGGACAAGGCAATGAGCGATGGTTTTTCGACTGGAAAGAGTTTGGGATTAGGATTGCCCGGTGCAAAACGACTTGTCGACCAATTCGATATCCGTTCGACGGTCGGAGTGGGAACCACAGTTACCCTTTTGAAATGGAAGTGATAAAGCGGGCGTTTTTTACCGAAATGGAAGTGGAAGACCGCAGCCATATCGCATTTATCAAAAGACAGGTGAATGCAGATCTTGCCGATCACGGCATCAGCTTGCAGCAGGCAGCGAAAGTCGACCTCGTGATTGCCGAGCTGGCCACGAATATCATCAAGCACGCGGGATTTGGAAAATTGCTTTACCGCATTTCCAAAAAAGCAAGCGAAATCGTTTTTGAAATGTACAGCCTCGACAATGGTCCCGGCAGTGACAACATGCAGAAAAAAGTACAGGACGGCGTTTCGTCGAGTAATACATTAGGGCATGGCCTGGGCTCGATCAAACGGCTGAGCCGGGACTTCCATATTTATTCGGCAAAGAATTGGGGAACCGTCGTGTACTGCAAGGTCGTCGTTTCAGGGCCCGAAGTCATCGACAGCCGAAAGCCGACTGTAGACATGGGCGCCGTCCAGGTGTGCTATCCCGGCGAAAAGATATGTGGCGATGCCTATGCGGTTCGCAAAGTCGAAAAAGGCTACCTGATTTTTGTAGGCGATGGCCTCGGACACGGTTTCAACGCCCACCACGCCGTGAAGCTCGCCCTCGAAATTTTCGACAGCACGCGTTCGGTCGATCCGGTCGTTATCCTCACCGATATGAACCGACATGTAAAAGACAGCCGGGGTCTCGTTGCCAGTGTGATTTACCTCAATATGACAGATGCGAAGATGTCCGTATGCGGCGTGGGGAATATTTCGGTTCGGGTAGTCAACGGTCTTGCTTACAAGAGCTTTATTTCCTATAATGGGATCATTGGCGCGAATTTCCCGCGTACGATCGTAAACAGCACTTACGATTTGTGCAAATACGATATTTTAGTGGTAAATTCAGATGGTATCCAGAGCAAATGGAACCTCAACGCCATGCCGTCGATTTTGAAATATGACGCCAACATCATCGCTTCGGCTATCTATAAAAGTTATGCGCGCAATAATGACGACATGACCGTATTTACGGCAAAAATATCTATCTGATGATTGAAATCGTACGCATCGACCTCGACAACGAAATGGACCTTATCCTGGCCCACAAAAGAGCCATGAAACTGTTGGAACTTTGCGGGATCGGATTGTCGGCCCAAACCACTTTTGCGACCGCCGTCTCGGAAATTGCGCGTTGCTCGATAGGCGATGGCCTCGAGTCGTCCCTTTCCCTGGGAATTCAGGTAAGCGGAAGGTCGAGAAAAGATGTCGTGGCCATCATCAAGGACAAGGTCAACCTGAAAAAACTCCGGCCGAACCCTTTTCGGTACGCCGAGCGGCTTAGCGGCGGGATTACCGATGAACAAAAAGACGGTTTTTTCACCTACAGCTTATCTGCAAAAATTCGGTTTGCGACGTTGATAACAGATGCCAGGATCAAGGACTTCAGGAGTTTCTTCGAGACCGAACCGCCTCTGTCGCCTTATGACGAAATCCGGAAAAAGAACGTGCAGCTCATCACGCTTTCCGAGCAACTTTCCGACAGTGAGGAACAATACCGGCATCTATCGGAAAGTTTGCCGCAGCTCATATTCTCGATGAACCCGAAAAAAGAGGTCACGCTCAGCAACAAAAACTTCAAATCCTATTTTGGTAGTGAAGGCCTCGATTTCGGGTTGCTCAGCAGCAGCGTTCTTCACGGGGACGATCTGGACGGTTTTACCACCGTTTTCAACCACTCGCTCGCAGAGAAGAAAATCATGCGCTCTCAGGTGAGGCTCAAGGGCAAAAAAGAATTCGTATGGCATTTGTTTTCGCTGGTTCCGTTCAAGGACGAGCACAACAACGTCACAAAGTGGAATGGTTTTTTTGTAGATATCCACGCCCAGAAACTCGTTGAGGAAACCTTGCGCGACAACCAGGAACTCAAACAAGTGCAACAGCAACTGGTCAGCAACCAAAAGCTGCTGGAAGCTACCGTGGGCGACCTGACCAAAAAGAACAACGAACTCGAACAATTCGCCCATATCGTAAGCCACGACCTTCAGGAACCGCTGCGCAAAATGCAGTTTTTCGCCTCATTTTACCAGGACAGCGAACTTGCCACCAAACAGGAATATGCACCCAAGATCATACAATCTGCCGGAAGGCTCCGGGATCTTATCGGGGGAATCCTGCAATTTTCGCATATCGGCCATAAAGATTCCGAATTCCGCCAGGTCGACTTGGATGCGATCCTGAATAACGTCGTCGCCGATCACGAACTTTTGATAGCGGAGCGCACCGCAAACGTGGACATTTCGCCACTTCCGACAATCCACGGGGACGCCAGCCAATTGTACCAGCTGTTTTCGAACCTTTTGTCGAATTCGTTGAAATACTCTACGGAAATTCCGCACATTACGCTAAACGCCACGCAAATCACCGCCGGGCACGAAGACTTTCTCAAAACAGGGCGTGTCTACCACCATCTGATGTTTACAGATAACGGCATAGGGTTCAAAGACGAATACAAGGAATTCATTTTCAAGATATTCAAGCGGCTGCATGAGAACAAGGAATTTACGGGAACCGGTCTCGGGCTTGCCATCTGTAAAAAGGTAATAGAGAACCATTCCGGACATATCACCGTGGAATCCCAGCCGCAAAAAGGCGCGACTTTCCACCTTTACTTCCCTTCGGTCGGACATTAGGCATTGACATACAACGATAGGTTTTACGCGATCGATTTTATTTCGGACGGACGGCGGACTACCAAACGCATATCGTCACGTCAGCAAATACTGTTTCTTTCCCACGGGAAACCGCGGCTCGCTTTTGGAAATTGCAAGTAGTTTCAGGATCAATTCTCGAATTTTATCAGGGTCGGACGGTTTGATCGCGTAATAATGAGCGCCCATCGCGTAACAGTAATCGATCATTTCTTTGTTGGAATTCGTCGAAAGGATGACCAAACGCGAGATTTTGCTCACATGCGGGATGATCTTGACATGCTTCAGGCATCCCAACCCGTCGACAACGGGCATGTTGAGATCGATTAGGATCAATCGCGGGGCGTCGTCCCCGTTGAGCCGCCTGATGAGTTCAAGACTCGAGGTGAATTGTTCCAAGGTGACTTCCGGCGCGGTTTCGGCGACGATATCGGCATATACCGAAAGATCGTCGAGGTCGTCGTCTACGTGGAACCATCGGTTATTGGCAAAATCAGCGGGAGAATTCATAATATCGTGTCAGCTAGGAAAGTAAAATTCAGACGTCGCAAGAGTGGCGTGAACCCACTTCAAACGAAACATCCACACCAAAGCTAACGTGACATGCCTTCTCCCGGATTATAACTTGTGCCGAAATCGATTGTATGATTTCGATGCTGATTCCCCGTGTTTACTTTAAAGTTTCCGACTTTATGGAATGCAAACGATGGAGACGATTTCCCGGCCGCCACATATTTTTGGAAGCGGAGGGAAACCGGCACATCTGCCCGCGAAATTAATACCGCCGGACAGGCAGGACCCAAATGTTGTTGATGGTCTTTGGTTGGGCGGGAAAAATGGAATACGTTGGAGGCGGACTATCGAAACTAACTACTTTTGCGTATTCGGCGTTGGTTTGGGTAGACGTCCAGAACGAATTGCCTAGGAAAATGCCCATGTCCTGCATGGCATTCGCTGCCGTGAGCATCTCTTGGCTCGACGGTAGAAACCAGTCCGATTTCCCGCCGATTGTCGCATTCAGGCATAGTTTTGCAGCGCAGTTCGCCTGCGTGACGTTGGATGCGATCACATTCGAATTGTCGAGGCCTGAACCGAACGCATCGAAAGTCCCGGAAACAAACGAATTGTTGCCCCACGCGCTGCCTGTTGTCTGACTCGGGTTGTAGCTTAACGTTTCCGGATAAACCTCAAGGTAGCGCCACGAATCTTGTGTGACGCCTTTGTCGTAAAAGACGTAACCGCCGCCCGGACCAAAATATCCTGTCGTCCTGAACTGCTTTTGCTCACCGTAGCTCGCGCCGTTATTTGTGTTGAGGTAAGATCTTACATAATAGACCGTATTCGGGAGCAGGTTCGTTACCTCCATTTCATACGTATCGGGTCCGTTGACCAACTCCGAGACTAAATTGTCGTTTATCGTAGGATTTTGATCTGTTCCGTACACAAAGCCAACATGTACAAGTTCCTGGTCGAGCTTTTCGCCTTTCAGCAAAGCACTCGTCGTAAGGATGTTGGTTGTTTCAAGGGTCACGACCAATGCTCCGGTCGTGAAACTAAGTACGTTGCCAAGTTGCTCTCCCGTCAGGTTGCGCGCATATGCACGGAAATAGTATTGGGTGTTGGGCAAAAGGCCGGAAACCGTGATCGAGAATTCGCCGGTCTGGTCGGAATTATCGACGATTATTTCGCTGTTGTTGGAAGTAGGATTGGGATTCGTACCGTAAATGATACCATGTTGTTGTAAACTTGAATTCCCGCTCGATGTGATGTTGCCTCCCAAGATGTAAGTCACGGGATTAACTGGTATCGCCTCTGAGGTTACTACCGTTGGGCTCGTGGGTGAGGGTTCTGAAGGAGTGTCGTCACCGCCTGAGCAGCCGTAAAGAAACGTCAAAAAGATAGCCAAGATTGAGAAACCGGGCAGTTTAAAGAAGCGTTTGTTTGTTTTCATGTAAGTTTATATAAATTTTGACGATAAAAATAGCGCACCAACGCCACGTCGGGCTGATGGAGATTAATAGAAACAGTCATGTCCGAGCGCCAGGCGAACGATGATTACGGTGTGAATTTTTTTTTGGAAACTTTGTCGTGGGGCAATATAGGAATAAAAACGTGTTCAGCTGCAAACTGTTATCCATCGAAATTGAAAATGCGCCTTGGCGGAAGAAAGAAAAAGTAAGTCTTGAATTATGACCCTCGAAACCCTCGAAACCATCTGCAGCGCGATGCCTCACGCCCACGAAGAAATAAAGTGGAAATCTGACCTTGTTTTTATGGTCGCATCGAAAATGTTTTGTCTTGTCGATTTGGAATCGGTGCCGATGTCCGTTGCCTTTAAAGTGCCCGACGACCGTTTCGATGAGATATCGACCCAACCCAACTTCAAACCCGCGCCATATTTCGCCCAACACAAATGGGTGACGATCATAGACATCGGCAAGGTTTCTTCGGAGGAGTTTGAGCGCCATGTCAAAACATCGTACGAACTTGTAAAAAGCAAGCTCACAAAAAAAATTCGCGAAGGACTGACGCAAAACTTGTAACGGGAGACAAATTGCGCCAAATCCCACATCCGGCCAACACCCTCGCGATTTTGCGCACTGTAAGCGTCACATCACCGGTACGAAAACGTTCGCGCCACCTTAACAACACTACATCAAAACCAGTGATTTCGCCCATAAACACAAGGTGTTGGACACGCGATCTCAGCCCGTTGTTGCATCCGTCCAAAAAATAAAGGTGTATGGTTTTTATATCCGGAATTAAGGATTTGGAAACCAAACAAGCCGTATTTTTAGGGACTAACCAAACAAACATGAAAAAAAGTCTACTGTATTTTTTGAGGAAAATGCCCTTGCTTATTTCGTTGCTCCTTATCCCGAATTTAAATCTGAACGCCCAAATCCTGACCAATGGCGATTTTGAAAGCGGCGGAAGCGGACTCGGCTTCATGGTGCACGATTACACCCAGATAAATCCCGTAAACGGCACAAGTACGCCCGGTTTTTACGCCAGGACGACGAATCCTGCATTGATGAATACGACATTCACCGCAGGAGGGGATCACACCACGGGCACGGGCAACATGCTCGTTTTCGACGGCTCGCTGCTAGCCAACCGCTTTTTTTGGACGACGGGAAACACCGGAGGCGCTATCGGCGGATTCACGGCCGGAACGACGTACACGTTCAGCTTCTGGATCAAATCCGTATCGAACGAAGTTACTTCAGATGAGGCCACGAGAGCCAGCATCGGCATTTTCTTCGTCAATGCGAGCAACATCAATCCTGCGAACCAAAACTTTTTGGCGCCACTGCCTTCCGAAGGTTGGGTTAACATTCAATATTCATTTGTGGCAACGGCCAACAACGCCATGGTGCGGTTGAAGACCAACAATCCCGGTCCCGTAGGGAACGACTTCGCGATAGACGATTTTTCGATCACCGAAGGCGGGTTGCCGTTCGCCGGTTCCTTTGCCTTCGTCAACCCGACCTGTCCCAACGGAACGGACGGCTCGATTACCGTAAGCCTTACGGGCGGAACGCTGCCTTACACGATTTACAACCTGACGGGAACCGCAACCCAAACCAGCAACAACGGGATTTTTACCGGGCTTGGTGAAGGAACCTACGACATATCCGTATCCGATTCAGCCGGGCAGCAGTATACGCAAACGGGCATCGTCCTGGCCGCTCCCAACAGCCTGCAGGTGAATGAGCCTATCTCGATTTGTGCAGGAACGCCGACATCGTTGATGGCAACCGGAGGCACAGGTTCCTATACTTGGACAGCCAATCCGCCCGACGCCTCGATTTCGGATCCGAACAGCGCCACACCAACCGTAAGCCCTACGGTGACCACGACGTATACGGTTTCGTCCGGAGCGGTTTCTTCTGCGGTAAATCTTATCGAAAATGGCGATTTTTCACAAGGCGATACATTGTTCGTAACGGAGTATTCGTTCATTGCAGATCCGAATCCTTTCGGCGTACAAGCCTCGTATAGCATCGCGACCAACCCAAGTGCGTGGTTCGCACCTTTCGCTTCGTGCGGCGACAATACGACCGGCAGCGGTAATATGCTCGTGTTTGACGGATCTGTTGATCCTACCGGAAACATCATCGCCTGGAGCAATCAAAATGCGGTAACGGTCCTTCCGAATACCGATTATACATTTTCGTATTATGTGGCTTCGGTATCGCCTGAAAGCCCCGCGCGACTCGAAGTGCGAATCAACGGTGTGTCCCAGGGCAATCCCGTGACGGCTCCTGGCGCGACATGTTTGTGGACACAGGTTTCCTATAACTGGAATTCGGGTTCGGACACTACGGCCAACTTTGGCATTTACGACAAGAATTTCGCAAGCGGAGGGAATGATTTCGCTCTAGACGATATCACGTTCAAAGAGGCCACGACCTGTCTTTACCAAAAAAGTGTAACGATTACCGTCACGCCGGGAACGGTTCCGGTATTTGACGCGGTAGCTCCGATTTGTCCCGGTGGCAACCTTAACGCTTTGCCCTTAACCTCCAACAATGGCATTGCGGGAACTTGGTCGCCGGCTTTGAACAACATGGCCACGACCGTCTATACGTTCACTCCGACGCCCGGCCAGTGTGCTTCACCGGCAACGTTGACCATATCGGTAAATCCTGCGGTAACGCCTGTTTTTACTGCAATAAGCCCGATTTGCTCCGGAAGTACGTTAACCGCCTTGCCAACAACATCGAACAATGGGATTTCCGGGTCTTGGTCGCCTGCCTTGAACAATACCGCTACCACTACTTATACGTTTTCTCCAGATCCGGGACAATGCGCATCGACGGCAACCTTGACGATTACCGTCAACCAGGCCGATCTGCCTGATTTTGCAGAAGTAGCTCCCATTTGTTCAGGTGGAATGCTTGGCGCGCTTCCGACGACGTCAGATAACGGAATTTCCGGAACCTGGTCGCCTGTTTTGGACAACACCACGACGACTACCTATACGTTTACGCCAGATCCGGGTCAATGTGCTTCGACCGCGACGCTGACGATAACGGTGCTCGACGCGCCTGACTTTACGTTTACCGAAGGGTGCAACGGCATCAGTTACACGTTGAACGCCGTGCAGGATGATGCGTCGGGATCATTGTATGCCTGGTTCGACCCGTCAGGAACGCAAATCGGCAATACGGCATCGGTCGTGATCCAATCACCGGGCATTTATGAGCTTGTCGTTACCCAAAACGGGTGCAGCACGCGTAAAAACACGAATGTCCTTTCCGCCGCGTGCCAGATCCAAAAGGGAATTTCGGCCAACAACGACGGAGCCAACGACAATTTCGATTTGGCGGGCTACAATGTCAGCCAACTGAAGATATTCAACCGATACGGAACCAACGTGTATTCCAAAGCGAATTACCAGAACGAATGGTTCGGCCAAAGCGACAATGGAAACGAATTGCCGGACGGTACGTACTATTACGTGATCGACTTCGCTGACCTGAAGACCAAGACCGGATGGATCTACATCAACAGGGCGCAATAGCATAATTTTTCGGGAAATGGGGATTGGCCGGCAAACTGTTCATGTGAATGAGGACAGGGCGTCGACCGTCCCCATTTTATTTTGCCGAACCGGTCGCAATCCCGACAAAAACAAAGCCCTCGAATTCGCTTCAGGGCTTTTTCTTCATCCGGTTGTTTCGGCTGCTCCAAACAACAAAAAAGCCGCCATTTCGGGCAGCTTTCCTGGCTAGTCAAATAATAGATAGTGTCTGATTTGTTTTTTCGATGTCTCGGTCATTTAAAATAACCGATTAAACCGCACTTTTAGACGCCCGAACAACTTTCCCCGGCCCTATTGTAATCTGAAATCATCAAATTCGCGAATTCGCGGCAATAACCTTTTTAATCGCTTCAAAATACCAGAAACCAAGCAAAACTCTTAAGCATCCAAAAATCCAGATATTTCGACGCCCTGACAGGGTTATAGAACTGTCACCTTGCAATTACCGGAATCCATCAAATTCGCGAATTCGCGGCAATAACTTTTTTAATCGCTTCAAAGTGCCAGAAATCAAGCAAAACTTCGAAGCATCCAAAAACCAGATACTCCGACACCTTACAGGGTTATAGAACTGTCACCTTGCAGTTACCGAAATCCATCAAATTCGCGAATTCGCGGCAATAACTTTAATCGCTTTAAAGTACGAAAATCAAGCAAAACTCCCGAAATCCTTATAAAATTGTAACATCCAAAAACCAGATATTTCGACACTCTACAGGTTATAGAACTGTCACCTTGCGGTTACCGGAATCCATCAAATTCGCGAATTCGCGGCAATAACTTTAATCGCTTCAAAGTTCCAGAAATCAAAAAAATCTGAAGCATCCAAAAACCAGATATTTCGGGCACCCTTACAGGATTATAGAACCTGTCACCTTGCAGTTACCGGAAATCTATAAAATTCGCGAATTCGCGGCTATAACTTTAATCGCTTCAAAGTTGCGGAAATCAAGCAAAACTCTGAAGCATCCAAAAACCAGATATTTCGACGCCCTGACAGGATTACAGAACCTGTCACCTTGCAGTTACCGGAATCCATCAAATTCGCGAATTCGCGGCAATAACCTTTTTAATGGCTTCAACGGTACCAGAAATCAAAAAAAACTCTGAAGCATCCAAAAACCAGATATTTCGACACTCTACAGGTTATAGAACTGTCACCTTGCAGTTACCGGAATCCATCAAATTCGCGAATTCGCGGCAATAACTTTAATCGCTTTAAAGTACGAAAATCAAGCAAAACTCCCGAAATCCTTATAAAATTGTAACATCCAAAAACCAGATATTTCGACACTCTACAGGTTATAGAACTGTCACCTTGCAGTTACCGGAATCCATCAAATTCGCGAATTCGCGGCTATAACTTTAATCGCTTCAAAGTTGCGGAAATCAAGCAAAACTCTGAAGCATCCAAAAACCAGATATTTCGGGCACCCTTACAGGATTATAGAACCTGTCACCTTGCAGTTACCGGAATCCATAAAATTCGCGAATTCGCGGCTATAACTTTAATCGCTTCAAAGTTCCAGAAATCAAAAAAAATCTGAAGCATCCAAAAACCAGATATTTCGACACTCTACAGGGTTATATCCTGTCACCCTTTTAAATTGTAACAGGGTTCGTTTTAGCGAATGCCGAAGACTTCAAAAAATGCATAAAATCGTCGCAAATACAGCCACCGGTGAGAATTTAGAGGTGTCGATGTTTTCGATCCGGATTATTCCGACAACTCGAATTCCCCTTTCAATCGAATGTCTTCGGAAGAGGCCCCGACCATTACGTCGAAACTTCCCGATTCTGACTTGAACTCGAGGTTTTCGTGATAGAACGCCAGTTTTTCGTCGTCGATGGTAAAGACGATCGTCTTGCTTTCTCCCGCCGATAGTTTGATCTTACGGAAGTCCTTCAACTCCTTGACCGGCCTTACGATAGAAGCCACTTTGTCGCGCAGGTAAAGCTGCACCACTTCTTCTCCGAGGCGTTTGCCGGTGTTGGTAATCGTAACCGATACTTCCAGCTTGTCGTTTTTTGCCATCGTATTTTTCGAAAGTTTGAGGTCGGAATACTTGAACGTCGTGTAGCTCAAACCGTAGCCGAAGGCGAACTTTGGCGAATTCTGCAAATCGATGTAGGCCGAAACGTAATTTTTGTCGTCTTCGTTCTTGGCCGGTCGTCCCGTGCTCATGTGGTTGTAATAAATCGGAATTTGTCCTTCGGTTCTCGGGAAGGTCATCGGCAGTTTTCCTGACGGATTGTAATCGCCGAAAAGTACGTCTGAAATGGCATTGCCCGCCTCAGATCCCAACCACCACGTATAAACGATCGTCGGCATGTTATCGGCAGTCCAATTGAAAACCAACGGACGTCCGGCATTGATGAGGACTACGATCGGCTTACCGGTTTTTTGCAGTTCTTTGATCAATTCTTCCTGAACGCCAGGCAAACCGATTGAGCTTCGGCTTTTGGCTTCCCCGCTCATGTCGTGTCGTTCCCCTACGCTGAGGATCACAACGTCAGACTGGTTGGCCACGTCAACAGCCTCCTTGAACCCAGACTTATCGGGACTTGTGATACCGCAACCTTTGGCGTAAAGCAACTTGGTGTTTTTGCCAACTTTTCGCTCCAGACCTTCCCATTGGGAAACGATGTAACTCGAGTCGACATCTTTGAGATCGATCGCCCAAAAACCGTGATTGGCTCGTTTGAGTTTGACCATAGGCCCGATGAATCCAATCGTCTTGGTCGCCTTGGAAAGCGGCAGTGTATTGGCCTCGTTCTTTAACAAAACGATACTTTTGGCGGCAATCTCACGCGCAGCCTTGGTATTTTCCGGATTGTTTAGTTCTTTTTGCTGGCGTTTCGCATCGCTGTAACGGTAAGGATCGTCGAACAATCCCATTTCGAATTTCTTGCGCAGGATGCGTTTTACGGCGTCGTCGATGAGACTTTCGGACACTTTTCCTTCCTTGACCAATTCGGCCAGGCTGTAGCGATAGGAATTACTTTCCATATCCATGTCGCTTCCGGCTGTGATGGCTTGATAAGCCGCTTCTTTTTTGTCTTTGCTGTAACCGTGGTTGATCATTTCGCCTATCGATCCCCAGTCGGAGACCACGAAACCGTCGAATTTCCACTTGCCTTTCAGGATGTCGCGTTGGATGTGTTTATTTCCCGTGGCCGGAATCCCGTTGATATCGTTGAACGAGTTCATGAACGTGGCGGCTCCGGCGTCAAGTGCCGATTTGAACGGCGGCAGGTAGGTTTCCCAAAGCGCTCTTTCGCTAACGTCGACCGAGTTGTAATCGCGCCCACCAATTGCGGCTCCGTAAGCGGCAAAGTGCTTCACGCAGGCCATGACGGAATTCAGGTCACCCAATTTGTTGCCCTGGAAACCTTTAACGCGGGCATAAGCGATCTTGGAACCGAGATAAGTGTCTTCCCCCGCACCTTCCATTACGCGTCCCCAACGCGGATCGCGCGAAATGTCCACCATTGGGGCAAACGTCCAGTGAATGCCACTCGCAGCCGATTCCCGGGCGGCGATGCGTGCACCTAGTTCGATAGCGTCGAGGTCCCAGCTCGCGGCCTCCGCCAACGGTAGCGGGAACGTGGTTTTATAACCGTGGACGACGTCCAACCCGAAAAGCAACGGAATCTTCAGCCGTGACTGCATTGCCAGTTCCTGATAGCCGCGTGTGTAGTTTGCGCCCAGGACATTAAGCATCGAACCGATTTTTCCGGCTTTGATCTCCTCTTTTTTGTTCGGATTCATCGTCAACGGGCCCGTCACGGCGTGGTCGCCTGTGTATTGGTTGAGCTGTCCGATTTTTTCTTCGAGCGTCATTTTGGCCAACAACTCGTTTACTTTTTGGTCAATGGATTTTTGCTGGGAAATCCCTGAAAAGGAAATCAACAGCAGCATTAGCGATACGTGCTTTTTCATTTGTGTGATGCGATTTACAACCATGCGGAACGATCCGGCATTCCGGCATTCCGGCCTTTCTCATTTGTGGAACTGTCGGGTTTTACTTGTAGACTTTGACGTAATCCACAATCATTTTTTGTGGAAACGGCGTCTGGTCGGTTGGAAATCCGACATAATTCCCGCCAATGGCAACGTTGAGGATCAAAAAGAAATCGTGGTCGTACACCCATTCACCCGGAACATCGTTTTTAGAAATGCGCTTGTAGAGGTAGTCATCAACGAAAAAGTCGATTTTGCTTTCGGACCATTCCACTGCAAAAACGTGGTACTCGAGGTCAAATCGGCCGTTTTGCAACGCAAAAGTGGAGGAAATGGCGTTGCCTGCCGAATAACCCGGGCCGTGAACCGTTCCGTGGATGATGCTGGGCTGTTGGCCTTTCAGCTCCATGATGTCGATTTCGCCACATTGCGGCCATCCCACTTCGCCCACGTTGGCACCAAGCATCCAGAACGCCGGCCAGATTCCAGGTCCGTAAGGCGTTTTAAGGCGCGCTTCAAACCGTCCGTATTTCTGGGAAAAGAGATTTTGCGTCTTGACACGGGCCGAGGTATACGAGTTGCCGTTTTTTATTGCCGTGATCACGAGATTTCCGCTTCCGTCAAGGGAAACGTTTTCCGGATTGTTAGTGTAGTTTTCCAGCTCCTGGTTGCCCCAGCCGCCGTTGTTTCCGAGGTCGTATCCCCATTTCGTAGCGTCCGGAAGTTGGCCTGCTGTTCCTTCGAAATCGTCGCTCCAAGCCAGTTGCCAGTTGCGTTTTCCGACGTCCTGCTTGTCGTCCTCGTTACATCCCACAAGCGATATCGAAATCACGGACAAGGCGGCGATCGCCAGTCTTTTGTTGCGGCTGTTGTATTTTGAAAAATAATTCATTTTGTAATTTTTTAGTTGTTAGACGTGGCTACAGATTAGTTTCGGAACAAAATATTGTCGAAATAAATGTCGCCGTTGCCGTCGAATTTCAATTGGATCACATCTGCCAGGTTCACCGGTGCGAACGATGATAGCGGAATGTCGATGCTGTTCCATCCGGCTGTGGTAGGAACCGTAAGCGGGATCAGTTTTTCGACAGGACCTGTAGAGATGAGGTAGACGTTCAACGCGTTCGAGTTCGCTGAATAAAAATCGAGGTGAAGGAAGTTTTTCCCCGAAACATCGAGGCTGCCCGCCAATTGCAATCCCTGGTAGTTGAGGTTGCCGTAACGCAACGTGTTGTTTCCTGCGATCGGCACTTGGGTAACCGCAGTGACTTGTCCCCAATTCGGGTTGAGGTCGGAACCTGCCAAATTGGTGTAGCTGTCGCTGAAGATCGAAATGACATCTGCGGCCGGGTAGGTCGGGACAGGCGCCGCTACCGTAGGAACCGGAGGAATAACGCTCCCGTCGTTGACGAAATAAATGTTGTCCGCATAGAAATTCGTGATGTTGTTTCCTACAAATATAAGTTGGGCAAGATGGGCACGGCTTGCGAGCGCACCAAAATTGGCCAGCGGAATGTTCAGGCTGATCCAGTTTTGTGAAACGAGAGTAGGCGCGGTGAACGTTACCGTGGCGTTCGTGTCGTTTCCTCCGCCGAGCGCCCCGTCTGCTCCGGCGTCAAGCAATTGCACCTGGAACGTGGCTCCGGCAGGAAGCGCGTTGGGAATGTAAACGTCGAGACGAAGATGGGACATTCCCGAAGCATTGATCGTAGGGCTTGAAAACTCGATTCCGACGAAGTTGAAGTTCGTGTAGTTCAGCACGTTGTCTGTCCCGACGGTAAAATCGGCAGACTGCGTTGTTTGGTATGGCGCCCAAAAACCATTGTAATAATTGACAGGCACATTTTGGTAAGCGTCGCTGAAAATAGAGATTACACTCGCCGGGCTTGCCGTAGGAGTAGGGGCGTGCACATAAGCTCCGGATGAATTGATCGTAAGCGATCCCAAAGCCTCGACACCGCCAACCGTAGCCGTGATGACAGCGGTTCCGGCGCCAACCGTAGTCACGGTCCCTTGTTCGTTCACCGTCGCGACAGCTTCATTTGAAGAAGAAAACGTAAAGTAAGCCGGCGTGACGTTGACCGATTGGTTGATCCCGTTTGGCATATTGAAAGCGGTCACCAATCCGTCGATAGTAGTGGTAACGCCTGCGTAGGACGTTTGCGTAAGATTTTGCCCGCTTAGGATTTGCGGTTGCTGAGGCGTGATCGTCCCGAGCTTTTCAAAACGTATTTCATCGATCCAGAACGTATACCCGGCTCCGTTTTCAGGGCCTTCCGAAATAAAGAACATGCCTTTTTCCGCAGTTAGTTTTGCGGCGTCGGGAATTGGGATGATGTATTTTTTCCAGGCCGTCGAAATCGGCATTCCCGTGATGGACGCCTGGTATTTGTTGTCGCCGAAGTCGTTTCCGAACCCGATGACATCGATCGAGGCAGCCGTCGTACTCTTGGCCCAAAACGTCAACGCGTCATATCCGCTAAGGTTGCGTCCGACGCTTGTATAGAACGAGCCTCCGGCATAAGCGCCTGAAGGGTCGTTCACGTTTGGCACGTCAAAGCGCATCGAAGCCGCGGAGTTGTTGTAAGACACGTCCGTATCGACCTGGAATGCATCCGCGACAGCGCCTCCGTACGCCGAGTAGATGAGCCCCGGAGTGAACGTATCGATGAACACTTCCGGATTTTTGGAATATGAAGCTTCCCTTAAGTCAGCGTCATCGTTTTCGCAACTGAAAGCGGCAAGCACAATTGTCAACAACGACAACTGGCAGGCAAATTTGGTATTGAGATGTATTTTCATAGTCTTTTATTTTCCGATGTTGATGTGAATGTATGTCCTGATTTCCCACTCTCTTCCGTTAGGGAATCCGATAGCGGTCGGATCCGGGACCCAGTTTCCTGCGGCGTCCAGGACTTGCGTCGGGTTGTAGCGAGGCGAGTATTGGTCGAGTGACCTCCAGGTTCCGCGCACTCCGATTCGCGTTCTCGGGATAAAATTGATCCAGTCCGGTTTCCCGATTTCAGTAGAAAGGTCGGCCATCAACTGAAGCGGGAACGTCAGGTTGTAATCGCGGTGGTAATCGTAAGGTCCCCAATCGTTCACTCTTACAAAGGAAGTCAATTTTATTTGTCGGTAGATCACGCGCAAATCCATACCGTAGCGGTGGATCATACGGGCATCGCTTCCGTTGGCCTGGGCGTCGCCTCCGTAAAGCGTGGCGATGAAACCGAAGTCCTTGCTCCATTTCGATACGATGCGGCCGTTGATTTCATAAAGGTCTTTTGCCGGAGCCGCTCCGTCGAAAGCGAATGTAGTTCTTCCGTCAGGCAAGATTCCGATGGCTGCGTCCTGGGTTGTCGGCAAGTGGCGGAACACGATACCGGCGCTAACCGCAAATTTCGCGTCTTCCGTCCTGTCGTTTTCCCAGTTGTACATCCAGGTGCCCGGAGTAGGGTCGAACGTGAACAAAAGTTCTCCCGCAACCTGTTCCCGGTTCGCTCTTACGACAAATGGATCGTCGAGGATGTTTCTCGGTCTGCCCGGCGCCATTGCGTTGGCGTTGATCGGGCCTTCAAGCGGCTTTTGCCACAAGAAGTTCGGTGCGATCTGGAATTTGCCGAGGTTGTAGGTCAAACCAGTCAGGAAATTGTACTGGTTGCCGCTTCCGCTGTCTTTGAGTCGCCATCCGGTAAAGGTTTGGGTGTAATCGGCGCCACCGTTGGCAACCAATCCCATCGCGGCTCCCTGACCATACCAGTTGAATTTTCCTCCGGTGTAGGTTACTTTCGCTTTTCCTCCCCAATTGTCTTTAGATTCGATATCGTGCTCGAAAACCTGCTGATTTTCTTCTGGGCCTCTGGCAACCTGATAATCTCTGCCGTTCAATGGCGATCCGGCCCAAATTCCGCCAAGATCGATCCCGAATTTCCCGATTTTGCGGTTGACGTGCAGCGTGAAACGTCTTGTTTTAGGCTGTGGGATCGCAAAGGAACTTTCGGTGTTGGTCTGTTGTTCCAAATCTTCGTGGAAGACACCTGTTACGCCGAATTTGCCGATATTCTTAGAATATTTGAGCAATATCGCAGGGTTGGCGCCCCACCAAAGTTGCGGTCCGAAGGCAAGTTTCAATCCGCTGAACAATTTTTTTCCTTCCACTTCAAACCCGAGTGGTGCGATACCGTTGTAGATATCCATCGACGGGCCGTAGTTCGCCTCCGGGTACAATCCGAAGAAATCGCCTTCGTAGCCCCAGTGGTAGTGGCCGGTTCTGTAAAATCCGTTAAGGTTGAAAAGATTGTGGTTCCAGGTGTAGCTCGCGCTGTATAGCTGGACGCGGTTGTTCGAATCGAAACGGACTTCCTGGTTGTTGCGCTCGACGGTAACGGGACGGCCGCGGTTTTCGTAGAAAATCTGGTCGATAGGGTTCAGGGCGACGTTGCCCAGGATGTTGAATTCGACATTGGCTCTCATATTAGCCGCTGGATTGGCCTCTACGCCAATGTAAACCGATTGCATATGGTCGAATCCTAATTTGTTCGGATATTCGGTCACGTTAGGATTGGCGTCGTCCGGAGTCGTGATGAGCGATCCGCCGGTATTGAACGTCGTAAATTCGGCTCTTAGCTTGCTGAATCGGATCAATCCGCCCTGCTTGCTCTCGAGTGCCGCTTTGTCGCCTCGTGCCCTGAGCGTCGCATCCATAACCTGGATATTGTCAAAGTGATTGTTGACTGCCGACAAGGAATTGGCGGCATATGGGTTCAATTTGTGGGCTTCCTTCAAAACATAATACGCTGAACGCGGATACAATTCATAGAAGCCTTTCTCGTTCGTCGGGCCTTTGGCGCAGATCCCGAACCATTCTTCGTTCATGTTGTTCTGGCCTTGTTCGTAATCTCTCATATAGCCGCCGTTCGCCCACGATGCGTTCGTGTCGTGTACGTCAAGGCCGGCTGTCTGGCCGTATTTCCACCATCCGTCGCTGAACTGGAACGTGAATCCTCCGAGCGCATTCTGAGCTTTTCCCAATCCTGCCGCATTCTGGTAGATTTCCTTCCACTGGCTCAACAGGTAATACGATTGGGAGGTTTGATCCTCCTGGTTCGTGATGGCGTTGAAGGCATCGGCCCCGAACTCAGCGAACAAAACCGGTTTCCCGTATTCTTTTTTGACTTGCTCAAACAAATCCCCGAATGAAGTCCCGCGATAGACGTTCGTAGCGAAAATGTCGAAATCAGGGCATTCTTTCGAGATGATGTCGAGGTACATCAAGTCGCCGTTACAGAATGCGATCGGATGCGAGCCGTCTATCTTCTTCATCGAAACCGCAGCCTCGTTGAATAATTTGTACATGGCCACGGCGCGTTTGGTGGTCACACGCTCCGGCATAGGGATATTTTGCGTTTCGGCTCCGTCCCAGAACAAGCCGTAGTTGTTTTCGTTTCCGAGAAGGAACAACAGCAATCCTTTGGTGTCTTTGTAGTCGGAGGCGAGTTTCGCGACTTCATTCAACAGCATTTCGCGAACTGCCGGATCTGAATATTCCGTGTTCGGGACATAAGCGCCGTTGAGGTCGAGTCCGTATCGGCCGAACGAGTGGTTGATCATCGTGTGGATGCCGTGGGTCACGTATACGTATTCGATCCATTGCTTCGGCATTCCAGCATAAACCCTGATGGTGTTCACGCCCATGTTGCGAAGCAGCGACATTTCTTCGTCGAGCGCCTGTTTGATGAAGGCGTCAGGCTGCGTCCACAAACTGTAGGCGTAATTGGTACCTACCGGATAGTAGTCCCAGTTCATCCCGTTGACGATAAAATCTTTTCCATTGACTACCAATTTCGACCCATCGCTGCCGTTCGCCACAACAATCTTGTCTTGTTGCGCAAACGCGGAAGGAGAAAAAATGACAATGGTCAGTAATAAAATAAGTTTTCTCATTTCAATGTTCATTTGTTTGGTTTGGAGTAATACGGTAGGGTTGTACCGACGCAATTTTTGTCGCGCAACAAAAGTGTCGCAAAAAAAATTTCGATTCGCTAAAACTACATTTTTTGCTGTGCCGAAATCGAATTGGGCTTTGAAAGAAACCATACAATGCGATATTGCCCTGACATTTCGCTAAAACCCGCATTTAACACTGTTTTAACAGCGATTGACGCGTTGTAAATGGCCGTCGGATAGAGCTGTTAAAGTCATTTCGTATGGTTGTTGTATAGTTGTTTTGAGGCACGGATAAGGCGGTTAAACCGACAAAATGTACTCCACAACACCTGTTTCGTGCGGCAGGTCCATTTTTTTACGCAAACGATATCTCTTGACCTCGACGCTCCTCACGGAAATGTTCAAAAGCGGCGCGATTTCCTTAGAAGATAAATTCAATCTCAGATACGCGCAAAGACGTAAATCGTTTGGCGTCAAAGACGGATGCAACTGTTTTATCTTCTTGAGGAAGTCGTTGTCGGCATTGTTGAAGGCTTCCTTGAAAATCGTCCAGGAATCGTCTTCCGAAATGCTCTTATTGATGGTGTTGATCACCGATTTTATGCTTTTGTCGTCCTGGTCGGAGCTCGTCCGCTTCAAATCGTCTTTGATCAGCGCCAGCAACTCGTTCTTTTTCATGAGACCCATCGTCGAAACGGCCAGCTCGCGGTTTTTGCTGTCGACATCGCTCGAAAGCTGCTCGTTCTTGAGTTTCATGAGTTGCTGCTCGTTCTCAAGTTCTTTTATTTCAAGCAACAGGTTGTTCTCTTCGATGAGTTTTTGCTCTTTTTTGCGATAGTATTCTTTGTACGCCTTGTGGATGTAAGCCGCCAGCAGCAACGCCACGATGAGGTAAATGACAAGTGCAAGATTGGTCGCATACCACGGCTTGCAAATCGTGAACCTGTAAGTTGCCACGTCCCTCGGGTTGGAATTGGCAATTTTCGCCCTGACCTTGAACACGTAATCGCCTGGAGGTAAATTCTTGAAGTTGGCCGTCGTCCTGGCCGACCACTTGCTCCATTCCTCCTGCAGACCGTCGAGTATGTATTGGTATTCGGTGTAGATGTATTTGTTGTATTCCGGAACCGTATAGTTGAGGATGATGTTGTTCTCGTCATATGCAAATTCGCCCGTGTCCTTGACGGCGCAACTGATGAGTTCCTCGTCGAGTTTGTTGATCGTGACGTTGGTTATCGAGACATTATTGCTTTTGAACCTGAGGTCGTTGAGGTTGATTGTGTAGTAGCCGTCGGTTGTCCCAATGAGGTAAATCGAATTCGACAATCGCGTGACGTTTTCGTATCCGAGCATCGAGCCCGTAAGCGACATTGGGATCGGGATCGTATTCTTCTTGAGTTCGTTCCCGATTTTATTCACCGTGAAGTAATGGATGTAATTTTTCGAGAACATCCACAATTTGCTCGAATTATCGGCGATGAGTTTGCCCGACGTATACTCGTCTTTTTCGAAAATTGCGCTCAGTGTCTTGTCCCGTCGGAAGGCTTTGTGCTTTTCATCGAGCATGTAAATGCCTTCCTTATTGGCGTAATAAATCGTATTGTCGAATTTGATCAGACTCGCATTTTTGCCTTTCTTGGGCGTTTTGAGCATCGTCAGCGCCGAGCAACTCCGATAATTTTCATCGAGCTTGAATCGAAAAACGCCTTTGTATTCATGGCTGATGTAAACGTCCCTCGCGCCCGAAATCTCGAAATGCTTGGCCGAATAATCGAATTTGGAAATCTTGTTCCGAAACGTCCACTTTCCGTTGACATTGTGCAGTACCGAAATCCCGTAGTAATTTCCCTGCATCAACAAATCAGGTTTGCCAGGCACTTTTACGAATCCCCACGTTCCCGAAGCCGAGAAGATAGGCGTGGCAACACCATCGTTCACTACGAAAGTCCCGGAGTCGTGTCCGCAAAATATCGTGCCCTGATATCCGAAAAGCGACCAAACCTGTCCCTTTGTGTTGGCGATGAATTTAAACGGCTCGCCCGACTCGTAATTTTTGTAAAAAAGCCCCTGGTTGGTGCCGATGTACAGCTTGCCATTGTGAAGCAGCGAGGCATAGACGGTTCCCAAAAATCCGGTCTTGTCGGAGTAGCTTCGTATCGGCGATTTCAGGTTGATGCAATTGATGCCGTTGTCGAGCCCTATCCACAAATTTTCGTCCGCGTCCTCGAACACCGACAGGATCGTGTTGTTGCTCAATCCTCTGTCCTGGGTAATGTGATACTTGAGTTTCCCTGTCGAGGAAAGAATGAACACGCCGTTGGAGATGGTTCCCACTGCAAATCCTTTGTCGGACAACTGCTGGCAACTGTAGACGCTGCTGTTGATGATCTGGTCGTCCACATCCGAAAAGAAAGGCGCGAAACTTCCGTTGATAAACGTGAAAAATCCGTTGTGCTGGGTTTGGAGAAGCAAGCCGTCGTCTGCCGAAAAAATCGCGACGATCTTGTTGTTCACCGCAACGGGATGATTGGAAACGAGCTTTGCCTTGCCGTTCTCGATCTCGTACAAGCCTTCGTTGGCCACCTGGTAAAAAATCGAATTATTGGCCTGGAACGACTTCAGGATGCTGTTTTTTGGCGCGATCACCGTAAACTTTTCCGCCTTGGTGTCGTAAATGTGGATCTGGTCGAGCGACTGGAAAATCATCCATTGCTCATACGAAAAGATGTTCCAGAACTGCTCGTCATCTACTATGCGACTCTTTATTTTTTGGCTAAGCGACGTGTATTTCAATTGATTGTTCGGCTCCCGTGTCCAGAATCCGAACTCCATGTAACAACCGGTGTAAATCCTGTCGCCTACCACTTTTACCGAACGGACGATCGTTTCGTTCGGAGACGGATACAACGTCCAGGCCGATCCGTTGAACTCGAGCAAACCTTCGTTGTTCGCAAAGAACATAAAGCGTTGGGCGTCCTGCGAAATCATCCAGTTCTGGTTCCCCGCGTTGTAGGTAGCGGAACTATATTTTACGATTGGCGACAATTCCTGGGCAAACAGCAAAACTGGGAAGAGCAATAACCAAATAAGGGCAAATTTGATTTTCATTCTGGCAAAAAGGGTTGTTTTCAGTTTTTGGATGGTTTTCGGCTCGTGGCAACCGATGGTTTTCGTGTCGCAATATAAATTAAGAAATCGATTTCGTACAATTTTATCGTCTGATTTGGCGCCGCATCGCGAATTAACACCTGAAATGGGTGTCATTTCCGACGATGACGTCCCGTAATTTTTATCGGACCTGCTGGACTTCAAATACTGTTTTGCCGCTGTATCCGTCGATTTCAACTCCCGTAACGAAATTCTCGACCCACACTTCGACGTAATCGGTGGCAGCCAATTGAACGAGACAGCTCACCGAACGCTCGACAATTCCGACTCCGTGATGATCATAGGACGTCTCCTGTCGCAGTGTTCCGTTCACGTAAATTCCGATCGAATACATATCGCCATTGCTTTGATTGTTGGTGTGGAATGCCGCGTCGATGCGATAGAACCCTGCTGTTGTGGCGGTAAATCGGCCGTTGGTGATGTTGAACTCGTTCGAGGTATCAAAAGCTTCGGTATTGAACAGGACTTTTTGCCATCCGGCATTGGTCAACACTTGATTCGCCGATCGGTTGGCCCTTACAAGCGATAGTGAAGTGGCGGGATTGGTAACCCAACTGGTAGCGCCGGCTCCGTTCGTCTGCAAAATCTGGCCGTTGGTTCCTCTTACGTTCGGCAGTGAATATCCGTTGGCATTAGCGGGATTGTTGATTTGCAACGTCCCGTTGACGCGCGCAATGTTGTTATCGAACTCACCGTAAATCAGCGCATTGCTAGCGTTTGAATTGGAGTTGTCGATATACAATTTATTGGAACCTGTTTCAGACGCACCTGCGTTATAGCCCAAAGCGACATTGCCGGTGCCGACAGTGTTCGCAGCAAGCGTTCCGTAACCGATAGCGGTATTGTTGCTCGCGGTTTGGCCCGCTGTCAAAGCATTATATCCGACGGCGACATTATTGGTCGATGCCCCGTTTCCTTTAAGCGTATTGGAGCCAATTGCGGTATTGTAGGAACCCGATGAACGGTAACCGGACTGCCATCCCAAAAAGGCGTTGTGAGTCGCGGCACCGGTATTGAAGCGCCCGGACTCGGAACCGATATAGGTATTGTTTGCACCATTTCCGTGTTCGTCTCCGGCCATGAATCCTACCGCCGTATTGGCAGCGCCGGTGCTGATACGCAACGCATCGGAACCAACGGCAGTGTTGTTTGCAGCGGTCGTATTGCCGAGCAAGGCTTGTTGGCCAATCGCTGTATTGCCACCTGCGGTATTGTTGTGCAGTGCATGCCTTCCGATAGCCGTATTGTTGCTACCGCCTCCGTTGAAGAACAGTGCCTGGTATCCGATTGAGGTGTTGTTGCCGCCTGTCGTACCAAGCGAAGCCTCGAAACCTATAGCGGTGTTTTGCGTACCGGTAGCATTCGAAGCCAATGCCCGAAAACCTGTCGCCGTGTTGCCCGAACCAGATGTATTATTGGTGAGCGCGTGATATCCGACAGCGGTATTGTTGCTTGCCGTATTCCGGTTCAATGCTGAAAACCCGACAGCGGTAGACGCACTTGCGTTGTTCAGCGCTAAAGTCCCGTTTCCGATGGCGGTATTTTGGGCACCTCCGGTATTCGCAGATAATGCTCCGTTTCCGAAAGCAACGTTGTCCGGGCCGGTAGCGACCGCCAAAGCATTGGTTCCGAAAGCTGTGTTAGTGGTCGCTGCTCCATTGTTCAGCGCGTTCAATCCAAATGAGGTGCTCGTCGCACCGATTTTTCCTGCGGCGGTATTCGCTCGGCGGAAGGCGAGATCGACATTATCCGTCGTTCCCAGGAAATTGGCCGTTCCTGATAAGCCTGTGTTTCCTGTGGTCGTCCAGGCGTTCGTCGCACCCGAGCCCAATCGTTCCCAGACGGTTCCGTTGAAGAAGTAAAAGCCCGCGGCCGTAACGTTGATCGTCGTGCCCGTGGCGGTTCCGTTCGATATGTCGTTCACGTAAATCATGGTAGATGTCGGTGTAGCGGCCATCGTTTGGGCGCGAAGTCGGGAAACCCGCGGAATCAGGAGGCCGTCGACCGTTGTTCCGGTCAAGTTTGTCGCTGTGACGTCGAGCGTCGCTGCCGGAGCCGTGGTTCCTACGCCGACCTGAGCCATGCCTGCCGTCGAAAAAATAAAAAACAGCAGCGTTAATTTGATTCTTGAGTTCTTCATAGTTTGATTTTTAGAAATTAAAAAAACACCTCCCGATATAGAGAGGTGTTTTTCGTAATAACCTACAACTTACCTTTTGATTACACGCAATGTCTTGACGAATCCGGCTTGGGTCACAACCAGGTTGTAAACTCCGGACGGATAGCGTTCCCCGAATTGCTGCATCTCGATCGCATCGGTGGCGAACTCGCGGTCTTCTACCAATTTGCCCACCATGTCGTATACCTTGACGCGAACGTTGTCTTGGCTTGAACTATCCATATCGAGGGCAAAACTCTCTGAGTAAGGGTTCGGATACACCACCGCACGGAAGTCAACCGACGGCGTTTCATCGTCTACCATCACGATTCCTCTTGCGAGAGCGCCAGGAGCGGTAATTTCGCAAACCTCGGCAAACGGCGACCAAAAGCCTGCTGTCTGGATCGAAACGCGAACACCGTAAACGGCGCCGGCAGTGAAATTAGGCACTTGGTTGAACGTAAACCAGTTTTGCGAACGGTCGATGGTATTCTGGGCGAACGTTGTCATGTTCGTGACTTCGAAACGGTACGCCTGGGCCCTGTTTAGGCTTGTCGTTGCGATCAACGTATTGTTGCTGGCAATCGTTCCGCCGCAGCTGTTCAACGTCGGAACCGCCGGAGAACTTACATTACAAGGCGCTCCGTAGCCTGACCATGTTCCGTTCGATGTCTTGACTGCGACCTCGATCTGGTATTCCGTGCCGTAGTTGAAACGGGTAAGCATGGTAAGCGAGAACCAATGGTGGGAGCGTTCGATCGTTTGTTCGGCGTGCTCTCCGCCATCGGTCAGATTCGTCACGCGGAAGCGATATTGGGTTACGCCCGGCAAACTTGTCGTAGCGATCAATGTGCTGAGGCTCGGAAGCACGATGCCACATTGGGAAGGTGAAACCGCGGCTGCACCGCCCGGGCTTAGCACTGCCGGAGTTGAAATAAGGCACTCCGGGCCGTAATAGTTCAGCCAAATCCCGTTTCGGCGAAGCATTACCGAAACCGAATACGTTGTGGCATAGTCATAACTTGCAAGCATAGTAAGGCTGAAGTGAGGCGCTGTACGGTCGATTTCCTGAGCCACATTCGTGGCGGTGTTGACCACGCGGAAACGGTATCCGTTTATTGGTGCGCCGTAGCTCACCGCTCCGATTACCGAACTGATCGAGGTAAGGGTCGTTGCGCATTGCGTGCCCAAAACCTGGGAATAGATGCGGCTTCCTTCGTCGATAGTACCGTCGCAGTTGTCGTCGACGCCGTTGAACGGAACTTCAGTCGCACCTGGGTGTACAGCCAATGCGTCGTCGTCGCAATCAGTATTGTCCAGAACATATCCCGGAGTCGGCTCGCACGCAGAAAGCGAATCGTCAGGATTGCCATAACCATCTCCATCGGCGTCAGCATAATACGTATAGCACTCATTGCTGAAATAAACGTTGTCGATATAGATTTGCGTCAGGCCACTTGTGTTCTGCTCGAACTTCAACCCGTAAATCTGTTCCAGGTTAGCGCCCGGGAAGTTTGTCAACGGAATCTTCACCGTATTCCAGCCTGCAACCAGGTTGGCGGCGTCGTAGAGGTGGTCGCCGTTCGAAAGCAAGAAAATAAATACTCTCGAAAGCGCAGGATTTGCATTCAATGGAGCGTTGAGGTAAATGTCAACGTTCAGGTGGCTCATCCCGGCTACGCTGAAAAGAGTTTCGTTCTGATCGATCAATCCGAGGAATCCGAAATTGTCGAGACGCAAAGCCGTGTTCGTTCCATTCGGAATTTCGGTCATTGTCGTGCCTCCCGTCCAATAAGAACGAACTGCGGTAATGGCGTCGGCATAAACCGACGGCGTTCCCGTGTACATCGAAACGACGCGCTCCGCCTCTCTTGCAGGAGGAACAGGAGAAGGTCCGGGAGCAGGGAAAGCAACCGACAATTGAGCGGTGATGCTTCCGGCACCGTAATTTGCATCGGCCGCTTGGTTGGCTGTGATGGTCGATGTCCCCGGGCCTACGATGTGGACCGTGTTTCCGATGATCGTAGCAACCGCTGGATTGCTGCTTGTGTAGCTAAATGCTCCTGAACTGTTCGAAGTAGGGGCAGTCAGCTCAAAGTCCGGATCGCCGAAATTCTTGGCAGGAACCGAGAAATCAGTGATCGTAGGAGGTAGCAACGTAGCCGGCCTGAAGAAATAAACATTGTCGACATAAACCGTTTTGCCTGGTCCGTTTAAGCTTTCGAATTTGATAAATACGACGCCGTTCAGGTTTAAACCTGCGGCCACGTAAGTAGAAAGTGGAATGTTGATGCTGTTCCATTGATTCGGGACAAGCGAAATCTGGGCGTTTCGGTCGCCGTTGTTGAGCAACCAAATGTTCATCGCGGTACAATCTTCAGAATAGATATCCATGTGTAACGTCGTCATGGCCGTAAGATTGGTCGGGGCGAACGTAACGGTTTCAATCTGGAAATTGCTCATTTTTTTGGTGTCGTTGCCTTCGAGTTGCTCGTCTGTAGTACTTGCCTGATTTTGCCAGACCGGGGACGATTGTTCCGTGTAAGCATTGCTGTAGATCGAAATCACGTCCCATTCGTTGCGCGCAGGTGGCGTAGGAGCCGCAGTCGCCAACGGAGCGTTCGCCACAACAAGTGATGCGGTAATTGACCCTGCTTCATAAGTTCCGTCAGCGACTTGGCTGGCAGTGATCGTAGAAGTTCCGGCCCCGACTATCGTAACCGTGCTCCCGGAAATGGTAGCTACGTTCAGGTTGCTGCTCGTGTAAGTGAAGGCACCCGTGCTGTTCGAGTTCGGAGGCGTGAGTTCAAACGGCTCGTCCCCGACGATTTTTTCAGGAATGTTGAAATCTGTTATCGTAGGGTCGATTCCCGTCGGAACATAGAAATAAATGTTGTCCAGGTACATTTGGAACGCACTCGGGCTGGAATTCGACTCGAATTTGAGTCCGTAGATGTTCGAAAGATCGGCACCTGCATTGGTGTAGGTCGAAAGATCGATGTCGAGAGAATTCCATCCGGCGGTAAGACCGGTAGCAGTGTGAATCTTGTCTCCGTTGGAAATCAGGAAAACGAAAAGACTAGGTAGCGGAGCGTTCAGATACACGTCGACGTGGAGCTTGGTCATGCCGGCGGCGCTGAAGTTTGCTCCGTTGGTAACGTATCCGAGGAAGCCCATGTTGTTTACGCGAAGCGCCGTATTGCTTCCGTTAGAAACTTCGGTCACGGTTGTGGCGCCGTTCGACCAGTCTGCTCTTACTGCGGTCACGCCGTTTGCGTAAACCGTCGGTGTTCCCGTGAACATTGACACGACGTCAGAAGGATTCCTGACCGGCGGAACAGGCGATGCGCCCGGTGCCGGATAACTCGCGGTAAATGTAGCGTTTGCCACTCCTTGTCCAAAACCTCCACTTGCCGCTTGAGTCGCCGTAATGGTCGATGTTCCTCCGCCAACGATGGTCAAAACGTCGCCCGAGATAGTAGCTACGGCCGGATTGCTGCTTGTGTAAGTGAACGCACCTGCGCTGTTGGAACTCGGCGGAGTAAGCGCAAATGCCGCATCTCCGACGTTTTTCGCAGGAACCGTAAAGGCTCCCAATGTCGGTGGCTGGACGGTTGCAGGTCTGTAGAAATAGACGTTCGTGATGAACAATGTCGTATTGTTCGGATCAAACGTCACCGGAACGATCCATTTCAGGTTGTTAAGGTCTACAGCGCCCGCTCCGGAAGAATAGTTGCTCAGCGGAATATCGTATGAATTCCACACGCCTTGTGCTTTACCGAAAGGAACCTCAAGCTCGCGGTTGCTACCGTTAGCAGCTTCCAATTTTATTTTAAACGAAGCGAAATCAGGCGACCAGACATCGATATGCAGATGGGTCATCTGGGACACGTTCAGGCTCATCGCGCCATTGGCGGAAATGCCCGAATAACTGTGGTTCGTGTATTTTTTTACGACGCTTCCGTCGGCCAACGTCAGATCTCCGACGATATTGGCGCCTCCACCGAAGTTGTCGAATACGACACCTGGCTGGTTGGTATAGGCAGATCCATACTGAGACAGCACATCCCATGTATTTCTCGCCGGAGGTGTTGCAGGTCCTGCTGTTGGCGTGGTATTAGGATTCGTGACGACCAATGTGGCGGTTGTGCTTCCCGCAGCGTGGGTCGCGGATGCCGCCTGGTTCGCCGTAATCGTAGAAGATCCTCCGCCAACGATGGTAACGGTGTTTCCGCTGATTGTCGCAACGCCGAGGTTGCTGCTCGTATAAGTGAATGCACCGGCGCTGTTTGACGATGGAGCTGTCAGTGTAAACGCAGGGTCGCCGAACACTTTTGCAGGAACGGAAAACGCTCCCAAAGTTGGAGCAGGAAGTGGGTTTCCGCCTCCGCATGTGTTTCCTACGGTGTACGTGAATTGCTTGGTCACGCCAAGTCCTCCGGCTGCCCAGTCGATTTTCATCCTGATTTTGAACGCAAAGCCGGCTGTTAGCGGCTGTCCGTTCGATTGGTTGGAGAATGTCTGGCGGAACGTCGCCACGGTGCCTGCCACTTTAGGCATTGGCGTTTCGGCAAAGTTCGGATTGTCCGTAAAGGCATACGCCTGGTTGGCAAGTCCCGAAGGTGGGTTCAATACCTCGAATTCAACGGTTACGGCGTTCCCGGTGGTAGTGAAGCCGTAACGATAGTTGCCTAGACCCGCGCCTTGAGAAAGCTCGTTGGTCGTACCAGCACACTCGGTCTGGGCAAAACTACCAGGAATACTTGCGGCTAAAATCAGCAGCAGAAATACTAGTTTTTTGATTGTTTCCATAAAAGTTTGGTTTTCATAATTGGTTGGTTTTGATCCCAGGTCGCCCTGGATTCGCTTTAAAGTTTTAAAAATTAGTTCCCTATGCCACTACGGACGTGCCGCTGGGCTTGTTGTTTTTTTCCGCGACAGCGCATCGAACGATATCGTTTTCGTGGAAAAACTAAAAAATAGGCATGGATCAGTTACTGATTCGGCAAATAAGGGGCGTAAATAGCTAAGACTTGAGCTTTCAAAACCGACAATCGCGTAGTAGGAAACGTTTGTCAGGCGCGATCTCGAGTAGGAACGATCGCGTTTTGAATTCAATTCTCAATTCTAAAAAGAGAAAAACAGGCTGCCTTTTGAGATAGCCTGTTTTTCAAGTATTCAAATCAATTTTTAACCAATTTGACAGTCTTGCTGCCATTTTCGGTCACGATGTTGGCAAAGTAGATGCCGTTAGACAAGTCAGATGCGTCGATCACAACATTCGTATCGTTCGGCTGCAAGGTCCTGATTTGCTTTCCGGTCACGTCGCTCAAGCGAATCGAAGTAATCGTTTGGGTAGCGGTAACATTCCATTCGTTTTGGGCCGGGTTCGGATAGGCGTTGAATGCAGTCTGCCCGAAACGATCTGTCTTGAGGAAAGGCTCCACGACTGAGAAATAAATGTTGTCGAAATACACGATGTCGGATACCAAATCAGACGTCGTTCCCAGCTTGAACTGGAAGAAATTAGCTTTGTTGAATCCGATGCCTTCAAAGAACGAAAGCGGTACGTTGACACTCTGCCAAGAACCTTGTACAAGCGTGCCGTTGCTTCCGTTTGGAGTCAATTCGTAAACATATTCGTTGACGGCGCCGTTGTTGTTTCCAATCACGATGAATCGGATTTCGTTTGAGTTGGAATCTGCGAAATAATCAAAGTGCAACCATTGATAGTTCGAAATGTTCGTGACAAGGGTTGTCCCTTCTCCATATCCGGCTACGGCGAAATTCATTTTGATGGCCTCGTTCACGCCTTCTGCGCTAAGATCGAGATCCGGTTTGCCCGAAAATGTTCCGAACGCATAGTTCGGCGTCCAATTGTTCGTGTAACCGCCCGTATCGCTGTAAATGTTCAATACCTGAGCGTTAGGTGTTCCCGGCGTAGGTGACGGATTCGGCAAAGAAGGCACGAAAGTTACCGTATACGATTTCGTCACGGTTCCATCTTGGGAGGTCACCAAAACCATTGCGGTTCCTGGGAGTGTAGTGGCTTGCGTGATGGAAGTAATGGTAGCATTGGAATCTGTCGCTGTCGCAGATGTGATTTGTGGAATAACAGTCGTACCCACGACGAGTTCATACAAATAATTCGTAACCGACGCACTGAAGCCTGGCACCGTCGCTCCATTTACCTGCAAATTGCTCAAAGAAGCATCTGCTCCGGCTGGAGTAGCTGTTTTCCAGAAATAAATGTTGTCGAGATAAATCGTCGATGGCGTCGTACCGCCTGTTCCGTCAAACTTGATCTGGAAAACCGCGTCCCAAGTCATTCCAGTAAATGCGCTTTTCGGAATGTTGACGCTGCTCCACTGGCCTTGCACCACTGGAACGTCTACAAGGATTTCCGCTACGCCAGTTCCGTTGTTGATAGGAGAGACCTTCAGGTTGGTAGCAGTCGATGTCCAAACGTCAACGTGAAGAAATTCCATCCCTGACGCATTTTGGGTCGCAAGTTCGGTTCCCTGATAGTTGAAGTTTGGATAGGCCAAAACCAAATTGCCTGTTCCAGGATCGAATGTGGAGTTTACCTGGCCAAAACCAGATTGGTTCCAGTTCGGATCGAAATTTGTCGCAACGCTTGTAAAGGAATCGCTATATATGGAGATAACGTCGCCTGCGGCATTTGTAGGAATTGGAGCGTTGGTCGTCGGCTGTGCATAACTGGAGCCGTAACTCAACAGCACTGCCGATAACAACAGAAAAGTAATTTTTTTCATATCACACATTTTTAGAATTAAATTTGTCAAAAGCGAAAATAAAGAATATGATGTTTAAACAATCCGCAATGATAACATATATAAACTATACAAGCCAAATTTTTGAAAACCCTTGCTATTGCTCATAAATCGCTCAAAATAAACCACTAACGGTACGCTTGGCCATAAGGCTGTATGGTTTTGTATGGTCGTTGTATAGTTTTTTTATGTTTGTCGGGAACTATAACGTTTTCTTAGCGTCGGGATTTGATGCCGATATCGTCAAAAAAATATTCCCGTAACCTCTTTCTTTCTTCTTCCCGAACAAAAGCATCAACACAATGCTTGTTAAATTTTCATACGTTGCTGCTTTCGGATGCCGAACTCAAGCTCAGTTATCGTTTTAATGCAAAATGCGCCCTGAACGTTCCTTTTTCCTGGCCAAAGGCGTAGTCTATCGAGAACCAGTAATCCGTAGCAGGTAACGCGCTGCCATTATAAGTTCCGTCCCAGCCGTCGCTGCCGGGCGCGATTTGCTTGAGCAATTTTCCGTAGCGATCGAAAATGGAGATGGTGCCGCTCACACCGCTAATGTTCCAACTGTCGTGGAAACCGTCGCCGTTTGGTGTGAAAAATCTCGGATAATTCACGACCGTCGCCGACCCGGTAAGATAGGTGCAAGACGCGTCTATGACCGTAACGGTGTGGTTGCCCGCCGTTACATTATAGAATACATTCGACGCCTGGAAGCCGGAATCGTCTAGTTGATAAAAGAACGGGCCATCACCTCCAATCACGGTAACCGTTATCGTCGGATTGTCGCTAAACGCTTCAGATTGCTGTATCACCAAACTTTGCCCCTGGGACATTTCGCCCACGACCGCATCGACGGGATCCGAAACACATCCCGCTGAATTGGTGGCGATTACCGTATAAACTCCGATTTGATTGGCATTGTAGCTGCTTCCGGATGCGTTCGCGATTGGAGCCCCTTCAAAAAACCATTGAAAGCTGTGATTGGCTGGGCTAAGTTGGGTATCTAGCGTATAGAACTGGTTTGACGTAGGAGCTGATCCAGTCGTACAGATGACACCGTCGGCGATTTGCGGAACCGGAATGGGAGCAACCGAAACGGAGATCGTCACCGGGTTTCCGGCGCATACGTTCCAAACAGGCGTAACGGTATAAACGACAGTTCCTGGAACAGCGGCGTTTTGCAAGTTCAGGATATCGGAAATCTGGCTGCCACTTCCCGATGCCGCTCCCGCCACATTGGTCGGAACGGCCGTCCAGTTAAACGTCGTCCCTGCAAGGTTAGAGGTCAGGTTGATCGCAATCGCATCGCCATCGCAGAACGCAAGGTTGCCGTTGAACAGCACGTTCGGGCTCGCGTTGACCACAATCGAAATTGATCCCGGCAGGGTCTGGCTGCAACCGCTCCCTGAAAGCGCGATTCCGGTTAATTGATACGTTGTATTAGCGATAAGTGCCGCCGTCGTAACCACTGCCGATCCCGAAGCGTCGAGCGTCGCGGTTTGTACGCCACCTCCGATAGCCAAGTAGCTGACGGTCGCGTTAGGCGTTCCATTAAAAGTCAGTGTCGTGGATTGGCCGGGGCATAGCGAAAGCGGATTGGCGGTAAGCGAGGCGGTCGGTAAAGGAACCGTCGAGACCGTAATCGATTGTGAAAGTGGTTTCGTGCACCCGTTCGCTCCGGCTGATGTGACCGATGAAACCGAATACGTCACCGGAGACGTCACGCTCGGGGTTGTAATTGATGCACTTCCCGAACCGTCCAATACAATCGTTTGGCTGCTGCCTCCGTTTTGCGAATACGTGACGGTGGCATTCGGCGTTCCCGAAAATTGAACGGTGGCCGAATCACCGTGGCAAACCGGGGCGTTACTTGAAATGGTGGCGTTGGGCAACGGACTGACCGAAATCGTCACATCGTCATTGATCAAAGTGGTGCAAGTACCCAAAACCGGGGAAGTGGCGCTGACAAGAGCGTACGTAACATTTGACGTGAGTGCCGATGTCGTTATACTGGCCGTTCCCGATGCATTCAGTACAAGGGTTTGCGTCGGTCCCGAATTCACGGTATATGCGATAATGGCGGCAGGTGTTCCCGTAAACGAGACGATAGCGGTCGTTCCGGAGCAAACGGCAGAAGCTGCGGCAATGGTTGCCGACGGGGAAACCACCGGAGTGATGGTTATTGATTGCGTAAGCGCCTGCGTGCAACTGCCCGCCGAAGCCGCACTGACTTCGATGAGCGTATAAACCGACGCGGAGGTAATGTTAGAAGCGATTACCGACGCATTTCCCGAAGCGTCCAGCGCGACGGATTGTGGCCCGCTTCCGTTAACCGAATACGTCACGATTGCGTCGGGAGTTCCCGTAAAGGTCACTGTAGCCGGGCTTCCCGAGCAAACCGACGGATTCGCTGCGATCGCGGCCGTTGGCGAACTGATCACGGAGATGGTCATGGATTCATTGATGGCACGAACGCAACTGCTCAAAGTCGGTGACGCGCAACTTATCAGCGTATAGACGCGGTCAGCGGTCAATGCCGTCGCAGTGATACTTGCCGAGCCCGAAGCGTTCAGCGTGATGGTTTGGTTGGCGCCTCCATTTACGGTATACGTCAGAATCGCGTTTGGCGTACCGCTGAAACTGACTACGGCCGTGCTTCCGCTACATATCGAAGTGCTTCCGCTGATCGTGGCGGTCGGCAATGCTATAATGGTTAGGGAAACCGGAGTTCGCGGGCTGGCGATGCAGTTCGACGTAAGATTATAGGTTTCGGCATAATAGGTTCCCGCGGTCGTCGGCACATAAGAAGCGCTTCCAGATTGCAGCAAAGTTCCGCCATTAGCGGCGCTATACCAATTGACGCCTGTTCCGGCGCCCGGCGTGACCGACAAAGCGGTAATGGCTTCATCGCTGCAAATCACCTGATCGCCATTGCTTGGGGCGGGAACCGGGGACGGTAGAATCGAAACGGTGAACACATTAGACATAGCCGAGCAAAAATTATTGCTGAGGTTGGCGGCGTCCTGGGCGGCCTTTACCCGAAAATAAGTCAGGGAAGTCAGCGTAGGCGTGATGTAGGTCGGATTGGTCGCTCCCGGAATATCGGTCCAGGTTGTCGCGTCCGGGCTACTTTGCCATTGGTAAAAATACGTCGAAGTGCCTACCGTCGAAGCTTGCAGTTCGAGTGAGGTCGAATTGCAAGAGGAAAAAGTGGTACCGGTAACCGTCGGGCTGGTAACGGTAGTAAGGTCGCCGCAGGAACTAAAGGCGATGTCGTCTATCGCGAGGTCGTTTCCGCAACCGCCTACGCCGTTATTCTTCATTTTCAAGACCACGGACGTTTCGTTTACCGTCGTGAACACCAAGGCGAACTGCTGCCAGGTCGGCGTTGGCGTGCCCATAATGTTTCCGGTATTGCCGGATCCGAGCAAAAGCGTTTCGTCCGCATTCCAAATTTCAAACCGCACGTTTATCGGAATCTGTCCGGCACCGCAGTAATTGGTATTCGGATTATAGACATTCATCAGCCAGGCCGAAAATTCAAATGTAGTGTTGATGCAAAGACCGGAAACGGTTTTTTTGTAAAAGTCGCCGGAAGTGACCGCATTGGCGTTGACGAGCAACATTTTACCGTTGGGACCGTTGGTGACATCGGGTGTGTGATCCAACGAATAATGCCAGGTCGTGTATTGGCTCGAATGATAATATAATGTGTATTGTCCGTCCTGGGGCGCTCCCGGAATAAAAGTATAGGTTGTGATCCCGGAAGGCAATGCGGGTCCGTAGGTGGTGCCGTTTCCGAAATTCTCGGTAAAAAGAGGGTCTCCTTTACTGCCCGCGCAAAATCCCAATTGGGCGTGATGTACTGCGGATATCAGCAAAAGCGAAAACGTAATTATCGTCTTGGTAAAGCTCATCAATAGAAATAGGTTTTTGGAAACAAACCCGATTGAATTGCACGAGCCGATGCGCCGGATAGTGGCGGCAACGATTTCAGAAGCGAATGGTCAGGGTTTCGTCGAAGGTAAAAATAGCGGTATGACTTTACCGTTTTCGAGATGCGCTGATATAAAAACCATACAGCGTCCAAAAAAACTCCTGTTGCGCGACAGTGGTCGGCCGCATCTGCTTCCGAAAGCGTTGTAGTGGTAGAAAAGCAGCTAAAAACAGCGTTTTGATGTGGTGTTGTAAGGGTAACGAAAACGATGTAACGAGAAATCCGAGGTTGAAAAGCCGGGATTTTTGTCGGTTGTGCAGGATCGAAATTGGAATGCTGCGGTTTCAAACGATCATTTTTGGGTTTGGACAAAGATCAGGACGCCGTCTGTTTCGAGCTTCGAAATTCCATAAAGAATATCGACATTATCCGGAACAGTAATGTTGCGCGGCTTGCCGAAGTTGATTAAAACGGAGGCCCGTTTCCCGTTCCATTCCCGATCGAACGATATCAACCCGTCGCGAAATTCAAGGTTTGCATAAGCGCCATATTGAAGCACGGGCGTCGAATTGCGCAACGCAATCAGTTTTTTATAGTCGTGAAAGATGGAATTTTTATCCGCAATGGCCTTCTCAACGTTTGTATCTTGATAATCCGAATGTACTTTGATCCAGCTTTTCGTACTTGAAAATCCTGCAAACCGCGTCGCGTTCCACTGCATCGGGCCGCGCGATTTGTCGCGATTGTGCGAATTGCCGATAATCAGCGCCTCGGCAGCGGTCTTCCCTTTGTCGAGTGCCAGTTTATATTGTGTTCGCCCCTGGATGTCGGCAATTTCCGAAATGTTTTCCGCCATTATATTCCGCATCGCGATTTCCTCCCCAAAATACACGAACGGAACGCCTTTGGCCGTCAAAAGTAACGCTGCCAACGCCCGGTTGCGTTTCGCGTTCCCGTTGGCGAGCCTGTCCATGAGGCGCGCCATATCGTGGCTGCCGAAGAACAACGTCGGGTAACCGCTCATGTTCGCTTCCATGCTTTGCAGTTCGGCGAAAATGCGCTCGGCCGAGAATTCGGGAATGCTGCCAAAGTTAAAATTGAAAACCACATCGAGCAATGCCTTCGATTGGTATTGCTTCAACACCTCGATTTTATCGCTTCCGACTTCTCCTACGAGAAATTTGTCAGGAAACTCCTCTACTGTCTGTCGGATGGTTCGAATCGCCGATTTCACGCCAGGTTGGTCGATGTCAAACGCATGTTTTTGGTTGCCGTTTTCGATAGGATTGTCCGATAAGATGCCGTCCGTAGTCAAAAAATTGATCACGTCGAGCCGAAACCCGTCGACACCAGCCTTGAGCCAAAACCTCAGGATTTCCTGTATTTCAGCAACGACTTTTGGGTTCGACCAATTGAGGTCGGCCATGCGGACATCGAATTTGTGGTAATAATACTGGTCGGTCGCTTCGTCTTTTTCCCAAGCTGATCCGCCAAAGAACGATTCCCAGTTGTTCGGTTGATCGTTCCATATATAATAATCGCGATACGGATTGTCTTTGGATTTGCGCGATTCCCGGAACCATTTTGCGTCAGTCGAAGTGTGGTTGAGCACCATGTCCATGATGACTTTTATGCCGCGCCGATGGGCTTCGCTGAGGAATCGGTCAAAGTCAGCCCGTGTACCGTAAACCGCGTCGATTTCGTAATAATCGGCTACGTCGTAACCATTGTCGATTTTGGGTGATTTGAGGAAAGGTGTGAGCCAGATCCCTTTGATGCCGAGATTCTGAAGATAATCGAGTTTAGACGTGATACCGGCGAAATCTCCATAACCGTCTCCGTTGGAATCGGCATAGCTCGGCATGTAGATTTGGTAAAAAACAGTCTCCTTCCACCACATTTTGGGTTTCCCTGAGTGCTGTTCCTGAGCGCCCAGGGAAGAAAAAATCAATAAAACTAACCCAAAATGTATGAGGTTTTTCATACTTATCTATTCGAGCGGTAATCGACGATGACGCCGTCGACAAGCATTCGTTTGTCAGAATAGGTTATGCGTCCGTTTTCAGGAACTTCCACGATCACGACCGAATTTCTTGACGCGATTTTTACTTTTGCCGAACCTGACACGTTGCGCGCGATGAATTTGCCGGAAACCGTATCGTACAGATCGACTTTTTTCCCTACCGAAACCGAAACCGTTTTTTCGCTGGCCGCCGGGTTGTAAAGCAATGAGGTGGGATAAGCTTTGTCGCGGAAGAAATCCGTGGCCAACAGGTCGAGTTGCAAAACGTCCGCTACATCTGTTTTTCGGACAATGCTTCCGAAAATGCCCACGTGGCCGCTTCCGTATACGGAAAGTTGCGACTCCGGCGGATTCTTCCCGGCCACCCAAAGCGGCCCGTCTCCCTGGGCAACCGGTGCTTTGACGTGCTCGTATTGCGGCATGTTAGACGATCTGATAATGCCTTCGTAAGCGATCACGCCTTTTCCGGCGGCGGCCTTCTCGGGAATCGACTCGTGCTCGTCGGCCATGTGATCCGGATAAAACAATTTGGAAGCGTTGGCGGCATTGAGCATCCATTTCCCGATTGCCGAAGCGTAACGTTGGTCGTATCTTACCATGGGAACCAATGGCCAGGCCGCGTCGTAAGTGTTCATGAGGAATCCGTAACCGCCGCGGTCGACGGTGCTTCCAACGGTTCCTGAAATATCGTATCCGTTCCAATTCCCGACGAGCACGCCCCAACCTTCGCGGCATTTCGGCGTTCCGTCGAATGTCCAGGCCAGCATTTTATCGAGGTCGTAGGTTTGTTTTTCTTCAGCGTTGATGCGCGCTGCGAGATACGCTCCAAAAGGCATCAGCAATTCATAGGTTGGATTTTCTTTTTGGGATTGCAAAGCCGACAGGGCCGATTTTGCACCTTTCAAATATTTCGTATCTCCGAATTTTTTGTACGCCATATAAAGCAGCCAGGCGTGTCCCGCCGCCGCATCCGGTTGAGCGCAAATGTTGTTGGTCATCGGCTTCATTTTTCCGTAATCGAAATACGAATAATTGTAGTTTCCGTTAAGGATGACGTCCGCGTCGTGAAATTTATCGGCAATCGTGCGCGCCATTTCGGTAAAGCCGGGCTCGTTAGGATATTTGTCGTAAATCGCGTAAAAAAGTACGTTCGGATAAACGTCATACCACCAATCGCGACCGTAACCGCCGCCGAGCAGCGCCACTTCGGGAGCGGTATTGTTCATCATGATGTTCCAACCCGTTTCCCGGTTAAAGTAATTTTTTAGCATACCGACGTAATTCCTGCCGTCGGAATTGCTCTTGTCGATTCCCACCAGAGTAGCACCCAAAGTCGCGCCCATCGTGGCCAATGCCTCGTGGAACATGCCTTTGTTGTTTTGGCCGCCTTGCCGCACATCGCCAATCGCGGTGTAAAGCCCCACGACGTCCTGGTCGAAATTTTTGCGGCTTTTGTCGACCCAAACGATAGGCCAGAATTCGCCTTTAGCATGGAAGTCGTAAGCGGTCTTGTCGAAATCGAGGGCAAGTTTTTTATAGTCGATGATGCCGAACGGTTGAGGATTGTCTGGCATCAGGTCGACGCGTGGAATCGGCTTTTGGGCAACCTGGGCCGAACAGCCGAAAGAGGAGAGGAGTAAAAGTCCGAAAATCGGTTTGATAAGGTGTATAGGATTCATAGGCTTAAAGTAAGTCAAGTGCGGTTTCTTCGAGTGCGCGCGGATCGGTTGGTTTTTCGACGTCGGCTTCGGGCATGAGCCGGTTGCCTTGGGCGATGATTTTTTTGCTGACATAAATCGACAGCAGTTGCAGCAAGGCGATGATTCCGATGGCGTAACGCAGCGCAAAATCTTCCGATATCGCAAAATACAAAACCAGGAATGTCCCGGCTCCGAAGAGTCGTCCGGCATAAAGTCCGGCTTCGTGATTGAGTATGTATGTGAATTCGCTGCGTTTTTCGATTTTACAGACGATGTCGATCACGCGCAATTGGATCGGATAATACGCTAAGTCCATTAGCGGTTTGGCGATCAGCAGTAAAAGCAGGAACCCGACGACACCGATCTTGTTAAACAAAATTCCGTTGAGGCAAGCCCCGACGGCGAACAAAACAAGACCCGCGGAAAACGTTTTGATCCTGTCCGACGGCTTCGAAAACCGCCCGATGAAATAGATGATGATCGCCGCCAGGATCGCACCGATAGATTGTGCTTTTCCCAACGCGCCTTCCTCTCCGAGAATTTTGAAAATCAGCATCGCCGGAGCCGTGACCAGGAAACCTTGGGCGAGACCTTTGAGCGAGGCCAGCGCCAGCAATTTGTGCCAAAGCGGATGGAACTTGAAGTAGATGTATTTTTTCTCTGTCGGATTCAGGAATTTCCCGCGGAAGCAAACAACCGATGCGACGATCGTGATCACGAATACGACTCCGGTGATGATTTCGTAGGCGACGTGTTTCTGGGCTTCCCCATCATGCGATTGTATGAACCAACCGATCGCCGCCGGCACCATGATCGCGATGATCGTGTAGAAAAAAGTTTCCAGGCCGTAATAATAATTGCGGTTGGCATCGTTGGTGATCGAAAGTGCGAGATAATCGCGGTTCGACCAGTACAATCCGAACGAAAGTCCCATCGTGATCCCGGCGGTTCCGATCCCGACAAGCGTCAAATCGGTAAGCGACATCATGATGATCATCGAAACACCGCTGAGCATCATCCCGATCGCATACAAATACCTGATGTTGATATACTTGAGCAAAAATCCGTTGATCAGAAACGTAAGCGGGATTCCCGTGTAAATGCACAATTGATATATCACCACTTTCGAAGTGTCGTTGGAATTTCGCATGATGTAAGCCGCGACGAAAATATCGATCACAGGTTGCACGAGCGCATAAACCACGTTCGTCCACACGAGGATTTTGAAGTTGTGGCTTTGTTGGCGGAAATGCCCGATTTCTTCAGTTAATTTTTTTAGCATTCCCGTTAGATTAGGCGTGACAGGATTTCTTGGATCGAGAGTCGCGCGCCGCACACGAATTCGTCGGCGGCTCCATAATAGACCGTAATGGTGTCGCCGTCTTCTTCGACAATATGGCCGTTGGTGAAAACGACGTGGCCGAAAAATCCGGTGAGTTCATACGTTTCGGACGGAACCATGATCGCCTCATCGGTTCGCGCCAGGACTTTCGTCGGATCGTTTAAGTCGAGTAAGAAAGCGCCGAGGCAATATTGGTGTTCGTCATTGGCGCCGTGGTAAATCTCGAGCCAGCCTTTGTCGGTCTTGATTGGAGCCGCGCCCGCACCGACGCGTTTGCTGTCCCATTTGCCGGGACGCGTGCGCACGATGCATTCGTGTTGTCCCCAATGAACGCCGTCCGGAGAGGAAGCGATCCAGATGTAATTCCCGCCAAGATCGACGCTGCTCGGGCGATGAAGCGCGTAGAATTTCCCGTTTACTTTTTCTTCAAAAATCGCGCAGTCCTTATTATGTGCAGGGAAAATCAATCCGTGTTTTTCGAAATTTTTCCAGTCTTTCGTCGTGCGCAATCCAACACCGACTCCCATTGATGAAACTGACGTGAACGTCAGGTAAAACGTGCCGTCGATTTCAACGACGCGGCAGTCTTCGATCCCAAACGTTTCGTGTCTGCCTTCACCGTTGAGCCTCGGATAACCTTCGGGTTCGTAAAAATCGGTTCCGTTGTCGCTGCACAAAAGCCGCAAATGAGACAAGGTCGTGAGGTAATCGCTGCCTTTGTAGTTTATCACGCGTGCGTCGCTGTCGTCGAGTTCGGGATCGCCTTTCGGGATTTGAACGATCGACATCGCGCCTTTTTCGTCGAGAACGGGGAACGAGATGATGCCGTCGGTTTGTGTAGGGCGCTCGGCGACGCGTACGATGAGCCAGGTCTTTCCATCAAAGCGGAATGTTCCCGGATTCAGCAGGCACGTAATTTCGAGTCCGTCTTTGCTCGGAACGAGATCCGCCGGAGATAGCAACGGATTCTCGCCAAAGCGTTTTGCAATGTCTTTCATTTTTTTGAAGTAGAAAAGAACCGACCGAAGCCGGTCCTCATGTTGTTAATAACCCGGATTTGGAGTCAAAGTGCCGGCTGATGCGTCGATTTCGGATTGCGGGATCGGATAGAGATTGTGGAATTCCTGGAAGTTGATTCCTTTTGCATTCAAAACCTCCTGTGCGATTCCCCAACGTTTCAAGTCAAGAAGACGTTGGTTTTCAAACCCAAGTTCGACGCGGCGTTCGTGAATAAGCCAATTCTTGATTTCGGATGCGTTCGTCGAAGCCGGACGATCGGCCAAGGTGCCGGCCGGAACCGTCGATCCGTCTCCTGTTGGGCTCGTCCTGGCACGGGTCCTGATTTGATTGATGATTGAAACTGCTCCGGCGTAATCGCCCGTTTCGAGTAAGGCCTCCGCTTTCCAAAGCAGCACGTCGGCAAAACGGATGTATACTTTATTGTTCGGTGCATCGTCATTGCCTTTGTTGGTGCCGTCGAGCGTTCCCAACATTTTATTGACGTTTTGTGCAGCCGGATTCACGGTGTAGAACAAACGCGGATCGTTAGGTTCGAACTCGTCGAGGAAATTCTGTTCAGGAGCAAAGAATCCCCAGCCTAGCGGTGCGCAGATTCCGTTTCCTCTTCGCGGAGTGGCGTTTGTCTGGTGGTCAAAAACAAAGACATCTTCGTTTTCGGTGAACTCGGTATTCATGTTGAACGCATCGAAATAATTGGCATTGAGCGAATAGCCCAAAGCCGCAACCTGATCGACCAACGCCGGAACCGCTCCCCAATTCTGGGTATACAATTCAGATTTGGCCAACAACGCGAGTGCTGCCGCTTTCGAAACGCGCCACGGTTCGGTCTGTGAAGAATATTTAGTATTCGGAAGCAGGGTTGCGGCCTGGGTCAAATCTGTTTTGATTTGCTCCCAAACCAGATTTTTATCCGCGCGAACCGCCACTTCATAGGCTTCTCCAATACTCGTGACAGGTTGAAGGATCAAAGGCACATCGCCAAAATTCGTTACCAGCGCGAAGTAATAATGCGAACGAAGGAACAGGATTTCAGCCATCAATTGGTTTTTGCGGTCCGTCGTGATGCCGGTAAGCGATTCAATTTGAGGGTTGGTCAGGTTTTTCAGTACCGTATTGCAGCGTTTGATACCCTCGTAATTGTATTTCCATAAGCCATTCGGGCCGCCATTCGTCGAAACGAAGGTAAAACTGTTGAGTTCGTCGATCCAGGGTTGGTCGCCGTCAACGTTCCATTTTTTTTGGGCGTCGTCACTGGCCACGTCCTGGAGCACGTAGTCGTTTTGGAAGACGAGTCCGCCGTTCCAGTTCCATTCTGCCAGGATGTTGAGTCGGTTTGACAGCAGTTCGTAAGCCGATCTCGTCTGGTTCTCGATCCCGACCAGCGTGGGCTCCAAATCGACTTGGTCTTGCGTGAGGTTTCCGATCGGTTCCTGGTCCAATTCATCCTCACAAGCTGTCAGCGACAAAACACCGACGAGCAAAAATACGGGTATATACTTTTTCATAGTCTTTATTATAACTTGATTTTTGCTCCGAAAATCACCGAAGTCATTTGCGGATAAGTTCCTTGATCTTTCAACAATGTAGATTCGGGATCGAGCCCTGAATATTTTGTCCACGTAACCAGGTTTTGTCCTGAAACGTAAACCCTGAGATTGCTCACGGCCTTGAACTTTTTGTCGAAAGTGTATCCGATCTCAAGATTTTTCAATCGCAGGTAAGAAGCGTCTTCCACCATGGCGCTCGAGATTTTTTCGCTTCCGTTAGGGTTGAAAGTCAGTCGCGGCATGGTGTTGCTCGAGCCTTCGCCATCCCAGGCATTCAGCACGTCTGTCGTGGAATTGAACGGACGGGAATCGTAATCGAGAATCTGCTTCAAGTCATTATAACGGTCTACGCCGGATACGCCCTGGAACAAGCAGGAAATGTCGAACCCTTTATAGGACGCGTTCAGATTGACGCCATACGTGACTTTCGGGATAGGATTCCCGATGTGTGTGCGGTCATTCGCGTTGATTTGCCCATCTCCATTCACGTCGCGGAACTTCATGTCTCCCGGTTGCGTCGTTCCTGCATTTGCGAAAAGGTGGTTGTCGATCTCGGCTTGGTTCTGATAGATTCCCACGAATTGGTAGCCGTAATAAGCGTTGATCGGTTGACCGACAATGGTTCTCGTGTAGTTGATCGGATCATCGATATTGGCTACATATGTGTACAATTTTTGGACTTCGTTGTCAAGCGTAGCCAAATTGGCGTTGAATCCGTATTTGAAATCGCGATCGTTGTTCTGATAACCCAAAGCGAATTCGAAACCTTTGTTCCGCACCGATGCCGTGTTGAAAAACGAAGGATCGAGTTGCCCGACAGATGTGGCCGGAAGCGGCACCGTCAATAGGATATCATCCGTATCCTTGACGAAATAATCTGCGCTGAAATACAATTTGCTGTTCAGGAAAGTAAAGTCAAGCCCGACGTTGGTTTGTGTCGTTGTTTCCCACTGCAGGTTCGGATTCCCCAAACGCGCGAGTTGAGGCCCGTTTGGCGTGTTGATGTACCGATTTTGATAGGCGTAATTAGGAATTTCCTGGTTCCCGTTTTGGCCGTAACTGGCACGGATCTTCAAACTGGTCAACCAGGTCACGTCTTTCATGAATTCTTCATTCGTCAGGATGTAGTTGGCCGATATAGACGGAAAATATCCCCATTTTTTGTTAGGTCCGAAACGTGACGAAGCATCAGCACGCATTGTCGCGGTGGCAAAAAGCTTTTCCCTGAAACCATATGTTGCCGTTCCGAAGTAGGAGAACAACGTCCAGGCAGATCCGGAACCGCCCGTATACGCTGGCGGCAAGCCTGTTGTTCCGCCTCCGAGCTGTCCGTAGTCGAGATACAAAAATGGATCGAGCGTAATGTCGTAAGCCGAACGTGTTCCGCCCATCTGCTCATATTTGTTGGTGATATATTCCGTCCCTACAAGCGCGTTGATGCTATGATCGCCAAAAGTCTTAATGAAGTTGAACGTGTTGCTCCAGTTAAAAGTCACGTCCTGGCCACGGCTCTCGCTGAGATTGTTCGGCATGTTGTTGCGCCCCATCCCGAAAAACGGGCTGTCTGCCGGCAATATCGCTTGTTGGTCGCCGTAGTTCTGTGCAAAATTCTTGGTGTGGATGAAATCCGCATCGATTCCAAGCAACGTTTTGAACTTGAGCGATTTGTCGCCCAGGAAGGCATATTCGGCAAATACATTCCCAAAAGTGTTGAACAGTTCGCGTTTGTCGTTGGTGAAGTGCACGATTGCAATCGGATTCGAGCTATACTCGAGGCTTTTGTTGAAATTATCTGGCCCGATGTAGAACGGAAGATCGGTATACGGATCTTCGGCAGACCAAGTAGGATCGGACGGATCTTTGTAAACGCCCAGAACCGGCGGACGGATCATCGCATGACGGATCACGCCCGGAGCGTCGCCCGTAGAGGATAGCTTGTCCTGTTTGATGAACGTCAATTGCATGCTGCTTCCGACCGTAAATCTTTCACTTACGTTTCCGATCACATTCGTGCGGAAATTTGCCCGCTTGTACTTGTCGTTCCGCTCCACGACGATTCCGTCCACGCCGAAATAGCTTCCGGAAATGTAATAGGAAAGTTTATCCGATCCGCCGCTGGCCGAAATGTGGGCGCTGTTGCTGTAACCGGTCGTAAACAGTTCGTCAAGCCAGTCAGTATCGGACAAATCAGAACGTCCGCGCAACGCCGTGTATGGGTTTGGCACATTAGGATCTGTACCTGTCGTATTGTTGTAAGACGTTTCCATCACATCCAAATACTGTGACGTATTGAGCAATTTTGGAAGATTCGTCGCGAAATGGACGCCCGTAAACGCCTCGGCTTCGAACGTTCCTTTTCCGTCCTGCCCTCTTTTGGTCGTAATAAGCACGACGCCATTGGCCGCGCGAGACCCGTAGATCGAGGCAGATGCCGCATCTTTCAGAACCGTAAGATTCTTGATGTCGCCTCCCGGAATAAATCCTATCGAACGCGTCGGGACACCGTCTACCACATAAAGTACGTCGTTATTTCCAAGCGTGCCCTGGCCGCGAATCCTGATCTGGATACCGTCTCCGGGCGCACCGGAACTCGCCGCCACGAATACACCGGCCGCTTGTCCCTGAAGTGCCTGGGTAACATCCGGCACGCGCGTTTTGGCCATGTCCACAAGATCGACCTGGGTTACCGCTCCGGAGATCGACTTCTTTTGCTGACTCGAATATCCGGTAACGACGACTTCATTCAGTTGTTGGCTGTCGGCTTCCAGTACGGCGTTCACGACAGTTTGCCCGTTTGCAGCGATTTCTTTGGTCGTATATCCCATATAGGTAAAAACCAAAGTAGGATTGGCCCCGGCGTCGAGCAACGTATATTCGCCGTTGATGTCGGTTTGCGCACTCGTGTTCGTGCCTTTAACGGCCACGTTTACCATCGGCAAAGGACCGGAATTGTCAGAAACCGTACCTGTGATGGTTTGTGCTTTGAGGACGCTGAATGAGCCCAGCATCCAGACCAGGAACAGTTGGCAAATGAGTTTCTTCTTCATATCCCAATCCCGGTTTCGTTAGTGAATAGTACTTGTTTTCTCATGGTTTTGATTTTTGCTGTTATACGGTTTCAATTAGGTTTGCTATAACGTTTTCGTTGGTAGCATAAATTTAGAGCGGCGGCATAGAAAGACGTGTACACTATTCTGCCAAAAGTGTACACATCTGTTTAATGTATTGTAAATCAGTTTTTTGAAAATTGGATTGTCTTCGATCTATAATGCATTTGATAGTTCTTTGGCGTGGTTTTGTACACCTTTTTGAACTCCCTGTAGAAATACGATCGATTGTTGAAACCGGACTTGTAGCAAATTTCGGATACCGTGAGCATGTTGCGGCGAAGCAGTTCCGCGGCAAATTTGAGGCGCATGCTCCGGATCAGGTCGGCAGGCGTCAACCCGAAAATCTCCTTGGTTTTGCGGTACAGTTGGGAGGCGCTGATGCCGAGTTCCTTTTCGATAAAACCGCTGTGGAGCGATTCATTATCGATGTTGCGCCTCACAAGCGCGATTATGGTGCGGATAAAGTCTTTTTCGCGATTGCCGACGTGCGGTTCAGACACGTTTTCCAAAATCGTATCCTGGGTAAAATGGCGTAAGATGAGTTCTTTTTCCTCAAGCAATTTTTGGATGCGCACGAGCAGATGCTCCGGATAGAACGGTTTCGGGATATACGAATTGGCGCCGCTTTCCAAACCTTCTATACGATGCGCCACCGCGTCTTTTGCCGTGAGCATGATAAACGGGATGTGGCAGGTGCGTACGTCGGTTTTGATCTTGCGGCAAAGTTCGACACCGTCCATCACGGGCATCATGACGTCGCTGATGATGAGGTCCGGCACACTGTTTTCGACCACGTCAAGTGCTTCGGCCCCGTTGTAGGCGGTCGTGATGTCGTATTGTCCGGACAAAAGATCGCTCAGGAACGCGTGGATGTCTTTTTCGTCTTCCACGATCAAAATATTAGGACGGTTGTTTTCGAGCTTTTCGAGCGCGCGGACTTTCTCGGGCAGGGATTCGTCGGGTTTGTCCGAGATGTCCTCCAATATGTTTTTCAGATGATGGGAAATCAACACCGGAGCGGCTTCCATGTCGATTTCGTTTTCCGAAAACGCCGATTCTCCGCACGGAAGCACTACCGTAAAAACCGTTTCCCTGTCCTGTATGCTCGACACTTCGACTTCCCCTCTCAGCACGGTCACGAGCTTTTTGACGTAAGCCAGCCCGATTCCCGTCCGGAACATTTCGCTGTCGTGGGACTGTTTCGTATCCGATAAGAAAAAACGGTCGAAAAGCGAGTTCATTTTGTCCTCCGGGATTCCTTTCCCGGTATTGACGACCGTAAAATGGATGTTTTGGCCGTCATCGCCCGTAAATCCGACCTTTACAGAAATACTTCCGCCGATTGGCGTGTATTTGAACGCGTTCGACATCAGGTTGAAAATAATCTTCTCGGTCTTGTCCTTGTCGAACCAGCCCGGAATGCTTTGCGGGATTTCGAGGTGGTAATCGATGTTTTTGTCGAAAGCCCAATCGTCGAAAAGCTCGGCAATCTGTTCTACCAAACTCACGAGATCAAACCGTTTTACGCTAATCCCGAGCCGGTCGTATTCGGCTTTTCGGAATTCGAGCAATTGTTGCGTCAGGAACAGCAGACGCGAGGAATTGCGCTGGATCATGTTGACGAATTTGCGGTTGCGCCCGTCAAGTGCCGGCATTTCGGTAAGCTTTTGCACAGGACCGACGATGAGCGTGAGCGGCGTCAGGAATTCGTGGGCGATGTTCGTGAAAAACGTCAATCTGTTCTCGTGGATTTCCTCTTCTTTTTTGCGCGACATTATATTCTGCCTCAGCGACTGACGTTTGAGGTAGTAACTGCGCACGAACCAGGCGAAAACGATTGCCAGTATCGTATACACCGAAAGCGCCGCGTTCGATTGCCAGATTACGGGCCTGACGCGAATGTCGATCGCACGCACGGCATCGCTCCACACGCCGTCGCTGTTGGACCACTTCATCCAAAGCTCGTACTTCCCGCGCGGCACGTTCGTGAACGAGATGATTTTCCGGTTGTCGATCGCCTTCCATTCTTTGTCGAAACCCTCGAGCTTATAGGCGAAATGGCATTTGTCGTTATTTATATAGGTAAGGGCCGCGAGCTCGATGTCGAAGAAATTCTGGTCGTGTTTCAATTCTATCGAAGGATGCGTTTTGGAATCCGGCCCGACCACAAGCCCTTGATAATACGGTTCGGCTTGATCCTGTCCGGTGATCCGGTCTATGAGCAGATCCGGAATGGCGACCGATTCCCGGACCTGTTCCGGGTGGAAATAGTTGAATCCCTTGATTCCGCCCATGTAGACCACATCGGTTTGGCTTTGCAGATACGAGGCTCCGTCTGCAAATTCGTTGTTTTGCAGACCGTCATTGCGGGAATAGTTGATGAATTTCCGGGAATGGGACACGAAATTGGAAAGCCCGAAATTGGTACTGATCCACAAGTTTGCGTTTTTGTCCGATACGATACCGTGGATGGTGTTATCCGGAAGCCCGTCCTTTGAGGTAAAACTGCGGAATTTTGCCTTTTCGTCAGCTGTCGATTCGAGCACGTTGAGGCCGTAACTTGTCCCGATCCAAAGTTTTTGGTTTGCGTCGATCCCGAGCGAAAGCACGTCGTTGTTCGACAAACTTTGAGGGTTCCCGCTTTCGTTCTTGAAAACCCGGAAGCGCCCCGTGTTCACGTCAAATAAGTTGAGGCCGCCAAGCCGTGTCCCGATCCAAAGCTGGGAACGGTTCTTCGGGACGATAGAAAATACGATGTTGCTGCTCAGTGAGGCGGACCCGCTTCCGGCCGTAAATCGACTGGCATCGGTCACCTTCAACCCGTTAACGGAGCGTTCGAGTTTGAGCCGCAACATTCCGTAACCGTTGCTTCCAAGCCAGATGCTTCCTTGTTCGTCCTGGTAAATCGCATAGACGGATTTAAAATAACCGCATTTTTCCCTGCCTTCGATTTCGTTCCAGCCGATGAGCCGTCCGCGGTCGAGGTCGTACACGCTGATTCCGTCTCCGTCCGATCCTATGAAAACCAATTTGTCGTGGCCTTTGCACAAAGCAAAAACGGAATTGTTGATTGGGCTGTTGGCTTCGGTAAAATTTTGGTAAGTCAGCGGCTGTCCGGGCTCCGTCGGCAAACCGGATGTAATCCTGAAAAGCCCTTTTCCTTTCGTTCCCACCCAAAACGCCCCGCCTGCGTCGAGAAACGATCGTACGATTCCGCCTTCGAGTTCGGGAATTTGGGACGATGCGATGAGCGCGAACGACTTTTTTTGAGGAGAGATCTGCAGTAGTCCGTCTCCGTCGGTTCCCATCCAGAGCACGTTTTCGCTGGCGCGCACGAGCGTCGTTATTTTTTGGTTCCTCAGGTATTTTGTCCAGGAGGCGTTCGCAGGGTTGCCGTTCGAATCATACATAAAATAGCCTGAGCGGCCTGCGAACACAAAACCTTCCGGGACGTGCCCTACGATTGAAGTGGCCGTTCTATCTGTCAACTTGGGTTTCGGCTTCGCATCCGATGTAAGCAATCCGATTTCTCCCGACAGTTTCACCAAGCCAATCGTTCCGTCGTCGGCAAGGTCAAAAGCGCGCACGTTTCCGGCAAGCAGTCGAGGTGTGGCGACGCTTTGTTTCCCGGACACGTTCAGCGCATACAATTCATTATTCGAAAACAACATCAACAATTCGCCTTCGCCCGAAAATTCCATTTTGTTAACGGTTCCTGCCGGTATTCCGGAAATGCCGAGACGGCGAAACTGCTTGCCGTCGAAATACCCGATTCCCCAGTCTTTGACCGCGCAATAAACCCGTTTTGAGGCGTCGAGCGCCATGTTGAACTCCGATTCCGAAAGCGGCTGCGTTCCCTTGCGCGCAAAATAGTGTTGTGTGAACTTTCCTGTTTTTTTATCGTATCGGTTGATCCCGTGCATGGTCAACACCCAAATCTTGCCGCTTTCGTCTTCACCTATCTTAAGGATAACCTGGTTGCTAAGCGAATTTGGCGACCCGGGTTCAGGCCGGAAGATGCGGAAAGCATTGCCGTCGTATCGGTTGAGGCCGTCCCAGGTGCCGATCCAGAGTATGTTTTCCGAATCCTGGAAGATATAGTTTACCGAACTGTTGGACAGTCCCTTGGTATTGTCGAGCTGCTCCAGCGAATATTTGGTTTTCTCACCGGGCGGATGCTGAGCCATGAGCGGTTTTGGCTGCGTCCGTACATCGGAAACCGAACGATCGGCATCTGCCTTTGAGCAGGAAAAAAAGCACGCCAAGGCAATGCCCGTCATGAAAACGGCCCTGACAGCGGCAAAGCGGGATGCGGTTTTGTTTTTGAAAATCATGTCGGGTTTGGGCGCTTGAAACGTCCCTTTCGGGATACCGCGGGTTGACGGTAACGGGGCAGCTACTCAAATTTATGTAAAATCGGCTCACGAAGTGCATTTACCGGATGTATTTCCCAAAGCCCTTCCAAACAACACGGTTTCCGGTCATTTTTAACATTGGTTCACAAGCGTTTAAGGTTGCTTTTCGCTAGCTTTGCCTATTCGCGATTTCCCGCGTCTGCCCAATTTTTTCTTGATGAAATCCCAATACGCCATAGTTGACATCGAAACTACGGGTGGCAACGCCTCTGGCAGCCGCATTACCGAAATCGCCATCGCCATCCACGACGGAATCAAGGTAATCGATCGTTGGGAAACCCTTGTGAATCCGCAAAAGGAAATTCCGCTTCCTATTTTCGCACTCACGGGAATCAACAACGAAATGGTGCGCGACGCTCCGATTTTCGACGACGTCGCCGCTAAGGTGTTCGAGTTGCTTTCCGATCGCATTTTCGTAGCCCATAACGTCAATTTCGACTATTCGTTCCTACGCCATGAGCTCGAACTTTCCGGATTCAAATGGTCCGCCAGGAAATTGTGCACGGTGCGCGCCGCACGAAAGATCAGGCCGGGATTGGGTTCGTACAGTTTGGGAAATCTTTGCCGCTCGCTCGAAATCCCGGTTTTCAACAGGCATCGCGCAGGAGGTGACCTCGATGCGACGGTTATCCTTTTTTCGCAATTGCTGCAATGGGACACGGAACTTGAAATAGCCAAAATGATCAAGAAGACGGCCCAGGATCAACGGCTTCCGCCCAATCTCCCGCCGAACGACTTCGAGGCCCTACCCGAAAAACCGGGCGTCTATTATTTTTACAACCAGGCCAGGAAAGTAATTTATGTAGGGAAGGCGATCAATCTCAAAAAACGGGTGGCATCGCATTTTAGCGGCAATAGCGTAAAGCCGCAGCGACAGCACTTTTTGAGGGATATCCACGGCATTTCGTTCGAGGTTTGCGCCACCGAACTCATGGCCCTTTTGCTCGAATGTTCCGAAATCAAGAAGCTGTGGCCGGCGTACAACCGTGCATTGAAGCGGTTCGATCCGAAATTCGGGCTTTACGAATACGAAGCGCGCAACGGTTACCGTTATCTTGCGATCGGAAAATTGAGCAAGTTCCAAAAATGCGTCGAGGTGTTCAACAGCGAATACGATGCGATAAATTTGCTGCGCCAGCTCGCCGAAAATCACCGGATCGATCATCGCTTTTGCAATTACGGGAAGGCACAGGGCGAATATTTTGTTCGCCGGGACACGACAGATTTGCCGGATATGACGCATCACAACCTCAGTGTGTCAAATGCGTTGGATGCCCTGGCAAAGGAGCGACCGAGTTTTGCTTTGATAGACAAAGGCCGGTCTGCAGATGAGCGCAGTTGCATTTGGGTCGAGAACGGTCATTTTTACGGAATGGGTTATGTGGGCTCGGACGTAGGTTTTGCGCATCCGTCCGAAGTCAAGGACTACGTCACGCCTTACGGCAGCAACCAGTACATCATGACTTTGATCTATTCTCACGCCAAAAAACATCCGGGGAAAATCATGTCCTGACAATAACAAAGACTTTTGGAAGCGCCAAAATCACGATCAGGCGTTTTGTCGAAAAGCAAGGACGGCACGACGTAATTTGGGTAACAATTCCCTTTATTTAAGAATTTCATTGCGGCTCATCGTCAATTTTAACGTCGTTTATTATTGGGTGTAAAAGAATTCCCTTACATTTCCACCTATATTTCAAACAAATAACTATGTACAACTTTACGCTTAAGACATTTGCCGTATGCTTGATGTCGTTCGCCTTTTCGGCCAACGCTCAGGACGGTAACGGCGCCAAGGTTTCAAAACCTGGCAGCCAATGGGAAAAAGGCGGTCTTTTTGAAGGCTACAACCCTCAGCAAGAGGTGCTTCAGAAGAGAACGCAAAACGCAAAACACTTCCGCAACGCAAACGGTACCGTGACGGCTCAAATGGGCGGCACGATGCACTATCGCGACATCAACGGAAGCTGGCAGGACATCGATCCGGCGATCCAGCCGTTGACGGCGTCCAAAGGTTACGGTTACGGAAACGTAACGAATGAGATCAAAAGTTACTTTCCAAAATCGGCGGGAACCATGCCTGTGGAAATGTATTACAATGGCTCACAAAGCCTGAAGTGGTGGAACAACCCGAAAATGGAAACAACCCTTAACGGAAAAGTGTTGTCTTCCACTAAAATTGCCAAAGGCGAAGTGGCCGTCAACGGGAAAGCCATCCGTTACAACAACGCTTATCCCGGCATTACAGAGGAGTTCGAGGTGATCCCGACGGGTCTTGAGAACAACACTATCATAAATGCCATGACTTCTGAAATCAGCGCGTTGCCGGCAAAGGCGATGGTGGAATTCAGCCAAATCATTTCCCTTGGCCAGGGTTGGAGCGTGATCGCCAACGGAAAGGCGCAGAACGGGTCGTTCGATGCAAAGAATTTCAGCATCAGCATCCCGGGATTCGCCGATGGTTTGTCGTTCAGCAAAATCGTTATTTTCGACAACACGCTTACGAGAGATCAGGCAATGGTCTTGGCTTACGCGCCTTCTGAAAAATTGAACGATGTCCAAAAAGTACAATTGCGCGACCACGTTTTGGTGGTGGATTATCATGCGGATTTTACTGACGAAGGGTTGAAAATCACAACCAAAGTTCCTGCAAAATGGCTTAAAGACGGCCAAAGATCGTTCCCGGTAACGATAGACCCTACGGTAACGGTTGGCCCGATAACCGAAGGTAATTTCTACGGCCCTATGACACACTGGTACGGCTTCCAGCGCCATGCAAGTTTGTTCCTACAATCGGAAATAGGCGGATTCGGAGAAATCACGGCGATCGAATACTACAAAACAGGTGATCAGATAGCCAGAACAAAACCGACAAAAGTATACATGCGCAACATTGGTGCTTCTACACTCAGCGGAACGGCAGCGTGGAACTCTCCTACCTATATCGGAGGATTGTCGCCATTGTTCGACGGAAACACTACACAAGATGCGACTCCAGGTTGGAAAATGATCACCCTTACGAATCCACACCAATATCTTTCTGGTAACCTGATGGTCATGGTTTATGACGAGTTTGGAGGAAGTGGATCAGCACAATACTTCGCTCAGGCGACTCCTGCCGCACGTCAGGCGTATGTGCGTGTAGACGGAACAAACCCGGGCGACGGAGCGGCTACTGCAATCGAAAACCGCTTGACGTCGATCCGTATTACTTATACTCCGGACACTAACCCATGTTCGGCTCCAACAGCTGCGAGCGCAACAGTAACGAGCGGTTCGACGGCTACGATCAACTGGACGACAACTGCGGCTAACGCAGAAATTGTGATCCAACCTGCGGGAACTGGTGTACCGGCTGCTGCAGACAATACCGGAATCAACGTTGTGGGAGCTACAACTTACGATGCCGCTAACTTAACCGGTGCGACAGCCTACGAATTTTATGTAAGAAGCGAGTGCGAAACAGGAACATCGTTTAGTGCTTGGGTCGGACCTTTCGCATTTAACACGACCGTAATGCCTGGTTGCGCTACGAATCCTACTCCTGCTGACGGAGCCACGAACATTCCGGTAGGAAACGTGACGTTCGCATGGACCCCTCCAACAGATGGAGATCCGGCAGTTTCTTATGATTTGTACTATGGCCTTACGGCTGATGCGGTAACGAACTTCATCGCCAACTTTACCACGACTACTGCAGCAATCACGCTGACAGGTTACAACACGACGTTCTACTGGAAACTTGTTTCTAAGAACGCGGGTGGCAACAACACGACATGTGCGATCTGGAGCTTCACAACCATGGCTCCTCCGCCGGCGCCTATCAATGACGAATGTGCGACTGCTACAGCGCTTACGCCAGGAGGCGTGTTCGCTACGAACGCCATTATGGGAACTAACGTCAGCGCGACAGATTCTACTGGAGCACCGGAGCCCGGATGTGCGAGTTTCGACGGAGGCGATGTTTGGTATAGCGTTGTGATTCCTGCTTCAGGAAGTATTACCGTAGAAACCAACAGTGTTGAAGACGACATTCTCGACGATACAGGTCTCGCACTTTACAGCGGCGCTTGCGGATCACTTACATTGATTTCATGTAACGATGACGGAAGCGATGACGGTGCTTTCTCCAAACTATCCCTTACCGGAAGAACTCCCGGAGAAGTGATCTACGCCAGAGTTTGGGAATATGGCGGAGGAACCGAAGGAAATTTCATGGTTTCGGCTTATGACGCTTCACTGAGCACTGCAGGTTTCGACAACAATGCGTTCTCTTTCCACCCGAACCCGGTTAAGGATGTGTTGAAACTTTCGTATTCACAAGTTATTTCAGACGTTACCGTTTACAACCTTTTGGGTCAACAAGTTTACACAAAGGCAATCAACCAAACGGATGCCGAAGTGAACCTTTCCCAATTGTCTGAAGGCGCTTACCTTGTAAGAGTTACTTCTGACAACCAGGTGAAGACCATCAAGATCGTAAAAGAATAACGACTTGACATAAAACGAGAGAGGCTGCCCGAAAAGGCGGCCTCTTTTTTTTTGTCCTGACGCCAATTCGATGCGTACGATTTTGACTACGCCTTTTTGCAGCAATCGTCGAGTTTTTCGTAAGCTTCGGGAAGCGCTTTTATGTCGTCGGCATCGTATCCCATTTCCGATATGGATCGCCTGATCGCGTCGGCGTTTGTTTTTTGGCCGTTATAATAAACCGTCAACGTCATTTTCTTGTCGTCGAGTTCGTACATTTTCACGCCTTTCATCTTGAGCAGGTTCGATTGCAAACTCTTGCCGCAGCTCGGACATTCCTTACAATGGTCGCAATAGATATTGGTTTTGATCACGACCTTTTCATTCTTTTTTGACATTTGCGCCACAGACGAGGATCCGGCGAGCATCAATCCGACGAAAGCGATGAATTTTATAGCATTTTTCATAATCAGGTTTTTAGGGTTTCAAATATACTAACTCATTTTTATTCGCTGAAGGCGGACGGCGTTCAAAATGGCCAGCAACGCCACGCCTACATCGGCAACGACCGCTTCCCAAAGCGTCGCGATCCCACCGGCTCCGAGCGCCAGTACGACAATTTTGACCAGCAACGCCATGGCGATATTCTGCCAAACGATACGCTTGGTCAACCTTCCAACTTTTATCGCGGTGACGATGCGGGACGGGCGATCGTCCTGGATGACCACGTCGGCGGTTTCTATCGTGGCGTCGCTTCCGAGTCCGCCCATCGCAATCCCGACATCGGCCAACGCCACCACCGGAGCATCGTTGAGTCCGTCGCCGACAAACGCCAGTTTTTTGCCGAGAGTTTTGAGTTGTCGGACGTTTCGGACTTTGTCTTCGGGAAGCAGGTCCGCAAAAGCGCTATCGATGGAAAGTTCGCGGGCAACGCTATCCACGACGCTTTTTTTATCGCCTGACAACATCACGGTCTCGATTTTCATCCGATGCAGTTCCCGGATCGTTTCGATGGCATCCGGTTTTATCTTGTCGGATATTGTGATATAGCCTTTGTAGCGGCGGTCGACGGCGACGATTACAACGGTTTTGGCTTGCGTTTCCCAACCTTCGGGAAGGCCGATTTGTGCGTCCTGCATCAATTTCAGGTTGCCGACCACGACTTGTTTCCCGTCGATTTCGGCTTCCAGGCCTTTGCCCGGAATTTCTTTTATGTTTCCGATTTCAAATGTTGATACTCCGATTTTCTGCGCATACGATACGATGGCCGCAGCGATCGGATGCGTCGATTTGCGTTCGACAGCGCATGCGATCCCGAGCAATTCCCGTTCGGTTATGCCGTCCGGCCTGACTCGGTCCACTTCGAACACGCCTTCGGTCAACGTTCCGGTTTTGTCCATGACGACCGTGTCGATTTCGCTGATCACATCGAGAAAGTTCGCGCCTTTGAACAAAATCCCGTGACGTGAGGCCAGTCCGATCCCGCCAAAATAGCCCAACGGAATCGAAACCACCAGGCCGCATGGGCAACTGATGACCAAAAATACTAGCGCTCTGTAAAACCAGTCGTAAAAGGAATATTGCGCTACAAAAAAATAGGGCAGTGCAAACACCGCAACAGCCAAAGCGAAAACGACAGGTGTGTAAATCCTTGCAAAACGATTGATGAAAAGTTGGGTTTTCGATTTCCGGGCCGTCGCGTCCTGTACCAATTCGAGGATGCGGCTGAGTTTACTGTCCCGGAATTTTGCCGCGACCTTGATTTCAGACACCGTGTTGAGGTTGATCATTCCGGCGTAAACCGTTTCGCCTTTGCGCTTTGTATCGGGCTTGCTTTCGCCAGTGAGTGCCGCGGCGTTGAATGAGGATTTTTCGGAAAGCAATGTGCCGTCCAACGCAACTTTTTCTCCCGGTTTGACTTCGATGACCGTCCCGATATCCACGAGATTCGGATCCATGGGTCGGCCAACGCCATTTTCGATTATCGTCACCACTTCCGGCCGTATGTCGAGCAATGCTTTGATGCTGCGTTTGGCGCGGTCTACGGCTGCATCCTGAAACCATTCGCCTATCGAATAGAACACCATTACCGCGACGCCTTCGCTATACGATCCAATTGCAAAAGCACCGATCGTAGCCGAACTCATCAGGAAAAATTCATTGAAAAAGTCAAATCGTTTTGCCTTTCGCCACGCTATGTAAAGTACATTATATCCTGACAGCAGGTAGGCGGTGCCGTAAACGCAAAGCCCGATAGGGAAAGGTGGCAGATATCCGAACCCGAATTCAAGTACGAGCATCACAGCCAGGACTGCAGAACCCGCAAGCAACGGCCAACGCATTTTCCATCCCGAATTTCCGGAAGCGAGATCGTGGCTGTCATCTTCGTGAGCGGCTGAGTCGGTATGCGTATGATGGTGGTCTTCGTGAATCATCTAATTAATGTGCGTGACCGCCCTGGCCCCGATTTTTGAGCAAATGGCTTTGGATGTAATACGCGCCTTTGAGCACGATTTTCGCGTCCGGTGCCAACTGCTGCAACGGCGTCGCCTGTACGTAGCCCAACTGTGCCGTTCCGGTTTTGACTTCGACGCGTGCAAAATGGTAGCTTTTTCCGCTTTCCTCGTGAGCGTGCCCGTCGTCGTGCGCATGTCCTTGTTTTTGGTCGTGAGCCGTTTCTTTTTTAGGGTCGGATGCAGTTTCGCGCACTTGCTCTAAGATAAAGATAAACTCCCGACCTTCGGCATTCACGATGGCCTCTACCGGCAGCGCGTTAACCGTGTGCGCACCGACGTCAATAAGCGCATTGACATACATTCCCGGAATCAGGCGCTGTTTTTCGTTCTCGATATCGGCGTGAACGGCAACCGATTTGGTCTCGTTCTCGAAGGCTTTTCCGACACTGAAAACCTTGCCCTTGATTTCCGTATTGTCCTGGTTCGTGAGTACGAAACGCACGCTTTGACCAGTTTTTACTTTTTGCAGATCCTTTTCGTAAACTAGCAGGTCGACGTGCAGCTGGGAATTGTCGACGATGCTCACCAACGGTGTTCCCGGCGTGACGTTGCTCCCGATTTTGATGTTGACTTCCGTCACAGATCCTGAGATCGGGGCCACGACAGGAACCGTCGCGACCGGCCCGGAATTCGGGTTGATGTTCATCGTCTGCAACTGTTTTTTCAGCGAGGCGAAACGCGTTTTTTCGATTTCGAATTCGGCCTTGGTTTTCTGGAAAACTTTCTTTGCCGATACTTCTTCCTCGCTCAAAATGCGCTGACGGTCGAATTCGAGCCTGAGGAATTCCAAATTGCTTCTCGAGGTCAGGAATTCCTGTTGGATGCGCGTAAATTCTGGGCTTTCCACAGTTGCAATCACTTGTCCTTTGCGCACGTTCTGCCCTTCGATAACGACGATCGACTTAATGTTACCCGATACAAAAACCGATACATCGGCCTGGTTTTGTGGCGGCAATTTTGTATAACCGTTGGCATTGACGACCTCGCTGAGGTTTTTTGGGCTGAACGTTCCCAGTTCTATGTCTGAAGCCGAATATTGCGCTTCGTTCAGTTCCACTTCGACTGTTTCGCGTTCGCGGGTTTCGGGTTGGATTTGCGTGTCGTCCGCTTTTTTGGCCTCCTCGGTTTTGGCGCATGAAAAGAGAACGGCAGCCAATGCGATTCCGATTGATCTAAGAAAAATAGTATGTGCCATGTTATTGATTGATAAGGAATTGTATGTTGATGGCCGTCTGATTGTACTTCCGAACCGCTTCGGCATAGTTGACCAGGATGGCGTGAGCCGTTTCAAGGCTTTGCACGTATTCTGCGTACGGTAAATCTCCGTTTTGGTAGCCTTTCGTGGCGTTCGCGATGATTTTTTTCGCATTCGGATCGGCCGTATCTCGGTAGTAATTCACCAACGAAGTGTAGGTGGATAAGCGGTCGGATTGTTCTGCCAATCGATTTTGGAGTTCCGATTTTACATATTCGGCCTGCTGCTTTTCGCGTTCGATGTTTAACTCCGCTGCTCTCGCTTTCGCGGATGTCGCCCTGAAAAAAACGGGAACTGCGATCCCGACGGTAAATCCCTGGAAACGCAACGTATTGTCGTAATAGCGAGGCGTCCCGCCGACGTCGTGGTTGCCCGTAAGCGATTGGACGAAGTAGCCTGCGGAAATGTCAGGATACAAAGCCGATCTCTCCACTTTTCGAGTCGCTTCGGCAACCGCAATCTGGGTTTGCGCCAGCCGCAATTCGGGATTTTGCAACACGGCCGAACTGTCAGCCGCAGAAATCGGGATTGGGATAAATGCGGTATCGGCCACGGTAAAATCGTCGCGGAGATCGAGCAACAAACGCAAACGCGACTTCTCGATGCGCAACTGGCCGTCGTTTTGCGCGATACGTTGCAGCAATTCCTGCTGTTTGGCAAACGCGATGTTTTTCTCTAACGAATTTGTCTCGCCCACGCGGAATTTCACCTCGGCAGAACGCACGAACTTGTCCATGACGGACATCTGTCGCAACAGGATCGCTTGAAGCTTGCCGTAAAACAACAATTCGTTCCACGATTGCCTGATCGCAAAAATCACGTCTTGTTTCGTGGCTTCGGATCGCAATTGGCTCGCGTTCGAGTTTTCGCGCAGCAATTTTCGGTTCGACCCGACGCGAAACGGATTGATGCTTTGGGAAACGGACAAATTCTTATCGTGGGCGGCAGTATTTAGTTGTCCGAATGTTCCCGAGAGCTGTGTCTTCGGGATGTCCCAAGCCGTTGCGGTCAGTTCGTTTTGCGCTTTGATGTCGAGGTCGGAAGCCAGGATGCTGCGGTTGTTCCTGATTCCGGTCTCAACGGCCTGCGCCAATGTCAACGATGGTGCTTGAGCCGATGACAACGCAGGTGACAAGGCAAACCCAACGATCAGAATGCCTGTCCTGGCATCGCGGCGCTTGAATCTTGTAGATGTTTCTAAGTAGTAATACAGGATCGGCAATAAAATTAGCGTCAGCAACGTCGCGGTTATCAGCCCGCCAATGACGACTGTCGCCAATGGTTTTTGGACTTCGGCACCCGCGCTTGTGCTGATGGCCATCGGCAAAAATCCCAACGAGGCCACGGCAGCGGTCATGATCACAGGCCGCAGCCGCGTCTTGGTGCCTTCGCGTATCCTGTCCATCACGTCTACGACGCCTTCCGATTTGAGTTGGTTGAAATATCCGATGAGCACGATCCCGTTGAGCACCGCCACGCCGAACAAGGCGATGAACCCGACTCCGGCCGAAATGCTGAACGGCATGCCGCGTATCCACAACGCAAGGATTCCGCCAATGGCCGAAAGTGGGATCGCGGTAAAAATCAACAGCGACTGTGCGATGGATTTGAACGTGAAATAAAGCAAGATCAAAATCAGTAAAAGCGCCATGGGAACGGCGACGGCGAGTCGTTGGTTCGCCTCCGCGAGGTTTTCGAATTGCCCGCCGTAAGTGGTGTAATATCCCGGCGGAAGCCTGAGTTCCGAATCGAGTTTTTTGCGAATGTCTTCAACGACCGAAGCCACGTCACGTCCTCTTACGTTAAACCCGACGACGATGCGGCGCTTTCCGTCGTCTCGCGAAATCTGCATCGGGCCGTCTTCATATTGTACATCGGCGATTTGCTCAAGCGGAATTTGGTTGCCGGACGGAAGCGTTACAAAAAGCGATTTGATGCTTGAAATATCGGCACGGCTGTCTGCTTCAAGTCGCACGACAAGATCGAACCGCTTTTCGCCTTCGTAAACCACGCCGGCAGATTCCCCGGCAAATCCCATTCTGAGCACTTTGTTGAGATCGCCAATCTTGAGTCCGTACAACGCCATCTTGTCTTTGTTGTAGCGCACCGTGATTTGCGGAAGGCCGGCCACGCGCTCGGTTTTGGCATCGGCTACACCATCGATATTGCTTATGATCTTAAGAGCCTGTTCGCCTTTGGCAACCAGCAAGTCGATGTCTTCTCCATAGATCTTTACCGCCACATCGCTGCGCACGCCCGTCATAAGCTCGTTGAAGCGCATTTGGATAGGTTGGGAAAACTCGGTGGTGGCACCGGGAATGTCGTTGAGCACGGCTTCCATTTTTTGCATGAGTTCCTCTTTGGTATCGGCCGACGTCCATTCGTGTTTTTCCTTCAACAGGATGATAAGGTCGGCAGCCTCTACGGGCATGGGATCGGTCGGGATTTCAGCTGAACCGATTTTAGCCACTATCATCTTTATCTCAGGAAATTTCGATTTCAGTAACCGTTCCGCTTTAAGCGTGGCGTCGACTTCCTGCGAAAGCGAAGAACCCGAAGCGATCACGAAATGCGTGGCAATGTCGCCTTCGTCGAGCGTAGGGATGAATTCTCCTCCAAGCCGATCGAATACAAACAGTGATAACGCAAACAACAAAAGTGCTGTCGCGACGACGATTTTGCGGGCGCTGAACGCCTTTTCGAGAATCGGGGCGTACCAGGCGTGCAATTTACCGATGATGCGGTCACTCACATTGGGCTTGTGTCCGATCTGTCTTTGCAACGTTAGCGACGACATCATGGGCACATAGGTAAGCGACAGTAAAAACGCTCCCAATATCGCAAACGAGACGGTCTGCGCCATCGGCCCGAACATCTTGCCTTCGATTCCGGTAAGCGCCAGGATCGGAAGGTAAACGATTAGGATGATGAGTTCCCCGAAAGCGGCGCTGCTGCGGATTTTCGAAGCCGCGGAATACACTTGTGCATCCATTTGCTGTCTGGATAATTTGCCGGTATTGAGACGTTGCAGCCTGTGTACGATGGCCTCGACGATGATTACGGCTCCGTCGACGATCAATCCGAAATCAATGGCGCCCAAACTCATAAGGTTGCCGGAAACGCCAAACAATTTCATCATCGAGATCGCAAACAACAGCGACAATGGGATCACAGAAGCCACGACCAGGCCCGCCCGCCAGTTGCCCAACAGCAAAACCAAGATAAATATGACGATGAGCGCGCCTTCGACAAGATTGGTTTCTACGGTTTTGATGGCTTTGTCGACAAGCAGCGTCCGGTCGAGAAAAGGTTCGACGGCGACACCTTCGGGAAGCGATTTCTTGATTTGCTCCATTTTTTGCTTGACGCGGGCGACGACCTCACCGCTGTTTTCGCCTTTGAGCATCATGACCATTCCGGAGACTTCTTCGCCTTTGCCGTCTTTGGTCACGGCTCCGTAGCGAACGGCGCTTCCGATGCGCACTTCGGCCACATCGCGAACCAGGATCGGGATGCCATTTTGGTTTTTTACGACGATTTTACGGATGTCCTCTATCGAACTCACCATTCCGACGCCGCGGATGAAAAAAGCATACGGTTTCTTGTCGATGTAGGCGCCTCCGGTATTTTCGTTGTTGACCTCGAGCGCTTCGAAAATCTCGGTAATCGTCGTGTTCATGCTCTTGAGTTTGTCTGGAACAACCGCGATTTCATATTGTTTGAGCATGCCGCCGAGTGTGTTGACTTCGGCCACTCCGGGTGTCCCGACGAGTTGCGGCTTGATGATCCAATCTTGGATGGTGCGCAGTTCGGTTGCATCGTATTTCGACTCGAAACCCATTTTGGGAAACACGACGTATTGGTAGATTTCGCCCAAGCCGGTGCTTATGGGCGCCATTTCGGGTTTTCCGGCTCCTTTCGGAATGGATTCCCTGGCTTGTTCGAGGCGTTCCGAAATTTGGTTGCGCGCCCAGTAAATATCGGTGCTTTCGTTAAACACAACGGTTACGACGCTCAGTCCGAAGCGGCTGATGGAACGCAGTTCGATTACCTCCGGGATCGATTTTACGGATTGTTCTATCGGATACGTAATGAACTGTTCGACTTCCTGAGTGGCAAGCTTTGGTGAAGTCGTGATGATCTGGACCTGGTTATTGGTGATGTCCGGCAAGGCATCGATGGGCAAAGTCACAGCCGAATAGATTCCGACGGCAACCAGGAACAGCGTGAAAAGCCCGACAATAAATTTATTGTGGATGCTGAAATGTATGATTTTATCTAGCATGAGTTTTTCGTAATGGATGAAACGAATCGATACAAGTATCCTCAGGCGGCGTTGCAGGCCGCGGCGTGTCATCCCGGGAGCGACCCGGGACGTCATTACGAAAGTTGTGGCGGTTGCCAGATGCTTCCGAAGTAATCGGAAACCAAGCGTGTCTTGTAAAGTGAAGTTGGCTTCGGAAGCGCAAAAACGGTAGCATCTACCTCAAAAGCCTGGTTGGGAATATAATTGAAGATGTAGGCGCCGCAGCAGGCGCAACTGCAAAATGGAGAGCACAGGTCTACTTCGTGTTCGTGGCTATCGTGTGTTTGCGAATATGCTGTCTGCGATCGTGAGTGCGTCGCTTCTCCATCCGCGCAAGGCTTTGCAGCCAAGGCGATGAATAACACGGACAGTATGAGCGCCAGGCATTTCACGTCGTAAAAGTACTATTTTTTTGTTCTAAGAGTAGTTTAGTGAATCAGTTCCGACTAAAATAACCGGCCTGATAGCAAGATAAATCAGGATTCCGGATATAAAAAAACCCTCCATTTCTGAAGGGTTGTGGTCCCACTTGGGCTCGAACCAAGGACAACCTGATTATGAGTCAGGGACTCTAACCAACTGAGCTATAGGACCGGGTTTCACTCGCTGAACCGCGTTGGTTGCTACGATTCAGGTTATAAAGCGAACGCCTTATTCGTGGCTGCAATATTACTATTATTTTTTGTCGAGTGCAAGTGTTTTTTTGGAGTCTTTTCGATGGTGATGCGGGTTGTATTTGCCCAGACATAACAGATCTTTAAAGATCTGTTATGTCTAAGTTCGGAAAAGCCATTTATTGTCAAGTACAGAAAACCTGTACTTTTTCTTAATTAACATATTACAAATCCCGAAATTCGCCAAAGTGCCATAAAATTCCGGACGGATCATGTACAAAACACTCGCGTCCCCAAGTTTCTTCCCGGACAGCCGTAATCTTGACGTTTTGGAATTTAGACGGCAAGCCCAACGAAACCAAATGCTCCCAAAACGCGGGAACATCTTCTATTTCGAGGAAAACCTGGGTGTTTTCTACCCAATCCTTAGCGTAGTCATCCTGAAGGTAAAATGCAAAACTTCCGATCTTAAAAACCGAAAAGCCCTGCCATAACACTGTTTCCTCGAAACCGAGTTCGCTGTAGAAACGCCTCGAGGTCTCGAAATCTTTGGAGCCGATGAACGGTCGGATTGATTTTGGGCGTATCATCACGTTATCGGATTTCCTGGCAAAGTTCCACCAAGACGCCATTGGTTCCTTTCGGATGCAAAAAAGCCACGAGTTTGTTGTCGGCTCCTTTTTTGGGAATTTCGTTGAGAACCGTAAAACCTTCGTTTTTGAGGCGTTCGATTTCAGAAGCGATATCGGCCACGTCAAACGCGATGTGATGGATGCCTTCGCCTTTTTTCTCAAGAAATTTTGCGATCGGGCTATCCGGATTCGTCGCTTCAAGCAATTCAATCTTATTCGGGCCCGACTGGAAAAACGACGTTTTCACACCTTCGCTTTCCACTTCCTCCTGTTTATAGGAAGGCGTTCCGAGCAACTTCTCGAAAAGCACATTCGATTCGGCAAGACTTTTCACGGCGATGCCAATGTGTTCGATTTTATTCATGTCTGCGGTTTATGGAATCAAAGATAACGTTTTCCGAGGCGATGTCTCCGACTTGCGAAAAAGTGAGGTCGCCTTCAGATATTCCCGGGACTTTCTATGAGTTCGCGCATTAAATCGGCCGTTTTCCGATGTCTAAGATAGAGCGGGAAAGATAAGCTGTGTAAATAGGCATCCAAAAAAAGCACAAATTCGAAAACAGATGCTTTGCAAACGATGAACGATAACCTCAGATTGCCGAGGATTCGCCTGTAGATTTGGCGGCTTTCTTCCTCGACAATGCCCACAACTTTAATGCTGTGGACATCTCGATCCCGGCGGCCATTACAGTTTTTCCCAGGCGAAATCTATCAAACACCGAAAAGCTGGGCAGAGAAACCCTGCCACAATCTGATTTGCTTTAATGAAGTAGAAAAAGGCGGGCATTTCGCCTCGTGGGAAGCGCCTCAGTTTGTTGCATCGGAGCTGCGCGCGGCATTTAAATCGCTTCCCAAGTAACGATTACTCTTTAGATCAATCAACCCGTTGTTCAGGCAGCGGGTTTTTTGTAGTAAATTGCGCGATGTCCAAAAAAACATACTTCAACTGGAGCAGCGGTAAGGATTCCGCGATGGCTTTGCACGCCCTGTTGCAGTCTGACGAATTCACTGTGGACTATTTGCTCACGTCGGTAAACGACGAACCTGGCCGAGTGACGATGCACGGTTTGCGCGAGACACTTTTGGAAATGCAGCTGGACGCCATCGGGATCCGGCACGGTGTGATCCGTCTTCCCGATCAACCGTCGAACGACGAGTACGAGCGCGTCATGACGGAAAAAGTGACGTCGTTGAAAAGTCAAGGATTTGAATGCGCAGCGTTCGGCGACATTTTCCTCGAAGATTTGAAATCGTATCGGGAGAGCCAGTTGCGGCCATATGGAATCGATACGGCTTTCCCGCTTTGGAAACGGGATACGCGTGAATTGATGCGCGAATTCGTCGCCTTGGGTTTCAAAGCGGTCGTAATTTGCATCGATGCGTCAAAATTGGACGCGTCATTCTTAGGTCGGGTACTCGATACGGAATTCGTAAGTTCGCTTCCACAAGGTGTCGACGCCTGCGGGGAGAATGGAGAGTTCCACACCTTTTGCTTTGACGCTCCGTTTTTCAAGAATCCGATACGCTATTCGATTGGGGAAACGGTTTACCGTCAATATGAAGCGGGCGAGTACGAACAAGGATTCTGGTATTGCGATCTCGTGCCGCTTTGATGGGGTAAAGGCAAAAAAAAACCTCCCGGATTCGAGAGGTTTTTTGTTTTAGGCTTCAGCATCCCTTAATGCTTTGACTTTATCGTGATCGGCCATGAGCCTGGATTTTTGCTCGCGGATCATCGAGGTTTGTTCTGCAGAAAGATCGTTGCTGTAGTCTTCAAGTACATTTTGGTACGTTTCCTGCGCCTTATCTTCACCAAATTCGCATGAAGACAAGATCTGATGGCGATCATTTCCGGTAAGGGCAGCTTTCACGTCCATCCAGGCGCGGAAGAATTTTCCGGTCACGCGCGTTCCTTCTTCAGGTTCGCCACCGAGATTGCGAACTTCGCTTCTCAATTCGCTCAATATAGTTTCGCTAGTGCCTTTCCAGTTTGCGAACAACCCTTTTAGCTCGACTGAATCGGTTTCTTTCGAGGCGGTTTCGTAACCTTCTACGCGGTCGTTGTTGATTTCAATTAGGTTGTTCAGTGCCTTTAGCGCTTTTTCCGTATCAATTGCCATACGTTCCATAATAGTTGTGTTTTTAGTTGTTTTACAAAGATCGGACTTGGCCCGCAGGAATTTCTTACGCAATTATACTCGTGGTTTGCATGATTTCCCAAAACCAAATTTTTAAAACAACTATAAAATTAGTTTTTCAACTAAAATTTTAGTTACATTTGGTTCCAATCATCAATCATCAAACTTCATCAATCAAAAATCAGACGTGTTATGAAAAGACTGTTGTTACTTTTTATGCTGGCCGAAACCATTGTGTCCCTCGCCCAAAAAGAGGTGTCGCGCACATTGGACCGCTATATGCAGGCGCAGGCGACCCAAAATGATTTCAGCGGAACGGTGCTCGTGTCCCAAAAAGGGAACATCATCTACGAAAAATCGTTCGGGCTCGCCAACCGCGAGTGGAACGTGCCCAATTCGCCCGAAACCCGTTACCGCATTTGCTCACTTACCAAGCAATTTACCGCCGCGGCTGTGCTTCGGCTGGAAGAACAGGGCAAACTCACCATTTCGGACAAACTCAGTAAATATTTTCCTGATTATCCGAAAGGGGATGAGGTGACGCTTCACATGTTGCTCAACCACACCTCGGGCATAAAGGACGTAGGCGAAATCCCTAAGTGGTTCCGGCTCGATGCACGACTTCCGGTAGAAAAAATGAAGGACACGCTTATTGCCGTTTTTAAGGATAAGCCCTACGATTTCGAGCCCGGTAAAGGCTGGCACTATTCGAATTCAGGCTATATCCTGCTCGGATACGTGATTGAACAGGCATCGGGACAACCGTATTACGATTACGTGCGCGAGTACCTCCTTAAAAAAGCGAGTATGGACGACAGCGGTTTTCTGCAACACGACTTGATCGTCCCGAATCTTGTAAATGGTTACGCATTACTGCCATCGGGTTGGAAGCGATCGACTTCCGAAACAGGAAATTCCGGTTTTAGCGCCGGAAATATGTTCGCGACGGCCCGCGACCTTTTTAAATGGCGGGTTGCGTTACAGTCGGGCAAGATCATCAGCGCCGCGTCGCTAAAGAAGATGAACACGCCCCATCATCCGGAAAGGGGAGCGGGATACGGTATTTTCGTCGACAATTTCCTGAACCATAAAGTGCTCGAACACCAAGGCGCGATCGAGGGATTCAATACCTATATGGGCGAATATATAGATGATGGCGTCTGTATCATCGTGCTTACCAATCGCGACACCAATCTTGATTTCGTGCCAAAGGGTCTTGCCGGCATCATGTTCGGAAGGCCAGTCGAATCGTTTTACAAAAAGAAGCCCGTGCGATTTTCCGGAAGCGTGAGTGCGTTCGCGGGAGAATTCAAATCACCCGATTTGCCATTCCCAGTAACGGTTGTCGAGAAAGACAACAAACTGTATTGGCGCATGTGGCGTGATATCGAGCTCATCCCGGAGTCCCAGAAAAAATTTTTTATCGACGAGCAGGACATCGATATCCAACTTGAGTATATGACAGATGGCTCCGGCACGGTTTCCGGGCTGTATTTTATTTCGGCAGGAATCCGCAACAAACTAAAAAAAGCGTAATTTTTGATGGAGAACGGGTTTATTGCTAACTTGTTGCATGCTGTCTCAAAGTGAAAACTTTTATTCCGATCTTGTTGCCCACCGATTGCCGCTGGGTGAATTGCTGGGCAATCAAGATTTGTTCGAAACCGTTCCATCCGATTGGCTCGTCATCATCACCGATATCCGCAACTCTACCGATGCCGTTCTCGGCGGCCAGCACCAAACCGTAAATCTTCTCGCCACGGGCAGCATCGTATCTGTGCTCAACATCGCCTTCAAGCGAAAGATCACGGTGCCTTTCTTTTTTGGTGGGGACGGCGCGACATTCCTGATCCCGAACCAGCTTCGGCAAGACACCTTGTGCGCCCTGAAAGTTTTCCAGAAGAATACCCTCGACAATTTCGGTCTTGATATACGTGTCGGCGAAATGCCGGTCCACAAGATTTTGTCGGAAGGTCACGCGTTGAAAATCGCCAAATATCACAACTCTTCGGTGTTTTCGATTCCCGTTATTTTGGGAGACGGGCTCATGTACGCCGAGAAAATCATCAAAGGCAAAGAGTACCGGGACGATCATGTGTTCGACGAGAGTCACGACCTCGACCTTAGCGGAATGCAGTGCCGCTGGGATCGCATCTCGCCTCCGACAGACAAAGATGAAGTGGTCACCTTGCTTGTGGTAAGCCGCAACGATTTTAGCCAGGCCCAGGTTTTTCGGACGGTCATCGAGCAAATCGAACACCTTTACGGCCCGATTAGCAAACGACAACCGATATCGGTGAGCCAGTTGCGGCTCAATACGACCTTTGGAAGGCTGGGAACCGAAATGCGCGTCCGGATCGGTAAGATCAGGCTGCTGGAAATGTTGCGCCAAAAGCTGATTTCGCTTTGGGTTTTTATTTACTTGAGATCGTTCAAAGGTAGGCGTTACCTCGAAAAACTTGTCGACATGTCCGACACTTTAGTGCTCGACGGCAAGATCAATACGGTCATTTCAGGCACGGTCGACCAGAGAAAACGGTTACAGGAATTTCTCGACTCACTCGAGTCCGATGCCCGGATTCACTACGGCCTTCACATCAGCAACGCTTCCATTATGTCGTGTTACGTACGCGACCTCGACGACGACCACATTCACTTCGTCGACGGTTCCGACGGCGGTTATACCCAGGCCGCCCGAATGCTTAAAGCCAAGATCCACACTTGATTCATCGGAACCAAGCCGAAATAACGCTTCCTCCGGCCGTTTCCGGAATAGACCGCGACGTGAAAACGCGGCCCGATTTCGCTAAAGCTTGAAAGCGAAACATTCCTGGACTTTTTTGTTGTATTTCTCCTGGTCGAAACGATAGAGGAATGAGCCCTTGCGCGACGATTTCATATCTTTTTCGTCGGTTTTGACCAAGATGTCGAGCGCATTGATCTTGTTGATGAAGTTGCGCTTGTCGAGCTTTTCGTCGAGAATGGCTTCGTATAGGGTTTGCAGTTGTCTCATCGTGAATTTCTCGGGCAAAAGTTCGAATCCGATAGGTTTCGTGAGCGCACGCCTTCTCAATGTCGACATCGCGTTGGCGACCATATCGGCATGGTCAAAGATCAAGTTGGGCGCCTCGTGTATGTTGTGCCATTTTGCCGAGAAATCCTGGTTGAGTTCGCCTTCAGCCACGTTGGCATCGATGAGTGCGTAGTACGATACCGAAACCGTTCGTTCCACGGGATCGCGATCGATTTCCGAATAGGCGCGAAGTTGCTCCAGATACAAGTTGTGAAGGCCCGTCAGATGGTGAAGTACGCGATTTGCAGCTTCGTCCAGCGTTTCGTCTTTTTTTACGAATCCGCCCATAAGTGACCAGCGGCCACGTTCCGGCTCAAAGTCTCGCTTGATAAGCAGGATTTTCAGATTCTTCTTATCAAATCCGAAAATAATGCAATCTACGGCAAGGAGAATTTTCTCTTGGGACTGATAATTTTCCATGGATTGAAGCTACAAAAGTCGGACGCAAGATAACCACAAAGCCGCAATAAAACAACGTTCCACACTTATAACGCGCGCTTGAGACGACGCTTTACACCTGGCAAACTCGGTAACGTTGAACGCTGTACAACTAATTCAGACGAACAAACGCTCAAAACTCGACACGCAATCGACCAGGCCCTGGCGGTTTTCATCGCTGGCATCCTTGCAAAAAGAGGTCATGCACGAGCGCAGCAGTTCTTTCGATTTAATTTCGCCTTCAGGATCATTTTTGACGAAACGCAATCGAGGAAAATCTACCATTATCTTTCGTTTGATCGTATTGCGCTCGACCGCGTCATTTTCTGCAAGCAATTGCCTGAGCAGTTTCATCATTTCCCGCTTCATGTTTTTTTGTAAAGGTACTCGATAATGGCCGTCAACGGACGTCGCGCGGCGAAATAGAGATAATGTGCCTGTCCGATCGGTTTTCCAACGACCATCAGGTTTGAAAAAGCGGGTCATTTTGCCTTGTGTTAGCCCTACGATTTTTTAATTCAGGGAATTGTGTATTTATATGCCAAAGGGATAATGGTCAATTGTATGGCGTGTCGAGCTTCAACGACTATGCGGGAAGTACTTCGCGTGGAATCACGTTGACCTACAGCGGCGTCTATTGGTTTGCAATCGGATAAGTATATTGTTTTAGGAAAACAGGTTCGATAACCGGGTTTTTTGTAGGTTAGCTTTCCAATCCTGACATATGGAACTTCGAGCCATCCTGAACGCGCTTTGTCATTTGCCGACGGAATCTTCCGCAAAGTTGGAAAAGATTGCGACAGAAATGTCATGGCCAAAAGGCAAAATACTGATCAGGGCCGACAATGTCGAGGAAAATCTTTATCTGATCAAACGCGGAATCGTGCGCGCCTATGCTGTTTCAGATAGTGCCGAAACGACATTCTGGTTCGGGAGCGAAGGCGATATCGTCATTTCGATGAAGTCGTATGTTGACAATCAAAAAGGATATGAAGACATCGAGCCGCTTGAAGATTGCGAACTTTATGCGCTCAACGTTTCCGAACTCCAGGATCTTTATGCGCGCGACATCCACATTGCAAACTGGGGAAGGAAATTTGCCGAAAGCGAACTCATCAAAACCGAAGAACGCCTGATTTCGCGACAGTTCAAATCGGCTACGCAACGCTACCAGGATTTGCTCGGGAACCATCCGGACCTTATAAAACGCGTCCAGCTCGGCCACATCGCATCGTATCTGGGCATTACCCAGGTGAGTTTGAGCCGCATCAGGGCTCAAGTGATTAGATGATTGGGCAATGAGATAAATTAGATAATTGGCAATCTCGTTCTAATGACATCAACATTCAATTGTCTACGCATCATTTTTTATCCTATGTAAAACCCAAATAAACTCCCAATACCGAACTTTGCAAAAAAAAGCTATGAACTGGATCATCTTAATCATTGCAGGAATTTTTGAAGTCGCTTTCACGACATGTCTCGGAAAAGCCAAGGAAACCGACGGGCGCGAAATGTATTTGTGGTACGCCGGGTTCGCGATAGCCATTACCGCGAGCATGCTGTTGCTGATGAAAGCGATCCAAACCCTTCCATTGGGAACCGCATATGCCGTCTGGACAGGAATTGGAGCCGTGGGAACGGTGCTGCTCGGCATTTTCGTGTTCAAAGAGCCCGCAAGTTTTTGGAGAATTTTCTTTATCACGACGCTGATCGCCTCAATTGTCGGGCTCAAAGTCGTGTCGACACACTAAAAAATCGCCCTATTTCGGACACCGCTTTATGGGATGGGCTGACTATTTTTTTTCGTCGAGATCCCGCGTGAGCCAGCCGCGTTTCCCGTTCGTCGCGATTGCGTAAGGCGTTACCCAGAACAATCCGAATGTGTAGAGCAAGCTGTACGAATATGCCCAAAGCGATTCTCCGAACGTATAGCGCTTTGCGTAAAAAAGCACCGGAAACGTCGAAAGGATCAAGATACTGAACAATGTCGAGCTGAAGAACAACACCGGATGAATCGCGATGAAGAACAGCATGAACACGAAAAAAGGGTACGTCATCGCAAGCTTGAATGCCTGGTTGAGGTAGAAGAGGCGCGTGCCGGTTTTCTTGCCTTCGCGAAAGTTCCCGAAAACGAATTTCGACATCATGATGTTTTCGCGCACATTGCTGCGATCCCAGCGGATGAACATTTTGTACAAGCCGTTGTATTGTTCGGGAACGTTGGTGTAAGCGTAGGCATTTCTCTGGAAAAGCACGCGACGGCCTTGTTTTAGGATCATGTTCGTCATGGCGCGGTCTTCGCCTATATCAGAAGGTTTTCCCATCCAGGTTTGGCTGATCCAATCTTCGAGGCAGGCGAAAACCGCCGTCCTGCGATAAGCCGCCAAAGCGCCCGGCGTGCACATGACCGATCCCACCTGGCTTTCCGCCGATCTTACGAATTCGAAACTCATTACAAAACTAACGTTGAGCATCTTGGGCAACATCGCCTTTTGGTTGTTGAGTACGTGGATGTTTCCGGCTACCGCTCCACAAGTTTCATCGACAACGAACGGGCTCACCATATTGCGAAGCGTATCCGTCTTCACGATGGAATCACTGTCTACGGTCACGAAGATTTCCCCATTTCCTACGTTGAAACCATGATATAGAGCGTGGCGTTTGCCCATGTTTTTTGGTTGTTGGAAAATAGTCAATCGATCGCCAAGCTTTATTTTGGCCTGTTGCATCCAATACCAGGTGTCGTCCTGGCTGCCGTCGTCTATGGCGAGAAGTTGGAGTTTTGCTATCGGATATTGGCTTTCGGCAAGACTCATAAGTGTTTTCCAGACCTGTTTGCCTTCGTTATAAGCCGGAACGATGACGGTACAGGTCGGTAATGCTTCGTCCGAAACCGATTCGATGGGTTTGTATTTGAAATAAAGAATGGCATTGTAAATAAAGAACGCAACCTTGAAAAGCAGCAGCAGGGATGCGATCACTATAAATACAAAGCCGCCTGTAGATTGAAGGCGGTCGGCATTGAACTGGGTAAAATCGTCCTGAAGGTCAAACACCAGGTAAACGCTGAGCGCCATAAAAAAAAATGTAGTGATGAGTATCAAAGTGCCGACGGTACTTTTTGAAGGAGTTGTTCTCTTGCCCATCGAAAAAACGGGAGCGGCTTCAGAGGGAAATGTGCGTAATTGTGATGTGGTAATGGTTTCGGCTTTCATATCGGATCATTTTGGATTTGTGACGTACGCTCCAAAACAATCATTGTGCCTGTGCCAAAAACGCCCGGTTTAGCGCCAGTTACGGGAATTTCATTCAAAAAAGGCTGTGGATTTTCCACAATTTTGCTACACACTTTCCCCAAGTTGGGAAGCGCGGCAAACGCAAAAACGAAGCTTGGTATTGTGCGATAGGCACTATTTACAGAAGAAATAGCGATAGCCGAAGGTTGTTCCTGAAATTCCGAAAACGATATCGAAAAACTGGTAGGGGAATGTCAAAACGTGTATGCTGTTTCCGATAACTTGCGCCGCGGAAGCATACTAAATCATTGATCGATGAAACGGCTCATTTGCCGTTGATCCAAATGCGCCCAAGACAATCGCAGTGGAAATGCATCCCGATAATTCAAGATTAAGAACATTATCCATTTTGAATGATATTAGCGAGTTTAGTTATTATTGATCCCGTTGGAAATTTTGCCGTTAAGGCTCCGACAATTTTTACCAAACAAACATAAGTTATGAGTAAGTTCGCCACTATCGACTACGTCATTTTCATCGTTTACTTTTTTGTGGTCGCGGGCTACGGCTACTGGATTTACAAAAAGAAAAAAGGCGACGGTGTCTCAGATTCCAAAGACTTTTTCCTCGCAGAAGGCTCGCTTACCTGGTGGGCGATCGGCGCTTCACTGATAGCATCGAACATTTCCGCGGAGCAATTCATCGGGATGTCAGGAAACGGATTTTTTGCAGGCGTTGCCGTTGCAGCTTACGAATGGGTCGCCGCGGTAACGTTGATCATCGTCGCGGTTTGGTTCATTCCGGTGTACCTGAAAAACAAAATCTTCACGATGCCGCAGTTTCTCGAGACGCGGTATAACGAAAGCGTGAGCCTGATCATGGCTATTTTCTGGCTGTTTTTGTACGTTTTTGTCAATCTGACTTCAATTTTATACCTCGGGGCGATCGCAATCGACAACATGGCCGGAGGCGGGAACTTCCACATCATCATCGTCGTGATGGCGATTTTTGCGCTTGTGATCACGCTCGGCGGAATGAAAGTCATCGGGTTTACCGACGTAATCCAGGTTCTCGTACTGGTAATCGGAGGTCTGGCCACCACCTATATCGCACTGACATTGGTCAGCGAACACTTCGGATTAGGCACCGACGCCATCGCGGGTTGGAACAAAATGATGGAAGCGGCTCCTGACCATTTCAAGATGATGATCGATAAACCAGGCCCTGGCGCTTCCCAGGACGACATCAACAAATACCTGATGTTGCCGGGATTTGCGATGTATTTTGCGGGACAATGGATCATCAACCTCAATTACTGGGGCTGCAACCAATATATCACACAACGCGCACTTGGAGCGGACCTCAAAACCGCCCGCACCGGCATCCTTTTCGCCGGATTCATGAAACTCGCCATGCCGGTTATCGTGATGGTACCGGGAATCGCGGCTTACGTGATTTACCAGAATGGAGGCTTGCAAACCGAAATGGCGCCAAACGGTAATTTCAATGCGGACAATGCCTATTCCGCGATCCTGGGCTTTTTGCCGACCGGCCTCAAAGGGCTTTCACTTGCGGCATTGACAGCGGCGATCGTGGCGTCGTTGGCCGGAAAAGCCAATAGTATCTCGACGATTTACACGTTGGACATCCATAAAAAGTACATCGATAAAAACGCAAGCGAGAAAAAACTTGTAATGATCGGCCGTGTGGCGATTTTGGTCGCGCTCGTGATTTCAATCGGCCTGACATGGAACGACACCTTGGAAATCGGCGGCGCCGGCGGATTCACGTTCATCCAGAAATATACAGGATTCATCAGCCCGGGAGTTTTCGCGATGTTCTTCCTTGGAATGTTCTGGAAGCGAACCACAGGAACCGCGGCAATTGCAGGTGTATTGGCCGGGTTCGGATTGTCGGTATTGTTCAACAACTACGCGCCGGAATTATTCGGGCATGAAACCTGGCTTTACACCGCGTTCCCGAATGGAAAAGGCCAGTGGGAAATCCCGTTTCACATTTGCATGGGATGGTCGTTCTTTTTCACGATGCTGCTCATGATCAGTTTGAGTTTGTTCGGGCCAAAAGTAAACCCGAAGTCGTTCGAACTCGACAAATCGATGTTCAAGGTCGCCAATTCTACGTTGGCTTTGATCGTCATTACGTTGCTTCTCGTGGTGGCATTGTACGCAAGATTCTGGTAAATTATTGATTTTATATGGGAAAGGCCTTCGATCGTTCGGGGGCTTTTTTTTTGTTTAAGATCGGACATGTACGACCAAAAAAACCATCAATTATTTCGTTCCGAAGCGCCGCCGTCGTAACTTTAAGGCGCTAAAACCTTTGCCATGGACAACCTCGACGCAGCCCGTCTCCAAATGGCTTTTACGTTAATGTTCCACATTGTCTTTGCGTGCATCGGGATGGTCATGCCGTTCTTTATGGTCGTCTCGCATTACAAATGGCTCAAAACACGCGACCCTGTTTACCTTACCTTGACCAAAGCATGGCAAAAAGGCGTTGCGATATTCTTTGTAACCGGAGCCGTTTCCGGAACAGCTTTATCGTTCGAATTGGGATTGTTGTGGCCGGAATTCATGAAACACGCCGGACCTATCATCGGGATGCCGTTTTCGCTCGAAGGCGCGGCATTTTTCGTGGAAGCGCTCGCCATCGGGTTTTACCTTTACGGATGGAATAAAATCAACGAACGTTTCCATTGGATAACCGGCGTGATCATTGGCGTTTCGGGTGTCGCATCCGGCATTTTGGTAGTGTCGGCAAACGGATGGATGAACGCACCCTCGGGCTTTGATTACGTCGATGGCAAATTCCTGAATGTCGATCCCGTAGCCGCATTTTTGAACGACGCCTGGTTCTCCCAAGCCCTGCATATGACATTGGCGGCATTTGCTTCCACAGGTTTCGCCGTTGCCGGGATCCACGCCTGGCAGGTGTACAAAAAACGCAATCCGGAACTACACGCAAAAGCTTTCCGCATCGCCATTACATTTGGCGGAATCGCCGCGTTGCTGCAACCCATTTCGGGAGATATTTCCGCAAAGGACGTTGCCAAACGTCAGCCCGTAAAACTAGCTGCGATGGAAGCGCACTTTGAAACTCAAAAAGGCGCCCCACTGTTTATCGGCGGTATCGTAGATGAAGAAAAAAAGACGGTGACACACAAAATTGAAATTCCGAAAGCCTTGTCATTTCTGGCTTTTGGCGATTTCGATGCGGAAGTCAAAGGCCTCAACGATTTTCCCAAAGACGAACTGCCACCGATTGCGATCCCACATTATGCGTTCCAGGTGATGGTGGGAATGGGAATGGTCATGGCGTTGTCCGCAATCGTGTATTTTATAAGCATCCGAAAAAAGAAATGGCGCGAAAAGCGGTCGTTCTGGTTGCTGTTCGCGCTATTGGCACCAACAGGTTATATCGCGCTCGAAGCGGGCTGGATCGTCACTGAGGTAGGACGCCAACCGTGGATCATCCATAAAATAATGCGCACCAAAGACGCCGTGACGCCAATGCCCGGCATGATTTACAGTTTTTATTTTTACCTGATGCTTTACACGATCCTCACGCTTACCGTGATCTGGCTCATGCGCCGGCAAATCAAAGCGCTTAATGAAAAATTGGATTGATATGCTTTACGTCGTTTTAGTTTTTCTCGTCGTCTCTTTTTTCCTCTATGTTTTGTTGGGAGGTGCCGATTTCGGAGCCGGAATCGTAGAATTGTTCTCCTCAAAGGACAATCAGAAGCCCATCAAAAAGACCGTTTACGAAGTCATGGGGCCGGTCTGGGAAGCGAATCACATTTGGATCATCATCATGATCGTGATTTTGTGGATAGGGTTCCCGATGACCTACAACATAGTCGTGGTTTACCTGCATATTCCATTGACACTGGTTTTGCTCGGGATCACCTTGCGAGGCGCGGCTTTTATCTTCCGACACTATGACGCCGTAAAGGGTCAGAGTTCCCAAAAGTTGTACGACAATCTGTTCAGGATCTCCTGCCTCATCACGCCCATTTTCCTCGGGATGACCTTCGGGGCGCTGGTTACGGGCGACATCATGCTGCTCGAAGACCATCCGGGCATCGGATTTTACGACGCTTATGTTCATCCGTGGTTGCAATTGTTCCCGATACTGATCGGCTGTTTTTATGCCACTTTATGCACGTTTTTGGCCGCCGTTTTCCTCATTGGCGAGGTTTCGGATGCACAACGCGAGATGTACATCCGCAAAGGAAAGGTCGCTGTCATTGCAGTGGTCGTCACCGGATTTTTGGTCTTGATAACAGGATTCGCCCAGGGACGCGATTTCGTACTGGATTTCGTGCGCGATCCGTTCGCGGTTTGTTCGGTAGTATCGTCGGCTATTTTGCTTTATCCGCTTTGGCGTGCGATACGCTTCGGACGCGTCGAAAGATGCCGGTTTTTCGCCGGATTGCAGGTAGCACTGATCTTATTTGCGGCTGCGATCACGCATTTTCCGAAAGTGATCGCCACAACAACAGGAAAGTTGGACTTTATGCAAAACACCGCTCCGGATAGCGTAATGACCGTGTTGGGATGGTCGCTGATCGTTGGCGGTTTGCTGATCATTCCGGGATTTTTACATTTGCTGAAATCGTTTCACATGATCAAGATATTGGAGAAGGAGTGATGGTTTTTCTAAAGGAACAAGCGCCCGATCAGGGATATGACAAAAACAGAACTACTACAAAACGAAAAATGCTGCATTTCGAAAGAGCCAAACCATCCGACGCCGGACAATTATCCGGGATTGCCCATGTTTCCAAACAAAACTGGGGCTACTCGAACGAGCAACTTGCTTCGTGGCGAACCGAACTCACGCTGACGCACGATTATGTCACACACAATCACGTCGTCCGGATTTTTTTCCATCACGAACTCATCGGATTCTATGCGATAATCGATGGGGAAAACACAGAACTCGACCATTTGTGGTTGCTGCCGCAATACATGCGAAAAGGTTTCGGGTCGCTCATTTTTGCCGATATCAGGCGAACGGTCGCGACGCTGGGGAAATCAATATTCCGACTGGTGGCAGAGCCCCATGCCAAAGGGTTTTACGACAAGATGAACGGTGTGGTCATCGGTTCTTTCGAGAGTAAGATTCCCGGGCGGTTCCTCGAAATTTACGAGTTCACGACCTTCGCGAATCTGGCGTTGGCCGATGCAAAAGCCTCCGATTTCGACGAAATGGCTGCCGTTTGGCAAAGTTCCGTCGCAGTCACTCACGATTTTTTGAACCCCGACGACTTTGAGTTTTTCAAGGAATTGGTGTATTCCGGAGCCGTTTTCAGATCGGTTCCGACTTTGAAGATCGCCAAAATCGAAAACAGGATCGTCGGGTTCCTGGGCGTTTCCGACGACAATCTTGAAATGCTGTTCGTCCACGATGATTTTCGCGCAAAAGGCATCGGCAAATTGCTTCTCGGTTATGCGCTGGATCATTTGAGCGTCCGCAAGGTCGAAGTCAATAAAGACAATATCCAGGCGGTAGGTTTTTACGAAAAGGCCGGATTTCGTTCGTACGAGCAAACCGGGTCGGACGGTCTCGGGAAACCGTATCCGCTGTTGCGAATGAGCCTTTGAGTCAAGTTTTTTTGGACGTTTGAGCAAAGTTGTCGTGGAATTTGCGCGCGAACTTTGTCCCATAAAAAATCGAATTATGTGGACAATCAACAACATGCCCGACCAATCCGGAAAGCTCGCTATCGTCACGGGTGCCAACACGGGAATCGGCAAGGAAACCGCCAAAGCCCTCTACGACAAGGGTGCTACAGTGATCCTGGCGTGCCGGGATTCCAAAAAAGCGCAAGCGGCCCTCGAAGAAATTGTATCGGATGGTAGCAAAGGCAGACTCGAAATCGGTATGCTCGACCTCTCCGACCTCGAATCGGTACGGAACTTTGCCCAGGCGTTCAAAGCCAGGCACGACAAGTTAGACATCCTTATCAATAACGCTGGAATTATGTTAACGCCTGAGGCCAAGACCAAACAAGGTTTCGAGTTGCAGTTCGGCGTGAATTTCCTCTCGCATTTCGCATTGACGGCGCTTTTGTTTCCGACTTTGAAAGCAGCCGCGAACGCACGGGTCGTCACCCTCACGAGCGGCGCCGCTACATTGACCAACGGCATCGACTTCGGCAATCTCAGGATCGAAACCGGATACGATTCCCAAAAAGCGTATAACGACAGCAAGCTCGCCGATTTGCAATTCGCCTATGACTTCCACCGCCGTTTGCGCCAATCCGGAAGCCACATCCTATCGGTTGCGGCACATCCCGGCGTCGTGCACACAGATTTACAGCGCCATATTCCTACAAAGATCCTCCGGGAAGCGTTCTCCAAATTTCCACAGGTTTCCGAACCTTGGCAAGGCGCGCTTCCAAGCCTGTTTGCGGCAACCGAGCCGTCGGTCGAAAGCGGTGACTTTTACGGACCCGACGGAGCATCAGAATTTTCAGGATATCCCGCCAAATCCAAACACGATTCCGACGCGATCCGCGACCAAAATCAATGGAAGAAGTTGTGGGATTTTGCGGAGTCGGCCACGTCAACTCATTTTGAATTCTAAACGACAAGGGATATGAAATCGTCAGATACCACTGTTCTGGTCATAGGCGGTTCGGGTTTTCTCGGGTTGCAATGGGTGTTACAGTTGCTCGACGCGGGTTATTCCGTACGCACGACAGTTCGCGCTTTGGCTAAAAAAGGCAAGGTGTTGCAAGCGTTGCAGAGCGCCGGTGCAAATGTTTCGCGTCTCGAATTTTTCGAAGCGGATCTCACCTCCGACAAAAATTGGTACACTGCCGTTTCAGGTTGCCGATATGTGCTCCACGTCGCCTCTCCGTTTCCGGCGGACAATCCTCAAGACGAAAACGAACTTATCGTGCCGGCCCGTGACGGTGCACAGCGCGTGCTCAAGGCCGCCAAAGAAGCAAACGTCGAACGCGTGGTCATGACCTCTTCGTTTGCCGCCATCGGGTATAGCGAGCCCGACAAGACGCACGTTTTTTCCGAAGTGGACTGGACCGATGAAAACGCCCCGATTCCCGCTTACATCAAGTCGAAGACCGTCGCGGAAAAAGCGGCGTGGAATTTTGTCCGGACGCAGGGAAACGGGCTAGAACTTAGCGTGATAAATCCGGTTGGGATTTTTGGGCCTGTCATGGGCGACAATTATTCGGCTTCCGTGGCTACGGTGATAAAGGGAATAGTCGACGGGAAAATAACCGAAAGTCCTGATTTTACGTTCGGTGTCGTAGATGTTCGCGACGTGGCGGATTTGCACCTCAAGGCGATGGTGCATCCCGATGCCGCTGGTGAACGCTTCCTTGCGACATCTGATGGTGTAATGAGTTTCGCCGACGTGGCGGATCTCATCCGCAAGGAACGTCCGCAATTCGCATCTGAAATCAACATCCAACACAAAACCGAAGATTCGTTTTACATTTCCATGGACAACCAAAAAGCAAAAAATTGGTTTGATTGGAAGCCGATCGCAAAGGAAAGCGCGATTTTGGCAAGTGTCGATTCGTTATATGGCAAGGCGTGAATTCGTCGGTCGGGCCCGAAAACTTAACGTTTCTTAACTTCAATGGCGTAAATTTGCGTTGTCGTACCGGAATTACGATCATATGAAATTCAACAATATACAATCCTGCCATCTCGGCCCGGAAATCTCGCCGGAACAGTTCATCCCCGAGCATTTTTTCCTGTATTTGCTCAAGGGTTCAATGCTCGCATTCGATGGCAACAAAAAGTACGAGATGGCCGAAGGCGACTACTGCATCGCGCGTAAAAACCATCTCGTGCGATACACGAAACGCAAGAACGACGGACAATTCGAAAAAGTCATCATTACCTTCGACGCCGCTTTCCTGCAAAAGTTTTACGAGCGCCACAAGCCTGGTAAGCGCAACTGGATTGCCGACGACTCTTTTATTTTTGTTGAAGACGATACACTCATCCGGAATTTTATCCGGTCGCTCGAGCCGTATTACAACGGGACGGAAACGCTCGATGAGACATTTGCCGATGTAAAACGAGAAGAGCTTTTACTGATTTTGTTACGCCGAAACCCGGATTTATCAGGCGTTTTTTTCAATACGGCACTACCTGAAAAAATCGATTTGGAAGCCTTTATGCTCAAGAACTTCCGGTTCAACGTGAGCCTGGATCGGCTTGCGTTTCTCACGGGTCGCAGTCTGTCTACGTTCAAACGTGATTTTTCGAATATTTTCGGGACGACGCCCGGGCAATGGCTGACGCAAAAGCGATTGGAGGAGGCCCATTTCCTGATCCAATCCGAAAAGCGGAAACCGAGCGAAATTTATCTCGACCTCGGGTTCGAAAACCTTTCCCATTTTTCCCGGGCGTTCAAGAAGCGCTTCGGCTACGCGCCGAACCAAGCCGCGTAATCCGTCTAAATCCGCAAATCTAGCCCATCGCATTCTTGACATTCTCGATGAAATAAGGCGAGTCGTTCCACTTGATTTTCCGGAATTTGTAGTCGTTCTTGAGCTCGTCCGGAAGGCAATTCCAAATAGCCTCGTTCATTTTTTCGAGCAATAATTTTTTGGAAAACGTGTCGGTCACGACCAGGCTGATCTCGCGCACAGGCTTGGGTTCTTTGAACGGCTTGAAAAGTTCGGCGTGACTCTCATTGAGTATCGAGAGTTGCGGAATGATCGCAAAGCCCAAACCGGCGCGCACGAAATTTTTAAGGGTTTCGATCGAGCTGATGTCGTACGTGAATTGTTCCTTTATTTTTTTTGTGTTCTCAATTCCGCAAATGTCAAGCAATTGGGCATTGTAGCAGAATTCGTGCTGCAACAACAACAGTTCGGGTTTGTCGGTAGATTGGAGTTCGTAAAAATCATCTGAGGCTTTCGGATGGTTTTCGTTTAGGTAAGCCACGAAAGGTTCGGAAAAAACCGGATGTTCGATTAAATTCGGATTTCCCGTCGGCGTTGCCATCAGCGCCACGTCGATTGCACCAGATTCGAGGTCGCGCATAAGATGGTAAGTCGATTCTTCGCGAATGATGAAATGAACTTTTGGCGCCAGTTCGCGCATCGACTTGATGAAGAGCGGAATCAGGTAAGGCGACAACGTCGAGATCACGCCGAGTTTCAATTCGCCTTCTAACGTGTTTTTTTGGCGAATCACAAAATTCCGTATGTCGTCGGCCTCGCGTAGCAGTTTCCTGGCGCGTTGTATGATTTCAACTCCGGCAAAAGTTGGCGTCAACGGCACTTTGCTGCGGTCGAAAATCTTAATTCCTATTTCTTCTTCGAGGTTTTTGAGTTGGATCGTCAATCCCGGCTGCGTCACCATGCAGACTTCAGCTGCGCGCGCGAAATGGCGTTCTTCATCCAGAGCGACGATATATTTTAGCTGCTGTAATGTCATGATTATAATTTTATTTTATAAAGGTAAAAAATTATCAATTTGATTTATTATGTTGTGTCGCCATATCTTTGATTCATCAAAAAAACACAACAATCTAAAGCTTCAATCATGAAAACTAAAATCATCACTTCAATTGCGCTTTTTAGCGGTATTCTCGGCTTCAGCCAAATAGATACGGCACTTTCCGGAAATTACGCCGTCGAAGGCAAAACGCGCGAATTCCTTAAAGCCGTTCACGGTGACGGAACAGGAAAACAACTTTATGAGTTGTCTTACGACGATGCCCGCAAGGTTTTGATCGGTGCGCAAACCGGCGACTACAAGTTACAACCGTCTGATATTTCGGAAAAAACGATAACGCAGGAAGGAAAAACGATAAAGCTGACCATCGTTAAGCCAAAAGGTGCCAAAGGAAACTTGCCGACCGTCATGTATTTTCACGGCGGCGGATGGGTGCTCGGCAATTTTTTCACTCACGAGCGCCTGGTGCGTGAAATCGCCGCCGGTGCCAACGTGTCGGTGGTTTTCGTGAACTACACGCCGGCTCCGGAAGCACTTTTCCCTGTTGCAAACGAAGAAGCGTACGCGGCGACGAAATGGATCAAAGCCAACGGTTCGCAGCTCGGATTGAACACGGCGAAGCTGGGAGTTGCGGGAGACAGCGTCGGCGGGAATATGGCAATTGCCGTGACGTTGATGGCCAAAGATCGCAAAGGTCCGGAAATAGACTTCCAGTTATTGTTTTATCCGGTAACGGACAACAATCTCGACACCGCTTCTTATCACCAATTTGCCAACGGCCATTTTTTGACCCGGAACGCGATGGATTGGTTCTGGAAAACGTACGCTCCCAAAGCCGAGGATCGCAATTCAAAATACGCCTCGCCTTTGCGCGCAGATCTTGATCAACTCAAAGGATTGCCGCAGGCTCTTGTGATCGTGGCAGAGAACGACGTTTTGCGTGATGAAGGAGAAGCGTATGCCAAAAAACTGAACGCGGCCGGAGTAAAGGTAACGGCAACCCGCTATATCGGGACGATACATGATTTCGTAATGTTGAATCCGATTACCGACACACCGGCACCGAGAGCGGCAATTCAGCAGGCAATTGATTTCGTCAAGGCCCGGACGAGATAACGAGATTCGCCTGTTGGTGCCATCTTGACAAAACTGAATTAAACGACAACAAACGACAACGAACGACAACAAACACTTACAAATAATTACAAACGGTAAATCACAGAAATTATGAAATTCACAAGAAAAGCAAACGCAAACTGGAAAGGAACAGGAATGGAAGGAAAAGGAACCATTTCAACCCAAAGCAAGACTCTCGATGATACCCAACTTTCGTTCAAGACCCGATTCGAGGACGGAACCGTGGGCACAAACCCGGAAGAATTGATCGCAGCCGCACATTCTGGATGTTATACGATGCAGTTGAGCTTCCTTTTGAGCGACGCCGGCTATATCCCGGAAAATCTCGATACCGAAGCGAGATTGACATTCGAAGATGGGACGATCACTAAAATCCATCTCGAACTCAACGCAAAAGTTCCGGGCTTGGCCGAGGATAAATTCCAGGAATTGGCGGCGAAGGCAAAGGCGATCTGCCCGGTCTCAAAAGTCCTCAACGCCGAAATCACACTTACCGCAACACTGGATTGAGTGTTTTTTGACTGATTGATTGGAACAGGCTCTTCGGGGCCTGTTTTTTTTGACCTGACTTATGGAAACCACTGAGGTTTATCCCAACGACCAAAATCCCAGAACCGTTGACGGAAATTCGTACTTTTAGCGAAACATTCTGCATGAGAACCCTTTTCTCCGTATTGTGGCTGCTGTTTGGCGTTGTTTCGTTTTCCCAGGAAAAAGATTCCGTGGCGGCCGTGCTCCCTGAAATTCCCGGTTATGTCGAGCGCGATTCGCTCTATCGCGAAGACCAGTTCTATACCAGCTTTACTTATAACATCCTGACCGCGATGCCGAAAGATGTTTCCCAGAACAAATTTTCGGCAGGTTTTACGATTGGTTTCCTACGCGATTTCCCTATCAATGAGGAACGTACGTTTTCCATTGCGCCTGGCATTGGTTACGCGCTCCAGAATTTCAACTACAATTTGATCGTCAACGGAGAGGGCGTCATCCCGGAATACGAACTGATTTCGGACTCGACCTATTACGAAAAAAACAAACTTTCCTTGAACTATATCGACATCCCGATCGAGTTCCGTTGGCGCAATTCAACCGTCGAAAGCCATAAATTCTGGAGAGTTTACACGGGCGTCAAGTTCAGTTATCTCGTGCACAGCCGGTCGAAATTCGTCGGTGACGGCGGAAAGACGCTCATCATCAACAACGACGACCTGAACAAGTTCCGCTACAGCGTCTATCTTGCCGCGGGTTACAACACCTGGAACCTTTATGTGCAATACGGCCTGAATCCGATATTCAAGGAAGGTTCCGTAAATGGGAATTCCATCGATATGAGTTCGGTAAACGTTGGGCTGATGTTCTACATTTTATAGCCAGAAATACCACAACGCGATCTGAGGCACGAGTCCGCAAAAAAAGCCGATGGCGAGTTCCGTCGGCGTATGGGCTTTCATTTCGAGTCGCGAGCTCGCCACGAATCCGTTGACGGCCACCAATCCGACGATGATCAAAAGCGCATTCGCCTGGTTGTGGAAGCTCAAACCCATCACAAAAGCCGTCAGCGCGCTTATCCCAAGCATGTGTAAACTCGCCCTTATCTTTGCGAAACTCAGCAACAACGCCAAAAACGTGCTCGCCATCGCACCGGCAAAGAAGAAAAACAGTTCGAATATGGTGTCGATCGTAATGCTTTTCGAAATCAGGATGTAGAGCAAAATGCATTGTATGAACAACGGAATCTTGCGCTGGGACAATTTCGACAACATGATCGAATCGATTTTTCCGAGCGATCGCAACAAGAAGAAAATACAAGTAGGGATAAAAACCGTTATGATCGAAATCTGAAGTAAGATCAGCGATTTTTGCGTGCTGTTGTATGGGTTGACGTCAATCAGGAAATAAAAAAGCGTGGCGTAAACCGAGATAAAAACCGGGTGGAATACGTACGAAAAAAGAGGCAGGATTTTGCGCACCGTCAGATTTTTTTTCGCATCCTCGCCACGGGAATGTCAAGCTGCTCGCGGTATTTGGCGATGGTTCGTCTTGCGATCGGATAGCCGCGGTCTTTGAGGATATCGGCCAATTGATCGTCCGGAAGCGGTTTGTTCTTGTCCTCTTCGGCAATCACATCCTGAAGAATTTTTTTGATTTCAAGAGTCGAAACTTCTTCGCCCTGATCGTTCATCATAGCTTCTGAGAAAAATTCCTTGATGAGTTTCGTGCCGTATGGCGTGTCGACGTATTTGGAATTGGCTACGCGGGAAACGGTCGAAATGTCCAATCCGACGAGGTCGGCAATGTCCTTCAGGATCATCGGACGCAATTTGGTTTCGTCCCCGTCGAGGAAAAATTCCTGCTGGTAATGCATGATCGCGTTCATCGTCACGAAAAGTGTTTCTTGTCGTTGGCGGATCGCATCGATAAACCATTTTGCGGAATCGAGTTTGGACTTGATGAATGTCACGGCGTCTTTTTGCTGCTGCGATTTTTCGCGCGAATCCTTGTAGGTTTGCAGCATTTCCTGATAGTCTTTGGAGACGTGAAGCGTAGGGGCGTTGCGGCCATTGAGCGTCAGTTCCAGTTCGCCGTCCACAACGCGGATGGCGAAATCAGGCACGATGTGTTCGATGAGGCGTGTGCCGCTGGCAAAAGATCCACCTGGTTTGGGGTTGAGTTTCTCGATTTCGTCTATCGCTTTTTTGAGCTGCTCCTGGGACGCGCCGTATTTCGCACGCAATTTGTCGTAGTGTTTTTTGGTAAATGCGTCGAACTGGTTTTCGATGATGTCGGTTGCCATTTCTATGGATTCCGTGGGCGTTTTGTGTTTAAGCTGAAGCAGAAGACATTCCTGCAAATCTCTTGCTCCCACGCCGGACGGTTCGAGTTCGTGTACAATGTGGAGCACGCGTTCGACGGTTTTTTCATCGGTATAAATGCCTTGTGTAAACGCCATGTCATCAACGATATCGGGAATCGACCGCCTGATATAGCCTTGATCGTCAATGCTTCCGACAAGGAATTCGGCGATTTCGCGCTCGTCTTCGGTAAGGATAAACGTGTTGAGCTGGTTGATGAGATCCTGGTGAAAGCTCACCGAAGCCGCCAATGGGGATTCGCGTTGTTCTTCATCAGAATAATTGTTTGCCGACAATTTATAGTCAGGCGTGTCGTCGTCAGATAAATATTCGTCAATATTGATGTCGTCCGCTTCGATCGTTTCACTATCGTCGTAGTCGTCGTACTCATCGGTTTCGTAATCGTCCTTTTCGTATTCGTCGTCTTCCTGTCCGCCTTCAAGCGCAGGATTCTCGTTCATCTCTTCCTTCAAGCGCTGTTCAAAGGCTTGCGTAGGCAACTGGATCAGCTTCATGAGCTGGATTTGCTGAGGCGAGAGCTTTTGTTGGAGTTTGAGGTTTAATGATTGTCTTAGCATTTTTTTAGTGCGTCTGCGACGCTTTAATTTTTTAACACGAAGCCGCGAAGGCACAGAGACATAAAGACATAAAGAAGCTATCGCTTCTAATTTATGATTCGTTTGATGCCATGTTTAATCAGAGGCACATTAAAGTTAATTAAAAATCCGATATTTTTCCCAGTCAATTTCAATTGGCTTAACACTTGAGCACTCCAAACAGGGTTTATCAGTTCGACAGATTTGACTTCCACCACAACCGATTCTTCTACAAGAAGATCCAATCTCAGGCCTTCCTTGAATAAGATGCCATCATAAATAAGAGGAATTTTTACCTGTCTCTGAACTTTAAGACCTGCTTTATCTAACTCGTGAGCGAGACACACTTCGTAAATTTTTTCAAGCAGCCCCGGCCCTAATTTTGAATGTACCATATAGGCGGCATGAACGATCGATTTTGCGATGTTTTCTTGTTTAGGATTGATCATCTGTATGGCGTATAAATATATTAAGGCGCTAAGATACGAAACCTAACTTCGAGTCTTAGCGCCTTTGGGTCTTTGCGTCAAAATTCAAGACTTTTATTTAGAACTCCGCATTCATCGGCGTCCGCGGGAATGGTATCACGTCCCGGATATTGGTCATTCCGGTAACGAACAAAACGAGTCGTTCGAAACCTAGCCCAAAGCCGGAGTGGACCGCGGTTCCGAAACGGCGCGTATCGAGATACCACCACAATTCTTCTTCGTCAATTCCCAGGACACGCATCTTCTGAACCAAGACATCGTATCGCTCCTCTCGCTGTGAACCGCCCACGATTTCGCCGATTCCCGGGAACAAGATGTCCATCGCGCGAACCGTTTTCTGGTCTTCGTTCAAACGCATGTAAAACGATTTGATGTTGGCCGGATAATCGTACAAAATCACCGGGCATTTGAAGTGCTTTTCGACGAGGAAACGCTCGTGCTCGCTTTGCAGGTCGGCGCCCCATTCGTCTATGATGAACTGGAATTTTTTCTTTTTGTTCGGAGTCGAATCCTTCAAAATGTCGATGGCTTCCGTATATGAAACACGCTTAAAATTGTTTTCCAAGACGAATTTCAACTTCTCCAGAAGCGCCATTTCGCTGCGTTCCGCTTGAGGTTTTGATTTTTCCTCTTCTAAGAGTCGCTGCTCCAAAAACTGCAAATCTTCGGCGCAATTGTCCATCGCATATTTAATGACGTATTGGATAAAATCCTCCGCCAAATCCATATTGTCGTCGAGATCGTTAAAGGCGACTTCCGGCTCGATCATCCAAAATTCCGCAAGGTGACGCGACGTGTTTGAATTTTCGGCGCGGAATGTCGGGCCAAACGTATAAATCTGTCCCAAAGCCATGGCGAACGTCTCGCCCTCCAATTGTCCGGAAACGGTAAGATTCGTATGACGTCCGAAGAAATCCTGCTTGTAGTCGATTCCACCGGTTTCATTTTTAGGCAAATTGTCCAACGGCAGCGACGTCACCTGGAACATTTCCCCGGCGCCTTCCGCGTCAGCTCCCGTAATCACAGGCGTGTTGACGTAAACGAAACCTTTGTCCTGGAAATATTTATGCACCGCATACGACAAAACCGAACGCACGCGCATGATCGCACCGAACGCATTCGTCCGCACACGCAAATGCGCATTGGCACGCAGGAATTCCAAAGAGTGTTTTTTAGGCTGCATCGGAAACTTTTCCGCATCCGAATCGCCCAAAATCTCGATCTTTTTTACCTGGATTTCGTATTTCTGGCCTTTTCCCTGGCTTTCCACCAAGTCGCCGAATACGGAAACCGCTGCGCCAGTGGTGATTCGCTTCAAGGTTTCCTCAGGCGTATTCTCGAAATCCACGACGCACTGTATGTTATTCAGGCAAGATCCATCATTCAATGCAATGAACTGATTGTTCCGGAACGTGCGCACCCAACCTTTGGCCGTGACGTCCGTCAGCGGCTTGGTGCAGCAAAGAAGGTCTTTGATTTTCGTGTGTTTCATTATATAGAATACGTTTAAGGCTGCAAATATAGAGACGAATGAGCAATGACAAAAGACGAACGAGCAAAAGTGTCGGCTCAAATGTTTTTTTTTGAAGCTTTTCCGGCTGTTCGCTCCAAGTCCGCGCCGTTTGCGCCGTTTTTTGAGGTGCGGCCACGGCTTCCTTCGGTCGCCGCACCCGCACCCAAAAATCAGGCGCGCACAGCTTGCGGGCTATCCGCTTCCATCCGGGCTAGGTTACACGTTAGGTTAGATCCCGGCAAATAGTATTTCATTCTCCAAATTACCATATACATCTGATTTGTTATATTGCGCCCACAATCATTTTCATGAGAAAAATTTTACTTTTAGCGTGCGTCGCTTTTACATCGCATGCAAATTCGCAAAACTGGTCGTACGGAGTTATTCTCGGACTCAACATGTATAACGATCAAAGCTCGAACAGCGGCCAAAATGAAGTTTTCTTTGATTCGGGAAACGAGGAATTTGCGGCTCTTAACCTCGGTGGATACGTCGAATATCAATTCAGCGAAAATATGGGCATAAAGGCCGAGGCTACTTTTAATGAAAAAACGTTTGAGAAAGGTTTTTCAAATTTGTCTCTTAATGAGCGCTACACTTTGAATTATGTGGACGTGAATCCTCTGTTCAAATACGATTTCGGGAGCAAGTATAGACAAGGCTTCTATATGATCCTAGGCCCAAAATTCGGTTTTCTAACGAACTCAAAAGTCAACGCACCGGAAAACGACGAGGCTGCCACAGACGACTTCAAGCCAATATACGTCAACCTCGATTTTGGAATAGGTTGGCGCGTCCTTAAAGTTGTCGACGTTCAGGGCAAGGTTGATTATGGCCTTACGCCATTTTATAAAGATCAATATAACGGTTGCAAGATTTTTGGAGGCTATTTTTCGGTCAACGTGGATCTAGACCGCATTCTATTCAATAAATAATCATGTTAATGAGAACTTCAACCCAATTTACAGCTATTATCGTGTTCTTTCTGTCATTCTTGGTTTCCTGTCAGTTTAACTCGACGAATTCGAACCGGGAACAGGACAAAGTCGAGGCCGAGGCAGTCTCCGAGAATTTCTTCAAAGTTCTCTCTACAAAAGACTACGCGAAAACGCTTCCGTTTTTTAGTGAAAACTTCTTCGCTGTCGCGACCAAGGACGAATTGCTTAAGTTTTATGCAAGAAACGATTCGATTTTGGGCGATATGCAGGAACGTAAATTACGGGAATGGAACACGACGGTGGTCAGCGGCACGAACCCACGCTCAGAATACGTTTTGGTATATGATATAAAGCGGACGAACTATATGTCTGAAGAAATTGTTACGCTCGAGAAAGAGCAAGAAACAATCAAAATTTTGGGTTACCGTGTCAATTCGGAAGCTTACAACCCGAAAACCAATAAAACCGCAGCTGTAAAAAAATGAGATGAACTATTATCGTGCGAGGCTGATTTTTTGAAAATTCCCACCTTAAAAATTCCCCCGCCACCCGCCCTCAAGATATCCCAATCGGGCAACACTCAAGTACAGGAAAAACACACATTTTCTTAAATTTTCAAAACCCGACCATCTAGCTTCTCACCATCTTCTACCGCCGATGTCAACGACAAAAAACCCGCATCGATATGAAAATCCCACAAAACCGAAGTAATTACCTACGAAAGATCCTTATGCCCCGGCCTGCTCTCGATTTCATCATCGGTATGCTCGGCAATATCGATAAGCGATGGCTTAATCTCCTGCTCGTTGATCAGCGATTTGTTGAGTGTCAGGACCAAAGCCGGCAACAACATCAGGTTCGAAAGCATGCCGCAAAACAACGTCAGCGACACCAAACCGCCTAGGGCTACAGTTCCTCCAAAATCGGACAGCATAAAAACCGAAAATCCAAAGAAAAGCACGATCGAGGTGTAAAACATGCTCAATCCCGCATCGTTGAATGTAGCGTAAACCGAACGCCTGATGCGCCAATTGTTGCGCTTGAGCTCTTCGCGGTATTGCGCCAAAAACCGCAGCGTATCATCGACCGACAATCCAAAAGCGATACCAAAGACCAATATCGTACTCGGCTTGAGCGGAATGTCGAGAAAGCCCATGACGCCTGCCGTCAACAGCAACGGCAACATATTTGGGATCAGGGAAACCAACACCATTTTGATCGACCGGAACATAAAAGCCACGAGCAAACCGGTCAGGAAAAAAGCGAAAAGCAATGACGAAAGCAAATTGTCGAGCAAATAACCCGTGCCTTTCTGGAAGACGAGCGATTTTCCTGTAACGCTAACTGAAAAGCGATCTTCGGGAAATATCTTTTTTGCCTCCCGCTTGATCCGCGCCTCGATTTCAGGGATGCGTTCGCCGTTGTCGTCGCGCATGAAAGCGGTGATGCGCGCGAATCTTCCGGTAGAATCGACATACGACTTCATAAGATTCTGTTTGCCGCCTTTGGTCGCGTTTTTCGCATACGACAAAATAAACGACTGTTCCTGGGACGTCGGCAATTCGAAATACTCAGGATTTCCGTTGTAGTAGGCTTGCTTGGAATATTTGACGAGGCTCACCACCGAAATCGGCTTCGACAACTCCTGGATTTCGTCGATTTCGTTTTCGAACTCCTCCATTTTGTGCAACGTCGAAAGTTTCATAATGCCCTTCGGACGCTTGCTGTCGATCATGATCTCAAGCGGCATCACGCCGTCAAACTCTTTCTCGAAAAAGGCGATGTCTTTAAAAAAATCGGTTTTTTTAGGCATGTCTTCGATGAGGCTTCCGGAAATGCGCATCTCGGAAATCCCGAGCATTGCGATCGCCAGCAAACCCGCAGACAATGTATAGATCGCGAACCGTTTGTGTTTGACCGTGTCGAGAATCCAGTCCATGAAGCCTTTGACGGACCCGCGCTCCAAATGGCGCAGGTGACGGTCTTTTGGCGGCGGGATATAACTGTGAAGAATCGGGATCAAGATCAGGGAAAGGCAAAACAGCGCGATGATGTTCACGGCCGTCACGTTTCCGAATTCAATGAGCAATTTATTGTTCGAGGTAATGAACGTCGCAAACCCGATTGCCGTGGTTACGTTCGTCATGAGCGTCGCCATCCCGATTTTCGTCGTAACGCGCTGCAAGGCCTTGACTTTGTTGCGATGCACGAAGAATTCCTGGTGGTATTTATTGGTCAGGAAGATGCAATTTGGGATTCCGATGACGATGATCAACGCCGGAACCATTGCGGTCAATACCGTGATCTGGTAATTGAATAGTCCCAAAAACCCGAACGACCACAACACGCCAATGATCACGATAAACATCGAAATAGCCGTCGCACGCACGCTCCTGAAAAAGAAGAAGAACAGCAACGACGTGACCAAAAGCGAGGCTCCGATAAACAACCCGATTTCACTTTTTATGGTTTCCGCGCTAAGCGTCCTGATGTAAGGCATTCCCGAAACACGCGGTTCTACGCCAGATTCCTGCTTGAAAATCTCGATCGCGGGAAGGAGTTTTTGCAGCACGAAATCTTTCCTGGCTGATGTGTTCACGATTTTCTTGTCGAGATAAATCGCAGCGCGCACCGTTCCTGATTTTTTATTAAACAGCAACCCTTCGTAAAACGGTAAATCGTTGAAAAGCTGTTCGCGTACCGATTTGAGATAGGTCGCGTCATTTGCCTTGGCATTGTCGGTAAAATCGACGAGTTCAAATGTGGCGAGCGAATCGTTGCGCTGTAATTTTTTGAGGTTGTGCACATCGACGACCAGATCTACATTGGGATCCTTGCCGATTTTTTGCATCAGCTTGGTCCACGGCGCGTACGTCTTCGGCGTAAAAAGCACGCTGTCCTTGAGTCCGATGACGATGAGGTTGCCTTCCTCCCCGAATTTTTCAAGGAAGGCGTCGTATTCTACATTTGTAGGATCGTCGGCCGGGAGCAGGTTGGCTTCGGTATAACTGAACTCGATGTGTTTCCACTGGTTGACCAGCAACGCCGTCACAATGGCGACCAGAACGAGCATCAGTGTCTTGTTGCGCAACACGATACGCGCTATGAGTTCCCAGATGCCGAGGCTATTCCATTTGACCATGCGTTGTTTTTGAGGCTGCAAATTTAGACAATCGCCGAGGTTTATAAAGGATTCCCATCGTTGTTTTCGGTTAGATTTGATGGAATTTTAACAGATACAGCGGTTTGAAGTTTAACATCCGAGGTTTAAGGTCGAAGCCGTCCGAACTTTAAACCTCAAACTTTAAACCTTAAACAAATCCAACCCGCCGCAAATCTGTATATTTGGGAGCTTTTCGCACCATCCGAACATGAAGAATTTCAAGAATTCCATTTTTTACATCGTCACCATCGGCGGTTTGGGAGCGCTGATGTATTGGATCATCGCCCAAGGCAAGCACCTCGAAAACGGACGCAATGTCGTGTTGCCGTCGGTAAAAGACCAATGGAGCCAGTTCCTGGATTCGATGGTGCACAACCTTTCGCACCCGTTGGCGTTGCTGCTTTGCCAGGTCATCACGATTATTTTGGTGGCCCGGGTCTTCGGATGGTTTTTCCGCAAGATCGGCCAGCCTACGGTAATCGGTGAGATGATTGCCGGAATCGTGCTCGGGCCATCACTCGTAGGATTGTATTTTCCTGAATATTCGGGCATGTTGTTTCCGAAGGAATCGCTCGGAAATCTGCAGTTCCTAAGCCAAATCGGACTCATTTTCTTCATGTTCGTCGTCGGCATGGAACTCGACCTCAAAGCCTTGCGCAACAAAGCGAACGACGCCGTGGTAATTTCCCACGCGAGCATCATATTTCCGTTCACGCTAGGCGTTGGCTTGTCGTATTTCATCTACGAGGCCTACGCGCCCGAATCGGTTGAATTCCTGTCGTTTTCACTGTTTTTGGGAATCGCGATGAGCATCACGGCTTTCCCGGTTTTGGCCAGGATCGTGCAGGAGCGCAACATCCACAAGACAAAATTGGGCGCAATCGTCATTACCTGCGCCGCCGCCGACGATATTACCGCCTGGTGCATTCTCGCGACGGTGATCGCCATCGTAAAAGCCGGATCGTTCGTGAGTTCGCTTTACGTGATCGGAATGGCGATCGTGTATGTGATCCTGATGCTCAACGTTGTACGTCCGTTTCTCAAGCGTGTGGCCGAACTCAAAAATTCGCGTTCTAGCTTGAGCAAACCGGTCGTCGCCATTTTCCTGCTGACGCTCATCATTTCGTCTTATGTTTCGGAAATCATCGGGATCCACGCGCTTTTCGGTGCGTTCATGGCCGGCGCGATCATGCCTGACAATACGCGTTTCCGCAGCATTTTGATTGAAAAAGTCGAAGATGTTTCGGTGATTTTATTATTGCCGTTATTTTTTGTTTTTACGGGATTGAGAACCCAAATCGGGCTCATCGACCGTCCGGAATTGTTCCAGGTCATGGCTTGGGTCATCGTCGTGGCCGTTACCGGAAAATTCATCGGAAGTGCCCTTGCGGCCAAATTCGTCGGCCAAAGCTGGCGTGACAGTTTGACCATCGGCGCTTTGATGAACACGCGCGGCCTTATGGAACTTGTCGTACTCAACATCGGATACGACCTAGGCGTGCTTTCGACGGAAATCTTTACGATCATGGTCATCATGGCCATCGTCACAACCTTTATGACGGGCCCGGCGCTTGATCTGATCAATTGGATTTTTAAATCGAATACGACAATAATCCCCGAACAGATCAAACTTGACGATCGCTACAAGATCCTGGTGTCTTTCGGAAATCCGAGAAGGGGAAAATCGTTGATGCGGCTGGCGAACAGTTTCCTCAGGAAGGAAGCCGATCCTTGCGCGGTGACGGCGTTGCATATGACGTTGAGCAATGAACTCCACACTTTTGACCTCGAGGAACACGAAAGACGGATGTTCGCGCCCGTCGTAGCCGAAGCCGAACAGCTCGACCAACAGGTACTGACATTGTTCAAAGCCTCGAACGACATCGACAGCGATATTGTCGAAATTGCCAACAAGGGCGAATATGATTTGCTGCTCGTTGGGTTGGGACGCTCTATATTTGAAGGTTCGCTTCTGGGTAAATTGCTCGGATTTACCACGAGAATCGTCAATCCGGACCGTCTTATCGACAAGTTCATCGGGAAAGAAGGGCTTTTCGAAAATTCGCCTTTCGGGGAACGCATGCGACAAATCACGACGCGTACCAAAATGCCGGTGGGAATTCTCGTCGATAAAAATCTCGTGGGGCTCAATAAGATTTTCATGCCGCTTTTCAGTGCTGAGGATGGTTTTCTGTCGGAATTCGCCCAAAAACTCATTTACAACAACGACGCCTCGGTTTCAATCATGGAAAATGTCGATGAGGCGGGAGCTACCATTCCGAATGATGAACTAAGCGTGTTGCGCAAAAAATTTCCGGGCCAGGTCGAAACCGTTCTCGATCGCACGATGAAAAAGGAATTTCTCGACGACTTCGACATCATGCTCGTGAGCCTCGACAGCTGGAAAAGGCTCGTCGACTCGCAAAGTGTCTGGCTGTCGAACGTGCCGTCGGTGCTAATCATCAAGCCGTGACCTGGGAAATCGCAGTGATAGTGTTGCTGTTGGGTGCCGTAATTTTTTTGGGCGTCCGATTGTTTGCGGTAACCAAGTCGCAAAAAGTTTCGGAGCAACGCTTCGGACAGTTGGAGAGCAAAGTCGAAGATCTTCAATTGGAGACGTTGGAGTCCAAACTCAATCCGCACCTGTTCAAAAACATACTGAATTCGATACAATCGCATGCCTACCAAACCTATTTCGCGCTTGACAAACTCGCCAATGTGCTCGACTATATTTTATACGAAAGCCGCAAGAAGTTCGTGTCGCCTAAAGAGGAAATTGATTTTGCGCTGAGTCTCGTCGAAATCAATAAAATCAAGGTAAGTCCGCTGTTTGATTTACGGGTCAAGACAAAAATCGACGAGTCGGACGCGGATTATAACAACGAAAAACTGGCGCCGCTGGTTGTGACCGATCTCATCGAAAACGCCTTTAAACACGCCGACCTCCAAAATCCGGATTCGTTTATTTCAGTCGTTTTCGAGTTCTCGCGCGGCACATTGTCGCTAACGGTTTCCAATAAGATTTCCGAAAAGAAGGCGCTGCAAAAGGAGAAGTCGGGGATTGGTGTGAACGCTCTCGAAAAGCGACTTTCCATAGTGTACAAAGAACGCTTCAAACTCGAGCGTTTCATAGAAAATCAAGTTTATACGGCCCATCTCAAAATCGATCTTCGTGGATTCAAAACTCAGATGCATACTGCTTGACGATGAGCTTCCCGGCTTGGCACTCCTGAAAATATTGTGCGGACAGATTTCTGAGATCGAGGTCGTCAAAGCCTTCAACGATCCTGAAAAGTTTTTATCCGAAAAGGAAAACCTCGATTTCGATTTGTGCATCACCGATATCGAAATGCCCGGAATTTCGGGACTTAAGCTCGCATCGGCACTTAAGGGAAAACTCGTCATTTTTACCACCGCCTACAAGCACTACGCAACCGATGCGTTCGATTTGGAAGCCGTCGACTACATCGTGAAACCCGTGAAATCCGACCGTCTCGAAAAGGCGATCCACAAAGCGATCCAGCAATTCTCGAATAAGCGGGAAAAGCCGGCGTTCTTTCAGCCCATAACCGACAAAGGGCGTGCAATCTTGTATTTTCGTCGTATTTTACTCATCGCGACCGCCGAAAAGGATTCACGGGACAAAACCGTTTTTCTCGACGATGGGAGTAAGCTTTTGCTTAAAAACATCAATTTCCAAACGCTGCTGCGACAGCTCCCGGAATCGGATTTTTGCCGTGTCAATAAACGGGAAATATTGGCCATTAGGGCGGTGCGCGTTTTTTCGGCCCAATCGATAGTGACTACGCTGAACGAGGAAAACGGAAATCCCAAAGTGGTTGTGCTCTCGGAAATATATAGGTCGGAATTTTCGACAAAGTTAAACGACTGAGTTTGCCGGTTCGGAAACATTGCGCCCCACCCGCCACCCTAAATTTACGATTCACCCAAAATCACCCTTACAGATTTTCCTCCCAAAATGTTAAATTCTCCAAAACCAAGCCCAACGCTAACTAAACCCAAAAAGCCCCGTCCATTTCCCTTCCTCTCGCTAACAGCAAAACTTATTACAAATTTTCCCTATCCTGTTACATCCCACTCAAAATCGTCCAAAACGCTGTTCCAAAATTTAAATCCGAACGCCATCTTTGCCGCGTCAAACAAGCATTAAAATGGGAAAAATAAAAAACGCTTTGTTCTACGTAGGCATCATTGGCGGTTTCGGCGCGTTGATGTACTGGATTATCAGCAAAGGAAAACACCTTGAAGCGGGTCGGGAAATTTCAACCTCCGCATCGGAAACCGCTCACTGGGACGATTTCGTGAACGCGATGGCACACAATCTTACACATCCGCTTGCGATCTTGCTGGCCCAGATCGTCACGATTATTTTCGTGGCACGTTTCTTCGGATGGGTAAGCCGCAAGATCGGCCAGCCGTCGGTCGTGGGAGAAATCATCGCCGGAGTAATCCTTGGGCCGTCACTGGTCGGGATGTATTGGCCGGAAATATCGGCTATGCTTTTTCCGAAGGAATCGCTCGGCAACCTTCAGTTTTTAAGCCAGATCGGACTGATTTTCTTCATGTTCGTCATCGGTATGGAACTCGACCTTAAAGTCTTGCGCAACAAAGCTCATGACGCGGTCGTCATCTCCCATGCAAGCATTATTTTCCCGTTCGCGTTAGGTGTCGGACTGGCGTATTTCATCTACGAACGATTCGCACCTGAGGGCATCGACTTCCTGTCATTCGCTTTATTCACGGGCATTGCGATGAGCGTGACGGCATTTCCGGTTTTGGCCAGGATCGTACAGGAGCGCAACATCCATAAGACAAGATTGGGCGCGATCGCCATTACGTGCGCTGCCGCAGACGATATAACCGCCTGGTGCATTTTGGCGGCCGTGATTGCGATCGTCAAAGCCGGGTCATTCGTGAGTGCTTTGTACATCATGGCTATGGCCATTATTTATGTGTTCCTGATGCTCAAAGTCGTGCGACCGTTCCTCAAACGGGTAGGCGATTTGAACTCGACGCGCGAAAGCCTCAGCAAACCGGTCGTTGCGATTTTCCTGCTGACGTTGATCATCTCGTCTTATGTGTCTGAAATCATCGGGATCCACGCGCTATTCGGCGCCTTCATGGCCGGTGTGATCATGCCCGAAAGCGGAAAATTCCGAAATATCTTTATCGAAAAGATCGAAGACGTCTCGGTTATCGTTCTACTTCCGTTGTTCTTCGTTTTTACCGGTTTGCGTACCGAAATCGGGCTCCTGAACGATTCTTCGCTTTGGGCGACGTGCGGCTGGATCATTGCGGTCGCGGTCGGCGGGAAATTCCTTGGCAGTACGATCGCCGCTAAGTTCGTCGGACAAAATTGGAAAGACGCGCTTTCGATTGGCGCCCTGATGAACACACGCGGCCTGATGGAACTCGTCGTGCTCAACATCGGATACGACCTGGGTGTGCTTACCACAGAAGTTTTCACGATGATGGTCTTGATGGCCCTGATTACGACCTTCATGACCGGACCATCTCTCGATTTGATCAACTATATCTGGCGCAAGCCGAAGTCGATCGTCCCGGAGGAAATCGGGATGAAAGGCAAATACCGCATCCTGATTTCATTCGCGAATTCCCAAAGCGGACGGACATTATTGCGATTGGCGAGCGCCCTGACCAAAAAACAAAGCAGCAACACGGGCGTAACGGCACTTCACTTGTCGTTGAGCTCAGAAATGCACTCGTTCGAGCTTAAGGATTACGAAAAAAAGATGTTCGCACCAATTCTCGTCGAGTCCGAAATCCTCGAGCAACCCGTAGCTACCGACTTTAAAGTCACGAACGACATCAACCACGATATCACTGCCCAGGCCAATCAAGGCGAGTACGATTTGTTGCTTATCGGATTGGGCCAATCCATATTCGAAGGCACGCTTCTGGGCAAAGTGCTGGGCTTTACCACGCAAATCATCAACCCAGACCGCCTCATCGACAAGTTTATCGGAAAAGAAGGCCTGTTCGAGAATTCGCCTTTCGACGACCGGACGCGCCATATCGTGTTATCGGCAAAAATGCCCGTCGGAATCTTTCTCGACAAGAAAAACGAGGAGTTCAACCGTATTTTTCTGCCGGTTTTCTCGCCCGAAGACGACTTCCTTGTCGAATACGCCCAGAAGTTCATCCACAACAATGCATCCCAGGTTACGGTAATGGATGCCACCGGCGATTCCAAAAACACGACGGAAATGCGTGAAAAGGTGAGACACATCGAGCAGATCGCACCCAACCACATCGCCATGCGTTCGGATAAAGTCATCAACAAAGAATTTTTGCAAGACCAGGATTTGATGCTGGTCAGCCTCGAAAGCTGGAAAAAACTCGTGGATTCGCACAGCGTCTGGCTTACCGACACGCCATCGGTACTCATCATCAAACCGTAAACAATGAACAAACGACTAGTTTTCGGAGCGCTCCTCTCAGGATTGCTCGGCACTTTCCATGCGTTTTCCCAAACAACCGAAATGCCTGAGCCGCACGTAAAAACCGAAAAAAAATTCGAATACGGCCTCGACGGAATGGTCGGTGTGTCGGCGGGCGAAAGAACTGTCGGGATCAATGTAGGAGGCCCGAGTTTCAAGGTGCGCCTGTGCGAATTCAAGATTGGCGTGGCCGCGATGCCGTCGCTATTCATCCGTAATGACAAAGCGGTGCCTCGCCTTGCCGTCGGTCCCGTCGCGGAATACAAGCATTGGATGCTGATCGTTCCCTATTACGGGTACGACGAAAGCGACCGGCAAATCTGGACGTTCGGGATCGGATACAAATTCTTTTAAAAGTCAGATCCCGAGGTTGAGCGTAAAGGTCAGCTTGATGGCGATGTTGTCTTCGAGATCGGGCATTGAGTAGGTTCCGTATCTGTAAAATCCGGAAATTCCCAGACCGCTGTAAATTTGGTTGACTTCGAGCCCTGATTCGAAAAAGCCTTTGTCGAGCGTTTTGTAATCGAATCCGCTGTGTTGCTCGCGGTTTTCCATGCTTCCGAAAGCACCACGCGTCACGACTGTAAAGAACGGGCGTACTTTTTTCACGATAGTCACGCGAGGCGAGGAATGCTTGAGTTGGAGCATCGCGTACCGGCTCGTAAAAAACTCGTTGTAGAACATGGTCTCAAAACTGTTTTTACCGGAAAATGTGATGCGCTGCTGGATGTGATCTTTTACCGGGTTGTTCGGCGTCATGCTGTATAAATGCGTCAGCGGAACATTCCCGTAGGCCCATCCGCCCTGGAGCAAAGCCGAGAACTTTTGTCCGTCGAGGAATGGCTTTTCGTAATCGATACGGGCGTCGACCTTGCCGAAACTGAAATCGTTATCGGTAAATTTCGGCATCGCCTGGGTAAACTGGAACGTAAATTTCGGGAAGCGTTTCTCGGTTTCGATACGCGAATCAGGTGTTTGCAGATAACTCGAAAACGGGTTCCACTGAATGCCGACCGAAGCCAGCGTCAGGTTAAACTCTTCATACGATTTCCCGCGGTAGTTGAACGAATAGTTGAATCGCGGCTCGATATGGCTGTAAGTCAGTTGCCAGACGCTTTCCGTTTTCGGGATGATACGCGTCTCGATATAGCCGCGCCAGGTTTTGTGATTATAGAAAGTCGTGATGTTGATCGGGCGGGCATCATAAATCCGAAACGGCCGCCTGTCTGTCTCGAAGCGCGTCGAGGCGATTTCCTGGAGATCGTCCGTGAACGAAGCCCCGATCCAGCTTCCGGTGTAATTCCCGAGTCGAACCGCCGCTCCTAGGCTGTATTTCCATCGCCCGTCTTTTGTTCCGTAAGCCGCATAGCCGTTGAGGCGGTATTTTTCTGAAAATTTGTCGTTGGTCATCCCGCCAAGCCCGAGCCGGAAACCTTCGTGGTTGTTTATCGCCGCCAGATATCGCAATCCGAGGTCGAACGAGCCGATGGGAATATAACCGTTGAGAAATTTGCGAGCGAGTCTTAGCCGGCTTTCGATTTTCTCAGATCGCGAGATGCTGTCGAGCCCGAGATACGTCCGCTCGTCTCGTGGCGAAAGCGGCTCGATCCGGTGGGCGTTCCAAAATGCTTCGTCCCGGTTCACGGCGGCTTTCGTGATTTCGGAAGACACGGCAATGTGCCGGATTTCGATCGGAATGTTGAATTCGGCATTTGAAAACCACGTCTGGGACAACACATACGACTTATCGGATGCATACCGTTTGCGGTCGATGCGCTCGTTTTCCGGATCGAATTCGAGCGTCGTGCCCAAGATATTGATGTTGGAATCGCTACGGCCTTTCGCGATTTTAAACACGGTTTCGGATGGCATCCATATCCCGCTTTGAGGATAGAATATAAAACTGTGGATCGCCTTGACGGAAAGCACGCCTAAGGAACCCATTTCGGCTTTGGCTACGGCGAAATTCTCCAGGTCGATCCAGAGCACGCCGAACAGTCCTCCTCCGCGGAACTTGCGCTTTGCCTTGAACGCGATTTTGGCGGTTGTTCGCCCGTCGACTGTTTCCATTGCAACCCGTTCGAAGCTGTAGTTTTCAAGCGCATCTTCGCCCAGCGGACTGATGTATTTCGTCGTCAGCAATTCGTACCGTTTGTCGTAAACCGTGAACGAATGGAGTTTGACGCCCATGATTTCGTAAACGGGTTGGGAAAATCCGCCCATTTTAGCGCCCGTGATAGTTTCTTTCAGACGGTTTTCGGCAAATTCGTATCTCGAGGTTTTCTCGCTTTCAAACAGATGGTATTTGGTGATATAGTTCTTGAAATGGAAATCGGAAGAGTCGATGCGCACAAAAATTGGCCGCGGCGTGTGTTTCCCGATGAATACCGAATCGATTCTCCCGGCGATCGAGTCCGGATTGGCCGTGATCAACAATTTGTTGTAAGCTGAAATTCGAAACGATCGCAACGATGCCTCCGGGTTGTTCGCACCCTTTTTTTCTATGGCCTGCCTTATAATGTCAGAAGCGACGGGTTGAGCGCGGCAAATCGAGGCCAAAAATAAGAATGCGGTCAGGGCAAAGCGTTTCATTGTTGCAAAGAAACGGGATTTTCGGATGCGTGCGGTTTCGAAACCTCAGGATCGTTTTACAAATATTACATTGTGAATGCTGCCTTCGGACGATACCATCAGACCTGAAACCTCATTTTGGGCGTTTCGGGTAAAGCGGTAAAGCGTGCGTCGGCCGTTCCCGAACGCATCGTTTTGAACGGGATTCAGCACGACTTTCGGATTGTTTTTGAACGAGACGCAAAGTGTTCCGTCAGACGTGAAAAAACGGTAGGTGGTTTGCAGTTCTTCGGAAAAATACTCGCCCTCGAATGCCGCGACATTGCCATTGGCCACGACGTCGGACGTCATTTTGGAGAAGTAGAACGGGTTTCCAGAAAACGAGATGATCATTGGCACACCTTCAGATCCCGAGAAATCATATTTAACGCCTGGATTGTTCTTCCGATAATAAACGCCGTCCTTGTCCCTCAGCAACGCAATTCCTTTTTTTGCACCCAATCCACGCGATTTCAACGTATCCCGCTCCGAAAAAATCTCGATTTGCATGTCGCTGTCGATTTCGAGATAACGTCCGGTTATGGATGCGGCATGATCCTCGTCTATGTCTGGTTTTTGGCGAATCGCTTCGTTTCCGGGCGCTTCGTCGAGCAAGATGTCAAGCATCGAATTGGCCAACACGGCGGGATCTTGATCGTCTTTGTTGCACAAGATCGCGATCCCGAGTTTTTCCCCGGGAACCGTCACGAGATAAGATTTCCATCCCCATCCCGATCCGCTGTGGCCGACCGTCGCATGGCCCTTAAAAGTGTCGACGAGGACGCCGCGGGCATATTTCGAGTTGTTTCGCGTCGTTGTCAGGAACGATCGCAGCGGTTCGAACTTTGTTGCGGTTCCGTTCAGGACTTGCATCCACTTGACGAGATCTTCCCCGGATGTCCAAAGATTTCCGGCTCCGTAGCTTTCCTGCTTGCTTTCGGGAACCTGCAAAAATCCGTCCCCTGAACGGTAATAACCCTGTGCGCGACTGGGAAGTTGCTGTTGGTTCGAAACCTGGAACGCGGTCGATTTCATGCCCAAAGGATCGAACAAATGCCGCTTGGCGAACACATTCAGGTTTTCACCGCTGACCCGTTCTATGATAAGCGTGAGCAGATTGTAGTTCGTGTTGCTGTACGACGTTTTCTTGCGAAGGGCATCGGCCGTCGGTTTTTGTCTCGCGGCAAGTTCGAGGACAGTTTGGTTGTTGTAATATTCCGAATCGTAATCGAATCCCTGCAGATCCATGAGCGCGTGGTAATTGCGGATGCCGCTGCTGTGGTCGAGCAGGTTGTCGATCGTTATCGGGGAAACGCTCACAGGCATTTCGGGAAGATATTTCCTGATGTCGTCACCGGTAGAAAGCCTGTTCTGAGAAACCAGAATCCAGATGCAGGACGCCGTGAATTGCTTGGCTATCGAGCAGGCGTTGAACACGGTTTTCGAATCGATGTCGTTTTTTCGGGTCATGTCCGCCAAGCCGAAACCCTTTGCATACACGGTTCTGGAATCGCGCAATATCGAAACGCTCATTCCGGGCGAACCGGACGTTTCAAACTCCGCCAGCAATTTTGAGATGCGAACGGATTTGTCGGCTTGGCTAAAAATGGAGTGGACGATCAGCAACAGGAGCAGTGGCCACCGTTTCATTTACGGGACGATTTGTACTTCTGATAGAAAAATGTCGGAAGCAGCCCGAAGTTGAGCATCAGGAATCCGGAAGCGACGATCATGCCGCGACCAGGCCAGATCAGGAATTCAAACATAGCGCCCATTCCGAAAAGGAAACAGGTCAAAAAAGCAAGCACGTAAAATGAAGATTTCATGATTATTTTGGATTTATCGGTTGCGAAGAATGATTTTCTGTGCCCTGGAGCGATACCTTTCGTAAAACGCGAACGGGATGGTCGCCAGCAGCAGCAGCCCGATCGCGCATGCGGTGAACACGTTGGCGAGCGGCCATTGAAAAATTTTGGACAACAATCCCCAGCAGAGCAGCATGAGGTTGAACGAAGAAAGCATGTAAAGGATTTTCTTGCGTTTGAGGACGCCCGCCATCAGCAGCTTTTCATTTTTGTCGTGTTGTAACAGCTGTAGGGCGCCGTATCCGCCGAGGTTGCGGATGGCTTGCGCATATGCCGCGTCAAAATCAGGATCGTCGGCATTTTCGATATAACTGCAAATGTGGTCGACGAGATCGTCTCTCAGATTTTCATCTTTTATTCCGTGAAACGTCAGATTTGCCGAAATATAGTCGAGTTGTTCGTCCGAAATCGTCATGGCGTCATGGTTTGAGTGTTAAATATCAGTGACAACGTATCGATGAAATCATTGATTTCGGAACTGACCAGGGCCGCGTGGCTATTGCCTCGTTCGGTCATCGTGTAATACTTTCGGGCGCGTTTGCCGATGAAGACTTTTTCGGTTTCGAGGATGCCGTCGGATTCAAGCCGATGCAGGATCGGGTACAAGGCGCCTTCCGAAATATCGATTTTGCCTTTTGTGAGTTCTTTTACGCGTTGGGCGATCTCATAACCGTACATCCGTTTCGAATCGTGTAGCAGTTTGAGAATGATGGGTTGGAGCGTTCCTTTCGTGAGTTCTTTACTATACATTCGACAAATATACATTTTATTCAAATGTAATTTATAAAAATGTTTTTTTTTCTTGAATTTCGGAGTTTTGGCATTTCCGGATGCATTGCGTAACTTGTAGAATCGCCCTAATTGCGACAACGACCCGTCCCGATATGATCGAAGAAAAATCAAAATTATATTGTCTCGAAGCCGTAACCGATGCCGGCAAAGATCGGCTCAAGCTCTTGCCATTGCTCGAACACCTCGCCATGGAACACGACATCCCGAATGTCTACCAATCTTGCGACGACATTGCCACGTTCGAGCAAAGCCTCAACGATTTGCTTTATGAAGACAAGGATTTCAAGACTTACGAAGTGATTTACCTCGTCGTCGAAGGGGCCGAAAATCATATCCAGATACGCGGATATACCTATTCGTTAGAGGAAATCGCCGAACTTTTTGAAGGCAAACTCAGCAAAAAGATCGTTCATTTCCGCAACTCCAAGACGCTCGACATAGATATTGAAACGGCCCAGTATTTTTTGGACGTGACGGGAGCCAAGGCGCTTTCGGGTTACACTGAGGAAAGCAATTTCGACAGCTCGTTCCTCGACTCTAAACTTTTCGGATACTATTATAACGATACCGACGATGTTGCCGAACTCGTCAAGATGTTGCTCGAAAACTACAACGCGGCTTGCCAGGCGCTCGGTTTCCGGTTGTTTTACTGAGCAATCGACTTACTTCGATAGCCGCTTCTGAACCCGGACGGGGACGTGCCCGTTTTCGCCAAAAACAATCGGCTGAAATAGGCCGGGTCTTCATAACCCAAATCGTAGGCGATCTCTTTTGCGGTCAGCGCGGTATGGATCAGCAACCGCTTGGCCTCAAGCACGATCCTGTTCTTGATGATCTCGTTGGGTTGGGGCAGGTTGAGCCGCTTGCATTTGTGGGTAATCGTTTTTGGCGCCATGCAGAGCAGGTCTGCATAATCGGCCACGGAGTGTTTATTGCGGTAATTGGCGTCGACGAGCAGCGTGAACTTCCTGTAAAACTCAAGGTCGCCATTCTGGTCGGCCAGGATGTTGTCAAGGTGCTCGCTCTTCCACATGCGCGTGGCCTTGATCAGGACTTGTTTGAGATACGTCCGGATCATTTCCTCGAGGGACACATCGTTAAGTTGGAATTCGTCTTGCATCTGGCCAAAGAGATAGCTCACGAAAGCGTTGTCCTTTTCGCCGACGCGAACCAGCGGCATATTTTGTATGTTGTTGAACAGGAGGCCGTCGCACGCCACCTCGGCATCGTGAATTTCAATGCAGTAAAAATCGCGGTTGTAAAAAATTAAATGGCCGGCTTGTTCCCCAACCTTGTCGATCTTGAGAAACTGGTTGGGAGCGACGAACAACAGCGAAGGTTGCAGCGTTTCGTGCCTCCCGAAATCAACGGTGATCTCGTAACCTTTCGGAAGGTAAAATATCTTGATGTAGGATTGGTAGGCCGCCTCGTTGATCGCCGTCGCACTGTCGAGGTTTACTTCGATGAGGCCTAAGGTTTTGAGGCTGCTTTCAAATAGGTTGGAATCGATCATGGTGAAATGCGTGTCAAAATATACAATACGTGCTATGCAAAAAAGCTTGCGCCATCACAACAGATAGCGCAAGCAACAGTTTTTACTTTTTCGCGAATTTTTCGAGCTCGGAGTTGAACTTTTCCAATTCTTCGACGAACAAGGCATGGCCGCTGTTTTCGAATTTGACGATATAGGAATCTTTGATGCCTTTGTGCAACTCTTCGGCAAAGAAAAATCCGAGCAATTTGTCTTTCGTGCCATGGAAAATCGCAACCGGAATCTTGATTTTTTTGAGTTCCGGACGCAAATCAAGTTGGGCCAACGCCTTGATCGATTCCGTCGTGGCATATGGAGAGGCTTGCATGTTGATGCCGTAGATCCAGTCTGACAAGCCTTTCGACAGGCTGGTTTCGGTTCCGGAGAAGTCAAAACTGCCGATCACCTGAGGTCGGTTGGCCATCGTTGCGTTGGCAAAAGCCTCGGCCTCCTGTTGCGTCAATCCATACGGAAATCCGGGACGTTGCACCCAAGACGGTCCTGCAGCGGCAAAAAGTGCGAGTTTGCTGATGTGGGCGGCGTTGTATTTTGCAGTGTAATGGAGAACGACTGCTCCGCCCATTGAGAATCCGCCGAGGACCGCGTTTTCGATTTTCAGTTTCTCAAGAACTACTTTTATGTCGTCGGAAAAGACGTCGAAATCGTATTTGCCGTAAGGTTTGTCTGATTTTCCAAAACCTCTCAATGAAATCCCGATCACACGGAAACCTTTTCTCGAAAAGTATTGGTATTGATATTCGTACATTTCGTTGCTGAGCGGCCATCCGTGGATCAGCACGAGCGGCTGGCCATCTCCAAGATCAGTGACGTGGAGTTTCACGTTTTTTTCTACTTCTATAAATTCTTCCCTACCTGCCGAAGCTGGTATTCTTTTCCCTTGAGAAAAAGCCGGGTTAACGGACAACAATAAGAAAAGCCCGATTGCCATAGTTGCGAAACGCGCTCTTGCGAATTTAAAAATTGACAGGGTTCCTGTTGAAGGAGTGTCGATGTTCACTGATGTCGTGTTGGTGTTGGTAATTTTTGCTGACTGATTCATCTTTCTTTGTTTTATATGTTATTGTAATAATTCTACATTGCAAAGTTGGGGCGAATCAGGCTGTTACAAAATGGACGATTGGACGCGCTTCTTGTACTTTTTTCCCGACAGTCAAAAAAAACGTCATGTTTCGGATAAAACAAAAAAATCCGGTGTCAAAACACCGGATCACAAATAAGGTAACAGGAAGTCGACCTGCGAAAATATAGCTTCGCGATTTCCAACGCCATTTTACAAAACAAAACGGCTTTTTCAGGAAATGGCCGACCGCGCATCATATCGCGATAGCGCAAGACGACAAGTGCGCGTTTTGCTCTCAAGGCTTTCATTTGCCTGCGTGTGAGTTCGCGATCTCCCTTGTCGATAACGTGCATCATACTTTCATGATTTCAGCTTCCTTGACAACGAGGTGGTCGTCAATTTTCTTAATGAACGCATTCGTTAGATTCTGGACCTCGTCTTCGGCGCTTTTGCAAACATCTTCGGACGTGCCTTCTTTTTCGAGTTTCTTGATCTCTTTGTTGGCTTCCTGGCGGGCATTCCGAATCCCGATTTTGGCGTCTTCCGCTTCGGATTTGGCCTGTTTTACCAAATCGCGGCGGCGTTCTTCGGTCAACGGCGGGACCGAAATGATCACGGTATCGCCATTGTTCATCGGGTTGAACCCGATGTTGGCCACCATAATCGCCTTTTCGATAGGATGCAGCATATTCTTTTCCCAAGGCGTGACCGTAATGGTACGGGCGTCCGGAACGTTTATATTGGCTACTTGCGACAGTGGCGTGGCCGATCCGTAATAATCGACAAAAACGCCTCCGAGCATCGCCGGGGAAGCTTTGCCTGCGCGTATGTTCAAAAATTCTTTCTCGAGGTGGGCGATGGTTCCCGCCATTGATTCCTCGGTACTCTCTAATATAAAATCGATTTCTTCAGTCATTTTTTAAGGCTTTAGGCTTTGTGCTGTAAGCTATATGCTATGTCTTTTTTAGTCGCGATATTATCCCTGGACGACGGTTCCGATATTGTCGCCCTGGCAAATCTTAAGCAGGTTCCCTTTCTTGTTCATGTCGAAAACCACGATCGGCAGGTTATTTTCCTGGCTCAACGTAAACGCCGTGGAATCCATGACGTTGAGATTTTTCGAGATGACTTCAGAAAATGTAAGGCTGTCGTATTTCGTCGCATCCGGGTCTTTTTCAGGATCGGCTGTGTAGATGCCGTCGACGCGCGTTCCTTTAAGGATAACGTCCGCATGGATTTCCACTCCTCTGAGGACGGCGGCCGTATCCGTCGTAAAATACGGATTCCCAGTTCCGGCACCAAAGATCACGATACGGTTCTTCTCCAGATGACGCACCGCGCGGCGTTTAATATAAGGTTCGGCGATCGCTTCGATTTTCAACGCAGTTTGAAGGCGGGTAAGCATGCCTTTGTCTTCAAGGGCGCCTTGCAACGCCATCCCGTTGATCACCGTTGCGAGCATTCCCATATAATCGCCCTGGACGCGGTCCATTCCGTTGCTTGCACCAGCCACTCCGCGGAAAATATTGCCTCCGCCAATCACGATCGCGATCTCCACGCCTTGTTCGTGGATGAGCTTGATATCTTCGGCATATTCGGCCAGTCGAGCCGGGTCGATTCCGTATTGACGGTCGCCCATCAAGGCTTCGCCGCTGAGCTTCAGGAGGATTCTTTTGTACTTCATAATTTTGTTGAGTTGTGCAAATATAAAGATATTCCGACGTATGAAAACTGCGCTTTCAAAAGAACCTGCCCAAACTTTTCCGGTCAAAGTGAAAAGTCTGGATTTTTTGTCGTACAGGTTCTTCTTTTTGAGTTGCTTAGCGGCACTAGGGAATGAGAAAAGGGAAATTATACGGCGCAACCGACGAGTTTTTTAAGCGGTCGGGAAAGCTTGGGCAGGTTGTCAATGTTAACGCGCTCAAAAAGGGCGTTATCGCGACTTGTTTTCGTCGTAATTTTGTGGTGCCGGTAATCCGGAGTCCTAAAATGACATCGTATGAAAATGGCCGTCGCAGTTGGTTTGTCCAAAAGTCACACCTATCTAAAATATCGCAACATCACCACGAAATTGTTGTCCGAGGGCAAGGTTTCGGGGAATACCCAATCGGAAGCTTTGCTCGATTATACCAGGCTAAACGAATCGCGCATGAATCGCCTAGACAAAAAACTCGTGGTTCCGGAAGCGTTGATCAAGCGTCTGTTGGCGATAAAAAACCGATACATATGGCTTGTAATTTCGGAAGGCTGGTGCGGTGACGCCGCTCAATTGATCCCGGTCTTCAACAAACTCGCCACGCTTTCGCCCAATATCGAGCTTAAACTGGCTTTCCGGGACGAGAACGAACCGCTGATGCAGGCGTTCCTGACAAACGGAGCGCGCTCCATTCCCAAGTTGATCGTGCTCGAAGCCGATACGAACGAAGTCCGCGCGATTTGGGGCCCGCGCCCAAAGGCGGCTTCCGATTTCATCGCGTCCTATAAAAGCCAGTACGGTTCCATTGACGAGACGGCGCGAACCGAGCTCCATCTTTGGTATACGAACGACAAAGGAATTTCTACCCAAATCGAGCTGCTCGATCTCATGGAGGAAGTCGAGATGGCGCTCTACGCTAAAAGATAACGAGTCCCAACCCGAAACTTATCGATTTGATCTGGCCTGTATGGTCAAGCGAGAAACCGTATTGGGAAAATTCGGCAAAATACGATACGCCGTCGAGCCCTTCAAATCCGATGCTTGTCTTCCAGTAATACCCGTTTTTGTCGCCATGTCCCAATCCTAAAACCCAACCGGCTCCGGGTTGGATCACGAGCCTCTTGTAATCGTTGATCCTGGGTGCGATGCGTATGTTGTTGTAAATTGGGATTGCGATAAGTTTTTCGGAAAGACGCCATTCCGTCCCGGTGTGTATTCCCGAGGCGAACCAACGGTTCAAATGGATGCCTAGCCCGAATTTCGTGTTGATTCCGTCGGGCAGGAATTTAAGATTGTCCACATCGGCCTGTTTGTCGAAATGGTGGCGCAAGGGTAGGGCTACACCGAACGACACATATGTGATGCGTTTCTCGGGTTGTGGTTGGAATTCCGGGATAAATTGCGCTTTCGCGGAAAATCCGATAAAAATGAAAACGAGGAAAAGGTTATTGACGAGTGAGCGCATTTTGGAATTCTTCTGGTGTCTTAGCTAAAGTTACACCATAATCCCCAATTTTGGTGCGTCTCAAAGCAGTCAAATGCGCGCCCGAGCCCAATGCTTTTCCGAAGTCGTAGGCGATCGAACGGATGTATGTTCCCTTGCTGCACGAAATCCGGAAGTCTACCTCGGGCAAGGCGATGCGCGTCAGTTCAAACTCGTAGACAGTGGTTTTACGCGAGGCGATTTCAACCTCTTCTCCTGCGCGTGCGTGCTCGTAAAGCCGTTTTCCGTCTTTTTTGATAGCCGAAAAAATAGGCGGCTTTTGATCGATTTCGCCCGTAAATTGTCCAGATGCGATTGCCAAAAGTTGGGCTTCCGTAATGTGGTCTGTCGGGAAATGCGCGTCGATTTCGGTCTCGAGATCGTAGGAAGGCGTCGTCGCACCGATGTGGAACGTGCCTGTATATTCCTTTTTTTGGCCCTGGATGTCGGAAATGCTCTTGGTGAATTTCCCCGTGCAAATGATCAAAAGGCCAGTCGCCAACGGATCCAAAGTCCCGGCATGTCCGACCTTGATCTTTTTGAGTCCAAGCTCGGATTTAAGCAGCCACTTGATTTTGTTGACGGCCTGGAACGAGCTCCACGTAAGCGGTTTGTCGATGAGCAACACTTGCCCTTCGAGGAAGTCTTCGGCGGTCGGCATCAGTTGTAATTGAAGTAAATCAGCAAAATGATTCCCGCGACGATGCGATAATAGCCCCACGGCTTAAAACCGTATTTTTTGATCACGCCTATGAAAAACTTGATCGCGAGGATGGCCACGACAAAAGCGATGAGGTTGCCGACGAGGAATAATTTGAGGTTTTCCGGCCGCTCGAAAAGCAACTCATAACCTTTGAGGCCGGTGGTGTGGTAGGTTTTGACGAAAACCGAATATACCGTTACGGCAAGCATCGTCGGTACGGCCAGGAAGAACGAAAATTCGGCTGCGGTTTCCCGATTGAGTTTTTGCTGCATGCCGCCAATGATCGACGCGGCGGAACGACTTGTTCCCGGCATCATCGCCAAACATTGCCAAAACCCAATGGTGACGGCTTTTTTTATCGTGATTTCTTCTTCGGATGTAATCGTCGGATTTTTGAAATATTCGTCTATGAACAGCAAAACGATCCCGCCAACGATGAGCATGCAGGCGATGGGAATAGGCTTGCCGAGGATGGCGTCGATATAGTCGTCCAAAAGCAAGCCGAGTCCTAATGCAGGAATGACGGCGCATGCAAGTTTTATGTAGAAACTGAACTTCCGGAAATCGAAAAATTTTCTCCAATACAACGCGACCACGGCCAAAATCGCCCCGAATTGAATCGCAACCTGGAACAGCTTCGTAAAATCGTCGTCCTGTATTCCGTAAAACGAGCTCGTAAAAATCATGTGGGCCGTCGAGGAAACCGGCAAGTATTCGGTAAGTCCTTCGACGATGGCAATGATGATGGCCTGTAGGTAATTCATTAATTAGCGAGTGTGATAATTAGCGAATTAGCGAATTGGAGAGTGTAACAATTAGTTAGTCAGAACTTTGCAAAACAAAAATTTTTGTCGCAGCAAAGTGCATTCGCTAATTGACCACATTCGCTAATTCGCTAATTCTTTTTAGGGTTTTTAAGAATGGCGAAAATCGTCACGCCGAATCCTATCAACACGACAGTCGGAGCCAGACGGATGCGCCTGAAGTCGAAAACCGATTCGTTGAATACTTTGGGATCGTCGCTTCCGCCTCCAGACATCAGGATGAATCCGAGAGCGATGACCGCAATCCCGATCAAAAGAATTTTATAGTTGACTTTTTCAAACAGAAAGTCTTTGTTGTCTTGATTGTTTTCCATTTCAGTGTTTTTTTAGAAAGACCGAACAATGACGGCAACGTCACACTTCGGACAAATAAAAAGGTAATCGTTTCGAACTCCCGGACATTCGCTGTGCGGATAGATCGATCAATACAGATCGTCGGTACGCAAATTCAAAAAGCGTTGCGTGGCGATGAACGTGCTGATCCAGGTAATGATGACGCCGGCGACCAGGACTCCGACCAAAACGGCTCCCGTCATCAATTCGTCCCGCAACACGCCAAGTGCCGGATAGTTCGTATCGAGATAATACAAAAGCCCGATCAGCGCAATGACGGCCAAAACCGCTCCGATAATTCCCAATCGTATGCTTTTCCAGATAAACGGTCGGCGAATGAATGATTTCGTCGCGCCCACCATTTGCATCGTCTTGATGATAAACCGGTTCGAGTGGATCGATAGCCGCATCGATGAATTGATAAGCAAAACGGCGATCAACGCCATGATTCCGGAAATGATCAGGACCCACATACTGACTTTTTCGACGTTGTCATTTACCATCGTGACGAGTTGTTTGTCGTAATAGGCGTCGGCAAGCATCGGATTTTCGCGCAGGTGGCTCTGGATTTTCATGATGCTGTCATTCTCCACGTAATTCGCGCGCAAATGGATGTCGTAGGAATTCAACAGCGGATTCATGCCAAGGAATTCCATGAAGTTCTCGCCAATGTCTTTCTGCAAAGCTTGTCCGGCCTGTTCTTTCGAGACGAAATTGTAATCCTTGACCCAAGGGGCATTGCGCAATTCTTCACGGAAAGCCGTGTGCGTCGAGTCCTGGGCTTCGTCCTTGAAGTAAACCGTCAAAGGCACGGTCTCCTTGAAATCGTTCGTGAGGTTTTTGGAGTTGATTACGAAAAGCCCGAGTACGCCGAGCAGGAACAACATCAAAAAAATGCTCAGGACAACAGAAAAATAAGACGAAATCAACCTGCGTTTCTGGAACCGGTCAAACTTGGAGATCATAGGCGCTTATAATGAGGCGTAAAAATAAAAAAGAAAATCGGGTTACGCCGCAAAAGCTTGATAAACTAACGCACAAAGTTTTAAGATTCGGGTGCAAAACGTAACTTTGTGCGGCTTTGCGTATCGCGCGGTTTTGTTCAGGCCAAGGTGTTTTTGACATCTGTGGAAATTTGCTGAATCTGCGCCATTCGCAACCGGATAAAAATTCACGTTATTTCGGACATGGAATAACGAACAACGAATAACCAATAATGAAGTACATACCAAACGAAATCGAAGCCCGCTGGCAAAAATATTGGGCCGAAAACAACACGTTCGCTGCCTCCAACCATTCTGAAAAGCCCAAGTATTTCGTACTTGACATGTTTCCGTATCCGTCGGGAGCAGGGCTTCACGTCGGGCATCCGCTGGGTTATATCGCAAGTGATATTTATGCGCGCTACAAACGCCACCAGGGTTTCAATGTTTTGCATCCGCAAGGCTATGACAGCTTCGGTTTGCCTGCCGAGCAGTACGCGATCCAAACCGGTCAGCATCCGGAAAAGACTACGCGCGAAAACATCGCCCGTTACCGCGAACAGCTCGACAAAATCGGGTTTTCGTTCGATTGGGAGCGCGAAGTCCGCACATCGAATCCCGACTACTACAAATGGACGCAATGGATTTTCATCCAGCTTTTCGAATCGTGGTACAATTATGATTCCGATAAGGCCGAATCGATAAAAGTGCTGATCGACAAGTTCGAGAGAAACGGCAACGCCAACGTCAATGCGGCTTGCGATGACAATATTGAAGATTTCGACGCTGATTTCTGGAACAATTTATCCGAAAAAGCCAAGCAAAGAATCCTTCTTAAGTACCGCCTGACATACCTTGCTGAAACTGAAGTCAATTGGTGTCCCGGTCTGGGAACCGTTTTGGCCAACGACGAAATCGTCAACGGTGTTTCGGAGCGAGGCGGATTTCCCGTCGTCCGCAAGAAAATGACGCAATGGAGCATGAGGATCTCTGCTTACGCCGAACGTTTGCTGCAAGGCCTGAACGAAATCGAATGGACGCAATCGCTCAAAGATGCCCAAACGAACTGGATTGGGAAATCGGTGGGCGCTTCCGTAAAATTCCAGGTTACGGGCTACGAAGAGGAAATGACCGCAGATGAGGACGATCCGATAATCGAAGTCTTCACGACGCGTCCCGACACGATTTTCGGCGTCACGTTTCTCACGCTTGCGCCCGAACACGAATTGGTTTCACAAATTGTCACCGACGAACAAAAAGCCGCGGTCGACGCTTACATCGAAGCCACTTCCAAGCGTTCCGAACGCGATCGTATGGCAGATGTCAAGACGATTTCCGGCGTGTTTACGGGCGCTTATGCGACGCATCCGTTCAGCGCACTGCCTATTCCGATCTGGATTGGCGACTACGTCCTGGCCGGATACGGAACCGGAGCCGTCATGGCCGTTCCCGCGGGCGATCAGCGCGACTACGATTTTGCCAAACACTTCAACATTCCGATAGAGAACATTTTTGAAGGTGTCGACATCTCAACCGAAGCCTATTCAAGCAAAGACAATATCAAGCTCAAAAATTCGGATTTTTTGAACGGTCTGGATTACAAATCGGCTACGAAAAAAGTGGTGGAGGAACTCGAGCAGATAAAAACCGGAAATGGCAAGACAAACTACCGTTTGCGCGACGCCGTTTTCTCCCGCCAACGTTATTGGGGCGAGCCGTTCCCGGTGTATTACAAAGAAGATCTGCCTCAGATGATCGAGCTTGAGCACCTGCCGATCGCGCTTCCCGAAGTCGAGAAATATCTTCCTACCGAAGATGGCGCGCCGCCACTGGGAAATTCGAAAGAATGGGCTTGGGATACGATAAACAACAAAGTCGTTTCGAACGATCTGATCGACGAGAAGACGATTTTTCCGCTTGAGCTAAACACGATGCCGGGCTGGGCGGGAAGTTCGTGGTATTGGTTGCGTTATATGGACGCCCACAATGACAAGCGTTTCGTATCGGAAGAGGCAGAGCAATACTGGCAGAACGTCGACCTCTACATCGGCGGAAGCGAACACGCGACGGGCCACTTGCTCTATTCGCGTTTCTGGAACAAATTTTTGTACGACCGCGGTTTTGTTTCCAAAGACGAACCGTTCAAAAAATTGATCAACCAGGGGATGATTTTGGGGACGAGTGCGTTTGTGTATCGACTTGACGGTACCAACACATTTATTTCAAAGAATAAAATCGAAGGTAAAAAAGTTCAGCCGATCCATGCCGATGTTTATTTGGTAAACGCTTCAGACGAACTCGACATAGAAAGTTTCAAAAATTGGAGACCTGATTTTGCTTCCGCGGAATTTATTTCGGATGAAAACGGCAAATTCTACGTCGGACGCGAAGTCGAAAAAATGTCAAAATCCAAGTACAACGTCGTCAACCCGGACGATATCTGCAACGAATACGGAGCCGACACCTTGCGACTTTACGAAATGTTCCTCGGCCCGCTTGAACAAGCCAAACCGTGGAACACGGCTGGAATCACGGGCGTCTTCGGATTCTTGAAAAAACTCTGGAAGCTCTATTTTGACGATAGCGGATTGATCGTAACATCGAATCCGGCGAGCAAAGATGCGCTTAAGACGCTCCACAAAACCATCAAGAAAGTACAGGACGACATCGAAGGATTCTCGTTCAATACGTCGGTTTCCCAATTCATGATCGCGGTAAACGAATTGACGGCGATGGATTGCCACGAACGCGTCATTCTTGAGCCACTTGCGATCCTGATTTCGCCTTACGCGCCTCACATTGCCGAAGAATTGTGGCACAGGCTCGGACACGAAGGCAGTATTTCAGCGGTGCACTTCCCGGTTTTCAATCCGGAGCATTTGGTGGAAAGCAGTAAGGAATATCCGGTTTCGTTCAACGGAAAAACGAAATTCTTCATTGAGTTGCCGCTCGACCTGAACCCGAAACAAATCGAGGAGATCATTCTCAAGGATGAACGCGCACTTGCACAACTCGGCGGAAGCGCTCCCAAAAAAGTGATTGTCGTTCCGGGAAAAATCATCAACATCGTGTTGTAAATGAGGAAATACCGCGCGTCTCTCGATACATCGGCAAAAATCATCACGATTTCGATTGTGGTGCTGTTTGCCGTTATCGTCGCCGGAATTTGGGCCGATTATAAAACGGGAGATGCGCTCGGGCCCTATCTCTATCCGACGTGTTTCCTGCCCGCGATCCTCGTCGCGGCTTACTCGTTCGCCCCTTCGGGTTATTCGCTGGGCGACAAAGGAATCGCAATCCATCGGGTTTGGGAAAATGGTTTGATTCCATACGATGTTATCGAGAGCGTTTCCAGGATTGATAAGGTTGCCAGCAAAGGCTTGATCCGGACGATGGGCAACGGCGGATTGTTCGGATATTACGGTTATTTCAGCAATCGCGAATGGGGAGCGATGACGTGGTACCTGACACGCAGGCGCAATCTGTTGGTTATTAAGACGAACACGTCCAGATTTTTGTTATCGCCTGATGATTTGGAAGATTTTGAAGCGGCGTTGCAGTTAAGGTTGAATAGGAATGAGTTGTCGGTTTAACAATTTTTACGGATAAACTGTATTGGGGAGGTTTTTTGAAGGCGTAATTTTGCGTTGGGAGGGAGCGACAGCGCATCATCGACGTTTCCAGATTTAACAAAACTCCAACATGACAATTTGGCAAATGGTTTGAAATTTGTTCACAGCGCGTCAAACTAAATACACCAATAATTATGAGCTACTGGATCCTGATCATTATCATTATGGCCGCGAGTTGGGGCGTCGGACAGATGTTGAAAAGCAAATTCGAAAAATACTCCAAGATACAACTCCGGAATGGGTTGACTGGCGCAGAAATCGCCACTAAAATGTTGCACGATCACGGTATTTTCGACGTAAAAGTCATCTCCACACCGGGCCGTCTTACCGACCACTACAACCCAACCGACAAAACCGTAAACCTTTCCGAGGCAGTCTATAATCAACGCAACGCCGCCGCCGCCGCAGTCGCTGCTCACGAAGTCGGGCACGCCGTGCAGCACGCCACGGCTTATAGCTGGCTGCAATTCCGTTCTACGATGGTTCCTATAGTGAATGTCACGAGCAGCCTCGTCCAATGGATCTTGCTTGCGGGAATTTTGCTCATCAATACATTCCCTGCCTTATTGCTCATCGGGATCGTAATTTTCGCGTTGACGACGATCTTCTCTTTCGTGACGCTTCCGGTTGAGTACGATGCCAGCCATAGAGCTTTGGCCTGGCTTGAGAACAAGAACATGGTGACGCGCGAAGAGCACGCCGGCGCGAAAGATGCACTCAAATGGGCCGCCAGGACGTATGTTGTTGCCGCAATCGCATCGCTTGCCACACTGCTTTATTACATCTCAATCTACAATAACCGGCGATAACAAATACGGGGAAACGGTGTAGCATCATTTTAAATTTCCGATTTCACCTTCTGCAAAAAAAATCCGTCTCCGTGGCGGATTTTTTTATTTGGTTTAGCCAAATCCGCCGTTCGTATACTTTCAGAATAAATTGACGAAGCGACGGTTAATTTTGAAATCAAAACCGAAACCTATGAAAACACGATTTCTGATACTGTTATTGAGCGTCCTATTTTTGGGTGCGTGCAGCGACGACGACGCAAAACCGGCCGTCAACCAATTGACGCTCGCCGGAGAATCCCATCAGTTGAACCTTGCCCAATACGACTCGTTCGATGCCTCGCTGACTAATTTTACGTTGATGTATTATCCGGGAGGATCGCATGCGCTGAACTTCGTATTTGGGTCGATCGACGAGATTCCGAACGGAAAGTACACCTATAAGGCTATCGATGCTCCGGATTTTGATTCGGATACCAATTTCGCCGGAGGCAATCTTTACATCGAACCACAAAATGACCCGATTCAGATAACCGGAGGAACGGTGCGTTTTTCAAAAGTCGGGGAGGATTATAAAATCGTGTTCGACGTCGAAACATCGGCGGGACGCGTGAAAGGGAATTTTCAAGGACCGATAATCCAAATCTGAACGTCACGCCATCGTGAATTAGTAATTCCAACATCCGAACATGAAAAAGACAATCTTGCTGATTATCTGCATATTTGCGCTACTATCATGCGGTGACGACGACAAAGCGCCCGTGGTAAGCGAAGTCCGGCTCGAAAATCAAACGTACGCGCTCGATCAGGCACATTATGACAGCTTCGAATCGGCTTACGTTTATTTTGAAATTACGAATTCGCAAAGCCTGCACATGGTCCGCCTTGTTTTTAAGCAAATCGACGCCATGCCCAACGGCACTTATACGCTGCTGTCGCCTGACGATCCTGATTACGATCCCGCACTACATTTTGCGGGAGGTGCCGTATATCCCGCTTTAGACAAAGCCCCGATCCCGTTTGTAAGCGGGACGGTCAGGTTTTCGCGCTCGGGAAGCCGGCACACGATCGTATTCGATATCGAAACCACTCAGGGAAGTCTTGAAGGTACTTATGCCGGGCCTATCGTTCCGTGATTTTGGCAGCTATTCCCGCTGTCCGCTGTAGCCCTCAGTGGCCTATCGTGTTTTGCACACGTTTTTCCGGCTTCTAACGTCGCCGTCAAACTGTGGCAAATCCTAGATAGCCCAATTTCGGGGCTGCCGCTTCCATCGGGGCTTGACAACACACTGAGGTTTTGAAAAATTCGACCGTCGATTGAAAAGTTGTCGAAAGTAGGAATTCCTAAAGTCATCGCTTCATCGGTTGCGGCTTATGTTGTCTCATCCAAGTCCTGATGTGCTCGATTTCCTTTTTGTTGCCCGCATCCGAAAGCGTGTCGAATTTTTCAAAATCAATAAAATGGCGATTGGTGATATCATACAGCAAATCGGCGATAAGCCAGTTGAATTTGTGCAAAACCCTATTGTCCGAAAAATCCCGCCAAAACGAATAGCTCGGGATATAATCCTGGTTGGCTAAATGCGGAAGCAAGATTTCTGCTTCGTCCAGGCTTAGCTTCATATTCCGTATTTCGACGAACGGATTGATCACGTCATACTTTTTCACGTTTTGATAAGGATCTTGTTCGATTCGCGGAATTGAACTGAAAGCGATCGACTTTTGTACATCTTCGTAGAAAATTCCGCCTGGTTGTGAGGTTTGCATACAATTAAGTAAGTGAAGCCGATCAATTAAAAACGCGATTTGCTTTTTACGGGAGAGCGTCCTCTGTATTTTTTGCCAGCCCGAACTGTCGGGAATTGTAAGTTTCTTGAAATCTTGCGTGCGCCTTCGAAGCTGTTTGGCCAGGTTAACGGCGACTTCACGATACTGGAAATTTTCGTATTCGGGTGCGTCGACGTATGTTGCGAATTCAATCGCGGTTTTATAGTCGCGGTCGATCGAATATGCAGACAACATCTCGTTGAAATACAGGTTGGCAAACGCTTCGCCGGTTGTTTTTACATCGAACGGACTTCCGTATGCAATCACTTTCCTACAAAGATCGTCACGCCCGATCTCGCGTAGCCACGACGCTTTTAGGGAACTTTTTACTGTTTCGCAACCTCGGTATGGGCAATGAACCATCGATGGTGAGCGCTTATTCTGCACATCGCGTTCGGCTATCTGTTCCGGGTTCATGTTTTGGATGTCAATTATATAAAGCTTGGTAACTTCCGTTTTTACGCCATTGAAAGTCAATAACGATATTCGGTCTGCGTTTTCAAAAAGAATCCAGCCGGCTACTTTTTGGACAGGCTCTTTCATCTCAATGGTCACGGGTTTCCCGAATTGTGGGACATCGAATCGATTCAACTTCGAAAACAGTGCGATGGTTTCGTCAAAAGACAACCCGTCATTGTTCAAAATGGGTTGCGAGAAAGCCGTCAATGCGAACAGGCTTATCAAAAGCGCGGCGGTTTTTTTCATCGAATTTGACTTACAACTTACGGTTGCAGTTGCTGTGGAATCTTTTATAACTGAATCTGCCTTTCAATCTGCTGATCGAGCGAGATAAACGTTTCCGTTCTTGAAACGCCCGTGATCGGCTGAATTTTTTTGTTGAGCAACTGCATCAGGTGTTCGTTGTCGCGGCAGATCATCTTGATCAGGATCGACCAGTTTCCTGTGGTATAATGGCATTCGAGAACTTCGGGGATTTTTTTGAGTTCGCGCACCGCCTCGGAATTACTCGAAGCTTTTTCAAGATAAATCCCCACGAAGGCCATCGTCGAATAACCCAAAACCTTGGTGTTCACAACGAATTTCGAACCGGATATCACGCCGGCCTGCTCCAGTTTGCGCAACCGCTGATGGATCGCTGCTCCGGAAATTCCGATCTTGTTGGCAATCTGCAAAATGGGTTTGCGCGCATCTTCCATCAAATCGCGCAGGATTTCCTTATCGATGCCGTCGATTTCGAGTTGTAGGGAATTGATCTTCATGGCTTCCGGTTTGAAAGCGAAGATACGGTTTTGGCTTTTAAAATGGAACAGGAACGCGCTTAAAGCCGATCTTGGTATTTTGCGAGAATGTCGATGATTTCGTAAAATGCCTTTTGCCCTTCCTTATTCGTAAAGTTGGTATTGACGATCACATAGCGCCCGATTTTCGTCTTTGGGTCTATGAACATCAAGCTCGAAACGCCAGGGTCGCCTCCCGTGTGCCCAATCAATCCGGTAGGGCCGAATCCGATGAAAATGCCCACATTGTACGATTCACTGTACGGATTTTTCTGGTTGCGGTTTTTAAATTTCGCGTCGTCCAACTGCGGTCGGAAATATTCGGCATAGCTCGCTTTGGACAACAATTTTCCTTTGCCTTGATAACCGTTGATGAGTTCGCTTATGAATTTCGACATATCGTCGGCGGACGTCACGAAGTTGCCGTCGGGATACGTCGTCAGTTCATAAAAAGGCAACGGTGTGGCAGGATTTGCGTAAAGCCTCGAATACGATTTGGAATCTACCATCGAGAAGCCCCAGCCGGAGGCGTTCATCCTGAGTGGTTTCATGATGTGTTTTTCGGTAAACGTCCCAAACGGAACGCCGACGGCCTGAGCTACCACATAGGCGGCCAATGCCGTTCCCGTATTCGAATAGTCGTAGGTTTCGCCCGGTTTGCCCACGTAAACATCGTCTGCGTAATATTTTCCGTCAGGTGTGAGCACAGCCTTTAGGTAATTTTCCAATGTCATGGCCTGCGATCGCGGAATGAACTTTTGATCTTCGTGCGAAAGCGGCAAACCATCGAGATTTTGGTCAGGTTTGAGAAAATAGTTGTGGTTGAGGTAGGCGTCCGTGTCTACGATAGAAGACGTATGGGTAGCCAACTGCCGCAGCGTGATAGGAACGTTCGGGAAACTCGGGTTCGAGACCTTGAACGGAAGGTACAAATTGATGTCGTCGTCGAGCTTGAGCTTGCCCATTTCCTGAGCCTTCATGATCGCAATTCCTACGACCGTTTTGGAAACCGACGCGATATTCTGTATGGTTTTGGAAGTGTAGGGTTTGCCCGATGCGACGTCCGAAGAGCCGAATCCCTTTGTGTAAAGCGTTCCGTCCGCATTTGCGATGGCCACCGAAAAACCGTTGAAAAATCCTTTTTCCTGGAGCGCGCTGAGTTCAGCATCGAGCGCTTTGCCGGCGTCCCGATCAGGTTGTTGGGCGAAACAAGTCGCGCAAACCAAGAAGACGAAAAGTCTCGCGTATCGCATCATATCAGTTTGTCCGGGTTGTAACCGATGTACGGCATTTCGGTTTCCTTGAAAATCACACCGTATTGTTCGAGTTCGGCGAGTATAGGATCATACACTTCCTTGGTGATAGGAAGCTGGACGCCCGGAGTCGTGATTTTTCCGTTAAGGATAGCCAACGTCGCCATCGCCACCGGCAATCCGACGGTTTTCGCCATCGCGGTGTACGTCTGGTCGTCCCCGATACAAACCATTTTCGAGTCGATCTGGTGTTCTTCTCCATCGAGTTCATACCCAAATTTGTGGTACATCACGATCATGTCCTTATCGTCCGGGTTCAAAGTCCATTTCTCGCTGAGGATTTTTTCGAGGATTTGAGCCGGAGTCGCCTCTTTAAGCCCGACGATTTTCTTCGGATTGAAAATGTCGAGTTCGAGCAATTTGTCCCAAATGATATCGTCCTGTTCGATTCCCAATTGCAAACGAAGCTTGATTTCAACGGAATCCGTAGGATGATAGGGCAAAAACAGGTTCAGGAATTCGCGGTAGGAAATCGTTTCCGAATTGTCGATCACATAACTGTCGTCGGTCAAGCCCAATTGCACGAAAACATTCCACGCACGCGAATAACCGACGCGGCGAATCGTTCCCCTGTATAAGGTCAGGACGTCATCCAACCCGTAAACGCTGCGGTATTTGAGCGAATCGCGGTTGGCGTAGCCTTCGAATTTCCCGTAACCTTCCACTTCGAAAAATTCGGTGCGACGGAACAATTTATGGTACGGAATGTACTTGTACTTGCCTTCCTGGATGAACTTTGCCGCTCCGCCCTGACCGGCCAGGACGACGTTTCTAGGCGCCCACGTAAACTTGTAGTTCCATAAATTGTCGTCAGATTCCGGGGCGACGAGACCGCCGCAAAACGACTCGAACAGCAACATTTTCCCGCCTTTTTCGCGAATTTCATCGATGACTTTCATCGCGCTCATATGGTCGATTCCGGGATCGAGCCCGATTTCGTTCATAAAAACAAGGCCGTTCGCTTTCGCGCTTTCATCCAAACTTGCCATCGCATCGCTTATGTAAGAAGCCGTGACCATGTGTTTTTTGAGTGCGATACAATCTTTGGCCACCTCGATGTGCATGTGGGCCGGCAGCATCGAAATCACGATATCCGACTTTTCGATTTCAGACATCCGCTGGGTTTTGTCCTTGATATCGAGGGCGATCGCAGTAGCGTTTTTATGGCCGTTCGCCTTGCGTTGTGCGAGCTCTATCGATAGGTCGCCAATGGTAAGGTGAAGGTTTTCGACATCGGATTTTTCAAGCAGGTATCGAATCAGGGACGAAGCCGAACGCCCGGCTCCAATTATAAGGATGTTTCTCATTTTTGAAATTCTGTTGCGCCAAAGGTAAACGCGACGACTTTAATATCAAAATCCAGATCGATTGCGTTAACTTTGTGGGATTCGTGCTGGTTAGGCCGACTTCACAAATAGAAATCTTTACAAATGGATAGGAAACTGCTCGTAGCCGGTTCTTTCTTCGGAATGACAGCGATTGTTTTAGGTGCTTTCGGGGCTCACGCATTGAAAGAAGTCTTGACGCCCGACCAATTACAGACGTTTGAAACCGGAGTCAAATACCAAATGTACCACGCGCTGTTGTTGTTGATGGTCGGAGTGTTTTCCGGCGTTTCGGCAAAAGCGAAAAAGGCCGTTTTTTGGCTTGTGACGGTAGGCGTGATCCTGTTTTCGGGCTCCATTTATTTGCTTGCGACGAACGCGGTTGAAAACTTTAACAAAATTATCGGACCCGTAACACCTCTTGGCGGAACGTTGTTAATCATCGGCTGGTTTGTACTTCTTATCGATTTTTTTCGTCAAAAATCTTAAAATTACGAAATCGTTATAGTTGATATGAATTAATTTCTATTTTTGTCTCGCAAAACAACTAGTACGAACCATTTTTATGGAGAATTACGCTCAAATTACGAAATCGATTTCGCTTTCCAGATACGGAATCGAGAATGCGGAAGAAATCATCTACAATCCAAGCTACGAGCAACTGTTTGAAGATGAGCTGAATCCGGCCCTGCAAGGGTTCGAGAAAGGGCAGATGTCCGAACTCGGGGCCGTCAATGTCATGACCGGGGAGTTCACGGGGCGTTCCCCAAAAGACAAATATATTGTCAAGGACGAGACCACTAAAGACACGATTTGGTGGACTTCTGAAAAAGCCGCAAACGACAATAAGCCGATTTCTCAGGGAACTTGGAATGCGCTTAAGGAAACGACCGTTAAGCAGCTTTCCGGCAAGAAATTATACGTTGTGGACGCTTTTTGCGGAGCCAACGCCGACACCCGTCTCAAAGTGCGTTTTATCATGGAAGTGGCCTGGCAGGCACATTTCGTCAAAAATATGTTCATCCGCCCGACTGAAGAAGAACTCGATAATTTCGGCGAGCCGGATTTCGTGGTAATGAACGCGTCTAAAACGCATTTCGAGGATTACAAGGCGCACGGCCTGAATTCCGAGGTCTATATCGCCTTTAACCTTACCGAGAAAATGCAGCTTATCGGCGGCACCTGGTACGGAGGCGAAATGAAAAAAGGGATGTTCGCGATGATGAACTATTACCTGCCGCTTCAGGGAATGGCGAGCATGCATTGTTCGGCTAACAAAGGGAAAGATGGAGATGTTGCCGTGTTTTTCGGATTGTCCGGAACCGGGAAAACGACGCTTTCCACAGATCCAAAACGCGAACTTATCGGCGACGACGAGCACGGATGGGACGATCACGGCGTCTTTAATTTCGAAGGCGGATGTTATGCAAAGACCATCAACCTGAACAAGGAAGCCGAACCGGACATTTTCAATGCGATCCGACGCGATGCGCTTCTGGAAAACGTAACAGTCGACGCCGACGGAACAATTGATTTCAACGACGGTTCGGTAACACAGAATACGCGCGTTTCCTATCCGATCAATCATATCGACAATATAGTGAAGCCGGTTTCTAAAGCCGGTCACGCATCAAAAGTGATTTTCCTTACGGCCGACGCTTTCGGAGTCATGCCTCCGGTGGCAAAATTGACGCCTGAGCAGACACAATATTATTTCCTTTCTGGATTTACAGCAAAGCTTGCCGGAACGGAGCGCGGAGTAAACGAGCCCCAACCAACGTTCTCGGCCTGTTTCGGCAAAGCTTTCCTAACGCTTCACCCGTCAAAGTACGGAGCGGAACTCGTGAAGAAAATGGAGCAGCACAATGCAACGGCCTATATGGTCAACACGGGTTGGAACGGTTCGGGAAAACGCATTTCGATTAAAGATACGCGTGCCATTATCGACAGGATTCTTGACGGATCCATCGAGAGTGCCGAAATGCACCAGCTTCCTGTGTTTAATCTGAGCGTTCCCAACGTGCTTGAAGGTGTCGATACCGAGATCCTCGATCCAAGGAATACATATGCAAATGCGTCCGAATGGACGGAGAAAGCGAATAACCTCGGAAAACTCTTTGTAGAGAATTTCCAACAATATACAGATACGTCTGAAGCCGCAAACCTGGTGAAAGCCGGGCCGCAATTGTCTTAGTTTTTTTGATTTTTAGAGGTTACGAAAGAGCGCTGTCACACGTTGACGGCGCTTTTTTATTTTGGGCTAGGTCCTCGCTTTGCTCGGGCTCAGGTGACGCCAAGCCACGAAGCGGCGAAGGCGCAAAGGATGGTTTGTCACGCATAAAAAAAGCCGTCTTTCGACAGCTTTTATGTTATTGGAAAAAAATTACTTTTCCTTATTAACCTTAGCAATGTACTTGTCCAGCGCCATCGTCATGCTCGGCGCTTCAGGTGACGGTGCCATGATATCGACGCGCAATCCGTGAGCTTCGGCCTCTTTCTGAACCGAAGTTCCGAAAACCGCAATCCTTGTTTCGTTTTGTTTGAAATCAGGGAAGTTCATGAACAGCGACTTGATTCCGGTCGGGCTGAAAAACGCGAGAACGTCGTAGTAAACATCAGCGAGGTCGGAAAGATCGCTCATTACCGTGCGATAAAACGTTCCCACTGTCCAGTCTACTTTGAGGTTGTTGAGCGTTTGAGGCGCATCCGGATTTTGTGCATCCGAAGCAGGCAAAAGAAATTTCTCGTCTTTGTACTTTTTGATCAGAGGCGACATGTCGGCGAAATCTTTCTGCCCGACATAAATTTTGCGCTTGCGGTACACGACATATTTTTGCAGGTAAAACGCGATGGCTTCCGACTGGCAGAAATATTTCAACCCTTCGGGAACCTTATAGCGCATTTCCTCAGCAACGCGAAAGAAATGATCGACCGCATTCTTACTGGTCAAAATAATGGCTGTATATTGGCTGATATCGATTTTCTGCTGGCGGACTTCTTTCGCAGGAACGCCCTCGACATGAATGAAAGGCCTGAAATCGACCTTCACTTTATGCTTTTGAGACAGCTCAAAGTAAGGGGAATTTTCTACCTTGGGTTCCGGCTGAGATACCAGAATAGTTTTCACTTTGTTTGGCATTTTCTAACTTTTTGTAAACCAATAATACATGAAATAGTAGGGCGCTATTTCGAGTGCGCAAAGATACAAAATAAAATAGAACAACTTGCCTAGTAATATGTTTTGATAATTTCTTAATGATATGGCATACGTGAGTACGTTGATTATCAAAATGGAACCGATTATCGCGAATATGACAGTTTTCGATGTGCCCGAACTGAAATACAGGATGATGTCAACCGGTAAAAGCAACAACCCGATGTAGGTGCGATAGCTTACTTTCTGGAGATTGAATTGTTCGACGAACTCTTCGATATTGAACGACGAGGCAATTATCTTCTCGATCAGGTATTTGCAAAGGATAAAAACGCCGAGCAAACCAAAGATCCTGATAAACAGCAGCCAATCGCCTTTTTGCCCGAATCCGAAGTTGTAAAAAGCGATTTGTATAAAGAAGGCCAGCGAAACCAAATGGATCACGAAAAGCGATACATTGAACCAGCTCATCAAACTGCCGTTGTCGCGATACACCTTGATGTATTTGTCCGAAATGCCCAGCTTCGAGAATTCCGCGAACCGCGTCTCGAATACCGAGCGCGTCAGGGCGATCAGCGCCAGGCAACCCAAAAAGATCACAATGGCCCAATCTCTGTTTTCAACCAATCTCGGAATCAGGAAACTTTCATTCATATCGCTGCAAAAATACTAAAAACACAAGCGGAATTATTATAATTTTCTTGGGATTCATCTGATGCAAATACCTTATTTTTGCCCCGAAATACGCACTTCATGAGCGACGGACTGGTCATTATCCCAACCTATAACGAAATCGAGAACATTGAAAGTATAGTTCGCGCCGTAATGACCTTACACCACCAGTTCGACCTTTTGGTTGTCGACGACGGCTCGCCTGACGGAACCGCCCAAAAAGTGATCGAGCTTCAATCGGAATTTGCGGGAAGGCTCCACATCGAACAGCGACAGTCGAAATCCGGATTGGGAACCGCTTACGTACATGGATTTAGATGGGCGCTTTCCCGTGAATACGCTTATGTTTTCGAGATGGATGCGGATTTTTCGCACAATCCGTCCGACCTTGAAAAATTGTACGAAGCTTGTCATTTTGCAGGTGCCGATGTTGCCATAGGCTCGCGATACGTAACCGGAGTGAATGTCGTGAATTGGCCGCTTGCGAGAGTGCTGATGTCGTATTATGCCTCTCGGTACGTCGAAATGGTGATGGGAATGGGCATAAACGACGCCACGGCCGGGTTTATGTGTTACAAACGCGAAGTGCTCGAAGGCATCGGTCTTGACAAAATAAAATTTGTCGGCTACGCGTTCCAGATTGAAATGAAATACCGCGCCTTCGCCAAAGGGTTTAAATTGGTCGAAGTGCCGATCATATTTACCGACCGAACCAAAGGTCAATCGAAAATGAGTTCCGCGATCTTCAAAGAAGCCATGGTTGGCGTACTTGGACTGCGATGGAAAAAAATGCTGAAAAGACTCTAATGAATAGGATTTTAATCAAGAATGCCAAAATTGTAAACGAAGGGAAAATCGTCGAAGGCGACGTGCTCATCGAAGGCGAAATCATAGTTGAAATTGCCGAATCGATAAGCGCCAAGTCATCGGACACCAAAATCATTGACGCCGAAGGAAACTACCTGATTCCGGGCGCGATCGACGATCAGGTGCATTTTCGCGAGCCGGGGCTGACACACAAAGGCGATATTAGTTCGGAATCGAAAGCCGCGATTGCCGGTGGCGTGACCTCGTTCATCGAGCAACCCAACACGGTCCCGAATGCGGTAACACAGGAAATTCTTGAGGATAAATACCAGATCGCATCCGAAAAATCCTACGCGAATTACTCGTTCATGATGGGTGCCTCAAATGACAATCTGGAGGAAGTGTTAAAGACGAATCCTAAGAACGTCGCCGGAATCAAGATCTTTCTCGGGTCGTCGACAGGAAATATGCTCGTGGACAATGAGGCCGTCCTTGAACGCATCTTCAGTTCCACGCCTTTACTGATTGCGGTTCACTGCGAGGACGAACAGACCATCAAGGACAATCTTGAAAAATACAAAGAGGAGTACGGAGAAAATGTTCCGGTAACGGCCCATCATCTTATCAGAAGTGCCGAAGCGTGTTACAGTTCGTCTTCGAAAGCCGTGGCGTTGGCCAAGAAAACCGGAGCGCGCCTTCACGTTTTCCATCTTTCGACGGCCAAGGAAATGGAACTTTTCCAGAACAATATCCCGCTTGAGGACAAAAAAATCACGGCCGAAGTCTGTGTGCACCATTTGTGGTTTACAGATGCCGATTATGCCACGAAAGGGAATCTGATAAAATGGAATCCTGCAGTAAAGACCGAAGCCGACCGCGATGCATTATGGGAAGCCTTGCTCGACGGACGCATCGACGTCATCGCCACCGATCACGCGCCTCACACGCTCGAAGAAAAAAAACAGCCCTACTTGAAGGCGCCATCGGGTGGGCCGCTTGTGCAACACTCGGTCGTGGCGATGTTCGAAAAACATTTCCAGGGAAAAATTTCCGTTGAGAAGATCGTCGAGAAAATGTGCCACAATCCTGCAAAATTGTTCAGGATCGAAAAGCGCGGATTTATCAAGGAAGGTTTCTATGCCGATTTGGCTATCGTGAATCCGGCTTCCCCGTGGACGGTCAACAAATCCAACATTTTATACAAATGCGGATGGTCGCCATTCGAAGGATTCAGCTTCAAATCGCGCATTATGCATACTTTCGTGAACGGACAGCACGTTTTTGCTTCCGGAAAGGTCAAGGAAATTAAAGCCGGTCAACGCCTTTTGTTCGACAGATGAGAAAAATCGTAACAATAGCCTTGGTTTATCTGCTTGCTGCCTGCGGAAATTCGGTTGAGAAGCCTGACAAATTGGTCGCCGAAGACAAAATGGTCGACATTTTTTACGACCTGGCGCTGCTTGAGGCAATAAAAGCCCACAAGCCGAATTTGATCCAAAGATCCAAAGATCCGAACCAATACATCTACAAAAAATACGGCATCGACAGTTTGCAGTTCGCCCAAAGCAATCGCTATTACGCGTCGGACATCAGGCGATACAAACGGATGTACGGACGCGTCGGCAAACGTTTGGAAGGCAACAAAAAAACGCTGGATTCGATTGTTGCGAAAAAGACCGGCCAACCAGGTGTGGAAAGCATCGTAAAGTAACTATTTACGGCGCTGGACATCCACCGCTTTCCTGATGCAATCGCGAATTGGCGTAAATTCGAATGAAGGCAACGCATTGCGCAACCTGGCGTTCGAGAATCGCCTGTGACGGTGAAGCGCTTTGGAGGTTTCTCTGAACAACCTGCGTTTTTTACCGAACAATGAGGCGATCCAATCGGCGAAAACCGCAAGTTTAGTGAGAAAAACGCCTGCTTCATATTTCGGTCGGTTCACTTGTAGCGCATCGGCAATCTCGAAAGCCACATCGCGCAAAATACGATGTTCGGAAATGACGATGAACCGCTCTCCCGAAATTTCACTTTCCGTCAGGGCCACCATCGCCGAAACGACGTCGTCTACGCCCACAAATCCTGTCGAGCCCTCCGTGTAGAATGGAAACCCTTTCTCGATTGAAGAAAAGATGACGCCGCTTCCCTCGTTCCAAAATCCTGGGCCGAGAATGATTCCAGGCACCACGGCGACGGTTTCAAGGCCTTCCTGCCAACCTCTCCAAATTTCCATTTCGGCTCCGTATTTCGAAATGCCGTAATCCGAATGGTGTTTTTCAGGATTCCACTCGGTTGCCTCATCGAGCACGTCTTCTCCCTCTTTCAAATCGCCCAACGCCGCCACCGAACTCACATGGCAAAGTTTCTGTACACCAAAATCGATTGACAGGTTCACAACGTTCGCGGTTCCTTCAATATTCACTTTCCGCAATTTTTCTTCGTCTTTCGCATCGAACGAAATTAGCGCCGCACAGTGGTAAACGCGCTCGATCCCGGGAAATGCCTTTTCGAGAGCCGGAACATCGAGAATGTCGGCCTCGATCCAATCGATTTGGGAGAACAAGTCCGCCTTTCCGTAAAGGTTGAAGAGATTTTGCGTCTTGACCTTGCCTAATTCCGATCTGAAAAGACCGCGTACACTTTCGCCTTTTTCGAGCAAATGCAAAGCGAGATGGGAGCCGACGAGGCCGGTTGTTCCGGTGATGAGGTTCATTTTGTAAAATTAGCGAATTAGCGAATTAGCGAATGGGATAATGATGACTTTTTACGTATGATCCATTGTGTCTATTCTCAGGCTTTGATGTGATTCGAGACAGGCGATAAACACCAGACGGTAATTATCATTAGTTTGGTTTTCGGATTTTTTTAACGGTTGGATAATGCTAATCGAATACGGTTAAAAGTGCCTTTTTGGAGCGAAATCATTCGCTAATTCGCTAATTTTCTAATCCGCTAATTAATATCTTTGCCGAAATTTATTTTTCATGAAAAACCTAGTAGAAGAACTCAAATGGCGCGGGCTTTACCACGATGCCATGCCTGGAACCGAAGAGCAACTTTTGAAAGAGGCGACCACGGCGTATATTGGGTTCGATCCTACTGCCGATTCGCTCCACATCGGGTCGATGGTGCAAATCATTTTATTGTGCCATTTGCGAAAGTTCGGGCACAAACCTTTGGCATTGGTTGGAGGCGCGACCGGAATGATTGGCGATCCTTCGGGAAAATCTGACGAACGGAATTTGTTGAATGAGGAAGCTTTGGCTAAGAATGTCGCGGGAATCAAAAGCGTTTTATCGCGCTTTCTGGATTTCGACGCCACTGACGCGAACGCTCCGGTTTTAGTCAATAATTACGATTGGATGAAGGAATTCTCGTTCCTTGATTTTGTGCGCGACGTCGGGAAAAGGATTACGGTCAATTACATGATGGCGAAGGATTCCGTCAAGAAGCGCCTGACCGGTGAAATCGGGGATGGCATGTCGTTCACGGAATTTACTTACCAATTGATACAGGGTTACGATTTTTACCATTTGCACAAAGAATACAATTGTGTGCTCCAAATGGGCGGCTCCGACCAATGGGGAAATATCACCACGGGAACGGAATTGGTCCGTCGGATGAACGGTCATGAGGCGAAGGCTTTCGCATTGACTACGCCGCTTGTAACGAAGGCCGACGGTTCGAAATTCGGCAAATCGGAAAGCGGTAACGTGTGGCTCGATTCCGATAAGACGTCGGTTTATAAATTTTACCAGTTTTGGGTGAACGTGTCCGATGAGGATGCCGAAAAATACATCAAGATTTTTACGTTCTTGGACAGGGGAACGATTGAAACATTGACAGAAGAACACCGTCAGGCGCCTCATTTGCGTGTGCTGCAAAAGCGCTTGGCCGAGGAAATTACGACGTTCGTACATTCAAATGAAGAATTGGAAAAGGCGATAAAAGCGTCGAATATCCTGTTCGGCAACTCAACGGCCGACGATCTCAAATCGCTGGACGAACAGACGTTTTTGGAGATTTTCGACGGCGTTCCTCAGGCTGAGATCGCAAAGTCCGAACTTACGGCAGGCTTGGATATCGTATCGGTAATGAATGAAAAGTCGGGCTTTATGAAATCGAACGGCGAGGCGAGACGCGCATTGCAGGAAAATTCGATTTCGGTAAACCGCGAGAAGATTGCCGATGGTTTTATCCTGACCGAAAACGATCTGATAAACGGAACTTTCGTGCTTTTGCAGCGCGGAAAAAAGAACTATTTCGTGTTGCGTTTTACGTGATTCGAAACGGACTTGATTTATAGCCGCTAGTTCGCAATACTCATATTCGCCAATTCGCGGCTATATTATTTTTACACAGACCGGAAAATCCAAAGCACTCGCGACGACCTGTTAGAGGATTTTAAGGCGACAAGTATATCGGCAAACAGTTCGAGATAATCCACTTGTGACAAGCGCCTAACTTTATTTATAGCCGCCAATTCGCGAATTCGCGGCTATTATTTTTTACTCTGACCGGAAAAATCCAGAACAAGCACGACGATAGGTCGAAAAAATTTAAGGCGATAAGTCTATCGGCAAACGGTTCGAGGTAGTCCAACCGTAATAAGCGCCGAACTTTATTTATAGCCGCCAATTCGCGAATCCGCGGCTATATTATTTTTACACAGACCGGAAAATCCAAAGCACTCGCGACGACCTGTTAGAGGATTTTAAGGCGACAAGTATATCGGCATTCGGTACGAGGTAGTCCAACCGTGACAAGCGCCGAGCTCTATTTATAGCCGCGAATTCGCGAATCCGCGGCTATTATTTTTTACACAGACCGGAAAATCCAATGCAAGCACGACGATATGTCGAAAAATTTAAGGCGACAAGTCGATCGGCATTCAATTCAGAGTAGTCCAACTGTGACAAGCACTGAGCAATATCTGCAGCCGCCAATTCGCGAATCCGCGGCTATTATTTTTTACACAGACCGGAAAATCCAATGCAAGCACGACGATCTGTCGACAAAATTTAAGGCGACAAGTCAATCGGCAAACGGTTCGAGGTAATCCACTTGTGACAAGCACTGAGCAATATCTGCAGCCGCCAATTCGCGAATTCGCGGCTATTATCTTTTAACACAGACCGGAAAATCCAAAGCACTCGCGACGACCTGTTAGAGGATTTTAAGGCGATAAGTCTATCGGCAAACGGTTCGAGGTAGTCCAACCGTAATAAGCGCCGAACTTTAGTTGTAGACAAGAATTCGCGAATCCGCGGCTATTATTTTTTACTCAGATCGGAAAATCCAGAACAAGCACGACGATAGGTCGAAAAAATTTAAGGCGATAAGTCTGTCGGCATCCGGTTCGAGGTAATCCAACCGTAACAAGCGCCTAGCTCAAGTTGCAGCCGCCAATTCGCGAATTCGCGGCTATTATTTTTGCACACGCAGAAAAATCCAAAGCAAGCACGACGATATCTCGAAAAATTTAAGCAGATAAGTCGATCGGCAAACGGTTTGAGGTAATCCACTTGTGACAAGCGCCGAGCTCTATTTATAGCCGCGAATTCGCGAATTCGCGGCTATTATTTTTGCCCACGTAGGAAAATCCAAAGCAAGCACGACGATATGTCAAGAAATTTAAGCAGACAAGTCGATCGGCATTCGGTACGAGGTAGTCCAACCGTGACAAGCGCCTAGCTCTATTTATAGCCGCGAATTCGCGAATTCGCGGCTATTATTTTTTACACAGACCGGAAAATCTAAAGCACTCGCGACGACCTGTTAGAGGATTTTAAGGCGACAAGTATATCGGCATTCGGTTCGAGGTAATCCACTTGTGACAAGCACTGAGCAATATCTGCAGCCGCCAATTCGCGAATTCGCGGCTATTATTTTTGCACACACAGGAAAATCCAAAGCAAGCACGACGATATCTCGAAAAATTTAAGGCGATAAGTCTATCGGCATCCGGTTCGAGGTAATCCAACCCGTGACAAGATGAGGTTCATCGAGCAACTTTTCCATATCGACCGCCTTGAATTCGTCGTACAATTCTTCCTTCATCAAATGAGCGGAGAGCTCGAACACGTATTGATCGTTGGAATCGAGGTAATATTCCATTTCGTCATACCGCTGATAGCGCTCGTGATCCCAAGCCATGACCACAGAAAAGAGCTTCGACTGTTTGGGTTCGAGTTTCATCAACGAACTCGCGATATAGTCGCGCCGTCTTTTTAGAAGCAACTCGACATCACGGTTTTCGCTGCGGACGGAATTCAGCTTGCGCTCCATTTCAGCATCGGACATCCAGGTCGCGACGCCGAAAGTGAAAACTCCGGGCGCGTCGACAGGTTTGCCATCTTGGAACAATCGGTAGTGGACGTAAGCCGAAGAAGAACTCGAAATTTGCGGAATGAAACCCTCGGTTGTCGTGAGAAAGAAGGCGATGGGACGATCGGTTTCGTTTGTGAGCGAATACGAAATATTGTAGAGACGTACTCCGGTTTTCGAACGGTCGGTCTTGATGTCGAGCAGTCCTATCGCAAGCGGCTTTTGGGCCAACATCGAGCATCCGGTAAGCAACAGCAAAACGAATCTCATAACACCATTAAATTACATCCTCTGATGTCCGAATTGTCGAAACGGCCTAATATTTCGAAACTTCCGTCGGGATATTTTTTGCCCAAATCCTGTGTCGCGATAAACGCACACGAATTGATATTGGCCAGGTCGATCACGTTGACGCCTCCGGTTTTCCCGGGATCGACGTAAGACAGGGCATCTTCGGTATCACGGGTTAGGATCTGCATCCAGTTCGGACACTCAAAAATCCCTTCTCCAAGCGAATACGCCTGCGAAAGCAATTCCGTCATGCCGTATTCCGAATGTATCGATGAGACTCCAAATCCCTTACAGAGGATATCGTGCAATTCCTCCCGGATCATCTCCTTTCGCTTGCCTTTCATGCCGCCGGTTTCCATGATAACGGTATTTTGCAGCTCAAATTGCTGCATTTCCACGAGGTCGAGCAGGGCATAGGTAACGCCAATCAGCAATACGTTTTTCCCGGACATGTCAAGCGATGTCAGTTTTTGGATGAGCTCGTCGTAATTGTTGAGGTAAAATCCACTGTCCGGATTGTTCGAGCCTTCAATGAGATCGTTGACCATATAAATCAATGAGGAACCTTCGCGGTCGAGATAACTCGGCAGCAACGCCAAGACCACGTAATCTTCGATGTTTCCGTAAAATTGTGAGAATGCCTGGCGGAAGCTGCGTTCGTACAAGGAAACGTCCGTGACAAGATGTTTGCTCGTGATGGCGCCCGTCGTTCCCGAACTCGTAAACGTCTCCTGAACCTGTCCGTTTCCGGTAATCACATCGCGGGATTTGAAGAATTGTATTGGAAGAAACGGAATTTGCGCAAGCGATTTGACGAGATGGATTTCGGTTCCCAAAAAGTTGCAGAATTCGCGGTACACCGCATTGTTCTCGTACTGATAACGAAAGACTTTCAACGCGATTTTGTCGAATTGCTTTTGCGAAGAAATGTTGAAGATGTCGTCAGGTGTGATCAAAGGGAAATTGCTTGGATGCAAAAATAGGAAATAAAAAAAGCCCCGCGAACGAGGCTTAGTTTGTATGTCGGAAATCAGATTATTTAATAACCAATTTACGTGTAGCGGTTTTACCGTCTTCCGTAACTTTCAAAACGTAAACTCCTGTTTTCAAAGCAGAAACGTTAACCGTTTGCTCAGTAGAAGTTTTTACGACTTGCTTTCCAAGGATATCGAAAATAGCGACTGATTTTGTGTTGCCGTTATCTGTATCGATGTAAAGTGTTCCGTTAGAAACTGGGTTAGGGTAGACTTTCAATCCAGCGATTTGGTTTTTACCTACGCTTAAGTCGTTGTCAACTAAAGAAACGTTGTCATAGAAGATAGCACCTGAGTTACCGGTATCTTGATAAACACGGAAATCAAGGCGGAAAGCTGTAGCTGTAGCCGGAGCATCCAACGTGTAGGTTACCTGCGTCCATCCAGACGTATTCACCATATAATCTGGTTGTAGGACATCAAGGTTATCAGTAAGTTGGGCGGTGCCAGCTCTCCAAGAAGCCCAGTGTCTTCCGCGAGCGTCGTCTGATTCGTCTTTGTACCAGTAAGAAAACGTGTATTCGTGACCCGGTGTAACAGGAATGTCAGTCCAAGCTGCACGAACGTTGCCAGTTCCTGCAGGAGCTGTAAAACGTATTGAACTTGTTCCGTTCTGAACATTTGCAGCAGCCGTTTCCTGAGCTACGCTTCCACCGTTTGCCGGAACGGTAATCGTCCATCCTGTCGGAGCGCCGTCAGCCCAAGTTTCAAAGTTTCCGTTTGTAACCAAATTCTGCGCGTTGGCAGAAATTCCCAAACAGACAAAAGTTAGTAAAGAGTAGATTTTTTTCATCATCAAAAATTTAGTTCATTTTACGGCAAAGATAAACTGATTTCACACGAGTAAAAAATTTCCAATGTAAAAATTGTATTAAAAAAAAGGCCCCGAAACGAATTCAGGGCCTTTTTAATTACTTGATTATCAATTTTCTTGTGACGGTCGCTTCTCCTTCGCGTATTTTAACAATGTAAACGCCGGGTGAAAGCGATGCGATGTTGAGTTCCTTGCTGACGGTCTGTTGGAGTACCTGTCTTCCCAATACGTTGAAGATCGTCACGTCCTTGTCCATTGAAGTCTTCGATGTGATGAAGATCTTGCCCGTACTCACCGGATTCGGGTAGAAGCCGAGATCCTTTCCCTCCTGAGCCAGAGCGCCCAGGGAAGCGAAAAAGGTGAAAAGCGCAATATAAAAGTAGTTCTTTGCCATTGGTGCAATTTGGTTTTGTAAAAGTACAAAAACAATTTTCAAATACGATGCCAAAATCAAAATGCTGTAAATCATGAGTATTAAAATGAAACTCTATATAAGTGAGGGCGCATTGATAGGGTCAGTTATTGTCTTGAACGCCCGCGAGGGTCGCTTTTAACGCGATCCGCTTGTATGAGATTTCTAAGTGCTGCTGCCTGAGCGGTCGTGGTTCGATTTCTTTGCGCGAGGCGACGATTGAAGTAATAGGGCTGGATCCGGTACTGTCAGGAAGAGTTCGTTTGAATGACCTTGGATGCGGTTGCTACAAATAAAAAAGGCCTGATTAACTTAATAATCAGGCCTTGGTTTTATTAATGTCAAGTCTTAGAGACCAGTCGTCCAGCCAGCAGTCCACGAAGGAGCAGCAATCCCGTTTCCAGCACCTTGAGATGCACCGGCAGTTACGGCGGCAGCAACGTCTACTGAAGTTCCGGCAGTATTTTTACCTACAGTAAGGTTAGTCACATCAGATGCAACAGAAACGTTTGTAGCTTTCAAAGTTGTTCCGATCGCTGCGATAGTTTCATCGTGCTCAAGTGCAAAACCGTTTTTCCAACCTGACAAGACTACGTTCGAGAAAATTCCGCGAGTTCCTCTTCTCAATTTGATAGCGTCATTTTCAGCATATGCAGCAGCGTCAGCAGTACTTCCCGCACCGATAAGGGTAAGGTTAGAGATTGTAGGGTTCGCTATCGGAGTATTTGCAAATCCATCTTCGTAGTTGTCAGCCTCGATACCGCGGTTTCCTTTTCCGAAAGCCACTTTTCCATACCAGTCAGTGTTTGTTCCGATCCATCCTTCAGTCCAGTCGAAAAGATCATCCTCGTTTCCAAGAGCGACAAGACCTTTCGTGTTGACAGTTCCTCCGAAGAATTCGAACCCGTCGTCAGCACCATGAACAGCCTGAACGTATTCTACTACTGTTCCGGAACCAACTCCGAACAACGAAAGTCCGTTGAATTCTTTTAGTTGGTTATAAGCAGCACCAGCATACTCGATTCTCAAGTAGCGAAGAACGCCTGAGTTATCGTTGGCGATAGTTCCACCGTAAGTAAGTTCAGAAACCTCTGCAGAAGCGGTAGACTGCCCACCAGTTACGCGGTTGATCGGCGCTTTACCACAAATTACAAGTCCGCCCCAGTTTCCTGCTGCAGGAGTTGCCAAACCACTTGTCATTACAACCGGGTTGTTTTCAGTTCCGTTAACGAAAATTTTTCCGCCTTGAGCTACAGCGATGTAAGCAGCAGTTCCACCAACACCTTCGATTCTGGTTCCGGCAGGAATAGTAAGGGAAGCACCATCAGCGATCAAAAGTCTACCTGTAAGTTTGTAAGTAGTACCGGCGTTAAGCTGTACTTCTCCATCAGCGATAGTTCCTTGGAAATTGTTAGCGTCGACTACAAAAGATGAAGATGGGGCATTGTTGTCGTCATCAGAACAGCCAACGAAAGCCGCTGCAACAATTGCCAAAGCCATTAATTTTCTGAATGTTGTTTTCATAGATTCTTTGTAAGGATTTTGATAGTTTCAAATTATACGGCAAAGATGCCGCGTCTTTTTCGTTAAGGCGTTAAGCCGATGTAACGGTTTCATTAACATAAGCCTAAGTCTGTATTATCTAAATGTGAAGAACTTAAATTGAACATTAAACAAAAAGGCCGCTCGCGGCGACCTTTATGTGTTTTTTGCTGCGGCTTTAGAACGTATAGTTCAGGCTAAGGCTGATTCCTGTTCCTTTCTTGTAAGTTTGGGAAAGAACATCGCCGTTAGGATTTTCCTGAACTTGCTTGATTGCGGGATTTGTCAGGTTTCTCGCGGTCAAGCCGATGCCGAGGTTTTCATTGAGCTTCGATTTAATGATGAAGTCCAGTGTCCCGACGCTTTTGTCCACGAGATTGCCTCTTTGTTGCGTTCCCAAAGCGTAAATGCGGTCAGAAAACAAATTGTAGGCAACGGTGGCGGTAATGTTTGCACGTTTCTGATTCCATTCCGTAAAGTAAGACAAGTCAGCATTTCCTAACCAATCGGACGCTCCCGTGAACGCGCTTTTACTGTCGGTAAAGTCAACATTCAAATTGGTTTCGGCGGCCACTTTGTCATTGTTGAGCTCTTGTTCGGTATACAGATACGAAACATTTAGACCTGCGCTCAAGCGTTTTGAATTCGTTTCTTCTGTCTTGAAAATGTTTTTACGGACTTCGATCTCGATACCTGCGGCGTATCCGTAATCACCGGAGTTCAGATAAGAGATATCGTTCGTCGAAGAGTTTACGACTGCTTCGTTAATTGGATTTACGATGTACTTTCCGAAAGCCGTCGCAGAGAACACTTCGTCCGATGTTGGGAACATTTCCCACTTCAAATCGAGATTGTAGTTGTCCGATTCATAGAGGTTAGGATTACCAAAGTAAACCTGTGTAGCTCTTTCATAAGCGAAAGGCGCGCGCTCTTTGAACTGCGGAAGCGTGTACGTCTTGCTGAAGGCAAAGCGAAGGTTCTGTTTGTCATTCAGGGAATATTTTACGATCAAGCTTGGGAGAATCGCAGTTTTTGTCAATTCATTTTGTCCTGTCGGAGACAAAGACGTGTCCCATTCCATATTTTGTTTGATCATTTCGCCTCTCAACCCTAAAACGGCCGTCAGGTTTGGATTGAATGTGTACTCGATAGAGCCGAAAGCCGCGTGTACGTCCAGGTCGCCATTGTACGTTTGAGGACGCGTCGCTCCCGGGACTTGTGCGCTTCCGCGGAAGGTAGAAATCTCGAAGAAGCCGTTTGTCAAATTGGTCTGGTTGTAGAAAGCATCGAGGTTGTCCGGATCTACGATATCGCCAAGGTGCGTATTTGTTGCCTTGAAATTGTATTGGGTAGCGGCAAAATCACGCTCTTTCATACGTCCGTTGTAGCCAAGGGTCAATTTTCCGTTGTAATCGCTGTCCCCGTTTTTGAAGATTTTGTAGTCAACCGAAATGTTGGCATTGTATTCTTTTTCGGTCAATTCCTGGAAATAGCGGTTGTTGTTCGGAGCAGATTGGGAGTTGATCGTAAACCCGTTCGCCTGCTCGTTGAATGTGTTCCACGTCCTGTCCGGCTGGTCGTCGTTTACGTTGTTGAACGCTCCCGACCAGTTCAATTGCAATCGATCGGTAAACTTGTGCTCTCCAAGTAATTGGTTAATGAACAATGAGGTTTTCGTGAACGTGTTGATTCTGACGAAACCGTTTCCGTCATTGGCCAAATCGACGATGTAACCGCGGTACTCGTCCGTTTGTTGGTCACTGGTATTGATGAAAAGCGAGTTAAATTTGATCTTGTGGTTCGCGTTGATCTTGTACGCGATGTTCGCCATTCCGGTAGTGTTCGTCGCGTAATTGAACGAGTCGAACGAGTCATATCGCTTGTTGATCACGCCTGTCGGGCTGATGCTTCCGTTGGCTTGTCCGTCGGTAATCGACTGGTATTCGTTAGAAAAAGATCCCGTAGCGAAAAGGCTTAGTTTTCCGCTCTCGCCAACATTCCAGGACTGCCCGCCGCTAATGCCAATCGAACCACCAAACGGACTCTTCGTGTCCATTCCCAAGGTTTCGTAATTGTACTGTGTCAAGGAGTTCGATGGTTTTTTGGTCATGCCGAAACCCGATGCGTTCGGGCTTGCGTGCAACCTGAAATTGTTTTCGGAAACCGCATTAGTGTTGGCGTTTGATCCGATATCGATCCTGAAGGTGCCTTTTCCTCTGTGTTCTTTCGAAACGATGTCCACATTTCCTCCCGCAAAATCGCCATACAATTTTGATCCGTACACTTTGTCGATAGAGACGTATTCCACAATTTCGGTCGGGAAGATGTCAAGGACGATGTTTTTCTTTTCTGCATCGTTGGACGGAATCGGTAACCCATTCATAGTTGAAGCGTTGTAGCGGTCGCCAAGTCCACGGACAAAAATGTTCCCGCTTCCTTCTTGTTTGGTAACGCCGGTAGTTTTTACAACGGCTGCCGCGACATCAGTAACGCCTTTGCGGGACAATTCCTGAGCGCCGATGTTTTGTTTGATTTCGACCGCGTTTTTCTGCTCAAGCAAAAGCGAGCTCTCCTTCTGTCGATTCACCTGCGCCTGCACCTTCACATCCTGCAACGTGTAACTTCCTGCTCCAAGCACTTTGTCTACCGTAACCGTTTCTCCTGAAACGATCGTTACGTTTTCGGTTTGCGTTTCGTATCCTAAAAAGCTATATTCGATGACGTAGGTGCCGGCCTCGAGTGCAAAGGTGTATTTCCCGCTTTCGTCAGTTGTAACGGCATTCGTCGTACCTTTAACAAGTACATTGGCGAACGGAAGCGGTTCGTTATTGAGGTCTTTGTCGGTAATGGTTCCGGTGAGCGTGCCTTTCTGGGCAAACGCGACAACCGAAGTCAGTGCCATCAATAAAACCAAGAGATGTTTTCTCATGAGAAGTGTATGTTTTTTATTTTGGCGCAAAGTAACCGCCTGCTTATGAGGGCAATGTTAACAACCCGTTACGTTTCGGTTTGCAAAAGTTTACCGAATTGTTAACAGATTAAATAATGGTTAATCGCGATTTGACAGATTTTTTTATCTTTACTTTTACGCCGCAAAAACAACTTTTTCATAACAGAATGAAGAAAAAAGAAATCAGGATCTTATTGGTCGATGACGAACCGGATATCCTTGAAATTGTGGGGTATAACCTTTCTCAGGAAGGCTACCAAATATCAACGGCAGAAAATGGCAAGGACGCCATCGCCAAAGCAAAAAAAGAACAGCCGCATCTTATCATAATGGATGTGATGATGCCCGAAATGGACGGCATGGAGGCTACCGAAGCCATCCGCAAAATTCCCGAACTCAGCAATGTTATCATAACGTTCCTTACCGCCCGCAGCGAGGATTATTCGCAGGTTGCCGGTTTCGATGCCGGTGCAGACGATTACATCACAAAGCCTATCAAGCCAAAATTGCTTGTGTCCAAAGTTAAAGCGTTGCTGCGCAGGCTCAAAGACGAGGGTAAAAACGCCGAAACGCTTAACGTCGGAGGAATCGAGATCAACCGCGAGGAATATAAAATCATCAAGGAAGGCGTCGAAATCATCCTGCCGAGAAAAGAATTTGAACTGTTTTACCTTTTGGCATCGAAGCCGGGCAAAGTGTTCAAAAGAGAAGAAATCCTCGACAAGGTCTGGGGCAACGAGGTTATCGTTGGCGGTCGTACAATTGATGTTCATATCCGGAAGCTGCGCGAAAAGATCGGGGAAGAATTGTTCAAAACCATTAAAGGCGTCGGCTATAAGATTGAAGTATAAATGTCGATACAGTTTAAGAAATCCTATCGGTTTGCCGTAAAATCATCGCTTTACATCACGCTTTTTTCCACCGGATTGATGGGCGGGATTCTATGGCTGACCGATATTTCCAACTGGTTGATTGTGGTTTATTTTGCGCTCGCAGTGGGCGCATTTTCATTTTTCGTGCTCCAGTATCGCGTCGAACGCTTTATTTACAGACGCGTCAAAAAGATATACGACGACGTTTCGTTTCTAGAATCGAGCTCGTTCCAGGGTCAACACGTCACGACTGACATGGCCACGTTGACGCGCGAAGTCAAGAAGTTTGCTACAGACAAAAAAGTCGAAATCGAAATGCTCCGGATGCGCGAAGATTACCGACGCGAGTTCCTCGGCAACGTTTCCCACGAATTAAAAACGCCGTTGTTTACGGTCCAGGGCTATCTTTCAACATTGCTCGACGGGGCGCTCAACGACAAAAACGTCCGAAAAAAATACCTCGAAAGGGCCGAAAAAGGTGTGGAGCGCCTGATCTACATCGTCAACGACCTCGACATGATCGCCAAGCTTGAAATGGGCGATCTCAACCTCGACATTGCGGAATTCGACGTCGTGAAGCTGGTGCAGAATGTCTTCGATCTGCTCGAAATCGAATCGACCAAAAAAGACATCTTACTCTCGTTCGACCAGCGCTACAACAAACCGATCAAGGTTTTGGGCGACCCTGAAAAAATTGAGCAGGTCGTCATCAACCTCGTTATGAATTCCATCAAATACGGCAAAGACCAAGGTTCTACCGAAGTTTCCATTGAAGAATTGACCGAGGATAAAGTAGTCGTCCGCATCAACGACAATGGAGAAGGTATCGAAAAACAGTACATACCGCGACTTTTCGAACGCTTCTTCCGCGTCGACAAAAGCGGTTCGCGAGACGCCGGCGGTTCAGGTCTTGGCTTGTCGATCGTAAAGCATCTGATCGAGGCTCACGACGAGAAAATCTTCGTCAAAAGCGAGTTCGGCAAAGGTTCCGAATTCTCATTCACTCTCAAAAAGGCAAAATAAATTCTTCCAGTGAATGGATGTTTCCGTCTGCGGCAAGCCTTGGTACAAATCGACTTCCAATAAATTTTCGATTCGGAATTCGTCTTGTTTTGCAAATGGAACCAGGCCGTCTTTTTTGAGTTTTTTCGCAAGGTATTCCTGCTCGTATTGACCGGGCGTCGGAATAAAAAAACACTTTTTGTTGAGCTGCGCCAAATCCATTACCGTCGTGTAACCCGATCGGCACAGCACCATTTCGCTTTCGTTTATCGCGTTTTCAAGTTCAGATGACGTCATGAAATTGTAATAGGTAACGTTGGCGCACTGTTCCGTTTTTTGCTCGGCTTCGATTTTTCCTTTTACGAAAAGTACTTTTTTACCAAATAATTTTACTTCATTCTTGAGTCGGTTTTCGAGTAGGGTGCGTTGCGGCTCAGGTCCGGAAAGCAAGACCATGAGATCGTTTTTTTTCGGAAGTTCCTTTTTCTGCAAGCGGCTCAGCGGCCCGATGTAGCGCAAATCGAATTCGGGTTTTTTGAGGTGCCCGAGCTTACCCGTCAAATTGGGTTTGTCCTCAAAATCGGGAACCCAGCATTCGGTGTATTTTTTTATGATTTGTCGGTGCAATTTTCCCGTGATCCAACTCGTGTTTCCCGTTAGCACGTTGAGTTGGTGCGTGATAAATACCGACGGCACTTTTTTGGATATCACGCCGAGGCGGTTGTCTGAAATGATGCCCTGCAGATGGTGTTCGCGCACCCATCGCTTTACGATTTTTTTCTCGTCGGAGATTGCGTCGAGCATGCGCGGCAGTCCTTTGATCATCTTCCATTTGAAATCTTCCCCGTCTTTCGGATATTCGATTTTGTACGACGGAAGCTCGAGTGCTTTGAGTTCGGGAAACTCTTTTTTGAGGATTTCCAATGCGACGCCGTCTGAAGCGATGATAGGTGTGTACCCGTTTTCCGACAAGGCTCTGATGATCGGGATGCAGCGTGTGGCGTGGCCCAATCCCCAGTTTAGCGGTGCGACGAGGATGTTGCGTTTTTTCTTGTCGGGCATAGTTGGGTTTTGCGCGCAATTTAAGGAGATTGTTTCCTTTTTGTGTTTGGGGAGGTTTGTTAAAGTGTTAAGGGACTGTTGCGGCGTCGCTTTTTTTGCTGCGCTTGCTGCTTTTCTCGCTGCGCTCGCTGCTTTTCTCGCTGCGCTCGCTGCTTTTCTCGCTGTGCTCGCGGGAGTCTTCGCCTGCCGGCGGGGCCTTCTTTTTCCTCGCAGAAAACCGAGGCACGAGGTTCATAGAAACCTTAAAAAACAATAAATATCAATGAGATAAAAGAAGCAAAAATGCGGGAGCGGCAAACCGCTCGGCGACCTGACAGCTCCTTGCATCGGAAATGAAAAGAACTCGCCGACAAACAATCAGGTTATGGCGCTTTTTGTGACGGCTCAAACAGCTTTTCATTTCTTCGATGCGTCGGAACGTCAGGTGCCCGCCTGCGCGGTTGAACGCCGCGACAAAGCGGAATTTGTTCATTGTTTATCCTCCGCTGCGCTGCGGATAAAGGGGTTTCGGAGGGAACTTTTTAGGTGTGTCTTTGACGGGAATATCGGATACAAAGAAAATTTGTGTTCTAAAAAGACGTGAGAATTAATACAGATTATATGGCGAAAAAGTTCGGGAAGCCGAATTGAAGAGGCCTAGCTCCACAATTTACAACTTTCTTACTTTGCTTAAACCTTCAAATATTCGAAATATATGAAAAGGCAAGCTCAATATTTGGAGTCATTCTGGCGTTAAGTGATTTGGAGTCATTCGGAAGCTCAAAATAAGCCTGTTAAAAGCCTTCGGTACGGTCAAATCGAGCTGGTTTTGGTCGACAAACTTCTTGTTTATAAGCTTCAGACCAATGTCAGCATCCTCTTTTCAAAAATCATAACATGAAAAAATTTTTCGCTTTAGTTCTTTGTGTCATTTCGCTCCATGTTCAAGCGCAGGACAAATTGGTGTTTAACTCGAAATTTGTCCAGAGTGAAGACAAATGGATAGCTTTTAAAGCCGATTCGCTTGGTTCACATACGTTCGGATTTATATATATCGATGCCGATGCGGGTTTGACCTTCGATTACGCAGGTTCGTTTACGGTTCAACCAGATGGACGATTCCTGCTTAAGAATAAATCGACTGAAAGTTCAGTAAAACATAGATTGCAACCGAGCAATCTCCCGGTTGCGATCATTCCTGAATCGCATTTCGGCGAATTGGAAATTCTTAAATATCCGGAATGGTTAAAGCATTACAAAGATGGGGAAGGCACACCGGAACGGTTATATAAGTGGGGCTATATGTATAATAGCTGGGGCGAATGTGCCAAAGCGCTGGAATTTCTCGAAAAAGCGAATTCGATAAATCCTGATTTCAAAGGGTTGAGAGTAGAACTTGGGTTTTCCTACAATTGTCTGAAACAGTTCACGAAAGCCATCGACGTGCTGAAAATAGCAGCACAGCGCGATACGAAAGATGCTTACGTACACAAAGAATTACTCTACTCCCAGATCCACAACAATCAAATCGATGATGCGGTGGCGACTTACGAAAAAGTCATGGCAACCGTCCCTGACAAAACGTATAATGCAGAAAACGCGATCAATATTTTGGGGGGCTACTTTCGCCAAGGTAAATTGAAAGAATTTGACGATTGGGTCAAAAAGACAAAAATTGATCGTGACCCAAAATTCGGGCAGTACGTTCAACCGATGAGACAGGAACTAACTAAAAACTAAAAGTGGCGCTTTGAATAAAATGAGTTTTTGTTCCCGATTACCGATGGACATTTAACGGCGTACATATTTCGGGCGCAGCGCAGCAAGCCCGCAAATCAAATAAATACTTCCGCTTAATTGCGGCGTAAGCGCGCAGGCGGGCACCTGACGCCTCGAAGCGTGGAAGAAGTGAAAAGTTGTTTGAGCCTGAACAGCGGTCCAACAATCGCAAAAAGCCGAGGGCGAGTTTTTTTTATTTCCGACTCAAGAGGCTGTCAGGTCGGCGAGCGGTCCCGCCGCATCCGCATTTTTGCTACTTTTATCTCATTGATATTTATTGTTTGTTAAGGTTTCGATGAACCTCGTGCCTCGGTTTCTGGGAGGAAAAAGTAAGCCCCGCCGGCAGGCTACCCGCGGTAGCGAACTTCTGAAGCGAAGGTGTCGAAAACAAGTACGGCAAAACTCATTCGGGCTAAAAAAATCCCCTATCACACCATTAGCCCGGATGCCGGCAACTAGCCTTTTGCAGAAAAAGCCCTCCTTTTCCCGGCTCAAAACAGCGCCCGCAGCAGCTCGTTTTGCGCCATGGAAAAACCGGCTTATTCAAAAAAGCTAGTGCCAGACAGCCGGAGAAAGCTTCAAAAAACAAAATAAAAGAAAAAGAACTACTTTTGCACGCCTTTAAACTCCACCTCATGGGAAGCAAAAACAAACTCAAGCGATTCAAAGAAAACGAAACTTTCGCCAACGTCATCCAGCCATTGCGCGATGAGGTGCTTTCCGATACCTTTCCGCTTAAAGGAAAATGGAACTCCGATTTCTTCAAAAACGAAAATCCCATCGTGCTCGAACTCGGTTGCGGTAAAGGCGAATATTCCGTGGCATTGGGCGAGAAGTATCCGGAAAAAAACTTCATAGGCATCGACATCAAGGGCGCGAGGTTTTGGAGAGGAGCAAAAACAGCGGTAGAAAAAGGCATTTCCAACGTTGCCTTTCTTCGGACGCAAATCGAGTTGATCGACAAGTTATTCGCAACAGCCGAAGTCTCCGAAATATGGATCACGTTCCCCGATCCTCAAATCAAATACAAGCGCACCAAGCACCGCATGACCAACATGGAATTTTTGGCGCGATACAAGAAAATCCTAAAAGCCGACGGTATCGTCCACCTCAAAACCGATTCGGAATTCATGCACGGCTATACTTTGGGGCTTTTGCACGGGCAAGGCCACGAGGTGCTTTACGCCAACCACAACATCTACCGCAACGAAGGCGCGCCAGAAGAAGTCACTGGAATCCAGACCTTTTACGAACAATTTTATTTGGAACAGGACAAACCGATTACGTATATTAGGTTCAAAATAAAGTAAAATGCAGTACGCGCTGTCGCTGTTCATGGGGCTGTTTGCCTCGATCATCGGGATCATGCCGCCCGGCTTGCTCAATATGACAGCGGTGAAGATCAATCGCAACGAAGGCAATACGAGAGCGTTCGTTTTTGCTATTGGAGCGGCGATCGTGTTGGCGGCTCAAAGTTTCCTGGCGGTCGTTTTTGCCAAATTCCTCGACAAGCATCCTGAAATTATCGTGATGTTACGCGAGGCCGGCCTGGTCATCTTTTCAGGCTTGACGATCTATTTTTTGTTCGTCGCAAAATCATCCCGTCCCAAGAAGAAAATCGTCAAGTTCAAAAGCAAAAGAAGCCGTTTCTTTTGGGGAATGCTGCTGTCGAGCCTCAATTTCCTGACCATCCCGTTTTATGTTTTCCTGAGCCTGACGTTGGCGTCCTACCAAATTTTCAGTTTCGAGACACCATATGTGATCGCGTTCGTGGCCGGAATCCTTTTCGGAACCATGACCGGGTTGTACTTTTTCGTTACGTTTTTTGAACGGATGGAACACCGCACGACCTTTATAATACGCAACATGAACTACATCATTGGTAGCGTCACCGGCATCATTTCGCTGATCACGCTGCTCAACCTGGTTCGCTATTATTGGTAAATGGAGCAGAATTTTTTTCAAAAGGTCTACGAGGTCGCGCGCCAGATTCCCTACGGAAAAGTCACGTCTTACGGCGCCATCGCAAGGGCGATAGGATCCGCTCGCTCGGCGCGAATGGTCGGTTGGGCGATGAACAATTGTCCCGATGACGTTCCGGCCCACCGCGTCCTGAACCGCGCAGGCGTTTTGACCGGCAAGATGCATTTCGACGGGACGAACCTGATGCAACAACTGTTGGAAAGCGAAGGAATCGAAGTCTCGGGCAATCAGGTCGTCGATTTTAAAAAACACTTCTGGCAACCGCCGATCCAGTAGATTTGCGATTGGGCGTTGCCTGCGGCCGGGCTTTCCGCACTCGCTTTTGCCTCGCCAAACCTCAAAGGTTGAAAAAAACCTTTGAGGTTCCCGCTCGCAAAGAGCTCACACAATCGCTCCAATCCCTAACGCGGCCGCGGTCGCCCAAACACCGTATTTGTAAACAAAAGAATTTTCCGAACTTGCGATCGTCCCAGTTCAAAGGCCGGATATTTTCCATAAATTGGCATCTCACAAAAAAGCCCGCCGTTTCCAAGCCAAAAACGGTTATCCGGGAAACCAGACAAGCAACGTCCAACCAACTGTAACCTGATGCAAACCAAACCGCTACCCGAACTTACGAACGAAGAACTGGCAAAGGAAGCCAAAAAGCGCAAAAACAACTACCTGATGGCCTGCGTCATGATCGGTTCCATTTTTGGGATTGCAATTTATGCGACCGTGACGAATGGTTTTGGGATCCTCACGTTTCTTCCCGTCTTCTTTATCCCAATGTTTCGGCCTGCGACAAAAAGCTACAAAGAGGCAAAAGCGGAAATTGAATCGCGTCAGAAAAAAATCCAACCTTAAACTTCAAACCACCAAACAAACCACAAATTCCGTCTTTCCGTCTCTTGGCGCGTAATTCAGATAACCGCCATGCGCCTCGACAATGTTCTTTGAAAGCGTCAGGCCAATGCCGGCCCCGTCTTTCCGCGTGGTAAAGAACGGCAGGAAGATCTTGTCGCGAATCTCGTTTTCGATTCCCTTTCCGGTGTCCGAAATTCCGATAAAAACCCTATTCGGTTCGGTCCAGGATTCGATATGAATCTTTTTTTCCGTTTTCTCCTTCAGCGCCAGGATGCTGTTCGTGATCAGGTTGATGAACACCTGCTCGACCTGTTGGGCGTCCAATTCAATAGCCGATATTAAATTCACATTGTTCTCGATCGCGATTTCTTCCTGTTTTAGGATCGGAACCATTATTTTCACGCAGTTCCCGATCAAGTCGTTGAGGTTCGTCGGTTTTTTGGCAGGCGTCGGAAGCATCGTCAGTTTGCGGTAATTCTCCACGAAAAACGTCAGGTGGTTGCTTCGGTTCACAATCGTCGAAAGCCCGTCGCGGATATCCTGCAAATCATCGGCATCGGGAGTTTCCTGTTGCACGATTTCGTTCAGGCTCTGCGAAAGCGACTGAATAGGTGTCAGGGAATTCATCAGTTCATGCGAAATGACGTTCATCAGGTTTACCCATGCCTGTTTCTCCTTTCGCTCGACGACTTTTTGTATCGAATCGAGCAAAACTACATAATACAGTTCATCAAATGACTGAGTGCAAGAGGTTTGGATAGAAAACGTTTGCAGCTCGCCTTCATCGATACGAATCTCGGCCGACGATTTCATTTCGGCAAAACCGCCTTGCTCAAAAATTGCGGCAAGCGACGGGATTTTTTCGCGCAAACGCTGCCAGTTGCGCAACTTCGGGACGCCGAAAAGCCGCGAGAAATAGTCGTTCATCAAAAATACAGCCCAATCTCCTTCAGATTTTTTAAGGATCAGGATAGCAGAATCGACATTGTCGAGAAGCGAGGCAAAAACCAGGTCGCGGGACGATAATTCATATTGCTTCTTTTTGGCGCTTTGGTAAAGTTGGTAAAGGTTCGTGTAGGTTCCCGTCCGGAAACTTTCGGGCAAACCCGCAGAGAAATCCTCGTGCAGGATCGACAGGATTGTTTTGTCGTAGATCAACGCCCTGTTTTTCGTGTAGAAAAAGAGTTCGGTTATGCAAATCACGCAAACGCAAACAGCCAGCAGCGCGCTGTACGGCATTTTCCCGAATACGAGAAATGAGCCGAGCCCGAGCAGCGCGATGATCAGGAAAATGCGCAGGAACAATGCGGTGTGGAACTTCATATCACTTCGAGCCTAAGTTGTACTTTTCCATGCGACGGTACAATGCCGGGCGTGAAAGCCCGAGTTCATCGGCGGTTTTAGAAATATTGCCCGAGTGTTTGGCAAGCGCTTTTTCTATCGTCTGGCGCTCCAAATCTGAAATTGGCCTGTTTTCATCGAGGCTCACTTCAGGTTGGTAATCGAAAATGTCGAGGTCGGAAACCGAAATCACGCCCGAATCGCTTAAGATCACCGCGCGTTCGATCTTGTTTTCCATCTCGCGTATGTTTCCCGGCCACGGATAGCGCTCGAGCCATTCGAGATTTTCGCTGTCGAAAGCCAGGTTGTGAAGGTTGTATTTTTCAGATTTTTCGGCGAGCAGGAATTCGGCCAAAGCTAAAATGTCCGATTGTCGTTCGCGCAATGGCGGAAGCGTGATTTCCATGGTGTTGATCCGATAAAACAAATCCTCCCGGAAATTTTTGTGCCGGACCTCTTCCGCAATATTCACGTTCGTGGCCGAAATGATCCTCACATCGAGCGGACGCGGTTTGCTTTCCCCAAGCCGGATCACCGATTTCGTCTGTAAGACAGATAGCAACTTCGCCTGGAGATGCAGCGGCACATTGCCGATTTCGTCGAGGAATATCGTGCCGCCCTGAGCCGTTTCGAAGCGCCCGGCCGTGTCCGATTTGGCATCGGTGAACGCCCCTTTTGCATAACCGAACAATTCGCTTTCAAAAAGATTGTCGCTGAGCGAGCCGAGGTCGACGTGCACGAACGGTTGCTCCTTTCGAAGGGAGTGACGGTGGATGTATTCCGCCATCACGTATTTACCGGTTCCGTTTTCGCCCAAAAGCAACACGTTGGCGTCGGTTTTGGCAACCTTATCGGCTACGGCATACACTTGTTTTATCTTGGCCGACGTGCCGATAAAGTAGGATTTGTCACCCGAAAACGCAATCGGTTTTTTCTGTCGGCGCCTGCTCTCGGCCACCGCTTTTTCGACGACATCGAGCAATTTTGTGTTTTCCCAAGGCTTCATCATATAATCGAACGCCCCGATTTTAATGCCTTCGACGGCGGTTTCTATCTTTCCGAACGCGGTCATCAGGATTACGCACGTATTCGGATACAAATTCGATATTTCGCGCAACCAGTGGATGCCCTCGCGACCGTCTTCAAAGCCGATGCGATAGTTCATGTCGAGCAGCACGACATCGGGTTTGTGTTCGGCCAAAAGCTGGTAGAGCGTTTTGGGATTACTTGTCGTCAGGATCGTTTCGAAATGCTTTTTGAGCGCCATTTTCGCGGCGAAAAGTATTTCTTCCTGATCGTCTACGACCAAAATCGTGGCTAGTTTTTTCCTCATGTGCGTTTGCTGTCCGAAAGTGTACGGTCACTGTCCGAAATCGGACACCTCAATTATTCGGTAACTTTTTAACTAATTGTAAAACAGCGACTTGACGATTTGTTTTTCGTTGGCACGATTATGCCAAATGGTTATGCGTAAAACAAAAAGTCATGGACACCGTCATCATTCGTAAAAGTAAAAAATTAAAGGTTGCAACCATTGCGGGCGTTGTGATTTCGGCTTTTTTACTCATGGCATATTTCTCGTTTTCCAAGAAACGTTCGCTAAATGTAGTGGCCTCCGAAATTATGATCAAAACGGCATCCCAGGAACAGTTCGAGGATTTTATAACGTTCGAAGCACGCGTCGAGCCGTTGCATTCGATGTTCGTCAACATCGTCGAAGGCGGATCGGTTCAGGAGATTTTTGCCGAAAACGGAACGCATGTAGAGAAAGGCCAGGCGCTTGCCAAAATGTACAACCCGAATTCCGAATTGGGATATATGACGCAGGAGACCGCCATCATCGAGCAAATGAACAACCTCAATGTCGGGAAGCTGAACATACGCAACCAGGAACTTGGGCTTATTAAGGATCTGTCCGGTATCGAACACGATTACAACGACGCAAGACGGCTTTATGAACTCAATAAAAAGTTGTTCGAAAAAGACGTGATCTCGCGCAACGACTGGAATTCGTTCGAAGAAAATTTCCGCTACCAAACCGAACGCCGCAATCAGATAAAAGAAAGCGTGAACCGCGAAAAGAGCAGCAACCGCATCCAGGTCGCCCAAATCGACCGCTCGATCGCCACGATGGAGAAAAGCCTTGAGATCCTGCGGCAAAACAAAAAGAACTTCCTGATCACCGCAACGCAATCGGGTACGTTGACTTCGTTTGAGCCGATCATCGGGAAAACGTACCAAGCGGGCGAAAGCATCGGAAAAATCGATTTGCGCCAAGGCTATAAACTCGTCGCGGACGTAGACGAATTCTATCTCGAAAAGGTCGCCGTCGGCCAAAAGGGAAATATCGAAATCAAAGGGCAAACCGTCGAAGTAACGGTGATCAAGGTGCTTCCGGAGGTGAAAGGCGGGCGGTTCCAGGTCGAACTTGCATTCGCGAAAGACGCCAATCTGACGCTTCAACAAGGCGTTACGTTTGGCGTGCGGCTCATCTTGTCCGGAAAGGAAAAACAAATAGTCGTACCGAAAGGGCAATTCTTCCAGGAAACGGCCGGCAAATGGATATTCGTTGTGAACGGCGCGAAAGCAGAACGACGGGAAATCAGGCTCGGACGCGAAAACCCGGAGTATTACGAGGTAATTTCGGGCCTGAAACCGGGCGAAAAAGTGGTCGTTTCATCTTATGTCGATTACAAAGATGTAGACGAACTGCGGTTGAGTCAATAATGAATAATTTAAGTCCGGCGACTCCGATTATAGCGATTTCATCAATCATCATATCATCAATTTCGCCCTAATCAGGCGGTTCGCGAGGCGGAGCATAATCAACTTCGTCTCGCCACGATCCAGGGTTTCAATCACATCAATCAATCAAAATCAATCTTTAAATCAAAAAAAATGAAACATCTTATCACCACAGCGCTTTTACTGGTTTCGGCAGTGATGGCCGCGCAGCACTTGAAGGTTTCGGGCACTCATTTCGGCCAGGGCGTCGATAGCAAAAAGTGGAGCAACACAACCAGCCAGGAAAAAACATCGGCGACATTCAAGTCGTTTACGGGAGAAACGTACGTGGCTTTCGTATCCGATAAGGATCTCGATCTCAAATTGGATTATGAGCTCCGACTTTCAGAAGGTGAAGCCGATGTCGTATTTTCGGGCAACGGAACAGAAGACCATCTTGCCAAGCTTCACGTCGACAACGATGGCAAAGGCAAGGCGCAGCGCTCAAAAACCGTCCATCTCAAAGCCGGAGTCGAATATCGTTTGGTATTCAGAGGCGAAAGGTCAAAAGGTATATTTGTGTGCAACTGGAGCGAATCATCAACAATCGGCAATGAATAAGCAATAGTGATTGGACGGATATCCATCACCAATTATCAAAAAACATCGACGAACTATTAATTATTCATTATCAATTTTTAATCAAAAGAAAATGATCACCATCAATAACCTCTCAAAAGTTTTCCGCACGGAAGACGTCCAGACCACCGCACTCAACGGCATCAGTTTAACGATCAACCAAGGCGATTTCCTGTCGATAATGGGGCCGTCGGGTTGCGGAAAATCAACGTTGCTCAACATCATCGGATTGCTCGACAGCCCGAGCGGCGGCAGTTACTTGTTGCTCGATAAGGAAATGGTCGGGCTTAAGGAAAAGGATAGGGCCGAAGTCCGCAAGCACAATATCGGATTCATCTTCCAAAATTTCAATCTCATAGACGAACTCTCCGTGTTTGACAACATCGAATTGCCGCTTATTTACAATAAAGTTCCGGCTTCCGAGAGAAAAAACAAAGTCGCGCAAATCGCAGAAAAACTCGGAATCGCCCACCGTTTGAAGCATTATCCGCAGCAGTTGTCCGGAGGCCAGCAGCAACGTGTGGCCGTGGCGCGTGCGTTGGTCAACGATCCGAAAATCATTCTTGCCGATGAACCGACAGGAAACCTAGATTCCAAAAACGGTAACGAAGTCATGGAACTCCTGACCGATTTACACGCAAAAGGAGCCACGATATTGATGGTGACGCACAGCGATTACGATGCTTCGTTTTCCCAACGCACGATTCACATGAAAGACGGTGTGGTGTTTTCAGAAAAGCACAACCAGCGCAACGTCGATGTATTTATGGACGCAAAAATCTGAGCCATGCACAAGATCATCTTCAAATTCGCCACCGTGGTCACCACTGCGATCGTCAGCCATACGACAAGCCCGAAACTCGAATGCCCGAGAATTCTTAAACCTGAAATCAGGGTAGAAAAAGTAAAAGCGAACGATTTCGCTCCCGAAGTAAAACTCGTGTCCAACAAAAAAACCGCATTGTCATGATCAGGAACTGGATCAAGGTTTTTATCTATCACCTCAGGCAGAACAAATTGTTCTCATTCCTGAACACGTTGGGACTGGCGATCGGGATCAGCGGCATCATCTTCGCGGTTTTGTACTGGAACGACGAGCAATCCTATAACGACTGGAATCCCGAAAAAGACAGGGTTTTCCAGGTAATCAACGATGTCGGAGGCGATGTGAGCTGGCCGTATTCGTCTGAGCCTACGGGGCGTTATCTCTTAGCTTCAAGTGCTGACATTTCGGGTTATTGCTATACCGAAACCGGCTATCACAAAGACGTAGTGCGTTTTCAGGACAAGAAGGTGCTCGTCGAGAAAATCTTTGAAAGCCAACAGCAATTCTTTGACTATTTTCCGTTTGAATTCGTGGAAGGCAACGCGTCTTCTGCATTGGCCGACGAAAGCAGCATCGCCATCGGTGAGGCGACGGCACATAAGATTTTCGGAGGCGAGAAAGCGCTCGGCAAACAAGTTTTCATATCCAAAAAACCGTATATCGTAAGGGGAGTTTACCGGGTTCCGGGAAAATCGTCGATGGCACCTGAAATCATCACGCGCAAGATCGACCAGTTTTTGAGAGACAACAAAGACCAATGGGGAAATTTCAACTTCAACCTCATGCTCAAGCTCAAAGATCCGTCCGACAAGCAAAAAGTCGAACGGCAACTCGAGAAAATTTACCTTGAAAACCGAACCGCCAAGTATGCCAAAGAAGCAGGGCTTTCGCTTGCCGAATTCGTAAAGAAACACGGTCAGACCAAAGTGACGCTGGAGCCGCTTTCGAGCACAAGGCTGCATTCGTCGGTAGACGGTTATCCGGAAGGTAAAGGCAACTACAAATTCCTGCTGATCATGTCGGCTTTGTCTGTGCTGATCCTGTTGTTGTCGATCGTGAATTACGTGAACCTGGCCACGGCGAGCGCCATCAAACGCGCCAAGGAAGTTGGTGTCCGCAGGATTATCGGCGCAAGCAAGTCGAACATCGTCTGGCAATTTTTATGCGAAACGGTCGTCACCACGATTTTTTCCATATTGCTTGCGTTAGCCATAGTCGAGCTCGCGCTGCCGTATTACAACGAATTCCTCGACAAAGACCTGATCATGAACGGCAGCCAGTTTTTTGCCAAACTGATCGTGATTTTCCTTGCCGTGATCTTGGTTGCGGGAATCTTCCCGGCTGTCTACGTATCGAATTTCGAAACGCTGAAAGTGCTCAAAGGCAACTTCGGGCGCAGCAAAAGCGGTGTCTGGCTGCGCAACGGAATGTTGGTCCTGCAATTCGCGATCGCGACGTTTTTCGTCATCGGATCCCACATCGTCTACGAGCAGGTCGAATTTATGAGTACGAAAGACCTCGGGTTCAAAGGCAATCAGGTCGTCGACATCGTTTATCGCAACGACTACGATTGGCGCGAGCCGGATTACCAGAAAAAACTGCTGAACCGTTACCGCGTAATGAAACAGGAATTGCTCAAGATTCCCGGCGTCACGGCCGTCACGGGTGGTGCGTTTTCGTTCGGTAACGACGCCAATTCCTCGTCCGGGTTCAATTACAAGGAAACCCAAATGGTCCAGGCCAAGAACATGGCTGCCGATTTTGAATTCCTCGACATGATGAACATCAAGATCGCCCAAGGCCGCAAACTGTCGCCTGAATTTGCGTCCGATACGATCAATTCCGTACTCATAAACGAAACGGCTTTGCGTCAGATGCAGGAGAAGGCACCGCTCGGCAAAAAATTCAAGTGGAACAACCACGAGTTTACGATAGTGGGCGTCGTCAAGGATTTTCACATCGCCGGCCCGCAACAGGAAATTCCTGCGATGATCTTTTTCCACTACAAAACCGTCGACTGGATGATCAACAACACGAACCACGTCATGGTCAAGCTCGATCCTGCCCAAGCCGGGGAGGCACTCGAAAAAATCGAGAAATTCTGGGTAAAGAACGTCGACAACGAATTCCCGTTTACGTATGATTTCGTCGACAAGAATTTTGAGCGCACTTACAAAGCTTTCGTAAACCAGCGCAATTTGTTCCAGTTGCTGAACGCCGTTGTGATCGTGATCGCCCTTTTCGGATTGTTCGCCCTGGCGTCGTTCTCGATTGAAAGGCGCATGAAGGAAATTGCCATCAGGAAAACGTTGGGAGCCGAGACGAGTTCGCTGCTCAGGGAACTGTCGAAGCAATATTTGGTGTTCTGCATCGCAGGGTTCGCCATCGCGTTTTTCCCTACGCGCCTCATCCTTTCGAAATGGCTTGAAGATTTCGCCTATAGGATCGAGATCGCGACGATGCCTTTCCTTATCGGATTCCTGGTCCTGGTTACCCTTACCATAGCGGTTGTAGTCGCAAAAGCATACAAAGCCACGCGAATCGATGTTTTGCAATATCTCAAATACGAATGATATGAAAGTACTTTTTACAGCATTACTGATTTTGGCCGTTTCGGTCGGATTCGGTCAGAAAAAAATCAAATCGATAGACGCCACGGTCGCCGCGGTAGACATACGCGAAGGCGCGAAATTTCGCAAAAACGCCTGGCGGATTTCGCCTGAGGTCACGCCGGACGTGTTTACGACCTCAAGCGACAAAGTGACGTTTTATACCGACAGGGATTCGATCACGGTGAAAGTCGATCGGAAAAAGCCAATCGATTTCATCATCAAATTCGACGGCAAGGATGCCTTGACCCGAATCGCCTACGAGCCGAGCTTTCTCGACAAATTGAGAGCGGCAAAAACGTACGACCTTAAAGAGAAAGCGCAATTGCCCAAGTTTTCTTACCAATCGAAGGACGACGCTTATCTCGTCACGTTGCGAAACAAGTTCAAGCTCGATTCGATAGCCGGAGAAGGGAACCAGACTTCGCGAATCCTGAACCTGATGCACTGGATGCACAACACCGTGCGCCACGACGGCTCGAGTCCGAATCCCGAATCGCGCAATGCAAACGACCTGATCGCGATTTGTAAAAACGAAAACCGTGGCGTGAACTGCCGCATGATGGCCATCGCCCTCAACGAGTGTTACCTGGCACTCGGAATCAAGTCGAAATTCGTTACGTGTATGCCGAAAGAGGAAAATTTCGACGATTGCCACGTGATCAACATGGTCTTCAATACCGATTTGAACCGCTGGATCTGGGTCGACCCGACGTTCGCCGCTTATGTGATGGACGAAAAAGGGGAGCTCCTCGGGATAGCCGAAGTTCGCGAACGCCTCATTTCCGGGAAAACGCTGATCCTGAATCCCGATGCGAATTGGAACCGGGAAGAATCGCAAACTGCCGATTATTACTTACAGACGTACATGGCCAAAAACCTGTATCGCATCCAGGTTCCGGTAAGCAGCCAAGCCGATTTCGAGACGTGGAAAGACGGTCAGCAAGCACAATATGTGGAATTGCTTCCGCTTGACGGAATTTGGCAAACGAAGGCAAAAACCGTCTACCAACGCGACGAACCCAAAATGGAATTCGTGTATTATCAGACAAACAATCCGGACGCTTTTTGGGCAAAGCCGGAATAGCGATTACATTTTTTAGTTTTATCTGTTTAGGCGGTGGGATTGTCCTGCCGCTTTTCTATTTTTGGGCAAATCGAAAAGTATGCGATTCGAAATTCCCTTCGACCCGGAACACTATAGGCAAAAAAGCGCCGTCCTATTTGACGTATTATGGGAAAAGGGACGTAAAGCCCGCATCAAGTTAGGAATAGCCAGCGTCGTACTTGGGGCGTTTGGTTCCTTCGCCATCATCGGGAACAGCGATTTGGGATATATTTTTGTCTGTATTTCGGCCATTCTTGGCATCGTGGTCTGGCGCAATTATTATTTTCAAAGGAGGAGCCGCAAGGAAATGGACACTATAATCGACAGGACGCTTTCAAAGCAAACGGCGGAAAAAACGATAGTGGAATTCACAGCTGATTTTTATTCGGCTGAAAATGCGGACGAACATTACAAACTCGCCTGGAAATCATTTAGGTCTTATCGCGAGATCCGGCAGACGCTCTATATTTTTGGAGACACCAGTTTGTCGTTTGCGATTTCGGAAACTGAACTTGGAACCGAAGATTATCAAAAAGTGCGATTTTTGATCAGTTCCGTCCTGCCCGACAGTTCGTTGTGGAAGACCATGTAACCTCAAACAGGCGTTGTCAGAAGCTGACGTTTCGGCACTTACCCAAACTGAAAAAGCAGCCTTTCCAGACTGCTTCGTATCATCAATGTTAAACTTTTGTTTTATGTAATTTGGTGTTAGAAACGATAACCTGCCGATAGCGAAACCACGCTGTTGCGGGTTTTGTCGTTTGAGCCGTCGTCGTTGATGTTCACGAACCCGACGTTGGCGCGGACGCTGAAAAAGATGTCGTTCTTGAGTTTGTATTCCACATCGCCTACCAACCCGATGTCGATTGGCTTGACGTCGTCCTTGATGTCGTTTTCGTTTTCGTCCCGGTCGCCAAAGACCACGCTGTCGTACTTTTGCTTTGCGCTTAACAGCACGCCGACTTGTGGACCAGCTCCAACGCTAAGGCCTCTGACTTTGGCAAAATGATACTTGACCAAAACCGGCATGTTGAGGTAGAAAAGCTCGACGCGCATATTCTCGTATCTCACCTCTCCATCCCAATATTCATCTCCGCTTTCGGCTCCTTGCATCGATAGCAAGAGCTCTGGCTGAACAGAGAAGTTTTCGTTGAAATGGTAATTCACCAAACCGCCGACGTGAAAACCGGCAAGGGCTTCGGCTTCTTCAAAATCGCCCGCAAACGTACTGAGTTGGGCACCGGCTTTTACGCCAAATTCGAACTTTTTTTCCTGGGCTTGAGCCGATAAAGCGCTCACGGCAAGTGCTGCCGCACAGATGATTAATTTTGTCATGATTGATTGATGTTGATTGATGATGGCGCAAATGTAGAACGGTCTTGTGAGGTCGCAAAACCTTGATTCTTAAACATTTCTTAAATGGTACAAAAGGCCCATTTTGATAGTTTTGGGATTTTTTTCCGAAGATTTTTTATGGGAAAACGTTGTAGTGGCGCGGTTTGTCGATTGTTGGGACATTTCGCTTTTCCGAGGGCAACATCCAATTCCTAGAAATTAGGATTGCGAGTTCCGTTCAACGGTCGGAATCTTGTTTTTTAGACTTGGAATCCGATTCTGAAATCACATTCCGACATCCTATATTAGCTTTCGGAAGCTAACTTGGGGAACAAAACGGTAATCTCCAAAATTGTGCGGTTCGGAAAGTGCAACCCAAATGGACAAATCAACAAATGAGCGAACAATAACAATTAACGAATTTTAACCTCCAAAACGCGATTTCAATCGACAATTATCCATTGCCAGTTCTCATTTCCAACCTATCTTTGCAATCTGAAATCAGTCTTAATAAAGGCTGTCCTACAACTTATGAAACTCGACAGAAAAGAAATACTCAACGTTCTTGAAACCATAACGATAGCCGGAGAAGGCCAGAATATGGTAGAAAGCGGAGCCGTCAAGAACGTGCTCACATTTGGCGATGAGGTCGTGGTAGACCTCGTACTTTCGACACCCGCGATGCACATCCGCAAACGCGCCGAAGACGACATCAAGAAAATCATACAGGAACGATTTCCTGCCGTTACCTCTATTAAAGTCAATTCCAAAGTCGAAGTGCCGGAAAAAAATACCGAAAACCAGATCAAGGGCAAGGAAATTCCGGGCATCTCCAATATCGTGGCGGTCGCTTCGGGAAAAGGTGGTGTCGGAAAATCTACCGTGACGGCCAATCTCGCCGTGACGCTGTCTAAAATGGGCTTTAAAGTGGGCGTTCTCGATGCCGACATTTACGGGCCATCGATGCCGATCATGTTCGACGTGGAGTTGGAAAAGCCGGTTTCTGAAGTCGTCGATGGCAAATCGAAAATGAAACCCATCGAAAGCTACGGAATCAAGATCCTGTCGATCGGATTTTTTACCGCACCCTCACAGGCTGTTATCTGGCGCGGTCCGATGGCTTCAAAAGCGCTCAATCAAATGATTTTTGACGCCAATTGGGGCGAACTCGACTTTCTTTTGATCGACCTGCCGCCGGGAACTGGAGATATCCATTTGTCGATCATGCAATCGCTGCCCATCACAGGCGCCGTCGTGGTAAGTACGCCTCAGGCCGTGGCTTTGGCCGATGCGAAAAAAGGTGTTTCAATGTTCCTTTCCGATGCGATCAACGTGCCGGTTCTCGGGATTATCGAAAACATGGCCTATTTCACTCCGGAAGAATTGCCTGAAAACAAATATTATATTTTCGGGAAAGAAGGTGCGAAAAACCTTGCAGAAGACCTCGGAGTTCCGTTCCTGGGCGAAGTGCCGCTCGTGCAATCGATACGCGAAGCCGGAGATTTCGGGCGTCCCGCTGCCTTGCAAACCGCATCGGGCATCGAGACCGTTTTCGAAGAGATCACGCGCAATGTCGTGCAGGAAACCGTGAACCGCAATCAAAGCCTTCCGCCAACCGAGGCCGTTAAAATAACGACGATGGCGGGATGTTCCGCGGTAAAAAAGAATTAGATAATTTGAAAATGACATTCGGGTCAAAATCGAATTTCGGTTTATAAATAAAATCCAGTATTAATTGAAAGTTTGCCATTTGTGGAAACCATCATTTCCAAATTTTCAAATTTTCAAATTTCCAAATTAGATGGATACAACAGAACTAACCCAAACCGTAGAGCGTGCTCTCGAAGAAATCCGGCCGTTCCTCAACAGCGACGGAGGCGACATCACGCTGGTTTCTATCGAAGAAGACAAACACGTCACGGTGCGTCTGCAAGGCGCCTGCACCAACTGCAGCGTCAACCAGATGACACTCAAGGCCGGAGTGGAAACCACGATAAAGAAATATGCGCCCCAAATCGAGACGGTAACCAACGTCGCCTGATTTTTTTTGGCGTGCCGCCGGCCGGAAGATTTAGTAAAGCAGTGACTCCGCGAAGCCGGCGTCGGGCTGTCCGCTTTTATCTTTTGCCAAACCTCAAAGGTTTTGAAAACCTATGAGGTTTCAACAAAAGGATAACCGCTTCCATCCCTCACGCAATCTGCAATTGTTTAAAGTTTAAAGTCCGATGTTGGCTGAAGAAGCCCGGAACTCTAAACCTTAAACTCTAAACATCAAACAATGATCAAAACCGACATCCTCATTATTGGAGCCGGCCCCACCGGACTCTTCGCCGTCTTTGAAGCCGGCCTGTTGAAACTCAAATGCCATATCATAGACGCGCTGCCGCAAATCGGCGGGCAATTGTCTGAATTGTATCCCAAAAAACCCATTTTCGACATTCCCGGTTTTCCGGAAGTCCTCGCAGGCGACCTGATCAAGAACCAAATGGAACAGATCAAGCAGTTTGAACCCGGTTTCACCTTGGGCGAACGCGCCGAGACCATAGAACACCAGGAAGACGGAACGTTTATCGTCACCACCGACAAAGGCACGCAACATCACGCCAACGCCATTGCGATTGCCGGAGGTTTGGGAAGTTTCGAGCCGCGAAAGCCGGTCATTGAAGACATTGAATTTTATGAGGACAAGGGCGTGGAGTACTTTGTTAAAGATCCGGAGCGTTACCGTGGAAAACGCGTCGTGCTTGCCGGCGGAGGCGATTCGGCTCTCGACTGGAGCATTTTTTTGGCGAACGTGGCTTCCGAGGTGACGTTGATCCATCGCAGGAACGAATTTCGCGGTGCACTTGACTCCGTAGAGAAAGTCCAGGAATTGAAGCATCAGGGCAAGATCAGATTGATTACGCCTGCCGAAGTCATCGGTTTGAACGGGTCCGAAAAACTTGAATCCATAGACATAGAGGAAAATGGCGCCCACCGCAAGCTGGAAACCGACTTTCTGATACCGCTTTTCGGGCTTACGCCAAAGCTTGGCCCTATCGCCAATTGGGGATTGGAGATCGAAAAAAATGCGATCAAGGTCAACAATGCTTTGGATTACCAAACCAATATCCCGGGCATTTACGCTATCGGAGACGTGAACACTTATCCAGGCAAGCTCAAACTTATTTTGTGCGGTTACCACGAGGCGACGCTCATGTGCCAGTCGGTTTACCAGCGCATGAACCCGGGCAAGAAATACGTTCTGAAATACACGACGGTTTCCGGTGTCGACGGTTTTGACGGCACACGTAAAGAAGCAGAGAAAGCGGTCGTGAAATCGATCGACTGATTTTTTAAACCTCAGAGGTTTTTAAAATCTTTGAGGTTTTCCTCCAAAAACCTAATCTCCCAAAATCCCACGCGATGTCCGACATCAAAATCACCATAATCGACCGCGATGGCGCATCCCATGAGGTCGACGCCCCAACCGACATGAACATGAACATCATGGAACTTGTGCGTGCCTACGAACTTGCACCCGAAGGTACGATCGGGATTTGCGGCGGCATGGCCATGTGCGCCTCCTGCCAATGCTACGTGGTCAACGACGTAGATTTACCGGAAAAATCTGATGATGAAGAGGCGATGTTGTCCGAGGCGTTCCATGTAAAACCCAACAGTCGCTTGGGCTGCCAGATCAACATTACGCCGGAAATCGAAGGTTTGGTTGTCGAATTGGCACCGGAATACTGATTCCGTCGTAGCGCCTTCGCAATTTCATTCATGTAATCAATCGTCTAGCGCCTCGAGTGCCCTGGGCAAAATTCTTTCGACGAATAAAGCATACGCACTTTGGGATGGATGAAGCCCGTCGGAAGCGACCAGCCAGGGATTCTGGATCCCAGATTGGGTAATGTCCGTAATGTAAACGAACTTGATCCCTTCGGAGGCGCAATAAGCGGCAGCAAAATCATTGTATTGTTGCAACTCCTGGGTTATTAGCGGCGCATTTGGCGAATTCTGGGCATAAGGCGTGAAGGCATAGTCGGGAATCGAAATCACGATCACGTTGTTTTTGTCATTTCTCCCAAGCGTTACGGCGCGATTTACGAGTTGAGGGAATTCGGTTTGATACACCGAAAACGGCTTGTTTTGGTATTGGTTGTTGACACCGATGAGCAACGTAACCAAGTCGTTGTCGCTTGCCAGATCGGACGATTGGATTGCCGAAAGGAGATTCGTCGTCGTCCAGCCAGTCGTGGCAATGATTTCCAGATCGACAGCATTACCCGGCATTTCCTGTTTGATCGCGACTTCGAGTTGGGCAGGGAATCGACAGGTGGCACAAACATTTTGCCCTATCGTATAGCTGTCGCCCAAAGCGAGGTACTTTATGGCGCTAACGGGATTCTGCGGATCCGGATTTTGCGGATTCGGATTTTGCGGAACAGGATTTTGCGGAACCGGATTTTTCGGATTTGACGTCATTTCGCCCGGCTGCATATCGTCCGATCCGCACGAAAATGCGAGGAAAAAACTGACTATCGCTATGTAAAATGTGGCCTTCATATCTAAAGGTACGTAAAAATGCAGGTTTTGGACTTCCGATCTTGTCGGTGTCCTAGATCCAAATCATTTCAACAGCATTTGCTCCCAACCTGACATGCCAAAACGAAAAAGCTCTTTATAACCGATGATGGCAATAAAGAGCTTTAGTTTATTTAAGTCAATACGATGACTTGTGACGTTGCGGATTATTTGAACGCGGCAAAACCTGTGACGTCCATCCCCGTGATAAGCAAGTGGATGTCGTGCGTGCCTTCGTATGTGATGACCGATTCAAGGTTCATCATATGACGCATGATCGAATATTCGCCCGTGATTCCCATTCCTCCGAGCATCTGACGGGCTTCGCGTGCAATTTCGATCGCCATGTTCACGTTGTTGCGTTTGGCCATCGAGATTTGTGCGGATGTCGCCTTTCCTTCGTTGCGGAGAACGCCCAAACGCCATGTCAGCAACTGTGCTTTGGTAATTTCGGTGATCATTTCGGCCAACTTCTTTTGCTGAAGCTGGGTCGCACCTATCGGTTTGTCGAACTGGATACGCTCTTTCGAATAACGCAGCGCCGTGTCGTAACAATCCATTGCCGCTCCGATTGCGCCCCAAGCGATTCCGTAGCGAGCCGAATCAAGACAGCCAAGCGGCGCACCAAGACCGGATTTGTTGGGAAGCAGGTTTTCTTTAGGAACTTTTACATTGTCGAAAATCAATTCGCCCGTAGCCGACGCGCGCAACGACCATTTGTTGTGGGTTTCAGGCGTCGTGAATCCTTCCATTCCGCGTTCCACGACCAGTCCGTGGATGCGTCCCGACTCGTCTTTGGCCCAAACCACCGCGATATCGGCAAACGGAGCGTTCGAAATCCACATCTTGGCACCGTTCAACAGGTAATGGTCGCCCTTGTCTTTAAAATTTGTGACCATTCCGCCAGGATTGGATCCGAAATCAGGCTCGGTCAAGCCGAAGCAACCGATGAATTCGCCTGAAGCCAGTTTGGGCAACCACTTCATGCGTTGCTCCTCGTTCCCGTATTTCCAAATCGGATACATGACCAAAGACGACTGGACCGATGCCGTCGAGCGAACTCCTGAATCGCCTCTTTCGATTTCCTGCATGATCAACCCGTATGAGATCTGGTCGAGCCCCGCGCCTCCGTATTCCTCCGGAATGTACGGCCCAAAAGCACCTATTTCGGCCAGGCCGTTGATGATCTGTTTAGGGAATTCCGCCTTTTGGGCGTAGTCTTCTATGATTGGGGAAACTTCGCGCTTTACCCATTCACGGGCCGAATCGCGCACGAGTTTGTGTTCGTCGTTGAGCAATTCGTCGAGAAGGTAATAATCAGGCGCTTGGAACAAGTCTGGTTTCATTGTTTACATCGTTTTTGCGCCGCAAAAGTAGGGAGATTTTTGGGAATGGCAACTTAACGAAACCGATTTCGCAGGCTAGCGACTTGGGAACTTTGCGACAGCACTAAAAAAATCGGTCGCTGACAAAAAAATATTTAAGTTGCATGCAACGGAACGCATCCGATTTTCGTCTACCAAACGAATTACCTCGGGAGTTCCTCCCAAAATCAGTTGACCAAACAATTTTCAATCGTCAAAACATGAAAAACATTTACATCGTTCTCATCGCGTTAGTTTGCGCACAAGTGGCCAATGCGCAAATCAGGGGCAAAGTCGTCGACGCAAAATCGGGCGAATCCATCCCGTACGCGAACATTCTCATCAACAATTCCGACAGCCAGATCTCAAATGGCGAAGGTTATTTTACAGTTTCTGCTGCCAATAGTTCAGATGATACGCCAATTGTGATCAGTTGTATGGGTTACGCCGGCATAAAAACCACCGTTGGCCAGCTGCAGTCGCGCGACGGAATGGTGCGTCTTGACGAGGTTACTTACGAACTCGACAATGTCAACCTCGCGGACCGTCCGACCGCGGAGTCCATAATGGCCGGTGTGAAGCAAAACCTCAAAGCGAACTACGCGATGAACATGAAGCATTCCAAAGACGTGCTTTTTTTGAGGGATGTCGTGTCGTTCAAGCCTTCCAAATTGAATTTCGAGATTACGAAGTCGACCGGTTTTACCAAAAAAGGGCTAGGGGAAGCCAACGCTGAGATCAGTAAATTCACGTCGAGCCTGATCTCACATCCGCCAAAGGAATTTACTGACATGCTCGGAAATTACTATACCTCTCCAAAAAAAGAGGCTGAAAAACAAACATTTTACTCCAAACTTGATGTCGTCCAGGCAACCAAACTCAAAGACGAGAACCGTTCCGCTTCGCTAGACGAAATGCAGGCCGTAGTCAGCAAGTTGTTCCTCAAACACCTCGACACTACAAAATATTACCGTTTCAAAAGCGGCTGGTTCGGATCCCGCGATACGCTGTCGATGCGCAAGGATTACAACAGCAAAAAGAAAAAGAAAAACAAAGTCGACAATGTCTCACTGGCGAAAAACCGTTTGTCTTCATTGAAAAACCAGAGCAATTTCCTGTACAGCAAAAAGATGGAGTTCGTCACGGATCCGGACATTTACAAATATACTTACGAGGGCACGGTTTTGCTCGGTGGGAACGAATTCGCCTACGTGCTGAAATTTGAACCGAGAAGAAGCCGCGCGATTTACCAGGGCAAGATCTACGTTTCCGAATCTGATTTCGCAGTATTGCGCGCCGACTATGCGCTGGCTCCGGGCAAAAAAGCGGAAAGTGTCAACCTGAAGTTGCTTTTGGGTGTAAAAATGGCCGAGAACATCAGTTCAGGCACGTTGATTTTCAAGAAAGATCCGATTGGCGACGGTTATTATCTGCAATACGCATCTGAGGAAACCGGACAATATTTCTACCTGAACCGTCCGCTAAAGTTCATCGAACTTACCGATGAGGAAAAAGATGTCGTTGCCTTCGACCTCAAAGTGGAAGGAAACATGCTGAGCAAGCAGGAATTCCTCAATATTTCGCGAGATGGACTTTCCGATGAAGAATTCGATAAAGTCAAAGAGGACGATTTTGCTTACAAACGCATCAACAAATACGATCCGACGCTCTGGAAAAACTACAGCGCGATCGAGCCGCTCGACGAAATGAAGCGGTTCCAGGTAATTGAGGAAACCAACTGATCAAGGTGCTTTTTTGTCGAGATAGAATTCGGACGTGAGCGCGAGATAATCATCGGTGTATTGATGTCTTGCGGTTTCGATGACGAGTTCCGTCTCGACAACTTTTATTTCCGGGCGTCGTGAAAAGGCGAGCAGGCTGCGTTTGATTTCGGAGGTTTGAGTGCCTTTGACGCGCGTGATTTTGGTCGGATACAAAGCCGACAGGGCAGCGAGTTGGACGAATCGTTCTTCTTCCTTAAACGGGATGATAACGCAAAGAATGCCGTCTTCCGAAAGCAAAACCGAACTCGCTTCAATCAAATCTTCGAACGGCAGTGACTGGTTTTGTCGGGCTTTGTCGCGGGCTTCATCTCCCGATGTGACATTCTCGGAATAGAACGGCGGATTCGACACGATCAGATCGTATTCTTCGTCCTCAAGGTCGTCCATAAAATCGTCAAGGGAAGCGTGAAAACAAAAAAGGCGGTCGTTCCACGGCGACGCTTCAAAGTTTTCGACGGCTTGTTCAAACGCGTCGGCATCTATTTCGAGTGCGTCGATTTGTTCGGCATACGAACGTTGGGCAAGCATTAGGGCTATTAAACCGGTTCCTGCCCCGATGTCGAGAACCGAATACGGATTGTGGTCGATTGGAGCCCAAGCGCCGAGCAGAACGCCATCTGTGCCGACTTTCATCGCGGTTTTGTCCTGGTTGACGGAGAATTGTTTGAATTTGAACATAGGTTTGAAGTTTAAGGTTCAAAGTTCAAGGTTCGAAGTTCGAGGTTTAAAGTTTAAGGTTCAAAGTTTAAGGTTCGAAGTTCGAAGTTTAAAGTTTAAGGTTTAAAGTTTAAGGTTCAAAGTTCAAGGTTCGAAGTTCAAGGTTCAAAGTTTAGGGTTCAAACGGTTTCGACAACTTTAAACTTTAAACTTTAAACAATTTAAACTTAAAACAATTTAAACTTTAAACAATTTAAACTTTAAACAATTTAAACTTCAAACTACATTAAAGGTACATTTCGATCAGGCCTTCCGGTAAATCCATTACGATTTTCTCGTTTTCACGGTCTACCTGAACGATAAACTGATCGATCATAGGAATTAAGATCTCGGTGTAGCCTTTTTTGACCTCGAACAACGGCTGTGCGGCGGAATCGTTGATCGCAACTATGATTCCTACATTGCCGAGGCGTTTGTCCTCGATTTTGAATCCGATGACTTCGTGGTAGTAGAATTTGTCGCCCTCGAGTTTTGGCAACAAATCAAGCGGAAGGTAAACGGCTTTGCCAAGAAGTGCTTCGGCATCGCCTTCTGAATCGACGTCTTCGAACTTTACGCGCAAAAAGTCGTTTTTGTGCAGTCGGGCGTCTTCAATAAAAAATGGAACCAAATTTTTGCCGATTTCGACAAAAACTGATTCCATTCCTTCATACATTTCAGGCTCGTCGCTGTCGAGATAGACAAGGACTTCGCCTTTAAAACTAAACTTTTTGGCGATTTTGCCCAGATAGAAACATTCTTCTTTGCGCATTCGCCTTAAAAATTAAGCTTGCGTTTCTTCTTCAGTTGCAGGAGCTTCTCCTTCAACCTGAGCCTCGTCAGCAGTAGCTTCGGCTGTCTCTTCAGTAGCTTCGGCAGACGCTTCTTCGGCAGACGCGGCAGCGATCAAATCAGCTTCGGCTTTTTTGGCGGCAGCGATACGATCTTCGTTTACTTTTTTCTCTGCAGCAAGGGCTTCAGCTTTCGCTTTGTCTTTTGCAGAAGAAAGGTTGTCTTTTTTCGCAGTTACTTTTCCTGCTTTCTCGTCAAGCCATTTTTCCAATTTAGCATCGGCAGCTTCCTGAGTCAGGGCACCTTTGCGAACGCCTCCATCGAGGTGGTGTTTCAACAAGGCTCCTTTGTAAGAAAGGATTGCGCGAGCCGTATCGGTAGGCTGGGCACCGTTGTGCAACCACTGAACCGCTTTGTCGAGGTTCAAGTCGATTGTAGCAGGGTTGGTGTTTGGATTGTAAGTACCGATTTTCTCTAGGTATTTACCATCTCTTTTTGAGCGGGAATCAGCCGCTACGACCCAGTAAAAAGGTTTTCCTTTTTTACCATGTCTTTGTAATCTGATTTTTACTGGCATAATCGTATGATTAAATTTGGGTACACGACCCGGTTAAATAAGGGCGCAAAGATACAGTTTTTTTGAAAACAAAGAAGTTAGGTTTTGTTTTTCTGATTGTTAAAAATAAAAGCGCTTTGATTTTTTTGACTAATTTGGCCCGAAACCAACCAAAAACCTATTTTTGTCTTTCAAAAATTACCTACAATATGAAGAAGATATTTCTATTGCTATTCTCTGTCGTTGCCTTGAGCTCTTGCACAGAAGACGTCCGTGATAACAGTCCGGCGTTCGAAGGATTGAGAAACGGCAGTCGTTGGCGCGCGCCGGGCGTGACCGCAACTGTCGGTGCGGGAGGCGATCTTACGATTTCAGGAGGCAATCAATTCGAGACGTTGACGTTGATGTTGCCTACTACCGACGCCGGAACTTACACGTTAGGCACAAGCCAGAGCAGAAAGGCGATGTTCGTGATCATCGGCGATTCGGGAACCAAGACATATGCCACCGGAACCGGGATAGGCAATGGAGAAATCGAGATCGAGGTGTACGACGAGGTCAATAAGACCATCACGGGAACTTTCCGATTCAACGCAATCGCTGAGGACGCCGTCGATCCTACTGATCCGACTGCAGCCGAAACCATCAATTTCATAGAAGGGAATTTTTACAAAGTGCCGGTGCGTCCGTCTTTGTAAAATGATCCACTTATAAAGAAAAGCCATCTTGAGAAAGGTGGTTTTTTTATTTTGTCAAGTTCCGGTTGGAGCCTGTAAGCTGGATGGCTTAGATTCAGATTTGAGAAATTTGGATTATAGGATTGCAGCGATTTGTTTTATGGGATTGGCCGGAAAATTGGGAAGAGTTCCATGGAAATTCGTAGGGGAGATTTGAGGTGGGAGTTGGCGTGGATGTTGCTTCGCGCGCAAGACCTAACAAATCTCCAAGATTTGTTAGGTCTGTCAAAGCTACCGATTTCTTACCACAACAATTTACAGTTTTTCTGCCGTTTTTGTTAAACCGGGAATAAACTTGATAACAGCCTGTTGATAATTTTGGCTTTCAGTTAAGATTCAAAAAAACTATTTTTGGGCATTCCGCGTTTGCAAATCTAAACGCCCCGAACTTCCACGTTTACAGCTATGTATTTAATTTTCGATACCGAAACAACCGGTTTGCCGAAGCGTTGGGACGCCCCGATTTCGGACACATCCAACTGGCCGCGCGCCATCCAGGTCGCATGGCAGTTGCACGACGAACTCGGCAACCTCGTCGAGAACCAGGATTTCCTGATCAGGCCCGACGGGTTCAATATTCCGTACGACGCCGAGCGCATACACGGTATTTCGACGGAGTTGGCGATGGAAGAGGGGATTTCCTTATCGGATGCTTTGGAGAAGTTCAACGCGGCACTTTCCAGGACCAGATTCATCGTCGGGCAAAACGTAGGCTTCGACGTGAACATCATGGGTTGCGAGTTTTACCGTTTGGGCATCGGAAATAAGTTAACCGAATTACCTGTCCTGGATACGTGTACCGAAGTCACGGCCGAACTGCTCAAGATTCCCGGCGGAAGAGGCGGCAAATTCAAGCTTCCGACACTCACCGAGTTGCACCAATATTTGTTCAACACGCCGTTTGCCGAAGCCCACAACGCTACCGCGGACGTCGAGGCGACCACGCGTTGCTTCCTCGAATTGATCCGTCGCGAGATTTTCACCAAAGAAGAATTGGGCGTTCAAGCCGATTATTACAACAGCTTCAGAAACCAAAATCCAGCGGAGATTAGAGCGGTCGGACTACGCCACGTCAATCTCAAGAACGCTTCGGACGCGATACGCGAAAGATTGCGCCAAAAGCAGGAACAAGCCGATTACGGTCTGGACGATATCCAGGTTTCAGCCGATCTCACGAACGCCGTTTTCGCCCACTTGCACAACCACACGCAATTTTCGGTTTTGCAATCGACGATTTCGGTTCCGAATCTCGTGTCGGCGGCAGCCAAAGCCAAAATGCCAGCCGTTGCGATGACGGACGTCGGGAACATGATGGGCGCATTCCAGTTCGTATCGGCGGTGATGAACCACAACAAAGTAGCGTCTGCGAAAAACAAGGAAGCCGAAGAAAAAGGGGAAATTCCGACAGAAGTCGAGATAAAACCTATCGTCGGATGCGAATTTTATATTTGTGAAGACCGTCTTGACCGCACGCGCAAGGACAACGGCTATCAGGTGGTGCTTTTGGCCAAGAACAAAAAAGGCTATCACAATCTCGCCAAACTGGCCTCAATCGCGTATACCGAAGGTTTTTATTACGTTCCGAGGATAGATAAAAAAGCGGTTGAACAATATAAGGAAGACCTCATTGTCTTGTCTGGAAACCTCTATGGAGAGATTCCGGGAAAAATTCTCAACATAGGTGAAAATCAGGCCGAAGAAGCACTTTTGTGGTGGAAGTCCCAGTTCGGGAACGATTTCTACCTGGAAATCATGCGCCATAAACAGGAGGACGAAAACCGCGTGAACCAGACGCTGTTGTCGTTTTCCAAAAAGCACGACGTCAAGGTCGTCGCCACCAATAACACTTACTACGTCGCCCAACCGGATGCCAATGCACATGACATTCTGTTGTGCGTCAAGGACGGGGAAAAACAATCGACGCCTATCGGTCGCGGTCGCGGTTATCGCTACGGTTTGCCAAACCAGGAATATTATTTCAAGTCATCCGATGAGATGAAATCGCTTTTCGCGGATATTCCGCAGGCGATTACGAATATTTCCGAGATCATCGACAAGATCGAAGTTTATTCGCTTTACCGCGACGTTTTGCTTCCGAAATTCGACATTCCGTCAGCGTTTATTTTTGCCGAAGACGACGTGGATGGCGGAAAGCGGGGCGAAAATAAATACCTGCGCCATTTGACTTATGTCGGGGCCGAAAAGCGTTATGGCCTTGACGGACTGACGCCTGATGTGCGCGAACGGCTTGACTTTGAGCTTGCCACAATCGAAAAAACGGGTTATCCCGGATATTTTCTCATCGTCCAGGATTTTATAGCCGAAGCCAGGAATCTTGGCGTTTCGGTTGGTCCCGGACGTGGTTCGGCGGCAGGTTCGGCAGTTGCATATTGCCTCGGGATCACCAATATCGACCCTATCAAATACGACTTGCTTTTTGAGCGCTTCCTGAATCCGGACAGGGTTTCGATGCCCGATATCGATATCGACTTTGACGATGAGGGACGCGGCAAGGTCATGGATTATGTCATCAGGAAATACGGCTCGAACCAGGTCGCTCAAATTATCACATATGGTAAAATGGCAACCAAATCGGCGATTCGCGACACGGCACGCGTTCTCGATTTGCCGCTTTTCGAAGCCGACAGGATCGCCAAACTGATTCCGGGAATGATGCCCGGGAAATGGAACCTGGCGCGTTTTCTGTCCGAAAATGAGAACGAAGTCAAGAAAGTCCTGCGTTCCGAAGAATTCGATCGCGTCAAGGAGTTGATTGCGATGGCTCAGGAAAATTCGCTTGCCGCGGAGACCATCCAACAGGCGAAAGTCCTCGAAGGTTCGCTTCGGAACACGGGAATCCATGCTTGCGGCGTCATTATCACGCCAGACGACATCACGAATTTCGTTCCGGTAACGACCGCTAAAGACTCGGATTTGTACGTGACCCAATTTGACAATGCCGTCGCGGAATCTGCCGGACTTCTCAAGATGGACTTCCTTGGCCTTAAGACGCTGACATTGATCAAAGATACCGTCAAACTCGTCAAATACCGAACGGGAATCGATCTCGATCCGGACAATTTTCCGCTTGACGACGCCAAGACGTATGAACTTTTCCAACGGGGAGAAACGGTAGGGATTTTCCAATACGAATCGCCCGGAATGCAAAAGTACATGAAGGAATTGCGTCCGACGGTTTTTGCCGACCTGATCGCGATGAACGCTTTGTACCGTCCGGGTCCTATTGCCTACATTCCGGGCTTTATCAAACGAAAAAACGGGGAAGAAGAAATCACATACGACCTTGAGGCTTGCGAAGGATTGCTCAAAGAAACCTATGGAATCACCGTTTATCAGGAACAGGTAATGCTTTTGTCGCAAAAACTAGCGAATTTCTCCAAAGGTGATGCCGACGTTTTGCGAAAAGCGATGGGTAAAAAGCAAAAGGACGTTCTTGACAAAATGAAGCCGAAATTCATCGGACAGGCGTCGGAACAGAACGGGCACGATCCTAAAATCCTTGAAAAAATTTGGAAGGATTGGGAAGCGTTCGCCGAATATGCGTTCAACAAATCCCACTCGACCTGTTACGCCTGGGTCGCTTACCAAACGGCTTATCTGAAAGCAAATTATCCGGCGGAATACATGGCGGCCGTGCTTTCGAATAACATGAACGACATCAAGCAGGTTTCGTTTTTTATGGAAGAATGCAAGCGAATGGGATTGCAGGTTCTCGGGCCTTGCGTGAACGAATCGTATTACAAATTCACGGTAAACGAAGAATATGCGATCCGGTTTGGGATGGGCGCGATCAAAGGCGTCGGAGGCGGGGCTGTGGAAACCATCGTCGATTCGCGCAAAGACGGAAAGTATAAGTCTATTTTCGATTTGTCCAAACGCATCGACTTGCGCGCCGCCAACAAAAAGGCGTTCGAAAACCTGGCGCTCGCCGGCGGATTTGACACATTTAACGACACGCACCGCGCCCAATATTTCCACAACGATGGGGAAAACATCACGTTTTTGGAAAAGGCCATGCGCTACGGGTCGAAGTTCCAGGAAAATGAGAATTCCTCCCAGGTTTCGCTTTTTGGGGAAGCCAGCGAAGTCCAGATTGCCGAGCCGATGGTGCCGCCTTGCGAAGAATGGAGCACGATGGAGAAACTGGCGCGCGAAAAGGACGTGGTCGGAATTTACATCTCAGGACATCCGCTTGACGATTTCAGGTTTGAAATGAAATATTTCTGTTCGGCAAAGCTCGAATATCTCAAAAATCTTGAAGCTCACGTAAACAAGGTGCTCACGTTCGCCGGAATTGTGACCAATGTGCAATATCGAACCGCCAAAAACGGCAAGGATTGGGGCATTTTCACGCTCGAAGGCTTCGACGAAAGCTATGAATTCAAAATGTTCGACGAGGAATTCCTGAAATTCAGGCATTATCTTTCCCAAAATCAATTTTTGCATTTCAAGGTCAATGTGCGCGAAGGTTGGGTCAATAAAGAAACGGGAAAGCGATCGGAACCAAGATTGCAGTTTCTCGAGGTCAAAATGCTTCAGGATGTGCTAACTTCCCAAGCCAAAAAACTCACGGTAAACCTTAATATCAAGGACTTGAAGTCGGATTTGATCACGCATTTGAGCCATTTGTTCCAACTCAATTCAGGTACGAACCCGGTGAGCTTCGATATTGTGGAGACCGAATCTGTAAAGCGACAGGTTTTACAGACGGTTGCTGCGGGAGCCGGTGAAGCAGATGAGCCCGACGCACTTTCGGAAGAGGAAGCCATTGAGGCGGACGTGCAGATTCCGTCAGAAGTCGAAGAGACGGTTCTTGTGACCAAACTTTCGATGTCGAGTAAAAAAGTAAAGGTCAATATTTGCACGGAACTGCTTGTGGAACTCGAGAAATTGGACGTGAAGTTCAAATTGAATTGATAGAAATCAGGTGTCGAACTCCGGACGAAAGGACTGAACTGTCCGTTTGATAACGGTATCTTTGTTAATCTCGCGAATTATCCGTCAAAAACGAAAGGGTCAACTTTACCGATATCGGCGCCAGATTCGATTCACGTAATAATTTCAGACAATTTTGGCATAACCAATTCCAATCTTATAGTGTTAAATCGTTACCTTTAAAATACCTACTTTTGCAACGTAAAAATAACTTAGAAAAAAAATAGTATGGCAATAGCAATCACAGACGCTACTTTCGAGGAAGTAGTTTTGAAATCAGATAAGCCGGTAATGGTGGACTTTTGGGCAGCTTGGTGCGGACCGTGCCGAATGGTGGCGCCAATCATCGACCAAATCAGCGAAGAGTTCGGAGACAAGGCCGTAATCGGTAAAGTCGACGTAGATGCCAACCAGGAATTCGCTGCGAAATACGGTGTGCGCAACATTCCTACCGTCTTGACTTTCAAAAATGGGGAAGTCGTTAATCGTCAGGTTGGCGTGGCTCCAAAACAAACGTATGCCGATTCATTGAACGCTGCCTTGTAAGCGATTCTCTTACGATAGTAAAGCCCGGAGGAAACTTCGGGCTTTTTTTTGTGGTTGTTTGCAAGGTTTAGATAGCGGATTGCAGTTCTTATATTCAAATAGGCAGTTGGTTGATTTTGGAATGGCTATGTTGGTGGAAAGCAATAGGTTCGCCCTATAATCAAAACCGAAATCTGATGAAAATTAAAACAATGACCTTGCTAATTTTTGCTTTTACAATTTTTAGCTGCAGCGACGACGATGGAGAACGTCGGTCAGAACCGGTATCGGGAAGCAATCTAATCGCGATGCCAATTCCCGATGGAGGTAATCCGATCAACAGCCCGATCGAAATTACACAGCTCATGAAAATCAAAGACCCTTCAAAAGTTACGGTCGTAGTCAATCTCGACCACACGTTTTGCGGCGATTTGGTTGTGGAACTCGTAGCGCCCAACGGAACTGCGACCGCGCTTGTCAAGCGACTGGGAGTTGCATCATCCGGGGGATTCGGCAGCGCCGCCAATTTCAGCTCCGCCAATGCATTGTCGTTCAATTCAAAAAATGAGACGGGTATAGTGTTCGAAGGGCTTGTCACAAGCGACGTCATCGCAGCGGGAGACTACGCACCCACAGGTGGTGGCCAGGACGTTGTTCCTCAAATGGCGGTCGTCCAGCCGCTTGAACAGTTTCTCGCCAACAAAGACGTCAGCGGTCAATGGAAACTCCGCGTTCAGGATCACGGCAACGCCGATATCGGGACACTCGTAGGATGGAGGCTGGAGTTTGCCGCCGGTGCCTTAAAAGAATAATTGTTAGTTTTTTTGATCTCCTGCCGGATGCGATTTTCGTTTCCGGCTTTTTCATTTCCGGAAAATAAGTGTAATCGTCGTACCGCGTCCCTGTTCGGAGTTTACCGCAATGGCACAACCTATCGCCTTGCCCAGGTCGCGTATCAGGTGCATTCCCAACCCGGTCTTGATTCCCACGACTTCTTTTTCGTCGAAAAGTGCGCGGAATTGCTCTTGCGGCGCTCCGGGTCCGTTGTCGGCAATGGAAATGCAGATGTCTTCGTTTTGTACAAACGCGCGCCACTTTATCGTTCCGTTTTGCGTGTCTCCGAGCGCTTTTATAGAATTGGCGGTAAGGTTGCGCAAAATGGTTTTGAGGTAATCCGGATCGGTTTGAAGCGAAAGTTCGTTGTGTTCGAATTTGATGTCGATATCGGCGTGGTCGAAATACGCAACGACTTCCGAAAAAAGCTGGGACAATATAACGGTGCGCGGTTTGGGGCGGAAGTTTTCCATTTGGCCCTTCGTCCACAACAACATGTCTTCCATGGCTTCGAGCAGGTTTTCGGCAGACGCCATCGTCTTATTCTCCATGCGTTCCCGGCTTTGGTCGTCGAGTAATTCCGGACTTTCCCTTTGCAGCTTCAGGAAACTGATCAAATGGGCGACGGGCGCGCGCAAATCGTGGTTCAGGATGCTGAAGAAACGTGTTTTGACCCGGTCGGCTTCGTGCAACTCGGCATTCAGCGATTGGAGCTTGAGATTCGTTCGGCGTCGGCTGCGGCTCTGGTAGAACAGCAAACCTCCGATCGTGACCAATAAAACAATTCCGACGACCAAAAACAACTGTTCGCGTTCCCTGGCCGCAAGTGCGACTTTGTTGACCTGAAGTTGTTTGTCGCGCACTTCAATGGCGCGTTTGTCTTCGAGATTTTTGATGGTTTGTTTGTTCTCGGAATTGAAAACGGAGTCTTTGTAAGCAGCATATTTGCGATAGAGCAGCAACGCCTGGTCGTGTTCACCCTGCAATTCCCTTACTTTGGAGAGCGCTTCGTAAATATACGCCAGGTTTTTCTTGTCGTTCAGGTGGGATGCGTATCGCAGCGAAGTTCGGTATTGGGCGTCAGCTTCTCTCCACAATTTTTGTTTTTCCGACAAATTCTTGCCTTTGGCGTCGATCAGCAACAAGTCGCCTTTCGAAAGATAGTTGAATACCAAATTGCGCTCATTTCCAGTATTCAGGCTAATTTGGAGCGCCTTTTCATTTGCGTCATGCGCTTCGTTATATCGCCCGGTTTCCCGATAAGCGTCGGACAACGCGCTCAGGTTGATGCTCATGTTTTCAAGATCGCCCAATTCTTCATTGATCCTGATGGCCTCGATGTATTTTTGAACCGCTTTGTCGTGCTCTTTCAGGCTCATGAACGAATTTCCGAGATTTCCGAGATTGTTCGACAAATAGAGGCGGTTGCCCATGCGTTCGTTGATCTTGCGCGCCCGTTCGTAATAGGCAGCGGCTTTTCTATAGTCCTGGAGATCGTAATATACGACTCCGATATTGGACAAAATAGCCGCGACGCCTTTTTGGTCGCCAATCTTTTCCGCGAGTTGGAGCGCCTGCATGTCGTAATCGAGCGCTTTGTCGTATTCGGTCATGTAGGTGTAGACCAATCCGATGCTTCTAAGCAATTCGCTGCGGATTTTGTCCGTCGGTCGCAACGCAAGTCCTTTCCGATAAGCCGCAAGAGCGGAATCGTAATTCGAGTCAACCGACAGATTGATGCCGATGATGCGATAGGCCGCGGCCATTCCGTCGTTCCAGTTGAGACTTTTGGCAAGTCCGACGGCTTGACGGCCATATCGCTGACCCAAAACCGGATCGGAATAACTGTAGTTGTAGCCAAGCTGGGTAAGCAACGCCACTTTCGACGTATCCGCTTTTTTATGGCGCAACTGCGTCAGCAGCGAATCGATAAGCGCCTGTCCTTCCTTTTGTGCGGAAGCCAGGGACGAAACCAATAATAAAACAACAGTCAATAGGCGCATTTCGGCGTTTTTTGGTCGGGAATTTTTTTTAATCAGGCATAAGGTCGGAAAGGCTATCCTTGTAACTGCGGCCTAACGGAACGCTGAGGCCGCCGTGCAAAACGACTTCGTTTGGCAATATTTTTTCAACGAATTGCCGTTGCACCGCGAAACTGCGATGGATGCGCAAAAAGGAAGCAAATGTCGGCTCTTTGAGCAACGTACCCAAATTCGACAACACACAGTGTCTTTTGTGACGCGTCACGATTTTGGTATAATCCTTCAAAGCTTCGAGATACAAAATGTCGTGTAGTTTGACCTTGGTTTGCCCGTAACCTTCCTTGATGTAGATTACGTCGGCCCCAAGGCTCGATTCGAACAAACTTGCCTTTTCGCGCAATTCCATGTAATCGTGGATACGCTGAACCGTTTGTGCAAAGCGCTCCGACTTCAGTGGCTTTACGATAAAATCAAGCGTGTCCAGCGCAAAGGTTTCGATCGCGTGTTGCGGATGCGCCGAAATGAAGATGCAAACCGGGACATTTGCTGCGGCTTGGCGGAACTCGAGGCCGTTCATGCCCGGCATGTCGATGTCGAGGAAGAGCACGTCGAATGCTGTTGCGGAAAGTGCTGCCAACGCGTCAGATGCCGATGCGAAAACACCCGCAATCTCAAATTCAGGGAAGCGCTTCACATTTGACAGCAGACTGAGCCTGTCAAGTTCGTCGTCGTCAAGGATAAGGCATTTAAAGCTTTTCATGTTGCTCGTCTTGAGCCAAATATACGCTAAAATCCCAAGCACCTTTTTGTCTATTTAAAACGTCATTCGTCTATTTGTGATTTTTTCGTTTGGCGTTGACTGTTTTATTTGTGCTATCGGATAAGGCGGGTTCCAAAACTTCTTACCGGTATCAAAAAACGCATAGTGAATCTTAGGTTTGCCCGACGTTTCGGGTGGTTGTTAGAAGGTCGGTGGTGGTAGCCGGCCTTTTTTAGTCCATCCTTCATCCTTCATTATCAATTGTCCATGAATGCGTTAGGGATGCAAGCAGATATCCTTTTGCCTTGCCGTTTTCTACGTCGAAGTACTTTGGGTCGTGGCAAAAGATAGCAGCGGGTCAGCCCGGCAGCGGCAAACCGGAAATCAATTTTTGGCAGATGTCACGGCCGCTGCAACGCCCAAAAAAAACTTATCTTTGGAAGTATGAAGATCGATTCACAATTAGAGAAAATCTCGAGTTTCAAGCATCTTGAACTGCTCGCCAACCAAATTGTCGAAGGCTTTATTTCGGGCATGCACAAGAGCCCGTTTCATGGTTTTTCTGCCGAATTTGCCGAACACAAAACTTATAACGCCGGTGAAAGTACCAAGCATATCGACTGGAAATTGTTCGCAAAGTCAGATCGCCTGTATACCAAACGGTATGAGGAAGAGACGAATTTGCGTTGTCATTTGATAGTGGATAATTCAAGTTCGATGCATTACCCGAAGTTGACATCGGAGCCGTTTTTTCACAACAAGATTGGGTTTTCGGTATTGGCCTCGGCCGTGCTGATGAATTTGCTCAAAAAACAGCGCGATGCCGTTGGGCTCAGCGTTTTTTCGGATGCATACGAGTATTTCGCGCCCGAAAAGGGAAGCGATCGCCACCATAGGATGTTGCTCGACAAGCTGGAAGGTTTGCTCGAAAATCCGAAAGTGCCCAAAAAAACCGACACGGTGAAATTCCTGCACGAGATCGCGGAGAAAATGCATCGGCGTTCGATGATCATCTTGTTCACGGACATGTTCCAACCGGGAGATGAGGACAAGTTGTTCAGCGCATTGCAGCATCTTAAACACGACAAACACAAAGTGGTGCTTTTTCATGTGATTGACCAAAAAACAGAGTTGGCGTTCGATTTCGACAACGCGCCCCGAAAATTCATCGACCTGGAATCTGGGGACGAGATCAATATTTTTGCCGATAATGTCAAATCTGCATATGAAAAACAGGCGGAGGAATATTTCAAAAAAGTGGCGATGACGTGTGCCCAGAACCGAATCAAATATGTTCCGGTAAATGTAGGTGCCGACTTCGAAAAAATAATGACGACATACCTTGTTGAGAAACAAGCGTTTGGTTGAAAGGGTGAAAAAAAGTTTGATTTTTTTTACGGAAACGCTTGCAGAATTGAAAATGCATCCTATCTTTGCACTCGCAATTAAGCGGAAGGTTTGGTAGTTCAGTTGGTTAGAATGCCGCCCTGTCACGGCGGAGGTCGCGGGTTCGAGTCCCGTCCAGACCGCGAAAATTGGGAGAAGCACTTTGGAGACAAAGTGCTTTTTTGCCCAATTGAGGTTAGGAAATTTAACACTTTTCCTTTGTACCTTTAAAGCAGTTGTGTTGTTTCGACGCGAAAGCGTCAGGTTTAGTAGTTAGACCAATGAAAAGCTTTCCACTTTTGTGGATAGCTTTTTTGCTTTTATAAGGTTTTGGTTTTCTAGAACGTGTGCGCCCTTGGAAGGCACGGTTGGAACTTGCCGTTGATATGACCCAACAATTTCAATTTGCGTTTTGCGTTCCTCTTATCGGATAACGCCCGGATCAAACTACGCGTTTGGCGCTCTTTGCGTGCGGAAAAGGCTAGACGATGACGAATTTTTGGCAAAATTCGTTCGGGACAAGCAATGATGCCCCAAACTTCATGTTCCAATGGGTTAACTGCAAAAATCGTTGGACGCGATAATCATCTTGCACACGACGATCAATATCGGAATGGGATTGCCCATCGGATAATTTAATCTCGCTCGGAAACCGGGCGACAATAAATGTGTGTCCGTTCGAGAATTATTATTGTTACCAAGGCTTTCCGGAACTACAAATAAAGATGAAAAACTTGTGTCCAAACATTCACCGCCGGAAGTGTTTGTCAGCGCTCGTGCTTAACAATCGTTCCGACGCGTTTTCCGGCTCCGTTTTCTATGCGTCCGCCGGTAGCGATGTACAAATAATTGTAGTTTTTGTCGGTGAGCATGAGTTTGTAGCCACGCCGGTTGGATTCCGACAGGCTGCCGATGTGGTAAGCTGCACCACCATCGACATTGAAAAGATCGCCTTTATCGGTAATGTAATAAATGCCGTTCGCGTCCGATGCGAATTCTACGTCGAATGCGATATCGGCCCTGGAAATGCCGCGCGGTTTCGGCTCGCGTTTCACCAAAACCGGACGGTTTGCGTTTTGCCTTGACGATTGCGTTTCGCTTGCGCTAGACTGACCTTCGGCTGTATTCCAACCCGTCGCGATCGACCGCAACCTGTCCGACTTGGCCGGATGCGTATGGCTCGCGCGTTGGGAAGCGGCCACGGCCATCGCAGCTTGTGCCTCGTCGAGTGAAGCGCCCATTTTGTTGAGGACGAAACCCGAGAATTCGTCGGCTTCGAGTTCGGTGTCCGGACGGCTGCCTTTTTTGTCGAGCGTGTGGCCGTTGAGGTGATGGCCAATTTCGTGTGCGAGGATGCTTATGCCGGCCCAATACGTTCCCGAGGCAGTGTTGATGTCGTCCATAAATTCCGCATTGTACAAGATAAAGCGCTTTCCGTTGAGTACGACCGCCGCAGCATTCGGTACGTTGGCTTCACGGATCTCAAAATTCGGGCGCAAGCCGATTACCGATATGATGCCGTGGATTACCTTTTTGGCGTGTTCGCTTGCCGGATACATCTTGATTTCGTGCGACAAATCTTCGCCGTAATAGCTGCAAGGCTCGTAGTCGGCGATCGCAGGTTGCTGGCAGATGCCGGCCGTGATCGAAAAAAACGCAATCAACGTGAAGAGATTTCGTAAAAACGGCATCGGTCGAATCGGATTCATTTGAGATTCCAATAAAAACAGAAAAGATGGAATTTTAGTATTCCAAATTGTAAGGAATCTGAAAAACGAACAGCTGTTACGCGAAAAATCCATCGTAATTTACGAAAAACACATAGCAGAAAAGCCCGAGCAGCATCATGCAAAAAACAAATTTCATGAAGGTGGAGGCCAAAAATCCTATGAATGAGCCCGTCGCTGCTTTTAGTGCGCGCTTATGGTCCGATGAATTGTAAATAAGTTCGCCTACGAATGCTCCTACGAATGGCCCGATGATGAACCCACCCGGAATCGGGGCGAAAATACCGACGATCAATCCGATATTGGTGCCCCAGATACCATATTTACTTCCGCCAAAACGCTTCGTACCCTGGCTCGGGATGACGTAATCGAGAATGGAAATGACGATCGTGACGACGAGTGTCGCGCCTAAAATCCAGTAGTTCATCTCTACCGGTTTTGTGAGATAGAGCAATAACAAGCCGATCCAACTTAACGGAGGCCCTGGTAAAACAGGTAAGAAACTTCCCGCTATTCCGGCAATGACGAGCAAGAATCCTATAATGAGCAACAACAAGTCCATAGAAGCTATTTTTTACTATTTTTGGGAACGATTCCTTAAAGATACGCCGTAATTTGAGCCGCTTACACATCTTTAGCCAAAAATTGGCGCTTGTTTTGACCTTGTCGATTGCGGCCGCCTCCTGCCAATATTTCGACAGGCAGGTTCCGTCAAAGGATGAATTGCTCGAAAAGGAACTCAAATCGATCAATTGGCAGGAAGTAGACGAGTTCCCGTCGGTCGAGGCCTGCGATTCGGTATCCGACAAAGTACTCAGACGCCAGTGTTTCCTGGATTTTCTTGTCGCGAACATCCAACAAAGGCTGCACGCCGAACCATTGAAAGTGCTGTATCCGAACCTGGATACGATCGAAATGAAAGTCACGATTTTCCCCGATGCACACGTCGAATTCGAGCCAAAGCTGACCGACAGCCTGATTTACGGAAAGGCTACCGTAGACAGCATACTCAAGGCGCGCCTGTCGGACTTTCCGTCGATAAAGCCTGCATTGAAACGCGACATTCCCGTCAAGACGCAGTTTGTTTTGCCCGTTGTCCTCGAAGTCAAGTGAGGCAGATTTCCTAGATTTCCAATCTATTTTTTGAAAACGCGTCCTTTCCAGCGATAGCGGCCTATTATCGCCCAAATCGCCACGACCGATACAAAAAACGGATAGCACAAAGAGGCGAACACCGGAAACACGATTCTGGAATTCCTGAAAAATCCGTTTGTTTTTGAAAGCATGATCCAGTCAGGAATCAGTTTTAGGATGAAAAGAACGAGCGGCAATCGCCAGTCAAAGAAATCGGTTGTGGTGCAAATTGCCGAGATCACCAAGAAAAGATTTGCCAAAAACGTCACAAGTGCGAGATTTTCGGCCAAAAGGTGGTCGTATCCGACGGCTTTCGAAGCCCATCTGACGCGCTGGTTGAACAATTCTCCCCACGTCTTTGCAGGTTGCGTCTTTACGATGGCATCCGCCGATTTCAGGTAAGCGACTTTTTCAGGAAAGCGACGCACCGCTTTTTGCAACAGCATCACGTCATCTCCGCTAGCGAAATCGTCGACGCCGCGAAATCCGCCAATCTCGTTGAAAAAACTTCGGGCGTAAGCAAAATTCGCCCCGTTGCACATAAACGGTTTTCCCAATCCGAAACTGCCAATGGTCACGCCTTGCAAACTCAGGAAATCCAGTCGTTGAAAGTGGTCGAGAAAGTTATTCTTTCCGCCGTAAATCACAGGCCCGGCAACCATTTCGGCATTTCGGCTTCTGATAAACGCATCAAACGTCGCAAGCCATCGTCCAGGCAATTCGCAGTCGGCATCGGTCGTGATTACGAAATCGCCTTTCGCGATCGGGATAGCGCGTGAAATCGCATCTTTTTTAGGCGAGCCGGACAATCGGATGTTGTCGATCATCGTCGTGGCGAAACTCCCGTTGGCCATGCGCCATTTGTTGATAAGGTTTTCTGAGAAATCTTCCGATGCATCGTTGATGAAAATCAGCTCGAACGATTCTTTCGGATACTCGAGACGCGTTATCGATTCGAGCAAAGCGGGCAGGTTTTTTTCCTCGGTGCGAAACGGGATCACGATCGAAAAAGTCGTCTTCGGGTCTTGTTTATCGGAATTGAAACGTTCGACACGCGCAAAACCGGAAGCCAACCAAAGGACAAATCCGCTGTAGATGAAGACGTAAACGGCAAAAAGAACTGCTATTGCGACCATTTCGATTTGAATTTCAACACATAAAAACTACCGATTCCCACAGGCAAAACTACATTTAAAAACCACATGAGCGTCGAGATGAAAACCGTGATCCACTCATTCACGCCGAGCAACCTGAAAAAATAAACAGCGACGCCACCTTTTACGGCAAAGTCGAGAAACTGGAACGTCGGTAGAGCGGAAGCCAGGAAATAAGTTGCGGTTATGGCCGACATCAGGATAGGATAGGGCAGGTCGACGTCGAATAATCGGAACAGCACGAAATATTGATGGGAAAAAACGAGGTAGCGGCAGATGGCCAAAGCGACATTTTTTCGATGGATTTTTCTAGGTAAGACATTTATTTTCCGGACGAGTTTTTCGACTGAAAATCCTCGTATGGCAAACTTTCGGAAGAAGAACAAAGCCATGAGCAGCAAACTCACAAAACCAAATAGGAGCAATACCGATCTTCCCGTGATCACCTCGAAGTAAACGTTGAAATACAACAATCCGAAAACACCGAAAATCACGCTAAGCAACATTTGGATGCCGTTGCAGATGAGGTTCAGGAATACGATTTTTTTGGCGAGCGGTTTTTCGAAATACAAAGCTTTTGCGCCGTATTCACCGATTCCGTTTGGCGTGAAAAGCCCTGCGGTAAGTGCAGCGAGTACTTGTTTTGTAGATTCCGATAGTGAAATTGGCCTGATATCGGACACGAGGTTTTGCCATTTTAAGATCTCCAGAAAACGGTTTGCGAACGATAACGACAGCACCAAAGCAATCGAGGGCGACGTCCAATTCCCGAATTTTTCCATGAATTGTTGCCAGTCGAGTTTGTCGTTGTTGGCCAACGAATTCCAGATGTAATAAAATGCGCCGGCCAAGACCAAAACTTTGGCAAGGGCAATCCAATATTGTTTAGCTTTGCGTGCAGAGGCAATCATGCCGCAAAGAAACGAAAATTGGCCAACGAACGCATTATATTGGGAATCGATCCCGGAACGACGATCATGGGTTTCGGCCTTATTAAAGTGGTTGGAAAACAGATGAGCTTCTTGCAACTCAACGAGCTCATTTTGTCGAAATATGACGATCATTACTCGAAATTGAAAGTGATTTTCGAACGCACGATAGAACTTATCGAGACACATCATCCCGACGAAATCGCGATCGAGGCGCCGTTTTTCGGCAAGAACGTCCAGTCGATGCTCAAATTGGGACGTGCGCAAGGCGTAGCGATGGCCGCCGGATTGTCGCGTCAAATCCCGATTACCGAATACGAACCCAAAAAAATCAAGATGGCCATAACCGGGAACGGGAACGCCAGCAAGGAACAAGTCGCCAAAATGCTGCAACAGCTTTTAAATTTGAAGGAATTGCCTAAAAATCTGGATTCGACGGATGGTTTGGCCGCCGCGGTTTGCCATTTTTTCAATTCGGGTAAAGTCGTCGCAGGGAAAAGTTATTCGGGTTGGGATGCGTTTGTGAAGCAGAACGAAGGTCGAATTTTGTAATTAGCGAATTAGCGAATTAGCGAATTACCGAATTAGCGAATTTGTGGCTTATGGATAAAAAATTACCCGATCATGAATAAAAAAATGTTTTCAGCATCGACAGTTACATTTGCTAATTCGCTAATTGCTTCATTCGCTAATTAATATGTCCGGCCTCTACCTCCACATCCCATTCTGCAAGCAAGCCTGCCATTATTGCGACTTTCATTTCTCGACGAATTTCAAAAAGAAAGACGAGATGGTTGCGGCGTTGGCCAAGGAATTGGTTTTGAGAAAAGACGAACTTGTGGGCGAAAAGGTGGAGACGATATACTTTGGAGGTGGCACGCCTAGTGTCTTGTCGGCGGAGGAAATCAATTCGCTGATCGATTCGGTTTACGCGAATTACGATGTTTCGGAAGATCCTGAAATCACACTTGAAGCCAATCCGGACGACCTTTCCAGCGAGAAGATATCCGAATTGTCAGCATCGGGAATCAATCGGCTCAGCATCGGCATCCAATCGTTTTACGACGCCGACCTTGCGATGATGAACCGCGCCCACGATTCCGCGGAAGCGAAGAAATCCCTGGCCGATGCCCGAAAATATTTTGACAACATCACGATCGACCTCATTTATGGCATTCCGGGAATGAGCGACGACAAATGGAAATCCAATATCGATTTGGCGCTTTCATACGATGTTCCGCACATTTCCGCTTATGCGCTCACGGTTGAGCCAAAAACCGCTCTCAGAAAGATGATTGCTGAAGGAAAAGTCGGCGTTCCAAAAGATGACGTAGCCGAAAGCCATTTTAGGATACTCACGGAAATCCTTGGCCGGAGCGGATTCGTGCATTACGAATTGTCGAATTTCGGAAAGCCGGAATATTTTTCCAGGAACAATTCGGCGTATTGGCTGGGTAAGCATTATTTGGGAATCGGGCCGTCCGCTCACAGTTTCGACGGCAAATCGCGTAGCTGGAACGTGGCCAATAACGCGTTGTACATCAAACAAATCAACTCGGGCGAGCTTCCGTCCGAAGTGGAATCGCTCACAAAAGACGATCGCTACAACGAATATGTGATGACGGGATTGCGCACGATCTGGGGCGTTTCGCTTTCGAAGATCGAATCGGACTTCGGCTCAAAATACGTTGACCATTTGCTCGGGCAAGCTCAGAAATTTTTCGACACGGGCTTGCTGGAAATTTCCGAAAACACCCTGAAAGCCACGCAAAAAGGCAAATTCCTGACTGATGGTATCGCGAGCGATTTGTTTGTGGCCTAATTGAGGCTCATGATTTCTGCAGGAATTTTTTTGAGGAACAAGTCCAGATATTGAGGCGCTTTGAACGTCCAGTGAAGGGTGAAATTTTCGTTGTTGCAAATCATTTCGCACTGGCCGAGGAATTTTTTTCCGGTTACGACGATTTTGCCTAAGTGATGCTCCTGATGGCGCGGTATGGTAATGGTCTTTTTCATTTTCAGTTCAAATCCTGTGGTTGCAAAGAGACCGCTTTTTCCGCTGAGAAGTTTTATAGGATTTTACTTAATGTTTTTACCGATGCCACGCGCCTCGAGTCCTATGAAAAGCAGTGTTTTTTACGATTGCGCTGGAAACCAGATGTTAACATTCGGATGCAAGGCGTTTTCGAATCTTGGATCGATTGTAATATCTTTGGGAAAACCGAAAGACGCATCAAATGATCGCAACTATCAGCCACGGCGGCGCGAATTTTAAAGTCGATTTGTCAAACCCGATCGACATTTCGATACCGCTTTCCGCTTCCGACCTCAATCCGATCGCCTGGTATATCGACAAACCCGTGATAGAGCCGGTTCGTTTTGGAGAATGGGTGGGAAAGGTTTCCGAAGGCAAGTCGTCAACGAACTTCAACAATATTTTTTTTAATCCTCACGGCCACGGCACGCATACAGAAGGCCTGGGGCACATCACGCACGATTTCTACAGCATCAATCAATCCCTGAAGACGTTTTTCTTTACCGCGGAATTGGTCTCGGTCGAACCGCGAGCGCAAGGAAACGATTTTGTCATTGGGAAATCCCAAATTGAAACGGCGTTGAATGGGAAAATACCGGAGGCGATCATCATCAGGACGCTTCCGAATGAACCAGCGAAGCTATCGCGCAAGTATTCGGAAACGAATTGGCCGTATCTTTTGGAAGAAGCCGCTCTGTTCCTCAAAGAAATCGGCGTACGACATTTGCTCATCGATTTGCCGAGCGTCGACAAGGAGCACGACGAAGGAAAATTGCTCGCGCATAAGGCATTTTGGAATGTTTCGGACGTCAAACACCTGAACGTCGATGCGCGATTGGATGCGACGATAACCGAAATGGTTTACGTTCCCGACACCGTAACCGACGGTACTTACCTGCTGAACCTTCAAATTGCTCCGTTCGAAAACGATGCGAGCCCGTCTAAGCCCGTTTTGTATGCGATGGAGCCTTAGGTTTAAGAGAAATCGTGCACATCGGCTCTTTAAGTAATCCCAAATTCCGTTAAACGTGAACATCCAACAATTTTACGATTTCTGCCTGGCCAAAAAAGGAGTTGAAGAAACCTTTCCTTTCGACGAAGATACGCTCGTGTTCAAAGTGGGCGGTAAAATGTTTGCCCTGACCTCACTGCGTGATTGGGAAAACGGAAGTCCCGCCGTCAATTTAAAGTGCGATCCGCAGCGATCGGAGGCGCTCCGGTTGGAACATGAGGACATTAATCCCGGTTACCACATGAGCAAAATCCACTGGAATACGGTTAGGATCAATGGCGACGTGCCCAGCGCACTCCTAAAAGATTTGATCAATCACTCCTACGACTTGGTTCTCAAAAGCCTGGCTAAAAAAATGCAAAAGGAAATTTCAGAGTCGGTCGATTAAACTATTTTTGCAGCGCACACCTGAGACGTAACGATTTTTAGGTGGCTAAAAAATCCGATCCAAAAATGAAAGAGCAGATAAAAAGTTTCCTCAACGAAGAACAAGACCCGAAAGCTGTTGAAAAGATCACGACCAAACTCCAGGATTTGCTCATGAGAAATGAGGAGGTCGGATACATTGGCGTGCAGAAAAAGCCGGTGACCGTGTTTCCGGACAGCATCGTGTTGACCAACAAGCGCATCATCATGTGCAAGCCGAAAAACCTCGGTCTTTCGATGGATTTTACGGATTACGCCTGGGACGACATTGCCGGAACGTTCGTGAAGGAGAATATTTTGGGTTCGGAATTCTCATTTTCTACCAAAACCGATATCCAGGTTTCAATCGATTATATTCCGAAAGCACAAGCGCGCAAAATCTACACTTTCGCCAAAGAACAGCTGGAGTTGTTGAAAGAAGGCGCGGCGCCACAACCGAGTCCTGCGGCATTCGTACAATCGGAAACCATCCAAGCCGAACCAATTGATGCCGAAATCGTCGAGGAACCTGAAGTGGAGGAAATCGAGACCGAAGAAGTCACGAATTTTGCCGAACTGATCCCGATCCAGCCGCAGCTTGGCAGCGAAATGCCAAAGCAGGAGGAAACGCCATCTGTGGTAAAATCTGCCGAGAAACCGCTTGGCGAGCTTTCCAAAGATGAATTGTTCGAGAAGTTGCAAAACTACAAGCGATTACTCGACAACGGCCTGATCCTGCAAGGGGAATACGATAATTTGAAGAAGGAAATTTTACCGTTCTTGTAACTTGAATTCCAAATCCGAATCAGAATACCAAATCTGAAATCTTACAGCGAATCAGCAATCAAAACGTCCCGACGACGCCGATCGTCTGACGCGAGAAATTCAAGTTCCACGATATTTTTTTCTTGGCCAGATAAGAGTCGTAATTGCGTTCGCGGTTGAGGTATTTGTCGATGCATTCGACAGTCACGACGCTGATGATGACACCGGCGGCGATATCGGACGACCAGTGGGCGTTTTCCCACATTCGCGAGACCGGCGTTACCATGCCGAGCGCCCAAAGTCCGCCTTTTACCCACGGGCTCTTGAATTGTTTTGAAATCGCGTAGGCTGTCGTAAACGAAAGGATCGTATGGCCAGACGGAAACGAGTGCATGCCGGGCTCTTTCGAAAACGGCTCGAACGAAGCCGGGCCCTTCCCAGTTCCCGGACGCGCTCTTCCTGTTGCATTTTTGAGAACCGTTTGCAATACGCCTCCGGCCGTCGCGGAAGTGATGAGCAAAACCCCCGTTTTTCGTACTTTCTGGTTGCGCGTCAACAAGCCGAACGCGTAAATTCCGCCTGTGATGCCGTAATTGTAAAGCGGTTTCCCGAAATAAAACGCGCCGTCTTTCAAAATTCCCGGTGCGTTACTGCCTTGGTCGAGAAAATATTCGTTGAGCGGTTCGTCTCCGAGCCACATCATCGCTGTCGTCGCCGTCAGGCATCCGGCGGTGAGCCAATCGTCTTTTTTCCAGTGTGCGGGGCGTGAATAAACGTGGAGTACGCCTTTGTAGACGCTTGTGCCGTCGTATTTTAAGTCTTCCCAAAGTGAGGTTTGAGCGGGGATGCTGTCTGTTTCTACAATAAAGGCTTCCTGTCCAGCGCTTTGGACATAAGACAACAAAGCCAGGAATACGAGGCAAGCGAGGCGATTCATGAATGTTTGTTTGTCACTAAAAATAAAAAATTTCTTAAAGCCAAAGTTGCCTTCAGCCCTAAGAAATCTTTTTATTTCCCAAACGCGTTTAGAGCGTCTGTTTCTGTTTTTCTATAAACCGTTCCGACTGCGCTTCCATCAACGTTTTCACGCCCATGCGCTGCTTGTTGAAAATCTCGCGGTCGTCTGCGATATCAGCGTAGACCTTGTCGTTCATGCCGTTCGTGGTGCGCAATAAAAGCCCGCGTTGGTGAACGTCCTGCAGAATCGTCGTTTGCAATGCGGTTTCCATATCCTGCAATTTAAAGTCATATTCGCCTTTTGGAGAAAGCAATTTTGCGATGATCGGAGACGTTTCGATGGCGAGAAACAACAACATGATAAAGAACGAAGGCAGCCACGGCAATGAATTCAATGCGTTGATGCGGGCCATCAATCCATCAAAACCGTCGATGACAGGCTGGGTTTCGGACACCTTTTTGTCAAGATCGGCCTGAAGGGTTTTGTTTTTGGCTTCGAGATCGGCGATTTTGGCATCGTTTGTCTTTTTTAAGGCCTCAAATTCGGATCGCGCCAAATCGTGCTTGGCGATCTTCTCCTTGAAAACCGGGCCTTTGCCAAGTTTCATCGTTCCTTTGGTACCTTCCGCCTCGGCGATATAGGTCGCGTATAAAGCGTTTACCTCTTTTTCTTTTCTTACGGTTTCCGATTTCAGGCTGTCGACCTGCGATTTGTTCTTGTCGAGATCAGACTGGAAATAATTGGCGACTTCTTTTTTATTGGCGAGCGCCATCGCATTTTTTTCCTTGAGCAATACGGTGTTGATTTCTTTTTCGAAAATCTTGATCTCCAGCGGCTTCGAAATTACGATCGCGATGATGATCGCGAGGGCAATTCGAGGTGTCGCCTGGATGAATTCTGCCGAAAAACTGTCGCGTTTGCGTATCGTGGAAACGATGAAACGGTCGAGGTTGAAAATCAGCAATCCCCAGACGAATCCGAAAAAGACGGCTGCCCAAAGATTGTCAAAAACCGTAAAGAGCGCATAAGAACCCGCGATGAAAGCCATCACGGCAGTGAAGAAAACCGTCGCGCCAATGCCGACGAACTTGGTTTGTTCCCCTTCGGAACAAGTTTCGAGGAGCTTTTTATCGGCTCCCGAGCAGGTGATGAAAAAGTCTTTTAACATGTCGATTTTTTTTAATCCGCTACGCTCCGTACAATTCGGCTGCGCCTCGGGTGATAGATGATTCGCTAACAAATGTAACGCCAAAAAATTTAAGATGTTGCGCTTTCAACCGATTGGCCTCGGTGACGTACGCCGGTTAGACGATGAAAATGAAGTCGATGCGTCTAAAATAGCAACCAATGCAAAAAAAATCCACCGATAGGGCGGATTTCTAAGTTTCGATTTTATTTGCCGTTGACCTCGATAGGTAAGTGAAACTCACTTTTGACGGGCTTCCCGGCTTCCGTCGCGGGTTTCCAGTTTGGCGATTCTTGCATCGCACGCACTGCTTCGCGTCCAAGGATGTCTGTAGATGCTTTTACGATTTCGACGTTGGCGATTTTTCCGTCGGCTTCGACCATGAACTTGACCACTAATCGTTCCTTTCCTTTGAAATCGGCCGGAGTCTTGAATTCGCTGTTGAAGAATTCGTAGAATTTGGCCATGCCGCCCGGAAAACCAGCTGGCTCGTTAGTTGTCGACAGGATAGCGTCGACCTTTTCCCACTCTTTTTCGTCGGCGTCTTTCTTTTGGGTTGGCGCAAGCACGGATTTTCCGGTTTCTTCAAAATGCCATTCCAGTATTTGCGGATAGGGCGCGCCCTGGATTTTCGAAAACCCGTTCGCGGTGTAAAGATTTACCTGATAAGGTTGCGGAAACTTCTTTGAGCGCGCATTCTTGTGTACTTTGCTGACGTGCTGGGAGACGAAATCGGAAGCCTTTCTATTCTTCAAATCATCGTTGGCAACGTGTTTCCCATCTATCCACACGGCGTATTGTGAAGTATTCCGATAGGTTTCGATTTGTTTCTGCTGGATTTTGGCGCGCGCGACTTTTGGCGGCGGAGGCGGTAAATTCCAGACTTGGCTTTCAGTGAGTTCACTAAAGCGCTTGGTTTCTTTGGTTCCGTCGGCTTTCGTGATATGGAAAATCGTTTTGGAATAGTGGGATGCTACCGAGCTTATGTCTCGCGGCGGAGGCGGAGGCGGCGGCAAAGTTTGTGCGATGCCCTCGAATCCGAAGAAAGAGAACAATACGGCAAAAGTAAGCGTCGCGCCCAGTGTTTGCGCCACTTTCCTGATTGGGGAAATGGTTTTGGTCATCATGATCATTCGTTTTTTTGTGACTGAAAAATTGAAACTGCTGGCCAAGGCGAATTGGCTCGTGATATGCGCCTTTGACAACAAAAGTTCTTGGTACGGAATGCTGTCGTGATTGGAAACGACGGCTTGGTCGGCGAGAAATTCGTGGTTGAGCCGTATGGCTTTTTTGTAAAGGCCGATTGTGGGATTGAACCATAAAATGATTTTTAGGATTTCGACGAGCAAAATGTCCAAGGAATGTTTTTGGCGCGCGTGGGCGAGTTCATGTGTGAAAAGTTCGGCTTCGATAGTGCGCTTTTCGAATTCGTCGGCGTTTACGAAAATATAGTTAAGGAACGTGTGCGGAAGCGTTTCGTCGTCGAGTAAAACATAGGTTACGCCGTCGCCATTTTCGGTGCGATTTTTTAGGATCTGACCAGCGATTCGGGCGAGATTCCGAATGAATTTCACGAGAAACAGCGAGAGCCCGAAACCGTAAATCGTCCAAAGCGAAAGTTGCAGGTAATCGATGGAATTTTCCAAAACCACAATTTCAGTCGGCTCGATCGACATCGAAACCAGCAAAGACGGACGCGTTACCTGGACGACGTTTTCGTTCTCAACCGGAATCGTCACGAACGGCATCGCAACCGAAAAAGCCAGCGCGAATAGAAGGTAAAAGCGGTTGAATCGGTGCATTTTGGAGCTCTCGAGCACTAATTTGTAGATCGCAAAAAGCACAATCTGGCACGTTATCGATGTGATCAGGAAATTCATCATGGCTGTTTCTTTTTGATTTGTTCGTCGATGATGCTGCGGAGTTCCTTGAGATCCGATTCGGAAAGATTGGTTTCGGTTGTGAAAAAAGAAGCGAACTGGGAGGCCGAGTTGCCAAAAAAGTTTTTGATCAGGCCGTTTACGTGTCTTGAGAAATAGTCGTTTTTCTTGACTTTCGGAAAATACTGTCGCGAATTCCCGATTTCCTCGTATCCGACGAATTTCTTGTCGGACATTCTTTTGAGTAATGTCGCGACCGTTGTTGGTGCGGGTTTCGGATCGGGATAGGCGTCGAGCAATTCCTTCATGAACGCTTTTTTCAGTTTCCATAAATGCTGCATCAGTTGTTCCTCGGCGTTGGTCAAAGTCATAATTGTTTGTTTTTAGTTGATTTCTTTTTCGCCTACGAGCTCGCCCCGATAATAAGTATCGACATAAATTGGATTCCCGAAGATGTCGTATGTGATCCAGTCGCCCACATAATACCAATGGAGGTCGTTGCCTTCTCGCACGAATTTGGCGTTTCCGGCGCGTTCGAGTTTTTCGGTCGATCCGAAGAATTCGACGTAGCAATCCTCACCTTTGTACTTCTCTTTTTTGGTGAGCTTGCCGTTGGTTTTGTACTTCCACTTGCCCACGGGCAGCCCGTTTTTGTAGCGACCTTTGCTTTGATAGGTAACGCCGTTCAACGTATCGGTTTGCTTCCAGTAACCTTGTTTGAGACCGCCTACCGTTCGGTTGGAGCAGGAAATCAAGACGAAGGCCGAGCTAATGACGAGAAATCGTTTCATTCTACAAATATAGATAAGTTTCTACAATTGTAGAGTGTAAGTTGTGGTTTTGGATTTGTTTTGGAAACGGGTGCGTTAGGGATGCGAGTGGAAATCCTTTTAGGTTCGGGGCGGCTGCGCCGCCC
>NZ_JAAVIY010000006.1 GCF_014748335.1 Flavobacterium selenitireducens
GGGGCGGCCGCAGGCCGCCCCGAACCTAAAAGATACAGCGGAAAGCCCGACGGCGGCGACGACCTGCTAATCTAACAGTAATTTTGAGCCGCCGGCACGCCCAATTGTTAATTATTATTTATTAGTTCTCAATAATCCCGCTGTTTGCTTAAATTTGCACCCACAATTGGGGTCGACTGGTTTTGACAGCAAGGCCAATTGATCGGTAAGCACGTCGTGAAGGCAGCAATTCACGTTAATCCCGAGCTGCAACACTTTTACACGGCGAGAATAACTACGCTTTGGCTGCTTAATCTGAATAAAGTAAGATTAATCCACGTCCCTACAAGGTAGGGAGGCTGAATTCTCCTGGAAAGCCCTGGTTTGTGGCGTTCCGTCAAGGAGAACCGTAAAAATAAACCTAGAGGATCTTTCGCTCCGCGGGATTCTCGAAACTTAAGGAGCTAAGTGTTTCGTGGCTGTTTCCTGGCCAAGCGCAACATCGAAAATCCAATCGGGAAATAAGCGTGTAGAAAGCCCGTTGATTGCTTGTTTGGACCCGGGTTCGATTCCCGGCGATTCCACTAAAAGGCGGAAGAGACAAATGTTTCTTCCGCTTTTTGTTTTCTAATCTTGTCCATCCGCTCCTAAAACTGGTAGGCTGTGAGGTTTTCTCAATCGCGTATTGTCTAATTTGCCTGCGTTCCTACAAATTGATGTTCAAAATCCCTGATTTAGATGATACACGCTACGTTGAAGAAGTTGCACGATATTAAATTCGGATGTTGCCTGGCTGTCGCGGCTTTGTTGACCTCGGCTTGTTCCGGATTGAAAAATGAATCGGTTTCTCCGAGACAGACAACCGTACTTGCCGAAGACTGGAAGTTCGCGCGGGAGGCGCCGAACGACTTTTATGCTCCCAATTTCGACGATTCCGGCTGGCAATCGGTCTCGGTTCCCCACGATTGGGCCATTACCGGGCCATTCGACAAAAAATGGGATTTGCAAACCGTTGCCATCGAACAAAACGGGGAAAAAGCAGCGAGTGAAAAAACAGGGAGAACAGGATCATTGCCTCACATCGGATCCGGTTGGTATCGCAAGGAGTTTTCGCTTCCTGAATTCGCTGAGGGAAAAAAGGCGTTGCTTCTCTTTGAAGGCGCCATGAGTGAGCCGCAAGTCTATCTCAACGGTAAGAAAATAGGGGAGTGGGGCTACGGTTACGGTTATTTTTATCTCGATATTTCCAAAGATATCGTCATAGGAGGGACAAATACGCTGGCCGTCAAATTGACAAACCAACCGTTCTCGTCGCGGTGGTATCCCGGAGCAGGACTTTATCGGAACGTAAGTGTCGTCGTGAAAAATGCTGAAAGTTTTGAGCAATGGGGCACGTTCATCACCACGCCTTCGATTACCGAAACTTCCGCGACGGTCAATGTCAAAGCAAGGGTGAGCGGCGTGAATACCAGGATGATTACCACAATCAAAGACGCAGACGGCACTATCGTTTCCGAAAGCATAAGCGATTCTAAGACGAACGGCCAGCACGAGCAGGACATCGCGGTTTCGAATCCCCGACTTTGGAGTCCGGAAACGCCTTATCTCTATACCGCGATAACCCAACTTTACGTTGGAGATGAACTCAAGGATCAGGAATCGACAAGGTTCGGCATACGCGAAATTAAATTCGAGCCGCACAAAGGCTTCAGCCTCAACGGCAAGATCACGAAATTCAAAGGCGTTTGCCTGCACCACGATCTCGGGCCGTTGGGAGCCGCGGTCAACAAATCCGCTTTGCGTCGCCAGTTGACGATTCTAAAAGACATGGGATGCAACGCGATCCGGAGTTCGCACAACATGCCATCGTTGGAGCAGCTCGAACTCGCCGATGAGATGGGTTTCATGTTCCTCGCTGAGAGTTTCGACGAATGGGCTAAGCCGAAGGTCGAAAACGGTTACCATCGCTTCTTTGCAGAATATGCCGAAAAAGACATCGTCAACCTGGTGCGTGCCACGCGAAACCATCCAAGCATCGTCATGTGGAGTTCGGGAAATGAAGTTCCGGATCAATACGGTGCCGATGGACTGAAGCACGCAAAATTCTTACAAGATGTGTTTCACCGCGAAGATCCGACGCGCCCCGTCACTGTCGGGATGGACCAGGTCAAGCAGACGATGGAGTCGGGATTCGGGTCGCTCTTGGACGTTCCCGGTTTGAACTACCGCGTACATTTGTACGAAGAAGCATACAAAAAATTTCCTCAGGGATTTATCCTGGGATCGGAAACGGCTTCTACGGTAAGCTCTCGCGGCATTTACAAGTTCCCGGTTGTACAAGCCAAGGAAAAGCAATACGACGATTTTCAAAGTTCTTCATACGATCTCGAAGCTTGCAGTTGGTCGAACGTTCCCGATGAAGATTTCGTGCTCCAGGACGACAAGCCCTGGGTAATCGGGGAATTCGTCTGGACGGGATTCGATTATTTGGGCGAGCCGACGCCTTATGACGAAAAATGGCCATCGCGCAGTTCGTATTTTGGGATTTCCGACCTTGCTGGCCTTCCGAAAGATCGCTTTTACCTTTACCGAAGCCGATGGAACACGTCCGATGAAACGCTTCACATCCTGCCGCACTGGAACTGGGAAGGGCGCGAAGGCCAAACCACGCCGGTTTTCGTCTACACGAATTACGACAGTGCCGAACTTTTCGTAAACGGAAAAAGTATGGGCGTCCAAAAAAAGCACGACGCTACGCCCCAAAACCGTTACCGCCTGATGTGGATGGACGTCAAATACGAACCGGGAATCGTAAAAGTGGTTGCGTTTGACAAGTCCGGAAAGGCCGTAGCCGAAAAAGAAATCAAGACTTCCGGCAAACCGAACCGCATCGTGCTTGATCCGGACGTTAGAACCATTCGGGCCAACGGAGAAGATTTGTCGTTTGTGACGGTGTCTGTCGTGGATGAAAAAGGCGTTCCTTGTCCAACGGCGACGAACCAGCTACAATTCAATGTCTCAGGCCAGGGAACGTTCAAAGCCGCTTGTAACGGCGATGCTACTTCGCTTGAAGTATTCCACGAAAAAACGATGAAATTGTTCAGCGGAAAACTTGTCGTGTTGGTTCAGTCCACAAAAAACGCAGGTGAGATTACCCTTGAGGTTTCAGGGGCCGGGCTTCAAACCGGGCGCGTCAACCTGGCATCCGAAACGCGATAATTAAATACCTAAATAAGAAAGGCACCTCGATGGGTGCCTTTTTTGTTTATCTGATGTCGAAACGGTCGGCGTTCATGACCTTGGCCCAAGCCAGCGCAAAATCGTCGGCGAATTTTTGACCGGCATCCGAACTGGCGTAGACTTCTGCGATCGCCCGTAGCTCGGAATTCGATCCAAAGACGAGATCAGCCCTCGTGGCAGTCCATCTTGACTGTCCTGATGAACGGTCGCGGCCTTCGTAAAGTTCCTTGTCCGAAGAAACCGCCTTCCACTGCGTGCGCATATCCAAAAGGTTCACGAAAAAATCGTTTGTCAACTGCCCGGGACGATCGGTAAAAATACCGTGTTCAGATGCGTCGTAATTGGCGTCGAGGGCGCGCATTCCGCCAATCAAAACGGTCAGTTCCGGTGCGGTCAATGTCAGCAGGTGCGCTTTATCGATGAGCAACGCCTCGGTCGACACCTCGACTCCGGATTTCCTGTAATTTCGGAAGCCGTCGGCAGCCGGCTCGAGAAACTGGAACGATTCCACATCGGTCTGTTCCTGTGAGGCATCCATTCGACCAGCCGTGAACGCAACTGAAATCTTGTATCCGGCATCTGACGCCGCCTTTTCCACTGCGGCATTTCCGCCAAGGACAATTAAATCGGCAAGCGAAACTTTTTTGCCGTTTTGCGAACCATTGAAGTCCTGTTGTATGCGTTCAAGCTGCGATAGCACTTTCTGCAAACGCTCCGGATTGTTGACCTTCCAATCCTTCTGAGGAGCGAGTCGTATGCGGGCGCCATTTGCACCGCCACGCTTGTCCGATCCACGAAATGTCGAGGCCGAAGCCCAGGCCGTCGTCACCAAATCTGAAACGCCCAGGCCAGATTCGAGGATCGTATTTTTTAACTTGCGGACATCATCCGCATCGATGATAACGTGGTTCGCCAACGGTATCGGATCCTGCCAAAGCAATTCTTCCTGAGGAATCTCAGGACCGAGATAACGCGAACGCGGACCCATGTCGCGATGGGTAAGTTTGAACCACGCACGGGCGAAAGCTGCTGCGAATTGGTCTGGATTTTCGAGAAAGCGACGCGAAATTTTTTCGTAATCCGGATCCATCCGAAGCGAAAGGTCGGTCGTGAGCATCGTCGGAAGGTGTTTTTTGTTCGCGTCGAACGCGTCCGGGATGATTGCTTCGGCATTTTTGGCAACCCATTGGTGAGCGCCGCCCGGGCTCTTTGTCAGTTCCCATTCAAACCCGAACAGAATTTCGAAAAAATCGTTGCTCCACCGTGTCGGCGTCTTGGTCCAGGTCACTTCAAGTCCGCTCGTTATGGTATCCGGGCCTTTTCCCGAGCGAAAATTGTTGTTCCATCCGAATCCCTGCAATTCCATATCTTCCGCCTCGGGTTCTTTTCCGACATGGTCCGACGAAGCCGCTCCGTGGGTTTTTCCGAACGTGTGCCCGCCGGCTATGAGTGCGACGGTCTCTTCGTCGTCCATCGCCATGCGCCCGAAGGTATCGCGAATGTCCTGCGCTGCCTTGACAGGATCGGGATTGCCGTCCGGACCTTCGGGATTTACGTAAATCAGGCCCATGTGTGCCGCGGCAAGCGGTTTTTCGAGGTCGCGTGAATGGGTTTTTCCGTCGGCGTCTTCATCTGAGGACAACACGCCTCGTTCGGGAACGCCTTTTACGCCACGACTATAACGTTCATCGTTGCCGAGCCAGGTCGTTTCCGATCCCCAATAAACGGATTCGTCGGCTTCCCAAACGTCCGCCCGTCCGCCCGCAAACCCGAACGTCTTGAAACCCATCGACTCAAGGGCCACGTTTCCGGCGAGGATCAGGAGGTCCGCCCACGAAATTTTACTGCCGTATTTTTGTTTGATCGGCCACAATAAACGCCTCGCCTTATCGAGACTTACATTGTCCGGCCAGCTATTCAGGGGCGCGAAACGCTGCAATCCCGCTCCGCCGCCGCCTCGTCCGTCGCCCACGCGATAGGTTCCGGCGCTGTGCCAGGCCATGCGTACGAAAAGGCCACCGTAATGACCGAAGTCGGCGGGCCACCAATCCTGGGAATCGGTCATCAGGTTAGTCAAATCGTTCTTTAAACCTTCATAATCGAGGCTGTTGAAAGCCGTCGCATAATCGAAAGCAGGTCCCATCGGATCTGATGCTTCCGAATTCTGCCTCAGGATGTTCAATTTCAGATGGTTCGGCCACCAATCGTGGTTTTTTGTACCGCCACCGCCTACGTTCTGCCGGTTGCTGTGGAACGGGCATTTGCTGATGTCGTTCGATTCGTTTTCCATATTAAATCGGATTTGTGGTTAAAAACTCCTTTGCTGGATTCTAAATTTAGGAGGTTTCATCCGAAAATCACAATCTTAAGATTCTATATCGAAATAGGCGCTCGCAATGTGCCAAAAAAAAACGACGTCTAAATAGAACGTCGCTTGTTTCATGTATTTATGAGTTGTCAACTCCAGGGATCGAGTACTACCTTCGTACAATTGTCCGTGCGTTTTTTGAAAATATCGTAACCGTGCGCAATTTCTGAAAGCGGAAGGCGGTGGGAAATGATGTCGTCGAGCTGCACGCGTCCTTCTAAGACGTATTGCATCAGTTCGTCAATATATTTCTGAGCCGGCGCCTGCCCGCCTTTGAGGATGATTCCTTTGTCGAAAAACTGGCCCACGGGGAAATTGTCATATGTCGCCGGATATACGCCGAGTACGGAAACCGTTCCGCCGCGACGCACCGCGCTCATACACGCCTCGAGCACTTTTACAGAGCCTTTTTCAAAGTTGATGACGGCTTTGGCACGATCGATCAGGTCGCGTTCGGGTTCGAATCCTACTGCGTCGACCACGACATCGGCTCCACGGCCATTTGTCATCGAGCGGATTTGTTCCACGACATCTTTCGGGCCGTCCGTCCATTGGATGGTCTCGGCTTGCGTCGTACGCCTGGCGGTCTCTAGGCGATATTCCAACGTATCCACTACAATTACACGTTTGGCCCCGCGCAGCCAGGCCGATTTCGCTGCCATCAATCCGACGGGTCCGGATCCGAAAATCGCGACCGTTTCGCCTCCGCTTACATTTCCCCAGTCGATGCCGGTGTAGCCCGTCGGGAAGATGTCGGTAAGGAAGAGCGCCTGCTCGTCGGTTAGGCTGTCTGGGACGACACGGGGCCCGAAGTTCGCATACGGAACCCGGACGTATTGCGCCTGTCCGCCGTCATAGCCTCCGTAAAGATCGGTATATCCGAAAAGAGCGCCACCTTTTTCGGTCAGGATGCCGCCTTCCGGCCCGTAATTGTCTGGATTGCTATGCTCGCAATGACCGGGCAGTTCGTGATTGCAGAAATAACAACTTCCGCACGCGATCGGAAACGGTACCACGACGCGGTCGCCGACTTTTAATTTGGTCACGCCTTTCCCGACTTCTTCGACGATCCCCATGAATTCGTGCCCAAGCACCATCGGTCGCGGTTGGGGAAATCCTCCAGAATAAATGTGAAGATCGGATCCGCAAATGGCGGTCGAGGTGACTTTCAGGATAATATCATCCTGCTCTTTGAGTTGAGGGTCGTCTACGGTATCGTACGATATGGAACCCGGCGCGTGAATTACTGCTGCTTTCATAAGTTTTGTATTTGTTGATCCCTAAGTTCGGACGAACATCAAACTAACGCGTTGCAGCATTTGTGTCAGAATGTGATACGATTATCGGGAAGCCTCGTCCTGGGAATCTTGATACGAAGTTTGCTTGCCTAATTTGCTGTTCTTTTTTCCGTAAAGGAAATAGATCGCAAAACCGATGGCCAACCAGACGAAGAGACGCAGCCATGTGTCCAGCGGAAGCGAGAACATCATCACGAGGCAGGTCAGGATTCCCAAAATCGGGACGAGCGGCACCCAAGGCGTCCTGAACGGTCGCTCGACATTGGGTTGTGTCTTGCGCAAGATCAGGATGCCGAGGCAAACCATCACAAAAGCCAAAAGGGTTCCGATGCTCGTCATTTCGCCCACGACGCTTATCGGGATGAATCCCGCAAATAAGCTGATGAACACGCAAAGCACGAGATTGGATTTGGACGGCGTCTGGAATTTAGGGTGAAGCCTCGAGAAAACCTGCGGCAACAAGCCGTCTTTGCTCATGGCGTAAAACACGCGGGATTGCCCCAAAAGATCTACGAGTATCACCGAAGTGTATCCGATAAGGATCGCCAGGATCACGGCGGTGGCCAACCAAGTGTAAGGCGTTTTGGCAATCGCGATCGCCACCGGGGCCGCACTGTCCTTGAATTCGGTGTAATTGGCAAGCCCGGTCATCACGTATCCGAAAAGGATGAACAAAACCGTACAAACCGCCAGCGACCCTAAAATCCCGATTGGCATGTTGCGCTGCGGATTCTTGGTTTCCTGGGCCATCGTCGCCACGATATCGAATCCGATGAAGACGAAGAAAACCACGCCGGCTCCCCTCAAGACGCCGCTCCAGCCGAATTCTCCGAAAGTTCCCGTGTTTTGCGGCATATACGGTTGATAATTCGCGGGATCGATATATTGCCATCCCAGGCCGATGAAGACCAACACCACGCCAACTTTGAGGGCCACGACGATCACATTGAAAAACGCGGAACTCTTGGTGCCCTTGATGATGACCGATGTAATCAGCGCAATGATCAACACCGCCGGAAGGTTAACGATCCCGTTTACGACCGATCCGTTCGCCATTACGACGGATTCGAACGGAGAGTGGACGATTTGGGGCGGAAGGTGAATGCCGAAGCCATCGAGGAATTTCACGAGATATTGCGACCAACTGATCCCGACGGTCGCAGCCCCGACGGAGTATTCGAGCACCAGATCCCAACCGATGATCCAGGCGAAAAGTTCGCCCAACGTAGCGTATGCGTAGGTGTAGGCGCTACCGGAAACGGGCACCATCGAGGCAAATTCGGCATAACAAAGTGCGCTGAAGGCACAACCGACGGCTGCAATGATGAATGACAACGTTACGGCCGGCCCGGCATTTTCTGCGGCGGCGATTCCGGTTAGCGAGAAGAGACCGGCCCCGATTATCACACCAACTCCGATAGCAATCAGATTTACAGGGCCAAGCGTGCGTTTAAGGGTATTGCTGCCGGTTTGGGCAGCTTCGGCTTTGAGAGCGTCTAGGGATTTTTTTAGCATGGAAGCAGTATTTTCGGAAAACAAAAAAGCCTTTCGTGAACGGAAAGGCGCTATACAATCAGGATTCGATAGTTTTTACAGTGCCAATACGGTATCGGTTTGCATACAAGTGCAACAAGCGTTCGATTTGGTGTGATGGCGATGGATAAACATGCGGCAAAGCTAGTGACTAATTCGCAAAAATGGCACGCAAGCCGCGGAAAGTGACGATAACGATTTCGAAAAATGAGTCGGCTTGTTGGTGTTTTCCTAAGAATGCGTTTCGCGCCATTCTCGGCGGGAACGTATGAATTTTTGGGACGCGTTTGATATTGGCGCGTTTTTTATTTGCGGAAAATAGTATCTTCGCGCCGCCAAAGGTTGCTGCACGAGTGCACGCATTAAAAGGGAATTTGGTGCAATACCAAAGCTGTTCCCGCAACTGTAAGCTATAAAGACCGTCGTTATTTCGCGCCACTGTTCTCACCGAATGGGAAGGCCAACGGCGGGACGCGAGCCAGGAGACCTGCCTTTACGCACAATCGATCGAAATCCTCGGGTAAAGGATTGGTTCGTATGCCCGGTCTTCTCGGACGTTCCGAAAGCCATGGCGATGCGTTTCCTTCTGAACCCGTTTTTATAAACGTCAAAATTTTTCAGAATGAACAACAACTACTTTTTCAAGGGCGTACTGATTCTTTCCGCACTTATCTTTCAAAATTTCACGGCCATTTCCCAAACATTCGAGAACGGTGTTTTTGTGCTCAACGAAGGCGGGGCAGGCAGCACGAATGCATCGGTATCGTTTATTCCGGATGGCGCGGCCGTGGTCAATGACATTTATTCGACTATCAATCCGAACCAAGGCCCACTTGGGGATACAGCCCAAAGCATGACCTTTGCCGGTAACAATGCGTATATCATTCTTAACATATCCAATACGATCAAGATCGTGAACCGCTATACCTTCGAGTATGTGGCGACGGTCAGCACCGGTCTCGAAAATCCTCGCTACATGGCCGTTGTCGGAAACAAAGCGTATGTAACCAATTGGGGCAGCGGAGGCGATCCTGACGACGACTACATCGCTGTCCTGAACGTCGAAACCAACGCGATAGAAGCGACAATCGAACTGGCGGAAGGCGTCGAACGCATCTTCAACATCAACGATATGCTTTACGTGCTCCACCAAGGCGGCTATAGCTTTGGCAAAACGGTGTCGGTGGTAAATCCGGTAACGCAAACCCTTGTCAATACGATAGAGGTGGGCGACGTTCCCAATTCGGCTTATGTGGAACAAGGATTTCTCTATGTGCTTTGCGGCGGGAAGCCGTCGTGGTCCGGAAGTGCGACACCCGGAGGCATGTACAGGATCGATCTTTCGAATAATCAGGTCGTGGAAAGTCACATCATGACCGGAATGAGTCCGGCGAATTTGCAGAGCTCCGGCAACGGAATGATCTATTTTACGTCAGATTTCGATGTGTACAGCGCGTCTTTGTCCACGCTGGGCGCCAATCCGCAACTCCTTTTTTCGACGGGCGACCAAGGCGTTTACGGCATTTACGGCATGAACCTTATAAACGATAAGTTGTACGTGGGCGATGCTGCGGGTTATATCGCACCGGGATCGGTTTTGGTGTACGACCTGTCCGGAAACGTACTCGGCACGCATGCGGTAGGATGGTTGCCGAACTCTTTCTACAAAGCGGAGCCCCAAATGGCGGTTCCGGACACCCAGATTTCTGCTATCGGCTTGTATCCGAATCCGGCCACGAGACACTTTTATTTATCGAATGTTTCCGATGCAAAGGTTTGCCTCTATGATTTTGCGGGCCGCCTCATCAAATTCCAGGACTACACGGCTTCCGGGATCAGCGTCAGCGATTTGCCGCGCGGCCTCTACGTCGTCCAGATTGCAAGCGATAACCAGTTGTCCACACAAAAACTGATCGTCAAATAATGAGGGCGACAGCTTTGGCGCTACTTATCTGTTCGGGAATCGGGCACGCACAATCGTATGCGCCGGCGGAAGGTCTTCCCGGGTCGACCGCCATTTCCCGGCAAAGCCCGTCGTTCACAGCATGGGCTTCCGGCATCGAGGTCACGAGAGGTTACGTCAATGCTTCAGATCCGGACCAAAGCGCTTCAGGAAGTAATCTCGTCACAGCCGGGCAACCCGAACATGCGATTGGTTTCCCAGACGGTAACACGGTAAGTCTTGGCGACGGCGGATTTGCGGTTTGCACGTTCGAGTCGCCTATCGCCGACGGAAGCGGCTATGATTTCGCCGTTTTCGAGAACGGTTCGACGGCTTATCTCGAGTTGGCGTTTGTTGAAGCAAGTTCGGACGGCGTGCATTTTTTTCGCTTCCCGAATCACAGCGAAACGCAAACGGCGACGCAATTGGGGACGTTCGGGACGCCGGTTGCGGGATTCTTGAACAACCTCGCCGGAAAATACGGTGCGCTGTACGGAACGCCTTTCGATCTTTCCGAACTTCCCGATGACGATTTGCTCGACAAGCATTCCGTTACCCATATCAAGGTAATCGACGTCATCGGATCGGTCGACCCTCAATTCGGGCAGGCGGACAGCTTCGGCAATCTCGTCAACGATTCGTTTCCCACGCCTTTTAATTCAGGCGGCTTCGATTTGCAGGCGGTAGGCGTTATCCATAGCCAATTGGGTTTGAATGAACCGGATTTGGATTCCGCCCGGTTGTACCCGAATCCCACCACGGGAATGTCCACGGTGGAAATTCACGGTGCTTTCGAGCTTGAAGTCGCCGACGCATCCGGGAAAGTAATTGCGCGCAAAAAAAGCGAAAACTTCGATCAAATCGATGCTTCGGCTTTTGCCGACGGGATGTATCTCGTCAGGATCCGTCAGGAAAATGCCGAAAAGATCATAAAATTGATAAAAATGTAAGGGCTAGAAACGCCCTTCGTCCTTGATAAGCTTGATCAACGACTGTAAATTTTCGTACTTTTCCTTGAACGCCACGGTGGTTTTGATCTGTCCCAAAGTGAATTCGACGATTTCCTGGCCTTCGAGTTTTTTCTCGAGTTCGGGCGTGATCAGGATGTTGGCGGAAACGTTGGGGCGACCCGGAGCTGACGCGGCATATTCGACCGGAATGTTGTCGTAAATGATGTTTTCGCCATTCGACAATCGAATGCGGACGCCTTTCCCACTAACCGAATTGAGGGTTGAGGTTTTGAGTACAAGGTGTTTGTCCTGTTCGGAATTGGATTTGTAAGTCGAGATAGCGATGGCGCTTCCGGGCTTGGTAAGGGCCATTTCGTAGTCGATTTGATTGACGGGATCGCGTTTTTCAGAAGTTTGGGCGAGCGCGGCCGTTCCGAGGAAAAGAAGGCTCAAAAGGAGAAGTTTTTTCATTGAAAAGGATATTGGTTAGGTAGTTATAACAACCGGAGCGAAATTTTATTGCTCATTCCAACGCGCCGGTTTCGAATTCCAGTTTCCGACCATTTATTTTTTCACTGCTCAAATTGCTATTCCACTTCAGTATGGTCGGTGATCTCAAGGTCCATTCCCATCGAGATCCTTAGCTTCGGAAAAACGGGCGAGATTGTTTTGATAGGTCCGAATAGTCCGCCTGACGGTAGATATGGTCCGGTTGCTATCGGATACTGATCGGCCGGAATCTTCGAACCAGAAATACGAATCATTGTTTGCGGCGGCTTTTGCGGTCGCTTTTAAAAGTTAGTCCAATTCGTCCTCTTTCTCTTTTTTAAACGGATAATCCCCGAACAGAGGCGCCAGTTTGCGCACCATGTACGGTTTTCGTGAAAACTTGTTCGAAAGCGCCACGATCATCACTTTTTCGTTTTTGAGATTGACATAAGAGGAAGTATTGCCGTGCCACCAGCCGTTGTGGAAATAAAAATGCTGGCCGGTGACCCATTCGATCATCCGGATCCCGAGGCCGTAATTCTTCTCGCCTTTGTGTTCGTAACTGTAACCGACGTACACCTGTTTGATGAGGTCCGGATTAAGGTAATCCGGGGCGTAGCGCGCCATGTCGAACTTCATGAGGTCGCGCGGTGTCGAGTAAATGTTTTTGTCGCCATAAACCGAATCAAGAAAATCCATGCCGATTTCAACACCATTTCCTTTGTAAGACGGAATGATGCGCTTGCGATCCTTTTCGTAATCCATCACAAACGTGTCTTTCATGCCCAACGGATCGAAAATCATCCGTTTCATCGCTTTCGGATAAGACAAACCCGTAATCTTTTCAATAATGAGCGCCAACATGGCATAGTTCGTATTGCAATAGGCAAAACTCCTGTCCGCCGGACGGTCGAGAGGCGTGTCGAATTTGATGAAAAGATCGAGAATGTCCCGGTTGGTCAACACTTGTTTCTTATCCCATATTTCCTTGCGGTCGGCGTAATACGCATAATTGGTAAGCCCGCTGCGGTGGTTGAGCAACATGCGCACGGTCACGTCGGGATAGGGGAAATCCTTGAGAATCGTATTGACTTTCTGGTCGAGCTCGATCTTCCCGGAATCGATGAGCAGCAAAACAGCGGTTGCGGTAATGACTTTGGAAACCGAGGCAATGTGGAGAGGCGTGTGCTCGTCCATGGTGATCTTGCGGTTTTTGTCGGCGACGCCCATGTAATTTTCGTACACGATCTGTCCGTTCTTGACCACGATCATGCTGAGGTTGTCCCGTTCCTCGTTCCAGTTTTTATCGACGAAGCGTTCTATCGCCTCGCGTTTTTTTCCTTTGTAGTCCAGGCCGAGCTTTGGTCCGGTAATCTTGAACGGCTCCATGTGAGCGAGCGTATCGACGGATTTTTCGGTTTCGGTCTTTCCTTCCACCGGAATCTCGTTTTTGCATCCGGACAACAGGAAAACCAACGTAACAGCGTATATGGAGTAGCGTTTTATCGCAAAAATCATTTCAGGAAAGTGTATAAAAGCAAATATAGAGAAACGCCAAACATTGAAACGACCGCATTTGTTAATGATTTTTTAAACTTATCGGATGAATGGCGATAATCAGTTGTGATTCAGCAAATAAAACCAATGTTTTTTGTGGATAAAAAAAGTTTTGACATCGTTTTCGTAAACCTTACTTTTGGCGGCATAATTAGCTGACACATGAAATTTGCCATTATAAGAGAGCGCAAAAACCCGCCGGACAGACGCGTCGTTTTTAGCCCCGATGCGCTCGTGGAGCTGCGTGAGACGTTTCCGCAAGCCGAAATAAAAGTCGAAAGTTCGCCCATTCGCGTCTTCACGGACGAGGAATATCGCGAAAAAGGTTTCGAGGTGACCGACGATGTTTCGGATTGCGACGTGTTCATCGGCGTGAAAGAAGTGCCTGTCGAAGCATTGGTAGCCAAAAAAACGTATTTCTTCTTTTCGCATACGATCAAAAAACAACCGCACAACCAAAAACTGATGCAGGCCATTCTCGAAAAGAAAATCGAGTTATACGACCACGAAACGATCGTCAATGAGAACCACGTCCGCCTTATCGGATTCGGGCGCTATGCCGGAATTGTCGGGGCTTACAACGGATTGCGCGCATTCGGCGTCAAATATGAATTGTTCGACCTCCCGAAAGCGGAAACCCTAAAAGGGCAGTCTGAAATGGAAGCTCGCGTGAAGCGCGTGATGTTGCCGCCAATCAAGATCGTGCTTACGGGATTCGGCAAAGTTGGCAAAGGAGCCAAGGACTTTTTGGACGCAATAAAGATCAAGGAGGTTCCGGTCGATGATTTCCTCAACAAACGCTTCTCTGACCCGGTTTACACCCATATCGACGTTTTGGATTACAACAAACGCAAGGACGGAAAGAAACTGGATAAACACGATTTTTACTCCAATCCCGACCAATATGAATCGGATTTTGAACGGTTTACCAAAGTTGCCGATGTCTTCATGGCCGGGCATTTTTACGGAAACGGCGCGCCTGTGATCCTTTCGCGCGAAATGCTGCGCAAGCCGGACAATAAGATTAAGGTCGTGGCCGACATTTCGTGCGATGTAGACGGTCCTGTCGCGACCACGATCCGCTCGTCTACGATTGCCGACCCGCTTTACGGATACCTGCCGTCTGAACATAAGGAAGCTGACGTGTTCCATCCGTCCGCGATCGTGGTGATGGCGGTAGACAATTTGCCGTGCGAACTTCCAAAAGACGCCAGCGAAGGCTTCGGGCGCATGTTCCTCGACCACGTGATCCCAGCGTTTTTCAATGAGGATAAAGACGGCGTGCTCGATCGGGCGCTGATCGCCAAAGATGGCCAACTGACGGAAAAGTTCCGCTACCTCGAAGATTATGCGCATCCCGTCGTCCACGGGAAATAGAATCGATACAAAGTGCTTCCCTGACCGGAAGCATTTTTTTTGATATTCCTATATTTGGACAAACGCATTTCAAGTGAGATTCCCGAGATTACTATTTGCCGTCGTGTACTGTTCCATGTTTGCCGTTTGTGCCCAGGACATTCCGGGCGCGAACCTGTTGCCTTTCGTGGAGAATTTTACGAAATCCGAATACAAAGGCGACAACCAGGTTTGGGACCTCGCCCAGGGAAAAGACAAAGCCATGTACTTTGCCAACAACCATTACTTTTTGCGCTACAACGGCGTGAAATGGGAGCGGTATTCGCTGCCGAACCGGAGTATCATCAGGTCATTGATGGCTGACGGCGACAGGATTTACACCGGTTCGTACAACGATTTCGGCTATTGGCAAAGGCGGGACGGGAAAATGATCTACACGTCTATCGCCCAAACAAAAAATTGCTTCGGACACGACGACAATGAAGAAATCTGGAAAATCTTTAAGTCAGGCGGCAAGATCTACTTCCAAAGTTTCAACGAAATTTTTATCCTGTCGAAAAACGGAACGGTGGAAAAAATTAAATTTCCCCATCAAATTTCCTACTGTTACCTCGTTGAGGGCACGATATACGCGGCAACCGTCCGCCAGGGCGTTTATGTGATGCAAGGCAATAAGTTCGTCAAAAAAGAAAAATGGACGCCGCTTTCGGGAGCCGTTATCCATCACATCGAGAAATACGACGGCCACATGTATGTCTTTACGAAGAATCACGGCGTATTTGTAGAGCTCGATGGTCAATTGGCCCCGTGGTCACATCCGTTCAACGCCCAACTCAAACAACACGTCATCCTTTCGGCCAAGTTCGTCAATGGCGGGAGATTGGTCATTGGTACCGGACTTCAGGGTTTATACCTCATGGATATTAAAAAAGGCAGCATCCGCCACCTTAGCCGCGAAAATTCCATAAAGAATAACGCCGTGTTAAGCCTGGCGGTCGACAGCGAAAACGACTTGTGGCTCGGGCTCGACAATGGTATTGCGCATATCGAAATCAATTCGCCGGTCGACGTGTTTTCGGACAGTTCCGGCGTGATGGGCTCCGTATACGCACTGAATCCGATGCCTGACGGATACGTATTGCTTACCAACAACGGCGTTTTTACCTACCGCAATTCGACGCTTGAGTCCGTTCCGGGATCACAGGGCCAGGTTTGGGACATTTACCGCAACGGAGATAAGTTCATAATCGGCCACAACGACGGCACCTTCGTATTCGACGGCAACCACTTGACCAAAGCCAATTCGGTAAACGGCGGTTGGGAATTCGTCCGGAGCCGGTTCGACGGCGTTTTTTTCCAGGCCACCTACGCCGGTGTGGTGCTTTATAGAAATGCGGATAACCTGTCCGATCCCGTTTTTTTAAAGGGTTTCGTAAAACCGATACGCAACATCGAGCAAAACAAACCGGGAGAAATCTGGGCGGCCGACAACTACAAAAGTCTTTACCGGGTCACGTTCGATCGGGATTTCAGGACAACGAAAGTGGAAAACATCAGCCAAATAAGCGGTCTCAACAACGATTTCGGCGTCAAGATATTCAGTTATAAAAACGAGTTGTTTTTTCTGGTGGACAAGTCATGGTTTACGTACAACGCCATTTCGGGCAAGCTTGAGAAGGATGTGTTGTTCAACAAGGCTTTTAAGGGAATTTCCGATATCATTCCGGTAGACGACGAGAGCTTCATCGTTGAAAAATCGGGGCTTTTGTACGTCATCCGCCAGAATCAAGGTCAATTCGATTGGGAACTTATCCCTGAAAAATATTATCAGGGCAAGGTGATTTTCGAAAATACCAAAGCGTATAAGATAGGCGAGCGCATTTTCATCAATCTCGACGATGGCTTTATTTCGTATCATCCGAAGGGAAAAACGACCGATCCCGGCAGCGTCAGGGTAGAAGGTTTTTACGAAGGCAACCTGATAGGGAAAGCGACTTCCATCAAGAACAGCCATCCGGTGGAATTGCACGTCATATCTCCGTATTTCGGTTATCATCGCCCGAATCTTTACTACAGGACTGGAGATTCGGGTGATTATTTTCCGATAAGCCAGGGACAAGTCGTACTTAACAATTTATCGGGTGGAAATCACGATATCGGCATTTATTCATTTGACGGCAATTCGTACAAAAAGCTCACGGCATATAGTTTTTATGTCAGGTTTCCGTGGTACATCTCGTTTTGGATGATTATCGTGTATGTATTGGTCATCGCGCTTATTTTCTTTGTCTATTATCGGTGGAATCATCTTCGCACGAAACAGAAATTGGAACTGCAGGAGGAAGAACTGCGTCACCAACGCAAGATAATGGAAATGGAGCTCAAGCGCGAAAACGAACTCAACATCCAGGAGTACGAAAAGCACATTCTCGAACTGGAAGTCCAGTCCAAATCGTCCCAAGTCGCGGGCAAGTCACTATCAATTGCAAAGCAATCCGAAATGATGGAAAACATCGCGAAAATCCTCGAATCGGAAAGCAATATTTCGCGCCTAAAGGCTGAAATCAAAAAAGTGATCAAGCATAACGCCGTCAACAGACATGAATGGGAATCGTTCGAATCCAATTTGAGCCAGGTGCACAACGACTTCGTAAAAAATCTCACGAAGCAGTATCCGACACTTACCTCCAAGGATATTCGCCTGAGCATTTACCTAAGGATGAATCTCTCTTCAAAAGAGATCGCGCCACTGATGAACATTTCGTTTCGCGGAGTGGAATTGCACCGCTATCGCTTGCGAAAAAAGTTAGGGCTTTCCAATGACGAGAACCTTTCCAAGTTTATGCTTGGGCTCTGACTATTTTTTTAACAATTGAGGCCAACTGGGTACTTATCGCAACTACATCATCGCTACATCATCGCAATTCGATTTTAGTAAAATATTATGATTATCAAGTAACTGGTTTCGAGATTATTAATGTCGTAAAAACGGTGTTTGATGTAGTTTTGTTGTATTGTTTAAAGTCGCAACTATAACGTTTGAAATACGTACATTGGTGTTGCTAACTTTTAACAAATAGATATGAGAAATTTTATTTTCTGCCTTTTGGCAATTCTCTCCCTGCCTTCCTGGGTGGCCGCACAAGGCATAACGGGAAAGGTGGTGGACGAGCAGCAGCTTCCGCTACCGGGAGTCAACGTCAATGTGGTGGGCAGTACCAATGCGACGGCAACTGACCTCGACGGTAACTTTACAATCAACGCCAATCCCGGCCAGCAACTTGAATTTACAATGATTGGTTTCGCCAATCAACGAGCGGTTGCAGCAAATGGGATGTCGATCGTTCTCAAGGTTTCCTCGACAGAACTCACCGAAGTCGTGGTCATAGGATACGGAACCGCGAGAAAACGAGACCTGACCGGCTCGATAGTAAAGGTGTCCGGCAGAGAGGTCGCAGACAAACCGAATGCCAATGCGGTAGCGTCGCTCCAGGGCAAGGTTGCAGGTCTCAACGTAGTCAACAGCGGCACGCCGGGGCAACAGCCGGACATCCGTATCCGAGGTACGATAAGTCGCTACAAAACGCAACCACTGTTTGTAATCGATGGAATTTTTAACGACAATATGGACTATGTCAATCCCAACGACATTGAGTCCATGGAAGTACTGAAAGACCCTTCATCATTGGCAATATTTGGTGTAAGAGGAGCCAACGGCGTGATCATCGTAACAACCAAGAAAGGTGTGTTGGGAAAAACGACCGTCAACTTTAACGTCTCAACCGGCGTCAAGACGATTACCGACCGGCCAAGCATGACTAATGGAACACAATTTCGACAACTCTATGATCAACAACGTCAAAATGAGGGATTGGCACCTTACGCTTACTATAACCTTTACAATGCCAATACCGATTGGGTAGACGAGATAAAGGCCGATTCACCGATGATCACGATTTATAACCTTTCGATCTCGAACGCCACGGAAAAAAATAAAATTTATTTTGGAGCGGGCTTCCACGAAGAAGATGGGCTTATCAAATACGAGAAATTCAAGAAATTCACGTTTAATATCAACGACGAGCTCACGATAAGCGACCGCTTTAAGGTCGGTGCCGGCATAAACGGATCCGACATGAGACTTCCGCAGATGCACAACTTCGTGTCTTCGTTGAACGCGACACCAATCGTCCAGCCTTTCAACGCGGCTCAAAACCTTTACAACCAGCTGCCGACCGATATGGGCGCTGCACAAATTGGTAATCCCGTGGGTAACCTCGAGGAAACGCGTTACACACAAATCGGTCGCAACACGCGGTTCGTCGGTAACGCTTTCGCGGAAGTGAAACTGCTCGACGGTCTTAAATTCAGGGCAGGATACCTGGCTGATCTGAGTTTCAACCAGTCTAGAGGATACACTCCGATTTTTGACGTTTACGCCGCCGAAACCGATGAAGTTACACCGTATGCGGGACGTCTGCTGACATCGGTCACCCAAGCTAAGAGTGACTATCAGCAACTTCAGCAGGAACTGTTGCTTACTTACGCAAAATCCTTTGGCAAACACGATTTCACGCTCCTTGGCGGATACACCAGGAACGAACTTCGCTTCAGCAGCGTTAATGGCTCGGTCAATCAGTTCGTGGGTGGGATCCCCATTCCTAATAACCCTCGCTTTTGGTATCTCGGAGTCTATCCATTCGGTGACCCTGATTCGCGAATCTCTAATTCAGAGGAGTACGACAGCGGAACCGCAAGTTACCTGGCGCGCGTTCTATACAACTACGACGGGAAGTATTTGCTGAATGCCTCGTTTAGAAGGGACGGTTCTTCCGATTTGCGAAAGTGGCAGAATTTCTGGTCGGTAGGTGCCGGTTGGGAAATCACGAAAGAAAGTTTCATGAGCAACCAAAAGGTATTCGATTATTTGAAGCTAAAAGGATCGGTCGGCGTTCTTGGAAATGCGTTTACACCAATAAGATATCCGACTTATCCTGGATACACCGAAGGAGCGACGGCTGTGGTAGGAAACGGCCCGGGCGATGAAAATCAGGCACTCGTTCCTTCCTTTGTTGCGGCATTCGAGAATAATCCGAACCTAAAATGGGAAACGGTCACGTCCTATGAGGCAGGCCTCGAGTTCGCGACCCTCAACAACCGATTGACGTTCGAAGGAGCCTACTATCACAAAAAAACAGAGGATCTTTTGAGTTATGTCAATCTCGGCGCTTTACCCTTCTTTGTGAATGCCGGTGAAGTGGAGAATAAAGGCTGGGAATTAGCGGCTACCTGGAAAGACAACATAGGTGATTTTACGTACTCGATTTCGGGCAATTTCACCACGATCAGCAACCGGGTGAATTCCGTGGTAGAAGATGGCTTCGAAATTTTTGAAAATCCTGCGATCCTTAAGGCGGGATACCCGATTGGAGCATTTTACGGATATCAAGTGGAAGGCATTTACCAATCTTATGCTGACATTCTATCTTCACCGCCAAGTTCGTTGGGATCGTACGACGTAGGGGATCTTAAATTCAGAGACAGAAACGGGGACGGCGTGTTGAATGCGGATGACAGGACGGTAATCGGAAACCCTACACCGGATTTTACCTATGGCGTCAACGTCAATCTTGGATACAAAGGCTTTTCGTTCAGCGCGGATCTGCAAGGCGTTTACGGAAACGAAATCTTCCGCGACTGGGGCAATGGATCTACTTTTACACAATTCAACTATCGTACTGACCGCCTCAACGCATGGAACGGCGCCGGAACTTCAAACTGGGAACCACGCCTCAACAGCGCATCAGGCTACAATACGAACAACGTATCTACTTATATGATAGAGGACGGAAGCTACGCCCGTCTGCGCAATCTGCAACTTGGCTACCAGTTCGAGACCAGAGTACTGCAAAAAGCATATATACAGGACTTAAGGATTTTCGTCAATGCACAAAATGCGGTGACCTGGAGCAAAACCTCGGGATTCACGCCAGACCTCGGTGGTACGCCAACGCGCTTTGGCGTTGATACGGGTGGATATCCGGTTCCGGCCGTTTACTCGCTTGGACTTAATGTGACATTCTAAAAAGAAAATTATGAAAAGAATAAAATATTTGAAATTGCCGGCCTTCGCATTGGCCTCCGTGGCCATAATGACCGGATGTAACGATGACGAATTCCTGGACAAGAAGCCGCAGGGATATGCCACTGTCGGCGAATACCCTGCCGGAGGATTGGAAGCACAGGCGTTCGGCCTTTACGGACGCCTTAGAACCGAAGCCGGCTTAACGGACTGGACACGATACTGGTTCCAGAGCATTCGTTCGGATGATGCCGCCAAAGGGAGCACGCAAACCGATGCCGCCAATTTTGGGACGATCTTCGATTCCTATCAGTATTCCGCAGCCGAGAATTTTGCCGCGGGCAACTGGAATTCCCATTATCGCCTTATTTATGATTGCAACGATATTATTGTTACGGTAGATGAAATGGAAGATCCGGATGACAACACCCTGGCAAATAAAGCGGAAGCGACCTGCATGCGGGCGTTTTCCTACTTTGACCTGAGGCGCGATTACGGGGAAGTTCCAATTGTTCTGAACCGGGTAACGACGCCGTCAGAAGGTATCGCGCCCAAAAGTACCGTGGCCGAGGTAGACGCTCAGATAATTGCCGACCTTCAGTTTGCGATCGAATACCTTCCGGTAAGCTGGCCCAACCAATTGGGGCGCGCAACAAAAGGATTCGCCCATACGCTTTTGGGAAAATTGTATCTCTATCAGCAAAATTACGCCCAGTCGCTGGAGCAATTACAGATCGTTATGGGGATGGGCTATAGTTTGTACCCAAGCTATGCGGATTTGTTCCTGGGTGCAGGCGATAATTCTGCCGAGTCGATTTTTGAAATCCAGTTCTACAGAAGCCCGACCAACCAGAACTATTCCAATAACTATTGGGAATCACAAGGTGTGCGCGGAGCGGGAAGCTGGGATTTGGGCTGGGGATTCAATGTTCCTACTCAAGTTCTAGTGGACGCTTACGAAGCAGGCGATCCGCGCCGGGCAGCGACTATTTTGTTCTCAGGACAGAGTGATAACATGGTGCCGGCTCTCGTCGTTCCGGAGTCTCCACCGTTGGCGCAACCTTACTGGAATCGCAAAGCCTATACAAAAGCCATCGAACGGTCGCAATTCGGTGAAAATAAAAACCATTGGGCCAATATCAAGCTTTTCCGATATGCGGATGTCTTGCTAATGGCCGCCGAGGCCGCAAACGAGCAGGGCCAGACGGGTGTGGCCGTGGGCTATATCAATGAAGTTCGCGCAAGGGCGAGAGGCGGAAACAACGCTGTATTGCCGGATATTATGTCATCAGACCAGTCGGTGGTTAGAACCGCAATCAAGCACGAACGCAGGATTGAATTCGCCATGGAGGGCGAACGTTTTTACGACCTGGTTCGTTGGGGAGATGCGCCTTCGGTTCTTGGAGGCTTGGGTTATCAGCCTAAAAACCGTTATTATCCGATCCCTCAAACGGCAATCGACCAATTTGGCGGCGTACTGGTACAAAATCCTGACTATTGATAACAATAAAATTCGCAATTATGAAAAATATGAGAATGTCAATCGCCCGTATGGGATTGATGATGGGAGCCTTCGCGGCTTTGGTGGGCTGTCAGGATATGGACAGGCCCGAACTCGGGAATTACCCTGTGGATGAAAATCCGGTGGGCGGCCCGTTAAAATTTTACGTGCCTTTTGATATGGATAGTGAAGATCCGCTGATGATTGCAGTAGATCAAATTCGCGCAAAATTCCCGACTGAGAACAATTTCACGACGACAGCAGGCGTGACCGAAAACGGCGTTCAGGGTGTCGCGGACGCCATGATCAATTATTCCAAACCCAATGATTGGGCTGCAACGGCAGATAGCTTTACCGTCGCATTTTGGGAAAAACACGACGGACAAACCAGAAACGGAGCCAATCCGGGAGCCGAGCACATCTTCAGTATTCCTTCCTCGAACGGCCACTGGTCCGGAGGGACGATGATGTTATTGTTCGACGCGTATGGCGGTTCGGCAACGGCCGCAGCGGTAAAGTTCGTGATGGTAGATGCCGATATGGCCGACACCTGGATGACGTGGGAAAATGCAGATTCTATCGAAGGGCTTTTGGATAATCAATGGCATCACTTTGCTTTTTCGTATGACGCGTCTACTTCGACGATGACGCTATATATCGACGGAGCTGTCCATGGAACCAAGACATGGGGAACTCACGGAGGCGTCAACCTCGACGATTCGAAAGTGACAGGCTTCCGCATCGGTCACGGCCCTCAGGCGCAAAATGGAGCGGGAGACAACTGGCTCTCTTCCAGTTGGAAAGGCTCGCTTGACCAATTCCGACTTTACAGCACGGCGCTCACCGCCGCCGAAGTTCAGGACTTGTTCGCCAACCAGCAATAATTCAGAGTAAATGCCTGTCACGACATTCGACGGTCGCGACAGGCATATTTTTAAAATCATGCCCATGAAACCCTACAAGAGCCTACTATTTTTATTGCCGCTGCTGTTCCTTTTGAATTGCAGCAACGAAAGTGATCCTGCCGAAGACCCAGGTTCTGGACTCACTGATGCCCAGTTGCTTGATAAAGTACAAAAAGACGCCATGTTCTATTTTTGGGACCTGGCACATCCGAACGCTAAATTGGCTCGCGAGCGCTATCACATAGACGATCCGTCGAATGACCAGCATATCGTCACTACGGGAGGTTCCGGATTTGGCCTTATGACACTTTTAGTAGGGATTGAAAGGGGATTTGTCCCGAGGACGGAAGCTGTAAATAGACTGTCCACTGCGTTAAACTTTCTCGAAAACGCCGATCGTTTCCACGGCGCCTGGCCACATTGGCTAAATGGAAACAGCGGGAATGTGATCCCATTTGGAACCGTCGACAATGGCGGTGATCTGGTCGAGACCGCATTTTTATGTCAAGGATTGATATGTATACGCGAATATTTTAAAGACGGCTCACAACAGGAACAGGCACTCGCCCAAAAAGCGGACGCGCTCTGGAAAGGTGTCGACTGGAATTGGTACACCAAAGGTGAAGACGCCCTTTATTGGCATTGGTCGCCAACTTACGGATGGCAGCTTAACTTTAAGCTCGAAGGCTACAATGAATGCCTGATAACCTACGTGATGGCAGCGGCGTCGCCAACGCATCCGATACCGTCGACGGCTTATCATACCGCATGGGCGCGAAACGGAAACATCGTTCATGGAGGAAGTCAATTCGGCATTCCGGTCATATTCAACCACAACGGCGCGACAGGCAATGTAGGCCCCTTGTTTTGGGCGCAATACTCCCATTTGGGACTGGATCCGGACGGGCTTACCGATCAATACGCCAACTATTGGGATCTGAACAAAAACCACGCGAAAATCGTGTATGAGCATTGCAGGCAGAACCCGAATAACTTCAATGGGTATTCCGATAAATGTTGGGGACTTACCGCAAGCTATTCGCGAAACAACGATGGCACGACCGGTTACTCCGCACACATGCCTACTAACGACAGAGGCGTGATATCGCCAACCGCCGCACTTTCATCATTTCCGTACACACCGGTTGAGTCGATGAAATTCCTGCGCTATCTCTACCAGGAAAAAGCCAGTACGCTCGTGGGACTTTGCGGGCCTTACGACGCTTTTTCCCCTCACCATAATTGGGTTACGCAACGGTATCTCGCCATAGACCAGGGAACCATTGTCCCAATGATCGAAAACCACCGCACCGGATTGCTGTGGAATCTTTTCATGAATGCACCTGAAATCAGACAGGGACTTCAAAACCTTGGGTTTCACTCCACCAAATACGGAATTTGATCATGAAATATCTCAGCCTGTTTCTTGTAGCGTTGTTGAGTTGTTGCTCGGGAAAATCCCAGACGGCGCAAATTGAGGAGTCGGACGGCAAAAGTGAAAAGCTTACCGATGCCCAGCTCGTCGACCTCGTTGAAAAGCAAACGTTCAACTACTTTTGGGAGTTTGCCGAACCCAATTCGGGACTTGCGCGCGAACGCTATTTTTCAGACGGTTATTATCCGGAAGATGACGCCCACGTAATCGCAACCGGCGGCTCCGGTTTTGGATTGATGGCTATCCTTGCCGGAATCAACCAAAACTATGTGACCCGTGAGGAAGCCGTAACCCGATTGGAGAAAATTGCCGATTTTCTCGCCAAAGCCGAACGTTTTCACGGTGCCTGGCCGCATTGGATCAACGGGAAAAACGGCAAGGTCGTTCCGTTTGGGCTCAAGGATAACGGAGGCGACCTCGTCGAAACGGCGTTTTTGTGTGAAGGCATCATTTGCGTCCGGGAATTTTTCAAATCAGGGACCGAGCGCGAAAAGGCGTTGGCGTCGAAATACGACGCGCTTTGGAAAGGCGTCGAGTGGAACTGGTACACGAACAACGAACAGAAACTCTATTGGCATTGGTCGCCCCAGTACAATTGGGAAATGAACTTTCCGCTGGAAGGCTATAACGAGACAATGATCACCTACGTCATGGCGGCCTCATCTCCCGACCACGCGATCGATCCGTCGGTTTATCACGACTGCTGGGCGCGCAAAGGTAAAATCACAAGCAAAAAAGAGAAATATGGATTGCCGTTGTTGTTGAAGCACAACGGAGCCGAGGCGTTTGGAGGGCCCTTGTTCTGGGCGCATTATTCCTTCGTCGGTCTCGATCCGAACCAACTTTCGGACAAATACGCCAACTATTGGGATCTCAATTACAACCAGACGAAGATCAATTACGAGTATTGTGTCCGGAATCCTAAAAAATACAAATGTTACGGCCCGGATTATTGGGGACTGACCGCTTCCTATTCGATCAATGCCGAGGGAACCATCGGATACGATTCCCAAAAACGCGTCGGCTACAACGCCCATATGCCAAGCAACGATCACGGCATCGTTTCGCCTACGGCTGCTGTGAGTTCGATCGTGTACATGCCGAAGGAATCGATTGCCGCCATGCGTAATTTCTATGAAAACCACAATGCGACCGCATGGGGCGATGCCGGCTTCTACGATGCGATCAGCTGCCAGTACAAAGCCTCATCCAGGCAATACCTGGCAATCGACCAAGGCCCGATGGTCGCCATGATAGAAAATTACCGTTCCGGCTTGCTTTGGAAGCTTTTTATGAATGCACCCGAAGTTCAAACGGGACTCAAAAAGCTCGGATTCCATTCGGGCAAATACAAATTTTAAAAGCCGACCCGAGCGAATCAACGACTGTTCGTGTAAAATGAATTTTCCATGAGCGAACGGATCGTCGCGCAGCAGAGGTAATGGCTTGGGTTAGTTACATTGATTTTACTGTTTCCCGGTTCTTCCCATTCGCGGGAGGAACCTCGGAAACGGTTTGCAATAACCCGGCTTTCCACATACTTTTACGCTTAAATCAAAAAAAGACAAACATGAAGAAACAACTGATCGCATTATCGCTTTTGGTCGCACTCGGCGGATATGCCCAGAAGAAGAAAGCGACGAAAACGACGTTGAAGCCCAAATCCGAATTCGTAACTGACCTCATGTCAAAAATGACGCTTGATGAAAAGATCGGACAACTGAATTTACCGACTTCCGGCGACATCACAACCGGCCAGTCCAGCAGTTGGGACATTGCGAAAAAAATCGAGGAAGGAAAGGTCGGCGGCCTGTTCAACATCAAGACCGTCGCCAAGATACGCGACGTCCAAAAGATCGCAGTCGAAAAAAGCCGCCTCAAAATTCCGATGATTTTCGGGATGGACGTCATCCACGGGTACGAAACCGTCTTTCCGATCCCGCTCGGGCTTTCGTGCAGCTGGGATTTGAAGGCCATCGAACAAAGCGCGAGAATTGCGGCTCAGGAAGCAACGGCCGACGGCATCAACTGGACGTTCTCGCCAATGGTCGACATCAGCCGCGATGCGCGTTGGGGCCGTTTTTCGGAAGGCTCTGGAGAGGATCCGTTTCTCGGAAGCCGCATAGCCGAAGCCATGGTGCGCGGTTACCAGGGCAAGGATTATTCGGGCAACAATAGCCTGATGGCCTGTGTAAAACATTTCGCTTTGTACGGAGCTGCCGAAGCCGGTCGCGACTACAACACGACCGATATGAGCCGCATCAGGATGTATAACGAATATTTTCCTCCGTATAAAGCCGCGGTTGACGCCGGCGCCGGTTCGGTAATGGTTTCGTTCAATGAAATCGACGGGATTCCCGCCACAGGGAACAAATGGTTGCTGACCGACGTATTGCGCAAACAATGGGGCTTCAAAGGTTTCGTCGTAACCGACTTTACCGGAATCCCCGAAATGATCGAACACGGAATGGGCGATTTGCAGACGGTTTCCGCATTGGCGCTCAAAGCCGGAGTCGAAATGGACATGGTGGGCGAAGGTTTCCTGGGAACATTGAAAAAGTCGCTGGACGAAGGAAAAGTCACAATGGCCGAGATCGACAACGCCTGCCGATTGATCCTCGAGGCAAAATACGATTTGGGACTGTTCCACGACCCATACAAATATTGCGACGTGAACCGCGCCAAAACCGAGATATTCACCAAAACCAACCGCGACATCGCACGCAGGATCGCCTCGGAATCTATGGTGTTGCTCAAAAACGACAAACAAACCTTGCCGTTGAAGAAATCGGGTACGATTGCCCTTATCGGTCCGTTGGCCGACGCCAAAGAAAACATGGGCGGCACCTGGAGTGTTGCGGGTCGTCTCGCCGACAATATTTCACTGCTCGCCGGAATGAAATCCGTGGCAGGCAATGGTGCTAAGATCGTGTACGCCAAAGGAAGCAACCTTGACTATGACGCAAAATTCGAGGAGAACGCGACGATGTTCGGCAAAACCTTGCACCGCGACAACCGTTCGCACGAGGAATTGCTCAAAGAAGCCCTTGCGGTCGCCAACCAGGCCGACGTCATCGTGGCGGCGATTGGGGAATCGGCTGAGTTGAGCGGTGAAAGTTCAAGCCGCACGAGCATCGAAATTCCGCAGGCGCAGAAAGACTTGCTCGAGGCGTTGGTAAAGACCGGCAAACCCGTAGTGGTCGTTTTGTTCAATGGCCGCCCGTTGGCGTTGGTCGATGAGGAAAAATCGGCGACGGCCATACTCGACGTATGGTTTTCAGGTTCGGAATCAGGTTACGCGATCGCCGACGTTTTGTTCGGAGCCGTGAATCCGTCAGGCAAACTGACTTCGACGTTCCCAAGGAGCATTGGTCAGATACCGATTTTCTACAACGCGAAAAACACAGGTCGTCCGATTGCCAACAAAGAAGGCAAGTTCGAGAAATTCCGGTCCAATTACATCGACGAACGCAACGAGCCGTTATTCCCATTCGGATTCGGTTTGAGCTACACGAAATTCGCTTACTCGAACCTGAAAATTTCATCTGCGAAAGCGGGGATGAACGACAAATTCAGCATTTCGGTCGAAGTTGCCAATACCGGCAGTTTCGACGGAGCCGAAGTCGTGCAGTTGTATATGCGTGACCTCGTCGGATCGGTGACGCGCCCGGTGCGCGAACTCAAAGGTTTCGAGAAAATTTTCCTCAAAAAAGGGGAGAAGAAGACTGTGACATTCAATCTGTCGGCCGAAGACCTGAAGTTTTATAATTCCGATTTGAACTTCGTGGCCGAGCCCGGAGCGTTCGAATTCTACGTCGGGACCAATTCCAATGCCGACATGAAAGTAAATTTCGAGCTGACGAAATAACATACACAAAAATTTAAATCCTAAGGGAGTTAAGAACGTCAAGAATTCTCGCGAACGGCTTGACTGGCTTAACTCCCTTATCTTTTAAAATTGCCATATGAAAATTTTGATTTTGCCAAAATGCCTTTGCTTTCTAGGTTTTTCTGGTAACCTGACCTGCCGTCATTTTCGTCGGAGGAAGTTTCACGGCCGATCTCAAAGCCGGTTTTGAAATGAGAAAGTGTTTCCCGTAGATTGCCCAGCCCCGATGGCAGCGGACAGCCTTTTGATAAAAAAGACCTGGTTTGCGGTTGAGGCGAGGCGACCACAGGAAGCCCGCGCCTCAGCCGTAGCAAACCGGGATTTTTTGAGGAAGCTGTGAGCGAACAGCGGGAAATAGCTGCAAACAACAAGCGAAATCGTTGTAAAACGCTTCCTGAAATCGATTTCGTTGATAACTTGACCTATCGTATATTGTGGGATAAGCATTTATAAAAGATATTTATAAAATTTTCGGCGCCAAATTGGGAAACCGTTAAAAAAGCGCCGGGAAATTTGCCAACAACAAACCATTAACCCTTAATCCAAATTGAATGGATACATCTACAAAAACCAACAATTCGGCGTTGTACACGCTGATTACCGTTTTCTTTTTTTGGGGATTCATCGGAGCTTCGAACGGCGTTTTCATCCCGTTTTGCAAAGCGAAGTTCGGCCTCGACCAATTCCAGAGCCAGTTGATCGATTTTGCGTTCTACGGAGCGTACTACATCGGGGCTTTGCTGCTGTTTATCTTCAGTAGCGTTGCCAAGCGCGACATCCTGAATTCGTGGGGATTCAAGAAAGGCATCATCAACGGTTTGTTGTTGAGCACTTTTGGTGCGGCTTTCATGATTTTTGCCGTGATCCAGGGAAGTTATGCCCTGATTCTCGCGGCTTTGTTCGTCGTGGCTTTGGGCTTTTCGCTTCAGCAGACGTCCGCACAGCCGTTCGCCGCCTCTCTGGGAGCGCCCCAGACCGCATCTAGCCGGTTGAATCTAGCCGGTGGCGTGAATTCGTTTGGGACGACCATCGGGCCGATCGTGGTTTCGATTGCGCTATTTGGCGTCATTTCGGGCGTCAACATTGACGAATTTGCCAAAAGGGCCGATTCACTTGACAAAATGGAAATCCTTTACGCTTGTGTAGGCGGACTTTTTCTTTTAGCGGCCGGGCTTTTTACGGTTTCAAAGAAATTGCCGTCGGGCAAAAGCGACGACTCGTTCGAGCCTGCAAACAAGGCCATGAAGACACTTATCGGGATCACATTGGCACTTGTGGCTATTTTCGCTTACATTTTTTCGCGATATGAGGATCCGGAATTTATTACCAGATTCGTTGAAAACAAAGAACAGGATTTCCTTGGATTGGGTCTTACCGTCGCATCGCTGTTAGTCGTCGTATTCGGTCTTTTGTTCGCCAATTCGACGGCAAAACGCAATCCTGCGGGTTGGGGCGCGATGAAATATCCTCAGCTTGTTTTGGGGATGTTGGGCATCTTTACCTACGTAGGCGTAGAGGTCACAATTCAGAGTAACCTTGGGGAATTGCTGAGTACGCCTGTCTTTGGAGGCATCGAAGGCGCGGCTTTGGCACCTTATATCTCGATGTATTGGGGAAGTTTGATGATCGGACGCTGGGCCGGAGCGATAACGGTATTCAACCCGTCCAACTCGATGCGAAAAATTCTTTTGATCGTCGTGCCGTATGTTGCGTTCGGCGTCGTGCTTTTCGTCAACCACGTATCAGGCCAGGACGTTGGCCCGCTTTACGCGTACGCGGCGGTTGTAGCCATACAGATTGCCGGATTCTTCATGGGTCAGGACAAACCTGCGCGCACGCTTATGATCTTCGGACTACTTGGCATGGCCGGTATGATCATCGGATTGATGAGCACGGGAACTATCGCGATTTACGCATTCATGAGCGGCGGTTTGTTCTGCAGCATCATGTGGCCGGCGATTTTTGCATTGGCCATCACGGGTCTTGGAAAATATACGTCTCAAGGATCGGCTTTCCTGGTCATGATGATTTTGGGTGGTGGTATCATTCCGCCGCTTCACGGTAAGATATCCGACGTAATCGGAATACACGAGTCGTATTTTATCCCGGTGATTTGTTTCGCTTATTTGGCGTTCTACGGATACGCGGTAAAAAATATTCTCAGGAAGCAGAATATCGACATCGACAATATCGAACTTGCCGGCGGACACTAAGTCTGTGACGTTTTAAAAAGCCAAAGGGTTTGCGCGTAATGTGCAAACCCTTTATTTTTAAACCCTACTAAAAGTTTATTGAATGGCCTTACTAAAATAGGGAAGCGGGCCGAGCCCGAAAAAGCCATTTGCGGATTTTCGATGAAGTACACGTTAAATTAACACTTTGTAAGGATTTACATAAGCGGGATTGCACTTTATCGGTTGATTTTCAACCAGATTATTTTTTGTTTTCTTTATAGCGGCGATCCGGTGTTCCGTCTTTTTTGACATGCACTTTTTGCTTGTAGCGTTTATCTGGCGTACCGTCTTTCTTGAGTACGACGCCTTCTTTTGTAACCGTCTTACTGTCGTTGGTATTGACGGTTGTCTTTTTCTCGACCGTGGTAGTGGTCGTTTTTTGGGCTTCTTTTGCCTTTTGGGGCGTCGTTTGGGCCTGGGCGCCAAATCCGAGGGCCAAAGCGATCATCAGGCTGAACAGTAGTTTTTTCATGATATGATAGTTTTGTTCCCAACAATTTACAATTATTTAAACCGAGGTGGCTTTTTCTTAACGTAATCTTTTGGATAATAGTTCGAGGTGGCGTATTTTGGACACAACTAAAAAATCCCCAATGAACACTGTAAGAACCAATATCCAGAACCTCGCGATGATGTCCGCCGTGATTGCTTTCGCGTCTTGCGAGTCGCATAAGAAAGTCGAAATAAAAGAGGACGGAACCGAAGTAGTCGAAGTGCGTACGCCTCACCAGGATACGGTAGATAAAGTTGCCGAACCGGCGATGGAAGAACGATCCGTACAAGGTTCCGTGAAGGAAATCAACCGTGGGAAAGACGGTTATACGGCCAAGATCGAAACGGCGAGCAACGAGATTTATTTCGTTACGGTAAGCCATTCCAACCTGAAAGACCACACTCAATATAAGGATGCCAAGATTGGCGACAACCTAAGTGTTACCGGCGATTTCTGGAAGAACGGTGAAGGCCAAAATCAGATAACCGTTCGGGTACTCAATTAAAAAAGACGTCCTGCCTGACGCCTGACGCTATAACCTGAAAATACCTCCGACTACAAGTGTTTTTTCCAGAAATCGAAAATGTTGGGATGCGCGGTCGGAGCCGTTGTACGTGGTTCGTATGTCCGGCATGTCGATATAACCTGCCTTTACTTCAGACTGTATAAAGAAGTATTTGAGAAACGTCAGGTTCAGGCCTGCTTTCAAATCAGCGCCCCATCCCGAAACGTGGAAATTGTCGTGTCGCTGCATGCCCATGAGCGTCGTATTGGTTTTCGGATACAGCACACCGCCTCCGACGCCTACCAAAGTATTGAGCTGGACAATATCGGTATTGACATGGAAGTGTTTGGTAATGTCGTCAACGCGCGTCAGCTCGGCGCTGATGAAATTTAGGCCGTCGGTATGCTCAAATTTTAAGAACTCTTCGGTAAGATACCTCGGCGTGTCGGTAAACGTTCCGTCGAACGGCACATGGCCTTCGATATGGCCATCCATGTTCACGAGCTGGTTTTGGGTCATCACGTATTTCATGTGATCGACGCCGAGTGAGACGTTCCACTTGTCGTGAACGTAATAGCCCAACCTAAAATTCGTTTGCGGGATCGTCATGCGCGTCGGGTTGATATAGTCGACGTGTATGCCTTTGGGCTTGTCGTGAGCCGTTACGTTCTCGAGCGTAAAATCGTAATTCCTGCCGTGAAAGCGAATATCGGACTTCGAATATTGATCGCGGTTTCCTCCCCAATAAACGAAAAATTTCCCTTTGTTGTGAGCTGTGTAATAATTTGACGCGCTGTCGTGCGATTGCGCGAAGTCGAACCCTGGGCACAGCAGAATCGCCAGCATCAGGAGAGATAATATCCTCAAAAAATGTTTGTTTGTTGCGTGTTCGCTTAGAAAGCGTTGACGGTTTGGCGAATGGCGACCAGTTTCCTCATCAGGTCTTCGAAATAGTTGAGATGCAGCATGTTCGCACCATCGCTTTTGGCGTTGGCCGGATCAAAATGCGTCTCAATGAAAATACCATCGACTCCTACCGCTATACCGGCTTTGGCGACTGTCTCTATCATGTCGGGGCGACCGCCTGTAACGCCCGCGGTCTGGTTGGGCTGCTGGAGTGAATGCGTCACGTCGAGCACCGTCGTGGCGAACTGCTGCATCGTAGGAATGCCGCGATAGTCGACGATCATGTCCTGATAGCCGAACATCGTGCCGCGATCTGTCGCCATCACGTTCGGGTTGTTGCAGTCCAAAACCTTCTGGACGGCGTGCTTCATGCTCTCCGGGCTCATGAACTGGCCCTTTTTCAAATTTATCGTTTTTCCGGTATTTGCGGCCGCCACAACCAAATCGGTTTGGCGAACCAGAAAGGCCGGGATTTGGAGCACGTCGACATATTCGGCAGCCATTGCAGCATCTTCATTGGTATGGATATCCGTAACGGTGGGAACGTTGAAAGTCTCGCTCACTTTCCTGAGAATCTTGAGCGCTTTTTCGTCACCTATGCCGGAAAAACTGTCGATGCGCGAACGGTTGGCTTTTTTGAACGATCCCTTGAAAACGTAAGGGATTTGAAGCTTATCGGTGATTCCTACAAGGGTTTCGGCAATCCTCAGCGCCATTTCCTCTCCTTCTATGGCGCAAGGTCCCGCGAGCACAAAGAAATTTCCGCTTTCCAAGTGCTTGATATTGGGTATATTCTGTAAGTTCATGCTGATTTTTAAAAAGTTGCACAAAGATAAGCACAAATAAGGCGCTCAACTTGGAGCGCCCGACTTTTTTTAACATTACTGTAACGAATGATAGTTACGATTTCACGCCGAATCCGACGGGTGCTTTTATCACGCCTTTCGCGTAAATATTGATGTACAGTAACACCTTTTTTTTCTGTCCGACCCATTTTACTTCATAGATGTCCACGAACCCGGCGCCCATGTCGCTCCTCGTCGAGGGAAACGGGCAACAGCTGTCGACTTTCCTGAAGAACAATTTTTCCCCGTTCGGACCCGTCAAGGCCCTGAGATAACGCTCTGCGTTGAGCGTTTCGTTATTGGACGTCTTGTAAAACACGTTGACCGGATAATCGGCATCGTACCCATATTTTGGGTCGGTGCTGATTTCGGTAACCACAAACCGATCGCCGAAAACCTTGGGATCGGGAGCGCTGTCGTCTATGTTTTTGATCGTATTTCTGGTGCTGATGCAACTTGTGAACAACAGCAACAGCAAGGGTAAAAAAGCCAGTTTTTTCATGTTTACGGATTGGTTTTGGTTCGGAAGACCATCGACAGAGCAGCCGAGGCGACGATGCCCGCGGACAGCACAAGTTGTATGCCATTGTATATTGCCGATGTGAGGTTCATGACTTCCTGTGCTTCCTCGCGCGAGCGTTTCCCGCCAGCGGTCATTTGAGCGATGGTATTCTCGAAAAGTTCAGGCGCAACGACCTGGTGGATGATGTTTTTTTGGATAGGAACCAGTAAAGCCACCACGGCAGTCATCATGATTCCCGCGAAAAAACCTTGTTTCCAGGTCATTCGGCCATTGAAAAAGTGTTGTCGTTTTTCGCGATAGAAAAGTATGTAGAACAGCAATCCGATAGGGGCGAAACACAACGTGGAAAGTAAATAATAGGAAAAATCCGGACTTTCGTAAAGCCCCATTTCCTTTTCGACGATGGCCGAAGCTACCAGCGCAAGGGTCAACAGGAATCCCCATTTTATCTCCAAAGCGAATTTCTTCATCAAAACTGTTTTCGCCAAAGTTAGGATTTATTTTAGATAGCGCCCGAATGTTTACCTTTGCCGCAAATCATTTTTATGGAAGCATTATATGAAACCTGGCCGTGGTACGTAAGCGGATTTTTGATAGCCGCCGTCATGCTGTGCCTGATCTGGTTCGGGAAAACCTTTGGAATGTCGTCTAACCTGCGATCGTTGTGCTCGATTGCGGGAGCCGGAAAGCTTGTGCCGTTCTTCGATTTCGACTGGAAATCACAGCGTTGGAATCTTGTCGTGATAGCCGGTGCGATGCTTGGAGGGTTCGTGGCCACGCATTATCTATCGTCCCCGACCAATGTCGATTTGAATCCGAGGACAATCGAGCAACTCGCCCAAATGGGAATTGACGCGCCTCAAGGCAAATTGTTGCCCGACGCCGTTTTTGGCGCCCAGGCCATGACCTCGCCCAAGATGATCGCCATTTTGGTCGTCGGCGGAATTTTGATCGGATTCGGGACGCGATACGCAGGCGGATGCACCTCAGGTCACGCCATCACAGGGTTGAGCAACCTTCAATTGCCGTCGCTCAAAGCCGTCATCGGGTTTTTCATCGGCGGGCTCATTATGGCGCATTTTCTACTTCCATTGATTTTCTAAAACCAACATCATGCTAAAAGCTTTAAAATATTTGATTGTCGGATTCGTGTTCGGGATCGTGCTCACGAAATCCGAAGCGGTTTCCTGGTACCGCATTTACGAAATGTTCCAGTTCCAGTCGTTCCACATGTATGGCATTATAGGTGTTGCCGTCGTCGTTGGCCTCATCGGCGTCCAGATCATAAAACGCACTAACGCCAAGGATATCAAAGGCGAACCCATCGTCATCGCCGACAAAGAGCCGGGTTCCGCACGCTATTGGATAGGCGGACTCATTTTCGGATTGGGATGGGCGCTTGCCGGTTCGTGTCCCGGCCCGATCTTCATCCTTATCGGAGCTGGTTTCTGGCCGCTGCTGTTGACGCTTGCCGGCGCGTTGATCGGAACTTTTTTGTACGGTGTAATCAAGGACAAATTGCCCCATTGACGCGTTGCGCTTTAGGCTTTAGGCTTTAGGCAGTAAACTTTAGGCCATTTCAGTTAATCAAAAATCCCGTTGACCAACGGGATTCTATATTTTCGCCAATCGCGTCATTCGTTAATTGCCTCATTCGCTAATTATCTAATTATCTCATTCGCTAATTGCCTAATTCGCTAATTCGCTAATTGTCCCATTCGCTAATTGTCTCTTTCGCTAATTATCTAATTATCTCATTCGCTAATTGCCTCATTCGCTAATTACCTCATTCGCTAATTCGCTAATTGTCCCATTCGCTAATTATCTAATTATCCAATTATCTAATCATCTCATTGATAAACCCTTACATAATCCACCACATATTCCTGGGGAAAAATTTTCTCGTCGACCTCCGGCCCGCCAAAGTTTCCGCCGACTGCGCAATTGATGATGAAGAAGAACGGTTGGTCGAACGGCCAGTTGTTCTCGGTTTTGTTCTCGGGTGAATAGGTGTAGACCGCTTTATCGTCTACAAAAAAGATGATGCGCTCCTTGGTCCAATCACAGGCAAAAGTGTGGTAGCCTTTTTCGATGTTCTTGAATTCGGTCTTCTTGGAACTTGCGTTCGCCCCATGCGTGTCCTGCGTATGTATCGTGGTATAGGCGATGTGCGGTTCGCGCCCGATGTATTCCATGATGTCGATTTCGCCACTTTTGGGCCAACCGGCTTCGGAAATATTAGAGCCCAACATCCAGAATGCCGGCCAGATTCCGTGTCCCGTCGGTAATTTGACACGCGTTTCCATGTAGCCATACTTGAACTCTTTTTTGCCTTTGGTGGTAATGCGCGTAGAAGTGTAGCCCTTGTCGTCTTTTTTTACGGTAATGGTAAGCTTGCCATTGGCCACGCTGTGGTTCTTATCGCCATAGTCCTGCCGTTCGTTGTTGCCCCAGCCGTTGGCGCCGTACTCGAAATTCCAGACATTGGTGTTGAGGGCTTTTCCATCAAAATTGTCTTCCCAAACCAATTTTTTTCCAGTCTTCTGGGCTATCAATCCTGAGGAGGCCAGCAATACGATCAGTAGTTTTTTCATGTATCCGAAGTTGATTTTTAGAGTGTCATCCAAAAATAAGAAAACCTTTGCGACAATAACCCTTAAATTCTGCGTTAATACTTATGCAAACTTCTTGTGCCGGATTGCCGATTTTCTATATTTTTGGCGCATTAAATGGATATACTATGAACAACTTAAAACTGAAATTCGCCTTGGCGATGGTTGCTTTGGCCGCTTTTACAACGTCCTGCGGAGATGACGATGGAGCCCGCGCCTCTATCGTAGGAAAATGGGATTACACGAGAACGATCACCGAAGTAGAAGGCCAGAACCCGGTTTCACAAAATTACGCGGGGCATGAGCCAGGATGCGAAAAAGATTACCAGGAATTCCTTGCGGACGGCAGCTACCGCGATGTGGCGTTGTTTCAGGACCAGAACGATCAATGTAATGAGTTCGCCGACGAGGGCAATTACGCGCAAAGCGGCGACCAGATCACGATCCAGGAAGACGGAGGAATCGCCCAGACCTATACGATTACCAAACTCACCGGAGGGGAATTGCGTTATTCATCCACAGCCCAAACGGGAGGTGTCGAAATTACGGTCACGCAAGTGTTCAGAAAAAAGTAAATAAAAAAAATCCTTAACGCGAGTTAAGGATTTTTCTTTTAGAATATTTCGGCGCTCAGGCCAGCTTCGAGCAATTGGATGCACTGAGGCTTGAGTTCGTCATAGGAACCCGTTTTTACGGTGCATTTCCCGTTGTAATGCACGATAAGCGAACATTGTTCAGCTTGTTCGGCGGTGTGGTTGCAAACGCGTATGAGCGTGTCGATCACGTGGTCGAAAGTGTTTACGTCATCATTGTACATCACGATCTCATTTTGGTTGTAAATCGCTTCCTCGACGGCGACCTCTTCCAATATCTTTTCCTTCGTACTCATTTTCGGTAATTTGGGTGGACTTGTTGACTATCTGTTAAACGAAAAACTAATTTACATATTTTAGGGAAACCCAATTGTTGCGCGAGAACTTTTTAACGTAGCTGAGGCCTCTTGCGGTGCAGCTTTCGTCGATGGCTTCAATGTCCTGCTCGTAAAATCCGCTGAGCAGCAAAATGGCACCTTTGTTTAGGCAATCCACATATTGTTGCATATCTGCCAGTAGAATATTGCGGTTGATGTTGGCGATGATCAAATCGTACGACTTCCCTTTGAGCAGTTCCGCGTCTCCCTCGTAAACCGAAATGTGTCGGCAACCGTTGCGTTGCGCATTCTCTATCGAATTGAGGTAACACCAGTTGTCGATGTCGATCGCGTCGATGGGTTTCGCGCCCTTCATTTCGGCCAGGATCGCCAGTATCGCCGTCCCGCAACCCATATCGAGCGCTTTCATCCCGGCCACGTCGGTTTCGAGCAAATGCTGGATCATCATGTGCGTCGTCTCGTGATGGCCCGTCCCGAAACTCATCTTTGGCTCGATGACGATGTCGAATTCAGCCGACGTCTTCTCGTGGAAAGGCGCGCGCACGTAGCAACGGCCGTCAACCTCAATGGGCTCGAAGTGTTTTTCCCATTCCTCGTTCCAGTTCACCTGGTCGATCTCCTCGATGTGGTATTCGATCTTAAATTCCGGGGATTGTAAAATGAACAGACCTTCGAGAATATCTTCTGACCACAAATCTTTCTTGACATAAGCGGTCAGGCCGTCTTCGTTTTCGACAAAACTCTCGAAAGGTGTTTCGCCCAGTTCGGCGAGAAGGATTTCAGTCCCGGGCTGGGCAGGCGCTACCGTGAAATGGTAACCGAGGTATACATTGGCCATTTTTTATTTTTTGCAAAGATAGTCGATGTTGTCGAATCGATGGCTGCGAATTGTTTATTTGGGCACATGTCTTTCGATGGAAATCTACCGGATTGTCGGAATTTCGCTGGAATTCAATCTTCAGGCATTTGTCCTATATTCGACTTTTGACGTTCGACATTTTACTTTCGACTAATTGAATTAGATTTGCACCAAATTCACAACTGGCCAATGAAGAAAATCGCACTGCTGTCCGCGCTTTTGATCGGATGGAACGCTTCCTCCCAAATTGTGGTCGGTCGCACCGACAACGACAACGACCTCAAACTGACCACGCTACCGTATTACAATTTTGGAAAAGGCGTCGGATTGACTTCACCCGACAGTCTCTTCCAGCTCAATATCCGCTTTCGCATCCAAAACCGCGTGACGTATTACAATAATGAAGACGAAGATCCGGCCTACGATGGGCAAATCCGTCGTTTGCGTCTGAGATTTGACGGATACGTCGGCAACCCGAAGTTTCTTTACGCCATCCAGTTGTCGTTCGCTCCTGGAGATACAGGCGAAATCCGCGAAGGCGAAAACCTCAATATCATCCGCGATGCGGTAATTTACTACCGTCCGAATTCAAGTTGGAATTTCAGTTTCGGACAGACCAAACTACCCGGAAACCGCCAGCGCGTAAATTCGTCCGGTGGTTTGCAATTGACCGACCGCACGATCAACAACGCCCGTTTCACGATCGATCGCGACTTTGGATTCCAGGTGCACCAGCTCAATGAATTCAAGGACAAATTTTCTTATAATTTCAAAGGAGCGGTTTCTACCGGGGAAGGCCGGAATGTGACGGGAAATGCCGACGACGGCGTGGCTTTGACAGGAAAAGCCGAGATTTTCCCTTTTGGCGCGTTCACTAAAGACGGTACTTATTTCGAGGGCGACCTCATGCGTGAGAAAACACCAAAGCTCATGTTGTCAGGCGGTTTCCAGCAGAACAATCTCGCAAGGCGCACCGGTGGCCAGTTAGGGGAGGAGCTGTTCAATCCGATGACGATGAAAAACGTGTTTGTCGATGCGATGCTCAAATACCAAGGCTGGTCGGCCATGGCGGCTTTTATGTCGAGAGCTACGGGCGAGGATCCTGTCACGGTAAATCCCGACGATCCTACGGACCTGCGCTATGTATACACCGGTCACGGTTTCGATTACCAGTTGAGCTACCTTTTCCCGACAAATTACGAACTCATCGGGCGCTATTCGATCCAGCAGCCAAATTTCGAGATCTTTTCGTTGACTCCAAAGCAAAAGCAGTTTTCGCTCGGCCTTACCAAATACATCTGGGAACATACGTTCAAACTCCAGGGCGAGGTTACGTACGACATGCTCGACTACATCGACGGCAGCCAGCGCAATAACTGGTATGTTCGCTTCCAGGTCGAGATGGGAATCTGATTATTCGGGAAAGTCAAGCTTAAAGACGAAAATTTTCATATAACGCTCATTGTTCGCTTCATACGAATACGTGAGCGTTCTCTTTTCGGCGTTGAGCACGATGCGGCTCTTGAGTATCTTGGATCGCAGCGACCAGATGCTTTCCCCGTTCTCAGACTGGTAAGCGGTGATATTGCCGTGAAACATTCGGGTTTTTCCGTCGTCGGTCATCGAAAGGACGGCATAACCGCTGGCTTTGTTGACTTGCTCGCGGATGTCGATCATCGAATGTTCTTCCTCGTTGTCCTTTAATTCATACGATTGTGTTTTGTCGTTCCACATAAAAAACTGTCGGGAACTCGAGGTGTAGCGCAATTGCGAATCGGTTTGGGCAAACGCGATTTGGCCGACTAAGAGTAGGATAAGGGCAATTAAGTGTTTCATTTTCAGGTTTTAGGGCGGCACTTAAACGCCAGAACTCGTGCAAAAGTATAAAAGAAAAAGTTAAACTTATTTATCCTTGCAATTTTTGAGCTCGTGCTCCAACACATAGATGCGTGACTTCAGGCTTTTGAAGTTATGAATCGCCGGCTGGGTATTTTTAAAGCTGATCTCAGCCGCTTTGCAATCTCCTTGTTTGATGAGCGCCTTTGTCATATTGTAATACGACATATAATACGATTTTTCATCGTCGGTTTGCGTCAGGGTGTATTTGGAAATGATGATGCATTTGTCGTATTCCCCGTTGAGGTAATAACTTCTGCCCAAATGGACGCCGGCATTGAGTTGGGTCGGATCAAAAATAATATGGGAACGGTTGTAATAATCGACGGCTTCGGCAAAATTGCCCGTCTCGTAGGCGACATGACCGAGGTTCGTAAGCACCACGGCATTCACCGGTTCGCGTTCGAGGGCACGCAACAAGTATTGCCTGGCATCGGCAAAATTTCCCTTTTCGAACAAGGCCAACCCTTTTTCACAAAGATTTTTGGCGTCCATGTCGGAAAATTTCATGCGTTGCTGGTAGTGATGAAGGCCGCTTCGTTTATCTTCTGCCGAAACCAAATGTTGCGTATCGTCCGCCTCGGCTCTGTTGCCGCCGCAGTCTAGATTTACGATCGCAAATAGCAGTAACGGGATAAATGAAACGACCTTCCTCATAAACTGCTAGATTAGATGGCAGATGCGATGGCGGCAAAATCATCGGCTTTGAGTGCTGCTCCACCGATAAGACCTCCGTCGACGTCTGGTTTTGAAAAAATTTCTTTTGCATTATCCGGCTTGACGCTCCCTCCGTAAAGAATGGACACATTTTCGGCAATTTCGCTTCCGAACTTTTTTTCAACGGTCTCTCGAATGAACGCGTGCATTTCCTGGGCTTGATCTGGAGAGGCCGTTTCACCGGTTCCTATCGCCCAAACCGGCTCATACGCCAGGATGATGCGCTCCCAGTTTTTGTCCTCGATATGAAAAAGCCCGTCCCTGAGCTGGGTTTCGACCACGTTGAAATGATTGTTGTCCTTGCGATCCTGGAGCTCTTCCCCGAAACAAAAAATCACGGTCATGTCGTGCTTTAGCGCCGCGTCGGTTTTTTTGGCGATGATGTCGTCGGTTTCGCCGAAATAGCTGCGTCTTTCGGAATGGCCAAGGATCACGGTTTCCACACCGATGCTTTTGAGCATGTCAGCCGAAATCTCGCCCGTGAAAGCGCCGTTCTCCGCCTGGTGCATGTTTTGGGCCGCCACTGCTATGTTGGTAAATTCAAGATGCTGCACCGCCGATGCGAGGTTCACGAAAGTAGGAGCCACCACGAACTGGGCTTCGACGTCAGCCGGAAGCTTGTCGATGAGTTCGTTGAGCAGGTCTTCGGTTTCTTCGGCGTTCTTGTTCATTTTCCAGTTGCCGGCCACTATTTTTTGTCTCATTATTTTTTTAGTTGGTTAAGGGTTTTGTCTATTTTGTCGAAGTCCGTCTCGATGGCGCGATAGGTTGCGATCTTGCCGGTTTTGTCCACGATGATATAACGTGGGATCCAATCGAGGTCGATCGCTTTGCCGAATTTGCCTTTCATACCGTCGGTGGCCCAATAATGGTCGCCTTTAAGTTCGTGTTTTGCAATTCCGGACTCCCATTTGTCTTTGGCCTTGTCCATCGAAATGAACACGTAATCGGCTTCCGGATGAGCCGCCTGGAGTGATTTAAGCTTCGGCATAGCCTTGACGCAATCGCCACACCAAGACGCCCAGACTTCTATCACAAGCGTTTTGCCTTTGTGCTTTTGCAGGATTTCCGACAGCGTGGCCGAACCGTCTTCGAGCGTGGTCAGCGGTTCGGAGAGCGCCTCTTTGGCGAATTCCGACTTTTGCGCTTGGGAACAAGAAAAGATACCGGCCAAAAGGACCGCTAAAGCTATTTTTTTCATGTCTGGTGCATTTTTGCGTTGAACACGCAAAGGTAACTTCGCTAAAGTAGAAAGTTTCCCAAATAAAACGTAATATTTTTTAAGGGAAAAACGGCCCGTATTATCCTACCGTGAAGCTATCGTTATCTTATCGATCAGCGAAGTGAATGCGGCAAAGTCAATGGTTGGATGCTTGCCGATGCGTCTGTTTTTGCTTTTCGTCGTCGAGGAAAACAACGGGCGAACCTGATTTTCTGCGTTTCTGTTTCTTGCGAAGTCGGTACAATTTCCGCAAAATTAGCCCGATACCGACCAACGCTGCGGCCATAAACAAATAGCCTGCGACGATGTGAAACGTATTGCCTAAAATCGGGTCTTCCTTGACCGAAACCCATTCCAAGAGGACGTATCCCAATACAAATAACGCCACACATAGTGCGATACCCTTATATAACCTGGCTCTTTCCTCTCTGAACATTAACTGGTTGGTTTGGTAGTTGCGAATTTAGTCGAGTTTTAGGTTGGCGCTGTCTCTCCAATGCAATTTTTGCCCTATCACGCCTTTTTTTACCACGACAAGGCTGGGATTGGCGCGCTCGATGGTCTTCAGTGTCGTGGCGTCGCAAAAATAGTAATCGAAACTGTGGGCATACTTTTTCTTCGCGGCGTCCACTTCTTCGGCCAGGCCGGCCGTCATCAGGATCACTTTATAACCTTTGGCACGGGCGCCTTTTGCAATCGATTCGAGTTTAGACATGCCTTCTTCGTTCGATTGTTTTAAGTCGTAGGCGACGAACATAAGCAGCTTCGGCTCTTTGAGCAAATCGTCTTTATAGTCGGATCCGTCAAGTTCCATCGTAAAATCGTGTATAGGCGGGACGTAACCCTGGGAAATAACCTTGTCGATGCGCTCGACGAACTTCGCATCTGCCGGAAGGTTCATCAAATCGTTCTCGCCGAATTCCTTTTTCACGCCTCCGACCTCGTATATGAAGACCATTTCGATCTTGGCGCGTTCGGCTCCTTCGGGAAACTCCATTCCTTTCTGGATGTCGGTTCCCACTTTATAGGCGCGAAAATCTTTTATAGGCAAGTGATTGAGCACCCAATAGGCCATGAATCCGCAAAGTAAAAAACTGGCCACGACGACTCCGTTCGTGAGATTTTTGGATAGGAACGGCCGGATCAGTTTCTGGTTGAAGAACAGGATCAGGATGAAAAACAACAGCACGATGTCTTTCGTGAACGACTCCCAAGGCGTAAGTTTCAAGGCATCGCCGAAGCATCCGCAGTCGGTAACCTTATTGAAATAAGCCGAGTAGAAGGTGAGAAACGTAAAGAAAACGATCATCAGCAACAAACTCCAAATCGTGAATTTAATCTTGAATCCGAACAGCAGCATAACGCCGAGCACGACCTCGAAGATCACGACGAATACCGCGATGGCCAATGCCAACGGCGTCAGGAAAGGCAGGTTGAGCACCGGTTCACTGAAGTATTCCTCGAGTTTGTATCCGAAGCCGACCGGGTCGTTCAACTTGATCAATCCCGAAATAATAAATAGAATTCCTACAAATATGCGTGAAAACTGGGTAATGACATTTCTCATCCTGATGGTGGCAAAAGCCTTTAATGTTCGTTTTTGTTAAGCGGTCTCGCCCATATGGATCAAGGCGAAAACGGAATAATTGATCATGTCCTGGTAATTCGCATCAATCCCTTCGGACACGAGCGTCTTTCCTTTGTTGTCCTCGATTTGCTTGACGCGCAGCACCTTTTGCAAAATCAGGTCGGTAAGCGAACTGATCCTCATATCGCGCCATGCTTCTCCATAATCGTGGTTCTTGGCTTCCATGAGTTGCTTGGTTTCCGATATTTTTGCGTCGTACAATCGCGTGGCTTTTGCCGTGTCGAGGTCGGGTTGTTCGGCCACACCAAGCTCGAGTTGGATCAGGGCCATTATCGAATAATTGATGATGCCCACAAATTCAGAAGCTTCGCCTTCGTTGACTTTGCGCACCTCGTTTTCCTGCAAGCTCCTGATTCGCTGGGCTTTGATGAAAATCTGGTCGGTAAGCGAAGGCAATCTCAGTATTCGCCATGCGCTTCCGTAATCGGTCATCTTGTTCACGAAAAGGGAGCGGCAGGCGGCGATCACGCCATCGTATTGCTGCGAGGTGTTGCGCATTAACTGTATATTTGTGTGCATGGTTCCAAAAATAGAAAAATATTTGAACGTAGGCCTGAAATCGCGTATAAACCCGATATCGATTTATCCTAAAAATTTCTAACTGAATGACAATCAATTGCAAAGGCACCCTTGTCGATCTGTCACATCCGAAAGTGATGGGAATCCTGAACATCACGCCCGATTCGTTTTTTGACGGCGGACAATACAAAAGCGACGGCCAGGTGCTTCGCCGTGCCGAAAAAATACTGTCGGACGGCGCTTCGTTTATCGACATAGGCGGCTATTCTTCAAGGCCCGGTGCCGATTTCGTGAGCGAAGAAGAAGAGATCGCACGTCTGTTGCCCGCCATCGAAATCGTCCTCAAGGAATTCCCCGAAGCATTGCTATCCATCGACACGTTCAGGTCTGCCGTTGCAACAGCCTGCATCAACCGTGGCGCGGCGATCGTAAATGACATTTCGGGCGGATGGCTCGACGATCGCATGCTCGAGACCGTCGCGGGTCTTCAGGTTCCGTATATCGCGATGCACATGAGAGGAACGCCGGCTACCATGCAGCAGTTCACGCAGTATGAGGATTTGGTCAGGGAAGTGATGCATTATTTTTCAGAACGCGTCTTCCAGGCGCGCCAACTGGGACTCAACGATATCATCATCGATCCTGGTTTCGGATTTTCCAAAACGCTTTCGCAGAATTACGAACTCCTGCACAAACTCGAAGCTTTCCAGTTTTTGGAATTGCCGGTTCTCGTTGGGATTTCCAGAAAGTCGATGATATACAAATTGCTGGAAACCAAAGCGGAAGAAGCGCTCAACGGAACGACCGTCTTAAATACGATCGCGCTTTCGAAAGGCGCCAGTATCCTAAGGGTACACGATGTAAAGGAAGCCGTGGAATGCGTGCGCATCGTGTCGCAATTCTCATGAGCAGCCGCTTAAGGATCGCATCGGGAGCCAAAAATACATGTGGCAAAACGCTTTGTCGTTACTGATGATGATACGGTTCGCCTTTGAGGATCGTAAAGGCGCGGTAGAGTTGTTCGATTATGAAAAGCCGCACCATCTGGTGGGAAAACGTCATCGCGGAAAGTGAAATCTTGCCGTTGGCCTTGGCGTAGACGGCGTCCGAAAAGCCGTAAGGCCCGCCGATGACAAAAACCAATGTCTTGATCCCGGAATTCATTTTCTTTTGCAATTCTTGGGAAAAACCGACGCTTGAGAACGATTTCCCGTTTTCGTCCAACAGGATCAGCTGGTCGGTGGGCGAAAGTTTGGACAGGATGAGATCGCCTTCTTTTTCCTTTTGCTGGCTTTCCGAAAAATTTTTCACGTTTTTGATATCGGGAATGATCTCGAGCTCAAATTTTATGTAGAACGACAGCCGCCTGGTATAGTCGTCCATGAGGTGCTGAAGCTCTTTATTGTCGGTTTTGCCGATGGCGAGAAGGCGGATGTTCATGCAACAAAAGTATGTTTTTTTGTATTTCCGATGGTTGTTTTTGCGAAATCGGCGCGCGGCATCTTATCGGAAAAAGCAAATAAAACCCTATTTTAGCGGCACAAAATCCGTATATGATTTCCGAATCCCAATTCCAGGCCGAACTCCAGATCATCATCAAAAATGCGTTGCGCGAAGACATAGGCGACGGCGACCACAGTTCGCTGGCCTGCATTCCGCCGGACGTCGTCGGGAAAGCGAAATTATTGGTAAAGGACAACGGCATCATCGCGGGCGTCGAGTTCGCCAAAATGATTTTCAACGAAGTCGATCCCGAAATGGTAGTGGAGACGTTGATCGCGGATGGGGCCCAAGTGAAATTCGGCGACGTCGTTTTTCGCGTAAAAGGACGTTCCCAATCGATACTGAAAGCCGAGCGTTTCGTCTTGAATTCGATGCAACGCATGTCGGCAATCGCTACGAAAACCAAACATTTCGTCGAGCTGCTCGAAGGCACTTCCACAAAAATCCTCGACACGCGCAAGACGACGCCAGGAATACGCGCCATTGAAAAATGGGCCGTCAAGATAGGAGGAGGGGAAAACCATCGCTTTGCGCTTTACGATATGGTGATGCTCAAGGACAACCACATCGATTTTGCCGGCGGTATCGGTTTGGCGATTGCAAAAACCAAACGCTATCTCTCCGAAAATAACCTGAATCTTAAAATTATCGTGGAAGCCCGTGACCTTCATGAAGTTTCCCAAATCCTCGAGGCCGGAGGCGTTTACCGAATTTTGCTTGACAATTTCGACTACGACATGACGCGTGAGGCCGTGAAGCTTATCGGGAACCAATCGCTGACCGAATCATCGGGCAACATCAACGAGAAAATGATACGGCATTATGCGGAATGCGGCGTAAATTATATTTCGTCCGGGGCGTTGACGCATTCGGTGTACAATATGGATTTGAGTTTGAAGGCGGAGTCAATTGGATAATTAGTCGATTAGATAATTAGATGATTAGTCGATTAGATAATTTGAAGAACGGATAATGGGAGAGGCGACGTATTATTCATTATCCATTATTAATTAAAAATGTCCCAGGAAATAGAGGCACGCATCGAAAAAATCCCTGTATTGCGCAATATTGCGCGGGCTTCCAAACGCGTAAAACTGCGTTGGCTCGAGGGTTTGACGCTTTACGACCTGATCGAGATCTATTTCGTCGGGATCGCCGAAGGGGCGCTTACGTATCGCGCGGCCGCGATTTCGTTCAGTTTTTTCATGGCGTTGTTCCCCTTTTCGCTGTTTATCCTCAATTGCATTCCGTACATTCCAATCGAGAATTTCCAGCAGGATTTTATGAACTTCGTGTCCGATAACGTTCCACCGAACACCTTCGAGGCCGTCTCCAAAATTCTCAACGACATCCTCAACAATTCCCACTCCGGATTGCTTTCCACGGGAGTCATCCTCTCGATCTTTCTCGCCGCCAACGGGCTCAACTCGATTTTGGGCGGTTTTGAAACATCGCATCACGTCATCGTCAAACGCGGGTTTTTGCGGCAATATATGGTCGCTTTGGGCATGTCGATCATCATGGTGGTCACGCTTTTGTTTACCGTGGCGACCATCGTGACCCTCGAAGTTTTTCTTCAGAAGATCAAGATCACCGACATTTTTAGCGACACCATCCCGATTCTCGTTGTTACGCGCTACGTGTTTTTACTGATGATGATTCTCTTCACCGTATCGCTTCTGTTCAAGTTCGGGACAAAGCGCACGGGCAAACGCGCCTTTATTTCGATAGGGTCGATTTTTACTACGATATTGGTAATCATCGCATCCTATTTCTTTGGAATATGGGTAGTTAAATTCTCGCGTTACAACGAATTGTACGGGTCCATAGGTACATTATTGGTACTAATGTTTTATATTTGGATCAACTGCATCGTGCTCCTGCTAGGTTTCGAGCTCAACGCAGCGGTCAACCGCGCCAAGCGCAAACATCTTTTTGAATCGTAACTTTTAGTAGCCATTTCCGGCTGTGCGCTATTAGTTTTGCGGGCCGCGCGCTTTTTTGCAACTCGTTTTTCGGGCTCCCTTCGGTCGCCCTCAAACTTCGGCAAAAAATGCACGCGGCCCCACAAAAGCTAGCCGCTTCCATCCGGGCTAAAAACAGTGCCATGAAAAAATTTTTCTCTTTTGCAGCTACCCTGTTGCTGATGTCGTTCGTCAACGTCCCGAACCACTCCGTCATAGGTAAATGGAAAACCATAGACGACGAATCCGGGAAACCGATCTCCATCGTCGAGATCTACGAACACTCCGGAAAGGTGTACGGCAAAGTAGTCGAAATCCTCGACCCAAAAGGCAAGGGGCGCGCCTGCGTAAACTGCTCGGGCCCGGACAAGAACAAGCCCATTCTCGGTCTTACGGTAATTAAAGGCCTCACAAAAGAAGGGAACGAATATACCAACGGAAAAATCCTCGACCCGAAAAGCGGCAAATTGTACAAATGCTACATTACCTGCGAATCTGCCGATAAACTCAAAGTGAGAGGTTATATTGGCGTATCGATGATCGGGCGGACGCAGTATTGGTATCGGGTTAAGTAATTAGATGATTAGATAATTAGATAATTAGATAATTAGATAATTGGGATAATTAGATAATTTTTAGTTTTGTCAAGTAAGGGATTTCCATAATGATGAAATAAAATGGTCAACATACATCACAGGATCGGGATTCAGGCGCCAATCGAAAAGGTGTACGAGGCGATTGCGACAACAAACGGGATTTCCGGTTGGTGGACAAAAGACACGGACGGAACTTCTGAAGTTGGCGGGACGATCATCACACGATTCGACACTTCCGATGGAAAAGAAGTCGGAAGCATGCAGTTTGAAATCGCAGCGCTTACGCCAAATAAACTCGTGCAATGGAAATTCCGTGAAGGCCCGCCTGAATGGATAGGCACCGAAGTGACGTTCGATTTAAAGCAAGAGGGCGATTTTGCGATTGTATTGTTCAGTCATCTCAACTGGGCTGAGGAAGTTGAATTCAAATCACATTGCAGCATGAAATGGGCAACGTTTTTACTGAGCTTAAGGCTTTTCGTCGAAACCGGCCGCGGAAATCCTTCTCCCGACGATTTCAAAATCGACAATTGGAATTAATTAGCGAATTAGCGAATTTCGCACTTATGCGACTTCCGATTTCCAAATTTCCAAATTTCCAAATTTCCAAATCTCCAAATTTCCAAATTGCCAAATTTCCAAATCTCCAAATCTCCAAATCTTCAAATTTCCAAATTTCCTTCGGCTGGTTCGGCTGCGCCCCGGGTCGCTAATTTCCACATTCGCTAATTTCCACATTCGCTAATTTCCAAATTTCCAAATTTCCAAATTCGCTAATTCGCTAATTTCCAAATTCGCTAATTAACTATCTTTACGCTTCAAATCTCCAAGCCGTAAATGCCATTTTTCGTCGAAGTCATTCTGCCGTTACCTCTTGTCAAGACCTTTACGTATAGCGTTTCCGAAATGGAATTCCATGCGATTCGTCCGGGAATGCGCATCGCTGTCCCGTTTGGCAAGAACAGGATCTACACGGGTTTGTCGGTAGAGCTGCACGAGAATCCGCCGCAGCTTTACGAAGCGCGCCCGATCCAGCAAATACTCGACGACCAACCGATTGTCACTCCACAACAACTGGCGCACTGGAACTGGATCGCATCGTATTATATGTGCGCGATCGGCGATGTTTACCGGAGCGCCATGCCGTCGGCGTTACTTCTTGAAAGCGAGACGGTCATACAGCAAAACACCTCGTTTTCAGTAGATGCCAGTGAATTGTCAGACGAAGAATTTCTTGTCTATCAGGCGCTTCAGCAGCAATCGTCTTTAACGGTCCAGGATATCATCGCGATCCTCGGCAAGAAAAATATCTTTCCGGTGCTGCGCAAAATGATGGTTCGCAACGTTATTTCGCTACAGGAGGAAATCTCAGAAAGTTACAAGCCTAAGTTGGTGCGTTATATCCGGCTTCACGAAGAGTTTGAGCGGGATGCAAAACTTCAGGATTTGCTGGAATTGCTTCGGAATGCGCGAAAACAGAAAGAATTGGTGTTACAGTATTTTCAACTGAAAGCGATCGACAAAAAGCCAGTTACCTTGAAAAAACTCGTTGAAACGGCCGATGTGTCGGCTGCCGCGGTCAAGGCGCTCGTCGATAAGGGCATTTTCGAGGAATACCAGCTGCAACACGATCGCATTGATTTTGAAGATCGGCTCGAGGAAAGGGAATTGACTTTGAGCTCGGCTCAACAAAAGGCATTCGACGAAATTCGTAATTCGTTCAAGGACAAGGATGTTACCTTGCTTCATGGCGTCACCTCAAGTGGTAAAACCGAGATTTACATCAAATTGATCGAAGATTTTCTCGCAATGGGAAAACAAGTGTTGTACTTGTTGCCCGAAATTGCGTTGACTACCCAGCTTGTCTCGCGTCTGACGGCTCATTTCGGGAATACAGTGGCAGTTTACCATTCCAAATATTCCAATAACGAACGCGTTGAAACCTGGAACCAGGTTCTCGACAATTCAGATAAGGCCCAGGTCATTATCGGGGCGCGTTCCGCTATGTTTTTGCCTTTTTTCGAACTCGGGTTGATCATCGTGGATGAAGAGCACGAACAAACGTTCAAGCAGGCCGATCCGGCGCCACGTTATCACGCCCGGGACGCGGCCATCGTACTGGCACACCAGTTCGGGGCGAAGGCGCTGTTGGGTTCGGCCACGCCTTCGATAGAGACGTTTTTCAACGCCCAAAGCCAGAAGTACGGCCACGTCGAACTCAGCGAGCGCTACGGCAACGTGATGCTTCCGGACATCGAGATCGTCGATTTGAAAGACAAGTATTTCCGAAAGAAAATGTCCGGCCATTTCAGCGATACGTTATGCGACTATATTGCCGAAGCGCTTTCACTTAGCGAACAAGTCATCCTGTTCCAGAACCGACGCGGATTCTCGCCCGTAGTGGAATGCCTGACGTGCGGCCACGTTCCCCAATGTTCCCAATGCGACGTGAGCATGACCTATCACAAAGGGAAGGAACAGTTGCGCTGCCATTATTGCGGCTCTTCGATGGCGTTTCCGCGCAATTGCCACGCCTGCCAGTCTACCGATCTGACTACGAAAGGCTTCGGTACGGAACAGATCCAGCATGAACTCCTCGACATTTTTCCCAATGCCAAGGTCGGACGCATGGATCAGGACACTACGCGCGGCAAATTCGGGTTCGAGAAAATCATCGACAGTTTCAGGGAAGGCGAGATCGACATTCTCGTCGGGACGCAAATGCTTGCAAAAGGGTTGGATTTTAACAACGTCAGTCTCGTCGGTATCATGAACGCCGACAATATGTTGTATCATCCTGACTTTCGCGCGTTCGAACGCAGCTACCAAATGATGACGCAGGTCGCCGGTAGGGCAGGTCGCTCGCAGAAAAGAGGAAAGGTGATCATCCAGACGTACAATCCGTATCATAATATCATACGACAGGTAACCGATGGCGACTATTTGGGAATGTTTTCTGAACAATTGTACGAACGCAAAATCTACAAATATCCGCCTTACTTTAAACTGATACGCCTTACGCTGAAACACCGCGATTTCGAAAAACTAAAGCAAGGTTCCCAATGGCTCGCGTCTGTTTTGCAGCAGCACCTCGACATGCCGGTTTTAGGTCCTGAAGAACCTCCGGTTTCCCGTATCCGAAATGAATACATCCGAACGATAATGGTCAAAATCCCGCAGGGCAGGCCGCTTTCGCGCACGAAAAAGACAATCCGAAAAATTCTGGACAGCTTTGAGTCCGTGTCTCAGTTTCGGCCGATCAAGGTTGTGGTGAATGTGGACTTTGTTAATTAGATAATTAGGCAATTAGATAATTAGGCAATTGGATAAGTTGTGACCCGGGCTCGACCGAACTGGCTGAGGGCAATTAACGATAGGAGGTGGAATCGTGAATTCGCGGCTAAAGATTGGAAGTTAACACAAACATCCATGAACTACAATTTGTGGTTTTGGAATTCGGCACAACGGCCTTTTTTAGGCTGTCTATACGCTGATTTACTAGAGACGCCGGGACGATGCTTCTGTTTGCAAATGTAGCCTCGATCTTAATTTTCAGCTTTTTTACATTTTTTCTGTATCCAGGGTTGCGGAGTTTCAGCGTATTTTTGATAGACCTAACAAATCTTGGAGATTTGTTAGGTCTGGGAAGACGCGGGTTCTCCAAGACCGGCCCACCGTTTTCCACGTCTCATTCTTGCGCCACAACTTAACCGCCAACTCCAGCAAGGCTTACAATCATCCACGCACAAAAAAAAGCCACAAATCGAAATCCGTGGCTTTGAAATTGTCATCCGACGCTTACGCGATCGCCAGCGCCCGGATCAAATCATCTTTCTTGTTTCGGCTCAACGGGATTTTTTAGGCTGTCTATACGCTGATTTACTAGAGACGCCCGGACGATTCTTCTGTTTGCAAATGTAGCCTCGATCTAAATTTTCAGCTTTTTTATATTTTTTCTGTATCCAGGGTTGCGGAGTTTCAGCGTATTTTTGATAGACCTAACAAATCTTGGAGATTTGTTAGGTCTGGGAAAACCGCGGGTTCTCCAAGACCGGCCCACCGTTTTCCACGTCTCATTCTTGCGCCACAACTTAACCGCCAACTCCAGCAAGGCTTACAATCATCCACGCACAAAAAAAAGCCACAAATCGAAATCCGTGGCTTTGAAATTGTCATCCGATGCTTACGCGATCGCCAGCGCCCGGATCAAATCATCTTTCTTATTTCGGCTCAACGGGATTTTTGTTACGCCGATTTCAGCGAACTTGCTGTTGAAGCGCTCTACTTTATCAATGTTGATGATATACGATTTGTGTACGCGGATGAACTTATCTTTCGACAAATCTTTCTCAAATGACTTCATCGTAGACAAAACGAGGTTGCTGTCTTCTTCGGTAACCACCTTTACGTAGTCGCCAAAAGCCTCGATCCACTTGATTTTGTTGGTGTACACTTTTAGTTTCTTAAGATTACTCTTAATAAAAATGTGTTCTCCTTCTTCTTCCTGGTTTTCGCGCTTGAGCATATGGAAATCCATGGCGCGCTTCACAGAGGCATTGAAACGGTCGACGGCTATCGGTTTCTGTAGGTAGTCCGTAGCATCGTAATCGAACGCTTTCATGGCATACTCGGCCTTTGACGTGATGAAAATGATTTGAGGTTTCACTTTCAATCCGTCCAAAAAGTCGAAGCCCGAAATAACCGGCATTTCGATATCAAGGAAGATCAGGTCGACCGTGTGTACCGACATGCAGTTTTTCGCCTCAATTGCATTGGAAAAATCACCTACCAAATGTAAATTCGGGTGATTATTCACTAACTTTGCGATGATCATTCTTTGGATCGAACTGTCATCTACAACGACACAATTTAGTTTCATAACTTTATTTATTATAGATTTGGTAAGGCGAAAATATATAGTTTTTTCGTATCAACCTAACACTTATCGGATTTTTTTGCATTTTACCGAATAAAGTCAAATTTCGCTTGCATATTAAAATCTAATCCTTACTTTTGCACTCATTTTTAATAAATCAAACTTTTTATTTATGAATCATTACGAAACTGTTTTCATTTTGAATCCCGTTTTATCTGATGTACAGGTAAAGGAAACAGTGAGCAAGTTCAAAGATTTCCTTACTACCAGAGGAGCTGAATTTGTTGCTGAAGAGGATTGGGGCCTTAAGAAATTGGCTTATGAAATCCAACACAAGAAAAGTGGCTTTTACCACTTGTTCGAATTCAAAGCTCCGGGAGAAGTCCTTTTGGCTTTCGAAACTGAGTTCCGTCGCGACGAGCGCGTTATGCGTTTCCTTACGGTCTCTCTTGACAAGCACGCGATTTCTTGGGCAGAAAGAAGAAGAGCAAAACAAAAAAATTCAGCAACTACAAACGCTTAATTAAATGGCTAATCTAGAGCAATCAGCAAAAGGAAAAAAAGACGGGGATATCAGATATCTTACGCCTTTGAACATCGAAACGAACAAGCAAAAGAAATATTGCCGTTTCAAAAAATCAGGTATTAAATATGTGGATTACAAAGACCCGGATTTCCTGTTGAAATTCGTGAACGAGCAAGGAAAGATCCTTCCGCGTCGTCTTACTGGAACTTCATTGAAATACCAAAGAAAAGTGTCGGTTGCCGTTAAGCGCGCACGTCACCTTGCTTTGATGCCATACGTGGCGGATTTGCTTAAGTAAAATGGCTTTAAGCTATAAGCTGTAAGCGAAAGTCGTAAACAACGGGCCTTAAGCCTAAAGTATAATATTAATCAGTTGTTGGTTTTCCATATCGGAACCTAACTTCTTTAACAAGGACATCAACATGGAATTGATCTTAAAACAAGACGTTCAAAATCTAGGATTCAAAGACGATATCGTAACGGTTAAACCCGGTTACGGACGCAACTTTTTGATCCCGCAAGGATTCGCTTCATTGGCAACTCCGTCAGCTAAAAAAGTTTTGGCTGAGAACTTGAAACAAAAAGCGCACAAAGAAGCTAAAGTGGTTGCAGATGCAAAATCGTTGGCAGAAACTTTGAAGGCACTCGAAATCAAGATCACTGCAAAAGCAGGTGGAGAAAAATTGTTTGGTTCGGTTACGAATTCAGACATCGTCGAGGCGCTTGAGAAGCAAGGTCAGCATATCGACCGCAAATACATCACTTCAGGTATTGTGAAAAGAACTGGTAAATATTCTGCCAGCATCCGTTTGCACCGCGATGTGATCGTAGATCTTCCTTACGAGATCGTTGCCGAAGCACAAGCTTGATCGCAATCCGATTGAAATAGGAACCTTCCCGGAAACGGGGAGGTTTTTTTTTGGAACAAAGTATCCGGTTGCGCAATTTTTTGTAAGTAGCTATTTCCGGCTTTCCATTTCAAGTCCTCGCAAAAAAAGTTATTTTTGTAATGGCCTCGCTGGCTTCCGCTGGTCGCCGCGAGCCCAGGACAAAAAGCGAAACTTTTTTGGCTGCGGGCTTTTCATTTCAATCCGGGCTATTCCGTTTAAAGAAGAAGGTTTTTTTCCAGTCGCCAAGCAGTTCAAAAAATTAAATGTCCCTCGCCAGGGCGATCTCCAAATCAATGCATCAACATCAGTAATGAAATACACCCGCCTCACTAAAGAACAGCTGGAAGAACTTCATCCGGAATTTGCGAATTTTCTCGCGACCCAATCTATCGATAAAAAAGAGTGGGACAAGATCAAAATCGAGCAGCCGCACATAGCCGAACAGGAGCTCGACGTATTTTCCGACCTGATCTGGGAAGGCGTGCTCACGCGGGCGGAATATCTCGAGAATTTTTCAAAATCCCATGGCTTCCTGTTCCAGTGCGGGGAAACCCATATTCATTCGATTGTGCTTCATGTCAAAGACGAATCGGTAGACTTGCTCTCCAATGAAGGGATGAAGTTTTTGGCAGAAAACATGTTCACCGACGCGATTGAGATTCGAACCGGAAAAAAGGAATATGCCCAAGACCGCAACCCGTCCATTTTTGCGTTGATACAACAAGGCGCTTTTTTGAGCGACGGCAGATTCTATAACGAGCTCGAGCGTATCATTAGTGGTTAATCGCCGCCGTTAACGTGGGTTGAGGCGTAGCTATTCTTCCGTCAGTTAGCTAGTAAACAAACACGTATTCCACTTTCGATCCGTGCTGTCGCACTTTTCCATTGCGAAATTATTGTTTTTAAAAATTGATCTGATACAGATATACTGTAGAAAATCTTAATTTTTTAGTGTGCTGTTGCACCCTCCCGTCGCAAATTTATGATTCTCCAATTTCCGTCAGGTACAGATTTACTGTAGAAAATCTAAATTTTTTTAGTGTGCTGTTGCACCCTCCCGTCGCAAATTTACGATTCTCCAATTTCGGGCAGGTACAGATTTACTATAAAAATCTAAATTTTTCCGCGTGCTGTTGCACCCTCCCGTCGCAAATTTATGATTCTCCAATTTCGGTCAGGTACAGATTTACTATAAAAAACTAAATTTTTTCCGCGTGCTGTTGCACCCTCCCGTCGCAAATCTACGCTTTCCCAATCTCCGCCAAATCCAGTTTTCCTGTAAAAAACCCTAAATCATCCAAACGATACCACCCGTTCCACTTTCGGCCTTCGACGTTCGACTTTCAACCCTCGACTTTCGACTAAATTAATTACTTTAGTCCTTTGATTGAACATCCCATTTATGACCGTCGCCGAACAAATCAAGACGTTGAGAGACGAGCTTGAGCATCACAACTATAACTATTACGTACTCGACAATCCTACGATCTCCGACTTTGAATTCGACCAAAAACTCAAGGAATTGCAGCAACTCGAGGAAAAACACCCGGAATTCTTCGACGAGAATTCGCCTACGCATCGCGTCGGTGGCGGATTGACGAAAAATTTTGAAACCGTCGTGCACGAACGGCGCATGTATTCCCTCGACAATTCCTACTCCAAAGAAGACGTTCTCGATTGGGAGGCACGAATCCGACGTGCACTTGGCGATATTCCGGTAGAGTATACGTGCGAGCTAAAGTTTGACGGCGCCTCGATAAGCATCACTTACCAAGACGGAAAGCTGAAGCAAGCCATTACGCGTGGAGACGGTTTCCAGGGCGACAACGTCACGACCAATATCAAAACGATACGGTCGGTGCCGTTGAAGCTCAAAGGCGATTATCCGGACAAGTTCGAAATTCGCGGGGAAATCATACTTCCGTTAGCCGGATTCGAGAAAATGAACAACGAGCTCGTCGAGCTCGGCATGGCACCTTACGCAAATCCGAGAAATACCGCTTCGGGAAGCCTGAAGTTACAGGACAGTTCCGAGGTTGCGAAACGTCCGCTCGACTGTCTTTTGTATTTTGTAGTCGCCGATCGAATGCCGTTCAAGACCCATTTCGAAAGCTTGGAAGCCGCGCGTCGATGGGGATTCAAGGTTCCCAAAGAAGCGATCCTGGCCAAAAACGTCGACGAGGTCTTTGAATTCCTCGACTATTGGGATACGCACCGCCACAACCTTCCGTACGAAACTGATGGCGTCGTGATCAAAGTCAATGACTTACATTTTCAGGAAGAACTCGGTTATACGGCGAAGGCGCCACGGTGGGCGATCGCTTATAAATTCAAGTCGGAACAGGTTTCCACCCGCCTCAATTCAATATCGTACCAAGTCGGGCGAACGGGTGCCATCACGCCCGTCGCGAACCTTCAGCCCGTACAGCTCGCCGGAACGGTCGTAAAGCGCGCCTCGCTGCACAATGCGGACCAGATTGAAAAACTCGATATCCGGATCGGGGACGAAGTATTTGTGGAAAAAGGAGGGGAGATCATTCCTAAAATCATTGCCGTGGATGTAAGCAAGCGTCCGTTGGATGCACAAAAAGTCGAATACCTGACGCATTGTCCGGAATGCAACTCGCCTTTGGTGCGCCTGGCTGGTGAAGCCCAACATTATTGCCCGAACTTTTACGGATGCCCGCCCCAAATCATCGGACGCATCCAGCACTATATTTCGCGCAAAGCGATGGATATCGAAGGCCTCGGAGGGGAGACCGTCGCGCTTTTGTTCCACAACGGCCTGGTCCGGAATTACGCCGATCTCTATGATTTGACCGTAGAACAGGTCATTCCGCTCGAGCGAATGGCAAAAAAATCGGCGGAAAACCTCGTCAATGGTATCGAAAAATCGAAGGAAATCCCATTTGAACGCGTGTTGTATGCGTTGGGAATCCGGTACGTAGGGGAAACCGTTGCGAAAAAGCTGGCCAAACACTACAAGTCGATCACCGCGTTGCGTCAGGCGTCCGTACTCGATTTGGTGCTTGTGGACGAAATCGGCGAACGGATTGCCCAAAGCGTAGTGTCGTTCTTTGAAAATGAAGATAACCTGGCCATCGTCGACCGGCTTCAAAATTATGGCGTGCAACTCGAAGTCGTGGAACGCGTGAATCCGAACGCCACCAATAAACTAGAAGGCAAGACCTTTGTCGTTTCCGGCGTTTTTGAGCATTTTTCGCGTGATGGTATCAAGATCGCCATCGAAGACAACGGAGGTAAGATCGGGAGTTCCATATCTGCCAAAACCCACTACGTCGTGGCGGGCGACAACATGGGGCCGGCAAAATTGGAAAAGGCCAACAAACTGGGCGTTGCGATATTGTCGGAAGCGGAATTCAGGAGCATGCTCGAATGAAAACGGAACGGCCAGCAATACTTTTGTACTTTGCCGCCTGCATTCTTGCGGTTCTTGCTACGGTCATTTCAAGCGAGACGTTGCTTATTTTTTCGAAGCCGATCGTCATTCCGGCGATTTTCTTCTACTATCTTTCGATAAAAACCGTAAAATTCAACATCTGGTATGCGGTTTTCCTGGCCCTGACCTTTATAGGCGATACGATCGTGCTGCTCGAATTGCGCAACGGCACGATGTACATTATGGTGCCGTATGTGTTGTCCTACGTTCTTTTGTTGCGTTTTATTTTGGCCGATACCGTTGCCTTGCGATTCAGCAGGAGCGGTTTTGCTGTGGGTATCTTCGTCTTCGCGATGATCGTGGGAACCGCTTTTACGCTTATCGGATTTTTTGACGAAAGCCAGAAGTCGCTCGAAATACCCATCCTGATCTACGGACTGATCCTAGCCCTACAGGCCGGACTTTCTGCCTATCACATCAACGTAAGCAATTCCAATGCTTCGTTCTTTATGGCAATGACGGCTTTGTTTAATTGCGTCTCCGATATTTTTTATGTGATTTTCATGCTCATTGTCCCAACGCCGGAGTTTCTTCCGCTGGACATCGCACTCCAATTGTTCTCCTATTATTTCGTCATAAAATATTTTGTTTATCGTAAAAATTAACATAATCTTTTATTTACATTTGAGTCAATCCCTGCTACCGTTTGAAATCCTGTAATGTCTGTGTTTAACTAAAGACATATGGAAAAGATAACCCGCTCAGCCGTGGTCAATTTTTTTGTCGTGGCATATGCGGTCGTATCCTCAATCGAGATTGCGGGAGAATATTTTTACGACCAACCGCTCATTTGGGCGAGCAAACCGTTTATGAACCCATTGCTGGCAATCATGTATTGGCTTTCTTCTAAAAAGGCGAATTTCGTTTTCCTGCTGGCGCTGGCCTTCAGCTGGATCGCCAACTTGTTTTTTATCAGCCGGTCGCTCGACAGCATCGCTTTGGGCGCCTATGTATTTCTGGCGTATCGCGTTTTGATCATATACGTCGTATTGCGGCTGATCGCGTTCCCGGGCTGGATTCCTGTCGTGTTGGGCAGCCTTCCGTTCGTGTTTATCTACATGTACGTGATCAACGTATCTCACGAAGAAATCGGGGACGGCCTTTATATGTTCATCATGCAGGGCTTGTTCATTTCGTTCCTCGGCGGGCTTTCGGTAGGGAATTACATTTTAAGATCGGACGGCGCCAGTACATTGCTGCTGATAAGCACCATGATGTTCGCCTTCACGCAATTCCTTTTCGTGATCAGGCTGTATTACCTGAACCTTAGCGTCTTCCAGTCGCTTGCCATGGCGCTTTTTGCACTCGGGCAATTCATACTTTGTAAATTTGTGGTAATGGCGGAAAGTGATAACAGCCATTCCCGTTCGATCGTTGTTGATTAATGCGTACGACTATGGTTTTCAGGCACGAGAATATTCGGGTTACGGCGCTGGCCACGGTTTACTTTGCGGTTGCGATCGCGGAGGTAATCTGCGAGCTGTATGCTTATAAACCACTGATCTATATTCTCAAGCCGATGATGCCGCTGATGCTGATGCTGCTGTATTACGCCTCGTCCTCGGTAAGAAGCCCGATGTTTTTTGTGATCATGAGCCTATCGCTTATTACCAACATCCTGTTCATCCCGGACTCCCAATCGTATTTGTTCTACGGTCTCGTCGTTTTCCTGGCGCATCGCATTTTGCTGCTATATTTCATCATCCGCCTTCTAAAAATTACCGATTTTATCCCCGCGGTAATCGCCACAGTTCCGTTTTTGCTGGTCTTTTTTTATTTGTTTATGATAACCAACGGCATCCCGGAAAACAGCTTCTTCGTGCTGATCATCCAAAACATCCTGATTTCGGTGATTTGCGGGATTTCCTTTTCGCATTATATGATGCAGGACAGCAAACGCAATTCCTGGCTGCTGCAATGTGGGATATTATTCGGATCGCTTCACTTTATCGTATTCATAGAAAAGTTCTACCTTACGGGATTCTCACCTGTGATTTTCCGTCCGATGGCAATGGGATTGAACGCCTTTGCCTTCTACGCCTTTTATGAATTCGTGATGTCTACAGAAAAATTAAACCGAAATGACGCGGGAAGTGTGGGTTGAGACACCACTTTCGAGGTAAAAATCAATGCGCCCCAAATTGATGCCGTAACAACCCGTTTGGTTGACCAGGACATCTTTACCGACCCGATTTTTTACGACTGTCGGCTTGTCCAGGAAAGTGTGGGTGTGGCCGCCTATGATCAGGTCGATGTCTTGGGTTTGGGAAGCCAGTTTGAGGTCGGAAATCTTGCCCGGGTCATTCTTGTAGTCGTATCCGATATGCGAAAGGCAAATTACCAGATCGCATTTTTCTTCCCGTTTGAGCCTGTCGACGATACCCTGTGTGATTTCCGTCGGATGCGTCCATTTCGTCTCTTTGTAGTTCCTGGGATCCACAAGCCCTGAGAGTTCGATACCGAGCCCGAAAACGCCGATCTTAATCCCATCTTTCACGAAAATTTTATATGGTTTGACCAATCCGTCAAGTATCGTATTCGAAAAATCGTAATTCGCCGAAACAAAACCGAACGTGGCGTGTGGTAATTGTTTGTAAAAACCGTCGATGCCGTTGTCGAAATCGTGGTTGCCGAGCGTCGCCAGGTCGTATCCCATCATGCTCATGAGTTTGATCTCGAGTTCGCCTCCGTAATAATTGAAATAAGGTGTCCCCTGGAAAATGTCGCCGGCATCGAGCAGCAACACATTCGGATTTTCCCTGCGGATGCTTTCGATGATTGCCGCTCGCCTTGCCACACCGCCTTTGTTCGGGTTCTTGGGATGCGTGGCTGAAAACGGATCGATGTAACTGTGTACATCATTGGTGTGCAAAACGGTCAGGTGTTTTTTTGCCGACGCAAAACTCTGCAGTGACAATCCGCCTAAAGCAGCGAAAGCGGTTCCGGCGACGCCTTTTTGTAAAAAATCCCTTCTTTCCATGTTATTCGACCGTTATGCGTGGATTCGTCGGCGCCACTACAGTATCGACCTGCTTGAAATAATCGATAAGGACGTTGCGCAATTTATAGTCAAGCGGATACGATTTCGGGCCCTTCGCAAAGAAAACCATGCTGTCGCCTCCGAGATAAAGATAATCGTTCGTGACGCAGTAATAGGTGCGGTTCGCTTCCAATGGCTTTCCGGCTATGACGATGTCGCTGGCGCGTCCGTCCTTTCCTATAGAAAATGAAATTCCCGAAAGCGGATGCGGCTTCTTTTCGCCGATGATGTAGGTAACCATCTCCTGGATTTGTTCGGGCTTCATTTCGGCGACGATGCACGAATTCTCGAACGGCATGATTTCATAGGCCGTGCGCATCGTGACGTCTCCCGCGGGAATTATCGACCGGACACCGCCCGAATTCAACATACAAAAATCGAGATGCCTGCCTTGGCGTTTCAAGAAGATTGAGTCGGTTTTTTGGAGTGTGGCATCCGCGAAAAGATTGCCGATAGGTGTTTGCCACTGTCCGGTCTTGTCGATGGCAACCGGCGCCACGGCCAGGACAGTGCTCATATCTGCTTCAATATGGTCGTGGTACGGCTTGATGAAGGCAGCGATTTTTGCGTCTTCGCCTTTTTCGGCCCCGACCGCGATCTCACGTCCTTCGATGCGCGTCACCGCCAGTTTTTTGGGCGCACAATTAACCGCGCCCGCAAATGTTAAGAATAAAACAAAACCCTTTAGGGCAACGTTATAGTTTTTTAGTTTTACCGACACCGGTTGGAACATTATTGACTAAATTTACAAGCGTGGTAAAAGTACTATGTTTTTGAGCTCGCTGAAGAACCTTTTCACGAAAAAAATCGTTAAAAATAGCCTGTCGAATGTTAAGCCGGATGAAGCCGGCCAGCGTGTCGCAACAGTCGGGATCATATTTGACGAAACCTATTTCTACGAAAAGGACGCGATAGTAAACGCTTTGGAATCCGAAGGTATCGACACCCAAAATATCGACGTTCTGGTATTCAAGAACCGCATCCGGAAACAGGAAGTTTTTGATTATCCCGTATTCAGCCACAAGGATCTGAGCTGGCAGGCCACGTTCCGCAGTTCTCACGTCAAAGATTTTATAGAAAAGCCGTTTGATCTGTTGATCAACTATTACGACATCGAGAAATCGGCGTTGATGGTCGTCACGAATTTGTCGAAAGCCAGGTTCAAGGTCGGGTTCGCATCCGTCAACAAAAAACTCAACCATTTCATGATAGACACCCAGGCCGAAAATCACGAGGTCTTCTTGTCTGAACTATTCAAATACCTCAAAATACTTAACAAGCTGTAACCATGCAATCACTTATCGGTACAGGCGTCGCGCTTGTCACTCCATTCAAGAAGGATTTTTCTGTTGACGTCGAGGCTCTCAAGCGCATCGTGTCGCATCAAATAGAAAACGGCATCGACTACCTCGTCGTGCTCGGAACTACAGGCGAAAGTGCCACGCTCACCAAGAAGGAAAAGGAACTCGTCATCACGACCGTGATCGAGGCAAATGCGTCGCGACTGCCGTTGGTTTTGGGCGTTGGCGGCTACAATACCGCGGAAGTTGTCGAAGAACTCAAAACGCGAGACTTGTCGAAATTCGAGGCCGTGCTTTCTGTTTCCCCATTCTACAACAAGCCTACCCAAGAAGGGATTTACCAGCATTTCAAGACGGTTGCCGAAGCTTCTCCGATTCCTGTGATCCTGTATAATGTTCCGGGGCGGACGGCGAGCAATATGTTGCCCGCGACGGTGCTGCGTCTCGCAAAGGATTTCGACAATGTCGTGGCCATTAAAGAGGCGGCCGGCGATATCGTACAGGCGATGCGCCTTATCCAGCACAAACCCGAGGGTTTCCTCGTAATTTCAGGCGACGATGCAATTACCCTTCCGATGGTTTTGGCTGGCGGAAGCGGCGTGATTTCGGTCATAGCCGAAGGTTTTCCAAGGCAATTTTCAGACATGGTGCGATTGGGGCTTGAACGCCGTGCGGACGAAGCCTACAAAATCCATTACGGACTTCTCGATGCGATCGACATGATCTTCGAGCAGGGCAATCCCGCAGGGATCAAAGCGGTGCTCAAAACGCTCGGCCTGTCTGAAAATACGGTGCGTTTACCGCTTGTAACGGCGACGGACGATCTGGCGTCCCGTTTGGAATCGTTTACGAAAAATGCGGGAATCCGCTCTGAAGCGAACGTCTGAAGCATGCAAAAATTAAATTTTGCCGTACTGATATATTGACTACATTTGCGGTTGGTTTTTAAATGGCGCCAACCGCCCTGAAATAAGAGTAAAACCTAGATTTTGATGAAGAGATTTTTCATTTTGATGCTGTCCGCCTCGCTTTTGGTTTCCTGCAGCGAATACCAAAAAGCGTTGAAAAGCGAAGACAGCGGATTGAAATACGCCCAGGCCGAAAAAAAATACAACGACGGAAAGTACAATAAAGCAATTCGTCTTTTTGAACAAATGGCCCCGAATTACAAAGGGAAACCACAGGCCGAAAAGATGTTTTACATGTTCGCCCAATCGTATTATAAAACGGAACAATACATTCTTGCGGGTTACCAGTTTGAGACATTCGCAGCAAGTTATCCCAGAAGTGAAAAGGCGGAAGAAGCGTTATATCTTTCGGCCAAGAGCTACGCTAATACATCGGCTCGTTACACACTTGACCAGGTCGATACCGACAAGGCCATCGACAAGCTCCAGGCATTCATCGATAAATATCCGGATTCCGAATATCTGAAGGAAGCCAATGAAACGATGAAGGTGTTGCGCGAAAAACTGGAGAAGAAAGCGTATGAAATTGCGTATGGTTACAACAAGATTTCCGATTATAAATCGGCTATCGTAGCCTTCGATAACTTCATTGCCGATTATCCGGGCACGCCGTTTCGCGAAAAAGCGCTTTATTACCGATTTGATTCCTCTTACCGATTGGCGGTAAACAGCGTCCCTTCGAAGATGGAGGAGCGTCTGAACCAGGCAAAGGGAGCATACAACAACCTGCTCAAGTTCTACCCGAACTCCGAATACAAAAAAGAAGCCGACGAAATGTTGGCCAAAATCGATACAGACTTAAAACAATTTGCTAAATAAGAAACCATGGATTTAAAGAAGACGAATGCTCCGGTAAATACGGTTACCTATAACAAGACTCAAATCGAGGAGGCTACCGGAAACATCTATGAAGCGATCACCATCATGGCCAAAAGGGCGAATCAGATCAATTCCGAAATCAAAAAAGAATTGACCGACAAACTCGAAGAATTCGCCACATATAATGACAGCCTTGAGGAAATCTTTGAAAACAAGGAGCAAATCGAGGTTTCCAAATTCTACGAAAAACTTCCGAAGCCGCATGCTTTGGCTGTTCAGGAGTGGATGGACGAGAAAATCTACTATCGCGACACTACAAAATAAGACCATGTCGGTATTAAGCGGTAAAAAAATCGTCCTGGGCATCTCCGGTGGGATTGCCGCTTACAAGACAGCCTCGCTTGTGCGACTCTTGGTCAAGGCTGGGGCCGAAGTCAGGGTAGTCATGACGCCATCCGCAAAGGATTTCGTCACGCCGTTGACGCTTTCGACGTTGTCCAAAAACCCGGTTTTTTCCTCGTTTTACAACGACGATGAAAAAGAGGCGGACTCGAGCCGCAATGGCGAACAGGCGCTTGCGCAATGGAACAATCATGTCGAACTTGGCCTTTGGGCCGACTTGATGCTTATCGCTCCGGCTACGGCTAATACCTTATCAAAAATGGCAACCGGGAATTCCGATAATTTCCTGGTTGCCGTTTATCTTTCCGCCAAATGCCCGGTTTACTTCGCACCGGCTATGGATCTCGACATGTATACACATCCGTCTACGCTCGGCAGTTTCCAAAGGTTGCAACAGTTCGGCAATGTCATGATCCCCGCCGAATCCGGAGAGCTCGCCAGCGGATTGATAGGGCAGGGCAGGATGGCCGAACCTGAAAATATAGTATCGTTCCTCGAATCGGATATCGCCTCCAAACTTCCGCTAAAGGGAAAAAAAATACTCGTTACCGCCGGTCCTACATACGAAGCGATCGATCCTGTGCGTTTCATAGGAAACCATTCGTCAGGAAAAATGGGTTACGACATCGCCAAAGAGGCTGCATCTGCCGGAGCTGAGGTCATTTTAGTTTCGGGTCCGACGCATCTCACGCTTCAAAAATCGGGTGTGGAAGTCATTCGTGTCACGTCTGCCCAACAAATGTACGAGGCTTGCCACGCGCATTTTGCCGATGTCGATGTAGCCGTTGCCGCGGCAGCCGTAGCCGATTATCGTCCGAAGAAAGCCGCCGACCAGAAAATCAAGAAGACAGCAGCCGAATTCGCTATCGAACTGGAAAAGACCCAAGACATCCTGGCGTCGCTTGGCCAGATCAAGCAGTCACAGTATCTCATTGGTTTTGCGCTTGAAACCGAAAATGAAATCGCAAATGCGGAGCAAAAAATCCGCAAAAAAAACTTAGATTTGATCGTGCTCAATTCGCTGCGCGACCAAGGCGCAGGTTTTGGTCACGAGACGAATAAAGTGACGTTCATCGATAAGGATTTCAATCGGGAAAGCCACGATCTCAAGAGCAAAGAAGCCGTCGCATCCGACATCATACACAAAATCATCGCCCATTATGCGTAAGATATTTTTTATAGTTTCCGTATTATCGACTATCGCCATGAGCGCCCAGGAACTCAATTGCCGCGTCACGGTCAACGCCGAGAAAGTGGGATCGACGAACAACCAGGTATTCAAAACCCTGGAAACGGCCCTTAACGATTTCGTGAACCGCACCGATTGGACGGGTCAGGGCTATCAGGCCAACGAGCGCATCAATTGTTCGATGTTCATCAACGTGACGGGATACAATTCGGGTGCGTTTGCCGCGAGCATCCAGGTGCAGTCGGCCCGTCCGATCTTCAATTCGAGTTATTCGTCTCCCGTCCTGAATTTCAACGACAGGGATTTTAATTTCGAATATGTCGAATTCCAGAATCTTACGTTCAATCCGAACAGCTACGATTCCAACCTGATTTCGACGATTGCATTTTATTGCTACATGATGATCGGAATGGATGCCGATACGTTCGCTCCAAGCGGAGGCACGTCTTATTTCGAGATTGCCCAGGATGTCGCGAGCATCGCCCAACAAGGAGGAGCCAAGGGTTGGAGCCAATCCGATGGTATGCAAAATCGCTTTTTTCTCATCAACGATATGATGTCGTCTACGTTTGAACCGTTCCGTCAGGCAATGTACGAATACCATTTTTTGGGCTTGGATAAGATGGCCACTGATACCAAGTCGGGAAAAGAAGGTGTGAAACAGGCGTTGGCGACGCTGAACGAAGTCTCCAAGGTGCGTCCGAATGCGTTTTTGACGCGCATCTTTTTCGACGCCAAGTCCGATGAATTGGTCGGGATATTTTCCGGCGGTCCCAACATTCCGATTTCCGATGTCGTGGAAAACCTGAACCGCCTCTCGCCGTTGAATGCGAGTAAGTGGGCGAATATTAAATTTTAATTTGAAAATTTAAAAATTAGCGAATTAGCGAATTAGCGAATTTGACGTTACCTTTAACACTCTTGTAATTATTTACAATCGCTAATTCATAAGTTCGCTAAATACGTAAATACGTAAATTTGCTATTACACATTCGCTAATTCGCTAATTCGCTAATTCAAATATTCGCTAATTCGCTAATTTACACATTTGCTAATTCGCTAATTCACACATTCGCTAATTCAAAGTTCGCTAAATACGTAAATTCGCTATTACATATTCGCTAATTCATAAGTTCGCTAAATACGTAACTTTGATATTACACATTCGCTAATTCGCTAATTTATACATTCGCTAATTCGCTAATTCGCTAATTTACACATTCGCTAATTCACTAATTCACACATTCGCTAATTCGCTAATTCACACATTCGCTAATTATCTAATTATCTAATTATCTAATTATCTAATTATCTAATTGCCCAATTACCAATTACCCAATTTTCAAATTAACCCTCTACGCCAAAATGATCCGTCACCTTACCATCGAAAACTTCGCCCTGATCGAAAAATTGTCCATTGATTTTTCAAGTGGATTTACGATAATTACCGGAGAAACCGGAGCGGGTAAGTCCATACTTCTAGGTGCTTTGGGATTAGTTTTGGGTAAGCGCGCCGATTTGTCCTCATTGAAAAACAAAGACGAAAAGTGCATTGTGGAAGCCCACTTTGAACTTCCGGCTTATGGGTTACGGCCGTTTTTTGAATCCAAGGATTTCGATTACGACGACCAGACGATCATACGACGAGAGATTCTCCCATCGGGAAAGTCGCGCGCATTTGTAAACGACAGCCCGGTAAACATCCAGGATTTACAGGAATTGGGCGCGTTTCTCATCGACATACATTCCCAACACCAAACGTTGTCGTTGTCTGAGGAAGAATTCCAGTTCAGGATTATCGACGCCATTGCCGCCAACGGACAAAACCTTTCGGATTACCAACACCATCTTAAGGTATACCGTCAGCACAGGTCGGAACTTACCGCTTTCCAGGAGAAATTACAGCAGTCGCTCAAAGAGCACGATTACAATGCGTTTCTTTTCGAGGAGTTGAGTGCCGCCAACCTCAAAGCCGGAGAGCAGGAGGAACTTGAAACCGCTTACGAGCAACTCAACAACGTCGAGTTCATACGCGAGACGCTGGAAAAGTCGATTGGCTTGGCTACAGACGAAACCTACGGAATTTTGTCCAATTTAAGGGAGATGCGGGCGGCGGTTCAAAAATTGTCAGGTTTTTCGGAAGATTTCCGCCTGTTGTCCGAACGTCTTGACAGCGCTTCGATTGAATTGGACGACATCGCCTCGGAACTCGACCGGGCATCCGAAAACCTCAATCAGGATCCCGAACAGCTAGAAATCGTCAACCAAAAATTACAGGCGATTTACAACCTCCAGAAAAAACACGGAGTATCAACCGTAACGGAATTGCTTGCGATACAGTCCGAACTCGAGAGCAAGACGGCATCGGCAGAGGAAATCGAAAACCGGATAGGGGAACTCCAACTGCTGATATCCGATTCCGAAAAACGACTCGATGTGATTGCCGAAGGCCTCAGTGCCAACCGTCAAAAGGCGATCCCGGAACTCAATTCGCAACTCGTGGCAATCCTGGCCCAGCTCGGCATGCCGGACGCCCGTTTCAAAATTGAGGTTACCAACGGACAGAATTATCTTTCAAACGGAAAAGACGAATTGCTGTTTCATTTCGCCGCAAACAAAGGCTCGAGTTTCGGGTCGCTTAAAAAAGTCGCATCCGGAGGTGAAATGTCGCGAATTATGCTCGCAGTGAAATCGGTGCTGGCGCAATATTCAAAGCTTCCGTCGATTATTTTTGACGAGATCGATACCGGTGTTTCGGGTGAGATTGCTCACAAAATGGCCGAGATCATGTTTTCGATGAGCCGCAATATGCAGGTTTTCTCGATTACGCATCTTCCGCAGATCGCTGCCAAAGGCGACCGTCATTTCAAAGTGTTCAAAAGATCGGACGCGCAAACCACCACATCCGAAATCAAATTGCTTGACAAAGAGGAAAGAGTGGTCGAAATTGCCCAAATGCTGTCCGGTTCGGTGGTTTCCGACTCGGCTATTAATCACGCGAAAGCTTTGTTGAACTAAAAAAACAAGCCTATATTTGTTATGGTAAAATTCTATTTTTTATGATCATACAACCCAGAATGCGGGGCTTTATTTGCCTGACCGCACATCCGGAAGGAGCTGAGAAGAACGTCAGGGAACAAATCGAATATATAAAAGGGAAAGGCGAAGTTGCCGGAGGTCCTAAAAAGGCGCTCATCATCGGCGCTTCTACAGGTTTCGGATTGGCCTCCCGCATTTCCGCAGCTTACGGCTCGGGCGCTTCGACGATAGGCGTCTTCTTTGAAAAAGAGCCGTCGGAAGGAAAGACTGCCTCGCCGGGCTGGTACAATTCCGCAGCGTTCGAAAAATTGGCGCAAGCCGACGGTTTGTATGCTAAAAGTATCAATGGAGACGCGTTTTCCGATGAAATCAAGCAGCAAACCATCGACCTGATCAAGAAAGATTTGGGACAGGTGGACCTCGTAATTTACAGTTTGGCGTCTCCGGTGCGCACCAATCCGAGAACAGGCGTTACGCATCGTTCGGTTTTGAAGCCGATCGGACAAACCTATACCAACAAAACCGTCGATTTCCATACAGGGAAAGTTTCAGAGGTTTCGATAACGCCCGCAAACGATGAGGACATTGCCAATACGGTGGCCGTCATGGGCGGGGAGGATTGGAAATGGTGGATTGAGGATTTGAAAAAAGCAGGCGTCTTGGCCGAAAACGTCTTGACGTTGGCTTATTCATATATTGGCCCGGAACTGACGGAAGCCGTTTATCGCAAAGGTACGATCGGACGCGCAAAGGACGATCTCGAAGCGACGGCATTCACGATTTCGGACCATCTTAAAGATCTCAACGGGAAAGCGTTTGTTTCTGTCAACAAAGCACTCGTGACACAGGCCAGTTCCGCTATTCCCGTAATTCCACTTTATATTTCGCTGTTGTTCCGTACGATGAAGGAAGCCGGCACGCACGAAGGAACGATCGAACAGATCGACCGTTTGTTCCGCGAACGATTGTATACGGAATCTGATGTTCCTGTCGATGAAAAAGGCAGGATACGCATAGACGATTGGGAAATGGACAAAGACATACAGGAAAAGGTGGCCGAACTCTGGAAGACCGCCGATACCGATACGCTGCCGGAGTTAGGCGATTTGAAAGGCTACAGCCATGAATTCCATAAACTTTTCGGGTTCGAGATGGACGGTGTCGACTATGATACCGATGCCGATGAGATGGTTTGGGTACAAAGTCTCAGATAATTTGTAACAATCGATATTTAAAAAAAAGCGCTTCCAGGTTTGGGAGCGTTTTTTTATTTCCTAAATTTAACGCTCACTAATTCACATAACCCATTATTTTATGAAAAAAATTACTTTTTTGTTTTCAATGCTGTTATTATTTGCATTGGAAGGGCGTGCGCAGTTCCCGGCTCCGTACTGCGGCCCCATCACATTTACCAACAATGAGGAGCCGATCACTTTGGTCCAGTTTGCTGGCATCAACAATTCTTCGCCTGCAGCCACAGGAGGAGAGGCGCACCAGAATTTTACCGCGATTTCCGGAACGGTCGCCCAGGGAATTTCCTATCCGATCGTGCTGAAAGGAAACACCGACGGTACGACCTTTACCACTTACCTCAGGGTATTTATCGATTGGAATCAGAACAACGTTTTCACGGACGCCGGGGAATCCTATGACATTGGGACGATTACCGGTTCTACAGGTGCCGATGCCGTCGTCCTCAACGGAACCATTGCCGTTCCGCCCGGAGCGACACTCGGAACGACGCGCATGCGGGTAATCAAGAAATTCGCCGGCTATTCCGATTCGTGCAATACGGTAGGATCGGGTTGGGGCGAAGCCGAAGATTACAGCCTGAACGTAGTGGTGCCTACATGCACACCTCCAACGGTAACATTCGCGGCAGCCAGTTTGTGCCCGGCGGCGTCCTTCAACGTGACGGTAAACGTTACCACGATGGGATCGGCGGCCTCTTATTCGGTTACGGACAACCAACAAAGTCCGACCCAAACGATTTCCGCTGCGGGAACGTTGACGTTCGGGCCTTATGCCAGCGGCACGGATGTGCAGATAACCGTTACGGATCAGAACGCCTCGATCTGCAACGTGACAAGTACTACTTTGACGGACATTTGTTTGCCAGGTTGCGCGGCAAATCCGAGCCCCGCCAATGGCGCTGTCGACGTGCCGTCGGGACCTATCACACTTGAATGGGACGTTCCTACCACAGGCGGAACACCGGTAGAATACGATGTGTATTCCGGCAACGCTCCCGGAGTGCTTGGCTACACAGGAACTTACACGACCAATACGACAGCAGATGATTTAACGATCAATGCCTATGGCGTCACGATTTACTGGCAGGTTATCGCTATCAATGCCGCAGGTGAAGCCGTCGGTTGTGCCGAATGGAGTTTTACCGTCGAGGATTCTCCTGGCTACTGCCTCACTGCGCCTGCCGGTTTGTATCCTGGAGCTACCTTTACGCCCGAAACCTGTGATGGCGTAACCGAGAACATCATCGCCAACAATGCCTATGCCGGTGAATATTCCAACGTGAACGTCACCAACGGACAAACCTATACGTTCAAAAGCGGCACGACCGATTTCATCACGATCGCCAACACAGATGGATCAGTCCCGGTCGTTTACGGTACGACTCCGCTTACATGGGTTTCCAACCAGACCGGTGTCGTGCGTTTTTACAGCCATGTCGATAGCCAGTGCGGCGCCCAGAACACGAACCGCACGCGCTCGATTATTTGTGGCGTTCCTGCCGCAGATGCTCCTGACTATGCGAACTTGCAATGGCCTCCAACACAAACCATCACTGAAGGAGGATCGTTTGACGTCTTCGGACAGGTCTATGAGCCAAACGTGACGGAACCGGCCGGACAAGGCGTGGGAATTACCGCCTGGATAGGGATCAGTGCCACAAACACCAATCCGAACACCTGGGACAACTGGACGGAAATGACATTCAATGCCGCGGCTACCAACGTAGGCAATAATGACGAATACACGGCCAACATCGGGGAAGACCTTGACCCGGGCACGTATTATTACGCTACGCGTTACCGCCTCAACCAAGGTGGATACGTATACGGCGGAATCGACGGGGAAAATGGAGGGAACTTCTGGAACGGAACACAATACGTCAGCGGCGTTTTGACCGTTACGCCTCCGCCGGCTCCAGCAAACGACGACTGCGCAGCTGCGACAGTACTTACGGTCGATGCCGCATTCTGTAATGGAAACACTACAAACGGAACTACATTTGGCGCTACCGATTCAGGTGTTGTGGCTCCCGAATGCTTTAACTACGGCGAAAATGACGTATGGTATTCGTTCGTCGCTCCTGATGATACGGCTACTGTAGATGTGTCAACCGACTTTTTGGGAGGAACTTTGTATGACACTGAAATCGCCTTGTACTCCGGAGTTTGCGGAACACTGGTCGAAATCGCCTGTAGCCAGGATGATGGAACCACAACGCTTCCTAACGGATCTTCCTGGAATTCCCTGATCACAGATGCAGAAGTAACGGCCGGAGCTACATATTACGTGCGCGTTTCGGGATATAGCGAAGATGCTGTTGGAACATTCTGCGTTGAAGTGTCGAGAAACCAGCTTTCGGTTTCGGATGCTTCACGGAACAAGTTTGCCGTCTCTCCAAACCCGGTAAGCGACGTATTGACGATTTCCGGCAGTCAGGAAACAACTTCGGCTACGGTACGCAATCTTTTGGGCCAACAGGTCATGTTCCAGAAATTGAACGGGGAACGACAAATCAACATGAGTGGTTTGCCGAGCGGCACCTATATGGTCGAACTCGCTTCCGAAAATGGAAACCAAACGGTAAAGGTCATCAAACAATAACCTTGCTGCCATAAATTCAAAAGCCACTCTTAACCGGGTGGCTTTTTTATTGTCGGACAAATCGTTACGCCCGAAAGCCGAATTGTTAAAAATGCAGCGGCCGGCGCAAGGCGATTTTCCTTTGAAAGGTTATCTTTGTCTCTATGAAGCCGATGTATTTCTCGATAATAGTTCCGGTCTACAACAGGCCCGAGGAAATGAGGGAATTTCTCGAAAGTCTCTCCCGATCTGACTACCAAACTCCTTTTGAAGTCGTCGTGGTCGAAGACGGTTCGGGCATCCCGTGCAGGGAAGTGGTCGAGCATTATTCCGCCAAACTGAATCTTTCGTATTATTTCAAGCCCAATTCCGGGCCCGGTGATTCGAGGAATTTCGGTATGGAAAAAGCCATAGGCGACTATTTCCTGATTTTTGATTCGGATTGCCTGATCCCGCCACATTACCTTTCGGTCGTCGATTCGGAATTGAAAAAAGATTATGTCGATTGCTTCGGCGGACCCGATGCGGCCCACGATTCGTTTTCGGACGTGCAAAAAGCGATCAATTTCGCCATGACGTCGATTATCACCACCGGAGGAATCCGGGGAGGATCGGAAACGGTCGACAAATTCCAACCGCGTAGCTTCAACATGGGACTTTCGAGAAAAGCGTTCGAGGCCTCGAAGGGCTTCGGCGACATTCATCCCGGAGAAGATCCCGATCTTTCGATCCGATTGTGGGAAATGGGATTTCGCACGCGTCTCTTCGCTAAAGCATTCGTATTCCACAAGCGGCGCATCGACTGGGGCAAATTCTACAAACAAGTCAATAAATTCGGCAAGGCGCGCCCGATACTCGACAGTTGGTACCCTAAATACGCCAAGCTGGCTTTTTTCGCACCTACCGTGTTTATCCTGGGAATTCCCATATCGTTGCTGCTGGCCGGTGTCGGCATATGGCATTTCGCCTTCGTTTATTTGCTGTATTTCGCATTTGCATTTCTCTTGTCGGCTTCCCAAAACAGTTTTAGGATCGGCCTTTATTCCGTCGTGGCCATCGCCATACAATTTTACGGATATGGAACCGGTTTCCTGAAATCATTTTACAACGTTCGATTGCTGAAACGCAGGCCAGAGTTGGTCTTTCCTGAATTATTCTTCAAAAGATGACACACGTAATCGGGCTTACCGGAGGAATCGGCAGCGGAAAGTCGACGATAGCGCGCATGTTTGCGGAATTGGGCGTCCCTGTCTATTATGCCGATGATGCCGGCAGGGAAGTGATGGCGTCTGCGGCCATGCTTGCTGAATTAAAAGCTGCGTTCGGCTCGGAAATCGTCGAAAATGAAACAGTCAATCGAAAAAAGCTAGCCGACATCGTTTTCTCTGACAAACGCAAATTGCAAATGTTAAACGACCTGGTGCATCCTCGCGTTAAAATTCATTTTCAGGAGTGGCTTTCACAACACGCTTTGGCTGATTTTGTGCTGCGCGAAGCAGCGATTCTGTTCGAAAGTGGAAGCTATAAGGATTGTAAGAAAATCATTACCGTGACCGCTCCCGTAGCGACTCGGATACAAAGGGTTATGGAAAGAGACGGCGTCGCCAAAGAACACGTCACTGCCCGTATGGAGAACCAGTGGACGGACGAGCGGAAGATGGCCTTAAGTGACTATGTGATAGTCAACGACGACCTCGGATCGACCCGCGAACAAGTAGTTAAAATCTTCAAAACTCTGAAAAAACTGTAATTTTTTGGGCGGATGTTAATGTTTGGTTAATCTATCAAACGTCTAAATGTTAAAATGTTAATTTTGTGAATGATGAATAAGTTGTTTTTCCGATTGCTCGTCGTTCTCATGAGTTTGTCCCTGATCGGAATAATCCTCGTTCAGGTTTATTGGTTTGATACGTCATTCAAAAACAATGACGAACAGTTTCGTTTTCACGTCAAGCAAATCATGAGCAACGTGGCCGAACAGCTGCAAAAAGAGGAGATGTACAGCTTCATAAGCCGGTACAACCGACTCAAGGACAGCACCGGGAAGGCGCCCGCGAAGAGCGATTTTCTCGAATTCGGTTACTATCAGCGCGACAAGCGGACCAATGAGACCATCGTATACTCGAACAGCATTTTCTCGGAAGATTACAATCTGTCCTCGTTCTTTGATAAATTGCCAGACAGCACGAAGATCAAAAGTTTTACGGCCAAACGAACCACTGAAATATACAGTCGCAACGGCCTTGACGTATCGGGAATGCCAGCCAAAACGACTCCCGACATCAAAATCGAGAGATCCGGCAGCGACGACATCCTGAACCAGGCGCAATTCGACATGTATTTCAAGGATATTGCCGCAGTACAACCGTTGCAGCAACGCGTCAGCAAAGAAAAGCTCCAGAAATTGCTCACCCGCGAACTGGATCAATTTGGCGTGAAGACCTCTTATGAATATGCGGTTTACAGCAACGGGTTGGCCACGAAAGTAAAGTCGGACCGGTTCGCGTATGATAAATATGCGACGTATTCCATCCCGATATTTACCAACGACGAGAGTTCGAACAGTTATCAGTTGCTCGTGAGCTTCCCTCAGAAAAAGAAATTTCTTTTCTCTGAATTGGTCGGGATCACGGTACTTTCGATCGTATTTACGCTCATTATTATCATTACCTATTCAAGTGCCTTGAACCAGTTGATCAAGCAGCGCCAGATTTCGGAAATCAAAACCGATTTCATCAACAACATGACGCACGAGTTCAAAACGCCGATCGCGACGATAAACTTGGCGCTTGATGCGATAAAGAATCCGAAAATCATCGACAACCAAGACGCGGTAAAACGCTATTTGCAGATGATACGCGACGAGAACAAACGCATGCACGCCCAGGTCGAGAACGTACTCAGGATATCGAAGCTCGAAAAGAAAGAGCTCGAAATCACCAAGGAATCCAATGACGTACACGAAATCCTCGAGGAAGCCATCGAACACGTAAGCCTGATTTTGGAAGATCGCCAGGGAACGATCACGACGCATTTCAATGCCAAGCGATCTACCGTTCTTTTGAACGACGTGCATTTCACCAACGTTCTGGTGAACATTCTGGACAATGCAATCAAATATACACCCGGAATCCCCGAGGTAGACGTGACGACAGAAAACGTAAAGGACTTTGTCATCATTCGCGTCAAAGACAACGGGATCGGGATGAGCAAAGCGGCACAAAAACGAATTTTTGAGAAATTCTACCGCGAGCACACGGGCGATATCCACAACGTTAAAGGCCACGGTTTAGGTCTTGCTTACGTGAAGCGGATCGTCGACGACCACAACGGTCAGGTTTTTGTCGAAAGTGAAAAAGGGAAGGGTAGCACCTTCATTATCAAGATACCACTAATTAACTAAGCGAACAGCTATGGAAACGGAAAATAAGAAGATCCTATTAGTAGAAGACGACCAGAATTTCGGGGCGATCCTAAAAGACTACCTCACCCTGAACGATTTTGACGTTACCCTCGCCAAAAACGGCATGGAAGGCTTCGAAAAATTCAAAAAAGATACATACGATCTCTGCATACTTGACGTCATGATGCCCTACAAGGACGGCTACACCCTGGCAAAGGAAATCAGGGAAAAGAACAAGGACGTCCCGATTATCTTCCTCACGGCGAAATCCATGAAAGAAGACGTGCTCAAAGGCTATAAAGTCGGTGCGGACGATTACCTGAACAAACCATTTGATTCCGAGGTGTTGCTGATGAAAATCAAAGCCATCATGCAGCGCAAGGCCGCCGATACCAAGAACGACAACGTTAAGTTTGAATTCAACATCGGCAATTTCCACCTCAATTCAAAATTGCGCTTTTTGACCTACAAAGACGAAGAGCCTATCAAATTGTCGCCAAAGGAGAATGAGTTGCTCAAGCTTCTCGTGTTGCATGAAAACGACCTTATGCCGCGCGAGTTGGCGCTGACCAAAATCTGGAGGGACGACAATTACTTTACCTCGCGAAGCATGGATGTCTACATCGCCAAGCTTAGAAAATACCTCAAGCGCGACGAGGACGTCGAAATCCTCAACATTCACGGAGAAGGTTTCAGGCTTGTCGTAAAGAATGGAGCTGAAAAATAAGAAGATCCTCGGTTAGCGCCGGGGATTTTTTGTTTAATGTTTGAAGTTTAAAGTTTGGAGCTGATCCCGCTGTACGCTATAGTTTTACAGTTGAAGCCGCTTTTTTGAACTCGTTTTTCGGGCTCCCTCCGGTCGCCCTCAAACATCGTCAAAAAAGGCGTCCCCAACTGCAAAAGCTGCCGCTTCCATCGGGGCTAGGCTTCGATCGTCAACAAGAAATCTTCAATCCGAAACACGCCTTGTCATCCTTGAGAATGCCAAATGTGCGCTGCTGCACATCAGCCTTTATTTCGACGACATCATCCAAGACCAACTCCTTCATAAAATTCATGTCGATCGATTGTATTCGGTTTGCCATCAGTACTTCCGGGTCAAATTGGTCGAGGCACCACTCGAGATATTTTACGTTATTGGCATGATTGACGATGTCGAGATCGGAAATCAGTACTTTGTGATCGGCCAGTTTGATATCCAAATCGTAAAGATCCACTTTTGAAGTGCGCTCGTTTGTCGAGAAGTCATCGGCAAATTTTTCGAAATGTTCGTGGGGCAACGCGAGTGCTTCAGGTCTTCGCGAGGCCGTGTTGAAAACAGCCCAAAACGTTTCGCATCCTACGATTTTCCTGTCGCCGGCATACATCTCCAGCGCACGGACAGATCGGGAATTCTCAAGGCTCACGATCCAAGTCTTTATAGTCACCTTGTCCTTCCACTTTGGCAATTCCAGGATTTCGACGCGCATCCGGCTCAACACCCATGCTTGTTGGTAAGCCTGCATATCGCTGAAGCTGATACCACCCATTTCGGCGTGGTCGCCAGCGGCCAATTGCAGCAAATTGCACAGATCGGTAAGCCGCAAATGCCCGTTTGGCAAGCATTGCGTAAAATCTATCGTTCGCTTGTGGGAATAAAAGGATGTGAAGTTTTCGGCTATCGGCATGCTATCGGCTTTTTTGTGACATCGTGTTTGCTATGTAAGCGTGTATGGAGAGGCGATCATCAAATGCAAACCAGGTCGTATCGTTATTTCTTCGGAACCACGTCAATTGCCGTTTGGCGAAACGTCTTGTATTCGTCTTGATCGCCTCGACAGCGGTTTCCAAATTGGTCTTGCCGTCAAAATAGTCGAACAATTCCCGATATCCTACGGTTTGCAAGGCGTTCAATTGTCGATACGGATATACGGCTTGTGCCTCCTCTACAAGCCCTTTTTCGAGCATGATGTCGACCCGTTTGTCAATGCGGTCGTAAATGATCCCGCGAGGCGCGTCAAGGCCAATCACGATGGGAGTGAATCGGCGTACCTTGGTTTCCCGTTTGCGGAAAGAGGAGTAAGGCTGGCCCGTCCCGATGCAAACTTCGAGCGCGCGCATCATCCGTTGCGGATTCTGTATATCAGCCTCGGCAAAATAGTACGGATCGTATTTTCGCACCTCCGATTGTAAGTGCGTCAACCCGTACTTGGCATAGTCAGCCGAGACCGCGGCACGCACTGCCGAATCAATCTCGGGAAATTCGTCAAATCCGTTGAGTACGGCATCGACATAGAGCCCAGAGCCGCCAACCATTACGGCAACGTCGCGGGTCTCGAACAACTCATCGAGTTTTGCAATGGCGTCGGTTTCAAAATCGCCTACGGTGTAGCGCTCAAAAATGGATTTATTGTGGATGAAGTGATGTGTTGCCGCCGCGAGCTCGTCTGCCTCGGGAACCGCGGTGCCAATAGCCATCTCCCGGTAAAACTGGCGCGAATCGCACGAAATGATCTCGCAATCGAACGCCTGCGCAAGTTCAATGCCCAGCGCGGTTTTTCCAATTGCCGTTGGCCCGACTATCGTGATGAGAAATTTGCTCATGAGTTCAGGATGTGCCCGCAGTTATAGCAGAATCTGGCGTCATCCCTGTGGTGATCGGCGTTGCAGCTCGGGCATTTTTGAGTGTTGAGATGGACTGCTTGCCCTCTCATGAGCTGAGCGCCCACCAATCCGGTAGGGACGGCGATGATACCATAACCCAGTATCATGATCAGGGACGAAATCAGTTGTCCGAGAGGCGTGGCCGGCGTAATGTCTCCAAAACCTACGGTCGTTAGGGTGACGATTGTCCAATAAACGCTCATCGGGATACTTGAAAAGCCGTGTTCCGGCCCTTCGACGATATACATGACCGTGCCTAACATCACGCAAAGCACGACAACCGTGAAAAGGAAAACGGCGATTTTGGTACGGCTTCGTTTGAGAGCGTCGGCCAATTGGTTGGCAGCGCCCACGAAGTGAACGAGTTTCAATATGCGGAATATGCGCAGCAGACGGAATGCGCGCAACGAGACCAAAAAGTGCAATCCGGGGAAAATCAGGTCGATGTAGGACGGCAGCAGCGAGAGCAGGTCGATCATCCCGTAAAGGCTGACGATGTACGCATATGGTTTTTTTACCGAAACGATCCGGCCTATATATTCGATAGTGAAAAATATCGTTATGACCCACTCCACGATGGCGAGTTCGCGACCGTAGACGATCTGCACCGATGCCACGCTTTCGAGCATAACGGCAGCGATACTTAAAATTATCAGGCCTAATAATATGAGGTCGAATACTTTACCTGCCGGAGTGTCCGCTTCATAAATGACGGTATGCAGTCTACTCCGGAACCTGTTTTTGGCGCTTTCTATCATCCCATCAAGTTACGCATTCGCGTTAAAGTGGACAACTTTGAGTTTAGGGTTTCTGCGCAAGTGCATCCGGATGATAGCCGTCGTGTCGCGATTGTGGCTCATGGGCACTAGAATTTTGTACAGTACCGACGGATTTCTCATCTGGTAGTTCAGGTCGAAAAATGCATAGCCCTTATAAATTCCGTTTTCTATCAGCACGGCGCTGCGTTCACTTACATTGCGGCCGCGATCCATGATGATCATATTTTCGGAAGTAAACGTATAATCGGACAGGAAAGCCTCGACCCGGGCGTTGTATTCTTCCAAACTGACTTTTCCGGCGCACGCCCCGTCGCAAATCTTGATCTCAAAAGAGCGACAGGCATTTTTGGCATCGTCGATTCCGGTAAGCTTTGGGCAGAGATTGTATTTCTGCGTGAGGCGGTGCATCGTGGTCTTAGCCTCGATGATCGAATGAAAGGCAGTGATTTCCTTGCGGTTCGCATCGAATTTTTCCAACACGAGATTCATGTAACCGCCTTCGTCCGTTTGCGTATAGAGCGCCCACTGTAAATTCGTCTTGGATTGCGACCGATTGTATTTCGGCTTGTTGATCTTTACCTCGTGGCTTTCCTTGAGCAGGGCGATAAGCTCGCTTCCGGTTTCCTCATAGGTCACGTCAAAAACGTCGAGCTGTATTTTTTTGGACTTGTTCGAAGTTCCCGTAAAATGCTGGTTGACGCGCTTTTTAATATTTTGGCTTTTCCCGATGTAGATGATTTTCCCATCTTCCCGATGAATATAGTAAACGCCGCATCGCGACGGCAATTTGTCGATGATATCGAGCAATTTCGGCGCAATCCCTTTCTCGACTTCGGTTTTGATGAAGGTTGAGATGATGGTTTTTTCGGCGTCTTTGTCGAGCAACATCTTGAACAGTTTTACAGTCGCCATCGCATCTCCGGAGGCGCGGTGCCGGTCGGCAACCGGGATACCGAGCGAGCGCGAGAGCTTCCCGAGGCTGTAAGATGGCATGTCAGGGATGAGTTTTTGTGCAAGTTCCACCGTATCGAGGGTCTGGGCCTTGAAATCATAACCCAAGCGCCGAAATTCCAGCCTCAGCACGCGGTAGTCGAAAACAGTATTATGCGCCACGATGATACAGCCTTCGGTAATTTCAATGATGCGCTTGGCAACCTCGAAGAATTTAGGCGCAGATTCCAGCATGGCGTTGCTGATCCCTGTGAGTTTCACTACAAACGGCTGAATTGGTATTTCCGGGTTCACCAGGCTGATGAACTGGTCGACGATCTCGTGCCCGTCGTAACGGTAAATCGCGATTTCGGTAATGCCTTCTTCGTTGAACTGGCCTCCGGTGGTTTCTATGTCGAGGATTGCGTACAAGATAATTAGCGAATTAGCAAATTTGAAAATTAGCGAATGAGGTTCGTGCTTGAAAAAACCGATATTCCGGCGAACGCGAACGTACCATTCGCTAATTCGCTAATTTATCGCATTCGCTAATTAACGCGTCCCAAATATACTGCTTCCAATCCGAACCATCGTACTTCCGCAGGCAATAGCTATCGAATAATCGCCGCTCATTCCCATCGAGAGGATTTCCGGGTTGAAGTTGTGTGTTTTCGGGAGTCGTTGCAGGTCGTCGAAAAGCGATTTGAGCTGTGAGAATTCGTTCTGGATTTGGCGCTTATCATCTGTAAAGGAAGCCATCCCCATCAAGCCTTTGATTTCGACGTTGGTCATTTTACGGAAGGTTTCCGAGCCGAGAAGCTCGTTCACTTCGCCTGCATCCAAACCGAATTTTGTCTCTTCATTGGCTATGTGAACCTGCAACAGGCAAGCAATGACGCGTTGGTGCTTAGCGGCCTGTTTGTCGATCTCCTGTAAAAGCTTGAGGGAGTCGACGCCGTGGACCAGCGCTACGTAAGGCGCCATGAATTTTATCTTGTTGGTCTGGACGTGGCCGATCATATGCCACTCGATATCCTGAGGCAGCGCTTGTTGTTTGGCGCTCATTTCCTGGATCTTGTTTTCTCCAAAAATACGCTGGCCGGCCTCATAAGCTTCCAAAATGTCTTCGTTCGGTTTCGTCTTTGAAACTGCCACAAGCGACACATTTTCAGGGATCGCCTCACGGATCTCCAGTAAATTATTGCGTATGGACATGATTGTCAAAAGCTTTGTCGATTTGCGCCAGGCAATCCTTCACAAGTTTTTCCAGTTCCGGCGAGGAGCCTGGGATGGGTGAAGTTTGGATCCCGTCCGTAAAGATGAACTCTTTCTTTTTCGTCGATACCGATGGTGTCGGATTCTGGATCACTAACGTCTCATTGTATTGCACGCCTGAAACCACGCCGTTCGCATAATGGAAGTCGGTAGCGATCGTCCTGATACCTTCGCCTGTCTGTGGGATTTCGTTTTTAGCGCACGCTTTCGCGATGTGTTTCCCTGGCGAACCGTCCGCTTTCACTGACGAAATTGTCCAGATCGAAATTTTGGTGCCGTCCGGAAGTCCGGTTTCGATTGTGGGCTTTGCGTCGCGCAACCTGCCTTCGAGAACTGCGGTTTTGTCTGACGAGGCTTCCTTCATGTCCTGCGCCAATAACGGGCAGCCGACCAATGCGAGCCAAATGAGCAATAGGTTTTTCATATTTCGTATATAACGAGTCCGCTTCTGATTTTAGGCTCAATATACGTACTTTTTGGCGGAAGGATCTCGCCTTTATCGGCCAATTCGCGTATTTGGCTGAACGCGATAGGAAACAAGGTAAACCCAACTTCGAATGCTTCGGTATCGACAAGTTCTACCATTTTGGTCAGCGGCTGGTTTCCAGGAATGTAATCGATGCGGCCGTCATTCCGCAAATCTCCAATCCCTAATATAGGATTAAGCAGCTCGTCATAAAGAAGTTGGGCGTCGATATCGGAAGTTTCGCTCAATGGTTCGAGCGCATAGAAATCGCCGTCGAAATACATGCCGAACTGTCCTTTCCTGATTGGTTTCCACAGTTCGTTTCCTCGATTGACAACCGTGAAAACCTTCTCGACCCGACTCAGGAATTCTGCTTTGGACAAATCGTTCAAATCGCTGATGACGCGGTTGTATTCGTTAATTTTTACTTCGTTCTCCGAAACGAGAAACGCCATAAAATGTCCAAGGTTGGAATTTCCCGAAGCGTTGTGGCGCTCATATAGCATGGCCGCCGAAGCAGATCGGTGATGGCCGTCGGCAATGTAAAGTGACGGGATTTTTTCAAACTCGGTGACAAGCCAGTCGATCTGTTGTTTATCGCGAATACGCCAAAGCGTGTGTTTATCGCGGTTCGGAGATGAAAAAAGGTAAAGCGGGCGCTTGCGTCTGGTGGTGTCGATCCAGTTTTGAAGCGACGGGTTTTCCGGATAGGCCACAAGAACCGGTTCCGTGTTGAAGCCCGTAATATGGAGGTATTCCTCGAATTGCTCCACGCGATATTCAAGGGTGTCTTCGTGTTTCTTGAGTTTGCCGTCCAAATAATCCTGAACCGAAATTGACGCGATTATCCCCGTGTAGCTGCGGCTTTTGGACTGGAGCTCGTAGAGATAGAAAATAGGTTCGGTTTCCTTTTTGAGTACGCCTTCATCCTTGAAATCCTGGTATTTCGCCTTGACCTGCCCGAATCGTTTGTTCGGATCGTTCTTTTGTACGTTCACGTAACCGGGATGCAGCACGTGTAAAAACGAGAACGGATTGAAGTCGAGCTGGGCGGCAAGTTCCGAAGCGGTATAATCGTCATAGGAACGCGAGGTCACCAACGGCGCCTTGTCGCGTGTCGGACGCACAGCAGGGAAAGGAGTGATTTTGGGCATTGTTAATTAGTCGATTAAATAATTAGTCAATTAGCGAATTAGTCAATTAGCGAATTAGCGAATTGTAGGTTGGGGTGGTAGCGAGATAGCAATTAATAAGTCGGAATAAGTGATTTACTGAGTTAGCAAACCGGTTCCGTCCATTCGCTAATTATCACCTCGCTAATTCGCTAATTCTCACATTCGCTAATTAAACTGTTTCGCAACTCTCTCCGCTTTTTTGCTCTCGCTGTAGTCGTAAAATCCTTCTCCTGATTTTACGCCGAGTTTTCCGGCCCTGACCATATTGACCAGCAGTGGGCAAGGCGCATATTTCGGGTTTTTGAACCCGTCGTACATTACATTGAGTATGGCAAGACAAACGTCCAGGCCGATAAAATCCGCGAGTTGCAAAGGTCCCATCGGATGCGCCATCCCGAGTTTCATGACCGTGTCGATTTCGTAAACGCCGGCCACGCCGTTGTAAAGCGTTTCTATCGATTCGTTGATCATCGGCATCAAAATGCGGTTGGCCACGAATCCCGGATAATCGTTGACCTCTACAGGAACTTTTCCGAGTTTTTCGGACATCTCCATGATGCTTTCGGTTACGTTGTCGGACGTGTTGTAACCGCGTATGATCTCCACCAATTTCATGATAGGCACAGGATTCATGAAGTGCATACCGATCACGCGCTCCGGATGCGTCACCACGGCGGCTATCTGGGTTATCGAAATCGAAGAAGTGTTCGTGGAAAGAATGGTTCCGTGCGAACAGTATTCGTTTAATTGGCGGAATATATTGAGCTTGAGATCAACGTTTTCGGTTGCGGCCTCAACCACGAGATCAACACCTGTCACGCCGTCTTTGAGATCAGTATAGGTAATGATGTTCCCGATGGTTTTCGCGCGGTCTTCTTCGGTTATCGACCCTTTTGCAACCATGCGGTCGAGGTTCGAGGCGATCGTGGTCATTCCTCTTTCGATATTCGCTTCGGAAACATCCACGAGTTTTACGGTAAATCCGCTTTGGGCGAACGTATGCGCGATTCCGTTACCCATGGTTCCGGCACCGATTACGGCAATATTTTTCATTCTGTAGTTGGTTTGGTTTGTATTTTAAATTAGGGTGAAGCGTTGCGCATCCAAAGATCTGACCGACGAATAGACGAGCCCGACAGATGCTAGCAAATAACCACTTAAGACGAGTAGTATTATCATCGAGGAAAGCAATTGGTCTTTTCCCCACGAAAAGCCTTGAAAGATGAACGCAGTAGTCAGTACAAGTGAAGCCATGAACGCGAATATTCCGTAAATCAACCGGAACACGCTAAAGGGCAACGCGACCGGCAATATCGTGGCGCCAAACAGGACAAGCCCGACGAGGATTGCCGAGCGCTGCGAACTGTACACCATCGTGAGGAATACGAGTCCGGAAAGGGCAAAGTAAGTTGATGAAAAAAACGTTATATTTTTGACAGACAGCCGTTTCATAGCACTCGCTTAAAGTTTTCGATTATGCGATAGGCGACCTTCAGGGCCTCGGTTCCGTCCTCAAGTGTCACGATAGGCGTGGCGTCATTCGTTATTGCGTCGGCAAAAGTTTCCAGTTCATCAAGGATGGCATTGTTGGCCAAAATTTCGGGATTTTTGAAGTAAATCTGTTTTTTTACGCCTTCCGCATTTTGAAGGATCATATCAAAATCTCCAGGATTTTCAGGTGCGTCTTTCATTTTGACGACCTCACACTTTTTCTCGAGGAAATCGACCGAAATGTAAGCGTCCTTTTGAAAGAAGCGCGACTTTCTCATGTTTTTTAGGGAAATGCGGCTCGCCGTGAGGTTCGCCACGCAACCATTTTCGAATTCGAGCCGGGCGTTCACGATGTCCGCCGTATCGGAAATCACAGAGACGCCACTCGCATGTACGTGTTTCACAGGCGATTTCACTACCGACAAAATCACGTCGATATCGTGTATCATCAAATCCAGGACAACGGGAACGTCCGTGCCCCGTGGATTGAATTCCGCAAGGCGATGCGTCTCGATGAACATAGGGTTTTCGATCATTTCGCGCGTTGCAATAAATGCGGGATTGTACCGTTCGACATGGCCAACCTGACCTTTTACGTCATATTCGTTTGCTAGAGCGATGATCTCCTCGGCTTCCTCTATCGTGTTTGCAATCGGTTTTTCGATAAAGACGTGCTTGCCTGATTTGATCGCCACACGCGCGCATTTGTAGTGCGAAAGCGTAGGCGTGACGATATCGATTACGTCCACGGCATGGATCAGCGTAGCGATGGTGTGGAAGCGCTTGTAGCCAAATTCGGACTCTATCTTATCGGCATAATCAGGATTTTCGTCATAAAACCCGACAAGCTCGTATTTTTCGGATTGCTGCAAAAGACGCAAGTGGATTTTTCCAAGATGGCCTGCGCCCAAAACTCCAACTTTAAGCATTTGGTTTGTGTTTTGAGCAAATGTAAGGATTAGTGCCGAAAGTCCCATCAACTTCAAAATTCCGTTGCTCGTTATTCGCCTGTCCGACATGCGCAAAATCTTTATCGCAAACGCGGCGGTGGCGGCAAACGGAAAATGCCATCAAAGGAATGTCGGTTGGCGGACGATGAATATTGAAGTTTTGAGTATTTTTACAATCCAAACCAACTTCCGAATTGAAAGACACAAATAAACATCAAGGCCTTAGAAATCAATTGGTTAATCAGCTTCGCGACAAAGGCATCACGGATGAGGCCGTGCTTGCGGCAATCGCAAAAATCCCGCGCCATCTGTTCCTGGATTCCTCGTTCGAAGATTTTGCCTACCAGGACAAGGCTTTTCCAATTGCCGCGGGCCAGACGATTTCACAGCCGTATACGGTGGCGTTCCAGTCACAACTGCTTAATGTAAAAAAAGACGATAAGATACTCGAGATCGGTACGGGATCGGGTTACCAAACGGCCGTTCTTTGCACTATGGGCGCCAAAGTCTACAGTGTGGAGCGACAAAACGAACTGTTCAAAATTACCTCGGTGTTGCTTCCGAAACTTGGCATAAGGCCCAAACACCTTTCGTTTGGCGACGGCTACAAAGGCTTGCCCAACTATGCGCCTTTCGATAGCATTATCGTGACCGCCGGAGCGCCCGTCATTCCGCCGGCGTTGATGTCGCAGCTTAAGATAGGAGGCAGGCTCGTGATCCCTTTCGGTGACAAGAATCAAATCATGACGATGCTGGTCCGCAAAGACGAGACGAAGTTCGAGAAACACGAATTCGGTGAGTTCCGTTTCGTGCCATTATTGGAAAACAAAAATTGATGTTCTGGGCTTAACTTTTCTTGTGATTACGCAATGGAGGAGCTACTCATCCTTATGTGCTTGAAAAGGTCACCAATGCGGAAATGATCTGGTTAGCCGGGGGCGATCAATCGAAATTTGCCGAAGGGCGTCTATTTCGTGAAAATGCGATTGGCGGAGGAAGGACCGCAACCCGAAAAATGATCAAACGTTAGTCTTTTTTTCCCAACATTCCCTTCAACGCATCCATCTCGCGGAGTAATTTCTGGAACTGGTCGTCCACTTCTTTATTCGGCTTCTCGCCAAGTGCGGTTTCGGCCGCTTTGAGCGCTTTGAGGCCAAGCGGCTCGTTTTGTATCTCTGCCAATATTTTTTCGGTAAGCCAACACAGCAGTATCTCGTCCTGATCGATTTCGAAAAGTTCGGAAAAAAGGACAACCTGGGTTCGCGTCGGACGTCTCAACCCGTTCTCGAATTTGCTGACGAGCGCCTGGTCGATTTTGAGCGCTTCCGAAACCTGCCTGGTTGTAAATCGCTTCGCAACGCGTCCGTTTTTGAGTAGATACTTGAGTTGCTGCATAGTCGAACCGTGTTACCTGTAGGCCTTTTTTATACGGTCGATGTCGCGTTTGGTATCTGATTCCTTGAGTGATTCGCGTTTGTCGTATGTCTTTTTACCGCGGCAAAGGGCGATGTCGAGTTTGGCGAGCCCTTTTTCGTTCGTGAACAATTTGAGCGGAATGATCGTCAATCCTTTTTGCTGCACGCTTTTTTCGAGACTTTTGAGTTCGCGCCGGTTGAGCAGTAATTTGCGTTCGCTTTTCGATTTGTGGTTGAAGGTATTTCCGAACGAATATTCTTCGATCGAAGTGTTGATAGCGAACAGTTCGTGCCTTTCGTTGAACTCGCAGAAACCTTCGGTGATCTGGGCCTTGCCGAGCCGGATCGATTTGATCTCGGTTCCTGTAAGTACGATCCCGGCAGTATAGGTTTCGATGATCTCGTAATCGAAACGCGCGCGCTTATTGAGTATGTTGACGGTTTTTTGCATCAGGGAAGCAAATGTACGCCAAAATGGTTGTCAGACAAAATGCAGGCTGTTCATAACTTTTGGGTTTTCAGCCGGACCCGCCCAGGATTTTTGTTATACATTGGTGATAACCAACAAAATAAGCAAAATCATGATGAAGAATTACGTGAAATTACTCTCGGTGTTTGCGGCATTTTCAATCGTTTCCTGCTCTCCGGAAGAGGCTGGAACTGAAGCGATAAGCCCGACAGAGCAAAAACAATTGGCTCCGCTTTCGACAGAGCAGATCAACGGCCAGATCGAAAACTCGCTAAGAGCTACGGGCGATTTCAACTGGAATCAATCCGATAATCACTTTGTATGGAGCGCGTTGCACCACAGCGAATTCATCGTTTCCATAGGTTTCGGATCTGCACCTCAGGACATCCAGCGTGCCAAATCGCCAAATGGTAAGAGGATGGAGATGCAATTGCTGGATATGATATCCGATCTCGAAGGCGTCAGTAAAAGGGAATTCCTGGTATTCAGCGATCCGGTGCTCAACACTATGGATGTCATAGTGAAAAAACAGTCGACACTTGCCGCATTGCGAAAGTCAAAAAATGTAAGATATGCCGAGCCTGGGAACTACCGCTTTTTAGGAACGCGCAACGGTGTGGAGCGACCGCGCGACCTTACCGAGACAAGTTCCGGCGTCAGTTCGGGATCGGGCTGCGGTTACGACGCTACGGCGTTGAGCCCTGCAGATTTCACGACGGTATCGCCAAACGCCAGAGTAGCCTGGACGCTCACGCACCACAATGTTCCCCAAGCCTGGAACCATGCCACTGGGGCAGGTGTGGGCATTGGTATTGTCGATACCGGCATTTCGCCTCAGCAAACGTTGCTCGGAGCGAGCTTCAACACGGGCGCCTCATCCGGGAGAAGCATTCAGAAATTTGGTGTTTATGTCGATTCAGCCTGGCCTTGGTCTACGGCAACAGACGGTTTCAACGACCTTTGCGGACACGGGACGAGTATGGCTTCGGCGGCCGCAGCCCCGCGCAACAACAGCGGATTGCCCGTCGGCGTCGCCTATAACGCCAATCTCATAAGCTATCGCGCAGCTTCGAATGTGGTACTCGAAGGGTATCACGAGCAGGAAGGCGTGAAAAAAGCGTTTACGGCCCTAGGCAACAATTCCGGTGTAAAAATCATCTCGATGTCGATGGGGCATGTATTTTCCGTAGGTAAAATCTCCGACGCGATCAAATTCGCCCACAGCAAAGGCAAATTGATCTTCTGCGCCGCCGGAACTTCCACAAGTTTTACGACTTTCGTGGGCGTCATTTTTCCTGCCAGCATGAATGAGGTCGTGGCCGTTACGGGAGTCAAAGAAGGCAGCTATGCCAAATGCGATGTTTGCCACACGGGCGGGAAAGTTGAATTTACCGTCGCCATGCAACGCGCTTCTTCAGGCAATACGGTTCCGGTGGCGAGCTATTACAACGACCAGTCCGATTACGTTGGTGGCTCGTCGGTCGCCACGGCCACGACAGCAGGAATGGCCGCGTTGGTTTGGTCGAAATATCCCACATGGACGCGCGACCAGGTACTAAACCGGCTACGGCAATCGGCACATTTTTATCCCAACAAAAATAGCCAGTTCGGTTATGGGAACATCAACGCGATGCTGGCGGTCCAGTAAGCGGCAATATTGTTTTAGGACTGTCCAATGGGCGGTTTTTTTTGATCGTCAATAATTTGGTAACAATTGAGGCAGTCTTTCGACCAATTCGCTAAATTCGACACCTAACAAAAATACTGACAATGAGATTATCCCTTGTTTTAGGGCTGTTCGCAGCGACATTTTTACATGCCCAGGAAAAAAGTACTACGTCGTCCTACGATTACAATGCGGCATTTGCGCCTGGATTTTACAATGTTACCGGAAATGAATACCGCAGCGCCAGCGGCCAGCCAGGCCCGAAATATTGGCAAAACAGAGCGGACTACAAATTGACCGCGTCGCTCAACGACCAGACCGGCGAAATCATCGGATCGGAAATTTTGACGTACTCCAACAACAGCCCAGACGCGCTTCCGTTTCTTTGGCTGCATATCGATCAAAACCTATTTGCAAAAGAGTCGCGCGGAAATGCCGTAATCCCTACGTCCGGCAGCCGGAATGGTGCGAGAGGCGAGGTGTTCGACGGAGGGCACAACATCAAGTCGGTAAAATTGATCGCGACCGCAAAAGGAGGGAAGACGACCGAAACGCCGCTTGCCTTCACGATTACCGACACCCGCATGCAAATCAAACTTCCGAGCCATCTCAAAACGGGAGGGAAAGTGTCGCTCAAAATCGATTTCTCATTTGTTTCTCCTGTTTACGGATCGGATCGGATGGGAATCCAACCGACCAAAAACGGCAAAATTTTCGAGGTTGCCCAGTGGTTTCCCAGAGTATGCGTTTACGACGACATCCGCGGCTGGAACACGACGCCTTATCTCGGCGCAGGTGAATTCTATCTTGAGTATGGCGATTTCGACATGAAAATAACCGCGCCTTCCAATCACATCGTAGTAGCTTCGGGTGAATTGCTCAATCCGTCGGAAGTATATACGGCAGAGCAATTACAGCGTTGGAAGCAAGCCGGCCAAAGCGACAAGACGGTAATGATACGTTCGGCTGCAGAGGTGACCGCTGCTGCTTCGCGTCCGTCGGGAAAACCGAGCCTGACCTGGCATTTCTCAATCAAGAATTCGCGAGACGTGGCTTGGGCGTCGTCGGCCTCTTTTATAGTTGACGCCGCACGCATCAATCTGCCAAGCGGGAAAAAATCGCTTGCTATTTCGGCATATCCTCAAGAAAGCGACGGCCAAAAAGCATGGGGACGTTCGACGGAGTATACCAAGGCCTGCATCGAGCACTATTCCCAAAAATGGTTTGAATATCCGTATCCGGCGGCGACGAACGTTGCGGGTGTCGTAGGCGGAATGGAATATCCGGGCATTGTTTTTTGCGAATACACTGCCAGGGAAGGCGGACTTTGGGGCGTCACCGACCACGAATTCGGACATACCTGGTTTCCTATGATCGTCGGTTCTAACGAGCGTGTTTTTGGCTGGATGGACGAAGGCTTCAACACCTTTATCAATGAGTTGAGCACCGATGCCTTCAACAATGGCGAGTACAAGCAACCCGCTGCGCCTATGTCGCAAATTGCTATGACGACGCAAAATATGGAGCCGGTGATGAGTGCTCCCGATAATATGAAAGAAGCCCATGTCGGTTGGCTCGTGTACGAAAAACCGGCAGCCGGGCTTAGAATGTTAAGAAATGAAGTGTTGGGACCGGAGCGATTCGATTACGCCTTCAAGACGTACATTGAGCGGTGGGCGTTCAAACATCCGCAACCTGAAGATTTTTTCCATACGATGGAAAACGTCGCCGGGGAAGACCTGGCCTGGTTCTGGCGTTCGTGGTATGTCAACAAATGGCCGATGGATCAGGCCATCACAAAAATCATGTACAAAAAGAACGATCCGTCGAAGGGAGTCTACATCACACTTGAGAATTTAGGAAAGATGCCGGCGCCTGTCGTTATGGATATCAAATACAAGGCAGGCAGCTCCGAACGCCTGAAACTCCCCGTGGAGATTTGGCAACGCAATGCCTCGTGGACCATCAGGCATGCGTCGACATCAGAAATCGAAAGCATCACGCTCAACCCTGCGGGTACGCTGCCGGACATCAATGCGGCGAACAACGTTTGGACCAGCGGTAAGGGCACACTCGAAACAGACATCGACTTGTCGCCTTATACCGGAACTTTCGGCAACAAACAGGTTCCGATCAAACTCGTATTTTCCGAAAAGGAAGACGGGCTCTACATCGGAATCGACAGCCAGGAATACAGGCTGGAGTACAAAGGAGGCAACACATTCGCCGTGCCTGGCGGACAAGGAACCCAATTCACTTTTGACGAATCCAGGAAAAGTCTGGAGTTGCTAGAAAGCGGTCAAAAAATCATCTTCAACCGGGAAAAATAAAAAAAACGAAAGCCGCTCTGATTGGGCGGCTTTTTTATTTGTTGACTATCGAGTAATGGACGGAGTCGATGAACTTGCCGTCGTAAAACTCGTTTTCCTTGAAGTGGCCTTCTTTTACGAAACCGTTTTTTTGCAGGACTTTTTCTGAAGCGACATTGTCAGGATCGATTACCGCTACGATGGAATGCAATCCCATTGTTGAAAACGCGTATTCCACAAGTTTTTTTATGGCTTCGCTGACGATTCCCTGTCCGTGGTAATCGGGATGGATCATGTATCCGATTTCAGAGCGGAAGTGTTCGAATTCCGTGCGGTAAAATCCCATTATGCCGACAAGTTTGTCGTTCCCTTTGAGTGTCACGGCCCAATTGATGCCTTGATTGGCCTCGATCTGGTCGTTTATCTTGGCGATGTGAGCCAATGCCTCGGTGTGATCTTGTATTAACGGACGCGGAATGAATTTCATGTTTGCGGGATCGGAACGCATCTCAAAAACCTCCACAACGTCGGATTCCGAAAGTTTCCTTAGGTAAAGTCGTTCGGTCTCGAGTATCGGGAAAAGGGAAAAGTCGTACGTTAGCATGTCGCTAATTTAAGAATTTTACCACTTCCTTGTTTACGATTTCCGGTTGGTCGGTGTTCATGAAATGCCCGGTATCGGGAACGCGGATTATCGATACGCCCGCTATGTTCTCCTTTGCCTTTTCGCATGATTTGTCGCCGTTCATGCAGTCGTTGTCGCCCGAGAGGAAAAGTACGGGCATCTTGAGTTTTTTGAGGTCGTCGTCCGAAAAAGGAATCATCTTGGTTACCTGGGGCCTGCTGTCGCCGTATTTGCTGGCAATGTAGAATTGTTCCCTGAAGTATGGATGTATTTTTTCAGGATGGTTCGCGAAAGCCGCCATTGTCTTGGCGAGACTTTTGCGCGACGGAAACATTTTGAACCACATGGCCGGGAAAATCTTGAAATCGACCCAACCGAAAACCTGGGCTGGGCTCAATAACACCAGGCGTCGGATGCGATTTTCGGGCTGTATCGCCAGGTGAGCGGCGATCCATCCGCCTCTTGAGGTGCCGATGAGGTCGACCGAGTTCAATTTGAGCTGGTCGAACACATCGTTGTAAAAGAGCACGATGTCCTGATTGTTCAACGGATCGGTCTTGAGTACTGACTTCCCGGCGTCCATAATATAATCGACGGCATAGACCCGATGCGTTTTGCTAAGGGCTTTTATATTCGGATACCACATCGTCGAGCTCGCATCCATGCCGTGGAGCAGTACAAGCGGTTGTCCGTTTTTGGGTCCCGATACGATGATGTGCGTAGGGCCGAACCGCGTCGGCACATCGATTTCCTCGTATTTGACGTCGAACAGCGAAAGCGTCCTGTCGTAAGCCTTGTAGTATTTTGCTTTTTGTTTTTTTGATTTGAACAGATATTCCGGTAGAAAATCGGGTCGGTTTTTTTGATGAGGCAAGATGATCGAACTGCAACCCGAGAGCGTGAAACTAACGATAACAGCAACGATCAAACCTTTTATCAGGGAAGATTTGTTGCGCATTGAGTGTGGTGTTTACTCAAATATACGCAATGGATTTGCGGCTCAGAATACCTCTATCGTGAAATTCGTGTTAAAAACAGCCTCGGATTCGAGCACCATCATGCTTTCCTTTTCACTGATATTGCCGCTAGCACCGGTCGTATCGGAATATCCGAACCATGGCTCTATGCACAAAAATGGTGCGCCGGGTTTCGTCCAAAGCCCCAAATGAGGAAAATCGTCATATCCGACGGTAACCACCCGTTTGTCGAGACGCAGTATCGAAACGGATTTGGCCGCAATATTTTTCAGGACGAGGGCGTCTTTTTCGAAAAGGGAATAGTCGAGCGCCAGGCGCCGGTTTTCGAGCGGAAGCGTCTCGATGGTGTCCGAAAGTAGATCGTTCTCAAGCAGATTGGCCCTCAGCGAAGCTCCTTTCTCAAACTTCAGCGAATAGTCGGTAAAGTTGCCGGCCAAGGCGAATGCAGGATGCGCCCCGAGTGAAAACGGCATTTTGCCCGTCCCTTCGTTGATTACGCTATAGCCGATCAGCAACTTGTTGTCCATCAATCGGTAATTGATTTGGAGCCAGAAGCGGAACGGGTACTTTTCGAGTGTTTCTGCCGAGAATTGCAACGAGAAAACCGCCTGGTTGTCAGAATGGTGGGTCAGGGAGAATTCCATATCGCGCGCAAAGCCATGTCTTCCCAATTGAAAGTGCGCTCCTTTGTATGTGAACCCGTTATTTTTCAACGTACCTACGATAGGGAACAGCACAGGGGAATGTTTGCCCCAAAACTGAGGGTCACCGTTCCAGATGTATTCCGTTCCGTCAGGAGATTTAAAGGAAACCAGCTCTGCTCCATGATAATCTATCGTTGCTGAGAATCCATTATGTGAAAGTGTCTTTTTCAAAGTATAATAAACTTTTTTAACAAAATTATTGTCTGCGAAATATATTTTTATATTTTTACCCTCACCTCAAACCTTACAAACTTAAACTTGACCTTATGATCCCTAGTTTTGAAACTATAGAAAAGGAGTCGATAGCTGAATTGAAATTCCCGCATTCAGACGTGCTGAAAGACAGGGAAGCCCAAAGTCTCAGGCAGTCCGAACTGCACCGGGCACTGTTGCTCGGCAATCTCGAACACTCAAAGATACGCATCTATTTCGAGGATATCGATTCTAAAAAAGTTGTTGAAACCACGGTCTGGGGATTGACCGATAATAGCGTCATTCTCAAGAAAGGCGTCGGGATCCCGATCAATAGAATCTACAAATCATTTTAAATCCGCCCTAAAGCGGATTTTTTTTTACAACGAAAAATTGATCGGATAATTGAACAGGCAACGCACCGGTTTTCCGTCCTTCAACGCCGGTTTCCACGTTTCTTTGAATTGGGACAGCACGCGCACCGATTCAACTTTCATCGTTTCCAGCTGCGCGAGTTCGTACTTTTTCTGATCCTCGGATACGGTTTTGGCTTTGGCTTCGTCAATATCCTTGGCGCTCATGTAAATGAACTTTACGTCAGAGATGCTTCCGTCGATCTCCACTACGAATCCAACAAAGATTTTCACCTTTTTATTGCGGACGTCGGGCATCCTGAGATTTTGGCTCGTGAACAGGGCCAATGTGTACATTCCATTCTTGAGTTCGGGTCTCACGTCGACCTCGGGCGTTCGGTAAATCTTCGCATCATCCGGCAGTGGCAAGCCGATTCCCGCCTCTACACTGGTCTGGGCAATTACCGGTGCGCTAAGCAGGAGAAAAAGTAGTGTTCTTCTCATTCAGGGTTAAGTTTGGTGTTTTAGTTTACCGCAATATAAGTTAAAAACGTACTATGTATGGAAACTTCCGGTTAAATAGTTTTTAAGATTTCGGTATTCCGGACAAACCGTTTTTCAAATTGAAAAAATGTTAAAAACTGTCGATGAACGACGTCCCAAAATGAAAAACCCGGCATTCTGAATACCGGGTTTTCGATGCATTAAGCGTTGGAATGTACGCCTTCCTTGATCTCTTCGATCATCTTTCGGTTAAAGGCGGGCAAATCTTCCGGAGTACGGCTCGTTACCAAACCATTGTCGACCACGACCTCCTGGTCGCTCCAGATGGCCCCGGCGTTGATAAGGTCTTTTGAAATTGCCTTTACGGATGTCATTTCTCGACCGTCCACGACCTCGGCGTTGATCAACACCTGAGGCCCGTGGCATATTGCGGCAACAGGTTTTTTATCGTTGAAAAAACCGTGGATAAAATTCAGTACGCCTTCTTTGGTGCGCAGCTTGTCCGGGTTGATGACGCCTCCGGGCAGGACCAAAGCATCATAGTCGCCGGAGTTGATTTCGTCAAGCGTGTAGTCCACTTGGTATTCGCTTCCCCAGTTTCCGTCGGCCCACGCCTTGATCGCGCCTTTTTCGAGACTGACGATATCGGCTTGCCAACCTTCGTTTTCCAATGCTTGTTTCGGAGATTTCAGTTCGCTTTCTTCAAATCCGTGCGTGGCCAGAATAGCTATTCTCTTTTTCATGGTAGTGTGTTTTAAAGTAGTTGCTTAAAGATAGCACGCCCGGTAAAGAATTTTTGCCAACGGAATCGTAAAATTGTGGTTAAATCGGGAAGTGGGACGCGTTACAGATCGAGAGGGAGGATTTGTGGTCACATTTAACATTTTTTGCGGATTTTCTGTAGTGGGTTTAAGCGATTATGGGTTAGTTTGCGCCTGGGTGGGTGCGGGCTGCGCGCTTATCCTAAACCGGCGGACAAAAAAAAACGCCGACCGTTTCCAGCCAGCGTTTTGATACTTAATTCCATCAATCAATTATTCGCCAATTCGGACTGGTTCCTGAAAACCAGCTCCCCGTCAAAACTGTCGAGTAAGATAATACTGTCGGTCTTGATTTGTCCGGAAAGGATTTCCTTCGATAATTTGTTGAGTACCTCCCGTTGGATCACCCGTTTAACAGGGCGTGCCCCAAACGTAGGATCATACCCTTTTTGCGACAGGTATCCAATTGCTTCAGGCGTCGCATCCAGCGTGATTTGCTGATGGGCGAGCATCCTGGTGACGCTTTTCAGCTGGAGGCCCACGATTTGCCTGATGTCGTCGCTCGTCAATGGCGTGAACATCACAATTTCATCGATGCGGTTGATGAATTCCGGCCGCACCGTTTGCTTGAGCAACCCGAGAACCTCTTCTTTGGCTGCAGCGGTGGCCGCTTCAACCGAACCTTTGAGGTTTTCGAATTTTTCCTGGATGATGCCGCTTCCCATATTCGAGGTCATGATGATGATCGTATTCTTGAAATCGGCAAGTCGGCCTTTATTGTCGGTCAAACGCCCTTCGTCGAGCACCTGGAGCAAGATGTTGAACGTGTCCGGATGCGCTTTTTCGATCTCGTCGAGCAGCACTACCGAATACGGTTTTCTCCTGACGGCCTCGGTCAATTGTCCGCCTTCGTCATAACCGACGTATCCCGGAGGCGCGCCCACCAAACGGCTCACGCTGTGACGTTCCTGATATTCGCTCATATCAATCCGGGTCAACGCATTTTCGTCATCAAATAGATATTCCGCAAGCGCCTTGGCCAATTCGGTCTTTCCGACGCCCGTCGTTCCAAGGAATAGAAACGAACCGATCGGCTTCTTGACGTCCTGCAATCCCGCCCGGCTTCTCCTTACCGCATCCGAAATGGCCTCGATCGCCTCGACCTGTCCGACGACGCGACGGTGTAGTTCCTCTTCGAGATGCAGCAGTTTCTCTCGTTCGCCCTGCATCATTTTCATGACCGGAACGCCCGTCCATTTGGCCACGACTTCGGCAATGTCTTCCCTGGTCACTTCCTCTTTTATCAGGGAAGTGCCGCGTTGGTTCTCGGCCAGCTGCAATTGCAACTGCTCCAATTGCGCCTGTGCATCTTTTATTTTTCCGTATCGCAGCTCGGCGACTTTTCCGTAATCTCCATCGCGTTCGGCACGTTCCGCTTCCGACTTGAAATTCTCGATATCGGTTTTGACGTTCTGTATGTTGTCCACGACGTCTTTTTCAGACTTCCATTTGGCAAAAATCTCATTGCGTTCTTCCTTGAGATTGGCCAGGTCCATTCCCAAAATCTTGAGTTTGTTCTCGTCCTGTTCCCGTTTGATCGCCTCGATTTCGATTTCCAACTGCATGATTTTGCGATCAAGCACATCGAGCTCCTCGGGTTTGGAGTTGATTTCCATTCTCAGCTTCGACGCGGCTTCGTCCATTAAGTCAATGGCTTTGTCCGGTAAAAATCGGTTGGTGATGTAACGCTGGGACAATTCGACGGCGCCTATGATCGCGTCGTCCTTAATGCGAACTTTGTGATGGGTTTCGTATTTTTCCTTGATACCGCGCAGTATCGAGATCGCGCTTTCGGTATCGGGTTCGTCCACCAAAACCTTTTGGAAACGTCTTTCGAGGGCTTTGTCCTTTTCGAAATACTTTTGGTATTCGTCAAGCGTAGTGGCTCCGATGGCCCGCAATTCCCCGCGAGCCAATGCGGGCTTGAGAATGTTTGCCGCATCCATCGCGCCTTCGCCACCGCCGGCTCCAACCAACGTATGGATCTCGTCGATGAACAACACGATGTCGCCTTCTGAAGTCGTGACTTCCTTTACTACCGATTTTAGTCGTTCCTCAAACTCCCCTTTGTACTTGGCTCCGGCAATCAGCGCGCCCATATCGAGAGAGTAAATGACCTTGTCTTTGAGGTTTTCGGGTACGTCTCCGTCGACGATGCGGTGCGCCAATCCTTCCGCAATCGCGGTTTTCCCGACGCCGGGTTCGCCCACGAGCATTGGGTTGTTCTTCGTGCGACGCGTCAGGATCTGCAAAACGCGCCGAATTTCCTCATCGCGCCCAATGACAGGGTCGAGTTTGCCGTTGCGCGCCAGTTCGTTGAGATTCTTGGCGTACTTGTTCAGCGAATTATACGTTTCTTCGGCAGACGCGGAAGTCACGCGTTCTCCTTTGCGAAGTTCGTCGATTGCGGCTTTCAGGCCTTTCTCGGTCACGCCCTGGTCTTTGAGGATCTGGGCGACTTTGCTCGACGATTTGAAGATGGCCAGGATCAAATGCTCGATCGATACGAACTCATCGCTATTGTTCCTGGCAATGATTTCCGCTTCGTTCAATGTCTTGGACGCTTCGCGGGAAAATTGAAGGTCACCTCCGGAGACTTTCGGGAAATTGTTTAGTGTGGAATCGAGTATTTGCCGGAACAACGGCACGTTCACGTTGAGTTTCTTCAGGAGAAAAGGCGCGACGTTCTCGTCCACTTCAAAAATTCCCTTAAGGATGTGTTCGTTCTCGATCTGTTGTTGTCCGAGGCTTTGTGCAATCTGTTGGGATTGCTGTAGCGCCTCTTGTGATTTGATTGTAAATTTATTGATGTTCATATTCTATTTTCCTTAACGGGTTGTCGTGTTGAAAATGGTTATTTTTACTTCGGACGTCGGATAGTCAAAACACATTCCGATGCAAATTTTCTGACAAAAATTCAGTAGAGTGTGCATTTTAAATGCCATTCTGACCTAAATCAAGACAAAATGAGCCTTTTCAATTCTCTTTTCGGAGGTGATTCTCCCAATAAAGATAACAACCAATCCACATTCGGTTGGAACGATTTAACAGATTTAAAGCAGTTGGACGAGATCGTTTCGGAATCTGCCGAGCGCCCCGTGATCATCTTCAAGCACAGCACCCGTTGCGGCATTTCGCGTATGGCGATAAAAGGATTTGAAAAGGAATACGACATCGCGCCGGACCGAGCCAAACCTTATTATCTCGACCTGCTCAATCATCGGGAGATATCGAGCGCGATAGCAGATAAGTTCGGCGTCTATCACGAATCACCGCAACTGCTGCTGATCAAGGACGGAAAGGCAGTTTACCACGAATCCCATGGCAGTATTTCCGCGGCTGCGTTGACCGGCAAGATCTAGATCACAAAATTAGATCGAGAGGCCGTCCCAGGCGCAGACGCGATGGATGTCGCTCCGCTTTAGGATCGGATCTTATTGCGAACGATAACGTTTTTCAACTTTCCTTTGAGATCTTCCCCTGTATCAAAGACCATTTGTTCGTTCGTCGGGAACGGCAACGGCCGCTGATTGAACATCGGCAGGTAATCATTCCCGATGGCCCGCTTGTCGCCACGGTAAGTCGCGTAAACATTCTGGAAGATGAATTCGCTTGAAATAGGGAAGGTCTGCAAAAGTTGGTTGTTCCCAAAATCGATGTAATCGACCTTGGCCGAAACCTGGGCCGCCTTATACTGCGTAAATTCGCGCACCCGGCATTTGACGATCTTGAAAACGTCTTCATAAACCTGGCGGCCTAAGCTATCGAGCACGGGATAACGGCCGCGCATCTTCTTTTTGCGCCCCACCTTGATTTCCTTTTCCTTCACGAATTCGCGCTCGCGCACCTGCTCGGGCGATATGTTGATTTGGCGGAAATGCAGCACGACTCCAAAATCATACTTGAAATTAGGCTGTTTGTTGCTGTGGTAAACCGTCCATTGATCGTTGAGCCCGTAAGTGCTGAAATCGAGCAGGTCGGTTTCCAGGCGTTTCGGGATGATCACATTCGACTCGTTTTTAGCCAACACGTTCACATAGTCCGAACCTTTTTCCTTGGCCGACCGCATCAAATCCGGGACGTCCTTAAAATTGGGCGCGATCTGGTTGAGGTAGTTCAGGTCGTCATAAGCGCGCCGGTAGCTCATTTTGTCTTTGGTAGCCAACAATGCCTTCGTGTTGTCATACAGGTATTTGGCCAATGCGTTCTTGCTGCTCACGATCTCGTCGGAATAATCGCGAAACTCAAATTTTGCTTCCGATTTTTCCGTCATTTTGCGCAACGGCAGCAACGGCCGCACTTTCTCCTGCCGGTTGTTGAGTTGCACGTAAGTATTGAAGATGCTTTCGAGATTTCTCGGGCTCGCATCTTTCATCATCGCGTCGATTTCGCGCAGGTCGCGTTCCACAGCTTTTGCATACGCTTCCTCAAGCATGTAGACAAAATCCTGGTTGCCCTTTTTCTCTTTGTTGTTGCGCAAGGCGTAAACCGCATTGTCTATGGCGCTGTCGTAATCGCCCGATGCGACCATTTCCCGTGTCTGTTTCATCGCGCAAGACGAAATCAGGATGAAAGCCAATAAAAGTGTAAAGTTCCTCATGAGTTTGGTTTGGAGCCGTAAAAGTAAAAAAACCGTCTTACCCAAGACGAATCGATGCGCAAATTGGTTGCATGATAAGGCGCCTTTTCCGGCTGTCCGCTTCCAGCTTTTTCCAGGTCCGCTATTTCGCAGCTTTTGCGAAGCGCTTCCTCTGGTCGCGTCCGCCAAAGCGCAAAATCACGCGGCCTTGTTCAAAAGGCTGACCGCTTCCATCCGGGGCGGGGCCGCCTGGTAAAACTACCTGGAATTGCAAGTTCGATCAGGATTCGCCACAACAATCTACTGATTCCAAAAGTGTCACGGTTGAGATTCGGTATTGTCGCCACGCGTCTCTCACGAAACCGTCGAATCGGACGGCTAAAAGATTTTTGATTTAGCTCGTGAGCCCGCAAATAAAGCCGATCGGTCTAAGGCTTCCGAACTATCGTAGCATCTGTGATATCCGCACAATTTTAAGAGAATGTATTGCGTTTCAACAAAAATACATCCCTATGCAAACGAACCCTCTTTTTCGGCTTACTACGCAGCACGACCTGACCAAAGTAATCGGTTCCTGTTATTTCATTGTGTTGGCCTTGGCGAATGCGCTTGGCATGTTGCTCAACGGAAGATTTGGCCTGTTCGATTTTTTGCTGCTCGTTGCCGTGGCCATGCCGTTGGCGATCAACCGTCATTGGTTTTACCAGTTTTTCGGTTTTACGAACGTTTTGCTGTGGCTCGTCATCTTGTTGGTGATCGTCGCAAACATACGCGTCATGGAAACGGTAGATTTTCTCATCGGTTCCGGCCTTGCGCTGTCGGCAATCGCGTTCGGGTTGTTGCTTATCTACGCAGGGCTATATCCCAAATCCCAAAACGGATAAGCTTCGGCAACGTCCGAAAACAAAAAACCGCCCCGGGAATTCGGGACGGTTTGTATTTTGAAGGATTTTGGAATCAACCTTTGGTCATATTCTTCATTTCCTTTTCGATCATATCGTAGAACTGGTCGATCTTAGGCATGATCACAATCCTGGTACGGCGATTTGTCGCGCGGTTATCCGCAGAGTTGTTGTCTACAAGCGGAATGTATTCGCTACGTCCGGCGGCGATCAATTGTTTTGCAGGAACGCCAAGATCTTTCGTCAACACGCGAATGATCGAAGTCGAACGCTTCACGCTGAGATCCCAGTTGTCGAGCAGGACACCGTTCGAAATGTAAGGAACATTGTCCGTGTGGCCTTCCACCATGCACTCGAAATCCGGCTTGCTGTTGATTACCTTGGCCACTTTAGCCAATACGGCTTTGGCTCCATCGCTCACGTTATAACTGCCTGACTTGAAGAGCAATTTATCCGAAATCGAAATGAAAACGACTCCTTTTTCCACATTCACCTGAATGTCCGGATCGTTGATGCCCACTTCGCGCTTAAGGCTCGTAACCAATGCCAGGGTGACACTGTCTTTACGAGTCAACGCATCTTGCAAACGCGTGATCTTCAAATCCTTTTCTTTCATGCTCTCAAGCGATTTCTCGAGATTCTCGGCACCTTTGGACGAAAGCGTGGTGATGTTGCCCATGTTGTTGATGAGATCAGAGTTGTTCTTTTTAAGGAACTCGATCTGGGAACTCATCGACTCTTTCTCAGAAAGGCATGTGTTGAGTTTTACGGTTGCCGTGTTGAGCAAATCCTGAATCTCTTTATTCTTGGCTTCGCACTCAGCCAGTTTTTTCTTGGTACCGCAAGAAGTCATCAGGACACCGACGACGGATAATGCGAGGAGGGCTTTTTTCATAAGATTTCTATTTTTTGACTTTTTACAAATTTAGCCCTTTAACATTTTTGCCCGCTTCCAATCGGGCATAAACTATTGTTAAAATAACTCGGAATAGCGCTTTTTGCCCTCGATGAAATACGCGTAAATGACGTTTTTTAACTTAAAATAATTAGCTTTCGGCAGTGATTGTCGCTTCAGGTAATTTATCCTCAACATTTTATAAAATCCGAAATGCGCTTTCGCAACCGCCCAGCAATGTGCGGGCTTACCCTGTAAAAGGAAACGTATCCCGGCAACACCGTCGAGGCAAAGCCGGATAAAAATCGTGGTTGCCAGTTTGTGCTGCGGTAGGTTTTTGAGTAACATCGCCAACGAATTCCTGAAGTTGAGCTCGGTCTTTCTCGGGCTTCCTTCGTTGAGCGTGGCGCCTCCGACATGGAACACCGTCGAGGCCGCGACATATTTGGTTACGTGTCCGGCGTTAAATGCCCGCCAGCACAAATCGATTTCTTCCTGATGGGCGAAAAAATCGGCATCGAAGCCGCCAAGTTCGTCAAACACCGCCTTGCGGATGAAAAAACAGGCGCCCGAAGCCCACAATATCGTGCAATCGTCGTCGTATTGTCCCTGGTCTTGCTCCAAGGTATCGAACAAACGCCCACGACAAAACGGATACCCGTAACTATCGATAAACCCGCCGGCCGCTCCCGCATATTCAAAATATCCTTTCCGTTTGAAATCCCGTATCTTAGGCTGCAGGATTGCCGTTTGCGGTTCGTTCCTGAAAACGGAAAGGATAGGGGAAAGCCAGTTTTCGGTTACTTCTATATCCGAATTCACCAAAGCGTAGACATCGGCGTCGACGCTTTTCAGCGCCTCGTTGTAGCCGCCCGCGTAGCCAAGGTTCACTTTATTTGTTACGATCTTGACATTTGGAAAGGCAGATTGCACGAACGCTATCGAATCGTCGGTAGAGGCGTTGTCGGCGAGCCAGATTTCGGCTCCCTCGGAATGTCGGACCACCGACGGCAGAAATTGTTCGAGCAACGCTTTCCCGTTCCAGTTGAGGATGACGATCGCGATTTTCATGGTTTGTACAGGTGTAATTCGGTTTTGGCCTTTTTCGCGTCGGACATATGGCGTGTGAGCGAATCCTTTAGCGATGCATAAACCCTTTCTTGTGGATAAATCATTATTTTTTTCGCGTGCCCCGCCCATTCCGAAAGTTGTATATAATGTCTGCCTTCGAAGTGGCGAACGAATGGCCTGGCCGCTTCGGGCACGGTTTGGGAAGTTGCTTCGTCAGGAAAATAGACGGTGGCATATTCCGGTTTTCCGGACATGATGCTGAAAGACGGAAAATGATCGTAATATCCGAATAAATTCAGCACCGGAAGCAGCCAGACCACTAAGGTAAGAAATGCTGCTTTTTTATCGAACGAGGCCACGACATGGGTGTCCGATGCAAAAATCACCAATAGGAGCGTCAGGATCATCACCAAATTGAGCGGGATTACGTTGACGCCTCCGTGTTCGCGAACCAGTGTCGCAATGATCAGCAAATGCATCAGCACCAGCGTTGCCGCACCGATTTTCCTCAGGCGCAAATGCAACAGCATCAGCCCGGCGAGCGCTTCGATGGCGGGAACGGCATACGTAAAGGCGACACGGGCAAAAGCGGGCGCGAACGGAATGCGTTTGTCCATACCGAGCAGCCACTTTTCAAGGAAATAAGAATTGAATTTATGGACGCCGCTCCAAAAATAAATCCCGGAAAACAAGAGGATAAGCAACAAAGCACGTCGTTTTGGGAACGCGTGGCAACACAAGATCAGCACGAAAATGTAGTACGTGGGCTGCAGGCGATTGATGTCCGCCTGGACCAATATCGCAAAAGCGGCAAGCATCGGCAGCAAAACCCATCGATTGGCGGTAATCCCGAATACGAACGCACAGGCCAGCATCATATAGACACAAGCGTTCCCAACGTCATCTGAAACAACTCCGAATTTCTCGAAAGCCGGTATCATCGGGAAGCTGGAATTGGCGAACCATAACGCACGCGAGATAAAAATGGTAGACAACAGGCTCAGGACGGCTATCCATCTGCCAAGGTCGCATCGTAGTTTTTCGGTCATCTCGCTGGGATTTCTTTGAGAAAAATATACTTTTTTGCGTCGTAGTCCATTTTGCAAAAATAATGTGCCAGGCCGTTGGTCACCATCAGGTATTGCGCCTTCATCTCAAGGTTGTAACGCGCGATCTGGTCGAAGACGTTTTGGGTAATGGGGACTTCCGGAGCTTTGCATTCCACGAGCAGGAAAATGGAGCCGTCGGGATTGAATACCACGGCGTCGTATCGTTTGGAAAGCCCGTTGACTTTGAGCACCTTTTCTACATTGACGAGCGATCCCGGATATTTTTTGTCGCGCAACAAATATTGTACGACATGTTGGCGTACCCATTCCTCGGGCGTAAGGACAACGAACTTTTTACGCGTGTCGCAAAAGATGTGCACCCGTTCCTGAGTGTTCCTGAAGCGGAAGGCGTAAGCATTGAAGTTGAGGGCAAGCATCGCACAAAGAAACGAAATTGACGCGATATCGCGAAACCGGTCGTGTCGCTAAAAATACCTATCGCTGGTTATTGTGGCATTGAAGCCATACCGTTATTTTTCCGCCGCGTCAGTAATTGTGTGGTATCTTTTGCCGTCGCGAACAGCTCCCTGGTTCGCCGGGGAGTTTTGGTTTGTTCCCCATTGGATTGCCCGAAACCGCAATTGGTATATTTAATTCGTATTTTTAAGCGGAACAGTATTAGGTTTACGGCTCTCGGAATTCCCATGAACGGTCCAGTCACAAAGTATTTTATAAAGGCGGTTATGCTGGTTTGGCTCTGGTCTGCAGATGCCCAACGGGTTTGGCACGACGAGTCGGTGCGTTCCTATCAGGGACTTCCTTCGGACATCGTGCTCCGCACCCAAACCGATTCCAAAGGATTTTTGTACGTGGCCACTTCCAACGGGCTTTCGCGTTATGACGGTTACCGCTTTGTGAAAAATCCGAAGATCAAAGGCGGCATTACCGAACTATATGCAAAAGAGGACGCGGTATATTTTCACAATTCGGCATTCGGGTTGGCGCGTACCGTTGATATCTACGCGTCTCCGGTAAGCATCCGAAAGAACAATTACCAGGACGAAAGCCCGGACAACGATCATTTCGACAATCTTTTCATCGACAGCCGCGGCCGGATCTGGTGCAGCGATTTCTCCAACATCAAATACTTCGACAGCCAAAGCAGACGCTTCTTCCACTTTCCGCTTGACGGCGGTAAGCGAACAGAGGGGCGAAGCATACAGTTTTTCGAACCCGAAAAAGGAACGGTTTGGGCATTGACTTCGTCCGGGATTTTCATTTGGCGGGAGCAATCGGGAAAGTTGCAACGGCATCCTGATCCGAAACTGGGGCGTTTGAGCTGCCGGGCGGTACTGCCGATTTCAAAATCGCGCATACTTGTCTCCGGTCCGGATCGGGCGGTTCGCGAGATCGATCCCCAAACCAATTCGCTGAAAACCGTTTGTGCGACCGAGGAAGCCATTGTCGGAATCGTCAAACTTCCGGGGCGCGACCCAATCCTTTATTCGCGCGACAAGGTGTACAGTTTGATTTCGCGCCAGCCGGTCGTCATTTACACCGCCCAAAAAAGCCAGATCAACCACGTCCTGGCCGATCAGGTCTCGGGAATTTTGTGGTTGTCCACCAACAAAGGTTTGGTCAAATTGACGCCCGTCGATGCCGTTTCAAATTTCAAGCTTCCGACATCGGACATGGCCAACCGCGTCATCACCTCGATTGCGCGCGACCATCAAAAAACCTTGTGGCTTACCGACAACAGAGGTGTTTTGTGGTCACACGACACTTCCGGTAACTGGGATTCGCACAACCTTGGTCAGGCAAGCGCCACCGCGGTTTTTGCATATGGCAATACAACATTTTGCTGCTCGGACAAAGGCGTCTTTAGGATCAATCGTGGAAGAATCGAAAAGCTTTCATTGGGAATCGACGCTGTTCCGGCAAAAAAGATCTTGCTTACGTCAAAGTCGGAATTGTGGCTGTTGAACGCCTCGGGCCCCGTGATGCGATTTCGTTACCCATCGCTCGAGCCCATGCCTTCGCTTGCCAACGCAGCGGAGTTTTGGTCAGAAAATACATGGAATGACATTTTTGAGGACGACAAAGGAGGAATATGGCTCGGCGGATGGGCGCCCAAGGCTTACGGGATAGACATTTTCCAACCTGAAAAGAATTGTTTTACCGAAGTTTCCACGATGGCTTTCAACCGAAACTGGGACAAGTTCTTCGGGGATTATGTCAACCGCATTTCCCAAAATTCGGACGGTAATCTATTGTTTTCCGGCTATGGCGGATTTTGCATCGTGGGCCGGGACGGCAATGTGTTACAAAAAATCGACGTCAATTCGTATCCTATTTCGGACGGCCACATTGAAGGGATCGCCCCCGACGGAAACGGCAACATCGTCTTCGCAACCGGCGACGGGCTGCACCTTTACAACCAGAAGCGCGACGAGGTCCTGCGGCTCTCCCAGCTCAACGGTTTGCCGTCAGACGATCTCATCTATGGGTTTCTCAAAAGCCCCGACGGGAAGTTTGTGCTCGGCACTGAAAATGGATATACCGTCCTCGACCTCAAAAAAATGCTCGAGCCTGCAAATGGGCGCGTTTTGCGGCTAAGCGGCGTGATCGTCGACGGGAAAATGCGCGAGAAGATTTCCGGCGCCATCGAATTATCCAAAGACGAAAGTGACGTGACGATCGCGTTTTCAGACCTGTCGTATTCCGACCGCAACAAAGTGTTTTACCGCTACCGTTTCGCCGACGAAAAACGCTGGAACGATCTTGGGAATTCTCCCGAAATCATCCTCAATCACATCTCGCCCGGGACCTACGAACTGGAAATCGAGAGGCGAAACGCCTGGGGAAAATGGGAAAGCGACGGTTTGGAAATCGTGTTGATCGCCCATCCGCCGTTTTATCGTTCCCCGGTGTTTTACGTGTTTTGCTTTTTGCTCGTGCTGTTGTCGATCACGGCGATTTATTCTTACCTGTTGCGCCGACAGCGCCGGGAAGCGGCCTACCGCCAAAAAATCAGGGAAGCTGAAATGACGACGCTGCGCACCCAAATGAACCCGCATTTCATGTTCAACACGCTCAATTCGATCAACAGTTATATCATACAAAACCAGACCGAAGCCGCCAGCGATTACCTCACGACGTTCTCCAAGTTGATGCGCAACATTCTCGAATATTCCAAAGAGGAGCTGATCCCGCTGGAGAACGAGCTACAGGCGCTCAAATTTTATATGGAGCTGGAATCGATGCGGCTCGAGCAGTCTTTCGATTATACGATCAAAGTCGACAAGCGGCTCAAGAACGACCCTTTGGTCAAGATTCCGCCGTTGGTCATCCAGCCGTTTGTCGAAAACGCGATTTGGCACGGATTGCTGCACAAAGCCGAGGCAGGAAGCTTGTTGGTAGCAGCCGAAATCGTGGACGAAGATTTTTACCGCATCCGGATCGAGGACGACGGCATCGGACGCGAAATGGCCGGAAAACTAAAAAAACAACAGACGAACCACAAATCGTATGGGATGGACATTACCAAACAGCGACTGTTGATGCTGCATCCTGAAAATTCCATAGAAATAATCGATCTCAAAGACACATCGGGCAATCCGAAAGGAACCGCCGTTTTACTAACGATAAAAATGTAAGCCATGATAAAAGTAATCTTGATTGACGACGAGAAGCACGCCATTGTGACGCTTCAGCACATGATAGAAAAATTTGCCGACGTCGAGGTCCTGGCCACGACCCAAAAAAGTACCGAAGCGAAGGAACTCATCGAAAAACACAAGCCCGACCTGGTTTTCCTCGATATCGAAATGCCGTTCCTGAACGGTTTCGAAGTGCTGGAACAGTTTGCCGAAATTCCCTGTAAAGTGGTTTTCACGACGGCTTACAACCAATATGCGATAAAGGCCCTGCGCATGAACGCCTTGGACTACCTGATGAAGCCTATCGACAAGGACGAATTGCGGGAGGCGCTCGACAAATATGTCAATAACGAATTGATCACGACGTCCGAACAAGTCCAGCAGGTAAGCCAGTTCTCGTCCGGAAAGATTCCGGATACGTTGGCGCTTTCGACCCAGGAAGGGTTGCACTTCGTCAAGGTGGACGACATCATGTACCTCGAAGCCAGCGGATGCTACACGTATATTTTCATGCACGACAATACCAAACACCTCGTGAGTAAGAACCTTGCGATTTTCGAGGACGTGTTAAAGGAAAATCCGTTGTTTTTCAGGCCGCACAAATCGCATGTGGCCAATTTGAAATTCATCCGCAATTATATTCGAGGGGAAGGAGGAGAGCTCATCATGGCCAACGGGTCGAGCATTACCTTGAGCCGCAACAAGAAGCAGGAGTTCCTGGGGCTTTTCCACAAGGTTTGATTTTGGGTTTTTTTACAGATTTTCGACAACCGGACTTCTGCCCCGACCGCTATCTTTCGATGGGAGAGGGTGAGGGCCTATCATTTCGAGCCCGAAGAAAAAAGCCGTAAAAATTAGGTATCGCGACGGGAAAACCCGGTCCAAATATAATCCGATCGCATTTCGTTTAGCAAATAAGACCGTTCGTATAAAGTGATGCGACCGGTCTTTTTTTTGCCTTTAATATTGCTTCAACAAAACCGAAAACCATGAAAAAAATACTTCTTTGTCTTGCGGCCGCTTTGAGCCTGATCTCGTGTTCGGGAGACGACGCTGCCGGATGTGACGCTGCGAATGCCTCCGAAAAAGCAGCGACGCCATTCGCCAACGGCTGTGGAATGGCCGTTTCCAGAACGGGCCGTATCGCCATTACTGTCTATAACGGTGGCTACGGTCAGGCAGGTACGGTGCAGGTTTTCAAGAATCTCGCGGCCTTGAAAGCGAACGATCCGCAGACCACATTGATGGTGACGGCCCCCGAAGCCGTTGCATTCGATTCCGATGAGAATCTTTATGTAGCCGAAACCGAAGCGGTAGCCGGAGTCAAGGTGTACCAATCGAACGACTATTATTTCATCCTGAACCGGACCATACAGGTCGGATTCGTAAATCCTCGCGGATTGGCCGTCGACAGCCAGGATCGATTGTATGTATGCGACGACGGGAACGGTCGCGTGGTGCGGTTCAACAATCCGCTGGAAAGCAACGATTTCGTAGAACTCGACGGAATGGGCGCGGGCGTAAAAGGAATTGCGATAAACAAGGACAAGCTCTACGTGACCAATTATAACCTGAACCGCGTCACCCAGCTTGAGATTGGCCCGGGAGCGGAAATGGCCGCAGTCGTGACAGGCGAGGCCGAGATAGAGAAAGCGACCGACGTGACCACAAAAGGAAACAAGGTCGTCGTGACTTCGTTCGATTCCGGTAAAATGACGGTGCTTTCCAACTGCGATTTCTCGGATGAAATAAAAAAAGAATTCTCCTTCGGCGGATGCTTCGGAACGGCTTTTCTCAGCGGCGGAAAACTGCTCGGGGCGTTTTATGCGGAAGACGCCGTCAAGGAAATCTCGGTAAACTGATTGGAAAGGCTCCATTCAACTCGAAAATCATCCGCAACAGAAAAATGACAACACGATCCATAAACTACAACACATGAAAAAAATCCTTATCGTAGCATTGGCCCTTCTTGCGATGCCGGCCATTGCCCAAAAGAAAAAAGACCAGAAAGCCAAAGCTGCCAAGACCGACGCGTCAAACTTTTACGGAACGCCTTATGCTTCGCGCAACATTGGCAGTTTCGACAAATCGACGCATCTCGTGAGCCTGACGTATGGTTTTCCGAATACGCTCGATTACGACGGCTATGTTCTCAATGACGACAACAAAATGGGGATCGGGCCGGTAAACCTTCGATACGAATTTGCCGTGCGGGACGAAGTCAGCGTCGGGATTGCCGTTGGAGGCGCGACCAAAAAGTGGGATTACGCCGATGAAACCGCGAGAATCACGGGAGTTTCGGTATCTCCGTTAGGGTTCTACCACTTCAACAAACTCATTCCGGTAAAGCAACTTGACGTCTTCGCGGGAGTAGGTGCGAATGTCAATTACATCATGTACCGCTACACGGACGATCTTATCGAGGACGACAATGAAGTTGAAGTATATCCAACGGCACTCGTCGGGGCGCGCTACTACTTTACCGACAATTTCAGCGGGATTCTCGAGGTAGGTGGCAGTTCCTTTTCGATCGTGAAGATTGGCGCGAGTTTCAGGTTGTAATTCAATTCGGGAATCATGAAAAACATAATTGGACTACTCGCATTGATATTGCTGTTCTCTTGCTCGGACGAAAAATCGGGAGACTCGGCAAAATTTCGCCCTGTTTCCGTAGATTTAGACGAAGGCCAAGGTCAGATACTGATCACCTACGACGACGAAGATCGCGTCAAATCGATAGAAGAACCAGGAAGCACAAAGTATATTTTCAGCTATGAGGCAAACAAGGTGAGCAGGATCGTCAAGGTCGGAGGCGACCGCCCCGGTTATTACAACTTTTACTATGAAGGCAATAAGATTACGCATTACACATTTGAAGGCGACACATTTCCGACGATCTATGACGAACCTCAAAATATTCTCAGCAACGGCGTGAATCTCTATCCGAACGGCGAAATCAAAAACTGCGTGAGCCCACAGGGTCAAATCATTACCTTGACGTATGATACGTCGAATAAAGGAGCAATGTATCGCGCCAATCACGTTATTTTGCCTATGTTGCTCATCGAACGCGACGCCAGTTTTTTCGCCTTTCACCTTACCAAACACCAGTTGGCCGGTTATGGACTCGACGGCGACACGTTTGACGTCGGGCATGACCTGGATCAGTACGATTTTCCGCAACAGTCCCATTTTCAATATGATGGCGGCACTTTTTCTACGTTTTACCAATATGAACCTTTTTGATGATGAAAACGATACTTACCTCCATTTTGTTTGTCGGAAGCCTGGCTTTTGCCCAGCAAACCACGCTTGAAGTCAACGGCAAAATCCTCACGACGGTTTCGGGACAGGAACTTACCCTTCGCGGACTCAATTACCCTATCATCGACGACGGCACCATCTCTCTTGCCAACGCCACACAATACCAGCACAAGATCGATCAGGCGGCGCTCACAGGGGCGAACGCAATCCGGATCCCGTGGTATACGAACGGCACGCATTGGCGCGATGTCCAGACGGCCGGCACGATCTCCGGTTATGTGAACAACGGGCATCTGAGCAACGTCTTGGCGTATTGCCACACCAAAGGCATGATTCCGATATTGGAAATACACAATGCGACCTGCTCGAACGACTGGAACTATTTCAACAATACGGTCATGCCGTTCTGGACCAATCCGACGATATTGAGCCTGATCGAGACGCATAAGCAATACCTGGTCATCAACCTCGCCAACGAGTTCGGCTACGTCAGGTGGGCCGGAAACCAAGCCGCAGCGATGACGACGTTCACGACGAATTACAACGCCGCGATAGCGAACCTGCGCAATTTGGGTGTTGCCGTGCCAATCATGGTCGACGCTCCCGATTGCGGACAATCTTCAACGGAATTGTTGGCCGTTGCCGAAGCCATGGTCAACGCCGACCCTGGCCACAACCTGATCTTTTCGTCCCACGCCTATTGGTTCGGCTATGCGAATTCCGCGGCCCTGGTCGAACAGAAACTCAACGAAGCTGACAATACGGAGGTGTGTTTTATTTTGGGTGAAGTTGCCAACACACAGGACGGTGATGCTTGCGGAAGCATTTCGCTGGCCACTTTGTATCCGACGATCCTGACCGAGGCCTGCGAGCGCAACATAGGATGGCTTGCCTGGACGTTCGACCAGGATTGTTCGGCTCCTCGCGAGATGACCACGAACGGGGAATTCAACACGCTTACGGCTTGGGGAAATGATCTGGTGTACAACACCGGATACGGTTTGCTTTCGGATTCGCCTTGCGCGGCTGCCCAGTTGTCGGTCGACAAAGCGGTAAAAAATCGCCTGGCGCTATTTCCCAATCCCGCAACGTCAAGTTTCGGGTTTTCGGATGCGGAAAACATCGTGTCGGCTGAAATTTTCGATTTGTCGGGACGTTTGGTACGCGAGGTTACGTCGGGTTTTGAATCCATTGCGATATCCGATATGCAATCGGGGAATTACATCGTTAAAATTGCAACAGGCAATAGCACACGGACGTTCCGTCTGATAAAAATCTGAGGCACACTTCATTTACCGTTTCCTGCAGTTGGTTTGACCGCGCTTCTCCATGACAGACACAGGGCGTATCATTGTACGACAATCCAAATGAAACGTCATGAAACGATTTGCATTTTTACTTATAGCGTGTATCGCTGCCTCTTCGTGTTCCGGAGATGACTCGGGAAGCACGGCCAAAAAGCCGTCGGCGATTGAAATTTTCAGGGACGGGAATTCCGTAAACCGCAGCTTCACGTACGATTCAAAAAACCGGCTCAAGACGCTCACATTGAACAATGTGGGGAGCACGTTGGAATACGACAGCAAAAATCGCGTCACGAGGATAAGGAACAGCGACAATACCGGCTTTGACTTTTTTTACGAGTCCGGAAAGCTGCATCACGTCATCCCGACGCACGAGCCCGAAACTTCGTTGCCCGTTGCGTACCAGGACAACGAAAGGTTCGTGTTCGATGAGCGTACGTTCGAGACAACTGATGCGGGCGATCTCGCATTTTTCAACGGGCTGGTTTTCGAATATTCCAACGACAAAGGCCCGTTTGCCGGAGTCCGTCACCTGGATCGCGTGGCGCTTTATCTCATTGACTACGACGCTCATTTCTACGCGAGCCGATATAAGATAAACGAAGTGGCCCTCGGCGGATCGACCTACCCGTTCACACACGTTTTCTCCAATCAGGGACTGTTCCAGTCTACGACGTTCCAGATGGTTTCCATAGGTTATTATTGGTAAGGCGAATCCGTATACCGCAATTGGTATATCGTTTCCCGCAGTTGGCTTAACGCGGTTCGTAATCGTGCCAAAACCAGCGTATTCTTGTACGTGCAACCAACAATTCCGTTTACAATGAAAAAACTTGCTTTTTTATTTTTGGCCTGCCTTGCCCTTGTTTCCTGCGGGGACGATGATTCCGGATCCGGAAGCGGCCCAAAACCCACGTTGCTTACCCTGACTGATGGCGGCGCTACCGAAACGCGCACCTTTACCTACGACTCCAAAAACCGGATTTCGACTATGGCCAAGCCAGGAGTGACCTACACGTTCACCTATGACGAAAACGGAAAACTCCATCGCATGGCCAACGCGAACGGCCACTACGAATTTCATTATGCGGCCAATAATCTCGTGAGTGTTTCAAATTCCGAGGGACAGGACTGGGATGTGAACCAAAATGGCGACAATTATGAGCTTGACGGCTTTACATATTCGCTTAACGATGCCGGCGATTTCACTGCGCTATCTGACGTTGCGATTACCTATGGATCAGGACGCGGCATTTTCGCCAATGTGAGAGCCATGAACCCGCTGGCGATGTTTCTCGCCGACCAGATCAGTTTTCTCTACATGTCCAAAGTGCGGCCACAGGAGATTTTAAATCCGGACAGTCATCCGTATATGGTTGGATCCGAGGAAAACGGAATGCCGACACTTGTAAACGCGCTCGATATCGAAATAGCCGTGCAATACGATTGATTATTAAATACCAGAATACCATGAAAAAAATCATCTGTTTTGCAGCGATTGCGTTAACTTTTTTCGGATGCGCCGACGACGACACGGCAGCAACCGCTTCGGAACCCAAACCTATTTCGGTGACGACCCATATCGAGAATGGCCTGAGCCAGACGCGAAGCTTCACTTATGATGCAAAAGGCAGGCTGGCGACGCTTTCCAAGTCCGGAGAGACCGTGACGTTTTCTTATGATGAAAATAATTTGGTCAGGCGCGTCAAATCGTCGTCAAAAAATTATTACCTGAACTATGACGCCAACGGCAAATTCACGGAGTTCTTCAACGCCACCGATAATGAGGTCGTGGAATTCTACCATCAGGGTGACAATAATTATCTCACCGATGGTATTTTTCTCGCCTTCCATACAAACGGCGACTGGCGCGTATTCGACTATCGCGATTTTACCTATTCGGAAGGCAAAGGCCCGTTTGCCAACGTAAAACATCTCAACATGCTGGCTGTGACATTGGCCGATGAAGGCGCCCTGCGATATTGCGCGATAAAACGCAGGCAAACCTTTGCGATGGACGGCGTTTCGATCGCCTACGAATGCGCAGAGGCTCCTGCTGATTTGCCGACGTCGGAAAGGCTGGGCGAAACCAGGTATTCTTACCAATACGAATAGCGGCCAATACTGTCAGCCTAATTTAATTCCACGAAACCCAAACATCCAATGAAAAAACTAATTCTGATTTTTACTTTCGCCACACTCCTCGCTTCGTGTGCAGATGATGATTCCAAAGCTGGATCGAAGGCCAAGCCCATCACCGTGATTATCGGCGGCAACACTCCGGTCACATTTGCCTATGACGACAAGGATCGGCTGCAATCGATCACGCAGGACGGTACGGTCACGACCATTACCTATAACGCCAAAAACCTTGCGGAACGCATTACCACCGGTGACAATTACTATGAGTTCACCTATAACAACAGCGGAAAATTCCTGAGTTATAAGGATCAGGCAGGCAACGTCTCTCAGATGCTGTACATTTCCGATAATCAATACACCATTAACGGGATCCCTCTAAATCTCGACCCTGACAACGAAGTCTTGAAATATTCCTACGCCAGCTTCGAATACAACAACTTAAAAGGCGCTTTTGCGAACGTAAAACACCTGAACGGGTTTGTCCTGGCCATCGCCAATTCATCCGCTATGTATTACGGTTCCAGAAAACGGCGCAACAGTCTTTCCAATGTAGGAGGAACGTCGGCCTATACGTATGTCGAAGGCGACAACGGGCTTCCGGCTTCGCAAACTTTACAAGGCACTACCACAGTATTCCAGTATTCGGAATGATCTACGTTTCATTTAAAAAATGAAAAATCAAATGAAAAAACTATTTCTTATCGCAACTTTCGGGCTGCTTGCCGCTTCTTGTGGCGATGACGATTCAGGAGCATCCGGAAAAGTCCCGACGCAAATCGTGATGACGGGAGACGATCCCCAATTCAACAATGTCTACACCTTCGCCTACGAAAACCGGCGTCTGAAGCAAATCACGCGCACCGGCGCCCAGGATGTGACCTATGTGTTGAACTACGGCAACTCCAAAAAGCCGCAATCCGTTGCGGTCACGGGAGATCTGGAAGCAACCGTGCTGTTTACCTATGACGACCGGAACCGTTTGATCCGATCGGTAGTTGGCGGCAATTCTATCGACATACTGTATCTCGAAGGCAATGCGTTTGTGATAAGCAATGTTACTGAGGGAAGCCTGACCGACGATGGCGACCTGGGCACGCTCGGCGTTACGCAATTTACGTACGAAAACTCTAAAAAAGGTGCGTTTGCCAACGTAAAAGGAGCCGATGCGCTGATGTTGGCCGTCATCGAAACCAACATGCCGTATTACGCATCCAAAAAGCCGGTAACGGGCGTGATCAATACGGAAGACGAGGACCTCTCGAGACATGTGGCCCAAACTTATGACGACGACGGTTATCCCATTGTGTCCGAAATTTCCGGCAACGCCGAATTCACGATGTCCTTCACTTACGACTAAAGCGCATTGGGTTGGTTCCTATTGTGGCTCCGGCATCCCGAACGGTTTCGAAGCCCGCATTTCGATCAGTCGCCTCCGCAGTTCGTTTATTGGCGTATCGAATCAAACAGCGGCTTATTTAGCTTTGAAAAAACAAACGGCATGCGCAGCCTTCGACTGATTTACATTTCCGATTATCGCGCCCATTGGGCACAAACAGCCAAGAATTATAGCCTACGCGATCATTGATGGCGCAGGCAAAGCCCTGATAGCGTGGTGGCAAGTCAGGGCTTTTTTACAACAAAATCAGGGACGATGGCGTCGTTCGTATAGTAATTCCGTCGTTCGTATATTGTTCCTCCATCACGAGCATCATTCAATTAAATTTGCAAACCATTAATCAAAAGGGTTACGCCCTTTAAAACAATTCAACATGAAAAAACTGGTATTTTTACTTATGACGAGCCTCGCACTGATCTCTTGTGGGGACGATGATTCCAATTCGGGCTCCGGCCTTAAACCTGCTACGGTTACAATTTCCGGAGGCGGAACTCCTACGATCTATACGTTGTCTTACGATTCCAAAAACCGCATCCAGAGCGTGAATGAAGGCGGAAACAATTCGGTATTTTCTTATACTGAAGACAACAAAGTTGACAGGATTACCACAGGAGCTGATTATATCCAATTCACTTATGCCGCTAACGGAAATCTTGTTTCCGTCATAACCGATGACGGACAGGATTACAATGTGAGCCAAACCGGAGACGACACTTTTGATTTCGGCGGAACTCCGATAACTCTCAACAACGCCGGTGACTGGGCGTCAGTTGGCACGGTGAGTCTCACGTACTCGTCTGCAAAAGGATCGTTCGCAAACGTAAAGCACCTTGACAACATCGCGCTTCAATTTGTCATGTCGTCCTCTTATTTCTATGCGCACAAAAAACGCGTTACGTCCGTGGCATCAGGCGGAACGGATATTCCAATCGTTTCAGCACAAGGCGAAAAAGGCCTTCCGGCATCTTACACGATCGAATCCTCGATTGTCAGCTTTACCTACAACTGATAGTACCTGGAAAAACAGGTATCGACAAGACCGCATTTTAAAGTTGGGGTTAGTTTTTTAAAGAGAACTCCGGATGGGAACGTCCGGAGTTTTTGGTTTTAAAAACCTCGAATGCAGCGTTCGTTTTAAAACGGAATATGCCTATTTTTGGCCTATGGAAGAAGCCGTAAAAATCGTCAACGACATCAAGGCCGGGAAGATCGCACCGTTGTATTTCCTGATGGGAGAAGAGCCGTATTACATCGACAGGATTTCGGATTATATCGAAGACAACGTGCTCTCCGAAGACGAAAAAGGGTTCAACCAGACCGTTTTATACGGTCGCGATGTCTCGATCGAAGATATCGTGTCATCGGCAAAGCGTTACCCGATGATGGCCGAAAGGCAGGTGCTGATCGTAAAGGAGGCCCAGGATCTTGCCAAGACGATCGAGCGTTTCGATTCCTATGCCGAAAATCCGACGCCGACGACCGTCATGGTGATGTGTTACAAGTACAAAACCATCGACAAGCGCAAGTCGGTTTATAAAAACCTGAAGAAAAACGCGGTCGTTTTTGAAAGCAGCAAACTCAAGGACTACCAGATTCCTTCCTGGATCGAGCGCGTCCTCAAAGGCAAAGGCTACGGCATCGAACCCAAGGCATCGGCCATGCTGTCGGAATTTTTGGGCACAGATCTCGGAAAAATTTCGAACGAGCTCGACAAACTCGCCATCATCCTTCCGAAAGGCACGACGATCAACACCAAGCACATCGAGGACAACATCGGGTTCAGCAAAGACTTTAACGTGTTCGAACTTCGCAAGGCAATAGGCGAGGGCAACAAACTCAAGGCATTCCAGATCGCGCGGTATTTCGCGGACAATCCCAGAGACAACCCGATGGTCGTGACCACAAGCCTGGTGTTTCAGTTTTTCTCCCAGCTTTTGCAATACCATGGGCTCAAAGACAAAAAGACCGCGGCCACGGCACTTAAGATCAATCCGTATTTCGTAAAAGATTATGAGGCGGCGGCCCGCAATTATCCGATGCGGAAAGTCAGCAACATCGTAAACGTGTTGCGCGAGGTCGACGTAAAAAGCAAAGGTGTAGGCGCCAGTTTAGGAACCGACGACCTGCTCAAGGAAATGCTCGTTCGTATTTTTGACTGACTCCCCGATTATTTTCGAATCGCGATAACGCCTCCGCCAATGGCAAGAGCCGCGCCGAGCAATGCCGTGAACATGCCGGTCGTATCTTCTTTCCCGAAAAAGTCCTTGATCTCGGATTCGGTGGAATTCATGTGGTTGACGCCATAAATGATAAGTCCGATACCGACGAACAACACGATCAGTCCAATTACTTTTGAAGTTTTCATAATGTTAGGGTTTTTTCAAAGATGCGCAAACCGACTCAGTAATAACTTATAAGGATTCGAGATATGTTTGTAAGATTCCGGATGGCCGCGAGCCGTAACTTCCCGATTGTGAAACGCTATAATGCAAACAACCGAAATTCAGGTGTCGTGGCTTACGAATTTGGGCCCGATTACATACGGTTGTTATTCCGCGACAGCGCTGAGGTCTATACTTACAGCCATCGTTCGGCAGGTAAATCCAATGTCGAGCAAATGAAACGGCTCGCGGCCGAAGGTCACGGACTGACCACATTCGTGACACGCAACGTACGCCATCTTTTCGAACGATAGCAGACCATAAATTAGTACATTTAACCCAGATTAAAGGCCGATTAATTGAATCCTGACCCAATAGATTACCGACGCGTTTTCAACTCCATGCCCGGAGCGAGTGGCCTGTTGCTGCCCAATGCCCCAGAATTTACTATCGTGGCCTCGACACAGGAATTCGCCGAGTTTGCCGGAGCGGATCGGCAGGAGCTCATAGGAAGCAGCCTGTTCCAATTTTTTCCGGACAATCCCGATGCGCCGATTGCCTCTTCGGACATTCGCGAATCGCTTGCCAAATGCCTGGAGACCAAGCGCAAGAACGAACTGCCGGTCCAGCGATACGACCTTGTGCTGGCCGATGGCGCGTTCCACGAAATGTATTGGACCGTCATCCACACGCCTATACTCGACGAGGACGGAAACGTCAGGTTCATCATCCACACGGCGGTAAACAAAAGCGATGCGATCCTGGCCCAAAAGCAGGACGAGACGCTAAAGACGATCGCACCAGCCTACAATTTGTTCAAGCAGTCGAACATGGCCATCCATATTTTTATGGGAGAGGACATGAGGGTAACCTTTGCCAACGACCGCACGCTTGAATTCTGGAAGCGGGACGAATCGGTAATTGGAAAACCATTGCTCGAGATATTCCCGGAACTTGCCGAACAGGATTACCCGAATGTGATACGCAGCGTCCGCGAAACCGGGATCACCAAAATCTACAACGACAAACCGGCGGTGCTCTCGCTCGACGGCGTCGACACGACGGTTTATGTAGACGTGATCTTCCAGGCGTTTTATGAAGAACCGGGGAAAAAACCCGTTGGCGTCGTGGCTATGGTAGCCGATGTGACCCAGGCCCACAACAGTAAACTCGAACTTGCCGAAAAAGAACGCACGCTGGAGCTCGCCGTCGAAATTGGCGACCTCGGTGTGTTCAACATCAATCCTCAAACCAAGGAAATCAATTATTCGCCTCAGATAATGGAGTGGTTCGGCGTTGACCGATCCAACCTTTCACTGGCGGATCTGCTCAAAAAAATCCATCCCGAAGACGTTCCCATAGTTGGCGAAACCTTGAGACAGGTCGTCAGCGACAACAACCCGAGGCACGACATTACGTTCCGGGTGCCCGATATTGCGACAGGTAAAGTACGGTATCTGCGTTCCATCGGCCAACTCCAGATCGAGGAAGGGAATGCCGTTGCGCTTTCCGGCATCATCCAGGACGTTTCGAATATTATCCGGTCGCGCCACGAGATCGAACAGAGCGAGCAGCGTCTCAGAAGCGTGATAGCGGCCGCACCGTTTCCCATAGGCATCTACATCGGCCGCGAAATGCGCGTTGCAGTGGCCAACAAAGCCTTGACGGATGTTTGGGGAAAAGGCCCCGACGTCGTCGGAAAAACGTATTACGAATGCCTCCCGGAACTTGCCGACACCGGCGTGTACGAAAACCTGGACGCGGTTTACATGAGCGGGAAGCCTTACGACGCTTACAACCAATTGGTGCAACTTGTCGTAAACGGCCAACTTCAGTCTTTTTATTTTAATTACAGTTTCACGCCTTTGTTCGACGCACAGGAAAACGTCTATGGCGTGCTCAACACGGCTGCGGACGTCACCGATCTCTTCCTGGCTAAAGCCGAAGTGGAACAGAGCGAGGACCGTTACCGGACGCTGATCGAAAAATCATCTGTTGCAGCAGCTTTGTACTTGGGGCGCGACCTGAAAATCCAATACGCAAATGGTCTAATGCTCGATTATTGGGGAAAAGACGCCTCCGCAATCGGGAAAGTGCTCGAAGAGGCGGTTCCCGAACTCCAGGACCAGCCTTTCATTGGATTTCTAAGGGAGGTTTTCGACTCCGGAAAGGAATATTCCGGGGAACAGGAAGTTGCCGTCCTCGATGTAGGCAACGGGCCCGAGGAATTTTATTTCAATTACACTTACAAACCGTTGCGCGACGCCGACGGTACGATCTACGGCATCCACCACATGGCGATCGACGTGACTACCGTGGTCGTGAGCCAGAAGCGCGTAGAGGAAAGCGAGCGCAATTTCCGGAACATGATCCTGCAGGCACCGGTAGCCATTTGCATTTTGCGCGGTCCTGACCATGTTTTTGACAATGTCAATCATATGATGGAAGAATTGACGGGCCGTAAAGCCTCGGAAATGGAAGGAAAATCTATTTTTGAAGGTCTTCCCGAAATCGCCGGAAACGGTCTTGAGCCGATCCTCAACGACGTTTACCACAACAAGGTGTCGTTTCTCAGCGACGAGCAGGAATTCCAACTGCTCCACGATGGGAAGCTCGAGCCCTCGTTCATCCGATATATTTACGAACCCATGCTCGACACCATGGGCAATACCGAAGGCATCATGGTCGTCGCCTCGGACGTGACCCACCAGGTTCGCGCCCGCCGCAAGATCGAGGAAATCGTTGCCCAGCGCACCCAGGAGCTCGAACTGGCCAACCAGGCGTTGCAAAAGTCGAATGCGGAACTCGAACAGTTTGCCTACATCGCTTCCCACGATTTGCAGGAACCGTTGCGCAAGATCAGCCTGTTTACCCAAATGCTCGAAAGCAGTCTTGGCGAACTCAACGACAGGGCGCGTTTCCAGATGGATCGCATCAACAATTCCGTTGGTCGGATGACGGCGCTGATACGCGACATATTAGGGTTTTCCCAACTCTCGCGCAGCCACGATCCCTTTGTCAGGACGGACCTGAACGGCGTTTTTGAGGAAGCTATGGCCGATTTTGACATCATCCTTCAGGAAAAATCCGGTCAGGTGATCAACAATGGGCTTTGCACGCTTGAGGCCATTCCGTTGCAGATGACCCAGCTGTTTCACAACCTGATTTCCAATTCGCTGAAATATTCAAGAGCCGATGTCCCGCCTGTCATAACGATTTCGACAGCTATGGCCGACGTTGCTGAAATCGCCCGCCACAAGCTGCCGGAGAACGATTCGGGTTATTGCAAGTTGTCGTTTCGCGACAATGGCATCGGTTTCCGTCAGGAGTATGCCGAGCGGATCTTCCAGATATTTCAACGCCTCCACGGCAAAACGCAATTCGAGGGAACGGGCATCGGATTGGCGATGTGCAAAAAGATAGCCGAGAATCACAAAGGCATTATTTACGCGGTAGGGCACGAAGGGGAAGGGGCAGAATTTGTCGTATTGCTTCCTATCGAACAACCTGAAATCCATTGAAATGCAGGCTAAAGCCAACAACGTCGACGACTATATCGCCCGGTTTCCACCGGCTGTTCGTAAGCGACTCGACGACATACGGGCCACGATCAAAGCGATCGTCCCTCAGGCCGAAGAACGCATCAGCTATGGAATGCCAGGCTACTACCTCAATGGGCAACTCGTCTTTTTCGCCGCGTTTGCCAAGCACATAGGGTTTTATGCGCTACCTCAGGGCAACGAGGCTTTCCGCTCGGAGATCGCACGCTACAAAACCGGTAAGGGATCGATACAGTTTCCTTTAGACGAGGCGCTTCCGCTTGCACTTATCAGCAATATCGTTTCGATGCGCGTCTCGGAAAATCTCGCCAAAACGCCTCCGAAAAAAAAGTGATCAATTCCTGAAATCCCTTTCGGACAGACCGATGTCGGCTATTTTAGCGTCATTCTGGTCAAAATATTCAAACCGGATCACCGCGACGCCGAATTTCTTGAACGTGCCAAACACATTGCGGACGTTCGGGTCGAGCAAAAGGCTTTCTTTAAGTAACGCCCTGTCGGATTCGTTGGTAAGCATCGACTTGAGCGCATCGGTAACTTTTATCGTGTAAACCAATTCGTTTTTGGAGTTGACGTCGATTCGTTCAACGCTTGTACCTTCCTCTTCATTAACTACGGGCAGGCTTCTGTTGAGCATTTGCAGGCTTGTTTTGAGCTGTGGAGGCAGTCCTGATTCGGTGGCCACGTCTTCCGATCCTCTTTGTTGACCTTTCTGCTCAAGGGCTTTTAGTTTGGCATGCGTCACATGAACAGAATCGATGAAGGTGCCGTTGGCTTCTTTGAACACGAGGTTGAATATGACGCCTTCCTCCAACAAAGCCTGTCCTCCCGGCGTTTGCTCGATCAAATTGCCGAAAACACTGGTGCCAAAAAGGCTCAACGCTTCTTTTTGCTCGGTGGGGACGTTGCTTTCAACCCTCATTTCAATATCGATTTTGCGTTTGCCTGTGATTTTGGCGCTCATCGATTTGAGCATTTTGTTTTGGATCGTCTTTCCCGCATCGTTGTAATGGGCCACGATGTCTTGCATACGGGCGTCGGTATCTTTGCAGGCAATTACAAACAGGCACATCAAAAATGTACCGATAATGCGTTTGAGCGTGATCATCATTGAGATTTTCGCGCAAAATACGCAACTCGGCCTGCGGGACAAAAAAATATAGGGATTTTATCCGGGTGGGCGCGAATAATCCGTTTGTCGACGTTGAATTTTTCCGATATTTGCCGTTCTGATTTTACTTATGAAAACAAACAAAAATACAATCCTCGGCTGGGCGGCATTTATCATGGTGTTGATGGGATTGCTGCTCATCGGTCTCGGAATATTCAGGTACGACGATGTCGCAGGATGGGGCTTCGGCGCCGTCGGATTGGGTTTCCTGGCAAATGCCTGGGTCTTTAGTTCACTTAAGGGCCGCCTCTGATTTTGAAAACGCCCTGGCGAAAATCTGGGACACCACTTTTTCGGGCTGCAGCCATTCGTTGAAATAGGCCAGTCCGTTTTGCTCGATTTTACGTCTCAACGCCGGGTCGGAACGCAATAATTCGACTTTCTGGGCAATGTCCGCTTCCGAACCGTCCGTGTACACGATATGGACGCCGTCCAGCAACGGACTCGGCAACTCGCGCATCAGTGGTGTGGAGAGGATCGCTTTGCGCATGGCCAAAAATTCCCCTATTTTCCAACCGTGGCATTTTCCAACGGCCGGCGTACTAAAGGTCGTCAGCGACGATTTCGTAAGCTCGAGATATTCGTCGAAATCAATCCTCTTTTCAATCGTAAGCGATTCGAAACCCGGGACGTCGTTGTGCTTTCTAGGGGAAAAACCGCCCGTAAAGTGAATTCCCTTGAGTTTTTTACAGGCATTGATGAAGTTCGCGCGAAAACGGTTGGTTTCCGGTTCGAGCTTCCATAGTGACGAGGCGAAAAATACGTTGCTGTCGTCTGATGGTTTGTCGTTGTGATAAGCCGAAAGGTCGTGGCGGTTCATCTGTGCCCGGTATTCCCCAAAAAAATAACGCGCACGCTGGATGCGTTTTCTGCCTTTGTAAAAGTTGGACAGCACGAGCAATACCGTTTCCAATTTGGAAAACACCCGAATGGCGAAACTCGGGCCTATCGAAAACAATTTTTCAGGATGTGCGCATTCGATCTCGCTGTTGATGTTGACCTTTGCATAATGGTCGCACCATGCGATACCGTGGGTGTCGATGTAATCCACGTCGCCAAAATCGATCACGACCCTCGAAAGTTCATTGCCGCGTGCGATGACAATTGGGACGATACGGCCATTGTGCTTGAACTTGTCAAAATAGGCAGATGTGAATTTTATCGAGTTCTTTCCGTAAAGCTTCCGGATTCCGTAAAGGTAGAAGGAGGCGTACAGTACGTTACAGCACGGGTCTACGTAAATCGTGAGCTTCTCGGTTTGTTTCATCGCATCAGACGGAATTGCTTGGTCGATGCAAAAATAACCAATTGTGGATAATTATCGGTTCGGCCCCTGGGAATTTTGCGTGTTCGTGGGTTATTTTTGAATAAAGATTATCTTTGTCATCCGCAAATTAAAATTTTACAAAATACGATATCATGTCAGACGATAAGAAAGTCATATTCTCAATGTCGAAGGTTTCCAAGACCTATTCGGCAAACAACAAGCAAGTACTCAAAGACATCTACCTGAGCTTTTTCTACGGAGCGAAAATCGGTATTCTCGGTCTCAACGGTTCCGGGAAATCCTCTTTGCTGAAGATCATCGCCGGCGTCGACAAGAATTACCAGGGCGATGTCGTGTTTTCTCCTGGTTACACCGTAGGCTATCTCGAACAGGAGCCTCAGCTCGACGAGAACAAGACGGTGATCGAGATCGTGCGCGAAGGCGTTGCCGAAACCATGGCCGTGCTTGAGGAGTTCAACAAGATCAACGACCAGTTCGGTTTGCCGGAAGTGTATGAAGATGCCGATAAAATGCAGAAACTCATGGACCGCCAGGCTGAGCTCCAGGACAAGATCGACGCACTCGGCGCCTGGGAAATCGACAATAAGCTAGAGGTTGCCATGGACGCCTTGCGCACGCCGGATCCCGACACGCCGATCAAAGTGCTTTCGGGCGGTGAAAAGCGTCGCGTGGCGTTGTGCCGACTGTTGTTGCAGCAACCGGACGTCTTGCTTCTCGATGAGCCGACGAACCACCTCGACGCCGAATCGGTATTGTGGCTCGAACAACATTTACAGCAATATCCGGGAACGATCATCGCCGTGACCCACGACCGATACTTCCTTGACAATGTCGCCGGATGGATCCTCGAACTCGACAGGGGCGAAGGCATTCCGTGGAAAGGAAATTACTCGTCATGGCTCGACCAGAAATCCAAGCGATTGGAACAGGAAGAAAAGACAGCTTCCAAGCGCCGAAAAACGCTCGAGCGCGAGCTTGACTGGGTACGCCAGGGAGCGAAAGGCCGACAGACGAAGCAAAAGGCGCGTCTTCAGAACTATGACCGATTGTTGAATGAAGACCAGAAAGAACTAGAGGAAAAACTTGAATTATATATCCCGAACGGGCCGCGTTTGGGAACCAATGTGATCAATGCCGAAAAGGTCGCCAAAGCTTTCGGGGAAAAACTGCTGTACGACAACCTGAATTTCGTTTTGCCTCAAGCCGGAATCGTCGGGATCATCGGACCCAACGGAGCCGGAAAAACGACGATTTTCAAAATGATCATGGACGAGCTCCAGCCTGACGGAGGCGAATTCAAGGTAGGCGAAACCGTTAAGATCGCTTACGTAGATCAGGCGCATTCGAACATCGACCCTGAAAAATCGATCTGGGAAAATTTCGCCGACGGACAGGAACTCATCATGATGGGCGGCAAATCCGTGAATTCACGCGCTTATCTGAGTCGCTTTAACTTCGGTGGATCCGACCAGAATAAAAAAGTCGCGACGCTTTCCGGAGGCGAACGCAACCGCCTGCACCTGGCCATGACGCTCAAGGAAGAAGGAAATGTATTGCTTCTCGATGAGCCTACGAACGATTTGGACATCAACACCTTGCGCGCACTCGAGGAAGGGCTCGAGAATTTTGCGGGTTGCGCCGTCGTCATCTCCCACGACCGTTGGTTCCTGGATCGCGTCTGCACGCATATCCTGGCGTTCGAAGGAAATTCCGAAGTCTACTTTTTTGAAGGAAGTTTCTCAGATTATGAAGAGAATAAGAAGAAACGACTCGGCGTCGATCTGACACCTAAGCGAATCAAATACAGGAAACTGATCCGAAATTAGTAAAAGAAAAGCCCCGATTTTAACAGTCGGGGTTTTTATATTAGGTCAATCCTTTTATATTTACGCACCAAATCTATCGCATTGCCTGTATCACGCAATATTTTCCTACTGCCGCTGCTTTTAATGGCACTGGGTTTTCACGCCCAGACGTCGCCGTATACGGCACAAGGGATCGACAAGCTCAACGACAAGGCAGACAAGTTTCTTACGGATCTCAACTTTCGACAATCACTGCGATACTCACGCGAGGCGCTCAAGCAAGCGATATCGTTGAAGGACAACTTCCGTATCGCATACGCCTACAATACCATTGCAGGCAATTACGACGAACTTTCCGAAAACGACAAAGCCATTTATTACTACAACAAAGGTTTATCGTACGCAAATAAGACGGAGAACGACACGCTCAAGAACTGGCTCAACAACAATCTCGGGAACATGCATTTCTTCGAGAAAAAAAATTACGAGAAAGGCATTGCGTATTATCAGGCGGCGATCCACCATGGCGAAAAGATACGCGACACGTCTGAAATCCTGTTCACCAAACTCAACCTTGCCTGGGCTCATTTCGACATCGGATTGTACGATCAGGGCCAGCCATACCTGGAATATGTGAACGAGCATTTTGAGAAGTTCGGGCGCAAGAATCTCAAGGCCGCGCGTTTGTTGCTCAACGGAATGCTCGAGAGCGAACGTGGGCGCAACAAATCGGCCGATGCTTACTTCAGGCTGGCGATGGATATGGCGATCGCAACCGACGAAAAGCTCGATCTTTCGTATTCGTACGAGGAATATTCGAAATTTCTGGCCAAGACCGGCGACCACAAAAATGCGTATCGCTATTTGCAGATGTTCGGCAAAATCAAAGATGAGGTCTACGACGCCGAAAAGCTCAAACGCGCGGCAACCGAAGGCCTCAACCTCGAACTCGACGAATACAAGCGGGCCGTCGACCGCATCGCCGCAGAAAATGAGATCCAGGCGTTGAGCCTCCGGAAATCACAAATTATCGTGATCTTGTTCATCGTCTGCTTTTTGGCCCTGACGTTGTTGCTTTACATGCTCAACAAAAACATCAACTTTCGTAAAAAAGTGAATGCGGAACTGCTCCAAACCAATGCCGAGCTCCATCTCGCCAAGGAAAAAGCGGAAGAAGCCGCACGACTGAAGACCCAATTCGTCTCGACGATCAGCCACGAGCTGCGCACGCCTTTGTACGGCGTCGTCGGCATTACGGATATGATTGCCGACGAGCACAAAGAATTGGTGAGAAGCCCGCATTTGAACTCGCTTCGGTTTTCAGCCAAATACCTGTTGTCGCTCGTGAACGATATCCTTCAGATCAACAAAATAGAGGAAAAGCGCGTGGTGCTCGAAAGCCATGTGTTCAACGTTTACGACGAAATCAAAACCATCAAGGATTCGCTAAAATTCATCGCCAACCGCAACCGAAACGAAATCAAAATCGATATCGATCCCGAGATTCCGGAGCTGTTGATCGGCGACAAGCTCAGGCTTTCCCAGATTTTCATGAACCTTGTGAGCAACGCCTTGAAGTTCACCGTTGACGGGCGCGTTGTTATCAAGGCCGAACTGCTCAAGAACATAGGGGAGAAGTTCTTCATCAAATTTGCCGTGAAAGACAACGGAATCGGGATTGCTTTGGAAGACCAGGAAAAGATTTTCGAGAAATTCGTACAAATCGAACGCAAGGAAAACGACTATCAGGGAACCGGACTCGGCCTGTCGATCGTCAAGCGGCTCATCGAGTTGTTCGACAGCGAGATCCATTTGAGCAGTATGCCTGAAAAAGGCACCGAATTCGATTTTACGATCGCCTTCGAGTTCAATCCGCAAAAGACAAACGAGATCATCAACAATATAGAGGTAGACCTTTCTACGGCAGCTTCCCACGAGGTTTTAGTCGTGGAAGACAACAAGATCAACCAGATGGTCACGCGTAAAATTTTACAGAACAACGGCTATCGTTGCAAAGTGGTCGACGACGGGCTATCGGCTATCGAATTATTGCGCAAGACCAAATTCGACATCGTCCTGATGGATATCAACATGCCGATCATCAACGGATTCGAAACCACAAGACGCATCCGACAATTCGACCGCGAGACGCCTGTCGTCGCCCTGACGGCCTTCGACAAAGAAGAAATTACCGAGGAAGCCCTTTCTTCGGGTATGAACGACATCATCATCAAGCCTTTTGAACCGATAAAGTTGTTCCAGATCATCAATTCGCAAATAGGGAAGCGGATGACGGAGTGAAAGGGGAGGTTCGTTTAGGGTTTGAAGTTTAAGGTTTGAAGTTTAAAGTTTAAGGTTTAAAGTTTAAAGTTTGGGACGGTTCGAAATTGGAACTTTGCTCGTAGAACTAATGTTATCGTCCAGGGCGTCCAAAAACTATTAATACCATCTCCGCTTGTTCTTTTTCGATCCTTCGGATTTTCGGGATTGGCCGTGCGATTTACCGCTGCGGTTGTTTTTAGGTTGCTCAACCGGAGTTGCGATCGTCCCCGGCGCCTCGCCTTCCTTCCACGGATAAGGATGATCCTCGACAATCTTAACGTCTACTTTGATAAGTTTCTGGATGTCTTTCCAATACGGCGCCTCGTCAAGTCCGCAAAGTGAAATGGCGACGCCACCGTTTCCGGCGCGTCCCGTACGTCCGATGCGATGAACATAGGTTTCGGGAACGTTGGGCAGGTCGAAATTGATGACGAACGGCAATTGCTCGATGTCGATTCCGCGCGCGGCGATGTCGGTCGCGACCAAAACGCCGACTTCGTTGTTCTTGAACGCTTCCAAAACACGCTGGCGCGCAGATTGGGACTTGTCGCCGTGAATGGCTTCGGCCGCCACGCCTTTCTTGCGCAACGAACGCACGACATTGTCCGCTCCGTGTTTGGTACGCGTAAAAACCAGTACGTTATCGAGTTTTTCGTTTCTGATAAGATGGTACAACATATTGCGCTTGTCCGACTTGTCGACGAAATAAATGCGTTGTTCGACCCTCTCGGCCGTTGACGAAACCGGTGCAACCTGGACGTTTGTAGGATCGGTAAGGAACATTTCGGCCAATTCGCGTATCTGCATCGGCATCGTGGCCGAGAATAGCAAGGTCTGACGGTTGTCCGGAGTGAGTTTTACGATCTTTTTTACGTCGTTTACAAAACCCATGTCGAGCATTTGGTCGGCTTCGTCCAAAACCAATGTGTGCAAATGGTCGAGGTCGATGAAACCTTGTTTGTGCAAGTCGAGCAGGCGGCCCGGAGTGGCAATCAACACGTCGACTCCGCGTTTTAACTGGTCGACTTGAGGAACCTGGGAAACGCCTCCGAAGACGGTGAGTTGGCGCAGATTCGTGTAGCGTCCATAGGTTTCAAAACTTTCCCCGATTTGGAGCGCCAGTTCGCGCGTTGGCGTAACGACAAGGGCGCGTATGACTTTGTGGCGTTTTGAAGTGCCGATGTTGCGATGCAGATTGTGTATGATCGGGATGGCGAAAGCCGCGGTTTTACCGGTTCCCGTCTGTGCGCATCCCACGATGTCGCGTCCTTCAAGGATGACCGGGATAGACTGCTGTTGGATGGGAGTAGGCGTGGTATATCCTTCTTCGGATACCGCCGTCAATATGGATTTGGATAATTGTAGATCTTCGAATTTCATAAGTGTGCCATTTTGGGCAGGCGGCAAAGATAGGCTTTTGGCCGCTTAATTGTTCATTTTATTCCGCGGCACTGCATACGGTCCGGCTGCGGCGCGGGAGTTTGTTTGATCATTTGTTGGTTTGGGATCGTCGGAAAATACGTCGTCGTAATGCCCGATGTCAGCCAATGATTCAGGCATGCTCACGCGCCTTGACGAAATCCGTAAGCAGATAGCCGATCAATTTCCCGATCAGGTGTTTGTTTTTCTCATCCCCGAGATCCGGAGCGCCTTCGCAAATGTGCAGGTAGGCCGCATTTTTGTGACGTGCAAAAAAGTGAACGAATTTTCGCGCCTTCGCCACCGAGAAGCCGCTATAGGTCATCGTACTGCTGGCCACATCCGGAATCGCGTCGAGATCGATCTCTATGCCGAATGCCTCCGATGAGACGAATTGAAGGGCATTTTGCATTTCGGAATCGAAGTCCTTCTCGCTCCGTATGGAAATCTCGTCGTAAGTCGTGTATTGCACGCGGTTTTCGAGCTTTTTTATGTTTTGGAGCACGTTTTTGGACACATAATTTTCGTGGAGTCCGAAGATGAAGTATTTTTTGAGGAAACCTTCTTCGAACGCATAGTGGAAGGCATTGCCATTGTGTCTTCCTTCGAGTATCCTGAAATCTGACTGTGAGTCGAAATTGATGGCGTTGACGGGTTTTCCTTTTGCAAGCGCCGTCCCTTTTATGTTACCGTAGGCGTTATTTTGTCCGCCTCCGATAATGATTGGGATTTTTCCTGCTTTTACGATCGAGAAAACCAGGTGGGACACTTCTTTGTCGATCGATTGCACCAACTTGCTTATGGCGAGCCGGTCGTGTGTGTCGGAGAAGTCAAAACTTTCGGCTGCCCGCATCTCGGCCGCGACATCGAGATGGCCCAATGCCAATATATCGCTGCCTTTGCAAAAACGGTTGTGTTGCAGATTGGCGATGCTTTCCAGCGCATTCTCCCATGCCGAAGCGGCGCCCGGCCGACCGGAGTTGGCACGTATACCAATGTCTTCAGGAATTCCGAACAGCACAAAACGCGCCTCGCAACCGGCCATGAAAGCAAGCGGGTCGGCAGATTTGGGCGTGGTAAGCATCTTTTCTCCAAAACGGATCTCACCGCTCCTGTGCCGCGTCAGCTTAGCGAGATCGCTCGGTTTGAGCACAACCAGTTTTTCCATTTATTCGCAATTTGAGCCAAAAATACGCAATTATATAAACTTTCGTTAATAAGGTTGTAAGACCCTTTTAAAAATTTAAATTTGTTAAAATTTAACATTTCAACCAACTTAAACCCAACACACTATGGAAAATCAGAACAGCAATTCTAAATTAAAAGCGATTGTGGTAATCCTCGCGCTTTTACTTGCTGGAAGCCTGGCGTATATGTACAAAATGAGCAGCGACGCCAAATCGACACAAACCGTTCTGGTAAAGGAAAAAGATGATGTCATGAAAGACCTTCAGGCACTTAAGGCGACATATGACACGGCGATAGCGGAAAATACTTCGATGTCCGACGAGCTAATAGCCGAAAGGGAAAAAGTCGTCAAATTGATGTCCGACCTTGAAAAATCAAAGAATGACGTTGCCGGCCTGTCCAAATATCGCGACCAGTATCGCGCGCTTCAAGGCCGTATGAAAACGATGATGGCCGAGGTAGAAAACCTTAAAAAGGAAAATGCAGGACTAGTCGTACAACGCGACAGCGTCCAGAAAGCCTATGGCGAACAAAAACGTTTCAACGACACGTTGGTCGTACAAAACGAGAACCTGGCCAAAACGGTGGAAAAAGGATCGAAGCTCGTCGTAATGAACCTGCGCACCCAAGCTCTTAAACAAAGGAGTTCCGGCAAGCAAATCGAAACCGACAAAGCCAGCCGTGCCGACAAACTGAAGGTTTGCTTCAGCATTGCCGAAAACAAGATCGCCAATTCAGGAGAAAAAACTTATTATGTGCAAATCATCGACTCCAAGAACAATGTTTTGGGCGACAAGCTTACCGAAACGTTCGGGTCGGATACGTTGACGTACAGTTTCACCACCACGGTAGCTTACCAAAACGCATCGGTGGACGTTTGTGAATTCCTTGACGGAAAAGGAAAGGACTTCGAGAAAGGGACTTACTTTGTGAACATTTTCGACAAAGGAGAACTGGTTTCAAAAACGAGTTTCAACCTGAGATAAAATCTAAGAAAAAAACTAAAAAGCCCGTTAACAGCGGGCTTTTTTTATTTAAAAACTTTTCCGTTTAACATAACCGTTTCGATGAGGTCGCTTCCGAAACGGTAGGGAATCTCATAAAACGAACTAATCGGTTTCGTAATGATGAGATTCGCCTTTTTTCCGACGGTAATGCTTCCGTGCGTCGCCGATAGTCCCATCGCGTAAGCCCCGTTTAGCGTGGCGGAGTTGATGGCTTCTTCGGGTGTCATCTTCATTTTGATGCAGGCCGTCGCCACTACGAAATTCATGTTGCCCGACGGCGTGGTGCCGGGATTGAAATCGGATGCCAATGCGAGCGGAAGTCCCGCGTTGAGCATCTGTCGGGCGGGCGTATACGGAATGCTGATAAAATACGAACACGACGGCAAGGCGACCGGCATGGTCTGGGTGTTTTTAAGAACTTCGATGTCTCCTTCGGTAACGATTTCAAGATGGTCGACCGACAGCGCGTTGAATTTTACACAGGCCTCGATGCCGCTTATCGCCGTAAATTGGTTCACATGCACTTTGGCCTGTAGGCCGAATTCAAGTCCGGCCTGCATGATGCGTTCGGTCTCGGCAACCGAGAAATAACCGGTTTCGCAAAACGCGTCTATGTAATCGGCGAGATTTTCGCGCGCAATCGTCGGAAGCATTTTCTTTACGATCAGGTCGATATAACCGTCGTGGTCGCTCTTAAATTCCGATGGAAAAGCATGGGCTCCCAAAAATGTCGCCTTGACGGCCGCCGGATGATTCTCTTTCAATCGTTTGATGACGCGCAGCATTTTGAGTTCGCCTTCGACAGTCAGCCCATAGCCCGACTTAATTTCTACAGCGCCCGAACCTTGTCTCATGACTTCCTCCAGTCGCACTTTGGATTGCTCGTAGAGTTCGTCTTCGGAAGTTTCGTTGAGTTTTTTCGCGGAGTTGAGAATACCGCCTCCGCGATTGGCAATCTCCTCATAGCTGAGCCCGTTTATGCGATCTACGAATTCCTGGGTGCGGTTCCCAGCGTACACGATGTGCGTATGGCTGTCGCACCAGGCGGGAAGCACCACTTTGCCTGAAGCGTCGACGGTTTCGGCACCATCGATTTCTGGTAAGTCGTCCATCGATCCGAAGCCGGCGATTTCCTCATTGTCGATGAGCAGCCAGGCATTTTCTATAAGCGGAAGTTCGGCCATGGCGAGCCCTGAGATCTTTGCAATCGAAATGTCGCGAATCTGTAAGAGTTGCCTGATATTGGTAATGAGTGTCTGCATCCGGATGAGTCGTTAAGAAACCCAAAAGTACTAATACTAAAATTTCCGAAGTCGCATCTGACGAAAAATCAAATCGCTTATCTTTAATCAAAATAATAGCACAGGTGAGGCGCATCAGATACAAAAAAGGGCGAAAGGTCCAACCTAACTTTTTCGAATACACGGGGCTTTTCAAAAGCGATCCCGTGGAAATGCAGCTTTTCGTTTACAATTCAGAAGGTTACGAAGAATACCAGTCGTGTTCGCTCGACCGGATGGAAAAGGAATTGCGCGATCCGTCCCAGACACATGACGTCAAATGGCTCAACATCCACGGGCTTCACGAATCCGTGCTGATCCAGAAAATCGGGGAGTTTCTCGATATCGAGCCCATCATTATCGGCGATATCCTCAACGTCAACCGACGGGCGCGTATGGAAGAGGCGGACAACAAGTTGTTTTTCAGTATAAAATCCATCCTGGCGGAAGACAAGGACGATTTCAAAAACCTTCGCGTGGAGCAAATCAGCTTCTTGATGCTTGATAATTTACTGGTTTCGTTCCAGGAGAAAAAAAGCGATTTTTTCACCCATTTGCGCGAGCGGATCCGAACCGGAAGCGGGATTGTCAGAAAGCGTGGGAACGATTACCTGTTGTACCTGTTGCTCGATGCGGTAATGGAAAACTTTTTCATCACGCTTGAACGTTTTGAAGAGGAGATTGAAAAATTGCTGACCGACGCCAAAAATGCCGATAGTCCCGTCGTGCTCGAGCGCATCGAAAAAAGCCGGGACGCGTTGAACTTCCTCAAACGTGCCGTCGTGCCGCTGAGAGATGCGCTTTACAATCTAAAAAGCATAAAGGAAGACGATGATTTTGACGGAATCGAACGCTCGAACTACACATTCTTTGCGCGTCTGCACCAAAAGTGCCTGGAAATCCTCGATCAGATCGAATACGACACCAACACCCTCGAAAGTGCGTCGAACATATTTTTTTCGTCCCAAAACCAGCGCATGAACCAAATCATGAAAACGCTGACGGTGTTCTCAGTGATTTTTATGCCGCTGACGTTCATCGTAGGCGTATACGGCATGAACTTCGAAAACATGCCCGAGCTCAGAACCCAAAACGGCTATTACTCCATTTGGATCATCATGATCGTCGTGGCATTGGGAATGGCGGTTTATTTCAAACGCAAAAAATGGTTTTAGTAATTGCAAATTGATAATTGACAGTTGAATGCGCTCGAATTACACCAATATCAATTATTTGATAGGGTCATATTTTTCTACCCAATCGGTACTTTTTATCGCGGTGACTTTGTTTTCCTTATTCATGATCACACGCAGCTCTTTGTTGGCGATTTTCTTGGAATAATCGGCTTTGTAGCGGTAAACATTAGTGTCGTCCTTTTTGTTGTGAACGATTTCGACAAGTGTCAGGTCTTTGAAATCCCCATACTTGAGGCGAAACTTGTGGCAGGTTTTAGTGATTTTCGATTCCGTTGTATTAGCGATCACGTTGGGCGTGGCTTCGCTTGAGTTGAACGGGCGAAAACGGGAAGTATTGCAGGCGTTGAGCACGCGCTTACCGAAGTCATAGGCGCGCTTTTTCTGTTCGGAATCGGCTTCGTCGATCGGGATCCGGTCATTTGTCGCAATTTCGTTTTTTGGCTTTGAAGGAGTCTTGGACGCCGATTTTTGCTTCGACTTACACGAAGCCAGAAAGGCAACGACAGCTAAAATCAGGATTACTTTTTTCATGTTGTGTGTTTTATTTTAAGCAAAATGTTTGGGTCGGGGCAGTTGTTTCGGTAATGTTCGAGGTCGTCCTGGGAACAGACGCCGGGATAATCGCCAAAATTACCTTCCAAATCAATGACGATCTGGAAATGCAGGTGAGGCGGATAGTCGCCGTTGACGGACGCTTCTCCTAACGTCCCGATCTGTTGTCCTTTCCCGACATCATCTCCGATTTCTATCGTTTCTATGCTTTCGGCAGACAAATGTCCGTAAAGCGTAAAAAACGAAACTCCATCGAATTCGTGTTCAAGGATAATCGTGGGGCCGTAGTTTCCTTTTCCCGCATTGAAGTCAAAACTGTGGACTTTTCCTTCAAGCGCGGCCAGTACGGGCGTTTCGGCTTCTGCCCAAATGTCGAGCCCGATATGGATATCTCGTTCTTGTTCGGTTTCATCCTGAAAAAGCTCGCTGCGTTTGTAAAGGGTTCGTTTTTCCAGATATCCTCCAAACGCTGCCAACCCGTTCCGATCGTCAATAAACTGATCGATATATGCCGAAAAACCGTCCGAATCGGAAACCAGTTCCACTGTTACATCAGGATTATCCGAAGACAGATCAATACTGCGGAAGCGGTCGTATCGAATCGTGGCATCGAGCACATGGACGTCTTGTTGTTTCAGTAGAAAATCGTGCAGATCCATTTAAAAAATTTCGTTTACGAGTTCGTGGTTGATGCAAATGCCGGCAGTATTTCCGGATGCGATCGCCCTCGCCAGGGAACGCATCGCCATCGTGTTGTCGCCACATGCAAAAAGTCCCGGGACGTTGGTGCGCTGGGATTCATCGACAATGACAAAGCCATGGTTGTCTAGATCGCAGCCCATCGCGATCGGGATTTGCGTGCTTTGGCGAACGCCTGCCCTTGCATAAATGGCGTCGAAGGCTTCGGAAGTTCCGTCGTCAAATACGACGCTGGTCACATTACCGTCCGAATGCAGGATTTCGGATATGACTTTCGGATGCACCGGAATTTCCTTTTCCTTTAAAACACCAAGCGCCTCGAACGAAAAAGGCTCGTTCCCATTGGTGAGCAACGAAATATCGCGACTCCACTGCCTCATGAGTTTCGCCATTTCAAAACCCGCCTGGCCGTGCGCGAGAATTCCGATTTTTTTATGCGCAATCTCAAATGCGTGGCAATACGGGCAATGGATGGCGGTTTTTCCCCAACAAGCTGAAAAACCCGGAATTTCGGGTAAGATATCGGTCACACCCGTTGCGAGCAATACTTTTTGCGCCAGGAAAGATATACCGGTTTCCGTCGTGACCTCAAATTCGCAGTCGCGTCCGGAAATGGCTTTAGCCCTTCCGCTAAAAAACGTCACGCTATGGTATTTGAGCACTTGTTCTTTCGCCTTGGCCGCGATCACTTCCGGAGCTTCGTTGTCGAAACCGACGAGATTGTGGGCGCTCGGGGAATTTCGGTTACAGGCTGAGTTGCTGTCGATAACCAGAACGTTTCTCAGCGATCGGCCGAGCGTCATAGCTGCGGACAATCCGGCGTAACTGCCTCCGATAATGATCACTTCGTAAACCGGAAGCTCTTCCATAATCTTGATTCGATAAGAATGTAATGTTTGTTGGATTATTTCACTTTGATTCTTGGCGGTGGAGGCGGAGGCGGCGGAAGCTGTCCCGGTTTTGGTGGCGGAGGCGGGGCCGGAACAGTAACTTCCACTTTGCCATCCGGCGACTTTACTTCGACTTCGCGAGGTTTTGGAGCATCTGCTTCTTGTACAGGAGGCGCGTCCGGAGGAACGACCGTTATTGTATCGTTCAACGGTTCCCCGGGAGCGGCTGGATCGTTTCGATCCTTACACGATGCAAGTGCAAGAAACACACAGGCCAATAAAATAGATCTGACTTTCATGCCGAAGCTTATTTAACTTCGACTTTGGTCTTCCCGTCTTTTACCTCTACGTCAGTGTTGTCGCCGTCTACGTTAACGCCCTCTTTGCCCACTTCAACGGATGTTCCGGACGTGTCCTGTGGAGTTTCGACGGCTGGAGGCGGAGGCGTCACTACCACGGTAGTATCCCTGCTTTCGATTGTCGTTTCTGTTTTTTTCTCGCAAGAAGCGACTGTTGCCAATGCGATCGCACCGAGCATAAGAATTGAATTTTTCATGACATTGTTATTTTGGTTAATGGCTTGAAGTTCGGCAGATATTCCCAAACCGCAATGGACTTCTTAAAACCATGTAACATTTAAGCGTAAAATAAAAAATCCGGCGATGAACCGGATTAATTTGTTTTAGTAAAGCGAAGGGTATCGTTTCCCGTCCAATTCGTTGAAGATCGCATAGACCTTTTCGTATATGTCTTCGGCCGACGGCTTCGAAAAATAATCTCCATCGGTACCATATGCGGGGCGATGCGCCTTTGCGGACATGGTTTGCGGCTTGCTGTCGAGAAATTGGTAGGCGCCCTGTTCGTCTACGATCTGTTGCAACAGATACGCGGAGGCACCTCCAGGAACATCCTCGTCGACTACGAGAAGTCGATTGGTTTTTGACACGCTTTTCGCAATGTCATGGTTTAAGTCGAACGGCAAAAGTGACTGGCAGTCAATAATTTCGCAATTAATGTTTACTTCCATCAATTCTTTGGCGGCCTGTTCGACGATCCTCAACGTAGATCCATACGATACGATCGTGATGTCCGAACCTTCACGAACTGTTTCCACGACGCCAATCGGTGTTTTGAATTCGCCAAGATTGTCTGGCATTTTCTCCTTCAGGCGATAGCCGTTAAGGCATTCGATGATGAGCGCAGGTTCGTCGCACTCCATCAACGTGTTATAAAATCCGGCCGCTTTTGTCATGTTTCTCGGAACCAGGATGTGGATTCCTCTCAACGCATTGATGATCATGCCCATAGGAGATCCGGAATGCCAGATGCCTTCGAGCCTATGGCCGCGCGTGCGCACGATCAACGGGGCTTTTTGGCGCCCTTTGGTGCGGTATTGCAACGTAGCCAGATCGTCGCTCATGATTTGGATGGCATACAAAAGGTAATCAAGGTATTGGATTTCCGCAATCGGACGCAAACCTCTCATAGCCATGCCGATTCCCTGTCCGAGTATGGTCGCCTCGCGTATTCCCGCATCGGCCACGCGCAAGTCTCCGTATTTTTCCTGCATGCCTTCCAAACCTTGGTTGACATCGCCTATATTTCCCGAATCTTCACCGAATACCAACGCGTTCGGATACTTTTGGAAAAGGGCGTCAAAGTTGTCGCGCAGTACGAGCCTTGCGTCGGCATCTTCGGCATCTTCGGCGTAGTGGGGCAAAACTTCCTGAACCGATGTGACATTTTGGGCCGATTCCGAAAACAGGTGGGAACTGAAATTGGGCTGTATTTTCCTAATATACGATTCGATCCAGCCGGCGAGTTGCAAGCGCAACGCGTCTTCAGGCAACAGCATTCGCAGGACTTTGCGGGCCGTGACAAGCAGGTCTTTTCGAATGGGTTCCTTTATCGACGCGGTTTCCGAAGCGAATTTCTCGATGAAAACGCGGTTGGCGCTTTGTCCGGCTATGTTTTGAAGCAGTCCGACAAGTTCCGTCTGCTCTTGTTTTATAGGGTCGAGATACGCACTCCAGGCGGCCTTTTTGGCCTCAAGCACCTCTTTTTTCGCTTCCGATTCCATTTCGTCGAGCAGGCCTTCCGCACAAAGGTCGTTGCGCAGCATCCATTCCCGCATCTGCTTGATGCAGTCGAAATCCGATTCCCATTGAAGGCGATCGGCATTTTTGTAACGCTCATGCGAGCCGGAGGTAGAGTGGCCTTGTGGCTGTGTGACTTCGGTTACGTGGATCAGGATCGGGATGTGTTCTTCCCTGGCGATCTTGGAGGCCTTGTCGTAAGTTGCCACCAACTCGGCATAGTCCCAACCTTTGCAGCGAAAAACCTCATAACCTTTGACGTTCTCGTCCCGTTGCAGGCCTTTGAGTATTTCGGAGATGTTTTCCTTTGTCGTCTGGTGCCTGGCGTGTACCGAAATTCCGTATTCGTCGTCCCAGACCGAGATGACCATCGGGACCTGTAAAACTCCGGCGGCATTGATCGTCTCGAAAAACAAGCCTTCGGACGTGCTCGCGTTTCCGATGGTTCCCCAGGCGATTTCATTTCCGAGTATCGAAAAGTTCGTGCTTCCCGGAATATGCGGTGCGTTCCTGTAAATTTTGGAAGCCTGAGCCAAACCCAGCAATCGCGGCATTTGTCCCGCCGTGGGCGAAATGTCCGAAGAGGAATTTTTTTGTACGGTGAGGTTTTTCCACGAACCGTCGGCATTGAGGCTGTGTGTGGCAAAGTGGCCGCCCATTTGGCGTCCGGCACTCATAGGCTCGTTTTCGAGGTCGGCGTGACCGTACAATCCGGCAAAGAATTGCTGGACCGTCAATTGGCCGATCGCCATCATGAACGTCTGGTCGCGATAATAGCCCGAGCGGAAATCACCGTTTTTGAACGCCTTTGCCATCGCGAGTTGCGGCACTTCTTTCCCATCGCCGAAAATACCGAACTTGGCTTTTCCGGTCAGGACTTCGCGTCGGCCCAAAAGGCTGCATTCGCGGCTGACCAGGGCGATTTTGTAATCGGTGAGGACTTCTTTCTTGAAATCCTCGAAAGTTAGGGTAGGAGCGGTCTCGGCTTGGTTCATGTGATCGTGGTTAGGAAACAAATGTAATGAAATTGTGTCGGAGTTGTTCCGTTCAATTCCACTTTTCGCATCAAATGACGATAATGCTTGGTATTTTTTACATTATGTGGATTTTTTGACGTCTAAACGGCGCATTTGTTTAGAATCTGCAAATCAAAATCCCGAATCTGCGAATTACCTGCCGTAAACGTCTCGAAATACGTCGTCATGCGAATTAAAACCATTTGCGCGTGAAGAGGTTGATCAGCGTCTTTGGATCGATCGTGACGATAAATCGGATCTTTTCATTGTAGCTTGGTTGTGCGATTTCCCATCCGTTGTTTGAATAGACAGGGAAATACAATTCAAAATAATCGGTGACGAGATTGAGCCTGACGCCGCTGTCGTAGACGAAATGCGGGTCGAGATAGCGACTCTTTACAAATCCGGCATCCCCATAAAGCTCGATCCAGTTCCACACGTTGAAACTCGCATTTACGGTCGTCATCCATTGGTTGGCGAACGGCTGGTCGAGCCTTGATTTGAACCCGCCTTCCGACAATATGAGTTGCTGGCTGAAAAGCCCGCTGCTTTCCGAACGTCCGTAATAATTGTAGTCAAAAAGATAATCGGTCGGGCGATCGAGTGCAAAACTGAAAAAGTCGTTCGAGGTTTTGTTGTACAAAAATACGCCTCCGTAAAAGCGAAGGTTGATCTGTCGGTTGTTTTCGAACAATTTTCTATACTCGAGCTCCACTGCGGTCTTCCCGAATTTGTTGGCCACTTGTACATCGGTGTTGAAAAACAGCGAATTCGTCACTTCCTGGCGATTGTTCGAATAGCGAAGGTTGAAAACCGAATAGTTCTCGTTCTCGTTGGGATTGTCCACAACAAAATCCGTCTTTTCGCGATAGACGATCACGTTGCGCACCATGATTTGCTCTTTGCGGTTGTCGCGGAAATTATCCTTGTTGCGAAACGTCAGGCGCACCATCGGGTTCAGTTTCAAATAAGACGCCTCGGGAGCATAGTGGAAATGATTGCCGCTGATCGAATAGCGGGCGTTGTAGAGTTTGGTCTCGCGGAAATTCTGGTTGACCGAGACGGCGTAGCTTCCCGTGAGCGATCGCGTTTTGGGCGAATAGATAGGGTTGATGTCGAACGTGAACGGCTTGTCGAGGATGGTTTTGTTGTGAAAGCGCAGCCCGGGCGAGATTCCGTCGTACAAATTGTAGCTCACCGATGGAACGTACAGTATTTGGTTGTAATACGGGTCTTCGAGGTCTTTCATGAAGTTGAATTTAATCGGACGGTTTCCCACCGAAAAACCCTTAAGCGACTTCCAGTTGTTGCGCAGGTTGTATTCCGGAACCTCGTTGTTGTAATTGATCACGATCTTGTCCGCTTCATTTCGTTCGAACGTAAACGTGCTGTCCGATGCTACGTCCTCGAGCCAATGCTTCCACACGACCTGTCCTTTCCTTACGCCATAAACCGGGACGGGAACCGTCGTGCCCGTCCTGTTGCGCAAGGTGACCGTAACCGAGTCTTTGGTTTTCTCGAGATCCGTGAACTTATAGTCGATGATGTCGCGCGAATTGATCACGGTTTCCAGGAACCAGTCGATGTTTTTGTATGCTTTCGTCTTGAGCAAAAATTCGAAATCCTTTCCGTCGGTTTGGTATTTGGTCGCAAAATCGTAAAACGCTTTGATCGTTTGTGGAACAACATCTCGCTCGAGGAAGTTGTCGAGGTAGCGAAAACTCAATCCGGCGCGGTATTTACCGGCGATCTGTTCGTTGAATTTGATGAGTTTGTTTTTCGAGAACCCGATTGGCTGGTCGAGGTTCTTGCGCGCCATCAGCATGTAAAAATAGCTGTACTGTTCGTTGAAGTCAAGATTGATAAGATGGTAACCCTTAAGTAGTTTCAATCCGGAAATTCCGCCCATCATTTTAGCTTTCGGATAATATTCGTCTATGTACTTCATCATCACATAGATCTGGATGCCGTCGTAAATCCAATTGTCGCGGCGGGCGTCGAGTTTAAGGCCGGTCTGCATATAGTTGCGCAGATAGGTCTTGAGGAATTTGATCTCGTACAGGAACGAATCGGGAAACGGGCTGATGAAACTCGGGAGTTGATTCAGCCCGTAAAACGGATTGCGCGCATAATCGGCTTCGGAAACGGTGATTTTCTCGAATGGATACGCCCCAATGTGCTCGTTTACATAATTTACGATCTTGTCTACGATGACCGCTTTCTGGTAATCGGTAACCTTGCTGCCTTCAATCCCGTTGATGACTTCCACGACGTCATTTTTGAAGCTGTGGAATGCGGAATTTTTCCCAATGTAGAGATTGAAGCTGTTGCGGTTCTTGCCCGAAAATCTCATTTTCGTCAAGTTCGCATCGGCATACGAATAAGAAGCGTCGAGATCGCTGTCGATTTCTACTTTCTTCAAAATGTTGATCTCCACGTCGTAGTCCGAAATGCCGTTTGCGATGTCGTCTATCCCGACGTTGCTGTAACGGACGAACTCGTGCCCGTCGTAACGTGCGGGCGTAAGAAACCAGTCTTTTAGGTAGTAGCTTCCGTCGTTGGAATAGCCGAATTTCGTGAATTTAGCAGACGGGATCTTGCTCACATATCGGAGCTCGATGATGGTTTTCTCGCCGGGAGCCAGTTTTTCACGCAAGTACACTTCGACCAGATCGGGATGTTTTTCCGGTCGGACGAATTCGAGTGTCCCGCCTTGTCCATCCGATATCAAAAGGGATCTGGTGCTGCCACGTTCGCCACTTTTGGCCAGATGGAAACCGCGCACGAACTCGTCCGAAAAGCGCTTGGCCAAAGGTGTGGACTTGCCCGAATAGGCGTGGTTCCAATCGTTGAGTACGACGGTGGTCAGCGTATCCGAAGTCTGGTTGAAAAGCGTAAGTTGCTGGAAAACCGTAATCTCCTTTTTCTCGTCGTCGAGATGGGCGATGATCCGCGAGTGATGTTGCGCCAGAGCCGCAAAAGGCAGGCAGGCGAACAGGAAAAGGAGCGAACGCGAAAAGATCAATCGAGGCAATGTTTTGGCTGGTTATAACGCTAAGGCAAGATACATATTGCGTTACAAAGTTGCGTGCGATGACAGAATTGTTTTACCGCTTAAAGTTCAAGGTCGGATTCCGTTCGCAAACCGAGCCTGGCTTGGAACCTCAAACCTAAACTTTAAACTTTAAACCTTAAACGCTAAACTTAAACCTTAAAAATTCGGGCTCAGCGTATATTTTTTGTAGAAATTGTCGAGGACCTGGACGACTTCATCAGCCGTGTCGACAATCTTCACCAAATCGAGGTCGCCAGGGGAGACGTTGGCGTATTTTTCGACGAGAACGTCTTTTACCCAAATCCAAAGTCCTTCCCAGAAATCGCGCCCGACAAGGATGATCGGAAACTTTGCGATCTTTTTGGTCTGTATCAACGTGATGGCTTCGAACATTTCGTCGAGCGTTCCGAACCCGCCGGGCATTACGACAAATCCCTGGGAATATTTGACGAACATCACCTTTCGGACAAAAAAGTAATCGAAATTAAGGTTTTTGTCGCGATCGATATAAGGATTGAAATGTTGTTCGAACGGCAGCTCGATGTTGAGACCGACCGACGTTCCGCCTCCCAAGTGCGCACCTTTGTTACCGGCTTCCATGATGCCGGGCCCGCCTCCGGTAATGACGCCATAACCGGCTTTGGAAATCTTGAAGGCGATCTGCTCGGTCAAGGTATAGAAATGATGGTCGGGTTTTGTCCGGGCCGATCCGAAAATCGAGACGCAGGGCCCGATTCGCCCCATGGTCTCATATCCGTTGACGAATTCGCTCATGATCTTGAAGATCGCCCACGAATCGTTACTGCGGATCTCACTCCACGTTTTTTGTTTCAATCGGTCGCTTATGATGCGGTCGTCCTCGTTTTCAAAGTCTTCTAAACGCATTTGTTTCTTTATGAGGTGCTGATGCGCTAAGCGACCGATCCGTCGGGAACGAAGCCGGAGTTTAGGCTGTCAGCAGTTAATAGTTGATCTAATTGCTGTAATTTCAAAATTTGGGTTCAGGCGATGCTCAGGCGCTTTGTCACTTTACATCCAAACCCGGCTAAAGTAACCTTAAATTCCCGAATTCCAAATCGATTTCTCAAAATCCTGTAACGCCTTCCGTTACGGGAAAGCTATCTTTGTGAAAATTAGAAGTTATGGCAGCGAAGTACGGACGGTTCAAACAGTGGACAAAAAACATTTTGGGATTTACGATGGTCATGGCCGGTGCGGCCCATTTGACGTTTGCGCGCCTCGAGTTCCAGGCCCAGGTTCCCAATTGGGTGCCTATGGACAAAGATCTTGTGGTCGTACTTTCCGGAATCGTGGAAGCGGCCTTTGGGCTTGCATTGGTTTTCTGGGATAAGTACCGACGCGAGATAGGCCTGTCGCTCGCCATTTTTTTCGTGCTTGTTTTTCCCGGAAACATCGCCCAGTATATGAACCGATACGATGCGTTCGGGCTTGATTCGGATGCGTTGCGACTCGCGCGGCTTTTCTTCCAGCCGGTCCTGGTCATTTGGGCGTTGTGGAGTACAAATGCGCTGCGTTTGTTTACTAAGTCCGGTAAACGCTAGCCTCCCGAGAATTTACTCCCAAACCTAACTGTCGCGTCGAATCTGAAGTCTGCAGTAACGCATCAGTACAATCTTCATCCGAACCTGCTCAAACCACCAAAAGTTCCTTAGCCAAAAATCTCGCCGTGTGGCTCTTTTTTACTTTCGCCACTTGCTCCGGAGTTCCCGTCGCCACAACGCTTCCGCCACCTTGGCCACCTTCGGGCCCGATGTCGATGATGTGGTCGGCGAGTTTAATGACGTCCATATTGTGTTCGATGATCAGCACGGAATTGCCTTTGTCGACAAGCTTTTTGATGACGTCCATCAATACCCGGATGTCTTCAAAATGCAAGCCTGTGGTAGGTTCATCCATGATGTAGAACGTGTTGCCGGTATCTTTTTTGGATAGTTCGGTCGCAAGTTTGATGCGTTGGGCTTCCCCACCTGAAAGCGTCGTCGATTGCTGGCCAAGCGTGATGTAGCCAAGCCCGACGTCCTGTATCGTCTTTACTTTTCTATAGATTTTGGGAATGTTCTCAAAAAATTCCACCGCTTCGTCCACCGTCATGTTGAGCACGTCCGAAATCGATTTGCCTTTGTACCGGATCTCCAGCGTCTCGCGATTGAACCGTTTGCCCTGGCACGTTTCGCATTCCACGTAAACATCGGGAAGAAAGTTCATTTCGATCGTCCGCACGCCCGAACCTTCACAGGTCTCGCAACGACCGCCTTTCACATTGAAGCTGAAGCGCCCGGCCTTGTAACCGCGAATCTGCGCCTCGGACGTCAGGGTAAACAAATTCCTGACTTCGGAAAAAACATCGGTGTAGGTGGCCGGATTCGATCTCGGCGTGCGTCCGATAGGACTTTGGTCGATGTCGATCACCTTGTCGATATGCTCCAGGCCTTCGATCGACTTGTACGGTTGCGGTTTCTTGACGCCGTTGAAATAATGGGCGTTCAAAATCGGATACAGCGTTTCGTTTATCAACGTCGATTTTCCGCTGCCCGAAACTCCGGTTACCACGATCAGTTTTCCCAACGGAATTTCAATCGAGACGTTTTTGAGGTTGTTTCCGGTCGCGCCTTTGAGTTTGATCACATTTCCGTTGCCCTCGCGTCGCTTTTTTGGGACTTCTATGCTTTTTTCGCCGCTCATGTACTGAGCCGTCAATGTGTGTTGGGCCAGCATTTCCTCAGGCGTTCCCGCCGATATGATTTCGCCACCGTATTTCCCTGCTTTCGGCCCGATGTCGATCACGTAGTCCGCTCGCTCGATCATGTCCTTGTCGTGTTCGACCACGATGATCGAATTGCCGATATCGCGCAGGGATTCGAGAGAGTGTATCAGTTTTTCGTTGTCGCGCTGGTGCAATCCGATGCTCGGTTCGTCGAGGATATACAGCACGCCCACGAGTTGGGATCCGATTTGGGTCGCCAGGCGTATGCGTTGCGCCTCACCGCCGGAAAGTGTTCTCGAGCCTCGGCTGAGCGAAAGGTATTCGAGCCCGACGTTGACCAAAAAGTGCAGCCGGTCGCGGATTTCCTTGATGATCTCGACGGCGATAATTTTTTGCTTATCGGATAATTTGTCCTCGATGCCGTCGAACCATTTCGTCAAATCTGAAATGTCCATGTTCGACAACTCGGCAATATTTTTTTCGTTTACACGGAAGTACAACGCTTCTTTTTTAAGGCGCGTTCCTTCGCAGACCGGGCATTTTACCTCGTCCATGAACTCTTTCGCCCAGCGTTTGATCGATGTGGATTCGGTTTCCTCAAACTGGTTTTTGATGAAGTTCGAAATGCCTTCAAAGTCGATCTTGTATTCTTTGGTTACGCCGGCTGTCCTGGATTTGACCTCGAATTTTTCCTTTCCGCCGTAGAGCATCACTTCCATGGCTTCACTGGAAATCTTGTCGATGGCGTCGGTCATTTTAAACCCGAATTTCTCGCCTATGGTTTCCAGCTGCTTGAAAATCCAACTCGATTTGTACTCGCCAAGAGGAGCAAAACCACCTTGCTTGATCGACAATTTTGGATTCGGGATGATTTTCTTTATGTTGATCTCGTTGACCGTTCCCAAACCTTTGCAATTCGGGCAGGCGCCTTTCGGAGAGTTGAACGAGAAAAGATTGGGCTCCGGGTTAGGGTATGAGATGCCTGTTGTCGGATCCATCAAAGTGCGGCTGAAAAAACGCACCGCCGCGGTATCGTGGTCCATGACCATCAAAACGTCCTCACCGTGATACATAGCGGTCTTGATGCTTTCGGTAAGGCGTTTTTCGGTATCGTCAGATTCGTCTATCGCCATGCGGTCGATGACGATCTCGATGTCGTGCGTCTTGTATCGGTCGAGCTTCATGCCCGGCGTAATTTCGGTCACCTCGCCATTGATGCGAACGCGCAGGAAGCCCTGTTTGGCAATCTGTTGGAACAATTCGGCGTAATGTCCCTTTCTGGCGCGAATAACCGGAGCCAATATGTTGACGCGTTTGCCGTCGAAGTCTTTCCGGATAAGCTCTTTGATCTGGTCATCGGAATAACTTACCATTTTTTCGCCTGTGTTGTACGAATAGGCTTCCGATCCACGGGCATATAAAAGGCGCAAAAAATCGTAAATCTCGGTAATCGTTCCCACGGTAGAGCGCGGGCTGCGGCTTGTGGTTTTTTGCTCGATGGCGATTACGGGCGACAATCCGTCGATTTTGTCAACATCCGGACGCTCCAAACCGCCTAGGAATTGCCTGGCATAAGCCGAAAACGTCTCGATATAGCGGCGCTGTCCCTCGGCGTAAATCGTGTCGAAGGCAAGCGATGATTTCCCTGATCCCGACAAGCCAGTAATGACCACGAGTTGTTCGCGGGGGATGGAAACGTCTATATTTTTGAGGTTGTGCACGCGGGCACCCAGTACTTCAATGGTTTCGTCTGTCTTCTGCATAAAATCTTGAGGCGGAAATAAGGTGCAAAAGTACGTATTTTGCGCTGATTTTCAGGTAGACGTTCGGTAAGTTTGTGTTAAAGAGAATTAGACAATTAGCGAATTAGCGAATTAGCGAATTAGCAAATAGCTTGGATTAATTAATGATTGGGAATGTTTTTTTTATGATTGTCAGAAAAAAGGATATTTAAGAATTTGGAATTCAATACCGCAACTTAAATTGATCAGACAACTTCGCTATTTGCCTAATTTGCCTTTTGACAATTCGCTAAAGCGCTAATTGACAAATTCGCTAATTACTCAATCACCATCTCCTTCAATTGCTCACGATATGCCTCGAGCACGGTAACTTCGGACAACAGCCCGAAATACTTCCCGTTTTTGACCACGGCAAGCGTCTTCATGCCCGATTCCTCGAACTTGCTCATCGCGTTGGCAATGCCGTCCTCAAGCGAAATTACCTCGAAAACGGGCTGTATGATTTCTTTGAGGGCCGTAAACTTTACGCGGTACGAATTGAAAATGATCGGACGGATCTGGTCGAGGCACACGATTCCCACCAAATTGAATTTCTCGTCGATGACCGGGAAAATCTCCTGTTTGGTTTCCGATAGATAACCGACGAGCGTTTCCATCGAATCGTCCGGCCTGAGCCATTTGGCGTCGTGTTGCACGAGTTTGAGGATGTCGATGCTGAGCAGGATATTTTTGTCCTTATCGGATGTGAACACCTCGTCTTTATCGGCTAGATGTTTTACATCCATCGAGTGTTTCTCAAATTGCTTGGAAACCGCATAACTGATCGAGGAAACGATCATCAGCGGCACCATGAGTCCGTATCCGCCGGTGATTTCCCCAATGAGGAAGATGGCGGTCAGCGGAGCGTGGAATAGTCCCGACAGTATACCGGCCATTCCCACGACAGTAAAGTTCCCGACGGGAAGCTGGTGCGCCATCAATCCGGTCAAATTGACGAATTTCGACACGAAGAAGCCAAGATAGGAACCCACGAACAGAGAAGGGGCGAAGTTGCCGCCGTTTCCGCCGCTGCCCAAGGTAAGGCCCGTCGCAAAGGCTTTTAGCATCATCGTGATCCCGATGAAAATGAGCAGCACCCATTCGTTGTCCTTGAATTTTTCCAACAGCGTGTTGTCGAGCAAAACGCGAGGATTGTCGTTCGAGAGCGTCTTTATGCTTTCATAACCTTCCCCGAAAAGTTGCGGGAAAAAGAAAATCAGCACACCTAAAATCGTGGCTCCGAACAACGCGCGCTTGTAGGCTTTGTTCTTCATCCGGGAAAAAAACCGCTCGACGCGCTGGAAATTGCGGGCGTGGTAAAGCGAGACGAATCCGGCAAGGATACCGAGCAAAACGTAAAAAGGCACGTTCTGGTAATCGAAAGTGTTCATGCGCTTGAACGACAAAAGCACTTCTTCATTGACAAAAATGGTAGAGACCAATGCGCCGGTCGCAGCCGAAATGATGATCGGGACAAAAGCGGAAATCGTCACGTCCGTAAGTACGACCTCGATGGCGAATAAAACGCCGGCGATAGGAGCATTGAACGCCGCCCCGATTCCGGCTGCCACGCCGCACGCCAGCAACAAAAGCCGGTCTTTTTGCGACAGCCTGTATTTTTGGGCGAAGTTCGATCCGATAGCTGCGCCGGTAATCGTGATCGGGCTTTCGAGTCCCGCCGAACCGCCGAGACCTACCGTCAGTGAGCTTGTCACGATTTGCGCATACATTTGTTTTCGCGGCATGATGCCACCTTTTTTGGCAATGGCGAACAAGATGCGCGAACTTCCTTTTTCCAAGCTTCCGTCGAGGAAATTGCGGATCACGAATACGGTAAGCAAAATCCCGATTATCGGAAATATCGAATTGACGTAGGGCAATTTAAGCCACGAATTGATTTGGTTCGCATACACGAAAACCGCGTGGGCAAAGCTCTTGAGTACAATTACCGCTATGGCGCACGACAAGGCGACGACGATACAGGAAAGGTAAATGAAATGCCTCTCGGAAAGCAATGTCTTGGCAATGAAAAAAAGCCGCTCGAACTGTCGGGCGATTTTCCTTGTCAGAAGTAGTAAAGCAGAAACTTTGCGTGCAGGCATGATTGGGCGAAAGATTCGCTAAAGTACGCCATCGGGCATAAAGCTACAAGTTTTTGGCTGCTTCTCGCGCTATTCTTGTCTTCAGATGTCGCCATTAGCGAAATCACGGCTTTGGTGGACTACAGGATTCGCGTTTGTCAGCAACACCCGTCTCCGCATCCGATGCCGATGACTTTAAAATCCCGCCGCCGCATCGTTCCCGCGTTTGTCTGCTCCGGCTTCTTTCGTGCCGTCCGGCCGTATCAGTATCGCGTCCACTTTCCCGATGATCGAAAACGTCCTTTCGTCTATTTTGTATCCTTTGGCGGTCAGCGATTTCACCTGTTCGACCGTGAGTGCACCCGGCTCCGAAAGCACGATGTCCGGCAGCCATTGGTGATGGAGGCGTTTGGCGTCGACGGCTTGTTGCATCCCCATTCCAAATTCCGAAACATTGAGGATCGTCTGTAAAACCGACGTGATGATCGTCGATCCGCCAGGCGTGCCCAAAACCATATACAATTGTTTGTCCTTTTCAACAATGGTAGGCGTCATCGAACTCAACATGCGTTTTCCGGGAGCGATCGCATTGGCCTTTGAACCCGTCAGGCCGAAATAATTCGGGACGCCGGATTTGGCCGAAAAATCGTCCATTTCGTTGTTGAGGAAGAAGCCGAGTTCGTCGCAGTAGATTTTGGAGCCGTATGCGCCGTTAAGCGTCGTCGTCACCGAAACCGCATTCCCGAATTGGTCGACGATCGAATAGTGCGTCGTTTCGTCGCTTTCGGAAAACGCTATGTTTCCGTGTGAGACTTCGGACGAGGCGGTCGCTTTATCGAACGAAAAAGAACGCATTCGTTGCTTGAGGTATTCGCCCTCAGTAATTTGTTTTACAGGCACGTGTGTGAAATCGGGATCTCCAAGGAAATGATTGCGGTCGGCATAGGAACGTCGCTCGGCTTCAGTGAGAAGCTGGACATATTTTTCGGAATTGTGTCCCAAATCCCGGAGGTCATATGGGGAAATCATAGCGAAAATCTGCGCCAGGCAAACGCCGCCGCTGCTAGGTGGGCCCATCGTAACGATTCGCAAATCCTTATAGTCGAACACTATCGGATCCCGCCATTTCGTTTTGTAATGCTTGAGGTCGGACACCGTCATGACGCCGCCTTTCCGATTGAGGAACGCGATGAGCTTTTTCGCCGTTTCCCCTTCGTAAAATTCGCTGCGCCCGTATTTGGCGATGCGCTCGAGCGTTTTGGCCAGCGCATGGAATTTGACTACATCGCCGGTTTGGTAACCTTGGGCATACAATGTTTTGTCGCCGTTGAGGCGAATGATATCAGCTTGGTTTTGCCGGATGTGTTCGATGTCCTTTTCGGAAAGCACGATGCCGTTGCGCGCCAGCAAAATCGCGGGTCCGAACAATTTCTTGATCGGGATTGTACCGAACGCCGCGTGAACGTCGAAAATCGCCGCCACAGATCCGGGAACACCAACTGACAAAGCGGTTTCGGTGCTCTTTCCTTGTATTACATTGCCGTTTGTGTCGAGAAACATATCGCGATGTGCCGCCTTTGGGGCCGTCTCCCGGAAGTCCAGCGTTCCCGTTTGTCCGTTTGCCAGTCGGTAAACCATGAATCCGCCACCGGAAATGTTGCCCGCATAAGGGTAAGCCACGGCCAGGGCCAATTGGGTCGCGATCATGGCATCGAAAGCATTCCCTCCGTCTTTCATGACCTGGGCGCCAATGTCGGAAGCTTCTTTTTTTGCCGAAACGACCATGGCGTTGCGGGTCGTCTGTGCGGAACAGCAACAGCAAACGATCAGCGACCAGGCGAGCAGGTGCGATTTCATAAGGAGCTTAGCTTTTGGGCTGCGTTCGTGCGGAGGTCTTCGAAAAATTCCGTGAATTCGGCTTCAAAATCCGGATAAAATTCCCGAAGTTCCTCGACCGCGAACTGCATTTTGGAGTTGTTGCGCGTGCGTTGGTCCATTTGGTAGAGGATGCGCGCGATACCGTCCACGAACTGGTAATTCCAAAGCCAGTTGCTCCGGATCATGTACGGCATCATCGCGCGTGTCTTCTCGTTGAGCAAATCCTGATTTTCCTCAAGCGAAGTATAAAACCGATTGACGAAACTATCGAGTTTTTCATCCGAATAGCGCGCCCAGTTCTTCGCCAGGAAATGGTCGTAAACCACATCGACGATTACGCCGGCGTAGTGATGGTATCGTTCGTGCAGCCGTTTGGTGCTTTTCCTGAAAATGGGATGGGAATCGGTGTAAGTGTCGATGAAACGGTGCAGGAGCACGCCTTTTTGGATTTGAGGATGCAGGCTTTCGTATTCTTTTCCCCTTATGCCGTCGGCCATGAAGTTGCCGATCTTGATCAGGTCGTCATCTGCCGATAGATAAATGTGGGCCAGGAAATTCATGACTTAAATATAGGGAAAAGTTGCGATATCGACAGCGTTTGCCATCAAAGCGATTTGATGCGGCTCCAAAGCGCGAGCTTTTCTTCAAATTTCATCGTGAAGGCCGGGCTCGTGGAGGGCATGACGAGTTGCGGTTTGTCGATTTCGCTTCCGAACGTCCTGGTAAAAAGGCGATGGCTTTCTTTTCCGTTGAAGACGATCGCACGGATTTTTTGATGGGATTCCAGAAGCTCGGGAATGCGGTTCGGAATCCCGTTCCTGATTTTGGAATCCAGGCTGCCTTGTCGCTCACAGCTTTCGAGCACGTCCCAAAGCGCGAGCCTGTTTTCGATCAGGAGGCTTTTTCGGGATTCGAAGTGATCGGGAACCGGCAATTCGGCAAAAAGCGAGAACAGGATCTTCCAAAAGGCATTTTGCGGATGCCCGTAATATTGCTGTTTATCAAGCGATTGTACGCCGGGCATCGTGCCGAGTATCAGGATTTCGGAATCGGCGGTTGCCAAAGGAGGGAACGAGCAGATCATGGTTTTGCGGCGACGATCGCGTAGACCATCGGGATTTTGTTTCCAAATCGCGCAATCCGGAATTTACCCGGTTCGAACTCCTCGGTATGCCGGAAACAATTGTAAGGCGAATAATCGTATTCGTCGAATTTTTGTATGGTCAGTCCGTTGTCGATGAGGCTTTTGACCACTTCCGACACGCCGTGATTCCAGGAAACCGTTCGGTTTTGAATATCGGAATCGGTTTGCGCATACGTTCCGGTCGTGTCTTCGATTATCGGGTCGGATTTAAAATAATCGTAAGTAACTTTGGTAAAATCGTCGTCGAACATCCAGATCACCGGATGGAATTCAACGAACACGAATTTTCCGCCGGGTTTTAGGAAATGGCTGATGACTTTCGCCCATTGTTCAAGGTCCGGCAGCCAGCCGATCGTACCGTAAGACGTGAAAACAATGTCGAATTCCTGGTACATGCGGTTCGGCAAATCGTAAATGTCGCTGCAAATAAACGTCGCATCAGCCTTCAGCGTTTTGGCCAAGTCACCCGCAACCTCGATGGCTTTGTCGGAAAAGTCGACGCCAACCGTGGTCGCGCCCATCCTGGCAAGGGAAATCGTGTCTTGTCCGAAATGGCATTGCAAATGAAGGATGCGTTTATCCGCAACATCTCCGAGCAGTTCGATTTCAATGGCCTGCAAGCTGTTTTTTCCGTTGAGGAAATCCTGTTGGCCGTAAAATTCGGAATTCACATGTACGGCAACTTTGTCGTTCCAGGTTTTGCGGTTTAAGTCGAGATAGTCGTGTTCAGGGTTCATGGTGTCGATTTAGTTACAAGTTACGAACAATCTAGGATTCGGCAAGTTTTGGCTGATTTGGTAAAGGCACGGGGATGATATTCGGGTGTTTTGAAAATTTGCGCATTCATGATTAAGAGCCGAGGTAGTTTTTTGCTGCTGATTGCGCGAATTCGCTCGTCTGTGGCTTGCAAAGAATTTTTGCCGCGAATACGCGGATTGCACGAATTGCGGAAAAGGATTTTGAATGCGGTTGGTGGGGAGCGGCGCAGCGCAACGGAGCCGCCGAACGTCCCCAAGAAAAAATTCACGAAAATCTCCCACAAAAAAAGGAACCCTTCCGGATTCCCTTTTTTTCTATTTTTCATCTTCTTCGTCTTCATCGTCGTCGTCGGAGAAGTCTTTGTCATCGTCGAAATCATCATCATCGTCGTCGTCGTCATCTTCGCCATCTTCTCCACGGCTGCGTTTCGGTTCATCTGCATCGTCATCGTCTTCCTCTTCTTCATCTGCCGAGGGAGCGTCCTCATCGTCAATGTCGAGTTTCATCGAATCGATTGGTTCGGCAATGTCGTCAAGTTCGTTGTCATCGTCGAATTTTTCGAGGCGGCTCGCCAGTTTGGTGCTTACTTTTACCAGATAGATCGTGTCCTCCGTACGCACTTCAACTGCTTCCACAAGCTCGTTCTGGGCATTGCGGAAACGCACGATGTGGGAATCATCGTAGCCGTCGGGGAACCGCTCCAAAAGCAGCGTCAGGATTTCGTTGGTTAGTTTGTTGTAGTCTACAATAATTCTTTTCATAGGGCAATGGTTACATATCTAAAAGGTAAGCGAAAATAAGCGGAGCCACAATAGTTGCGTCCGATTCTATGATAAATTTAGGAGTATTGATGTCGAGTTTGCCCCAGGTGATCTTTTCATTGGGAACTGCTCCGGAGTAGGAACCATAACTTGTAGTCGAATCCGAAATCTGGCAGAAATAGCTCCAGAACGGTACATCGTGCATTTCCATGTCCTGGTACAACATCGGAACCACGCAGATAGGGAAATCGCCCGCAATTCCGCCGCCGATCTGGAAAAATCCAATTCCATTCTGGGAATTCTTGGTGTAATAATCGGCGAGATATCCCATGTATTCGATACCGGATTTCATCGTCGTGGCCTTCAGTTCGCCTTTGATCACATACGAAGCGAAAATGTTGCCCATCGTGGAATCTTCCCAACCCGGAACGACGATCGGGAGGTTTTTCTCCGCGGCAGCGTACATCCAGGAATCCTTGAGGTCGATTTCGTAATATTCCTCCAGGACGCCGGAGAGCAACATCTTGTACATGAACTCATGCGGGAAATAGCGCTCGCCTTTGTCGTCGGCGTCTTTCCAGATCTTGTGGATGTGCTTTTGAAGGCGACGGAAGGCTTCGTGCTCCGGAATGCAAGTGTCGGTAACGCGGTTCAATCCGCGCTCGAGCAAATCCCATTCCTGTTGAGGCGTAAGATCGCGATAGTTGGGAACTCTTTCGTAATGGGAGTGGGCCACGAGGTTCATGATGTCTTCCTCGAGATTGGCTCCCGTGCACGAGATGATCTGGACTTTATCCTGTCGGATCATTTCGGCGAAAATCTTGCCTAGTTCAGCCGTACTCATCGCGCCTGCCAGTGTCACCATCATTTTTGCGCCCGACTTCAACTGGTCTTCATAGGCTTTCGCCGCATCGACCAAAGCTGCCGAGTTAAAATGCAGGTAATACTTTTCGATAAACTGGCTAATTGGTCCTTTACTCATTGTAATTGTTTTTAGTAGAAAGACGAAAGTCGGAAGCGGTCGTTCGACTTCAGGCTTTCGACATTCGACAGATTCAAAAATAAATTATTTTTCGTCGTAACCTAGAATTTTAAGTACGTCTTCGGATTTCTGCTCGGGAGAAAAAACTTCGGTTCCCAATATCCCGTTTTCATCGCGGTCGATCAGGATGTGCTTCGGCTGAGGGATCAAACAGTGGTGCAAACCGCCGAAACCGCCAATGGTTTCCTGGTAAGCGCCGGTGTTGAAAAAGCCGATATAAAGCGGTTTCTCCTTGTTGTATTTCGGAAGGTAGACCGCGTTCATGTGTTGCTCGGAATTGTAGTAATCGTCTGAATCACAAGTGAGTCCGCCTAGTAGAACACGTTCGTATGTATCGTTCCAGCGGTTGACGGCCATCATCACGAAACGCTTTGAAATCGCCCAGGAATCAGGCAAGGTCGTGATGAAAGACGAATCGATCATATTCCACTTTTCACGGTCGTTTTGTTGCTTCTGGTAAATCACTTCGTAGATCGCACCTCCGGATTCGCCCACGGTAAACGATCCAAATTCGGTAAAGATATTCGGAACCGGGACCTCCGCATCATCGCATGCCGTCTTGATCTGGTTGATGATCTCGTCTACCATATATTGATAGTCGTATTCGAACGCAAGGGAATTCTTTATCGGGAAACCGCCGCCAATGTTGAGGCTGTCGAGCGTCGGACATTCTTTCTTAAGGTTGATGTACACCTTGAGACATTTCACCAATTCGTTCCAGTAATACGCCGTATCGCGAATCCCGGTGTTGATGAAAAAGTGCAGCATTTTGAGCTCGACCTGTTTGTTTTCGGCGATCTCGCGCTTGTAGAACGGCACGATGTTCTTGTATCCGATGCCAAGTCGGGAGGTGTAAAATTCGAATTTAGGTTCTTCTTCGGCCGCAATCCGGATCCCGACTTTGAACTTCTTCTTGGTCTTTTCCAGAATCATGTTCAATTCCTCATAATTGTCGATCACGGGAATCGTTTTGTTGTAACCGTTGTTGATCAGGCGTGCGATGTTATCGATGTAAGCCTCGCGTTTAAAGCCATTGCAGACGATATACGTATTCTTGTTGATCTTGCCCGTCTTGAGCAAATTCTCGACGATGTTGATATCGAACGCCGACGAGGTCTCAATATGGATGTTGTTCTTGAAGGCTTCGTTCATCACGAACTCAAAGTGGGAACTTTTCGTACAATAGCAATAATAGTATTTGCCTTCGTACCCGTTCTTTTCCATAGCCTTGCGGAACCAGCCTTTGGCCTTGTTGATATTGTTCGAGATGGCCGGAAGATAGGTAAACTTCAAAGGCGTGCCATACTGTTCCACGAGCTTCATTAGGTCGATGTTATGGAACAACAGCGTGTCTTTGTTGAGCCTGAATTCTTCCTGTGGGAAGTAGAACGTTTGGTTGATGAGGTCCGAATATTTAGTGTTCATTTAGTACCGAATTGAAAATTGAAAAAAGGTTTGAAACAATCTGAAAATCGACTGTCCTCAAACCCGTATATTGGCAAAAATGATAGGAAGTTTGACACTGCGGTAAACCGGGCCGGGCTCCAGGCGGAACCACGCTTCAACGATGCGGAAAACACACATCCCTTTGCGGAAAACCTGCTTGACATTTAATGTCGAAGTGTTGTTTTTACTAGTGTTTTTCGCTTTGTTCATTAGGGCAAATGTAAAAAATAAAGTTGCCTGTAAACAAGGCTTTTTATTAAAAATATATTAAGATTTATAAGCGTCGAACGCTTTCAGTATCAGGGTGTTTTGCACTTGTTGGTCGATTTTGGCAGAGCCGATGCCGTCGATCAGGGCGAACAGGATGTTCCCGTATTCGTTTTTCTTGTCGTGTTTGAGCAGTTCGAGTATGGCGTCGAGATCGTCGGGTTCGAATTCCACGAGCCCGAAAACATCGGATATCGCTGTTTTGATTTCCACGTATTCCGATTCGGACAGCAATCCGGTCTCCATAGAAAGAAACGCCTCCAGTATCATACCGGCGCTGATCGCCTCCCCGTGCAAAAGCGTCGTTTTGTGCTCGCTCTCAAGGAAGTGGCTTTCGATGGCGTGGCCGAGCGTATGCCCGAAGTTGAGCGCTTTTCGCATGCCTTTTTCGGTGGGATCCCGGGTGACGATCTCGTTCTTGATTTCGATAGAGCGGTAAACGAGCGCATCGAAATCCGCAAAATCGATTTGGGAAAGGTCGAGGAATTTCTCCCAATACGGTTTGTCGTAGATCAGTCCGTGCTTGAGCATTTCAGCCAATCCGGAACGCATTTGGTTTTGGGGCAAAGTCGACAGGAAATGAGTGTCGACGAGCAACAGCCTGGGCGTCGTAATGGTTCCGACCTGGTTTTTGAGGCTGCCGAGGTCCACGCCATTCTTTCCGCCCACGGAGGCATCCACCATGGCAAGCAACGTCGTGGGAACGTGTATGAAATCGACACCTCTTTTATAAGTAGCGGCAACGAATCCGCCAAGGTCGGTAATGACGCCTCCACCAAGATTGATGATCACGCATTTGCGATCGGCCCCGTATTCGGTCAGCACATTCCAAAGCGAGACACAGGTGGCAATCGATTTGTGCGCTTCCCCGGGTTCGATTTCGAGGATTTCCAATTCCGATTGGGTTTCGAGCCTGCCCAGGAAGTGCGGAAGGCAAGACGCATTGGAATTGGTGTCGGTCAATATGAAGATCTTGGAATAGCGGTTTTGGGCCAGGACATTCGACAAAGCCGAATATCCTTCCTCACTGAACACTATTTGGTAGCCGTTGGCCGGGATTGCTTGCATCGTTCTGGATTGGAACGGCAAAAATAAGGGAATTTACAGATAACCGTCGGTCTTTTCTTCAATCCCGATCGAGAGGCCTTCCATGAACGCAAACAGGCTTACCCATTCGGTCGGGTCGTATTTTTCGACACCGCTCATGTACCACTTCCCGATGACCTTGATTTGGAATTCGTTGAAGCCGTCCAGGTCGATGCTCATGCCGAGCATGCCCGAGAGCATAAAATCTTCAAGGATCTCGTTGGTCACGATCTTGCGAGGAATCCCGTTGTGCACCGGCCCGTTCTTGCTTTCGTAGTTGAAGCGTCCCGAGTAAAATCCGGAGGAGAAGGCTTCCCCGCAGATGCTCAGGTCGCCTTCGATGAAAGGATTGGAACCGAAGACGTATCCGTCCATATATTCTTTCCTGTAAACGGGATCAAAAATTTTGTCCATTGGTGATGTGGTATCAAAGTAATTTCAGGTCAAACTTATCAACATTGCAACTCATGGCATCCTAAAGTCGTTGAACGGTAAAAAAACTCTTTCAACCACAATTGCCGATTCGTTCATCGATGAAATTAAAATCGTTCATCGACGAAATGAAGTGTGAAATGCCCACGTATTTTTCGATTCCGATAGGCCCAGGATTGATGCGGCCCGACGGCGATGGGCTATACGTCGATTCCGAAAACGTTTTCGGCTAGGTCTAGTTTCGCTCCAGACGTTCGACATTCTCATTTTTCGTGTTTATATTTGCACGATCTTCAAAAATCCTATGGAAAAGATATTCGACAACACACAAACTGCCTTTGCGCTCAAAAGCGATACGGAACTCGATCGCGCTTACTTCCTGTTCAAACTTATCGACAATGAACCGCTGGTCAGGATCGGTACGGCCGTGACGAATTTCGCGATCAAGGCACATCTTCCCGTCGAAGGCCTGATCCGTGCGACCGTTTTCGATCACTTTTGCGGAGGCGTGAACGAGCAGGATTGCCTGCCGGTCGTGGACAAAATGTACAGCAAAGGAGGCGTTTCGTCCGTGTTGGATTATTCAGTTGAAGGAAAAGAAGAAGAGAGCCAATTCGATGCGGCGCTCAAAATGACGCTCAAAACCATTGAATTTGCCGAAGAAAAACAGGCCATCCCATTCGCCGTGTTCAAACCGACAGGCTTCGGACGCCTCGACCTTTACGAAAAAATAGGAGCGAAGCAGGAACTGACGCCCCAGGAAAAAGCCGAGTGGAATCGCGTGCTGGAACGATTTGACATTGTCTGTAAGGCGGCACACGACAAAGATGTTGCTTTGCTGATCGATGCCGAAGAAAGCTGGATGCAGGACGCGGCCGATGATGTCGTCGAAGATATGATGCGCAAATACAATAAGCAAAAGGTGATCGTCTACAACACCTTGCAACTTTATCGACACGATAGGTTGCCGTATCTGCAACGGCTGCACGAGCGCGCAAAAGCCGACGGGTTTTACATCGGGATGAAGCTTGTGCGCGGCGCCTATATGGAAAAAGAGCACAAACGGGCCGAGGAAAAAGGCTATCCGACTCCGATCTGTTCCACCAAAGAAGCGACCGACCTGAACTACGACGCCGGCGTGGCTTATATGGTCGACCACATCGATTCCATGGCCGTTTTCGCCGGGACACATAACGAAGACAGTTCCTACAAACTGATGCAATTGATGCAGGACCGCGGGATTGACAAAAATGACGGGCGCGTTTGGTTCGGACAGTTGTACGGAATGAGCGACAATATCAGTTATAATCTCGCCGCGGAAGGCTACAACGTGGCCAAATACCTTCCGTTCGGGCCGGTGCGCGACGTGATGCCGTACCTGATCAGGCGGGCCGAAGAAAATACTTCCGTGGCCGGACAGACGAGCCGCGAACTCACGTTGATCAAAAGAGAGCGCGACCGGAGAAAAGGGAAATAATCGGAATTACTTCCAAACGATTGGCGGACGTAGCTTATTTATCTTTGATTTTATGATCAAGCTCGATCCAGACCGGTGCGTGGTCGCTTGATTTTTCCCAACCGCGGACGTGTTTGTCTACCTGGGCGTCTTTGAGTTTGTCGACAAGTTCTTCGCTGAGCAGGAAATGATCGATTCGAAGCCCGGCATTGCGTCCGTAAGCATCGCGAAAATAATCCCAAAACGTATAAATGACGTCCTCCGGATACAAATGCCGTATGGCGTCCGTCCAGCCTTGGGAAAGGAGTTTGTGGAATGCCTCCCGCGTTTCCGGGCGAAACAGCGCGTCTTTTACCCATCGCTCAGGTTTGTAAACATCCAGTTCGGTCGGCATGACGTTAAAGTCGCCCAAAAGGATAACGGGCGTCTTAAAATCCAGCAATACCTTCGCGCGCTTTGCCAGTCGGTCGAACCATTTGAGCTTGTAGTCGAATTTTGGTCCAGGTGACGGATTCCCGTTTGGCAGATAAAGACAACAAATCAAAATGCCGCCAACCAACGCTTCGAGATAACGGCTCTGTACGTCTTCGGGATCTCCGGGCAGAGCGCGTCCCACTTCTTTGATTTCGAGTCCGCGCGTGAGGATCGCCACGCCGTTCCAGCTTTTCTGCCCGTGCCAGATTGCGTTGTAACCGGCGGCTAGTATCGCCTCCTCGGGGAATTTTTCCTGGGGCGCTTTTAGTTCCTGAAGACACACGATATCTGGCTTTGCCTCGTCGAGCCATCTCAAAAGGACTGGCAAACGGCCGTTGACGCCGTTCACATTATAAGTTGCAATTTTCATCGGATCGATTTTGATTAAAGTTACACCTTTCAATTGAGAAAAAATGTTGGATGTGGCGCCAAAGCCAAAATCAGAAAACTGCAAACTGACAATTATCGAAAAAACATGTAAATCGTGTAACAAACCATCCGATTTTAATAACAAAATTTGTGGATTCGGGCTCCCCGCAACCAAACAACAAACACAAATTGCCAGTTTTTATGCCTAAATTTCCAATTGCTGCCGTGTATCCGATCAGCCAAATACCCATGGTTTTATGATCCTGATCGTAGACGACAAGAAGGAAAACATACTTCCGTTAAAAAAAATCCTTGAGGTTCACGGGCTCGGGTCGGATTCGGCTGAGTCCGGAGAAGAAGCCCTCCTGAAAATACTCAAACGCGATTATTCGCTGATCATAATGGACGTACAAATGCCGGGAATGGACGGTTTCGAGGTAGTTGAAACGCTGTCGGGAAGCAGTCGGACCAAAGATATTCCGGTGATTTTCCTCTCGGCGATCAACAAAGAGAAAAAGTACATCGCAAAAGGGTACGAATCCGGGGCTGTCGACTATATCACAAAGCCTGTCGATCCGGATTTACTCATCCTGAAAGTCAAGACCTTCCTTAAACTATACGAGCAACACAAGGAACTCAAAGACATGCGCGATTTGCTTTCCAAAGAGATCGAGATCCGGAAAGAAACCCAGCAAGAGCTGATGCTCGCCAACGAAAACCTCGAATACAAAGTTGCCGAGCGCACCCTCGAACTCACCAAAAACAACGAAGTGCTGGAATTGCGCAACCACGAACTCCAGCAGTTTGCCTGGGTGGTTTCCCACGATTTGAAAGAGCCGTTGCGCAAGATCGAAACGTTTGTGAAATTGCTGCGCGACCGCTATCTGGTTCCCGAGGAAAAGGCAGTCGATTATGCCAACCGTACCGTCGGATCGGCCTCGAGGATGACGAACCTGATCAACGACCTGCTCGATTATTCGCGCCTGTCGGCCTCCGTGTTGCCAGAAGAAGTCTACCTCGACGATGTCGTCAATGAGGTTCTCGCCGATCTGGAGCATCAGATAAGTGCCAAAAAAGCGGTTATACATGCCAGCAACCTGCCCAAGATCGAAGGAATTCCAGGGCAGCTTCGGCAACTTTTCCAAAATATAATAGGGAATGCGCTCAAATTCTCCAACGAAGGCGTCGCGCCCCTGATAAAGGTAGACTGTGAACGGGTGTCCGACAAGGATTTTGAGGCGGCCTTATCGGATGACGGCGCTTATTGGCGCATTACCATCAGCGACAACGGCATCGGCTTCGATGAAATGTACCTCGATCGGATTTTCGTGATTTTCCAAAGCTTACACGATCGCCAGAGTTTCGAAGGAACCGGGATCGGACTTGCCATCGCAAAAAAAATTGTCGAGCGCCACAATGGCCTGATCACCGCCAAAAGCGTACCCGGCCAAGGCGCTACTTTTATGATTGTTTTACCCGCTATACCAAACATCCGATAAATGAATACTACCTTTAAAAGAAACCTCATTGTTAGTTTTGGCGTTTCGATTTTGCTGCTGCTTGTGAGCTCCGGTGCGGCTTACCTGAGTATCCGAAGCTTGTTGGGCAGCACGGAACTCGTCGACCACACCAATGAGGTGATCTACAACCTGAACCGCGGCCAGCAAGTGATCGTGGACGCCCAGACATCCATGAGAGGTTTTATCATTACGGGCAAGGACGATTATCTCGCCGACTACAACGGAGCCGAGGTCAGGGCCGATGCCTACTTCAACAAACTCAAGGAACTTACCAGCGACAATCCCGTACAACAAAACAATCTGCGCGAACTCGTGCCGTTGCGACTAAAATTTTTCCTGTATTTGAGGGCGAGGGTCGAGGAAAAGAAACGAGGCGAATTCGTTACCTCCGAACTGGGAGCCGGCAAGGATATCATGAATGAGATGCGCAAGATCATAAGGCGCATGGAGAGCCAAGAAACCCAGTTGCTCGACGCGCGTACGCAGGAATCGACACGCTATTCGAATTACAGTGTGATGCTGATCGTGGGCGCCGCTTTGATTTCGATAGCGCTCAGCATATTGTTCTTTGCCAGGATCCTCAACGATTACAACGAACGCAGCCGACTCAACAGGGAATTGCTCGAAAAGGAAGCCGAAATTGCCGAACGCATCCGCATTATCAGCGGGATCGCGGTTCAGATCACACAGGGCAATTTCAAGGTTCGGGTCAAGGATTCGACTTCAGATTCCTTGGGAAGCGTTGGCGAGTCGCTCAACAATATGGCCATGGAACTCGACCGTTCGTTCCAATCCTTATCGGACAAAGAATGGCTGCAAACCGGAGTAGCCGGACTTTCGGACGTGATGATAGGCGATAAGCCGCTCCGGCAACTGGCCAAGGACGTCATTACCTATGTTGCGGAATACACCTCGAGCCAGGCCGCGGTCCTTTACGTGCAGGATGGCGACGAGCTGTCGGCGGTTTCCGGTTTCAGCTACGTCCCGAACGCCAAGCGCGAAAAAATCCAGATCGGGCAAGGTTTGGTAGGGCAGGCGGTAGAGTCTGACAAATTGCTCGAGATCAAGACGGATGCCGTCGAAAACATTGCGATCTCCTACGCTTTGGGAGAAATGAAACCCAAGCACATCGTGGCGGTCCCGCTTAGGGAAACCAATGTGGAAGGCGCATTGGAACTCGCCACTTCCAATCATTTCACGCCTTTGCAGATCGAATTTCTCGATACGGTTTCAGACAATATTGCCGTGGCGCTCAAATCGGCCCAAAACCGGGCGAAAGTCCAGGAGCTCCTCGAGGAAACCCAGGCTCAGGCCGAAGAACTCAAAGCCCAGCACACCGAACTCGAAAGCATGAATGCCGAACTCGAAGCACAGACCGAGAAACTGCAGGCATCGGAAGAAGAACTCAAAGTGCAGCAGGAAGAACTGCAGCAAACCAATGAAGAACTGGCCGAACGCAGCGTGTTGCTCGAAGAGCGGAACACTGAAATCCAGAAGAAATCGGAAGATCTCGAGCGCACGACGCGTTACAAATCGGAATTTTTGGCCAATATGTCACACGAGTTGCGCACGCCGTTGAACTCAATTTTGCTGCTGAGCCGATTGTTGTCTGAAAACAACGACCGGAACATGAACGACGAACAGGTTGAATTCTCGAGGGTCATCAACAGCTCCGGAAATGGCTTGTTGGGCCTTATCGATGAGATCCTGGATTTGTCCAAGATCGAGGCGGGCAAAATGGATCTCGAATTCGCCGAAGTCTCCGTACAGGAGATCACAGGTTCGATGAACAGCCTGTTTTCCGAAGTGGCAAAAGAAAAAGGCATTGCGTTCCATCTCGAAGTAAAGGAAGCTCCCGTGGTCATCCGGACCGATAAAATGCGTCTGGAACAAATCCTTAAAAACCTGATTTCAAACGCGATAAAATTTACCGAGAAAGGTTCGGTCACGCTCGGGATCGTGAAAACGACGGACAAAAAGGTGGTATTTTCTGTAAAAGATACCGGAATCGGCATACCGCGCGAAAAGCAAATGCTGATTTTCGAAGCCTTCCAGCAAGCTGACGGTTCCACAAAGCGAAAGTACGGCGGAACGGGCCTCGGCCTGTCCATCAGCCGGGAACTCGCCAAACTGCTCAGAGGCGAACTCAAATTGGAAAGTAAACCCGGAGCGGGAAGCGAGTTCACGCTTACTATCCCATTGGCGGCCTCATCTGCTGCCATTACGTCATTTTCTGACAATATCGAGACGGAAACTGCCGAGGTTGTCGAGGAAAATCCAACCCAGAAATCCGTGGAATACCTGAGCGATTCTATTCCGGACGATATTCCGGACGACCGCGATTCGATCGAGCAAGGGGAGAAATCGATCCTGATCGTAGAAGATGACACGAATTTCGCCATGTCGCTGCTCGAATTTACCCGCAAACGTGGCTATAAAGGGATTGTGGCCGTTCGCGGCGACCATGCCCTGAACCTGGCCCTGGCGTATAAACCGGTTGGCGTGTTGCTCGACATACAGCTTCCGATAAAAAGCGGATGGGAAGTCATGGAAGAACTCAAGGCAAATGGCCAAACCCGACACATTCCCGTGCATATCATGTCGTCCCATAAATTGCGGCAGGAGAGCCTGCTCAAGGGCGCGATCAACTTTTTGGACAAACCGGTCGCTTATGAACAGATTCCGGATGTCTTCCGACGCATCGAACAAATCGTGAACCGCGATTCCCAAAAGGTGCTCATTATCGAGGACAATCCGAAGCATGCCAAGGCCCTGGCGTATTTCCTGGAAACGCACAATATCAATTCCGAGGTCAAAAGCGATATTTCCGAAAGCGTAAGTGCGTTGGAAAAGTCGGATGTGCATTGCGTAATCCTCGACATGGGTATTCCAGACAAACAATCGTATGAAATCCTCGAAAACATCAAGAAAAACAAAGGGTTTGAGAATTTGCCGGTCATCGTTTTCACCGGAAAGAGCCTTTCGCTGAAGGAAGAGGTCAAGATCAAGCATTACGCCGATTCCATCATTGTCAAGACGGCGCATTCCTACCAACGTATGCTCGATGAGGTTTCCCTTTTCCTGCATCTGATGGAGGAACAGAAAAAATCAGGATCGAAAGCCCCGAAGGCCAATATGCTCAACAATGTGCTCAGCGGCAAATCGGTGCTTGTCGTAGACGATGACGTGCGCAACATCTACTCCCTGACAAAGGCGCTGGAAACGGTAAACATGAAAGTCATCACGGCAATCGATGGCAAGGAGGCGCTGAAGGCACTCGAGGCCCATCCCGAGACCGACGTGGTGCTGCTCGACATGATGATGCCCAACATGGACGGATATGAAACGGCAACGCGCATACGCGAAAACAAGAAATTCAGGAACCTTCCTGTGATTGCCGTCACCGCCAAGGCCATGACAGGGGATCGCGAAAAATGCATCAACGCCGGGGCATCCGATTACATCACCAAGCCGGTCGATGTCGATCAATTGATGTCGCTGCTTCGCGTTTGGCTTTACGAAAAGAATTGATATGGAAGCAAAAAAAATACTGATTGTCGACGACGACAGCCGCAATATTTTCGCACTTTCGGCGGTCTTACGATCACGCGGTTTCGATTGTCCCTCATGCGCAAGTGCCTCTGACGCTATCGCGTTGCTCAAGACAGACGCTCCCGTCGATCTTTTACTGCTCGACATGATGATGCCGGACCTCGATGGTTACGAGGCCATTCCGCTGATCAGGGCCATTGCGCATCGCTCCGGTTTGCCGATTATCGCCGTTACGGCACAGGCGATGCTGGGCGATCGCGAAAAATGCCTAAACGCCGGTGCGGACGATTACATATCGAAGCCTGTGGACGTGGATAAACTTTTTGACGTCATTTCACGCCGGGTATGATTGAAGATCGCGAAATAGACTGGCTCATCAACGAGGTGCACGAATACTACGGCTACGATTTCAGCGGTTATTCGCGCGCGTCTTTCCGGCGTCGGGTGGATCGCCTGATGGAAGTGGACGGCTTCAAGGAATTTGGGGCGTTTCTTTCGAAGATCAGGTCGGAACCCGATTATTTCCGACGCATGGTCGAAGAAATTACCGTGAACGTGACTGAGATGTTCCGCGACCCGGCATTCTACAAAACATTGCGCACCAAAATCCTCCCCGAATTAGGGACAAAACCGTTTGTGAGGATTTGGCACGCCGGATGTTCGACGGGAGAAGAAGTCTACTCTATGGCCATTTTGCTCGAAGAATCGAAGTTGCTGCACAAATCGCTGCTCTACGCCACAGACATCAACCCTCAGGTACTTGAGACGGCCAGGAAAGGCATTTTCCCTTTGCGGATGATGAAGGATTATTCCGAAAACTATGTCGCCTCGGGCGGTCACCAGGATTTTTCAGGTTATTACACGGCCAATTACGGCTACGCCAAGTTCAGCGAAAGGTTCAGCAAAAAAATGGTGTTTTCCCAGCACAATCTCGTCTCCGACCGCTCGTTCAACGAGTTTGATCTCATATTGTGCCGCAACGTGCTGATCTACTTTGACAAGGAGCTCCAGGACCACGCCCTGCAACTCTTCGACGACAGTCTTTCCCTTCTCGGTCACCTGGCGTTGGGTACCAAGGAAAGCATTAAATTTTCCGGCATCCAAAAGAAATACCAACAGCTCGACAAAGAAAAAATATGGAAAAAGGTCAAGTGAAGAAGCTCGTGCTCATCGGCGGATCGGCCGGAAGCATTGAAGTGCTGATGGCCGTTTTGCCGAGGCTGCCCATTGGTATGGATTTTCCGATCGTCGTAGTGTTGCATCGCAAAAGCTCCGATGACAATACCCTTGAAGAGCTTTTTGCGATGAAAACCCATGTTCCTGTAAGGGAAATTGAAGACAAAACGCGAATCGAGAACGGCTCGCTTTATGTCGTGCCTGCCGATTATCACCTGCTTTTTGAATCAAATGGCACGGTGTCGCTTGACGTGTCCGAAAAAGTGCATTATTCCCGGCCTAGCATCGACGTTGTTTTCGAGTCGGCTGCCGCGACATACAAAGAAGGTGTCGTGGCCATCCTGCTTTCCGGTTCCAATGCGGACGGGGCGCTTGGCTGTGTTCGCGTCCAGGAAAATGGAGGAACGGTTGTGGTACAGAATCCGGCGGAAGCGGAAATGCCGTTTATGCCCAACAGTGCGATCCAACTTCTGAAACCAGATTTCATCGCTTCTACGGATGATATCGCGTCACTGATCGGGCGCATCTGAGTTGTATTCCAATCTAATTCTCAACAAATCCCGATTATTGCGGGCATTGCCATGCTTTGCCGACTGATGTTTTCAACCAAGTCGAGCGCGGCGGCAATCCCCGGCCCCACCCGTGGTAAAGCTAACGATATTCCCAACCCGACACTTACAGAAAAACTACCGGAATTGTTAACGCCAAACCACCCGCCAATACGATCATCCAAATAGTCGATTTACTGGACTCACTTAATCAACCGCACAAACACACAATTCCAAAATCCAAAAAAAAATATAACGATTTCGCTTTTGCTGATTGCGTCCTGAACCGCTACCTTTGCGCCACATTGTAATCCGCACGCAATGAGACACGACAAACTTTACGCTATGATCGCTCAAACCGACCTCGGGACATCCTTAGAACAGTATTTCAGCAAGTTTCGCGAGAATATCATCGGGATTTCGCAGGATTTCGAATCACCGTTCGGAAGGAAAAAGATAATCTACACCGACTGGACCGCCAGCGGCAGGTTGTACCGTCCGATAGAGGAAATGCTCATGAACCAGTTTGGTCCGTTCGTGGCCAATACCCATACCGAAACCACGGTTTCCGGAACGGCGATGACCATGGCGTATCACGAGGCGCGACATATCATAAAAAAGCACGTCAACGCAGGCCCGGATGATATTTTGATCACGGATGGCAGCGGAATGACCGGCGTCGTCAATAAATTCCAACGTATTCTCGGGCTAAAGCTGCCGGAAAATTTGCGGCCGTACACGAACATCCCGCCTGAAAAACGACCGTTGGTTTTCGTTTCCCACATGGAGCATCACTCCAACCAGACGTCCTGGCTCGAAACCATAGCCGAAGTCGTCGTGGTGCCCGCTTGCCCGAAAGGCCTGTTCTGTCTCGATACGTTCGCAAAACTGCTGGACCAATACAAGGAGCGCGCTTTCAAGATCGCATCGGTAACTTCGTGCTCGAACGTTACGGGAATCAAGACGCCTTATTATGAAATCGCAAGACTGATGCATCGCAACAACGGGCTTTGCTTTGTTGATTTTGCATGTTCGGGGCCTTATGTAGACATCGACATGCATCCCGAAGACGAGGAATGCCAACTCGACGCCATCTTTTTCTCGCCTCACAAATTCCTTGGCGGACCGGGAACCTCGGGCGTTTTGCTGTTCAACAAAAAGCTGTACAAAAACATGGTTCCCGATCATCCGGGAGGTGGAACCGTCAGCTGGACCAATCCGTGGGGCGAGCACAAATACATCGACAATATCGAAGAAAGGGAAGACGGTGGAACGCCGGGATTTCTCCAAACCATAAAAACCGCGCTTGCCATAAGGCTTAAAGAAGAAATGGGTGTGGAGAACATTCTCGAACGGGAACATGAAATCGTCGAATATGTGTTTGCTGAACTCGAAAACACTCCGAATCTCAACCTGTTGGCGGGCCAGCACAAGGATAGGCTCGGCGTGATCTCTTTCTATATCGACGGATTGCACTTCAACCTCGGCGTCAAATTGCTCAACGACCGGTTCGGGATACAGACGAGAGGCGGATGCAGTTGCGCCGGAACCTACGGACATTATCTGTTGCACGTCGACAAAGACCAATCGAATTACCTTACCGACAGGATTTCGTGCGGGGAATTGCATGAAAAGCCGGGATGGATACGCATGTCGATACATCCGACGACGACGAACGAAGAGATTGCATTCGTTTGCAAAAGCATCCGCGAACTTGCGCAGCATCACAAGGAATGGGAAGCGGACTATACGTACAACTCCAAATCAAACGAATTCGTTCACCGAAACGCCCAGAATTTCGAAGCGGAATTGGTCAGCAAATGGTTTTCGCTTTAGAATCGTGATTTGATCAACGCGAACTTAAAGGCGCAACCTTAACGCAAAATCCGCCAGGAGAGGAACATCTTCATTGATTGTCATTCGCATCGACGTCAACGAATTTTCAGATGAAGCTCAAATCCGGAAAACAAAAACGGATGTTATAGCGTTTTGGGCGCCGCTGTTAGTATCGACACGCTATTTAAAGTTTTCCCGCCTGTGTTTCCAGCGCTTGTGCGTCCACAGGTAAAGTTCCGGCGCTTTGCGGATTTGCTTTTCAAGCCGGTTCATAAAGTCTTCCGAAATCTGGAAATTGGGTACATCCCTTGGATTTTCAGCCAACACCTCATACGTGCATTCGTAATAGCCGCGTTTTACCGATTCGACCCTGAGGTTCATGGCGATCATGTCGTAGCGTTTGGCCAACAATTCGGCCCCGATATGGACAGGTGTCTCGATTCCCATGAACGTCGTCCAATGCTGGATGCTCGATGCTTTCGGCGATTGGTCGGATACCAGTCCGTAAACAGTGGAAATCCCCGCGGCCCGGTTGTGTATGATCGTCGGGACGGTTTCCTTCGTCGTGATCAGATGCGCCTTGAAGCGGCTCCTTATCTTGCGCACCAACTTGTCGAAATGCACGTTGCGGATGCGTTTGTAAACCGCGAATCCAGGATTGTCCGTGTGATAATTTACCGAGATGATCCATTCATACGTGCCGTAATGCGAGGCGTACATCATGATGCTTTTTCCTTTGGCCTGCATTTCGAGGAACAATTCGGGATTGGTAAACCTGAAATGCTTTTCCATTTCGGCGTGCGACATCGACATCGTCTTGATCATCTCGAGGAACATGTCGCACAAATGATGGTAAAACTTAATCTCAATCGCCTTTCTTTCCTTGTCGGATAAGTTCGGAAACGCCATTTTGAGGTTGCGCCTGACCGTTTTTTTGCGATAGCCCGCAATTCGGTATACGAGGAAGTAAACGCCGTCCGAGAGTGCGAACAGCAATCGGAATGGAAGTATCGAAATGAGGAGCAACGCCGGATAAACCAGCCAAAACAGCAATAACTGCATCCGAATGAATTTGTGCAAATATACGTTTAATGCACACAAGCGTCAATTGCGATAGGCAAAACCCTACAAGATTCGTATTTTTGGGGCGCTAATTCTTATCTATGGATAATCTCCTGCTGGCCATCATCGGCATCACGGCGCTCATCAGCTACAAAGGTTTCAACGATTTGTATTTTTTCCGAAAGTACGATTTCCATATCGGGAGTATCCGCTCCGGCGAGCACATCCGCATGATCTCGTCCGGATTCCTGCACGCGGACTGGGCTCACCTTATTTTCAACATGCTCACGCTCTATTTTTTCGGCCCGGTCGTGATCGATTTCCTTGGCGGATTTTCGTTTATCCTGGTCTATCTCGTAAGCCTCGTAGCGGGCAGCTTGCTTACGCTGGTCATGCACAAGGACGATTATTCCTACCGCGCCATCGGAGCCTCGGGAGCGGTCACGGGCGTGCTTTTCGCGGCGATTTTGCTCAATTCGAATATGAGCGTCGGCATGCTTTTTATCCCGAAGCAATACGGCATTCCGGGCTGGCTTTTCGGCATTTTGTATCTGCTGTATTCGATTTACGGCATGCGTGCAAAATCAGATAATATTGGGCACACCGCACATTTTGGAGGCGCAATCGGCGGTTACGCCATCACCTTGATGTACAGGCCTGATATCTTTGCTTCGGACACGTTCACCGTCGTGGCACTGGCCGTTCCCATCGTCATACTGTTCATCATGGAACGCACGGGCCGCCTCTAATGGCACAATAATTGAAAACGCAACGACAAACAATAACCATTATGAAAAAGATTCTATTTTTCGCGGCAGCATTGGCTTCAATGACCGCATCAGCCCAAATCCAGGTCGTCGACCAAAAGCCCCAAATCAGCGTTTCCGGAGAAGGAAAAGTAAAAGCAGTTCCAGATCAGGCCAAAATCTCGATCGCGATCGAAAACCGCGGTTCCAACGCCAACGACATCAAAAAACAAAACGACGTTGTCACAGAGAAAGTCGTCGCTTTCCTCAAGAAATTCAATCTTCCTAAAGGCGACGTGCAAACCCAGAAAGTGTCGCTGACGCCACAATACGACTACGACAAGAAAAAGTACAGCCACATCGCCAACCAAACCATCGTGATCTCGCTTAAAAATCTCGATAAGTACGACGAATTGATGTCAGGCCTTGTCGAGACAGGCATCACGAGAGTGAATTACATCAATTTCGAATCGTCCAAAGAAGAGCAATACAAGTCCGAAGCGCGCAAACTCGCCATGCAGGACGCCAAACGAAAAGCCGACGACTACGTTTCGGCCCTCGGCGGCCAAAAAGTTTCAAAGGCGCTGAACATTAACGACAATACCCAGATCGTGTATCCGCAAGCCGAACGGTTCATGGCCATGAAAGCCGATATGGCGGCGGGCGGCGCACCTGAAACCCTGATCCTGGGCGAGATCGAAATTACCGCCAATGTCAGCGTAAGTTTTTTGCTCGATTAAGCCAGCGTCATATAAATTCAAGAATCCCGGTTTGCAGCCGGGATTTTTTTATGGCGTTGCGCCAGATCGGCTCCTGATGACGTTCGGCTTCGGTGACGGCGCCGGGCTTTCCGCTCCAATCTTTTGGGCGTTGCTGCCGCCGCCCAAAAGGATTTTCGCTTCAATCCCTAACGCAAATATCCCTAAGATCTTGCGGGCGCATTCCTAAATACGTAACTTGAACAAAAACAGCGAATGAGAAAACTGATCCTCGGCGAATGGCTGTCGCTTGACGGTTTCGCCAGTGACATTTACGGGAGTACCAAGTTTTTCGAAGACCCTAAGTTCGGCTCGGGTTCTGACGAAGAGATGCTCGATTTTATGGAGTCGATAGATACGATCCTCCTCGGCAGGAAAACCTACGAAATGTTCGTCGAATATTGGCCGCAAGAAGCCTCCGAAGGCGAAATCATGGCCGACAGGCTCAATGCGACGCCCAAGGTTGTCGTCTCGTCCACGATAAAAAAGGCGCCTTGGGGAAACTGGCCCGACGCGCTTGTCCTCTCGGGCGATCCCGTTGAGGAAATCGCAAAGCTGAAATCCCAGCAAGGAAAAGACATCGTCGTCTGGGGAAGCCTAAGCCTGGCGCGCACGCTGATACGATCGGGCCTCGTCGACGAATACCAGATTCGTGTGGTTCCGGTAATTTTAGGGCGAGGCATACCGCTTTTCGAAAAATCCGACCCGATAGCGCTCAAACTCGTCAAGACACAATCGTACAAATCCGGGATTGCCTATTTGCGTTATGTTCCGGCTTAGGAATTTTTGAACGAAATTGTTATTTTGCTCCGAACTCCGCCTAAATTGTTGCTCATGAAACAAAAGATTCTGATGTTCATCCTGGCGATCGCTGCCTTGTCCGGAAGTTGCTTGTCCAAACGGCATACGCCTGGTTTCGAGAAGATCGTTTTTCACACTACCGGCTGTTTTGGCTTTTGCCCGACCTACCATCTCGAAGTCGGGGCCGAACGACAGCTGCGGTTGCACGTCGAGTCCGCCTATCGACCGCAATCGTCGGAGGTTGATTCGGCAAGGATCGGTTTTTACGAAGGAACGCTTGACGAGGCGATGTTCGCAAGGCTGATGACCGAACTGAAAAAAGTAAAATTCGCCAAACTCCAATTGCAAAATACCAATTGCTGCGATGGCGTACTCAAGACCATAATCATCTATCGGGAGGGCAGGAGAGAAGTCATTCGCGAAATGTTCCCGCCAAAGGAACTGGAAGCACTCATCAAAGTGCTTTACGAGATCTGCGAGGTTGGCAACCTCAAAAGAGTAGCGCCTTTCCAACTTGAAAATGTTCCCAATCCACACGGGTAAGTCAAACGATGATAGGAATTCTGGTCATACTCTTATTTTCCAGTTTGTTGCTTTGGTTGTCGGCCAGGCGAACGATTTCCGTGCTTGGGCTGCGTCCTGAAAAATCGCGCGTGATCCAGTTCGTTGTCGGTTTCTTGTTGGCTGGGACCATCTGTGCTGGTTATAACTTGCTGACGACCGCTTTTGTCGAAAACGACTGGCGATGGAATGCAGATTTTACGACGTTGGCACTGGCATCCGGTATGTGGTGGGTTTTCAAGTCCGTGATTTTCGAGGAGTTGTTGTTCCGGGGAGCGTTGCTTTATCTATTGAACCTTCGATATGGCCCAAAAACGGCTTGTGCGATTTCCGGAAGCTGTTTTGGGATTTACCATTGGTTTTCGTACGGTTCTTTCGGAAATCCGGTGCAAATGGCCATTATATTTGCAATGACCGGTTTCGTCGGGTTTGCGCTCGCATGGTCATTCGTCAAAACAAGATCGCTTTATTTGCCCGTAGCGCTTCATATCGGATGGAATCTTATCAACATTGTTGTGTTCTCGAACGGGCCGCTCGGCACGCAAATGCTGTTCAAGGCAAACCAGCTTAAACCCGACGGCTTGTTGTCGTTGTCGATTTTCCTTTTTCAGGTTTTCGCGTTTCCGGTAGTGGCTATGCTTTACGTGCGATGGATTGTTGGTGGGATTAGAAAAGACTAATGATAGTTCTTGTATCTTGGGCAAGGTCGCTGATTTCGCTTGGTTGCTCGTTTCACTCGCAATAGTTAGATTGCTCGTTTTAGTCGCAACAGCGCACGATCGAGCCGTTTGGAGTATGTTATCTTGTTTGGAATTTGCCCGTTTTACTCGCGATGGGACGCGTTTAAAGGTGGACTTCGAATCAACTATCGTGTATATCGGTTTCCCACAGGATTACGCGCTGCGCGCGTGATCCGTAAGGGTGAACCCTTACTAATAAAACAAGACCGGAAAATTTTCAATCGAGCGAAACTCGTTGAAATTTTCCGGTCTTGTTTTATTGTGGGAAGAGCAGGATTCGAACCTGCGAAGGTTTCCCAACGGATTTACAGTCCGTCCTCGTTGGCCGCTTGAGTATCTTCCCGTGGCGTTAACGGGTGCAAATATAACCCGCTTTTCGATGTTTGCAAGTATATCGCAAAGATATTTGGCAAGTATTTTTTAAGTTTTTGGAATCCAATGCTATAAAAAAAACCTCCGTTTGGAGGTTCTCTATTATTTTGGCACGTCCGGTTTGGCAAGCCATTCTTCAATCTTTTTCTTTAGTTCGGCACCGTGCAGATCCTTGGCCACCACAACACCGTATTGGTTGACTACGAAGCTGCTTGGAATGGCCTGTACACCATAGCGCTGTGCGATAGGATCTTCCCATTCCTTGAGATTGGAAACCTGCGTCCAGGTCAAGCCATCCTTCGCGATTGCTTCTTTCCATCTGTCGGCCTGGCCGGGTTTGTCAAGCGAAACACCGATTATATTAAGTCCTTTCGGATGCAACTCTTTGTACAAAGCGACCAATTCGGGATTTGCTTTTCGGCAAGGGCCACACCACGATGCCCAAAAATCGATCAGCGTGACTTTTCCGCGGGCTTCTTTTAACGAAACCTGTTTGCCATCGGGAGAAGGAGCTGAGAATTCAGGTGCGCGGCGCCCGATTTCGACGACTTTAAATTTTTTGATCTGCTCGGCAAGTTTTTTCCCTGCCTTGGTTTTCTTCAAATCCGCATCAAGGTTGTTGTACATGCTCTCAATTTCCTCGATTTTGGGTTCGAACGCCCGGAACCCGTTTCCGATAAGGAAAATAGAAACATACGCCTTCGGATTCTTTTTCGCCCATTCCATCATGTCGACGTTCATCTTTTTCTGGAGATTGTCCATCTGCATGCGAATCGCGTTGATCTTAGCGGTGTCGCCCTGGGTTTGGGCCTTCATGTATTCGGGCTGGATTTTTTTCCATTGGTTGCCAAGTTCGGTGCTCAATTTGGTGCTCACCTCGCCGTACTCCGAAAATTTGTCGTTATTGAATGTCCCGGACACTTTGTTTTTGAAAATACTGTCTTTATTGATCTCCATTGCGATTTCTCCCTCTTCGGCAATGAAAGGCGAAACGTTCTGGGCATTTTCGATTTGTACGCCATACATTTCAGGTTCCATGGCTTTCCCTTTGAACTCGAACTTGCCTTCTTCGATTTTGACCGTATCGACATTGATCGGGCCCAGGGAATCGTCCTGCCTTTTGAGGATGATGTTCTGGCCATCGGCCCCTTTAACCGTTCCTTTGAGAACAAATTCACCATCGCCTCCTGCGCAACTCATCAAGAGTGCCGGAACAGCCAGTGCCAAAAAAGCTTTTTTCATGAAGTTGGTTTTTTTCCGCAGCGCTCAAACCATCTGGCGTCGCCCCGGGTGTTTTTCGTGTGCAAATGTATCTAAAAATAAAAGCCGCACACGAACAGGACGGCTTAAATTTTTCTTATAATCGGTCTATCATTTTTGGCCTGACGGACACGTAAAATTCGTCAGTGGCACCGCTGTCTTTCGAATGCCCGCGATTCCTTTCTCTACATTCGTAAAATTGTGGATGCCGCGCGATTTGAGGATGGATCCCATTATTACAGAGCGATATCCGCCGGCGCAGTGCAGGTAAAATTCTTCTTTCGGAAGGCCGGTAAAATTCTCGTTGACCGTGTCGAGCGGGAAATTAAGCGCCCCGTCGACGTGCTCGGAGCCGAACTCTCCCGGTTTCCTGGCATCGATGACCGGGCTTTTTCCGGAAATATCCGAAGCGAAAGTCTCCGGAGAAACCGATTTCATCGTGTCGAGCTCAAAACCGGCATTTTCCCAGGCGTCGATCCCACCTTCGAGATAACCCAGGACGTGATCGAACCCAACGCGCGAAAGCCTTGTGATCGCTTCTTCTTCTTTGCCTTCGGGCGTGACCAGCAGCAACGGTTGGTCCACATTCATCAGCAGTGCCCCGACCCAGGGAGCGAATCCTCCGTGAAGCCCTATGAAAATCGAATTCGGGATATGCCGTTTTACAAAGTCGTCTTCGTGCCGGACGTCGAGCACGATAGCGTCGGTTTCGTTTGCGGCCGCTTCGAATGCCTTGGCCGACAGCGCTTTTTTACTGTTGATAAGCACCGTGTCTAAGCTATCGTATCCTTTGATGTTGAGTTTTACGTTTTGAGGAAAATAAGCCGGCGGAGCACCGAGGCCGTCGAGCAGTTCCGCTGTGAATTCCTCTTTGGTCATATCGGCGCGCAAAGCGTAATTTGTCTTTTTCTGGTTGCCTAGCGTGTCGGTGGTCTCTTTGCTCATGTTTTTTCCGCAAGCGCTACCGGCTCCGTGGCTAGGGAAAACGATAAGATCGTCTGGAAGCGGCATGATTTTGTTTCTCAGGGAATCGAAAAGATGCCCCGCGAGCTTTTCCTGGGTAAGTTCGGAAGCCATTTCCTGAGCTAGATCGGGACGACCGACATCACCGATAAAAAGCGTATCTCCGGTGATGATGCCGTATGGCTTTCCATTTTCGTCCGAAAGCAGGTAGCACGTACTTTCGAGCGTGTGGCCAGGAGTATGGATGGCTTTGACGGAGTAGTTTCCGACCTTGAACACTTCGTCGTCCGAGGCGATATGGGCGTCAAATTCCGGCTTGGCTGTTGGGCCATAGACGATTGTTGCCCCTGTCTTTTTGGCCAGGTCCAAATGTCCGGAAACGAAATCAGCGTGGAAATGCGTCTCGAAAATGTATTTTATTCTAGCGCCGTCATGGTGCGCCTTGTCAATATACGGCTGGACTTCGCGAAGCGGGTCAAATATGGCGGCCTCGCCTTCGCTTTCCAAATAGTAAGCGGCCTGGGCGATGCATCCTGTGTAGATTTGTTCGATTTTCATGATGTTCATCTGGCTTTTTTGCCGCTCTAAAAGTACGATTTTTATCGTTTTCGGACGGGATTGATTTAACGAAACATTAGTATTGGCTTGGGATTCGGAAGTTTTAAATTGCCGTAATTTTAGCGCTATGGACAAGAATCTCAGAAAGGGCTTTTACTTCCACTCGTACCAAGCGCCCGAATTGTCTCCTTTCGACCGTCTTTTCGACATTTTCAAGGAACTGATCACGCATACGTCGGGCGATCTCGACGAAGCACTCGATTGGCTCCGCGAACTCGATTCGGAGTACAATCTTACGACCGACGATTATTCTCTCGACGACTTCGTGGAGGACCTCAAGCGCAAAGGTTACATACGGGAGGAATTCGAAGACGACGGTACGCCCGGAATGGCCATCACCGCAAAAACCGAGCGTGCCATCCGCAAACAGGCGCTCGAGCAAATTTTCGGCAATCTCCAGAAAAGCGGGTCGGGCAACCACAAGACCAAGTTTGCCGGAAGGGGAGACGAGCATACAGGCGAATTTCGCGAGTACCAGTTCGGCGACAGCCTTGAGCGCATTTCCCTTACCGAAAGTCTCAGGAATGCTCAGGTAAACAATGGTGTGGATGAGTTCCGCCTTACCGAAAACGACCTGATCGTCGAAGAGGCGCGTTACAAATCCCAAATGAGTACCGTGCTCATGATCGACATCAGCCACAGCATGATCTTGTATGGGGAAGATCGCATAACGCCTGCCAAGAAGGTGGCCATGGCGCTTGCCGAACTTATCACGACGCGTTATCCGAAAGACACGCTTGACATCATCGTTTTCGGAAACGATTCCTGGGCCATCGCCATCAAAGATCTACCGTATTTAAAAGTTGGGCCTTACCATACGAATACGGTCGCGGGGCTCGAGCTTGCGATGGATATGCTCAGGCGCAAGCGAAACACCAACAAACAGATTTTTATGATCACCGACGGGAAGCCGAGCTGCGTGCGCGAACGCGATGGGTCATACTACATGAACAGCAACGGTCTCGACCAGTATATCGTTGACAAATGCCTCACGCAAGCCGCCCAGGCAAGGCGATTGCACATTCCGATCACGACTTTTATGATCGCAGACGATCCCTATCTTCAACATTTCGTGAGCCTTTTTACCGAAGCCAACCAGGGCAAGGCGTTTTACACAGGTCTGAAAGGCCTCGGAGAAATGATATTCGAGGATTACGAGGCCAACAGGCGAAAGAGGATAAGAGGTTAAGAATAAGATAGATTTAAGACAGATATGAAAAGACAAGACATAAAAACATTAGGCGAGCTCAGGAAATCGGGCTACGAGCCGAAAGCCATAAAAGAAGAGCTAAGGGATAACCTTCGCGAAAAGATCAGGCAAGGTATTGCTGCGTTCGAAGGGATTCACGGATTTGAAAATTCAGTTATACCGGAACTTGAACGTGCCATACTTTCGCGACACAATATCAATTTGTTAGGTTTGAGGGGTCAGGCTAAAACCCGTCTTGCGCGACTGATGGTCAATTTGCTCGACGAGTACATTCCCATCGTCGAAGGCTCTGAAATCAATGACGATCCGCTCCAGCCGATTTCGCGGTTCGCATCCGATATGATCAGGGAAAAAGGGGACGAGACGCCAATAGCGTGGCTGCACCGCAACGACCGTTTCTTTGAAAAACTTGCGACTCCGGACGTTACCGTAGCAGATTTGATCGGAGATGTCGATCCTATAAAAGCGGCCAATCTCAAACTTTCGTATGCCGACGACCGCGTGATCCATTTCGGGATGATCCCAAGGGCGAACCGTTCGATATTCGTGATAAACGAACTACCAGATCTTCAAGCAAGGATTCAGGTTGCGCTCTTCAACATTCTACAGGAAGGGGACATACAAATCCGGGGATTTAAGGTCAGGATGCCGCTCGACATGCAGTTCGTCTTTACTGCCAATCCTGAAGATTACACCAATCGCGGCAGTATCGTGACGCCGTTGAAAGATCGTATCGGTTCCCAAATCCTGACCCATTATCCGGAAACGGTAGCGATCGCGCGCGCCATAACGGAGCAGGAAGCCCGACTCGACACCCGTCAGCAGGAAAGTGTTTATGTGCCTTCGCTGGCGAAAAACCTGTTGGAGCAAATAGGATTCGAAGCCCGGGAGAGCGAATTCGTCGACAACAAAAGTGGCGTTAGTGCCCGTATGAGCATTACTGCGTATGAAAACCTGCTTAGCACGGCCGAGCGCAGGGCGCTGAAATCAGGTGAGGAAAAGACTTCGGTGCGGCTTTCCGACTTTTTGGGGATTATCCCTGCAATTACCGGAAAAGTAGAACTCGTTTACGAAGGAGAGCAGGAAGGCGCGGCGTTCGTCGCCCAAAAGCTGTTGTCTGAAGCGGTCAAAAGTGTGTTTACGTCGTTGTTTCCGAAAATAGAAAAACTCGAAAAAGCCGGGCAGGAAAATGCTTACAAAGAAATTGTCGATTGGTTTTTTGCCGAAACCGGTTTTGAGCTTGCCGACGAATCGTCTGACGCTGAATATCGCAAATTGCTCGATTCTATTGGGCCTTTGGAAGACTTCATTAAAAAATACCAATCCGAGACCCTTAAAGAAGACCGGTATTTTCTCAAGGAACTGGTGCTTTGGGGATTGGTTGAATACAACAAGCTTAGCAAGGATAGGGTGGAAGAAGGTTTCCAGTTCAAAGATCCTTACGGAAGCTATATCAGCAAATTATAAAACCGATTTCCTAAGCACGGTAGTTTTCCTGCTGCTGCGGCATAACTCGAGCTCCGATTGGGCGTGCTCGAGTTCGTTCATGGTAATTTTCATGTCGAGGCTGAGTTGCTTAAGCTCGCGTCGATAAACGGCATCTTCAGGATTTTTATCGAGATTGTGGCGCACTTTGTACAGCCTTTCTTCAAGCGTTTTTACGGCGTCCTGAGCTCTTTCTATCTGTAATTCATATTCTTTGCAAGACATGCTCATAGTGGTGGTGATTGGGTTTTAGCAAATACTAAGATACTTACTATTACAGTTTAGGCAATGCCCGAATTGTGGTATTTGCATTATATCCCTAAAAACAGGGAGGGGCATAACATCTGGAAATTTGGCTTTTTTGGCTGAAATCAAAGCGGCAGATACGATAATCCGCTATCTTTAGCCCAGACTAAAATTTCCCGCAAATGAAAAGAATTACCTTAGGACTGTTGGCCTTGCTGTGCCATTTTTCTGGTTTTTCCCAAGTGTTCATCAATGAATTGGATTGCGACACACCTAGTGTGGACGACAAGGAATTCGTAGAACTCAAGTCGAATGTTCCCAATTTTCCGCTTGACGGATATGTGCTCGTGTTCTTCAACGGCTCCGCGTCGTCAAGTACGGGGCTCAGAAGTTATTACGCCATCGATCTCGACGGGCTTTCAACAGATATCAACGGAATCGTCGTCATCGGCAACGAGCTGGTTTCGCCGGTCCCGGCAAGGGTTTTTTCGAATAACATCGTGCAGAACGGTCCGGACGCCGTGGCGATCTACCTCGGCAATGCTTCGGATTTTCCAGACCAGACATTGGCCACGACCGATAACCTCATAAGCGCACTTGCTTACGGTACCAGCGATCCCGATGCGACGGAACTCATGGACTTGCTTGGGCTTTCCGTCCAATACGATGAAAATGCGAACAACCAGGTCGCTACCGAGTCAGTTCAGCGCAAAGCCGACGGCACATATGAAACCAAGGCGCCCACGCCGGGAATGAACAACGACGGAAGCGGAACGGCTCTCGTTTCGGTCCAAATGACGCCAGGTTTCACTTACGAAGTCTCCGAAGGCGCGTCATTCGGCATAACTTTCACGACGTCCTTGCCGGTTAGTTCACCCTTTACTTTCAGCTTCAGCCTGGTTGGGGCGGGCATCACGCCAGCCGATTACTCCGGCGTCGTTTCCCTAACCATACCGTCAGGAAGTACTACTGTGTCGACCACGATCGCGATTCTCGACGACAGTCTAGACGAGGGAGACGAAACTTTCCGGATTCGGTTCGGTGCGCTTTCCACGGGATATATCAGGGCCAATGACAATGTCTCGGGCATCATCATCGACAACGACTGGACGGCAGCCGCTTATGGCACGCCTCTGGATCCGACATATGGGATGGTCACGGCCAATATCCCGGCAGGGTATTACGATTCGCTCGAAGGCAAATCCGGCGGCGAGCTTCGCCAGGCCATCCAGGACATCATTTCAAACCCTGCTGTTGTGCGCGCCCAGAATTACGGCGACATCCAATATATGCTGCAGCAAGCCGACCAAAACCCGGCCAATAGCAACCAGGTTTGGCTTATGTATGTGGAGCAGGGAAGGGGAAAGTACAAATTCCAGTCGACGGCGAGCAATACAGGTTCGTGGAACCGCGAGCACGTTTTCCCGGTTTCCCGTGGCGGATATACCGACGGGACGAGCAGCCAGGCCGACGGCATCGACAATTGGCTTCCTACGGGTCCGGACGATATTTCCGCGGCACATGCAGACGGCCACCACATACGGTCTGAAGACGGACCCGAGAATTCTTCGCGCAACAACCGCGACTACGGGCTCGATTACAACGGGCCATCGGGCAACCAGGGCAGCTGGAAAGGGGACGTTGCCCGTGCTTTGTTTTACATGGGCGTGCGCTATAACGGTCTCAATCTCGTAAACGGAAATCCAAGCGATACGTCAGGGAATAAGGTAATGGGCGACCTGGCGTCTTTGCTGAGCTGGAACACCACTGATCCTGCCGACGATTTCGAGATGCAACACAACAACGTCGTCCACCAATGGCAGTCGAACCGCAATCCTTTTGTAGATTATCCGCTGTTGGCAGAATATGTTTACGGAAGTCACCAAGGAGATGCGTGGTTTGCCAACCTTTCCAATCCAGACAGCGCCTCGCAACGCGTTTCGCTTTATCCTAATCCGGCCGGCAATGAATTCTGGGTAAGTGGGATAGTGTCCGGGAACGTGGAAATCTTTAGCCTAAGCGGTGTGAAAGTCGCAAAAGCGGAAGTTTCGCAATCGCGGCCAGTGCGCTTGGACTTGCCGACGGGAATGTACATCGCCCGCATTTCATCCGATGCGAAAACCCAATCCGTAAAGCTTATCGTGCGCTGATCATTTGAAGCGTATCGTGAATTTCGTGCCCTGACCCGGCTCGCTTTCGACCTCGATGGTGCCGCCCATGGCCTCGATCTGGTTCTTGGTTATGAACAGGCCGATTCCTTTTGATTCCGGGTTGTTGCTGAAGGTTTGGTACATCCCGAAGATTTTCTCGGCATTTTTGACCAGGTCGATGCCGATTCCATTGTCGCTTACCGACAGCGTTTTTCCAGCATCGGACTCGCTCCAGATTACGTGTATTTCGGGTGCGGATTCGGTTCCGCTGTAACGGATCGCGTTCGAGATCAAATTCAGCATCACGCTTTCAAAATAGGCCGGATTGAAAAGTATCTCGGCAGATCGCGGTACGTCGATGCGGATGTCGGCCGATTTTATGGCGATTTGTTCTGAAAGTATCGACAGGGCCATCTCCACGTAATGCCTCACGTTAAGTTTTTCCGCAACCAGGCTGATGTTGTTCTGGATATTCACCACTTCATTGAGGTTGGTCATCGTTTCATTCAGCGAAGCCGATACGGTGCGCAACATTCCGATCATTTGTCTCTTCTCTTCAGGGGAATCGGCTGCATCCATCAGCGATGCGATCGACTGGATATTGCTCGTATGCGACCTCAGGTTGTGGGAAACGATATAGGAAAAGTTCTGCAAGCGCTTGTTCTGCTCGATGACCAGTTTGAGGGATTCGTTGAGTTTGCGATCTGCTTCCATCGATTTTGTACGATCCATCATGATGCCACGCACATACATGGGGCGTCCACTTTCAGTGATCACGTTGACGTAATCTTTTATCCAAACGGTTCGCCCGTCTTTTTTGATGAAGCGGTACTCGATCTCGAACTGTACGGCCCTTGTTACGTTGTGATGGTAGGTCCTCAGCGTTTTTTCACGATCGTCCGGATGGATGTGATTGGTCCAGAAGTTGGGTTCCGAAAGCCACTGATCGATTGGGTAACCAGTGATTTCTTCGGCTTTGGCATTCACGAACGAAATGTTGTCGTTGGCAAAATCACTTTCCCAGACGATGCCGTCTATGGTGTCGATCAAGCCTTCTATGCGGTGTTGGGATTCGGATACCAGGCGTTGAGCTTCTTTTCGTTCGGTAATGTCTTCGGTTGCGACGATCACGCGTCCCAATGATTCTTCATATCCGGCCATGACCGTCCATTGCAGGAATATCTCGCGATGCCCGCCTTTTCCGTCAGACATGCGCGTGTCCATGTTTATCTTGGGCAAACCCATGGCGACAGCATTAAGCTGGTTGACGAAGTCTTCGTTGGTCTGGCTTCCCATGATGGACGTCAGGCTTTTGCTCATCAGTTCTTCCCTCGTTTTCGGGTAGTGAAGCTTCAGGCATTCGTTGTTGACGTTGATGATGGTCACTAACGACAGGCATTTTTCGACTTCATCGGGATTTTCGCCCAGAAATTTTTCGATGTAATCCGGCCGCTGCCCGATCAATCCGATTTGCTGCAGATACTCCTTGACAAGCGAGAAATCTTCTTCCCAAAGCGCGACCGGAGAGTTGTTGAACAGACTTTCAAACCGTTCTTCGCTCTGGCGGGCGGCTTCGGCCGGGCGCGACAGCAGCATATTGATCAAAAAACCCAGTATGATCGACAAACCGATTCCGAAGAGCACGACCGGAACGACGGCCCAGATCGCCGCATGGGACTCCCGCGCGGCCAGGATGAGCTCCCATCCGCCGTCGGGGATCATTTTGGTGACGTGATACTTGTTTTTATATTGGTCGTCTCCTTCGAAGAAATATTTTTTTTGACCAGGTTGGGATTGCGTTTTCCGAAGCTGGAAAAAATACCTGCTCTCGTCTATCGAGGTGAGTCCTGTTGTGCGATAAAGCGTCTCGGGATGTATGAGCACGGCGGTAAATCCCCAGAATTGGCGATTTTGGTAAACGGGCATCCGTCCCACGATTCCCGATCCGCCCTGCTGGAGTTCGAGCGGTCCGGCAAAGTACATTTTCCCGCTTTTGAGCGAACGCAACGCCTCAGGACGCAACTGTTCAGACTCAAGTATGTTGAACCCGATGGCGCCTTCGTTTCCGATTGTCGGGTATACCTGCGTGATGACGCCTCCCGGAACCATTTCCACGGCATTTATCACGGGATTGGACTGCAGCAACTTCGGGGCGATTTCATCGAAATGTTCCGGGATGCCCTGATCGTTTATCGTCATGGCAAGCGTAATGGAAGTCGCATAACAATTTTTGAGCGCTTGTTCGAGATTGTTGTGGGTGGCGTCTAGAATCTGGTACATTTCGCGTTGCTCGTCGGCTCGTGCCATCTGATACCGCTGAATGGCGATTACCGTAAGGACGATCAACGACAGGGCCGATACCAGGCCGCCCGAAGTACGTGGCCGTTTCGCGAACCAGTCAAAAGCATTTCGTCGATTTTTACGCATCATACGCAAATTAGATCGGATTGGTTGAACACTTGTCAAAGTTAGGTATTCACTTTTAATTAACACTCGGAACTGTAATATTTGAATGTCGTTGCATCGCAATTTGAGATATCAATTTGGAAATTCGGATAGGCATATGTGCGTTAGCGCTTAATCGCTAATGACGCAATCAAAAGTTTTTATAAACTTGGGTGACGAGTCGACCGCCCCGGGCGTAACTTTGCAATCCGAACAAATGCTTGATATGAATTTCGATCTGCAACCTACCTTACAAAACGACGATGCCATCCTGATCCCGCTGCAGGTTGGCGATTTTGAAACTTTGTTTGCCTTGGCGTCCGATGCGGCGATCTGGGCGCAACACCCGAATCGCGACCGTTACAAAAAGGAAGTATTCCGCACTTTTTTTGAAGGCGCCATACAAAGCCGCGGCGCCTTTTTAATCGTAGACAAACACTCAGGGAAAGCCGTCGGCAGCACAAGGTTCTATGACTTCGATGGCGAGTCTGGAAGCATCTTCATCGGCTATACGTTTTACGCCAGGTCGCATTGGGGAACCGGGCTGAACGCATCGGTAAAACGGCTGATGCTCGACTACGCTTTCCGATCGGTTTCAAAAGTATTCTTCCACATCGGTTCAGAAAACACGCGTTCCCAAATTGCGATAAGCCGGATTGGCGCCCAAAAGGTAGCCGAACAAGAAGTGGTGTATTTTGGCGAGCCGACGCGCCTCAATTTTGTATACCAGATCGACAGACGCAATTGGCCGGCCCTATCCATCAAAACCAAAACGACATGAACCTTCACGATCTTCTCATACACGACAAGGAAATTGTCCGTCTCGACGATGTTTTCCTGCTGTCCGACAAACGCATGGCAATCGTCCAATTGATAAAAGAACATCGATACGGCCCGGAATTGCGCAAATTCGGTCTTCCCGTAAGCCACAAGATTCTCTTGCACGGCAGTTCGGGTTGTGGCAAAACGATGACGGCAAAAGCAATTGCGAATTCGCTCGGAAAACAGCTGTTTGTGCTCAACCTTAGCAATGTGGTCAATTCGCGTATAGGCGAAACGTCCCAGAACATAAAAGGCGTGTTTGAAAAAGCGGCGCGAGAGAAAGCCGTGCTGTTCCTCGATGAATTCGATCAGATAGGTAAATCCCGGGGAAACGATGACAAGGATGTGGGCGAGATGAGGCGCTTGGTTAACACCTTGATCCAATTGATCGATCATCTTCCTGAGGAAACGCTTTTGCTTTGCGCCACCAATCACGTCGCGATACTCGACGATGCGTTGCTAAGGCGTTTTCAGGTGAAGATCATTTACGGCCTTCCTTCGGACAAGGATCTCGATCATTATTACGAGGCGCTGCTCGAACGGTTTCCGTCTCATTTGCGCGATATCGATCGGAAGTACAATGTGTCGTATGCCGAAGCAAAAGATCACGCGTTTTCGATTGTCAAGTCCAGGCTTATCGCTCAGTTCGAATCAGCCGATCAATTCGTTTCACCATGAAAAGCGACATAACGCACAATATCGGGATTATCCTCGAGCGCATCCGAAAAGCCAGCGAGGCCAGCGGTCGGGATCCGAAAGATGTCCGCTTGCTGCTCGCCACCAAAACCGTTGCCGCCGATCGGATAAAAGAGGCGTTCCACGCGGGACAAACCCTGATTGCCGAAAACAAGGTACAGGAGCTCCGAGACAAATTCGAAGCCCTGAAAGACGTTCGCCATACCAGCCATTTTATCGGCCACCTGCAAACCAACAAGATCAACGACGTGCTCAAATATGGCGTGAGTTGCATACAGTCGGTTGATCGGGTCGATCTCGCCGAGAAATTGCACAAGCGGTTGTCGTATGAAAATCGGACGATTGAAGTGTTGATCCAGGTCAATACCTCGAATGAAGAAAGCAAGTTCGGCGTGCATCCCGACCAAGCGATAGAGCTCGTACGACAGGTCGCACAATTCAAGACTTTAAAAATAAAAGGGCTTATGACCATCGGGCTCTTTAAAGGCCAGCCGCATGAGTTGCGCGCCTGCTTTTCGCTTTTGCGGAAGTTGCGCGACCAGATTTCGGATTTGGCTATTCCGGGAGTCGAAATGGACGAGCTTTCCATGGGGATGAGCGGCGATCTCGAAATGGCCGTTGAGGAAGGTGCGACGATTGTGAGAGTCGGGACGGCCATTTTCGGGCAACGGGTTACGCCCGATAGTTACTATTGGAACGAGCAATAACTGCCATCGCAAACGCGGATTGACGTAATTCCACACTGATTGCTCGCGAAGTCCGTACGTCCAAAGATTGAGATTCATTCGGCCGTGTTCCCGACCATGCTAAAAATAGCTTTTGTATGGGCTTTGTGCTCCGTTAAACTATGGGCTTTGCCTACGTCCGACGAAGGCAGCACGTAAACGAATTGAGCTATCATCTCAATTTTTCAGCAGCGGCACTATTTCCCTGTAGGTTGGCGTGATCTAAAGCCGATAATCCGCGCGAATCCAACAACTCTTTATTGGCGCCGCTATCCAGTAACAGCTTGATAATGTCAACGCGCTGGAACATGGCGGCAAACATGAGGGCGGTCCCGCCGTTTCCGTTGCGTGAGTCCAATGCAACTCCGCGTTTCACCAAAAGCCCGGCCACTTCGGTATGACCCTTGAAACAGGCACCCATCAGGGCGGTGTTGCCATGGGCGTCCGCAGCGTCTATGTCTGCCCCGGCGTCTAGCAATGCCCCGGCAGCTTCGATCTGGTTGTTGTACACTGCAAGGATCAGGGGAGTGTAGCCTTTTTCGTCTCGAACATCCAATTCCCTCGTCAGTTCGAATATTTCGTTGAGAACGGGTACGTTTCCTTGGCGGGAAGCGGCAAATAATGCCTGGGTTATTTGATCCATCGCAATCTGTTTAGGGTTGTATCCGATGACGGCTCCGGCGATGGCGCCGGAAAGGTGCGGTAAGGAATTGTCGACGGCAAATTCATATCTGTGACAACTTTTTCGGATCCATCGCCTCAGCGAGACTCTTTCCATCGTTCCCACTTTCTTTTGACTTATCGATGCGGGGCCTTTTGTCTCGCTTTTCGTCTTTTGACGTTTCTGGTTTTTTCTTCTCCATGGATTATTTTTTTTTATTATTGGTCAGAAAGTCGGTCAGAATTCTTCGATCGTTCGAACCTGGGGCCGAAATTGCGTCCTTGGCTTCTTCTTCGGTAACACCTAATTTCTCCTTAAAATCTTGATTTCGTAATCTTCAGAACCACTGACCTTGTTGCGGTCGGCCTGGCCCTTTTTTGATTTGTTGTCTGACAGGAATTTACGATTTATTTTTTTGGTATCGGTATGAAGCGTGCGTGTTGCAGCGCGAATTTTTGGGATGGCACCGACGTGCTGTCGACCAATTCGGAAAAGTTCGCATTCATGATCCAAACTTTGTCGCCTGCCTTTGTCGCGGTAGACGGATACGTAAAACGGTCTGCCGCCAATGTCGTTGCCGAAAGTTTCGCGCTCATCCAATTGTCGTCCGATGAAAGGGCATAGATTTTATCGCTTCCGCCGTTTTGGACGACCACAAGTTTTTCTCCGTCGAGCAGCAAACCGTCGCCGTTGATAAAAAATTGCTCGGTTTTGACTTTTTGCACATTTTTGGGATTTGCCATCTCGACCTTATAAATCGCTCCGGTGCCGCTGCTTATCGCCAGGAGATACCCTGAGGGATGGAACACGATGCCGTTCAGTCCGATACCTTTGGTCTTGAACATCGGGCTGTCTGAAAAGACCGACACTTTTCCTTCTGCCGTGACTTTGTAAATCACGTTGGCAAAACTATCGGTCACATAGGCATTTCCGTTTTTGTCGAACGCTAGGTCATTCGGGAAATGTTCGCCGGGCGTCGCCTGCGACAGGTCGATGTCGTCAGTGATATTTCCGGACTTGATATCGATTACGATCAGCCGCGCCATTTTTTTCCGTGTATCGGGCGAGGTGAACTTGCTGTAATTCGCGTCGCCTGCACATACAAACAACCGCTTGCCGTCGGGACTTATTTTTACACCATAGGTCGACTTGAGGCTGCCGTCGGAGTACAATTTGGAATAGACACCCGCGGGCGTGACCTTGCCAATGGTTCCAAGCCTTGCCGAAGAAACGTAATAGACGTTCGCGACGCTGTCGAATGCAATGCCTTCGGGATAGGAATCGGGCGCCGTGAATTCAATTCGCGCGGTCGGCTGGTCGGGGATTGCCGCCGAACATCCGGCGAGCAGAAAGCACCATAATAGATTTTTCATGTTTTTATTTTTGTTTGATACAGTAAAGGACTCCGTTGACATCATCTGAAACGTATACGACACCTTGAGGAGTAATCGTCAGGCCTGCCGGGCGCCCGAATCGTGTCTTTCCGACGAGGAAACCTTCGAGGAAATCGTCTGCTGAAATCGCACGGCCGTTCTGGAACTTGATGCGCTGTACTTTGAACCCAACCGGCTTGCTTCGGTTCCACGACCCGTGCCAACAGACCAGGCCGTCACCGGAGTAACCAGATGGAACGCTGGTGGAGGCAGGGAAGAACTGAAAGGCGATCGGAGCCATGTGCGCCTGAAGTTCAAGTACGGAAGGCTCGGTGTTCTTGACCCATTCTTCCTTGGAGTTTCCGGCGGGATCTTCGCGCGATTCGTCTACTTCTCGTTTGCCGTATGCGAAAGGGAATCCGTAGTTTTTGCCTTGTTGGATATGGTTGACTTCTTCAGGCGGCCAGTCGTTTCCTTTGGTGTCGCCTCCGTTGTCGATTCCCCATAATTCCTGAGTTTGGGGATGCCAGTCGAAACCAATCGTGTTCCTGAGTCCGGACGCGTAAATCGAACGCTTCCAGGTGTCAGGGTCGACCTGCAGCATCGATGCCGCTTCCTTATCGGATTCTTTACAGTCGTTACACAGAGTCCCAACCGATATGTACAATTTGCCATCGGGCCCGAAATCCATTGTGCGGTTCGGATGCTGACCTGCAGACGGCATGTCTTTAAACAGCATTTGTTTTTCACCAACCGTTCCATCCGGATTGAGCTTGTATCTCCTTAGCTCGTTGTTGTTGCACAAATAAAGGAAGCCGTCTTTCATGGTAATCCCGTGTACGCCTTTGAACTCGGCCACGATCGTTTTGGTATCGTCGAAGACATTGTCCCCATCGGTATCTTTGAGCATCAGTACATCGCCGGCATCGCGTCTGGTGATATACATTTCCCCGTTCGGCCCGTTGTAGAGCATCCGCGGTTTGCCTAGTCCGGAAGCGGCCACCTTGACCGTCCAGCCTTCGGGTACTTTGAGCAGTTTTACCATTTCCGGCAAAAAGTCGAGGTGCTCGGGATATTTCGTTACGCTTTTCGAGGAGGTGACCTCTTTGGGCGGAAAGCCCCTCTGTGCGTTCACGCCCTGGAATGCAAAGCAGGTGAAGAGCAACGATAGGATTATAATTTTTTTCATCTGGATGATTTATCAAAGGTGTTAGCGCAAAAATGGCCGCCAAAAGAGGCAGCCATTTTCAATTATTCTTCTTCGTTTTCGGCTTGGTCGGCTGCATCGAAATTGATGCTGTTGTAAGCAGATTCGGTCAGGATGACATCAGCTTCTTTTTCTTCGGCCAACGTTTCGCTTAGCAATTGCGCTGCTTCCTCTTCCCCAAGCGTTTGGGCGAAGGCTACCAGCGTTCCGTAGGTCGCAATTTCGTAATGCTCGATTTTTTGTGAGGCGGCAATGATGCCGGCATCGCGTACCGGCCCGATCTGCGTTTCTTCCATAATACCCTCGCCTTCTTTGATAAGTCCTTCGATCGCATCGCATTTTTTGCCGCGATTGGATTCACCCAAAATTTCAAAGACGCGGTCAAGCCTCGCGACCTGCCCTTCGGTAACGGCCACGTGTTCCTCGATTGCCTGTACCAATTTTGGTTCGGTGGCGTTCTTGGCCATTTTCGGCAGTGATTTGAGCAAAGCCCGTTCAGCATAAATAATATCTTTAAGGCTGTCCACGAATAGTTCACGAAGACCTTCGGCGGCAGACGATTTTGGCTCGACCTTTCGGTTTGACGAGGATTTTGTTCCGGAAGATGGTTTTGGAGATTTCATATCTTTTATTTGTGTTTATAATCGACAAAGGAACGCCTAGAGATCGCGGCATGCGTTACACGATTGCGGCAGGAGGAGGCATCATTTTTTATACGTCCTTGCCAAACCCAAGCTCGATAAGCGGTGGTCGCGTGGTTTGTGACCTAGGCAGGTCCTATGCCCGCCGATGAGGTAACCGCAGTGGGCTTTCGCTTTTTCCAAATTTGCAAGTGGAAGCAGGTCAAATGCGCTGGACGTTATGCCTGTAACCATCTGGAAATGGCAAAAACGATCATGTCGTAAGGAGTGAACCATTGAGTCCCGACAATCAAGGCTGCGGAAATTCCGAGAGGTCGGATAGGCGTTTACACAATTTTCTGGTTGCGAGGTTTTATTTTCACAAATGTGACCGCCGGGTGCAAAGTGCGAATTTCCGGGCCTAATTTTCGCTACTTTTACCGCACCGAACCCGGATCTACATTTTTTTTATTGCCGACTCACACTGCTCACGAGTTTGTGGCTCCATTTGGGTGACTCCTTTTTCATTTTACATCTTACGGATTTCCAGTTCCTGAATCGGCACAATCATTTAACAGCCGACCATATGCCATCAAAATCAACCTACAGCGGTATAACTGTACTGGGAGACGTGAAATGGGGATCCCATTTTTCCACATTTTACCAGAGTGAAGAAGAATTGCTTAAAATCATGATTTCCTACTTTACGGCAGGACTTCGCAACAATGAATATTGCGTGTGGATTTTTGCCGAGCCACTTACATTGCACACGGCGATGAAGGCTTTCGCGGACTCTTTTCCGCACACCGAGATGTATCTCGGAAAAGAGCAACTCAACGTGATGAAATACGACGAATTTTATTTCACGAACGGACAATTCGACGCTGAGGACGTTCTCGCTAAATTTGCGTTGCTATACGAAATCGCGATAGCGAAAGGCTTTACGGGAGTCCGTGTCAACGGCATCGAAAGCTGGGTCGGGGAGGACATTTGGCCAGACTTTATGGAATATGAGAAAAAACTCGACACTCTCGTGTCAGATAAAAACGTCATTGTTCACTGCAGCTATCCGTTAAGACAAAATGACACGGCCGCCATGATCGACGTGTTGCAGGTCCATGGGACGGCTATTACGAGCCAGGCGGGCCAACTGCTGATCCTCGACAATAAGGAAACCCGAAAAACCAAAGCGCAACTTGTCGAAACCAACGAGAAATTGGAGGCACTTGTCAGGGAACGCACAAAAAACCTGGAACAAATCATCGTTCAAATGGAAACCGAGGCCGCTGCACGATTGCTTGCCGAGAAAAAGCTGGTTAAAATCGCACGCGATCTCGAGAAACGGAATGCAGATTTGCAACAGTTCGGCTATATCGTATCCCATAACCTGCGCGGACCCATCACCAACATCAGCTGTATCGCCATGCTGTTGGACGAGATGCCGGACGAGCGCGTGAGTTTACAGAAGGGGATGTTGGACGCCATCGGTCAACTCGAGGCCATTATCGTGGACCTTAACCTGATATTGCGCGTAAAGTTTGAGTTGTCCGAGGCCAAGGAAGAGATTTCCTTCAGCAATTTGGCGGATGCCCTGCGTTCGGGTATGGCGCAACAGTTAGAAAGGACAGGGGCCGTGATCCGGACGGATTTTACGGAAGTGGACCGCCTTGTGACGACCCGGGCCTATCTCTACAGCATCTTTCTCAACCTGGTGGATAATAGCATCAAGTACCGCAGTTCGGAAAGAACTCCTGTGATCGACATCAGGAGCGAGCTAAGACCGCACCTCGTGAAAATCATTTTTACGGATAACGGCATCGGCATCGACATGCAGCTGCACAGCGAACGGGTGTTCGGACTTTACCAACGTTTTATGACCGGGATAGACGGCCGCGGCATGGGACTGTTTATGGTCCGGGCGCAGGCGGAAAGCCTAGGCGGTACAATATCGTTGACAAGCGTGCCCGGGGAAGGCTCGCGATTCGTGTTGGAATTGCCTGTCGTGGAGAATACTTGTTAGTTTCTTCTTACAAAACGCAACGTCGGATTTATTTGGATCGCGGCATCCCGCCGAGTATTGGACGTCCGGTAAAATCGCCAAATCGCCCGTCGACATATTTCGATTTTAAAGCTGTTTCCGTTTTTAAAAAGCGTAGCTTGCATACCGGACGGTTGCATGCATTCGCCTAGGGTATCAAAGCATTTCCCAATTATACATTCCGGAGTCAGGGTTCTTGGATATAGTTGTCATGCAGTTATATATCGCGGGTTCCCGAGCCCGACTTACAAATTATGATATGACGCAGCACAAGGACATATCAAATCACCAGAACGACACCGATTACAAGGCAAAGGCCAATCTTGCGGAGCGCATCGCCAATGCCAGCATCGATAGCCTGGTAGCTCTGGACCGGGACTTGAAAATCCGCTCGTGGAATGCCATCACCGAGATTTGGAGCGGCTTCGGCAACGAGGCCGTGATCGGAAAATATTTTTTCGATGTATTTCCGGCGGCCAGGCAAACGCCAAATCTACAGTATGCGTTGCAGGAGGCGTTAAGCGGAAGAAAGACGTTCCTTCCTTGCGGACCTGGATTTTATCTACCGGGCCATTTCGAAGCCCATTTCGTACCGTTGATGAGTGAGAACGGGGAGGTGACAGGAGTTCTCCAGATCATTCACGACGTGGCCCACCGCGTCAAAGCCGAAAACGAATTGCGCGAACTCAATCAACGCCTTCATGCCCAATATACGACGCTCCAGCACGCCAATGAGGAAACGGCTACATTCGCTAAAATCGCGGCCCACGATTTAAAAGAACCGCTGCGTAAAATTTACACGTTTGTAGAATATATCAAAGTCAACGAGGCCAATCAACTTACCAACAGCGGGCGCGGCTACTTCAGGCGCATACAGGAAAGTGTCCAGCGGATGAGCCTGCTTACCGACGACGTATCGAACTATTTATCGCTGAGCGCAGGCGAGACATTGCAGCGGGTCGATTTGTCCGCAATCCTGTCGGAAATGACAGGGCATTTCAAATCCCTGATCGACCAGACCAATGCCCAACTCTACCTGGCGAACTTACCTGTGATTCTTGGGTATCCGAAGGCAATGTGGCAATTGTTCCGACATGTGTTGGGCAACTCGCTCAAATTTGTCCGGCCCGATGTGGCTCCTGAAATTCACATCAGCTGTGAAAAAATCCCGGGAAATGAGATCCCGTACGAGGAGGCGTTACGGGATGAGGAATATTATGTACTGACCTTCAAAGACAACGGAATCGGATTCGAACAAGAATACAGCACGCGCATTTTCGGGCTTTTCGAAAGATTGCACCCGCAGGGTTCGTATCGCGGCAGCGGTATGGGGCTGGCCCTTGCACTAAAGGCCGCGCGGTTGCACCAGGGCTTTATGAAAGCCGACAGCAGCCCCGAATCGGGAAGTATGTTCTATTGTTACCTGCCCGTTTCCACAGCATTTTAAGAATACTTATATGAACAGACGAAATATCATTGTCATTGGCGCTTCAGCTGGCGGATTCGATTCGCTGAAACTGCTCGTCTCCAGATTTACGGAGGCGCATGATCTCAGCGTCTTCATCGTTTGGCATATTTCGCCGGAAGTAAGCGACTTCCTGCCCGAGGTACTGGACGGTTGTGGGGCGTTGCAAGCCGCTCATGCGGTAGACGGCGAACGGATCGAGCGATCGCGGATCTACGTCGCGCCTCCGGATCATCATATGATCATAGACAACGACATCGTCCGCGTGACGCACGGGCCGAAAGAAAATCTGTTTCGCCCGGCCGTAGATCCGCTCTTTCGGTCTGCAGCTTACAGTTTTGGCAATCGGGTCATCGGCATCATTCTTTCGGGTGCGCTTGACGATGGCGTCGCGGGGCTTTGGACGATAAAAAGCCGTGGAGGAACGGTGATCGTGCAGGATCCGGCCGAAGCCGAGGTTCGGTCTATGCCCGAGAGCGCCATTCGCGAGGTCGAGGTCGACTACATATTGCCGGTTTCGGAAATGGTCGATCTCATTGCGGAATTAGGCCTTGAAGCGATTCCCGAAGCGACGACAGGGGAGGCGGGCGACATCGTTATCTCAAAAGAAATCGACACGGCCGAGGGCGCCAGTGCGTTCCGGTCCGGACTGTACGAGATGGGCGAACTTTCCCCGTTCACGTGTCCGGAGTGTCACGGCGTCCTATCGAAAATTACCGAGGGCGGACGTGCACGATTCCGATGCCACACCGGTCACGCGTTCTCCGCGGAATCCCTGCTGTCGGCTTTGGCCGAAAATATAGAAGACAGCCTTTATGGCGCCATCCGTGGGATAGAAGAAAAAATAATGCTGCTGAACCAAGTTGGCGACCATTTCGCCGAAATGAACGATCCGACCGCCGCTGCCGCCTATTTCAACGGGGCAAATGATTCGTTGAGCCGAATGGATGCCATACGCGAAGTGGCATTTATAAAAAAGAGTACGCGGATACTGTCTTAACGTAGCCGGTCATCCGTACTTTTTCCCAAATAATTCCAACACATTGAAAAAAACTTCAGACATAGACACGCACGAGGTAGAACTGAAAAATGAAACTCCCAATTTCCTGGTTACAGGGATTGGTGCATCTGCGGGAGGCGTGGAGGCACTGCAGTCGTTTTTTGAGAATGTTCCTATCGATTCCGATATAGCGTATGTCGCAATACTTCACCTGCCACCTGAATACGACAGCCAGCTTGCCGATGTCCTGGGTCAGGTGGCGTTGATTCCCGTGGTCCAGGTAAGAGAGAAAGTCAAGGTCAGGCCGAACCATATCTATGTGGTTTCTCCAGAGATGCATCTTGAAATGCTAGACGGACATATCACGGTGTCGCCCAACCTTACCGCCCAGGACCGTCGTGCGCCCATCGATATTTTCTTTCGGACCTTGGCGGAATCCCACGGCCCAAAAGCGATTGGCGTAATATTATCCGGGACCGGCGCCAATGGGTCGATGGGCATCAAACGCATCAAGGAAAACGGTGGCGCCGCTTTCGTTCAAAATCCGCGCGAAGCCAGCTATAACGACATGCCGCGCAATGCCATTGCCACCGGTCTCATAGACGATATCGTTTCGGTGGCGAAACTTCCTTCGGTCATTCTAGGCTACAAGAACAGCCTGGGCACCGTTTCCATTCCCGAAAAACTCGAAGAAAGGCAAGAAGATCTGGCCGATTCCCTGCGCACCGTATTTGTCCAGCTTCGACTGCAGACCGGTCACGACTTTTCCAATTATAAAAAACCGACGTTGTTGCGCCGTATCGAGCGCCGGATAAATATCAGGAACTTATCGGGCTTGTCCGCTTACGCCGATTTTTTGATCAAGCATCCCGAGGAAACACAGAGCTTGTTGAAAGACCTACTGATTTCAGTGACCAACTTTTTCAGGGACAAAAAGGCTTTTGAAACTCTGGAACAAGATATCATCCCGCGCCTGTTCCAGGAAAAGAAAGGAATGGACCAGGTGCGCATTTGGGTGGCGGGCTGCGCCACGGGAGAAGAAGCCTATTCGTTGGCGATGCTTTGCGCCGAACGCCTGGCCATAATGATCGATCCGCCCAAAGTCCAGATTTTCGCTACGGATATCGATGAGGCCGCCATCGGTACCGCGCGCGCCGGCCTGTATACGATCAACGACGCCGCCGACGTTTCCCCGGCCCGGCTGCAACGGTTTTTCACGCTCGAAGGCCAGCAGTACCTCGTGAAAAGGGAAATCCGTGAAATGGTCATCTTCGTGACGCACAACATCCTCAAGGATCCTCCTTTTTCGAACCTCGATATGGCGAGTTGCCGCAATATGCTCATCTACCTGAATACGACGGCTCAGGAACGGGTGATCGAAACGCTTCATTTTGCGTTGAAGCCAGGGTATTTTTTATTTCTAGGGACATCGGAGTCCATTGACGGTAGCGGGAACCTTTTTACCTTGCTCAACAGGGAAGATCGGCTCTACCAGAGCCAGGCCATCGGCAAGCGCTCGATACCGGTGAGTGAACCGGTTTTTGCCCATATTCCACAGATAAACCTGCGTTCCTCGGTCAAAAGCGAAAAGGACAAAAAAGCTCAGGAACGGATCACTTATGGCGAGTTGCATCAACAATTGCTGGAGCAGTACGCGCCTCCGTCGATCGTGGTAAATACCGAATTCGACATCGTCCATCTCACCGACCGCGCGGGACGCTACCTGCAAGTGGGCGGAGGCGAGCTTTCGAAAAACCTGTTGAAATTGGTCAGGCCGGAACTCAGGCTCGAGCTCAGGACCGCATTCTATCAGGCCATCCAGAGGAACATGCCTACCGAGGCACGAAATCTCAAAGTATCCATACACGACAGGATAGAAACCATCACGATACAAATACGGCCAGTCCTGAATGAAACCGATGCCGCCAATGGATTCCTGCTCATCCTGTTCGAGCAAAGCAATGACGACGATTCCCAGGCGCGCATCTACTCCAGTGACGAACCGCTGGCGAGCCAATTGGAGGAAGAGCTCATCCGGGTCAAGGCACAGCTTCGCGCTTCCAGCGACCAATATGAAGTCCAGACAGAAGAGTTGAAGGCCACAAACGAGGAACTTCAGGCGATGAACGAAGAATTGCGTTCCTCTACGGAAGAACTCGAGACGAGCAAAGAAGAACTCCAAAGTATCAATGAAGAGCTGCGCACGGTAAACCAGGAATTGAAAGTCAGGGTCGAAGAGGTTTCGCATTTCAGCAACAACATGCAAAACTTGATGAATTCGGCCAATATCGGTACGATTTTCCTCGACAAAAATTTCCACGTGGTGTTGTATACGCCGCCTACGCTCGAGATTTTCAATTTCATCCCGTCGGACCAAAGTCGTGCGTTGGCCGATATAACCAACCGGTTGAAAAACGATAATCTGTTGGAAAATGCACAGGTCGTCCTCGACAAGTTACTGATAGTGGAACAGGAAATGACGCTCACGGACGGCCGGGTCTTTTTTGTGCGATTTTCACCGTATCGCACAGAAGACGATAGGATACAAGGCGTGGTAGTGACTTTTTTGGACATCAGCGCGCGAAAGGAAACCGAAAAATCGCTGGATATCGCACACCAGCGCATGCGCCAGGCGATGGATACGGGCAAAATATTCGCATGGGAAATGAATTCCAGGACAAAGTTGTTCGAATGGTCCGAGAATATGGAAGCGGTAGTGGGTTATCCGCTGCCCGCCAACGTCAAAAACATATTGGAACTCATCCATCCGGATGATGCAGATGCGACGTTGAACGCAATAAACACCTCGTTGGAAAACGGAGTTCCCTATTCGTCCGAATTCCGGATCATCAACCCGGCTACCGGAGAAGAAGCTTGGTTCAGCAGCAGCGGAGTTGTGATGCCTGCCGACCCCGAAAGCAACCAGGCACGCCTTGTGGGCATCACCCAGGATATTTCCGAACGCAAGCAGGCACAACAGGCGCAACGCGAGAGCGAGGCCCGCTTCAGGACGTTGACCGACGCGGTCCCTCAAATAATATGGACGAACAACACCAAAGGAACGGCCAATTATTTCAATGAACGTTGGTACACCTATAGTGGGCTGAACTACGAGCAATCCGCGGGATTGGGATGGGAAGCGATCGTGCACCCGGAAGACGCGCCGGAATCTACCGTACGTTGGCAACAGTCGTTGGATGCCGGGAAAACATTCGATACGGAATACAGATTGCGCGACAAGGATGGCAATTACAACTGGTTCATCGGCAGGAACGTGCCGTTGCACAACGAGTCTGGTGAAATTATCGGATGGTTCGGTTCGGCTACGGATATCGAGAATCTGAAACAAGCGGAATACGCCTTGCACGAAAGTCGGGAACGGTTGCGGGTCACCGTGGAAAGCGCAACCGATTTTGCCATCATGACCTACAACACTGAAGAAAAGACCGAGGGCTGGAATAGTGGGGCATCAAGAATCTTCGGCTATCCCGAGGAAGAAATATTGGGCAAGTCCGCCCACATCATCTTCACTCTGGAAGATCGCGCCGACGGAATACCGGAACTCGAATTCAGGAACGCAGGGAAAAAGGAAGGGCCGAAGACGAGCGCTGGCATTTGAGGCGCAATGGCGAACGTTTCTACGCAAGCGGTGTAATGGCGCCTATATACGACAATGACGTCCTTACCGGTTACGTGAAAATTGCGAGGGACATGACCCAGCAAAAGCAGGCTGAGGAAGCGCTTGCCATTTCTGAAGAGCGCAACCGCGTGGCCCTTCAAAGCGCCAATATGGGCGCCTGGGACTGGAATATTGTTGATGACGTCGTGCAATGGAACGACCAGCACTTTCAACTGGTAGGGCTGAGTCCCGGAAATCAGTCGCTCGATTCTGCGTTTTTCGCGAAATTCGTCCATCCCGAAGATATGGAAATGGTCATGGGCGAATTGGCCAAAGCCGTCGTCGGTGGACTGTTTCAGATGGACGCTTTCCGTATCGTGCAGGCGGACGCGACGATAAGATGGATGAGTGGATACGGCAGGGTAGTGGAAAGCGTAGACGGCGTGGCCAAACGGATGGTAGGCGTGATGTACGACATAACCGATCGCATCGCCGCAGAAAAGGGATTGCGCGACAAGCAAATACAATTGGAGATTTCCCAACGCGCCGCCAGGGTAGGCGTTTGGGGATTTGACCTGGTAAACATGAAGGGAATCGCCACTCCGGAACTGCTTGAACTCACCGGATACCTCGATCCCGGCGATGAATGGCGACTCGACATATTTCTCGAGATGGTACATGCCGATGACCGCCAATATGTGCATCGGGCCGTGAGAAAGGCCGCCGCAGATCACTCGGGCATTGAACTGGAATTCAGGATGGAGCATCCCGAGAAAGGCATACAATGGATGCTGATGCGCGGGCAATTCATTCCGCCTTACGATACCGTCAACGCCTCGTTAATGGGCAGCCTGATCGATATCACGGACAGACGGATTTTTGAGGAGCAGAAAGACGCGTTCATAGGCATTGCGAGCCATGAATTGCGAACGCCTATAACGAGTATCAAGGCCTACGCAGAAATCCTCGAAGAAATGTTTGCCGAAGCGGGCGACCTGAATTCTTCCGGGTTGATGCACAAACTCGACGGCCAGGTGGACCGCCTTACCGAACTGATTCATGCGTTGCTCGATACCACGAGCATCGTCAACGGCAAGATGAAGCTTTTCCCGACAAAATTCGACGTGAACCAATTGATTTATGAGGTGGCCGACTCGATGTCCGCGGCGAGCAGCCATCAGTTCGAGATCCAGGTTTCCGATGAAGCATTCGTGTTCGCCGACCGTGCCCGCATCCGCCAGGTACTGACGAACCTAATCGGCAACGCTGTCAAGTATTCCCCAAAATCCGACAAGGTCATCATCGACGCCGTTACCAAGGACAATCAGGTCATCGTGTGCGTGAAAGATTTTGGAATCGGTATAGACGAAGAAATCCAATCGATGATTTTCGACCGGTTTTATCGTTCCAGCGATGCGCAGGCCAGCACGTTCTCAGGCCTCGGGCTTGGCTTATTCATATCCTCGAGCATTGTGCTCAATCACGAAGGAACCATGAGTGTGACGAGCGTAAAAGGGGAGGGCTCGACATTTTGCTTCACACTGCCGCAACTGACCTGATACACTCTAAACCTTTTGCCGATGACTGCTAAGAAAAAAATAATCCTGACGGACGACGATCCCGGAATCCAGGATGCAGTGCGTCTTATCTTCGAAAGGATCAATTACGAGGTGATTGTTTTTACCAATGGGGAACCGTTGCTCAACGATGCCTTCGAGACGCCGGACTTGTTCATTCTTGACAAACAACTCTCGGGCGTGGACGGTTTGGATATCTGCCGTTACCTCAAAGGCCGGCCTCAGACCGCTCATGTTCCGATCCTGATCATATCGGCGAGCATGCACATTGCAAAACTGGCTAGACTCGCGGGTGCAGAGGCATTTGTCGAAAAACCGTTCAAGATGCGCGCGATAAGGGCAGTAGTGGAACGATTGCTGCAGACATCCGAGTCAAAAAAGGAGTAAATCCTATTGGTTATGCCGCTAGAAAAAGTGGGATATTAACCCAAGAAGATTTACAGCCTGACGACTCTATTTCGTTTATAATCGATTATACGTCGGAAGGAAGTGACCGAAAGACCGGTCGTTTTCTTGAATTGCTTGCACATGTGACCGGCGCTGCTGTAATTCATGAGCATGCTTATTTCCTTAATTGTCAGTTCGCCCTCCACGATGAGTCGCTTGGCCCGCTCGACCTTGATCATGATGAGGTATTTTTCGATCGTGTAGGAAGTGCTGCGCTCGAAACTTCCGGCGAGGTAGGCATAACTGAAGCCCATGTGGTCGGCAAGGTGGCACGACGACGTCTTTTTGAGGCGCTTGTCATCATATGCGATCTCTGCCAGGACGTCCTTGATTCGCTGCGCCAGGAAAACTTTTTCGTCTCGGATGATTTCAATACCGTAATGGATGAAAAAATGTTCCATTTCCGATATTTTCTGTTCGCAAAGCGATGTTTGCAATTCAATTTCGCCTCGCGTTCCGTATTGGAACTCGATATTGTTACTGTCCAGGTAATCCATCACGATTCGCTGAGGCAGCACGGGCACCTGATAAGAGATGGTATATTTCATAGCGTGATTTTTAGAAAACAAAAAAAGGTAGAAAGCGCCCAAAAGCACTTTCTACCTTTTTATGTAAGGGCCACCGTTTATCGGAAGCCGTAATACCAAATTACGCAATAGTATTGAGGCCGCAATGGATTTTCCGGGTTTTTATACTTAAAATTTGTGCGGGCATGTGCAAAATGTCACTTTTGTCAAAAATAAATATTCGCAAATCCCGATGTTTCAATTATTTTAGTAACTTTGGTTATCTCGTAAAGGGTATACATCGCCGATTTCCTACACTTTGGTTTGTTATACCTATTTCTTTTCTATTTTTTTCCCACACTGCTGGTGTAAGATCGGCGCTCACGTCAGGATCTTGCTACGGAACATTTTATTTTTCGCTTTATTCCGGTCCTATGCAGTTTTGACGTAGAAGTTGATGAAGTCGCCAAATGCGATTTCTTTTTTTACATCACTAAATTCAATTTTTATGGCATTGGAACCCGCAACACCTCATGTCCTGGAAGGTAAGAAAAAAAAGTACGATTGTCTTGAAGTACGCTACAGGAATCTGGGTTTATGCCATGGAGAGTTTTTTCTCTGCATTGCTTGTTATGTCACGCTACCCAGGCAATATAAATTATTGTATGCTGGGTTTCATGAAAACCTGGACGACTTCAAGAAGTTGTATTTTGACCATCCCATTTACAGCTACCTCTTTATACCGGTGGACAACGCCGTTGAAGCCGCTAAGATAATCAGCGACCTCACCCTTGTGCAAGGTCCGTCGCTTGTAGCACGGCAAAGTAATGCCTGACCACTATTTACGCCAAATCCCTCCAAATACCTGGAACGAGTTACATGTTCGTTTACACAGTACCAAACCGGCTCTTTCGCTACCTTGCGCCAATCGTTGAAGGAAGTCTTGGAGATCGACTGGAACGCTGAGCTTCCTGACGGCGATCGCTAAATGGTATACCGTACTCTTTGAACGGATGTTTGCCTTGCTCTGCCCGTAAAACAGCGACGCCCGATACCAAAGTTTCGGGCGCGCCATTACGGAATATTTCCGGAGTTTCTGTTTTAAGCGTGTTCTTTTCAGGATGCGTTGTCTCGTCCGGCAACCAAATTTTGTCCGAGGTTCGGTCCGCTGAGGTGTTCGTCAGGACTTTTTAGGCACCCATGACCTTCAGAGTTGCTCGGTGATGCGACTGCCATCCCGGTCGTCATCATCTGAGTCGAAGTCATCGCCGTAGCGGGCATCACCGGCCTCCTCGTTTTCGGTTGAACCGAGATCTGGATTTTCTTTAATGAGGTCGTCGTCGAACTGTTCGTCTTCGGTCGCGAACCCGTCGCTGTCATCCTCAAGGGGATCTTTGTTTATTTCATCGAAGTCCGACTCTCTTTCGATCGGCTCCGGCGCGTTGTGGATTTCCTCTTGGTCTTGGTTGAGAAAGGTGTTGGGATTGTCTGCGTTCATAGTTTAATTTTTAATTGTTTCGATTCATCTTTGCCTTCTGGCCAACTTTCAGGAGATGCCAAAAGAAGCGCTCCAGGGCTTTTGGTAAAAGTAGAACACGGGAATCACGAGGTTTTACACAATAGAATCATTTTGAGGTACTATGTAGCTACCGGCCAGGATCGTACTTGTAACGAACACCCGCGAACGGGAGAAATTGTACAGTCTTCATCCGCTTTGAGGTCCGATACAGGCTTTCCTTATTATACCCTTCCACGTCGCAATCGTATAAAAGGTTCGGCGCGCCACCGCCATACTTTTGAGCTATGGAAAACGAATTTATCCGGCCTAAAGCAAAACTTATCATCATCGGTGGTGCGGAAGACCGTGGAGAACACGAGAATACCAGTTTTCGGGATGACGGTATATTGCGGCGCGTCGTATCTGAATCCAAAAAAGGAATCCGGTCCCGTATCGAGATTATCACCGCTGCTTCTGCATTACCCGATGAGCTGGGGCGCGTGTACCAAAACGCTTTCCAAATTCTTGGTGCATCTGACATTGGAACGCTGTCGATTACCTCTCGAGAGGCGGCCTTCGACGTTGAGTTGATTGAGCGTCTGCAAAATACAGACGTCGCGTTTTTTACCGGAGGAGATCAGTTGCGACTGACGACAGTGTTAGGCGATACTCCATTCCTGAAAACGCTTGTTTCGCGCTTGCAGGAAGACGATTTTCTTTACGCGGGAACTTCTGCCGGGGCAGCCGCTGTGGCAAGCGTCATGATTGTCGGAGGGCGCGGTCAGTCGTCGGTTTTGAAAGGAAATGTGAAAACAGCAAAAGGTTTTGGCCTGATCGATTCGATGACGTTCGATACCCATTTTATGAGACGCGGCCGTATTGGGCGACTCGTCCAGGTCATTGCCGCCAATTCGTCTGTGCTGGGCATCGGCCTTTCGGAAAACACCGGAATATTGCTATGGGGCGATGACTGCCTGGAAGTCGTAGGGGAAGGTTCTGTGATGATCGTCGACGGGCGGTCCATCGGGAACACCAATGTCTCCGAAGTCCAGGAAGGATTTCCCGTTTCGGTGCGCAACCTGTCGTTGCATGTATTGGCGAAAGGCGATAAATACGATCCTAACGAAACCAAACGCGCCGTCGAATGAGCCCTAATTTTACCTGCTTAACTTTATAAACTGTAACCCGTTTTTAAATTTCGGGAGGATCTTTGGGATGCATAATTAAATCCGATAAAAAATGAAAATCATTACCACTAAAATGCACGGCATCCTGGATTATCTGGTAGCCGGCCTTTTCATCGCCCTGCCGTTTTTAGGCGGGTGGGATACGACTGCAGTATATTCACGTATATTTTTCGTTCTCGCGGCGATTACCATTGTTTACAGTCTGGTGACCAAATACGAGACTTCACTTGTTAAGCTCATCCCGTTTCGCATACATCTTGCCATCGATTTCATCAGCGGTATTTTGCTGATATCGTCTCCCTGGTTGTTGGGTTTTGCCGATGAGATGTATTTGCCGCACGTTGTATTGGGCGTCGTTGAAATTCTCGTTGTGGTGATGACCGTCGCCAAGGCCGAAGAGCCGGAAACCCATACCAGCCCGCTTTAGCCTAACAAATACGGACTCGTCAGCAACGCATTTGCCAAAAAAAAAGCCCCGGCATTGGGGCTTTCTTGTTATCTCGCTGGTTGGGTGCCGCCAGGTGATTGACCACCTGGAGAAGTTGGGGATCCGTTATTTCCCGGAGTTGTCCCGGTTCCGTTTGGAGAAGTGGTCCCGCCATTGGTATTTGGCGTCCCGTTTCCATTTGATCCTGTTCCGCCAGGATTGTCATTGCGGTTTCCCGAAGTTCCGGTTCCGTTTACGTCGGGATTGCCGCTGTTGTTTTTCCGATTGATCGAATTGCCGTCGGTCATCGAATCAGAAGGCGAGTTTACCGTGTTCGTCCTTTCGGATTTTGCTTTCGATTTCGTGGCTTTCTGTTCCGTTTTCGATTTTTTCGTGGAACGGGTATCCGTCTGGGCTGAGGCTACGCCAAAAAATAGGATGGCTCCCAGCAATAAAAGTGCTTTTTTCATAGTGAAGTTGTTGCGATAATTCCGGATGGGATCCTTACGGAATCATTTCGGAATGTATCAGATGTAAGTAAAAATTGTTGTTTCGGCTCAAAGGAATATTTGGAAGTAACCGTAACGATCTTACGGATTCGGAGCGCCTGACCCGGAACCTCCGCTGCCGGAACCCGAACCATTGTTACCGTCGGCACCATCAGGCGAGCTGCCATCGTTGGAACCGTTGTTTCCGGACGAACCATCTGTGGTGCGTTGTTGGCCGCTGGGCACTTGTTGTTCCATTTCGGCAGCCGTAGTATCGGTGGGAACTTCCATATTTTGGTCACCGGATGAGATTTCGGTAGCATCCGCACCTTCGGCACCATCCATGTTCGTTTCGTCAGACTGTTGTTTACAGCCCATGACGAGCATGGCGCCGATCGCCAAAATGGAAAGTTTGTTTTTCAATAATATTTTCATAAGAGTATAATTTCGATTTAAAAAAAAGGCAATGACGCTCGAGGGTGCATTGATGATGACTATTAGGCCACCAAAACTGGACAGCGTTTAGCGGTGTCCGATATACGGAGCATTTTCAAGAGAAGAGTAAAATTTGAGAAGACATTCGCGCTAGGGCATATAAATTACGTCGCGCTCGAGCAGCCGCCTGAACTCCCCTTTATTCTTCGTTGCGGTCGTTGCGGTCATGCCCTTCGAGCTTTACCAGTTTATTGTAGACGCCCAAAAGCAAAAACGGAGCTGCCCATTGGCCTACGAATAGTGCGGTGTGGCTTTTTCCAATGCATTTGAGCGTTGCCGATGTCGCCATGGCACCGAGTGCGGCCCAAAGAAAAAGATCGGACGGTAGTTTGGCGGTTTGGTTTTCGATTTTTTCGGCGAGTTCGCCTTCGGAGTGATTGTTTTCTAATACTGACATGTGTGTTGCTTTTAAGTTATAAGTCAAAAGTAGGGCACGCATGCAGTGTTTACCTTACACTATTCGGGATATCGCAGGCACGATTGTGGCCCAAATTGTATCGGAATCTCACCTAAGATTTGTTCGAGGTAATTCTGGCCAACGCATTTGAACCAATATCCGACGATATTCATGAGGATGTTTACAGGCTGGAATTTGATAAAAATTTTTGTGCAGATTTGGACTGGCCGATCACCTCGCGCCTTGTCAATTGCCAGGAGATCGTGTGGCGGTCGATATTTGCGATGTTTACGTAATTATTTCCCGATGCAGAAATTCGCGAAAATATTCCCCAACAGCTCGTCATTGGTCACTTGGCCCGTGATCATGCCAAAGTGGTAAAGCGCCTCCCTGATATCGATCGCCATTAAATCGGACGACAATCCGGACTGCAACCCAAACCTCACTTTCTGGATTTCCTCAAGCGCCTTCAACAGCGAGTCATAATGGCGCGCGTTGGTAACAATCGTCTCGTTATTGCGCAGCGCTCCGGTGTTCACGAACGAAATCAGCTGTTTTTTGAGATCGTCGATCCCGATATTGTTTTTGGCCGAAATCAAATGTAATCCCTGGATTTCCGATGTCAATAGTTTTTGGCGATCCACATCAAGCATGTCCGCCTTGTTGCCGATTACAAGCAGCGGTTTGAGCGGGTGCTGGTTCCGGATTTTCTCGATTTCGGTACTGACCTCCGCAACCGACGCCAGGTCAAAAAGCCGACTGCCATCCACAAGCAACATCACCACCTGGGCGGCCGCCATCTTTTCAAACGTTTTCTGGATGCCGATGCTTTCAACGACATCCCTGGTTTCGCGAATTCCCGCAGTATCGATGAATCGGAATGAAATTCCTTCGATGATGAGTTCGTCCTCGATCGCATCCCGCGTCGTGCCTGCAATTTCCGAAACAATCGCGCGCTCTTCATTCAAAAGTGCGTTGAGCAGCGTTGATTTTCCGACGTTTGGCTCGCCGACGATCGCCACCGGAATACCGGTTTTTATCACATTTCCGACAGCAAACGAATCGATGAGCCGCTTGAGCACGCGTTCGATCTTCTCCAGCAATTGGCGAAACTGTGTGCGGTCGGCAAATTCGACATCTTCTTCCGAAAAGTCAAGCTCAAGTTCGATCAACGACGCAAAATTCAGCAGTTCCTGACGGAGCTGAGCGATTTCGTTCGAGAAACCACCGCGCATTTGCTGCATCGCAATCTGGTGGGCGGCTTCGTTGTCAGAATTGATCAGGTCAGCCACCGCCTCAGCCTGTGAAAGATCGAGTTTGCCGTTCAGGAACGCGCGCAGCGTAAATTCTCCGGGATTCGCCATGCGGCAGCCTTTCCTCAGCAACAATTGGATGATTTGCTGTTGGATGTAAGTCGAACCGTGGCACGAAATCTCTATCGTATTTTCGCCCGTGTACGAATTGGGCCCCTTGAATACCGACACCAGGACTTCGTCTAGTATTTTCGCTTCGTCCTTTATATGGCCCAAATGCAACGTATGCGATTTCTGTTTGCTGAGATCCTTGCCGCGCACCGATTGGAATACCGATGCACCTATCGAAATGGCATTCACACCCGAAACCCTGATGATGGCTATTGCCCCGGCCCCGGACGGAGTAGCGAGGGCAACGATATTGTCGTGGTAAATCATTCCGCAAAGGTAGAAAAGTAAAATCTCAAATAAATCCTAACGTCGCCTCAACTGTTGGGCGCATTGCGTAATTTTAAGAGGAGAATACTTTCGACGTTTCCAACCCGCAACCAATACCATTTCGACGTGAGCAAAAAAATCCTTTTTCCAACCGATTTTTCAAAAACTTCCCATAACGCATTCGTATACGCGCTCAAACTGGCCAAACAACTCGATGCCAGGATCGTCACGCTTCACGTTTATGAAATTCCGATGGTCGATTATATCGATGTTCCGGCCTATCTCATGGAAGTGTACGACACGGTCGAGTTGGCGAATTTCGAAAACTACAAAAGCGAAATTCCGGTGCTCAGGAAAATCGCGATTGAAAATGATTGTGGCGATGTCCCGATAGACAACGTCCTGCTCGACGGGGATCTCGTGAACACCATCCTCGAGCATGTCAAAACAGACCACATCGATTTCGTGGTGATGGGAACCAAAGGCGCAACCGGGGCTGCCGCTGCTTTTTTAGGGACGACCACGGCCAGCGTCATGACACGTACCGACGCTTTCGTTCTGGGTGTTCCCGAGGACGCAACCTACAAACCCATCGAGAAAATCGCCTTTACAACGCGTTTTGCCGAACAGGATCTTCCCGCACTGAAAAAGTTGTTGCCCATCGCTGCTGCTTTTGGGGCGTCTGTCGATTGTTTGCACGTCAAAAGCGCGCAATCCGATGTGAAGGAAGTGGTCGTAGCCGACTGGAAGCTGCTCATGAAAAACGAAAACGTCCGGTTTCACATCGTCGAAAGCGATGAGGTCGAACAAAGCATTCTTGAATTTATCGAAAAGCACGACACCCATTTGCTCGCATTGCTGAACCACAAACGAGGATTTTTTGAAAGCCTGTTCCACACGAGCATGACCAAAAAGCTCGCGTTTCACTCGAAAGTTCCGATTCTTGCCCTGCACGATAACCAGGGCGTTGCGCTGGCTCGAAATTATTGAGCCGACAGACTCCTGAGAAGCCAGCGCCGCGCTTTCGGCACTCGCTTTTTGGAAACCTCAAAGGTCTTCAAAACCATTGAGGTTTGTCCAAAAGAGCTCAAACAAAGCCTCAATCGCTAACGCAATCACACCACGACACAACTCCAACGAAATAACACCATGCCGATACAAACCATCAATCCCTATAACAACCAGCTGCTTAAACAATACGACGAATTGACCCAGGAACAATTGGACGCCAAACTCCAAATTGCCCACAACGCCTATCGTTTCTGGAAACAATCCGATATCAAAATCCGCAAAGACCTGTTGCTCAAAGTAGCCTCGCTCTTCCGGGAACGAAAGCAGGAACTCGCCAAACTCATCACCATAGAGATGGGAAAACTCATCGCCCAAAGTGAGAGTGAAGTAGAAATGGTCGCTTCGGTTTATGAGTACTACGCCAAAAACGCCGCGGAGTTTCTCAAGGACCGTCCGATGGAAATCGAGGATGGAAAAGCGTTCGTCCGCCTTTCCCCAATCGGGATCATATTGGGCGTCGAACCCTGGAATTATCCGTTCAATCAAGTCGCGAGACTGGCCGCCCCAAATATCATGGCTGGAAATGTCGTGGCCATAAAACATGCATCGAATGTGCCTCAATGCGCCGAAATGATAGAGAATATCTTCCGCGAAGCCGGCGCTCCACACGGTGTTTACACGAATCTTTTCTTATCCGGCAAAAGAATTTCAAAGCTCGGGGAAGACTCGAGGATCGCCGGAATGTCATTGACGGGAAGCGAGGCAGCCGGGTCGAGTTTGGGTGAATCAGCGGGGCGTAACCTCAAAAAATCGGTTCTTGAACTCGGTGGAAGTGACGCCTTCATCGTGCTCGACGATGCCGACATCGACCTTGCCGTAGAAAAGGCATATCTCGGCCGTTTCGCCAACATGGGCCAGGCATGCACATCGGCAAAGCGCTTCATCGTCATGGATGCCGTCGCAGATGAGTTTCTCTCAAAACTTCAACAAAAGATTGCCAATCTCAAAGTAGGCGATCCGCTTGATCCGGAAACTCAGGTTGGGCCCTTGTCTACGCAAGACGCCGTCGATAAACTTCATCAACAGGTACAGGAAACCGTGGCCGCTGGTGCGACAATTTTAGCTGGCGGCAAGCCCATCGACAGGGAAGGCGCATTTTATGAGTTGACTATCCTGGCGGACATTAAACCGGGAATGGTCGCTTATCATCAAGAATTGTTCGGTCCCGTCGCGTCATTTTATAGGGTGAGGACAGAAAAAGAAGCCGTTGAGCTGGCCAATGATACGAATTTTGGTTTGGGTGGCGTGGTTTTCAGCCAAGATGTCGATCGCGCGGTCAACGTGGCTTCCCAAATGGAAACGGGCATGGTGTTTATCAACGAAAATTTGGCGTCCCGCCCGGATTTGCCGTTTGGCGGCGTGAAGCGCTCGGGTTACGGTCGCGAATTGTCGCCTTTGGGAATTGAGGAATTCGTGAACAAAAAACTCATCCGTATCGCATAAATCCTTTGCCAACCTTGATAACCTGGAACGTTTCTGAATGAAAATCAGACGAGTATCGGAAATTGAAAAAGCCGCAATCTTTTGGATCACGGCTTCGTCAATAGAAAAAATTGGTTGGTAGCTTAATTGTTCAGCATGACCGGCATGACAAGCATGGTCACGCTTTCGCCTTCGTCCAGTCCGTCGACGGGAGTAAGGATTCCGGCACGGTTGGGCAACGACATTTCCAAAAGGATGGAATCGCTTTGGAGGTTCGTCAGCATTTCGGTAAGGAAACGCGAATTGAACCCGATCTGGATATCGTCTCCCTGATAATCGCACGTCAATCTTTCTTCGGCTTTGTTCGAATAATCGATGTCTTCGGCCGAAATATTCAATTCCGTTCCGGCGATCTTGAGTCTGATCTGGTGGGTCGTCTTGTTCGAAAAAATCGCAACGCGACGAACCGAACTCAAAAATTGTCCGCGATCGATTTGCAATTTGTTAGGGTTCTCTTTCGGGATAACCGCTTCGTAATTCGGATATTTCCCATCGATCAGGCGGCACGTCAGGACATAATTGTCGAACGAGAACGTGGCATTTGAATCGTTGTATTCGATCTTCACGTCGGCATCGGATGCACCCAAAATGCTTTTGAGGATGTTCAACGGCTTTTTGGGCATGATAAAGTTGGCTTCCTGTGACGCTTTCACATCGGCACGCGCATATTTCACAAGCTTGTGTGCATCTGTGGCAACGAACGTCAAGCCTTCTGTAGAAAACTGGAAGAAAACGCCGGACATTACCGGACGCAAATCATCGTTTCCGGCGGCGAAAATCGTCTTGCTCACAGCAGTGGCAAGGATCTCGGCAGGAACCACGGTAGATGACGGATCGTCAAGACTGACCGAACGCGGGAATTCCTCGCCCGGGGCATAAGCCAACGCGTATTTACCCGAATTCGAACTGATTTCTATCGTGCTGTTTTCCTCTACCGTAAACGTGAGCGGTTGCTCCGGGAACGTTTTGAGGATTTCAAGCAACAATTTCGCAGGAACGGCAACGCTTCCCTTGGATGTCGAATCGATTTCCAAAGTGGCGCTCATCGTCGTCTCGAGATCCGAAGCCGATACGGTAAGGGTGTTGCTGTCCAGGTCGAAAAGGAAATTGTCCAGGATAGGCAAGGTGTTGCTGCTGTTGATAACACTTCCCAACACCTGGAGTTGTTTGAGTAGATACGAACTCGATACGATGAATTTCATCTGCAAATTTTATTTTTAGGTCGGGTTTATCCGAATCACAAATATATTTTAATCCGTCTAACGAAGAAATTAAATTTATTAACACTATCGCGAGTAGCGACGCTTGCGGATCATCGTAAAGACAATACCGAACAACACCAGCAGGACGATTGGAACTGCGACGGTTACGCCTTGGATCGCACTGTAATTTTGGTATACTTTTTCCTGGTCGAGGATAGGAAGTTTGACTTCTTTGTTGCGGATGTTGATAAGTCCCGTATCGTCGAGCAGGTAATTCACGCAATTGTTGAGGAATTCCTTGTTGCCGTATAGTTTGTTGGTCCATTTATCGTAGCCGAGTTCGAGCGGACGAAATTCTTTGTCGAGTTGGTTGCGCACGATGTCGCCATCCGAGATCACGATCATTTTCCCGGCTTTGCCTTCGGTCCTGAAACTGTCGTCGTTGAATGCCAGCACGCGGTTTTCGAAAACCGAGCGGAACTTTCCTTCGAGCAGCACCGCCATCGGAATGTTTCCTCCACCTTTGAATTCGGTAGGCTCCGGACGTTCCTGAACCATGTCGAGACGCACCTCCACTGGGGCGCCAACCATATTCGAATACTGGGAGGAATGCAAAAGCACGGTTTTTTTGATGCCGTTCTTCAGCGTGTCGATGCTGTTCGCAAAATCAAATTTGACCGGGTCGAGGTTATCGACGATCGGATGCTTGGAATCGGCATACACCAAAGGAGCATAAAACCATGGATATTGGGAATATTGGGTTGCGCTTCCCTGCTCGCCCGTCGCCAGCGCGATAGGGGCGCAATTGAGATCTTTGACGAGATTGGGATTGATGCGGAACCCATATTTGAAGAACATGTCGTTAAGGTTCAAATCGACAGGGAAAGCAAGCGCCGCACCTTGTGAATTGTACAAACTGTCCATTTCGATTTTGACCTGGTCGACGAGCCAAAGCGTTTTTCCGCCGCCTACGACATATTGGTCGAGTACTTGTTTTTCCGCATCCGAAAAGGTCTCGGTAGGTTTAGCGATCACGAGCATGTCGTATTTTTTGAGGAATTTCAACGTTTCGACTGGCTGGCTTTCAACCGAATCGAGCGTGAAGGTTCCGATGAAATAGTTTTGCTTGGTCTGCTTGATGAAATCCGCCATAAGCAAATCGTGTAGCTCGCCATTTCCTTTTACGACGGCCACTTTTTTATTCTTGCTTTTGGAAACGGTGTTAAATGCATTGGCGAACGCATATTCGAGATGTTGTACAGATCCGACTACTTTCTCAGCCGTCGAAGCGCCCATCGCGTTCTTTAACAACGGAATTTTGACGCTGCGGCCCTGGTAAGTCGCGATCGCCCACGGAAAGACGACGGCCTCGGTTTGCTTGCCGCGGTCGTTCATCGTAACGCGTGCCGGCGTCATTCCGGTGCCGAGAAACGAATCGAGAACGGCTTTGTCGAGATCCGGAATTTGTTGCAGGCTGGTTTGGATTTCTTTTTGCTCTTTTGGTGAGACGGCCGGATTGTCCATCTTGAAAATAGAGTAGATGATTTCGCGTTTATCGCCATCGCTATTCTCAGATCCGTCAAGCGGATTGACGAAACGGAACCGAATATTGGAATTGTAAGCCTTGAATTCTTCGAGCAACTGTCGCGTCTCTGACTGTAATTTCCTGAACTCTCCCGGAAAATCTCCGTCGAGATAAACCTCTACGAGCAACGGTTCGCGCACTTCTTCGATGATGCTGAATGACGTTTGCGACAATGTGTACCGATTGTCCTGGGTGAGGTCGAATCGCTGGAAAATCTTGATTCCGGCGAGGTTTACCACAATCAGTATCCCGACGGTGATCAACAGGCTTTTAAGGTTTTTCTTTTTGGCGTCCGTCATGATTTCAGCGATTTGAGTTTGAAGACGGTGAACGACAGGAACAGGATCGTCACGGTCAGGAAATACATGACGTCACGCGTATCGATCACGCCCCGTCCCATACTTTCAAAATGGCTGTCCATTCCCATAGCCGAGACGAAATCGCGTCCGTTGCCTGCAAATCCTGCGATTCCTTCAAATCCGTAATACAAAACGAAGCTCAGGAAAACCGAGGTGATGAACGAAACGATCTGGTTGTCGGAAAGCGAGGACGTGAAAACACCGATGGCTGTGTAAGCTGCGATCAGGAACAACAATCCGAAATAGGAACCCATTGTGCTGCCCATGTCTATGTTGCCTTCGGACATGCCGAGTCTCGAAACGACATAAACATAAATAAGCGTAGGAACGATCGCAATGGTGATAAGCACTACCGATCCCAAAAATTTTCCGTTGACGATTTGCCACACGCTCAGCGGTTTAGTGAGCAGCAATTCAAGTGTTCCTTGCTTTTTTTCTTCCGAGAAACTCTTCATCGTCACGGCCGGGATCAGGAATAGCAGGATCCAAGGCGCGATCGTAAAAAACGGCGTCAAATCTGCAAAGCCGCTTTGGGCAATGTTGTATTCCCCATCAAAAACCCAAAGAAAGAGCCCGTTGAGCAACAGGAAAATGGCAATGACGAGATAACCTACGGGCGAACCGAAGAACGACTTTATCTCTCGTAATAGAATTGCTTTCATTTTTTTATCCTTTTGTTTAAAGTTTGAGGTTTAAAGTTGGTCTCCGAAACAAAACTCAGCCCCATAAGCCTTAAACATCAAACTTTAAACTTTAAACTTTAAACTTTAAACCTTAAACTTTAAACTATCCCAAACTAACCAACCTATCAACGCTCCACGCCTCCGGTTTGTCATTGAACAATTTTTTCGTGAACGCCCAAACGTCGTAAAAAAGTTCGGACTGTCTGTAATTTTCGAGATCCTGTTCGGTTTCCCAATAACTATAGGTAAAAAAGACGCCCGGGTTTTGTTTGTCGCGATACAGTTCCAATAAACGATTTCCCGGAGCGTTTCGTATTTGCTGCTTCATGAGCTCGAAATTTTCGAGAAAGGCAGGGACGTTTTCGATATGGAAACTGAGTTTTACGATTCGGATGAACATGTTACGAAAAATTAATGGTTACGGCATCGCGATAGCCGAGACCAAGTAGGGAAGAAGCCCCTCCGGTCGTAGCGGGATTGCTGCGGAACAAAGCGATCTCGAGATTGCCCGCCGCGTTGAAAAGCGCCAGGCGTTGGCCTTCGTAAAATTTTGGCGGATACGTGTCCGATGTCACGACGTCGGCATATTTTGAGAAAATCGTCCGGATGTTGTGCTGGCCTGTTCGGAACGTGACTTCGTAGTTCCGGCCTTTTCCCGTTTCGGTGAACATTTTTTTGGTGATGTTGGTTACCACGTTGCCGAAATGGTCGATGTAGACGACATATCCTTTTATAGACGAGCCATCGGAAGCGATGACCGGTTTGAGTTCGGTTTGTTCCATGACCGATTCGATTTCGCGTCCGATCACATTCAACGTGCCGCCTTTGGCCAAATGACAGGCAACCTTTGCGAATACGTCGAGATCGGTGGCGTCTTCGGGCAATCGGTCGTGAATGTTGATGGCGACGATTTTTTCCGCAACGAATTTTTGCGTCAGAAAACCCAGCGTGCCATTGTCAGCACAAATGAAAAAATGGCCGTTCCACTGCATGGCGACATGGCGCGTGTTGCGACCGAGTTCGATATCGACGCCAATCAGGTGCACGCTTCCCTTCGGAAAACTCGAATAGGCCGCCTCGACGATGTAACTCGCCTCTGCCGTATTGAAATGATCGATTTCGTGGGAAATGTCAATGATGTTGGCTTCCGGATATTCCGAAAGGAGCTTACCTTTCAACGCTCCGACGAAATGATCGCGAAGGCCATAATCGGTGGTAAGCGTAATTATTGACATAAAATTGTTTATAAAATCTGGGCAGGCCACCCGTTAAATCGTTATATTTGAGAGAACCTAAACGCCGTTGAAATGGCGTCGGAATTCATGCAAAGCTACTTAAAAAAGCTATTATTCCTAATTTAAAAAAGAAGGCCTTTGAACGAGAGAGTCATCGAACTTGGGGACATTGCCCCAAAAGATTTCTGGGGGGCGCAAGACGCACACCTGGAAACGATCAAGAAATATTATCCCAAACTCAAAATAGTGGCCAGGGGAACGACGATTAAGGCGTTCGGCGAAAAAGAGGTGCTCGACGAGTTCGAAAACCGCTTCCACAGGCTGATGGCACATTTTACACGTTACAATAATATCGACGACAACGTCATCGACCGCGTCATCCAAAGCAATACACAGGACGAAACGCGCATGCCGGACCACGACAGGATCCTGGTTCACGGCCTCGGCGGGAAGCTGATCAAGGCCATGACGCCCAATCAACAGATTCTCGTCGATTCGGTTTTCAAGAACGATATGGTATTTGCGGTGGGGCCAGCGGGAACGGGAAAGACGTATACCGGTGTCGCCCTGGCTGTCAAAGCGCTCAAGGAAAAGCAGGTCAAGCGCATCATATTGACACGTCCGGCGGTAGAGGCAGGCGAGAATTTGGGTTTTCTTCCGGGAGACATGAAGGAAAAACTCGATCCTTACATGCAGCCGTTGTATGACGCCTTGCGCGACATGTTGCCTCCGACGACTCTTGAAGATTATCTTCTGAAGGGAATCATACAGATCGCGCCTTTGGCTTTCATGCGCGGACGCACGCTCGACAACGCTTTCGTCATCCTCGACGAGGCCCAGAATACGACACATTCCCAAATGAAAATGTTCCTGACGCGAATGGGAAAAAACGCCAAATTCATCATTACCGGGGATCCCGGCCAGGTAGATTTGCCGCGTTCGACGATGTCCGGGCTTAAAGAGGCGCTATTAATTTTGAAAGACACCGACGGGATCGGCATCATTTATCTCGACGACAAAGATATCGTCCGTCACCGATTGGTCAAAAAGGTGATCGAAGCCTATAAAAAAATCGAGAATCAGGGTTGATTTGATGAAAAGGATAACAAAAAGCGTGGGACCGACCTGCGCTTTTTCTTTTTGTGAAACCCGTTAAAATAACTTGGGCAAAGTTCCAATAAACCTTATTTTTGCGCCGACGCTAAAAAGGCGAACGCAACACAAGTTAAAACTGCCATAATGAACAACACCATCACCACCACTAATTTTAATTTTCCCGGACAGAAGTCGGTTTATCGCGGCAAGGTTAGGGAAGTGTATAACATCAACGATGAACTTTTGGTCATGGTTGCCACCGACAGGCTTTCGGCTTTCGATGTTGTTCTTCCAAAAGGGATTCCGTATAAAGGCCAAATCCTGAACCAGATCGCGACGCGTTTTATGGATCTTACAAAAGATATCGTCCCGAATTGGCTCATCGCCACGCCCGATCCAAACGTAGCAGTCGGACATTTGTGCACGCCTTTTAAAGTGGAAATGGTGATCCGCGGCTATTTGTCTGGCCACGCCGCACGCGAATATGCATCGGGAAAACGCAGCCTTTGCGGTGTCCACCTTCCGGAAGGTTTGAAGGAAAACGACAAATTTCCGCAACCTATCATAACTCCGACGACCAAAGCCGATAATGGCGAACACGATATGGATATTTCGCGAGAGGAGATCCTGTTGAAAGGAATCGTGTCGGAAGCGGACTATCTTGTGCTCGAAAATTATACGCACGCGCTTTTTCAACGAGGCACCAACATTGCCGCCGACCGCGGATTGATCCTCGTGGATACGAAGTATGAATTCGGGAAGACAAAAGATGGGAAAATCGTTTTGATCGACGAAATCCATACTCCGGATTCGTCCCGCTACTTTTACGCCGATGGCTACCAGGAACGACAGGCGAAAGGAGAAAATCAAAAGCAACTCTCGAAGGAATTCGTCCGCCAGTGGCTGATCGCCAATGATTTTCAGGGAAAGGACGGGCAAATCATCCCGGATATGACCGAGGCTTATATCGAATCGGTTTCGGACCGCTACATCGAATTGTTCGAAAACATTTTGGGCGAACCGTTCGTAAAAGCAGATATTTCGGACATAGATGCGCGCATCGAACGCAACGTCATCGATTTTCTTAAATAAGATAATTTACACATAACAATTTCAAAACGCCTTTATTCAGGGCGTTTTTTAATTTTGGTAATGTTCAATAAGGTTAAAAAAAAGTTAATGTCAATTTTAAGAGTAACGTTTGAACGAAACGTCGCGTCTATTAACAAAAATCACAATCAATTAAAATCAATCATCATGAAAAAATCAATCATCTTCGGTCTCGCTCTAGCATCGTTTGCAAATGTCGCTATGGCTAATGAAATCACAACTTCCGTAAATCCAATCACTACATCGGAAGTCAAACTTGTAGGCGGAACACCACTTTGTAACGCTATCAGCAAAGGCGAACTGGACTTCGTAAAGAAAATGGTAGAATACGGAGCCGACGTCAACGAAAAATCCAACGGAATGACACCACTTATGGTAGCCGCCCGTTACAATCAAATCGAAATTGCGAAATTCCTGCTTTCTAAAGGAGCCAGCACGAGAGACAAAAGCGAGAACGGTTTTACCGCCCAAAAATGGGCAGAGGCGACCGGTAACAAAGAAGTCGCTGACCTGATCGCCAAAGCGTAATCACTTCCGGTAAAAATCATCAATCAAATCAATCAATCCCAACGCGCCACACTTGTGGAGCCGAGGACATCAATCAATCACATGAAATCAATCATCACTTTCAGTTTGGCCTTATTGGCCGCCTTTGCAGGCAATGCCGCAACATACCAAGGTCTTAGCGAAATGGACACGGAAACCGTTTTTGGAGGCGGAGTTCCATTTCACACTAAATTCGTCAACGAGGAATTCGTAGCCCATCCGTCAACTTTCATCAGCTCGAATTATGCTAAAACCGCTGAAGAAACGGCGTCCGACAGCAAGCAGATAATTGAGGCCATCGAAGAGGAGGCACTGCCGTTGTACTTCGAGACGTCAATTGCTGAAATCAACGAGAGCAATGCTCTAATCGAGGCCAAGCTTCCCGCATACGCACCGCTGGATTTCAATTATATCAACAAAGGGCAAAAGAAATTGAGCCTTCCGTCCGCTCTTCCAAAATTGTAATATTGGGTTTATAAAGGTTAGTTATAAAGGAAAAAGCATCCCGTAACAGGATGCTTTTTTATTTGTCTTACTTGAAATAGCTGAAGGTTTCGCCATTTTCGATCGTCAGCAAGGATTCGTAGATCAATCGGATCACGTTCTCGACGTCGTCCTTGTGAACCATTTCCACGGTGGTGTGCATGTAACGAAGCGGTAGCGATATCAGTGCAGAAGCGACGCCACCGTTGCTGTACGCGAACGCGTCCGTATCGGTTCCCGTCACTCTCGAAGAAGCGAGTCGTTGAAAGGGGATTTTGTTCTTTTCGGCTGTGTCGAGTATGTGTTCGCGCAAATTGTTTTGCACCGCCGGAGCGTAGGTAATGACCGGGCCTTTTCCTATCTGTACTTCCCCTTCGATGCGTTTGTTGATCATCGGAGTCGTCGTGTCGTGGCAGACGTCGGTGACGATAGCGACGTTGGGGCGTATGGTTTGGGTGATCATTTCGGCTCCTCTCAGTCCTACTTCTTCCTGTACGGAATTGGTAATGTATAAACCAAAAGGCAATTTCTTTTTGTTTTCAGATAACAAACGTGCGACTTCCGCGATCATGAATCCGCCCATCCGGTTATCGATAGCGCGACAGACCAGTTTGTTTTCGTTGAGGATGATGAATTCGTCCGGGTAGGTAATGACGCACCCGACGTGTATGCCCATTTCCTCGACCTGGGCCTTGGTGTCGCAGCCGACGTCGATGTGGAGATTGTCGATCTTGGGATGCTCCTCCTTATCGCGGTTCCTGGTATGTATGGCGGGCCATCCGAAAACACCTTTTACGATTCCCTTTTTGGTGTGGATATTGACGCGTTTCGACGGCGCGATCACATGGTCGGAGCCTCCGTTCCGGATCACGTATATAAGACCGTTGTCCGTAATGTAATTGACATACCATGAAATTTCATCGGAATGTCCTTCGATGACTACTTTGAACTCCGCATCGGGATTGATGACGCCAACGGCCGTTCCGTATGTATCGGTAATGAATGTATCGACATACGGCCGCACGTAATCCATCCACAGTTTTTGCCCATCGGATTCATATCCTGTAGGCGATGCATTATTAAGGTAGCGTTCCATAAACGCCATCGATGATTTCTTTAAAATTGATTTTGCACTCATTCGGATTATTTTCCGCTAAATTAAATATTTGGCACTACAGTTGCCAACGGATTGCATATTTTTGAAACCTAAACAATCAATATGAGATTTATAAGCGCGCTTTTATTTCTTACGACTTGCAGTCTTGGAGCGTTTGCCCAGATCACGCCCCAGGACAGTATCGCCGATCTCAACAAGGCAGAACAGGATTCGATCATGGAAATCATGCTCGAGGACGTATATATAGGTAAACAACCATTGAACTATGCCGGTAAAAAGGAATTCCTGATTTTGCAAAGCCGGGTTTATAAGGTCTATCCGTACGCGCGTATGGCGGCCGAGCGTCTCAATATGCTCGATCGCAACATGGCAAAGCTTAAAACCGCCAAAGAGAAAAAGAAATACTATAAAATTGTCGAAGACTATATAGAGAATGAATTTTCAGAAAAGCTGAAGAAACTCTCCCGTAAACAAGGCCAAATCTTGATTAAGCTTGTGTACAGGCAAACCGGCCGCACGACATTTTCGATTATCAAGGATTACAAGAGTGCCTGGAAAGCATTTTGGTCGAGTAATACCGCTAAGGTTTTCGACCTTGACCTTAAGCGAGGATACAACCCTTATGCCGTGAACGAAGATTATCTTATCGAAACCATATTGGTGCGTGCCTTCGAGAGCGGTCGCCTTCAAAAACAGGAAGCGGCCAAACCTGTCAACATAAATGACCTCGACAAATATTGGACAGGAAAGGCGGTCGAACAGGCAAACGAAAAATCCAAGACAAATTAAGACGGCCCGGGCTGTCTTTTTTTATGCTTTCTCCGTTCTTACCGTTTTTGTGCGATGCAGGCGTTTCACCAATCTAACTTCCGATGTTGCGATATTCGATAATCCACGGCCTTCCTTATATACAATACGAGTTGTGGCAGGATTCAAGGACGAACCGGCTGCATTGTTTGATTTCGGAAGCCGGAATGCCGAGGCACATCTTACGATAATGGAATTTTACATGGATGAAGCCGATTCTCCAAAACTAATATTTTACATGGATGGGTTTGACGATATTGAGGCGGTCTTCGATCGTTTCGATACGTTCCCTGCCCAAGTCGGAAAAGCGAATGGAACCATTTATCTGGCTACGAGCCCAGGTAAGGAAATTTGAGGCGTCGGATGAAAGATTTCTTGATCGGATTTCCGATAAGGGCAAGAAGCGTGGTCAAATTTGCAGAAATTCCCCATATAACGATCGGGAAAATGTTATCGAATGAGCAAATTTCCGACGCTGTTCAACTTTTCAACCATAGATAGCCGTCTCTCGAGATAAATTTCACGCTGGCTTTGCGGGTAAGGGATGAAGATTTTCGCCAACAATTCAGGTTTATCCGATGAATTCGCTTTTCAGGGAACAGTCTGGAATCGGGTCGAATCGCAAACGCGTCTGGATTTATAAAAAAAATCTTCGGGCACAATCGACGTGGTTCCAGCAAGTTACATCGAGAGCCGAAAAAACTTGCAAAATTTCCACATTTAAAACTTGTAAATGCGAAAAAAGCAGCTACTTTTGCACCCGCATTGACAGCGAAGTTCATCGACATACTGAGGTAATAAGGGGCAAAAAAAAGTGAAAAAAAGTTTTGTCGGAGACGAAAAGACTTTTTATCTTTGCCGTCCGGTTTGAAAGGGCCGGATGTGTTTAAAGTTCCTTTATTATTGATGTGCCGGGCGGCAGGAAAAAAGATCAAAATATTTTTCTCAAAAAGCTTGGCAGTTTAAAAACAAGTTGTACTTTTGCACCCGCTTTGAGACACAAGCGAAAGAAAAGAGATTGACAAGTTCATAGACATATTGGATTGACAGCACTTCAGAAGTGATTCTGAAGTAAGCAGAGAGTAAGGAGAAACAATAGCGTGTTTCTTTTGAATTATACTGAGTAAGGCTTGAAATCGTAAGTTATTAAAATATACGATGAAGAGTTTGATCCTGGCTCAGGATGAACGCTAGCGGCAGGCTTAACACATGCAAGTCGAGGGGTAGATGTCTTCGGACATTGAGACCGGCGCACGGGTGCGTAACGCGTATGCAATCTGCCTCTCACTGGGGAATAGCCCGGAGAAATCCGGATTAATGCCCCATGGTATTTTAGGGTGGCATCACCTTATTATTAAAGATTTATCGGTGAGAGATGAGCATGCGTCCCATTAGTTAGTTGGTGTGGTAACGGCACACCAAGACGATGATGGGTAGGGGTCCTGAGAGGGAGATCCCCCACACTGGTACTGAGACACGGACCAGACTCCTACGGGAGGCAGCAGTGAGGAATATTGGTCAATGGACGCAAGTCTGAACCAGCCATGCCGCGTGCAGGACGACGGCCCTATGGGTTGTAAACTGCTTTTGTACGGGAAGAAACCGTTCTACGTGTAGAACTTTGACGGTACCGTAAGAATAAGGATCGGCTAACTCCGTGCCAGCAGCCGCGGTAATACGGAGGATCCAAGCGTTATCCGGAATCATTGGGTTTAAAGGGTCCGTAGGCGGCCCTGTAAGTCAGTGGTGAAATCTTTCGGCTCAACCGGAAAATTGCCATTGATACTGCAGGGCTTGAATTATTGGGAAGTAACTAGAATATGTAGTGTAGCGGTGAAATGCTTAGAGATTACATGGAATACCGATTGCGAAGGCAGGTTACTACCAATCAATTGACGCTGATGGACGAAAGCGTGGGGAGCGAACAGGATTAGATACCCTGGTAGTCCACGCCGTAAACGATGGATACTAGCTGTTCGGTAGCAATACTGAGTGGCTAAGCGAAAGTGATAAGTATCCCACCTGGGGAGTACGAACGCAAGTTTGAAACTCAAAGGAATTGACGGGGGCCCGCACAAGCGGTGGAGCATGTGGTTTAATTCGATGATACGCGAGGAACCTTACCAAGGCTTAAATGGGAGACGACAGTTGTGGAAACATGACTTTCTTCGGACGTCTTTCAAGGTGCTGCATGGTTGTCGTCAGCTCGTGCCGTGAGGTGTCAGGTTAAGTCCTATAACGAGCGCAACCCCTGTCGTTAGTTGCCAGCGAGTCATGTCGGGAACTCTAGCGAGACTGCCAGTGCAAACTGTGAGGAAGGTGGGGATGACGTCAAATCATCACGGCCCTTACGCCTTGGGCTACACACGTGCTACAATGGACGGTACAGAGAGCAGCCACTGGGTGACCAGGAGCGAATCTATAAAACCGTTCTCAGTTCGGATCGGAGTCTGCAACCCGACTCCGTGAAGCTGGAATCGCTAGTAATCGGATATCAGCCATGATCCGGTGAATACGTTCCCGGGCCTTGTACACACCGCCCGTCAAGCCATGGAAGCTGGGGGTGCCTGAAGTCGGTGACCGCAAGGAGCTGCCTAGGGTAAAACTGGTAACTAGGGCTAAGTCGTAACAAGGTAGCCGTACCGGAAGGTGCGGCTGGAACACCTCCTTTCTAGAGAAAGTGACGACAAGCAGAAAAGTTACATATTA
>NZ_JAAVIY010000001.1 GCF_014748335.1 Flavobacterium selenitireducens
CGGGGCTCACCTCTTCCCATCCCGAACAGAGTAGTTAAGCCCGCCTGCGCAGATGGTACTGCAATTTTGTGGGAGAGTATGTCGCTGCCTTTCTTTTAGAAACCCTTCCCGGAAACAGGAAGGGTTTTTTGTTTTATACGGTTGCTCCAAATGTGACGGGAGCGTTGTCAGCGCGAACGGGCATGGCAAACAAAAGGATTTTTTGTAGAAAAATGACCGCCAACTTCTTGTGGCGCATCCGGACGGGTTGCTTGAGGGATGGAAGCGGCATCCTTTTGCCTAACCTCAAAGGTTTTTACCCGAAAAAGCGACGAAAAAGAGGCTGAACCTTTGCGGTTTGGCAAAAGATACAGCGGACAGCCCGACGGCGGCCCAACCGCTTCTTCCACTTGATGTGCTTGTGAAGACGCCGCCGGCACGCCAAAACTGCAAAATCCGATGCCAAAATCCGGGCATATATCCATCCCCAAAAAAATTAAATCGAAATAGCGTCGTTTTTGTTATTTTTATGACATTCCATCTTAACCAAAACACAACTATTTATGAAGAAAATCTACGATTACGCATCAATTCTCATTATCGTCACTACGACTTGTGGTTTAAATGCTAAAAATATTGCGGAATTTGATTTGTGTTTGCAGCAGCAGCCATTGCCTGGTGTTGTAGCAGCCGCATATCATTCGGTGTCGCTAACCGGATTCAACCACGATGTCGTTGCTAACGGAAGTGGCCAGGCAAACGCCACGACCACTGAGACGATTGACTATTCCAATGAATATTATTCTGCCGATTTTGTTCCGTCGACACCGTATAATGGAGCATCGGCCGCGGCGGTGGGAGGAGGACTTCCGGCTAACGGACAGGTGCAAAGTGCTGTAACTTCCGGCCTGACGTACCAACTCTCGGATTATAACGCCCCGAACGCACTGCTGTTGCGCCCGTTGACGACGGCTTCCGGAATGCTGAATTTTGCGTCCGGATACACGGCAAATTCCGTTTACATTTTATGGGTGGCCACAGAAGCACAGGCGAACAACGTAGGGGTAACCATTCATTTTGCTGACGGAACCACGCAAGTGTCCAATAACCAGATTGCCTACGACTGGGTCGGTGGAAATACCGGAATAGCGCTTAGCGGATTGGGACGGATTGGTGCCGGAGTAACCCAATGGGCACAATTGAATGAATTTTCGGAATTGGGTGCGTGCAAGCTTTTTGAAAAGAAAATCGACATCCTGGCCGAAAACCAATCGAAGACAATTACCGGCGTAAGTTTCAACTACGCACCCTCAGGAGACTACCAGTCGTTGGCCGTTTTCGCGATCAACGTATTTGGCGAGTCGTTGGGTGTGGCGTCGTTTAATCGAAATTCAGCTACGGTCTATCCGAATCCTTCGTCGGGCAAATTCAATGTAGCGACAGATCGCCCTATCCGAACGATTACCGTTTTTGATGCGATAGGGCGGGAAATAACGTCCGGAAAAGGAGCCGAAATTTCGCTCGGAAATGTTCCAAACGGTATTTATTATTTAAAGATAGAATCAGAAACCGGGGCGAGCCAAACGATAAAAGTGCTAAAAAACTAAAAAAAGGGCGGAGATTTACTCCGCCTTTTTACTCTTTGAAATCTACCGAGAGCGAATTGACACAATAGCGCTGACCGGTTTCGGTAGGACCGTCGTCAAAAACATGGCCGAGATGGCTTCCGCAATTGGCACAGACGATTTCTGTCCTGACCATTCCGTGTGAGGTGTCCTTTATATACTCGATCTTACCCGGGATCGCTTCGTCGAATGAAGGCCATCCACAATGGGAATTGAATTTAGAATCGCTTTCAAACAAGGGCTCCATACAGGCGCCGCAAACGTATGTTCCCTTTTCAAAATGCAGGTTGTATTTCCCGGAGTGCGGGAATTCGGTTTCTTTTTGACGCAGGATGCGATAGCGCTCAAGGCCGAGCTCGTCCCGCCAGTCATCCTCGCTTTTTTCTACTTTGTAATTCATGTTGTGTTGTTGTGGGTTGTGTTGGTGTTTATTTTTTTTGTGGGATGAATTTGACACTTACGGAGTTGGTGCAATAGCGCTGGCCCGTAGTTTCCTGTGGCCCGTCGTCGAAGACGTGACCCAGGTGGCCGCCGCATTTGGCGCACGTCACCTCGGTACGCGACATTCCAAGTGTGTTGTCCTGATGATAGTCGACCGATCCTTTAATGGCGGTGTCGAATGACGGCCATCCGCAATCGGATTTAAATTTCGATTCAGAATCGAATAGTTTGTTTCCGCAGGCTGCACAGGCGTAGTAGCCTTTCTCGAACGTGTTGACGTATTCTCCAGTGTGCGGCATCTCGGTTCCTTTTTCACGAAGCACCCGGTATTGTTCGGCTGAAAGCTCTTTTTTCCATTGTGCTTCTGTTTTCAGGATCTTCCCTTTCGACGCGGTCGTGCTCGACGTCGTGACTTCCTCTTTGCGCTGCGACTGGCACGAATACACCACCGTCAGCAATAGCAATATCATCAATTTTTTCATGTAGTTGTTTTTTTTAAAAAGTCAACAGTCCTTTCGATAACTCCAGGATCGCCAAGTATTTTGCGATGTCCGAGCCCTTTTGTGAGCAGCAGTTCGCCGTTTTTCAGGTGTTTATGGATGTGAATGGCGCACTCGGCAGGAACTTCGGCATCGTCGTTGTCGTGAATTACCAAGACCGGAATGCTTACCTCTTTTGCCGCTATATACGCGGAATAACTTTCCATGGTTTCATTGGAGAACCTTGCCTCGAAGTAGCGACGCAAATTGTCGGCAAGTTTTTGCCTGACGCGTAACCGATGCACGAAATCACGCAAAATATCGCTCACTTTATCGCCGCTTCCGATGATTACGAGTCGGTCGATGGCAAGTCCGCGTTTGACTGCATTGAGCAGCGACATACCGCCTAGCGAGTGTCCGACGGCCGCCTCAAAAGGCCCGAACCGTTTCTCTACTTCCAGGATCGCGGCAATGAATTCCGTCATCAATGTCGTGTGGCCCGGTGATTTGCCATGAGCCGGAGCATCAAAACTTACGATACTATAGCCATTTTCAAGGAGACGCTCTGCAATTTTTACCAATTGTGTTCCGCGTCCTGACCAACCGTGCACCAGCAATATTTTTTTTTCCGATGTTCCGAATTCATACGTTATGATTTCTTTCGAAAGGGAAGGTACGAACAGCGATGCCTGTCGGCTGTTGGCTTCCATTTCGAGTTCGCGTTTCGGAATTTTGTGACGAATGGGCGTCGTGAACAACCGCGCGGCAAACTTAGTCAGTAACTTCGGCGCAATCGCCTGTAAAAAAGTAGCGGTGTATATGATTATCCTAGGAATCTGCAATGAATTCGAGCGCTTCTTGGACTTTTTTGACATATCACTAAATTTTACCGCAAGTTATGACAAGGGCTTATTTTTCGATAAATTTAAATGCATAAATTATACTTAAATTCCATCGGACTGGCCGATCGCCGATTCCTCTCTGCTACCAGTCTTATCGAAACTATACGCCTTATTTGACATCGAACGTCGATTTCGGTAAACACGCCAAAACATGAACAACGTACAGCCTTATAGTTTATTGACCGATTTCGACATCAGCCTTTTTAAAGCCGGCAAGCACTTCCAGCTTCACGAAAAATTAGGCGCACATCTCGTCGATGTCGACGGCGTCAGCGGAACTTATTTTGCGGTTTGGGCTCCGTCGGCCAAATCCGTCTGCGTGATAGGGGATTTCAATTATTGGACCCAGAACGAGCACACGCTTTATGTACGCTGGGACGAGTCGGGAATTTGGGAAGGATTTATCCCGGGAATCCAAAAAGGGGCGTTGTACAAGTACAAAATCCAATCCCACAACCATGGAGTCGCCACTGAAAAATCCGATCCATTTGCATTTTTTTGCGAAAGGCCGCCTAACACGGCTTCCGTAGTTTGGAACCTGAATTACAAATGGAAAGATCAAACCTGGATGGGAACGCGGGCGGTAAACAATCAACTCGATCGCCCTATTTCGGTTTATGAAGTCCATTTGGGATCTTGGAGGCGGGAAGTAGCGCAAAAACGCTTTCTTACTTACATGGAACTGGCCGACCAGCTCGTCGATTATGTGAAAGAGATGGGTTTTACCCACGTCGAATTCATGCCGGTCATGGAATATCCTTACGATCCCTCGTGGGGCTATCAGTTGGTGGGCTATTTCGCCCCGACTTCCCGCTTCGGCAAACCACAGGAACTGATGTATCTCATCGACAAATTGCACATTGCAGGCATCGGCGTGATCCTCGACTGGGTGCCGTCCCATTTCCCTTCGGATGCGCACGGCCTCGGATTTTTCGATGGCTCCCATCTCTACGAACATCCCGATATCCGCAAAGGTTATCACCCGGACTGGAAATCCTTGATTTTCAATTATGGCCGAAATGAGGTGCGCTCTTTCCTGATATCGAACGCTATATTCTGGTTGCAATATTATCATGTCGACGGGCTCAGGGTCGACGCCGTCGCGTCCATGCTATATCTCGATTACTCCAGAAACGACGGCGAATGGGAGCCGAATGTTCACGGAGGTCGGGAAAATCTCGAGACGATTTCATTCCTCAGGGATTTTAACGAAGCCGTGTATGCCAACTTCGACGGCGTCCAGACGATAGCCGAGGAAAGTACTTCGTTCCCCATGGTTTCGCGCCCGACCTATCAAGGCGGTTTGGGTTTCGGCATGAAATGGATGATGGGCTGGATGCACGACACGTTGCATTACTTTGAAAAAGAGCCGATTTATCGGTCATATCATCAAAATGACATCACGTTTTCGATGACGTATGCCTTCACGGAAAATTTCATGTTGCCGCTCTCTCATGATGAAGTAGTCTACGGAAAACGCACCATTTTAGGACGCATGCCTGGAGACGACTGGCAACGCTTTGCCAATTTGCGGCTGCTTTACGGATACATGTTCACGCATCCCGGTGCCAAACTGCTTTTTATGGGCTGCGAATTCGGCCAAAGCGAAGAGTGGAAATTCGACAGCAGCCTCGATTGGCACCTGCTCCAGCACGACTCACATAAAGGGATTAAGCGCCTGGTAAAAGACCTGAACGCGCTTTATCGTTCGGAACCTGCGCTGTTCGAAAAGCAATTTGAAGAAAGCAGTTTTGAATGGATCAACTATTCCGACACTCAAAATTGTGTCATCAGCTATATCCGGAAAGGCAATGATCCCAAAGATTATGTAGTGGTCACATGCAATTTTACACCGGAACTTCGCGCTAATTACCGCATCGGTTTACCTAAAGGCGGTTCGCTTATCGAAATCTTCAACAGCGATAAAAAAGGGTATGGCGGAAGCGAAAACCTGAACTCGGAAGCAATAGAAATCGCGGATTCTCCATGGAATGGCCGCCATTTTTCGGCGGAAGTCATCCTGCCGCCTCTCGGAATCGCGGTGTTTAAATTTAAGTGATCAGGCTGCGAGCATACGGTTGAGCATGACGAACCATTCTCGTGGATGCGTGTTGCGCGTGTCAAGACCGATGCTTCCTTTGTTGAACGGTTCGTATTTTCCAAGGTCGGTTACCGAAAAAAGCCCCAACGTCGGCGTGTGGGATGCGCTCGCCAGGTGCATGATTCCACTGTCTGCGCCTACGAACGCCTGTGTAGAGGCGATCACGGATGCGATTTCCCTTATGTCGTTACTGTAAAACGTTTTGGCCTTGAACCCGATTTGGGAAACGTTTTCGGCTGGCAAAATCTCCAAAATGTTGTAATCCACATAACGTGCCTTGAGCTGCTCGTAAAATTTTCCCCACCAACCTTCGCAATAGCATTTGCGACCGGTCGCGTAGGTGAACACGCAAATCGTTTTCTTGTCGTTTGAAAACATCGCGTCCAGCAGATCCTTACCGTGCTGCCGCTCCGCATCGGACAATTTAAGGTCGAGCGGTGCGATTTCGCGGTGCGGAATTTCAATCCCCATGCGCGTGACAAGGTTGCGGAAGTTGTAAACCGGTAATTTGGCGATATGGCGCCCGTCGGGATATTGGACAAAAGCCGGTTGCCCATAGAATTTTACGCGTGCCCTCGAGAATTTTGTCGAAAGTTTTCCGGAAGACGATTTCGGATCGACGTTGATCGCGATGTCATAACGCCTGAATCGCAACCGAAGCCAGCACCCAAAATAGCGGAACAGGTGTGAGAACGGCTTTTTGGGCAAACCGATGATCGTGTCGACGGTATTGAAATTGGTGAAGATCGCATTGGACAGACCTCCTTTTACGAAGAGATCCACCTTGGCGGCTGGAAAAGTGGCAGCGATGTCGTCAATAAGCGGCGTCAACAATAATTGGTTGCCCAAGCGGTGGTTCGGGCGGCAAACCAAGATCCTTTTTATAGGCTTTTCGACGGGCCAGGCGGCAACGGTATCACGTCCGACATTCCTGGTCAGCGTCTGCATGAGGTTGCGCCTAAAATTGTTGACGGCAATAGGTATCTTCATAGTGGTGGGCGATTGGGACATCAATAGGACGAAAAAACGCGGCTATTTCCGATTTATTTTATTGTAACAGTTAAGTTATCAATTTATTAACAAACCGAAAACGTTCTCGTAGAAATAAGTGTAAAATATTGATATACCCTTGTCTTTTTTGTACGTTTGGAGCCCTACCTCAAACTGTCCATCGATGATTACCAATACCGAATTAGAATACAAAGGAGACATTTATCCGTCCCGCATCCTATCGTTCAACAAGGAAACCGACACCGTTTTTTTTCATACCGATAACGACGTAATCCTCCAGGTGACGGTACTTCGCGATAGCATGGTGCGTTTTCGCTACACGACAAAAGGATATTTCAGCCCGGATTTTTCGTATGCGATAGATAAAAGCCAGTCCCACGGCTATAACGAGTTGGTCTTTTCAGAGAAGGACGAGCATTTCGAGATACAGACCAGTAAAATTTTGCTGAAGATCCGCAAATCGGATATGCACAAAACCATCTATGATTTGCACGGAGAAGTGCTGTTGGACGAAGAGATCGGATTTCATTGGGAGGAGAGCTACCATTGGGGCGGCAACATCGTCAAGATGAGCCTGGCGTCACGTGAAGGTGAATCCTACTACGGGATGGGCGACAAACCTACCCATTTGAACCTCAAAGGCAAGCGCATCGAAAACTGGGCTACCGACCAGTATGCGTTCCACAAAGATCAGGAGCCGCTTTACAAAGTCGTTCCGTTTTACATCGGATTGCATCAAAAGACGGCTTACGGCATTTTCTTCGACAACACATTTCGGACATTTTTTGATTTTGCCCAGGAAAGGCGTGGCGTGACAAGCTTCTGGGCAGAAGGTGGCGAAATGAACTACTATTTCATTTACGGCCCAAAAATGGACGAGGTCGTCACCACTTACACCCACTTGACGGGCAAACCCGAACTTCCTCCGTTGTGGACGCTTGGATATCATCAATGCAAATGGAGCTATTACCCGGAATCGAAAGTAAGGGAAGTCGCCTCGAAATTCCGCGAACTGCAAATTCCCTGCGATGCGATCTATCTCGACATCGATTATATGGATGGATTCCGCTGCTTTACCTGGAACAAAACGCATTTCCCGGATCCGAAAAAGATGGTTTCAGAACTGGCCGAAGACGGGTTCAAAACAGTAGTCATCATCGATCCCGGCATCAAGATCGACAAGAATTATTCGGTTTATAACGAGGCGATCGCCAACGATTATTTCTGCAAAAGAGCCGACGGCCCGTATATGAAAGGCAAAGTCTGGCCAGGGGAATGCAACTTCCCGGACTATACGAATCCCGAGGTGCGCGAGTGGTGGGCCGGATTGTTCAAGGAATTGATAGGCGAAATAGGAGTGAAGGGCGTCTGGAATGACATGAACGAACCTGCCGTAATGGAAGTTCCCGGCAAAACCTTCCCAATGGACGTGCGTCACGATTACGACGGGCATCCGTGTTCGCACCGGAAAGCGCATAATATTTACGGAACCCAAATGGCGCGCGCCACTTATGAAGGCGTCAAGCGGTTTGCGTATCCCAAGCGACCCTTTATCATTACCCGATCGGCCTATTCGGGAGCGCAACGTTATACAAGTTCCTGGACAGGGGACAATGTAGCAAGCTGGGAGCATTTGTGGATCGCCAACATACAAATGCAGCGCATGTCGATCTCGGGTATGGGCTTTACCGGATCGGACATTGGCGGTTTTGCCGAACAGCCGTCGGGAGAATTGTATGCACGCTGGATACAGCTTGGCGTATTCCATCCGTTCTGTCGGACGCATTCCTCAGGCGATCACGGCGATCAGGAACCTTGGTCTTTCGATGACGAAGTAGTGCACATCACGAGAAAGTTTGTTTCCCTGCGCTATGAATTATTGCCCTATCTCTATACGATGTTCTGGAATTACATCAACGATGCCGTGCCCATGCTCAAACCTTTGGTGTATTTCGATCAGGAAGATCCGCAAACCCATTATCGCACGGACGAGTTTATTTTTGGCGAAAACATCCTGGTTTGTCCGATACTCGAGCCGAACTCACAGGGACGTCGCATGTATATCCCGTCGGGCAATTGGTACAATTACTGGACGGATGAAGTCGTGACGGGCAAGCGGGAAATCTGGGTGGCTACCGATTACGACCAGATTCCGTTGTTTGTGAAGGAAGGCGCGATCATTCCAAAATATCCCGTTCAGCAATTTGTTGGGGAAAAGGAGATTGAGCAGGTTACCTTAGAAGTTTACTTTAAGTTGGGCAAGGAGCGTTCTTTCCTATATGAAGATGCCCAGGATGGATACGACTACAACAAAGGGCGGTTCAGCTTATTGTCGTTCACGTTGAACGGAAAGGAAAACCAGCTTGTGATCCAACAGTTCAAAGAAGGTAAATTCGATACTGCGTATTCTACCTTCCGCATCAACCTTCACGGGTTGCCGTTCAAGGTAAAAAACATATATGTTGACAACGAAAGACGGAACCTGGAGACTATATCGTTCGACGGAACATCGCTGATTTTGGAAAAAGAGTTTTCGGAGATTCACATCATCGGCGAATGAACCGACGCCAAGCGACGATAAATGCAAAAAATCCGACCAATCCTATAAATGGATTTTACCATTTTAAAATAACTTTACGCTGTTAAAATCCTTAGCCATGAAAAACAAAATTTTGCTCGCCGCCTCCGTGCTTCTACTGTCAACAGCCTGTTCGACAAATCCGATCACGGGTAAAAAAGAGTTCAATATCGTTTCTAACGAACAATTGTTTCCTGCGGCATTCGCCGAATACAACACATTTCTCTCCCAAAATAAAGTCATTACGGGAACGGCTCAATCGCAAATGGTGGAGCGCGTCGGAGTCAAGATCCGCCAGGCTGCCGAAAAATATTACGCATCCAAGGGCCTCAGCAACTTGCTCGAGGGTTACAAATGGGAATATAAACTCGTAGACGACAAAGCGATCAACGCCTGGTGCATGCCCGGCGGCAAAATCGTCGTCTATAACGGAATTTTACCCGTGACCAAAGACGAAGCAGGGCTTGCGACCGTAATGGGGCATGAAGTCGCCCACGCGCTGGCCAATCACGGCGCCCAACGTATGAGCGCATCCCAGGCGCAAGCGATCGGGGCGGCTGGTCTGGCGCTCGCAACAAGCGGCCAGAGTGCCGAGCGACAGGAAATGTTCCAACAATATTACGGGATAGGATCCCAGGTAGGCGTAATGTTGCCGTTTAGTCGCAGCCACGAGAGTGAAGCTGACCAGATCGGGCTTACGCTGATGGCCATCGCCGGTTATAATCCGGATAACGCCATTACATTTTGGCAGCGCATGTCGGCACAGTCCGGCGGAGGTTCCACCCCTGAAATCCTGAGTACGCACCCGTCTGACGCTACGCGTATAGCCAATATCAAGAAGCTTGCGCCCCAGGCCAAATCCGAAGCGTCGAAACTGGGCGTTAAGTTTAATTGATACTTAGTTATCAATAATGCGTAGGTGGTGTTGGAAGATGGTTTGACATTTGACAATTTCCATTATATTCGAGCTGTCCAAACGGGCAGCTTTTTTTATAGACAAAAACCGCGTTTATGAGCCAACTTCAAAAAGGTGACAAAAAACTGCTCAATGCATGGGCATTCTACGATTGGGCCAATTCGGTGTATTCACTTACGATAGCATCGGCCATCTTCCCGATTTTTTACAACTCGCTTTTTGAGTTGAGAAGCGGCTACCTGACGATTTTTGGCATGTACCTCAAGAGCACGGCATTGATCAGCTTTATTACGGCCGCGTCGTTCCTGTTGGTGGCGGTGCTTTCGCCATTGTTGTCGGGCATCGCGGACTATGTCGGCAATAAAAAGATGTTCATGCGTTTCTTCAACTATTTGGGTGCGTTTTCGTGTATAGGATTGTATTGGTTCAACCTTGATTCCATCTACATCGGCCTGATCTGCTATTTTTTCGGGCTGGTAGGATTTTGGGGAAGCCTCGTGTTCTACAATTCGTATCTGCCTGATATTGCGTTCGAGGAGCAACAGGACGCCATCAGCGCAAAAGGGTATTCGCTCGGTTATATCGGGAGCGTTTTGTTGCTTGTGGTCAATTTGGCCATGGTGATGTTCCCGTCCGTTTTTGGAATTTCCGGTTCCGAAGACGAGGCCCGCGATACTGCCATGCGGATTTCGTTCATCGCGGTAGGCCTCTGGTGGATCGGCTTCAGCCAATATACCTATGCTTATCTTCCGAAAGGGAACTCGAACTCGGGGAAATTGACCAAGTCGGTCGTCTTCAATGGATTCAGGGAACTTCGAAAAGTTTGGGGACAACTCGGGGAAAACGTCAGGCTTAAACGCTACCTCGGCGGGTTTTTCGTTTACAGCATGGCCGTGCAGACCGTCATGCTCGTCGCGACCTATTTCGGAGCCCAGGAAATCAAATGGGAGTCCGAAAAACAAAGCACGCTAGGGTTGATCATTTGCATTTTGCTGATTCAACTGGTGGCCGTGCTCGGGGCTTTCCTGACCTCACGCGCCTCGTCGAAGTTTGGGAATATCCCGGTTCTTATCGGCATCAACGTGTTCTGGGTAATATTGTGCGTTGGGGCTTACGTTATCGACCAGCCTGTCGAATTTTACGTAATGGCATCGTTTGTCGGCCTCGTCATGGGTGGCATCCAATCGCTTTCGCGTTCGACCTATTCCAAACTGCTCCCGAAAACCGACGACACGGCTTCGTTCTTCAGTTTCTACGACGTAGCCGAAAAAATCGGAATCGTCATTGGAATGATCGTATATGGCGTGATCGACCAATATTGGGGCCCTCGCTATTCGATCATGTTCCTCGCCGCGTTTTTTATCATCGGGATCGTGTTGCTGATGCGCATCCCAAAGTCAACAGAACGTTCCTTGTAAGCACTCAATCGAACAAATGGATATTAAAAAAAGGACGCCCTATCCAATCAAGATAAGGCGTCCGCGCTAACTTTCAACTTACTTCGTAAATCAAAAGGATTTATTGCCTAGCCGCAATAAGGCCCGTTCCGATGATGGTCTGCTGTTCGATTTTCGGATTCCCCGTGTAACTGATGCGTCCTGATCCTGCGATTTGAGCATTTAGGGTTTCGGTCGAGTTGACTTCACAAACTCCCGATCCTATAATCGTGGCTTGGGTCGTAGCCGACTGTAGGGCATAGGCTTGCAGGTCGCCATCTCCATTGATGTTTGAATAAAGCCGGCCTGTGCTCCCGCTGAGCTTTATCTTGCCGGATCCGCTGAGGAAGACTTCCGTTTCATTGGTTTGCACCTCAATGGCGATTTCCCCGCTGCCGGAAAGCTGCGTTTTGAACCGGTTGGCTTTCAAGGCGACTTCCGAAACGATTTTTCCGGTTCCCGCCAGTATGATCTCTTCAAGATTTTCCACCGGGACGACCACCGTGAGGTTTTTCATGTCGCCACACCAATCGCGAAAGTTCTTTTTGGGATAGATGCGCAATATATTGCCTTCGGTAAGGACATTGAGATGATTGACGTCGATGCGGTCGCCTTCGATAAAAATCGCCCCTTCTGTTCCTTCAACCAACTTCACGGTAAAGTCGCCCGAAACCATGATGCGGTCATAGGTACCCGTTTTTACCTTGCGGACTTTCAATGAAGGTCCGGCCACGCTTGCCGAAACAATCAGCAAGGCGGCAATTGTTGCCAGTATCGTTTTCATGACTTAGGATTTTTTGATGCGGCCTGAACCGGACACTTTGGTATCTTCTTTTTGTGGACTGCCCTTGTATTCGATGTTGCCTGATCCGGAAATGCGCGCTTTGAGCTCATCGGAACAGTGAACTTCACAATGGCCCGACCCTGAAATATTGGCGTCCATCACGGAGCTTTGCAACTGGAAAGCAAGGATTTTCCCGGATCCCGAAAGGTTGGCTTCGGCATTTTTGGCCCGTCCTTCAAGTTTTATCGTACCGGAACCGGCAACCACCGCCTCCAATTGCTTCGTTTCGAGATTTAGGTCGATCAATCCGGAGCCTGAAAGCGCCACCTCGAATTCATTGGCGCTGATCTTGTCTTTGGAGGTGATGCTTCCCGAACCCGCCAGTGCGACTTCCGTGATTTCCTTGAACGGAATCATGATTCTTACCGGTTGGTGCCTGAGCCTGACTTTCTTCCTTGGTTTGATGACGAGGTTGCCGCCATCTGATGTAATTTGGACGTTCTCGACGTCTGCCTGTTCACCGGAAAGCTGGATTTCGCCTTCGGTTCCGTCGAAGAGCTCCACGATATACGGGCCCGAAACCGCGATTTCGTCATAGCTTGCCACATTTATCTTTGTGGAAGTTTGAGCTGAGGAAAGACCTGATATGGCCAAAAGTCCTGAGAGAATGAGTTTTTTCATAATTTGATTGATGATTTATGGCTTGCGCCGGTTTAACGATTGCTTTTCAGGGTTACGTTGCCATATTGACCCAATACCTGTATTTTTTTTCCTCCGGCCTTTCTGTTGTGGCCTTTGTAGATTTTGTCGCGGTTGTTTTCAATTTTTGAATTGATGGTAAGCTCGTCGTCGATTCGCATGTTGGTATACTTTCCGGCGATTTCAAAATCGAAATTGTATGCGCTGCTGTATTCGAGGCTCGTCGTATTGTAATCGCCAGAAATTTGGATGTTTCCCGCCGAAGCACCGACATTGGCTACTTTGATGTTCGTGTAGTCGGCATTGATCTTGAGATTTCCCGTCAATTCATCTGCGAACACGGTAAGGTAATCGCCTTTGCCCTCAATGTTGTTGATTTTCGCGAAACTTAACTTGCCGTAATTGCTGTCGTAGACGAGATTGCCTCCTCCGGTTGCCTTGACATCCGTATAATTGGTCTCGAGCGTCAGCGCATCGAAATCCCCTACGGTAAGTTTGGAGTAATCAGCGTCGATGTTGCCCGCTTTTATTTTCTCGATGGAAACCGATCCGCAATATTGAAGGTCCAACACATTGCTGGAATTGTTGAGGCGGGACAGTTTTACATTGCCATATTGAACGTTGAGGCGCACGGGTCCGTTGATTTCGGTAGAAATTACATCGCCGTATTTGTTGGTCACCTTCATCGAGCCGCGTTTGGGAATTTTGACCGTGTAGTTGATCTCCATCGTATTTCCATTTCCTGATCGGCCTGAAATGTGTCCGATACGGGTCTTTGCAGAAACCAGGTTCACCAGGGCGTTGATATCCACATCGATGGAATTCAAGCGTTTGTCTACCCAATCTTCGTTGTTGCCGCTTACCTTGATTACGATGTCGAGCTCGATTTTGTCCTCGTCCCAGGTCGTGACGAAAACGGGCCCGAATTGGGTATCGATGTCGATTCCCGCATCGTCATTGACTTTGTACGCCTTTGTGATGCGTTTTTGCTTGTTGTGCTTGCCTTCTTCGATTCCTGTGGCCGAGGCCAAAAACGGAATCATCATCAGCAGCAATACCATATTACATAACGTTTTCATTCTTGTCGGTGTTTAATTGTTCGTTTGCCTCGAGTCGTGAAAGCACGTTGTCGAGAAAAGAAATCTGGGTTTTGAGATTGGCGACCAACGCATGGATGAGTTGCTTGTTCTCACCGCCTTTGGCCAGGTCTGATTTTATTTTGTCGTAATCGGCATCCATCGCCTTAAGTTGGACCAGCGCATCCTGGATGATAGGTTTGTTGAGTTCGGAATCCTTGGTTTTCATGCGCGCCATTTCATATTTGATGATGGACGTAAAAACGGAGTCGGTCTCCCTTGTCTGTTTGGACATTTCTGCCAATTGCTGCGGACGTGAACTCCCCTTGTCGTAAAAGGTGAACAATCCGAAGAGCAAGACCACGGTGGCGGCAATCGCAAGGGGCTTCATATAGGCCGGTTTGCTTTTCTTGCGGGCTTGTTTGTCGAGAAAGCGACCTGAATGGCCACGGCTCGGTTCATACAGGTCCCACTGGCCGTCCAGTTGGGCAAACAGGTTGTCGATGCTGTCATTTTCCTTTTTCATAGCTGCTTGTTTAATCTGTCTCAGGGTCATAATTCCTGGAGTTTGTTTCTTAGACTTTCTTTTGCCCGGCTCAACAACGTCCTGCAGTTGCCGTAGTTGATGCCGAGGATGTCGGTAATCTCTTCATGGTCGTAGCCTTCGATGAAAAACAGGGTGAGTACCATCCTGTAACTGTCTTTGAGGCCTTGGATGCTTTCGAAAACCTGATTTGCCTTGAGGTGGATAAAATCCATTTCGCTTTCCTTAAAGTCTCCATCTTCCAGTTTGTACAACGTTTTTTCAAGATCTTCCTGGACGAACCGGCTGTTCTTTTTATAGAAATCGATGCTGTAATTCACAATGATTTTCTTGAGCCACGCTCCAAAAGCCACTTCCTGACGGTAATCGTCAATTTTGGTAAAGGCTTTGAGGAAACCTTCCTGCATGACGTCCTCTGCGTAATGCTCGTCCTTGACGATCCTCAGAGCCACATTGTACATCGCCCTGCAGTAGCGGTTGTACACCTCAAATTGGGCACGTTGGTCACGCCTCCTGCAAAGGGAGACGAGGTCTTCGATTGTGTGGCTGGCTAGGCTCAAGTTTTTGATTGATTTGTGTTAAGGACAGATGCCGTTGGCCAATGTTACACTTTTTTTCGAAGTCAAGGATCATTATGGGCAAAAGTGCCAACGAATCCCAGTGATAACAAGGGCTCGCGAAACTTGTTTTTTTCAATATTTGTTTTTCTTTCGGTGAAGTCCCGGGAAATCGTCTTATAGCAAAGGGTTTTTTCCGACACATTTTTGCCGGAACCGTAAAAACTTCAGTCTATTGGCACTTTCCACTTGAGCACATTTACTATATTTGGCGCAAACTAACAACTATGAAAAACAAGCTCCTAATTGGCATTTTTGCCATGTTATCGGTACTTAACCTTACCTCATGCGATACCGAACCGATCGATCCCAACATTGTGGTCCCCGATCCTACAGATCCTGTCGAGGCCGGTTCCTTCAAGGTAAAGATCGATGGCGTACAATACACGGCCCTTGCAACGCAAGCTTATATTTCGGGCGGCTCCATCCTCATGACCGCGACGCGCGCCAATGGTGACAGCTTCGGGTTTATCATCGGAGGGACGACCGAAGGGACTTACGCCGCTAACCAAAACATCCTGGCCTTCACGCAAGGTGGCTCGGAATTCGGGTGGGAGGGAACCAATCCGGCCAATGCAGGGGAGAATACGGGCGCGATCACGATATCGTCGGTCAACGCCACAACCCGAACCATTTCCGGAACATTCCAGTTCAAAGGCTATTGGAGCGATACTACCAATACGACGGTTGCGCCTAAAGAATTTACCGAAGGCGTTTTTACCAATATTCCGTATACCGATCAAAGCCCGACGGGCGATACCTTCACGGCCAATGTCGATGGAGCCGCTTACGATGCGTCCGATATTTTCGTGACCGAGGCAGGATCCGGTGGAACCAACATCATCAGTATTTCGGCCCCAAGCGGAAACGCTAACCTTACCGTTGCTGTAATGTCCGATATTACCGTTGGAAATTATCCGATAACGGGATCTATCGCAACGGACGACGTCCAGGTCATGTATATGAATACCTCGGGAGCAGGCGGACCCGCTACTTCCGGTGCTGTCAATATTACCCAAAAAACCGCCGATCGTATTAGAGGTACCTTTACGGCCACGGTTACGAGCGGATCGACGACCTTCCAGATCACGCAAGGCAATTTCGATGTGGCATATTAAACCGACGCCTGCACTTTAAAGTATAAAATCCGCACTTCGCGGATTTTTTTATGGCACAGTTTTGGGCGTACCAATCGTGTAACGAATTAATCGGTCATACGTCGATTTTGCGTTTTCCTAATATATTGATAACCTATCTTTGTACATCGAGGCAGTTTTTTTGGACTGTCAACATGACACCTACCACCGCATGTCACATCACAAGATTTTAACATTTGACAGTTTGTCATTGCAGGATTTTGAATCCGATGCCGAACTCATACCACTGCTTACTCCCGAAGACGAGGAGGAAATGAATAGGGAAGAACTGCCCGATTCACTTCCGATATTGCCATTGCGAAACACCGTATTGTTTCCTGGAGTCGTGATCCCGATCTCGGCCGGACGCGACAAATCCATAAAACTCATCAACGATGCCAATGCCGGCAACAAAATTATCGGCGTGGTCGCGCAAAAGAACGAAGAAGACGAGGATCCGACCAAAAACGACATCCATAGAATCGGTACGGTCGCCCAAATCCTTCGCGTCCTTAAAATGCCCGATGGCAATGTGACGGTGATCCTCCAAGGGAAAAAGCGGTTCGAGATCGACGCGATGATTGCGGAGAAACCCTATATGCGCGCCAGCGTAAAGGAAGTAGAAGAAAAACGCCCGGGCAAGCACGATACCGAATTCGTAGCAATCGTAGATTCCATAAAAGACCTCGCAATTAAAATCGTCAAGGAAAGCCCCAATATCCCTACTGAAGCAACGTTCGCGATCAAGAATATCGAAAGCCATTCTTTTTTGATCAATTTCGTCTCATCGAACATGAACTTGCCTGTGGGCGACAAACAAAGCCTGTTGTCGATCAACGTGCTCAAAGAAAGGGCGCTCGAAACATTGCGTTACATGAATGTGGAATTGCAAAAGCTCGAGCTCAAAAACGACATCCAATCCAAGACGCGTTTTGACCTCGACCAGCAGCAGCGCGAATATTTCCTGCATCAGCAAATGAAGACGATACAGGAAGAATTGGGCGGTGTTTCCTCCGAGCAGGAAATCGACGAAATGCGCCAAAAGGCAAAAGCCAAAAAGTGGGACGAGAAAACTGCCCAACATTTTGAGAAGGAATTGGCCAAAATGCAACGCATGAATCCCCAGGCGCCAGATTTCGGTATCCAGAGAGGCTATCTCGAATTGATCCTGGAATTGCCCTGGAGCCATTACAGCCAGGATTTGTTCGATTTGAAACGCGCACAAAAAATACTCGATCGCGACCATTTCGGGTTGGAAGACGTTAAGAAGCGCATTATCGAATATTTGGCGGTACTCAAATTGAGAAACGATATGAAATCGCCGATCTTGTGTTTGACCGGGCCTCCCGGTGTGGGTAAAACCTCTATCGGAAAATCCATTGCCGAAGCGCTGGGACGCGAATACGTCAGGATTTCCCTTGGCGGATTGCGCGATGAAGCGGAAATACGCGGACACCGAAAAACCTATATAGGCGCCATGCCGGGACGCATCATCCAAAGTATAAAGAAAGCCGCGACCTCGAATCCGGTGTTCGTGCTCGATGAGATCGACAAATTGTCGAACAGCCACCAGGGCGATCCTTCCTCAGCGTTGCTCGAAGTGCTCGATCCGGAGCAGAACAATGCGTTTTACGACAACTTCCTCGAAATGGGCTACAATTTGTCGAAGGTGATGTTTATCGCTACCTCGAATAACATGAATGCCATTCAGCCAGCTTTGCGCGACCGTATGGAGGTAATCCGGATGTCGGGCTACACCATCGAGGAAAAAGTAGAGATCGCGCGCCAGCATTTGGTCCCGAAACAGTTGAAAGAGCACGGCCTTACGCCAAAAGATTACACCATCGGGAAGAAACAGCTGGAGAAAATCGTAGAAGGTTATACGCGGGAATCCGGTGTTCGCGGTTTGGAAGGGAAGATTGCGCAAGTCGTCCGGAATGCCGCCAAGTCGGTCGCGATGGAAGAAGAATACAACAAAAAAGTAACCGATGAGGACATCGTAAAAATACTCGGCGCACCACGCATGGAACGCGACAAATACGAAAGTAACGATGTAGCGGGCGTGGTCACGGGATTGGCCTGGACTTCCGTCGGCGGTGATATCTTGTTTATAGAATCGCTGATTTCCAAAGGGAAAGGCTCGATGAGCTTAACCGGAAATTTAGGTAATGTGATGAAAGAGTCGGCTACGATTGCCTTGGAATACATCAAGGCTAATCCTGAACTCATGGGTGTTGATTCCGAAATTTTTTCCAAGCACAATATCCACATCCATATCCCGGAAGGCGCCACGCCAAAAGATGGCCCGAGTGCCGGTATCGCGATGCTGACGTCGCTTGTTTCGCTTCTGACCCAAAGACGCGTGAAAAAGCATCTCGCGATGACGGGAGAGATTACCTTGAGAGGAAAAGTACTTCCGGTAGGCGGAATCAAAGAAAAGATACTCGCTGCCAAGCGCGCCGGGATCAAGGAGATCATCCTTTGTCATGAGAACAAACAGGACATAGACGATATCAAAGCCGAATACCTCGATGGGCTCGAATTTCATTACGTAAAGGAAATGAGCGAAGTCGTAAAGCTTGCGGTGACCGATACCAAGGCGAAGAACGCCAAAACCCTATAATAAAAATAACCCTTGTGAAAGCGAGGGTTATTTTTTTTAAAAATAATATCTTCGCATTGGCGTTATAGGATTGTTAACGCCGCTAAAATATGCTTAGAAAACTCCTTTTTGTCCTTGTCGTTTCGTATTGCGCGCCCGCATTTGCGCAGATCGGAGGGAAAGGAGTTTATCAGTTCCTGAATCTTGTCACTTCTCCGAGGCAGGCGGCCTTGGGCGGTAAGGTCATTACGATTTACGACGAAGATCCGAACACGGCCCACTTTAACCCGGCAACGATAAATCCGGAGATGGACAACCGGTTGGCGCTCAACTATGGCAGTTACTTTGGGGAAGTCACTTACGGCACTGCTTCCTATGCCTATGTATACGACCGACATGTACAGACGCTGCACGGCGGTGTCAACTACGTGAATTACGGAAAATTCGAAGGATACGATGAGAATGGCAACAAAACGGATGATTTCAGCGGAAGCGAGATCGCCCTCTCGTTAGGCTATTCCTATAACGTGCCTTGGACGAGCCTTTATATCGGCGCTAATGCCAAACTGATCTCCTCTTCGCTCGAAAGCTATCAATCGTTTGGAGGCGCACTCGATCTTGGCGCAATTTACGTGGATGAGGACAACGATATCAACTGGGCGGTTTCCGTGCGCAACCTCGGCACGCAATTCACCACCTATGCCGGCGCAAACGAACGCGTGCAAATGGAAGTACTCGCAGGCGTTTCCCAAGAACTTGAACATGTCCCGTTGCGTTGGCACCTCACGCTCGAAAACCTGCAGCAATGGGATGTTTCGTTTTCCAATCCGGCGCGTTCCGAAAATGGCATAGATGGCGGATCATCTCCTGAAAAGGTTTCGTTCTTCAACAATGCGCTGCGCCACGTCATCGTAGGGGCGGAGCTGTTCCCTAAAAAAGGGTTCAACATTCGGTTTGGGTATAATTTCAGACGGTCAGAGGAACTCAAGATTCTAGAGAGGCGAACTTTTGCAGGGCTTTCGGCAGGATTTGGGCTCAAAATCCGCAGGCTTAAATTCAACTATTCCTATTCCAGGTATACATTGGCCGCCAACACCAGTCTTTTCGGGTTGACAATCAATTTTGGAGAGGATTTTTAATTGCAGTTTACCGTCGGTCGATAACGTTATGTTCGGATTCCAATTGCGACCCTGATCCGATTTCAATAAAAATATTTGATATTTGCCGAATGCGCACGGACAAAAAAATAACAATCGCCATTGACGGCTTCTCGTCAACCGGAAAAAGCACCATAGCCAAGCAACTGGCCAAGATTCTCGGATATGTTTATGTCGATACCGGAGCAATGTACCGCGCCGTCACGTTGTATGCGATGCAACATCACTATATCGACGGACATCATTTCGACGTCGGGAAACTCATTGCCGATCTTCCGAAGATAAAGCTGCATTTTGTATTCAACGCCGAATTGGGCTTTGGCGAAATGCATCTCAACGACCGCAATGTCGAATGGGAGATACGCACGATCGAAGTTTCGAATTTTGTAAGCAGGGTGGCCGAGATTTCCGAGGTGCGCCACAAACTCGTCGAGCAGCAACAGGAAATGGGGCGCAACAAAGGCATCGTAATGGATGGGCGCGACATCGGAACCGTCGTTTTTCCAGATGCGGAACTTAAGATTTTCATGACTGCGAGCTCCCAAACGCGTGCGCAAAGGCGCTTCGAAGAACTTACCGACAAAGGCCAGACGGTTACTTTTGATGAGGTGCTACGCAATGTCGAGGAACGCGATTATATTGACACTCACCGCGATGATTCCCCTTTGCGCAAAGCCGATGACGCGATTGAGATCGACAATTCGCATCTGACGCGTGAAGAGCAACTCGATAAAGTTCTCGATTTGGTTTATGAAATTTAAAGTTGAGGGTTAGCGTTTCAACCCATGGATGGACTGGACTCAAATCCGCACATAAAAAACCAACAAATCAACAATTTTGCTAGCTTTACCGCCAAACCAACCCTAAACCATTTATGAGTATCAAATTACGATTGACGGCCATGAGCTTCATGCAATTTTTTGTGTGGGGCGCCTGGCTGATTACCATTGCAAACTATTGGTTCGGAACCAAACAGTGGGAAGGCACGCAATTCGGGCTTGTGTTCGCCACGATGGGATTCGCTTCCCTTTTCATGCCGACCGTTACCGGAATCATCGCCGACAGATGGATAAACGCCGAAAAACTCTACGGATTTTTGCATTTGGCGTATGCCGCCGTTTTATTCAGCCTACCGATGGTCGAGGATCCGACGACGTTCATTTACGTCATGTTCCTCGCCATGTGTTGTTACATGCCGACGATTTCGCTCTCCAATTCAATTTCGTATGCGGCGCTGAAGCAGGGAAACCGAGATGTCGTCAAGGATTTCCCACCAATCCGCGTCTGGGGGACCATCGGCTTCATCGTCGCCATGTGGATTACCAACCTTACCGACAGCAAAGCCACCGCGAACCAATTCTATATTGCTGGAATCGCGGCGATACTCCTGGGATTGTACGCCTTTACATTGCCAAAATGTCCTCCAAAATATGGAACGGTGTCCGAAGATGCGCTCAACGAGAAAAAGACATCCGCCTTTAAATTGTTCGCCAACTACAAGATGGCGTTGTTTTTTATATTCTCCATGTTTCTTGGAGGAGCGCTTCAGCTTACCAATGCCTATGGGGACGTCTTTCTAAGCGAGTTCGAGAATTTCCCGAAATATGCCGAATCTTTCGTGGTCAAGCGCTCGACGATCATAATGTCAATTTCACAAGTTTCCGAGACGTTGTTTATCCTGGCTATTCCGTTTTTCCTGAAGCGTTTCGGGATTAAACAGGTAATGCTTATCAGTATGTTCGCCTGGGTGTTGCGCTTTGGGCTTTTTGCTTATGGCGATCCCGTCGATGGCTTGTGGATGATCGTGCTCTCGTGCATCGTTTACGGAATGGCGTTCGATTTTTTCAACATATCAGGCTCGCTTTTCGTAGAAGGGAACACCGATGCCAACACGCGTTCGTCGGCCCAGGGGTTGTTCATGATGATGACCAATGGAGTGGGAGCCGTACTGGGAAGCGTCATTTCGGGTTGGGTGATCCAAAACTATTTCACGAAGGCCTACACAACGGTTTCCGATCTGGCGCTTCACCTGCAAACCGAAACATCGAACGCTCACCTGATGGCATTCGTAAAAAATAAAGGTGCCGAGGTACTTTCTGACGGAGGCCTCAGCAAAGCGATCGAAATGAAGGACTGGCCCAACATCTGGCTTGCGTTTGCCGCTTATGCGCTAGTAATTGCGATTGCCTTTGCATTTATGTTCAAACACGAACACGACCCGGCCGAAGTCGCGACTATTTCGCATTGATAACTATTTTGTCAATAGCCATCCTTTAGGGTGGCTTTTTTGTTTTTGGAAATTTGGGCGTTAAACTTTTTAGGTTAGATAATGGTTTAACATTTTTGGAGGAAAAACTGTATGCAGGATGTTGTTTGGCGGTTTAACTTTGATAGACCTAACAAATCTCAAAGATTTGTTAGGTCTGGGGGAAAAAGGCTTTGTTGTTCCCAGACGGTATACCCGGCAAACGCGCGCAATCTCGGCGCTCTCTTGATTTAACAAATAGTACAGAAATTCTGTACAATGGGAAAATTGCTGCCTCCTAACTTTGCGAGACCTAACAAATCTCAAAGATTTGTTAGGTCTGCAGGAATTAGATACGATACAGAATTTAAACATCGCAAAATCAACCAACATGAATCCGCCAAATTTAGTCGTGAAAAGCGATCCGTTTCTCCCGGGTAATCTTTACCTGATCCGCAATACAGGAAACAACTTTGAAGACATCTTTATCGAGGATCGAAACTATCCCTATTTTCTGGATCTTTTCCACAGGCACGTCGGGCAAATCGCCTATTTACTCTCTTTCAGGCTTTTTCGCAACGGCTTTGAATTGCTCATCGAATTAAAGAATATTTCTGATATCCCGGAGAAATACCGGCAAAAGCTCTACTTGCCATTTTCCAATTTTTTCAACGCCTACACCAAGTCGATAAACAAAGCTTATGGTCGCTCCGGAAGCCTGTTCCGCGAACATTTCTCTCGCACGAAGGTCAACAGGATACAGGCAGCCAACTTAAAAACCGGCATGGAATACAACGCCTTTCACCCAAAGAACCTGAGCTTTTGAATTACCGCTTCATCGCGAAGTGGCCTCTCATCTCTTTCCCATCCTGTCGGACTACCAAAAACCAGTAATCGGTAGACGGAAGCAGTTTTCCGTTGAGGGTTCCATCCCAACGACCGCCGACGGGAAAACCGGTAATGAGTTTACCGTAACGGTCAAAAATGTAGGTTTGGATTCCGGGCTCGTACTCGTCGAACTTCACTTTCCAATAATCATTATAACCGTCTGCATTTGGCGTGAAAAATCTCGGATACATGAGCAAATGCGCCACGTCATCGTCCGATCCGCAATCGCCGAGATCCTTTACGACCACATGGTATTCTCCGGGAAGCAATCCGTTGAAGGTGTTGGATTGCTGGAACGTCTGCCCGCCATCTGCCGAATACAGGAAATCGCCCGTGTCCGGTTCGTTCGTATGGACGATAAGCGTGTTGTCTTGATCGGTCCAATCGTGATATTCCACACTTTGGATTGTCGGTGCGACAAGCGGAAAAACCTCAATTTCATAAACGCCAGTACAAATCATGCCTTGGTAATTCTTGGTCACGGTCAACGTGTAAATTCCCGCTTCCGATACCGTGATCGACTGTGTATTGGCGCCATTTGACCACGAATAACTGTCCATTCCGGCATCTGCTGTTATCGTGCGGTTCGAGTTTGGGCAAAGCGCATAGCGCAACTGCATGTGCAAAACCGGGTAAGGATTTACTACAACGTCTACGGAAACGATGTCGTAGCAATCGCCGGCATTGTATTTCAGGCGCCCGTATAGCGTCGAGGTGGCGCCGTAATAAGGAATGCTCAACGGTGCGTCCCCCGAAGCAGCGTCTGATTGATTCAAGTGGTAAGTGAGCGTGAAGTCGGAAGGATTTTGGGATCCGATGATCGTCGCATTGAAAGAGGCAAGATCGAAATCCGCCTTTCCGTCGTTGTCGTCCCCGTCACATTCGACGATAGGATCGGATGGAGTCGTGGCTTCGATTAAGGACGGGAGTGAGGCGATATCGACGATTTTCACGACTGTCTGTCCGCAAAAATGTTCTACGGAAAATTTATAGACAGCCGGCTCGAGCCCGGTAAAGGTGTCGTTAGGGCCATTGTCGATCACGAAAGGCGAACCATTTTTTTCGACGATCTTAAAAACAAATGGAGGAACGCCGTCTGCAATGACTTTGACGTCGGCCGTCGCACCGTCGCAGGTAAGCTTGACCACGTCGACGATCTCGACTTCTCCGGTGTTGTCAAATTCCGTCAGTGAAATGTAGCAGTTCTTTGATGAGCTTGGCGGCAGGATATCTCCATTTTGGTAGGCTTGGAACGTTTTGACGACCCTGAAATGCCCCATGAACAATTGATTGATGTTGTTGAAATTGTTGGTCAATTGGATGGCGTTCGCATTGGTCAGCGGCGTATTTTCGATGTAAACGATTCCCGTTGCCGGATGCGTCCATTGACCCGTGCCTTCATTCAGCCGCTGTAACCAAAACGTTTGGGCCGTGGAATTCGATGTGTGGTTGATCTGAATGTCAAAGGCAGCACAGTGCTTGGTTACCGTGATATCGTTTATGTCAACGACGTAAGGAAGGATTTCATACGGTTTCACGTAAACCGTTCCGCAGTTGTTCGTGAGCGTGAATTCGTATAGTCCCGGCGGAAGGTATTCCATTGAGAAAATCCCGCCTCCTCCGATATAAACCGAGGCGTCGAACGGAATTTGTTCGGAAAATGCCGATGGGGCCGCCGTGATTACAACCGATACCAGCGTCGTCGAATTCCCTGCGCGTATCCTTACGCCTCCGAACCCTTCGTTGCAGTCGGCTCTCGTGGAGAGCGAAGGATCGTTGTGGACGTCCATATCGTCAATCGTAAAGTCGTATTCGTGCGCTATGCCGCAAGTGTCGTAAATGATGACGTGATAGTCTCCGGCGGGAAGGTCGTAAATCCAGATTTCCTGAGCGTCAACCTGGTTCTCTTCAGGAACCGTGTGCGGAAGCGTCTCGGTAAATTCCGAAGGCGCTTCAGTAATTACGACGTAGTCGATATCGAAGCTGATGGTCTGGATTTGGAGATCGGATAAAATCGCGTCGCATCCCGGATGAGGTACGGCGTTAAAGGTGGGAGGCAACTCATTGGGTTCGATGTCTTGTTCAAAATCGACGGAATTTCCGCAGGCGTCGGTCAATGTGCCCGCATAATGCCCCATGGGAACGGTGTTTTCAGGATCTCCGAAATATGTTTTTCCGCCTGAAAACGGTCCCGGCCATTCAGAATTGAAACTGGAGGGATCAAAATCGGCAGGAGCAGACGTGAAGACGATATCATAGGGCGGAACGTAAACCGAAGGCGTGATCGCAAAAAAGTATTCGCCGCATTCCCCGAGTTCGGGATCGAGGCTCCCGAAAAGCGAAAGATCGATGGGATTGTGCGTCCATCCTTGTTCTTGTCCGCATCTGTCGATGACCTTGATATCGTAAAAATACAGCTGGTCGTAATAAAACGGAATATCGTGCACCACCGTGAGGACATCGAGGTTTCCCATCGGCTCCACATAAGTCAGCGTCACCGGAGCGCCTCCTCCGGGAGGATAAACCGTATAGACGACCGTCAATGGGTACAACAGATCGTCCTCATCTGAGTTGGTAATGGCGATCGGATGCGTAAGCGAAATCTCGTTACAGGCCGGAAGCTGCGGAAGAAATCCCATCGAACCTACCGTAAACGGAGCGTCGTTATGCGGAACCGTATACGAATGCGCCTTTACGTTTCCGCAAGCGTCCGTTGCGTGCACAACATACGTTCCGGAAGGCAGGTTGTCAAAAAAAGGCGAAGGATGCGGGCCGCTCGTGGTTACAGGGCCGGAAAACAGCGAATAGTTCACCGCCGCGCCCGAGGTGACCGCAACGGTAAGGGTCCCGTCGTTGCAATGTTCATCCGTATGTGTGATTTCGAAGTCGATGGGTGCTATCTGGTTCGCGATCGTTATGGTTTGGGGCGGAAGCGTGGTAGTCGTGCCGTTGACGGTCTCGATTGCCACGACCTGGTAATTTCCGGCGTCGAGCCCGGTTACCTGGCCATTGGCGTTGAGTTCGGCAATGGGCGTCGTGGTGTTCGGCAGTTGAAAAACCCTGAAAATGACGGTTCCGCCGGGAGTAGGGTCGGTGAGACTAAAGTAGATGATGCCGCCTCCGTCGCACGTTTCGTCGACTTTGGTAACCGTCAATTGGGGAGGCAAGGCCGATGCCTGTACGGAAAGTGTGACCAGCAAAAAAAAAGGCAACAGAAATGCAGACAGTCTTATCGCTAAGATTCTGTAAATGAAAATAATGCGGGAATAGGGTAGTGGTCCTTTCACGTCTTCATCAGCAATTTGTTGTCGGACAATTTACGTAAAAATAATATGGGTGTTTTTGATTTAACATTTAAGAGAATATTTGCGTTAGTTGTTTGTCTGATAAATAAATATGCCTTACTTTTGCGCACCTTTTTGACGGAGTAGAGTTTCCAGGAAGGTATACGAAAAACACAAAAAAACCACTTCTGTTTTTAATCTGTGTCAGAAACTCGGCAAAAGCAGGATACAAATTATTAATCAGCATGTCTGAATTATTAAAAACACAAGAAGACTTTTTGAACAACTTCAACTGGGACAATTACCAGGAAGGTATCGACGCCGTTGACGCGACGAACCTTAAGGAATTTGAGGACCTCGTTTCAAAAACCTTCATCGCAACAGATCAGGAAGAAGTAGTAGACGGAACTGTCGTTCGCATGACAGACCGTGACGTGATCGTCGACATCAACGCCAAATCAGAAGGTGTTATCTCGTTGAACGAATTCCGCTACAACCCGAACCTGAAAGTTGGAGACAAAGTAGAAGTTTTGATCGACGTTCGCGAGGACAAGACAGGACAACTTGTACTTTCTCACAGAAAAGCTAGAACCATCAAATCATGGGATCGCGTCATCAATGCTCATGACACTGGCGAAATCGTAAACGGATTCGTGAAATGCCGCACTAAAGGTGGTATGATCGTTGACGTGTTTGGAATCGAGGCGTTCCTGCCAGGTTCACAAATCGACGTGAAGCCAATCCGTGATTACGACGTTTACGTCAACAAAACCATGGAATTCAAAGTGGTGAAAATCAACCACGAATTCAAGAATGTCGTCGTTTCCCACAAAGCGCTTATCGAGGCGGATATCGAAGTACAGAAGAAAGAGATCATCGGGCAGTTGCAAAAAGGCCAGGTTCTCGAAGGTGTCGTCAAAAACATCACTTCTTACGGAGTATTTATCGACCTTGGCGGCGTAGACGGTTTGATCCACATCACGGACCTTTCATGGTCGCGCATCAACCACCCGAGCGAAGTATTGGAGCTTGATCAGAAACTGAACGTCGTAATCCTCGACTTCGATGACGAAAAGACCCGTATCCAGCTAGGTTTGAAGCAGCTTAACGCTCACCCTTGGGATGCTCTTGACACGAACATCGCAGTTGGTGACAAAGTAAAAGGTAAAGTGGTCGTTATCGCTGACTACGGTGCTTTCATCGAGGTTGCCGAAGGCGTTGAAGGATTGATCCACGTTTCTGAAATGTCTTGGTCAACGCACTTGCGTTCGGCTCAGGATTTCGTAAAAGTAGGTGATGTTGTCGAGGCTCAGATTTTGACCCTTGACCGCGAAGACCGCAAAATGTCTCTTGGTATCAAGCAATTGTCGCAAGATCCTTGGACAGACATCACGTCCAAGTATCCAGTTGGCTCGAAGCACACAGGTATCGTCCGCAACTTCACTAACTTCGGCGTTTTCGTTGAATTGGAAGAAGGAATCGACGGATTGATCTACATTTCTGACCTTTCCTGGACCAAGAAAGTGAAGCACCCATCTGAATTCGTGAACGTTGGTGATAAATTGGAAGTCGTTGTTCTTGAACTTGATGTTGACGGACGCAAACTTTCCCTTGGTCACAAACAAACGCAACCGAATCCTTGGGACAAGCACGAAGCTGCTTTCGGAGTTGGAACCGTACACAACGGAACGATCGCTGAAATCGTCGACAAAGGCGCTACCGTAGATTTCGGTGATGACGTTGTCGCTTTCATCCCTGCACGTCACCTTGAAAAAGAAGACGGCAAGAAGTTGAAAAAAGGAGAAGTGGCAGACTTCAAAGTAATCGAATTCAACAAGGAATTCAAGCGCGTTGTCGCTTCCCACACGGCTACTTTCCGTGAGGAAGAAGAGAAAAACGTTCGCCAGTCGCAGGAATCGAACAACAACAACGCTTCGGCGCCAACGTTGGGAGACAACAACGACATCCTTGCTGGTTTGAAAGCCAAAATGGAGAAGAACGAAAGAAAATAATTCTTATCGTAATTGATAGAAGCCTCGTGGAAACACGGGGCTTTTTTTATCCGATAACTTCATCACCCAATTTAAAAGAAGATAGTTCGTCGAAATGACGATCTATAAAACAGGGCATTCGCGCCAAATCCCTATCTTTAAAAAAAACTTCTGATGAAACTAGGCATCCTGCTCACATCCGAACACCGGCTTTTAAGCGTCGCTGCCATGCTGGACGTATTCCAAACCGTCAACCGATTCTACGAAGAAGCCGGGCTTGAGCCGTTTTTTGACATCCGTCTGCTACAGTTGGGCGAAGGCGAATCGATGTATTCGGGATACGCGCCTGCTTCCATCCGGGCAGGTGAACATTGCGACCTCATACTGGTTCCAGCTTTCAAACCCGAAGCAATGCCGACGCTGTTGTCGCAAAACCGCGAATGGTTTCCGTGGCTTGTCAGGCAATATTCCAAAGGGGCGCATATCGCGAGTTTTTGTACGGGCGCTTTTTTGCTGGCCGCGACCGGTTTGCTCGACGGAAAACCTGCCACGACTCACATCAATGCGGAATATGCGTTCGCTTCCTCATTTCCCAACGTCCAGATCCAGGCCGATGCGGTCGTAACCGAGATGGATCGGATTTATACAAGCGGAGGGGCCACGAACAGTTTCCATTTAATGATTTACCTGATTGAGAAATTCTGTAACCGCTCCGTGGCGGTGCGAACGGCAAAGGTTTTTTCAGTCGACATTGACCGTAAACAGCAGACCTACTTCGGGACGTTTCTTCCGATAGAAGATCACGGGGACGACCTGGTAAAACAGGCGCAGTCGAAAATCAAGAAAAGTTTTCGGGAAGCGAACACCATAGAAGAAATTATCGTGGACGTCCCTGCGAGCCGCCGAAACCTTGTACGACGGTTTAAGCAAGCCACGGGCATCACGCCAATCGAGTACCTGCAAAAAACGCGTATCGAGGCGGCCAAGCAGTTACTCGAGCAATCGCGACAAAGCGTCCAGGAGGTAATGCTCGATTCGGGTTATAACGATCTGAAATCATTTCGCATCCTGTTCAAGAAGAACGTTGGCATGACGCCGACTGCTTATCGCGATAAGTTCAACGCTTTTGCATCATGATCAAGCGCAATGGAATAGGCATACTGACGGTTTCGGTCGGATTGGTATTTTTTTGGTTCGGGTTCCTCAAGTTTTTCGGCAGCCTGAGTGCCGCCGACGAAATCGCCTCACGCACGATCTCGTGGCTTACATTGGGCTACCTCAATGAAGAAATAAGCATGCCTGTTTTGGGCGTGATCGAATGCGTAATAGGACTCGGTATCCTGACGCGCAAGTTTATGAAATACGTGATCCACCTGATGTATTTCCAGATGGCCGGCACGCTTCTGCCACTTGCGATTTTTACATCTGATACCTGGAAGCAGCCGTTTGTCCCGACGCTGGAAGGCCAGTATATCATCAAGAACAGCATTTTGATTTCGGTGGCCATCGTGCTTCACGTCATTTCAAAAGGAGGGAAGCTCATCGCAGATCCGGAAGTGGCGCAGAAAGCAGAGAAAGATGAGGAGCGGAAGAAGTAGTTTGGGTTTTAACAATTTCGGTGGTTTTTCTGTATGGAAATTGTCGTTTTGTAGAGTAACTTGCGTATGGGTGGGCACGCTAAGGCCGTGTCTCCAAAAAGTCAAAAAAAAGAGCCGCAACTCTCACTTTTATGCGAATTGCGGCTCGTCCCAACATCGTTGAAATTCCTGAATCTAGACGGTTTTCAAGCTTCCAACCATTTCCTCAGGTTTTACCCATGCGTCGAAATCGTCTGCCGAAACATAACCCAAACGAACAGCCTCGTCCTTCAACGTCGTGCCGTTTTTGTGGGCTGTCTGTGCGATTTCAGCAGCTTTGTAGTATCCGATTTTGGTGTTCAGCGCCGTGACCAACATCAGTGAATTGTCTACCAATTCCTTAATGCGTTTATGGTTGGGTTCTATCCCTTGAGCACAGTGTTCGTCGAAAGAAACGCAAGCGTCGCCTATCAGTCGCGCTGACTGAAGGAAATTGGCCGCCATCAACGGCTTGAAAACGTTGAGTTCATAATGACCTTGCGTCCCGCCGATGGTGATCGCCACATCGTTGCCCATGACCTGGGCGCAAACCATCGTGAGGGCTTCACATTGCGTCGGATTTACTTTTCCAGGCATGATCGACGATCCCGGCTCGTTTTCAGGAATAAAAATCTCGCCTATTCCCGAACGTGGTCCCGATGCCATCATGCGGATATCGTTCGCAATCTTGTTCAAAGAAACCGCCAACTGTTTCAATGCTCCGTGCGTCTCCACAATCGCATCGTGGGAAGCGAGCGCCTCAAATTTATTGGGAGCCGTAACGAATGGATGTCCTGTGAACTTCGCTATGTATTCTGCTACTTTCACATCGTAACCGTCGGGCGTATTCAATCCTGTTCCTACCGCTGTTCCGCCAAGAGCCAATTCGGAAAGATGTGCCAATGTATTTTTTACGGCTTTGAGACCGTAGTTGAGTTGGGCCACGTAACCGGAAAGCTCTTGTCCCAAAGTCAGGGGAGTAGCATCCATCAAATGCGTGCGTCCGATCTTAACGACGTCCATGTAAGCTTCCGATTTTGCCTTGAGGGTATCGCGCAATTTCTCGACGCCCGGAATCGTAACTTCCACGACGGCCTTATAGGCGGCGATGTGCATTCCTGTCGGATACGTGTCGTTTGAAGATTGGGATTTGTTCACATCGTCATTGGCTTTTACGACGGCTTCGCCTTCCCCGATTTTAAACCCGGCCAACACCTGTGCGCGATTGGCGATCACTTCGTTGACGTTCATGTTCGACTGCGTTCCCGAACCAGTTTGCCAGATCACAAGCGGAAATTCGCTGTCGAGCTTACCTTCGAGTATTTCATCGCAAACCGAGGCAATGGCGTCGCGTTTTTCAACAGAAAGCACGCCAAGGTCATGATTGGCGTAGGCCGCCGCTTTTTTGAGGTAAGCAAATCCCTCGACGATTTCTGTCGGCATGGAACCCGACGGGCCAATTTTGAAGTTGTTGCGCGAACGCTCGGTTTGGGCGCCCCAGTACTTGTCTGAAGGGACTTTCACTTCGCCCATGGTGTCTTTTTCTATTCTGTATTCCATCATTTGTTAATTAGCGAATTTAATAATTAGCGAATTAGCGAATGAAAGGCTACCATTCGCTAATTCGCTAATTGACTCATTATCTCATTGTCCAAATTTACGCCGAAATCTTTGTTAATAAAAATGAAACCCAGCCTTGGACAGCAAAAATACTATCGCTACATTTGCGTATAATTCAAAAAATTCCGGAACACATGTTTGAATTTCAACAATACCTAGGCTTTTTGATGTTCCTGTGTATCTTCACCATGGGATTTTGGCTGATGCTTTTCCTTGTCAACTTTGTATTTTACTGGGTTGCGGGAGCCAGCTGGGAACTTTGGAAAGAGAAGAGAGCCGCTAAGAAACTAGGTGATCAGTAAATCGGTAGTCTAGAAACCGATTTTGGGAAAGGAGGTCTTTTGGCTTCCTTTTTTTATTTGTGGATTTTTGGGTTCGCAAAAAAGCCGCCACCACCCACCCGTAAATTTACCGCCATCATCAATAACCCAAATACAGAAAAACTGTATATTTTCTTAATAATACATGCCACACGTCCAATAATCCCAAACCAAATAAAAAAAAACGCCAGACAAATTGCCTGGCGTTTTTCATTAAGTAAAAGATGATTCTTAACCCGGGAACTCTTCCGAGCCTCCGCCTTCGCCATCACGCGGCTGGCGATCGCGTTCCCGCTCGTTTTTGGCTTTGTTGAAGCGATAGGTGAGTGACAAGGTAATTTGTCTCACACGCCATTGCATTTCGCTATAGGAATCGAGCCTTCCCGGAAGGTAGGTCTCGTTGATGCGTTTGCGTGAATTGAAAACGTCCTGTACGTTTAGCGCAACGGTCCCTTTTTCTTTCAGGATGTCTTTGCTGAAGCCGAGGTTCATGCTCGGTACGCCGCGGCTTTTCCCTTGGGCATTGGTTTGTGGACCGTTGTAGTTGAAGTTCGTCTGCCAGTCGATCTTGTACGGAAGATTGACTTTCGAAGTAAGCCTCGTCGACCACGAATACGCCACGTTGTCGAAATCCTCGGTAAAGGCGTCGCCGTTCGAAAGCACATAACTGTAGTCACCTTGGGTTTCGTTGCGGAAGACGTTGAAGTTGCTGTTGAGCTTCCACCACTTGAACGGTGAATAGTTGAGCGTGAATTCAAATCCGGCGCGATATTCCTTGCCGAGGTTGATTGGCGTCGTCAGGATGACCGGCGTCGAGGTGCCGTCTCCGTTGTCGACTGTTTCCCCAGAATCACGTCGGACAAACTGGAACGAGTCGGTGGTGACGTTGACGAACAACGAAGTACTGAACGTAAGCTTTCTCCAACGCTTCAAATAACCCAAATCGAAAGAGTTGCTGAACGCAGGGTCGAGATCAGGATTTCCCTGGAACAAGTTGATGTTGCTCGAGTAATTCGAAAACGGGTTGAGCAGGCGACCGCGCGGGCGCGAAATACGTCGGCTATAGCTGAGTGACACGTTGCTTTCGTCTCCCAGTTCATACGTCAGGAAAAGGCTCGGAAAGAAGTTGTTGTAATGTTTGTTGTTGTAATCCTGCGTATACAATTGGTTGATGTCGATATTGGAATCTTCCCAACGCAATCCCGCCAAATACGAGAATTTCCCGTATTTGGAACCATACTGCATATAGAGCGCGTTGATTTTTTCTTTGTAATCCAACTTGTTCGTGAAGTCGTAATCGAGGACGTAAAGGCCCGTATCCGTATCGAGTTGGCCGACGCTGTAATCAGTCAGCACACGGTTGAATTCGCCTTTGTAACCTGCTTCGAATTGGCTGTCTTTCCCAATCGGAAGCACATAATCGGCCATAAAGACGTTGCGGTTCTGGTCCTGTATATTCGTCGTACGCTCGTCCCCGAAATTGATGTTGGCGATATCGTTGTCCTGATTGATCGAAAATTGTCCGTTAAGCGTGAGTTTATGGCCTTCTTTCTTGAAATTTTTGGTGATGTTCGTCGAATACTCGAAGTTCTCATCCTTTCCTTCTTCATCGCTGAATCGGGTCGTCATTCCGGTAAAATTCCGGTCTGCGTCATAATTGTAGAACTTTACGGTTTCCGGATTGTTGTTGTTGAAGATGCGCAAGTTGATCTGGTTGGTCCACGTCAATGACTTGTCGATATACCAATCGAAACCGGTAGTGGTGTTGTAACCTTTGTTGAGGCGCTCGTTCTCGCGTCTTTCGTTAGTATAACTCCTCGTCGAGTTGTCTGCGTTGAGATAACGGGTGTCCGTAAGGGAATTTCCAGGACTTGTGCGGTAATTGTAACCCGTTGTGGTAAAGACATTGATCTTGTCTGACTTAAAGTTTAAGTTGCCCGACAACCCATAGTTTTCAGGATCGCCGACGGTTCCGATAAACGTGCCGTTGACACCTTGATTCTTGCCCTTCTTAAGGATGATGTTGAGCAAACCGCCACCGCCTTCAGAATCGTATCGGGCCGACGGGTTGGTTACGACTTCGACCTTTTCGATGGCGTCGGCCGGAATCAGTCGCAATGCGTCGGTGATGCTGATGGCGTTCGAAGGCTTCCCGTCGATCAGGATGCGGACGTTCTCATTTCCGCGAAGGCTGATCGTACCGTCCTGGTCTACGGAAACCGATGGGATATTGTCGAGGACGTCGCTGACAGTTCCGCCTTTTACGAGTAGATCCTGGCCGACGTTGTAGACTTTTTTGTCAAGTTTTATCTCCACCGTGGTGCGCTCGGCGCGAACGACTACCTCGTTTAGCAATTGCGAGTCTTCAGACAATTCCACATTCTGGAGCCTGGTTTCTTTGGTAATGCTTTGGTTCTTGAGTTCGTATGATTTGAATGAAATAAATTCGAATCGGATGTCATACACACCTTGGGCGACTTCTATCGAGTATTCACCTTTGCTGTCGGTGATGCCGCCTGCTACAGGTTTGGTATCTCCAGGCTTGAGAAAAGTGACGGTAGCGTATTCAAGAGGTTGCTTGGTGGTCTTCTCGGTAATTTTCCCCGATACCTTGACCTTTTGGGCATTGGCGGTCGCGAAACCTAAAGAAAGGACGGCCACCAAAAGCCATTGGAATAATTTCATACAAAAAGTGGGTTTAATTTGCGGTGTTGGAATGCAAAAGTAGCCTTTGGTTTACCCAACGAATCACAAGGTTTTGTTAAACTGGATGTGGTCAGAACACTTCCGAGGCGGCTTCGGCAGGGCGGGCGACAACCGCTTTGTTGCCGTTGATGACGATAGGGCGCTGGATCAGGACAGGATTTTTGACAAGTATCCTCACAATATCGTCATGCGATAATTCGAGTTTCCGGAACGGCTGCCAATCGGCTTCGTTCGTCCTGACGATCTCGATGGGCCTGAGTTTCAGTTTTTTGAGCAAGGCTTTCAGTTCCCGGAATTTGAGCGGCCTCTTTAAATAGTCGACGATTTCATATTCGCACCCTGAAGCGTCTAAAAACGCCAGGCATTCGCGCGACTTTCCGCATCGGTTGTTGTGAAGTATCTGAATCATTTAAGCTGCTTTTCTAAAATCCGATGCAAAATTAAACTAAATTAGAAGTCCTCAAACAAACGCGCCATATGTTCATCGAACAAGCATACAAAGGTGACAACACGCCTTGGAAAGTGTTGATTACGACATTTCTGACAACGGGGATTTTCCTGGTCAACGTTGCCGTGTTTTTCTTCGTGCCGCGGGAACGGACAGACGCAATGTACGAAGCGCTGAAAAAGACACCGAAACTGCTTGGGATGGTCGTCAACCTGCTGCCGTTCGTCCTGCTGTTGGGATTGTTGTTGTTCCTGGTGGTTTACCTCCACGAGAGAAGCGTGACGAGCCTGACGACCTCGCGCCCGCGAATTGACTTCCGACGGGTACTATTCGCCTTTTTGTGCGTGACCACATTGATCGTGTCAACGTTTTTCATCGGCTATGCCATCGACGACAGCAACGTGGCCTGGAATTTCCAGCCCGAAAAATTCGCTGTCTTGTTCGTGCTTGCCATTATTTTGTTTCCGATACAGATCGCCTTCGAGGAATACCTGTTCCGCGGTTTCCTGATGCAACAAATCGGCATTGCGACCCTGAGCCGTTTCGCGCCGCTTTTGACCACCTCTGTGTGTTTCGGGATTTTCCACGGCGCCAACCCGGAAGTGAATGAGCTCGGCTACGGCATCATGGCGTTTTACATCGGTACGGGATTCCTGCTCGGCATCATGACGCTTATGGACGAAGGCATCGAGTTGAGCCTTGGCTATCATTTGGCGAACAACCTCATGGCCGTGTTGCTGATATCGTCTGATTTCTCGGCCATTCAGAGCGACGCCTTGTTTCGCCTTACGGAAGAAGCGCCTCCACAGGAAACCCTTAACGAAATGATTGTCTCAATGCTGGTCACGTATCCGCTGCTACTTTTCATTTTTGCCAAACGATACAAGTGGCACGACTGGAAAGGAAAACTTTTCGGAAAAGTCGCAACCCGTTTAATCCAAACCACTGGAAATTATGAAAACGATTCCAACTTACAATAGCGTCCACCACCGCTTCCGCCTGAACGGATTCCATCTCGATCGGGACGATCTGTGCCGCATCGCCTACAGTTTCATAAAGGAAGGAGACGATTACGAGAAACACTGCGGGCTCTTTCTTTTGGACTGGTTCGACGACAAACCGGACATCGAAATCAATACCTCCGGGACTACGGGCGTGCCAAAAACGATACGGGTGAGCAAGCAGGCAATGGTAAATTCGGCATTGGCTACTGGCTATTTTTTCGATTTGCAACCCGGCGACCGCGCGCTGCATTGTCTGCCGACGAAGTTCATAGCCGGCAAGATGATGTTCGTACGCGGCTTTATCCTTGGCCTGGACTTGGATTTTGAGGTCCCGAGCGCGAATCCGCTAAAATACAACGACAATCGCTATGATTTCGCGGCGTTGGTTCCGCTTCAGGCCGAAAATTCGCTAGAAGGCTTGGAGCGTCTGAAAAAAATCATCATCGGAGGTGCGAAAATCAATCCGATACTCGAAAAAAAACTCGAAAAGATTCCGTCGAAAATTTACGAAACTTACGGTATGACCGAGACCATTACCCATATCGCGGCCAAACGGGTAGGGGAAAGCGCATTCACGGTTTTGCCCAACGTCACGATTTCGTACGACGACCACAATTGCCTGGTCATCCACGCTCCGAGAATTTCCCGGGACGTCATCGTCACCAACGACCTTGTGGAACTCGTCAACGAAAACCAGTTCGTTTTCCTTGGAAGGCGTGACAACATCGTCAACAGTGGCGGGATAAAACTTATTCCGGAGCAAATTGAAGCCAAACTGGCCGACCGCATCGACAGCCGCTTTTTCGTTGCGGGAATCCCCGATGAGACATTGGGAGAAAAACTCGTGCTTTTCGTCGAAGGAGACCAAAGACAGTTCCCTGAAGATATGTTCTCGTCTCTCGGGAAATACGAACGTCCGAAAGAGACTCGCTTTGTCCCTGAATTTCCCGAGACGGGCAGCGGAAAGATCATGCGCCGGGAATTGCTCGTCCGATAAAAAAAGCCCCGATTAAGGAGCTTCTTTAATTTTTACGGATTTACCGGTTCAATGTTTATCGAATTTTAATCATTCGGGTATCTTTATTGTCAGATTCCCTTAACGTCGATAAGGAAGTGTTCCGGAATGGCTTTCACATCCGAAAGTTTTGTCGCTGCTTCCAGTTCCAGGCTTTTCGCTGATGGCGTAATACGCTTCTTTTTGCCGTTTACCAGGATATCGACCGGCATGTCGAATCCCGGCTCAATGTTGTCATATCGGTAGGATACTTTTCCATCTTTCTCTTCAAATGATAGCACCGGAATTTTGACCGATCTTAAGTATTGATCGAAAACCGGCGTGAGATCCATTCCCATTTCCTTGCTGAAGTAATCGTCGACGTCTTGAGTGGTAATGATCTTGTGTTTGAAGTGTTCGGAATATTTCAGCAGCATTTTCCACCATTTCGCGTCGTTGTCGACCACATGTCGCAGCGTATGCAGCACCCAGGCGCCCTTCGGATACATATCGCCCGAACCCTCGTTGTTCACGCCCAACTTTCCGATCACCGGATCGTAATTGTGGATGTTTTTGCGGATGCCGTTCATGTATTGCACCGCTTTTTCGTATCCGAGCGTGCATTCCACGTACACGGCTTCGGAATACATCGTGAAACCTTCGTGTATCCACATATCGGCAATGTCCTGGGACGTAATGCTGTTGCCGAACCATTCGTGACCGGTTTCGTGGATGATGATGTAATCGAAGCTCATCCCGATTCCCGTTCCGGACAAATCGTTCCCGCGATATCCTTTGAGGTACCAGTTCCCGTAAGCTACGGCACTTTGGTGCTCCATCCCGAGATAAGGCGTTTCGACGAGTTTGTAACCGTCTTCGGAAAAAGGGTATTTCCCGAACTTCGATTGGAAGCAGTCCATCATCGGCTTGACTTCCTGGAAATGCTCCCTGGCCTTTTGCTCGTTGTATTTCAACACATAATAGTCCAGATCCAAGCCTTTGTAAGTATCGTGGATATGGGCGTAATCGGCTATGTTGACCGTGATGTCGTAAGTGTTGATAGGACTTTTTACTTCCCAATCCCAGCGCGTATAACCGTTTCCAAGGTCTTCGGAGCCTTTGAAGCGACCGTTGGACACGTTCATCAATCCATTCGGGACGGCTACTTTTATAGATGCGCCTTTGTCCGGCTCATCCGTCTGCGAGTCCTTTACCGGATACCAAAGGCTGGCGCCCGTTCCCTGCACGGCAACTCCTACGAAATGCTTGCCGTTCCTGTCCTTTTTCCAGTCGAAGCCGCCTTGCCATGGCGCGCGTGGTGCCGCGATTGGCGTCCCGGAGTAGTAAAATCGGATCGATTGGCTTGAGCCCTTTTTGAGCGTCGAAGGAAAATCGAGGAACACAGCGTTGAACTCTCGTTTGTACTGGAGTTTTTTGCTGTCAAAGACGATGCTGTCGATTTTCATGTTGTCGAACAGGTCGACCTGGATTCTCGACGTTGGCGCCACGACTTTGAATCCGATATCATTAAAGCCGACGATGGTCTTCGCTTCGGGATCGATCTTGATATTGAGGTCGTAACGTTGGACGTCGTAACTGGTGCGCTCCGGACGCAATCCGCCGTGGAGCGAATCCTTGCGGGTGAAGCTGTGTTCCGAGAAGATCTGGGCCGATGCCGCCGATGTCACCACCAACAACAGGAGAGTTGCCTTTTTCATTTTAGAGGGTTTTCGTGATTGGTCTACCGATATTGGAAAACGTATCACAAAGTAGCAACTTTTTTGGTGCTCAAACCTGGATCACGCCCAAATTGAACTTTTTTTCGATAGGGGCGTGGTTGGCCGCCTCGATTCCCATCGAAATCCACGTCCTTGTTTCCAGCGGATCGATGATCGCATCGGTCCACAGACGTGATGCGGCGTAATACGGCGACACCTGGGCGTCGTATTTCGCCTTGATCTTGTCGAAAAGCTCGGTTTCTTTGGCTTCATCGACGGTTTCTCCTTTGGCTTTGAGCGATGACGCCTCGATCTGCACGAGGACTTTTGCGGCTTGGGTTCCGCCCATAACGGCGAGTTCGGCGCTTGGCCAGGCGAATATCAACCTTGGGTCGTAAGCCTTTCCGCACATGGCGTAATTTCCGGCTCCGTAGGAATTTCCGACGACGACCGTAAATTTCGGCACGACCGAATTCGAAACCGCATTGACCATTTTGGCCCCGTCCTTAATGATGCCGCCGTGTTCGGACTTTGATCCGACCATGAATCCGGTAACGTCCTGGAGGAAGACCAATGGGATTTTCTTTTGGTTGCAGTTGGCGATGAACCGCGTGGCTTTGTCGGCGGAATCGGAGTAAATCACGCCTCCAAACTGCATTTCTCCTTTTTTAGACTTGACCACTTTGCGCTGGTTTGCGACGATTCCTACCGCCCACCCGTCAATCCTTGCATAACCGGTAATTAGCGTTTGACCGTAACCGGCTTTGTATTCGTCGAATTCGGAATTGTCCACAAGGCGCTTGACGATTTCCATCATATCGTATTGCTCGTTTCGCGCTTTTGGCAGAATCCCGTAAATCTCTTTTTCGTCCAATGCCGGTTTGGCGGGTTTTTCGCGATTAAAGCCCGCTTTTTCGTAATCGCCTATTTTCGAGATGATATTTTTGATCGTGTCGAGCGCGTCTTTATCGTCTTTGGCTTTGTAATCGGTCACGCCCGAAATTTCGCAATGCGTCGTAGCGCCACCAAGGGTTTCGTTGTCTATGGTTTCCCCGATTGCCGCTTTGACGAGATAACTTCCGGCAAGAAAAATACTTCCCGTTTTATCGACGATGAGCGCTTCATCCGACATGATCGGAAGGTATGCGCCGCCCGCCACACAACTTCCCATTACGGCCGCGATCTGGGTGATGCCCATGCTGCTCATGATGGCGTTGTTGCGAAAAATGCGCCCGAAGTGTTCCTTATCTGGAAAAATTTCGTCCTGCATCGGGAGATAGACGCCCGCGCTGTCGACGAGATAGATGATAGGCAAGCGGTTTTCCATCGCGATTTCCTGGGCGCGCAGGTTTTTCTTGCCCGTTATCGGGAACCACGCACCTGCTTTTACCGTCGCATCGTTTGCCACGACCATGCATTGCTTGCCTTTTACATATCCGATCTTGATCACGACACCGCCCGACGGACAGCCGCCGTGTTCCGCATACATCCCGTCACCCGCAAAAGCCGCGATTTCGATGCTCGGCGCTTTTTCGTCGAGAAGATAATCGATGCGTTCGCGCGCGGTCATTTTGCCTTCGGAATGCAGTTTGGCGATGCGTTTTTCGCCTCCGCCGAGTTTGACCTTGGCGAATTTCTGTTTGAGTTCCGAAAGTAAAAGCTTGTTGTGGTCTTCGTTCTTGTTGAAGTTCAAATCCATAGGTGAGATGCGGTTCTTGTTGTGAAATAATGTCGGATGCGGCCGTAATCGGGACATCGCACGCAAAAGTACGAAAACGTTTGAAATGGCAATATTTACGGGAAAATGTAGTAAATTGGATCGGGTTAAACTTAATATTAGCTTAACATTGGATGTCTACCTTTGCACCATCAAAATCAGCTAGATGAATCTGAACAGCATTTTCCAGTTTTTAGTTCCGAAGGACAAAAAATTCTTCCCACTTTTCGAACAGGCGTCTTTCAGCCTGATCCTTTTGGCGGAAGCGTTGCACGAGGCCATCAACGTTCCTAAGGAGCAGCGCGAAGAGTACTTCCGCAAGATTGAAGAGCTGGAAGCCCGCATCGAAGACATCACTCACAGGACGCACCTCGAACTGAGCAAGAATTTCATCACGCCTTTCGACCGCGAAGATATACACTCTTTGATCAAATCCATAGACAACGTAGCCGATTATATGCACGGAGCCGCGAGCCGCATGCGTCTGTACCAAGTGGAGAAAATTACCAAATCGATCCGAAAACTGACCGAGATCAATCTCGAGGCCTGCCAGCTTATCGGAGTCGGGATCAAGGAATTGAAAGACTTGAACAACCACAAAGCCATTACCGACGCCTGCAAGAAAATCAACAAACTCGAAAGCAAGGCCGATACGGTTTTCGACAAGGCGGTCGCCGATATTTTCGAAAACGAGACGGACGCCAAAAACATCATCAAGTACAAAGAAGTGCTTTCTGCGCTTGAGTCTGCTTCGGACAAGTGCAAAAGCGTCGCCAACGTGATGGAACAGATCGCGGTAAAACACTCATAAGTAATCGGTAACACTATTTTATGGATCTTACCTTACTGATCGTCATCATCGTCCTGGCGCTGATTTTTGACTACATCAACGGATTTCACGACGCGGCGAATTCAATTGCGACGATCGTGGCCACAAAAGTACTCACGCCGTTCCAGGCCGTACTTTGGGCGGCGATGTTCAACTTCGCGGCTTATTTCATTTCCAAGTTCTGGATTGGGGAATTCAAGATCGGAAACACGATTGCCAAATCGGTGGACGAGAATTTCATCACGCTCGAAGTCATCCTGGCCGGATTGGTCGCGGCCATTATCTGGAACCTTGCAACCTGGAAACTAGGCATTCCATCGTCTTCGTCCCACACGCTTCTCGGCGGATTCATGGGCGCGGCCCTGGCACACGCAGGAGCGTTTTCTGACGTAGTCAACGGAAGGGAAGTGGACGTTATCAATTATGCCAAAGTACTCCCGACGTTCGCTTTCATTTTCTTTGCGCCGTTGATCGGTTTGCTCATGGCGTATTTCATTACGATTATCATTCTCAACGTCTGCCGCAAGGTCAATCCGCACAAAGCAGACAAATGGTTTAAGAAATTGCAGCTCGTTTCTTCCGCCTTGTTCAGTTTGGGACATGGAGGAAACGACGCCCAAAAGGTTATGGGTATCATCGGTGCGGCCGTTATCTGCTACAAGCTCGATATGGGAGACGCGGCTTTTGTCGCTGCCGATTCATCCCAGCGGTTCAAGCTCTTCGTAAACGATGATTTTTGGTGGTGGGTGCCGCTTGCGAGTTTCGTGGTGATCGCGCTCGGAACGTTATCCGGAGGTTGGAAGATCGTAAAGACAATGGGATCGAAAATTACCAAAGTGACGCCACTCGAAGGTGTGGCTGCCGAAACTGCGGGAGCCGCAACGCTCTATCTTACCGAACATATGGGGATTCCGGTTTCGACGACACATACGATTACGGGAAGTATCATCGGTGTCGGAATCACAAAGCGTATCTCCGCCGTGCGGTGGGGCGTTACGATCAACCTGTTGTGGGCCTGGATCTTGACGATACCGGTTTCTGCCGTTATCGCAGGAATCTTTTATTATATCCTGAAAATCTTCATTTAAATTAAATGGGAATCATATAAGCCGCTTCGAGCGGCTTTTTTTATGCCGTTTCGTAACTTCCGGCCATGAAAAATGTATTCTGCATCCTTTTGTTTCTCGGATGTTCCGCCTATTCGCAAATCGATGCCTTAATTAGAAGCTCAGATCGCCCGCGCACGCTGAGCCAGCGTTGGGAACTCGATTCTACCGCCACTCGGGGCACATTTCGGGTAACGCCTTACAAACCGATTTTCGTCTTGCCGTTCCGATGGTCGAACAAGCCAAACGAAAGGCCGCGTTCCGGCAACGGTAGCGAAGAATACATCGTAGAGGAAGGCGACCGCTACAACCGCGTAGAGACGAAGTTCCAGATCAGTTTTAAAACCAAGGTAATGCAGGATGTTTTTTGGGGAAAGGGAGACCTATGGGTTGCCTACACCCAGGCTGCGCACTGGCAGGTTTACAACGGTTCGATCTCGCGGCCGTTCAGGGAAATAAACTATGAACCGGAACTGATCCTCAATTTCCCGGTTAAATTCAAACTTTTTGGATTCAACGGGCGCATGGTCGGGATGGCGTTCAACCACCAATCGAATGGGAAAAGCCTTCCGTTTTCGCGCAGTTGGAACCGCATCATCTTTCACGCCGGGCTTGAATATAAGAACTGGACGGTTTACGCCCGTCCCTGGATCAGGATTCCGGACAAGGAAGACGACAACCCGGACATTGCCGACCAGCTTGGCCGTGCCGATCTCAACGTGATTTACACCAGCGACGGCCATATCTTCTCGCTCATCGGCAGCCATAATTTGAGCTTCGGGACGGCGGTAAAGGGCAACCTTACATTCTCGTATTCGTTTCCGATAAAGGGAAATTTGCGCGGGCATCTGCAAGCTTCCCATGGTTACGGGGAAACGCTCATCGATTACAACCACCGCCAGACGACCGTGGGAATCGGATGCTCGCTTGTGGAATGGTTATGAGGAAAGTTCGAGCAACTTGTGGACGGTTCTCCAGTTGCGCGCCGTCGAAACCACTTTGAGTTTGCGTTCGATGACGGTATTGCTGAGCTTGGTCTTTCCCGCCGAATCTCCATACCAGATGTAAATGCGCTTGCCGATGACGCGAAACTCGTCGTTTGCGAAATCGGATTCTTTGAGCGCGGCTACGGCTTCCGCCGACGGAATTTCTGATAAAAAACCCACATAAGGTTGCGGGGAATTTTCAGGCGTCCTTTCCGAAAACGGGTTTTCCGCAATCGCAGTTTCAAGTTCACCCGCCTCGATAGAGATAACCGAAACGTCAAACCCAAAATCCGATAGGATCGCTTTTGAAATCAGCCGGGAAAGGGTCGCGACGTCGGTTTCCGGATAACGAAAAAGGATGTTTCCACTTTGTATGTAAGTGGAAACATCCTCAAAGCCTAATGTGGCGACTGACTCCCGCAAACGCTCCATCTTGATGAGCTTCTGTCCGCTGACGTTGATGCCTCTGAGCAAGGCGATGTATTTTTTCATCAGAATATGGCGTAGCTGACCGTAAGTGATAGCTTATTGAATTTTCCGTCGGCTGTCTGAAAAAGGCGTTGGGGAGCGTAATATCTGATCTCAGCATTTAATTTTTTGTAACTCAAACCGGCTCCAATCCCGAAGTTATAGGAATTGCCTTCAAAATAAATATAGTCGAAACGGTCGGCACCGCCATTGTAGACCACTTGAGAATCTTTGTTCATGAAATTCAGGACGACCAATCCGGTGGCAAAAAATTTCATGTTATCTGAAAGATGGGTATAGTATCTTGCGCCAACGGGAATCTGTATGGCCGAATATTCGATCTCGGCGCGTTTGTCGATGGTCGAAATCCCATCGGGCAAATCCAGTTTGTCTTTTAGCGTGTTGTACTCCAACGCAACCAAAACGGCCCATTTGTTCTTGTTCGTTGGCAAAATGTACTCGAACTCAAGACCGTAAGCCACTGATGATTTTTTCGATGAAACTTCGGCATTTCCCTGGCCTCCTGGATCGGCATTGAGTTTCATGTTTTTGATGCCGACGAAAGGGCGCAGGTTAAAATCGCCTTTCGCGCGCTTTTGCACGACCGCTTTTTCTCCCTTGCATTCCCCGGTTTTCCTGTAGTAATCAGTAAGGCTGGATATTTTATACTCCAGTTTTCCGAATGATGACAGCGTGGCGTCCGGGCAGGAAAACTCATTCAAGAGCTGGCTGTGAAAATGGTTGTATTTGCGCAACACCCTGTTTTGGTCGATATACTCAATATAGATGAGTTGACTGAATTCGCCCGATGGCTTTCTGTCAAAAAACTTCAACAATCCGCTCTCTTCCAACACATAAAGAGAGTGCTGGCCGGTGTAGAGATTGCGTAGGAAATGCGTTTCGGACACCAACTTATACTTCGCATCGCGTTGCTGTTTCCCGACTTTTACAGACGAACGCTCCATGTCGACCGTCGCACGGGTGTATTTTACATCGCCTTCGATCCCGAACTCAGCGATGTTCTGAAGGTCGCCATCGATTACCGAAGCTTCCGCAGACAATTTGTATTCAAACTTCGTAGGGTTGTTGTTCCATCCCCGGTTCCGGATGAGGCAATCGGTTCGTTTGCCGTCATTTGCTATGATGTAACCGTTCTCAAATTTGATTTGGGCAATAGCAGCCAATGGCAACAGCAGCGCCATTGCAAGTAATTTTTTCATAAAATATTGTCGTTTGGTGGTGCAATAATACGACAATCGTCCAAAATCCAAGCGACGGAAACCAGTGGTTGGTATTAAATTTTGATTTCGGCCAAAAGCGGCAAATGATCAGAAGGATATCGGCAATCTTTTGAATCGCTAAGCACCGCAAAGTTCAGCACCTCAATCTTGCCGGACGTGAAAATGTAATCGATGAGCAACGTCACCGGTTGATTATGCTTGAATCCACTGAACGTACCGGAAGGCCCGAACGGTTTCGATTTGCTAACGTTGCGCGCATCGTTGAAATGGGCCGTGATGTTTTTGTAAGCGCCCGTGGTCATCTCGCTGTTGAAGTCGCCAGTCACGATCACAGGCAGGTTTTTCGAATTGATCTCCGCAATTTTTTTGAGGATGAGTTTCGCGCCGTTTTCACGCGCCAATTCGCTGACATGGTCCATATGCGTATTGAAAACGTAGCATTTTTTTCCGGATTTCCGGTCTTCGAACAATCCGTAGGTGCAAATGCGCGGATAGGCGGTTTCCCAACTTTTGGACTCAGGCACGTCGGGCGTCTCGGATAGCCAAAACGTATTTTCGGACAGGAGTTTAAAGCGGTTTTTATCATAAAGTATTGCACTGAATTCGCCCTGGTTTTCCGAGTTGTCGCGTCCGCGTCCGATCCTTCCGTATTGGGGCAACCCGGCTTCGATGAATTGTAGCTGGTGCAGTTTGCCTTCCTGCGTTCCGATGAAATCTGGTGCGTAATACCGGATTTGGTCCACGAGAAAATCGCGTCGGAATTCCCAGTTGTTTTCGCCGTCTCCTCCAAAATCGACACGTATGTTGTACGACATGATTTTCATAGACTGGCTATTGGCGAGGCTTGACGTAAATAAGATCACAAGCAGGAGCAGGTTGCGTTTCATAATTGAAATTTTTCCAAAGATAGCGATTCGACGGCGGACACTTTGAAAATGCTGTAACAAACCAGCCCAATCTTATAAGCGATCTGAACGCCCGTCTGTCTAACTTTAAACTTCAAATGTTAAACTTTTCAACTACAAACTACAGAACTATGGACAGCATCAACAAAAATCAACCGGAGGACAATTTTGAAGACCTCTTTGGGCCGGAAGCTATAGAAAAAATCAAGTCACTTGCAGGAAAAGCAGGCTCGTGTTTCATGTGTACGAAAATCGAAACGGGAAAAAGTTTTTCGTCCCGTCCGATGGCACCGGAAAAAATTGACGACGCCGGAAACTTTTGGTTCCTGAGCGCTTCGGACAGTCACAAAAATATCGAACTCGAGCAAGACCCGTCGGTTCAACTGTTGTTCCAGGGATCGAGTTACAGCGATTTCCTGTCAGTTTACGGAAAGGCAGAAATTTCCCGCGACAAAGCTAAAATCGACGAATTGTGGGATGCCCAGATGAAAACCTGGTTTACCGAAGGCAAGGACGATCCCAGAATTACCGTCATCAAGGTACGTCCGACCGAGGGTTACTACTGGGATATAAAGACCAACATGCTTGTTGCGATGGCCAAGCGTATGTACGGAGCCGTGGTAGGCGAGACGTACGACGATTCTATCCAGGGCAAGATAAACCCGTAAAACGGTTCAAATTTTCAAGCACAAGTTAGCGCGATAAAAAAAAACGTTTCAATAGAATGAAACGTTTTTTTTGTACCTGATTTTTACGATGAACTATTCCTCCTTTTGCCCCATCTGCATGAGGTAGGCTTTCAGGAATTCGTCGATCTCGCCGTTGAGCACGCCATCGGTATCGCTGGTCTCGTAAGCCGTTCGGACGTCTTTGACGAGTTTGTACGGATGAAGGACGTAATTCCGGATTTGCGATCCCCATTCGATCTTCATTTTTCCGGCTTCGATATCGTTGCGTTGCTCCAATCGTTTCTTGAGCTCGATTTCATATAACTGGGATTTCAGCATCTGCATGGCGCGCTGCCTGTTGTCGTGCTGGGAACGCGTTTCCGAACATTGGATGTGGATGCCCGTCGGTTTGTGAACCAAATGCACCTTGGTCTCTACCTTGTTGACGTTTTGTCCGCCTGCACCGCTCGAACGCGCTGTCGTGATTTCGATATCGGCAGGATTGATCTCGATCTCGATCGTGTCGTCTACCAACGGATATACGTAAACCGACACGAATGACGTATGGCGCTTGGCATTGCTGTCGAAAGGCGAAATGCGCACCAGGCGATGCACACCGTTTTCCCCTTTGAGATATCCGAACGAAAAATCGCCTTCGATTTCGAGTGTTACGGTTTTTATTCCTGCGACGTCACCTTCCTGGTAGTTGAGTTCTTTTACCTTGTAACCGCTCTTTTCGGCCCACATCAGATACATGCGCATCAGCATTCCGGCCCAGTCACAGCTTTCGGTTCCACCGGCGCCGGCCGTGATTTGGAGCACCGCGCTCATCGAATCGCCTTCGTCCGAAAGCATGTTGCGCAACTCGATGTTTTCGACATGGGAATTCGCTTTGTGGTAGGCCTCGTCAAGTTCTTCTTCAGAAAGTTCGCCCTCTCTGTAGAATTCCATGGCGAGCGTCAATTCATCCGAAAGCGATACCGCTTTGTCGTAATCTTCTACCCATTTTTTCTTTCCGCGCAATATCTTGACGAACGCTTCGGCATCTTTAGCGTTGTTCCAGAAGTCCGGGGCAAGCGTTTTTTCTTCGTCGTTCGAAATCTCGATCTGTTTGCGTTCGATATCTAAGTAGCCTTTGAGTGCAGTGACGCGTTCGGCTATATCTCTAACCTGTTCGGTATTGGTCATATTCAGAAAATTGTCGCGCAAAATTAGGTAAATAAGCTCATTTTGGCAATTATTCGTCAAGGAGAAACAAAGCCGCATAATCGTATTTTTACCAAAATTTTAAATGCCCTTATTTCGCGAGGATTTTTTTTTGGCCGTATTTTGCAGTAGCCGAACGGCAGTAACAACGAACATTTTTTATGGAAATAAACCTGGTTAGCGATACCGTCACCAAACCAACGCCAGAGATGCTGGAATTTATGTTCAAGGCAGACGTAGGCGATGATGTCTACAAGCAAGATCCGACGGTCAATACGCTGCAGCGCATGGTCGCGAACATTTTCGGGATGGAAGACGCATTGTTTTTTCCGTCGGGAACCATGGCCAACCAGGCAGCGATCAAATTGCATACGCAACCTGGCGAACAACTCATCGCAGACAAATATGCCCACGTCTTCAATTACGAAGGCGGAGGCGTCTCGTTCAACAGCGGCGTCTCGTGCAGCTTGCTCGACGGCGACCGCGGCATGATCAACGCCCGCCAAGTAGAGTCGGCGATCAACCCGCCCGATTTTTACCACGCGCCGCTGACGTCCCTGGTTTGCGTCGAAAACACGACCAACAAAGGAGGAGGCGCTTGCTACGACATCGCCGAGTTGCAGAAGATACGGCAGGTGTGCGATAACCATAACCTGAAGTTCCATTTAGACGGTGCCCGAATCTGGAACGCTTTGGTGGCCAAACGCGAGAATCCCAGGCTTTACGGCGAAACGTTCCACACGATTTCAGTTTGTTTGTCGAAGGGATTGGGCGCGCCTATCGGATCGCTGTTGATTTCCGATAAGGAAACGATAGAGAAGGCCCTGAGGGTTCGCAAGATCCTCGGCGGCGGAATGCGCCAGGTGGGCTATATGGCCGCTGCCGGAATTTACGCACTTCAACACCACGTAGGGCGACTGGCCGAAGATCACAGGCGGGCAAAGGAACTCGCGTACATTTTGAGCCAGAAATCGTGGGTACACAAGGTGGAGGCCGTGGAGACGAATATTTTGATATTCACGATAAGCCCCAGGATTTCCGAAGCCGGTTTCCTGGACAAGCTCCGGCAAAAAAACATACAGATCAGTTCAATGGGGCAGGGGAAGTTGCGCATCGTGACGCATCTCGATTACCGCGAAGTAATGCACAGTTATGTGGTGGAAACGCTTCAGAAGTTGGAACTGTAGCGAATTTTGAGCGTTAGGGATGGAAGCGGCATCCTTTTGCCTGACGGGATACGTCGTCTTGACGATGGCTTGAGGCAAAAGATACAGCGGACAGCCCGACGGCTGCCAGGGCAAATGCGATCAGCTTTTGCCTGGCAGCCGTAACGCCCTAACCTTTTTTACTTAAACAAATCAAGTCCCGGAATGTTCGGCATCCCGTCCTTAGCGGCCGCCGCGAGTTCCGCTTCGTTGACGTTCGTTGCTTTTTCTATCGCTTTATTCAGCGTCAAAATCAGGTAATCTTCAAGTTGTTCTTTGTCTTCTAGCAGCGAATCGTCTATGCTGATCGCCTTAATTTTCCTGTTGGCCGTCAGCGTGACCGAAAGCAGGCCGTCGTTGCTTTTATCGTCAACCAAAACAGTGTCAAGACGTTGCTTGGTTTCCTCTATTTTTTTTTGGGTTTCCTGTAGCTTTCCCATCATTCCCATCAAATCTCCGAACATAATTTTTAATTTTTAAAATGTAGACGAATTTAGTAAATTCGTGCTAAAGGCAATAGTTAAGATATGCCAAAAAGCCCGTAAAATCGGGCAGATTACGCTATTTTTGCCGCTTCAAAAACCTAAACTAAAATGCCAGAACAATTAAAAGCCCCGGTTGCCGCGGTTCGCCCGCACCAATTGGAGAAACACGGGGACGTTCGCATAGATAACTACTATTGGCTCAACGACAGGGAAAATCCTGAGGTCATCGACTACCTGAACCGGGAAAACGATTATTACCGTGAGATGACAAAGGCCGAAGAGCCGCTGAGAGCGGCTTTGTTCGAAGAAATGAAGTCGCGTATCAAAGAAGATGATGAATCGGTGCCCTATTTCTACAACGGCTACTGGTATATCACCCGATACGAAACGGGTAAGAATTATCCGATACATTCCCGCAAGAAAGAATCGCTTGACGCACCAGAGGAAATTTTGTTCAATTGCAACGAAATGGCAGAAGGGCATTCGTTTTTTCAACTTGGTGGCGTAAGCATAAGCCCGGACAACAGGTTCGCGTCTTTCGGAACCGATCTCAAAGGGCGTCGCATTTATACGATTCGAATCAAGGACCTTCAAACCGGTGAGATTTTGCCGGATACGATTTCGAATGCGGCTCCGAACTGCGTTTGGGCCAACGACAACAAAACGTTGTTCTTTACGCGTCAGGATCGGAAAACGCTGCGGTCTGATACTATTTTCCGACACAGTCTGGGAACTCCTGAGAGCCAGGATGTCGTGGTCTTCCATGAAACCGACGACACTTTCCACGTTTCCGTTCACAAAGAAAAGTCGCGCGAATATATCGTCGTTCATTCCTCTAGTACGATGACGACAGAATCCCGCATCCTGAAATCGGATGATCCGCAAGGGAAATTCAGGGTTTTCCAGCAACGCGAGCGCGGTCTCGAATACAGCATTTCGCATTATGGCGACAGTTTTTACGTGTTGACCAACAAAGATGGAGCGACGAATTTCAAGCTGATGAAAACGCCCCAAAATGCAACTTCGAAAGAAAATTGGACCGAGCTGATAGGGCATCGCGAAGAAGTCTTGCTCGAAGGCATCGACATTTTCAGGGATTATCTTGTGATTGAGGAGCGTTCGCAAGGACTGAACAAAATCCAGATTCGCCGTTGGGATGGGCAGGAGTCGTATTATTTGCCGTTCGATATCGAAACCTATACGGCTTATACGACCACGAACGTCGATTTTGACACGGAAATTCTGCGCTACGGCTATCAGTCGATGGCGACGCCTTCATCTGTGATCGATTTCAACATGCGGACCAAGGAAAAAACCGTGCTCAAGGAACAACAGGTTCTCGGCGGAAAGTTCGACAAATCGAATTATATAGAGGAAAGGCGATGGGCAACGGCCCAGGATGGTACGAAAATACCGATCTCACTCGTTTATGGTAAGGCGCTTGTGAAAGACGGGAAGAATCCGTTGCTGCAATACGCCTACGGTTCTTATGGAGCGTCGATGGACCCGTATTTTTCCTCAACGCGACTGTCATTGCTCGACCGCGGCTTTATTTATGCGATCGCTCACATCCGCGGAGGCGAAGACCTCGGGCGTCAATGGTACGAAAGCGGAAAGCTGTTGCAGAAAAAAAATACGTTTACCGATTTTATAGATGTTTCGAAATTCCTGATTGCCGAAGGGTATACGTCTGCAGCGCATTTGTATGCCGAAGGTGGATCTGCGGGAGGATTGCTGATGGGAGCCGTTGCCAATATGGCGCCAGAGCTTTACAACGGCATCATTGCACAGGTTCCGTTCGTGGATGTGGTCACGACCATGCTAGACGAAGACATTCCGCTTACGACAGGAGAATATGACGAATGGGGCAATCCCAACGAAAAAGAATTTTACGATTACATGAAATCGTATTCACCTTATGATAACGTTACGGCGAAATCATATCCTAACCTATACGTTTCCACAGGATTACATGATTCTCAGGTGCAGTATTGGGAGCCGGCGAAATGGGTGGCAAAGTTAAGGAACGTTAAAACCGATGACAACCTGCTTTTCCTCGATACAAATATGGAAGCAGGCCATGGCGGGGCTTCGGGGCGGTTCGAAGCGTTGAAAGAACTGGCACGCGAATTCAGTTTTTTGCTGACACTTGAAAAAATTGGAAAGTGAAAAGATTTTTTTTGTTAAATTTGCAAGGTTTCAAGGTATGCCCAAACGGCATGCTCGCCCTTGACTAATTATTTTTTTATGAAAGAAGAAATAAAAGCTTACAATAATGTCCTGGAACTTATCGGAAACACGCCTCTCATCAAGCTGAATCGTGTTACCGAAAACCTCAAAGGAAATTTCTACGCAAAGGTAGAGGCTTTCAACCCGGGACACTCCACCAAAGACAGGATTGCCCTTTACATTATTGAAGAAGCTGAGAAAAAAGGAATTCTTTCACCTGGTGATACCATCATAGAAACGACGTCGGGCAATACCGGTTTCAGTTTGGCGATGGTAAGCATCATCAAAGGCTATAACTGCATTTTGGCGGTTAGCTCGAAATCATCGCGCGACAAGATCGACATGTTGCGTACCATGGGAGCCAAGGTTTATGTTTGCCCGGCCCATGTTTCGGCAGATGACGAACGTTCGTATTACAACGTCGCCAAGAGACTTCACGAAGAAATCAAAGGTTCGGTTTACATCAACCAGTATTTCAACCAACTTAACATAGACGCGCATTACAAAAGTACCGGGCCTGAAATCTGGGAACAGACGAACGGCAAAATCACGCACCTCGTGGCGTGTAGCGGGACAGGCGGAACGATTTCCGGAGCGGCTAAATTCCTCAAGGAGAAAAATCCGAATATCAGGATTCTCGGTGTGGACGCGTTCGGATCGGTTTTAAAGAAGTACCATGAAACCAAGGAGTTCGACAATAAGGAGATTTATCCGTACAGGATCGAAGGCTTGGGTAAAAACCTGATTCCATCGGCTACTGATTTTGAACTCATCGACAAGTTCATCAAGGTTACCGATGAAGAAAGTGCACACGTGACGCGCGAAATCGCCAAGAAAGAAGGGTTGTTCGTAGGATATACGTCGGGAGCCACGCTTCAGGCCATCAAGCAATATGCAGAGGAAGGCGAATTTGACGAGAACAGCGTTGTCGTCGGTATCTTCCCTGACCACGGATCGCGCTACATGAGCAAAGTCTTTAGTGACGAATGGATGAGCGAGCAGGGATTCTTCGACAGCGTGAATGCCGAGGAAGCTCAAAAAGTAGAATTTATCAAATAAAAGTTGATATCCGATAAAATAAGGACGCCTTGAGAAATCAGGGCGTTTTGTTTTTTCGCGGAAATCGGTTAATCAAAATCGTTTAGCAACCGATTGACAGATTTAATTCCTGTACGTGTTTATCAGCCGAAGATTTGCAGATTGATAGGATTATGATGGGTTTTTCGATATATGCAAGCCGCTACCGGTTCCGCGGAAATCCGCTAATCCGCGGAAAAACCAAATAGTTCCCACCCAAAAAACATAAGCAACAATACGAAGCAAAAAAAAGGGCTCCAAACGGAGCCCCATTATTAATCATTACTTATTCACTTTCCTCCATCGTGTGATACACGTTCATCACGTCGTCGTCTTCCTCGATTTTCTCCAGCAATTTTTCGACATCGGCCACTTGATCCGGCGTTAGTCCGGGCTTGGTTACCTGCGGAATCCGTTCAAAGCCCGAAGAAAGAATCTCAATACCGCGGTGCTCGAGTTCCTTCTGCATCGATCCGAAACTTCCGAACGGCGCATAAATCAAGATGCCGTCCTCGTCTTCAAAAACCTCTTCGGCACCAAAATCAATCAATTCCAGTTCGAGTTCTTCAGGATCGAGGTTGCCTTTCGCGATCCGGAAATTGCAAGTGTGGTCGAACATAAACTCTACCGAACCCTGCGTTCCGAGCGTTCCGTTGCATTTGTTGAAATAGCTGCGGATATTGGCCACAGTGCGATTGTTGTTGTCGGTAGCGGTTTCGATCAGGATGGCGATGCCGTGAGGCGCGTAGCCTTCGAACAATACCTCTTTGTAGTTGGCCGTATCTTTGTCGGTGGCCTTCTTGATTGCGCGCTCCACGTTGTCTTTCGGCATGTTCGCCGATTTGGCGTTCTGGATCACCGCGCGCAGGCGGGCGTTGGCTTCCGGGTTCGGGCCGCCTTCTTTCACCGCCATGACGATATCTTTACCAATTCTCGTAAACGCTTTGGCCATGGCCGCCCAGCGCTTCATTTTTCGTCCTTTTCGGAACTCAAACGCTCTTCCCATTTCTATAAAACTTCAAAATTTGTAATTCAAGTGGCATTTCCCGACGGTTGTGGAACGTTTAAAGTTTAAAGTTTAAAGTTTCGTTTTTGTCTGGAACGCAAAAATAAGCCTTTCGGCAGATTTTCAAAATTATTTGGAATACCAGATCATACTTTGTTATTGCACCTTGTAAAAAGGCAACTTGACAACTTTAGCCGCCACATCGTTTTTGCGGATACGGATAAAGATTTCAGAATCGGCTGCCGCGAACTCCGTTGTAACGTAACCCAACCCGATTCCCTTGTTCAAAGAAGGAGCCTGTGTGCCTGAGGTCACGTTTCCGATGACATTTCCATCCTTGTCCACGATTTCATAGCCTTGTCTCGGCACGCCGCGATCGATCAACTCGAATCCGACGAGCTTTCTCGAAACGCCGGCCTCCTTCTGGTCTTTCAAATTTTCCGAATTCGTGAACTCTTTCGTGAATTTAGTGATCCAGCCCAAACCGGCCTCGAGAGGCGAGGTCGTATCGTCGATGTCATTTCCGTAAAGGCAAAAGCCCATCTCGAGACGCAGCGTATCGCGGGCCGCAAGTCCTATCGGTTTGATGTCCCAGTTTTTCCCGGCTTCGAAAACCTTGTTCCAGATCGTTTCGGCCTGTTCGTTTTTGCAGTAAATTTCGAAACCTCCGGAACCAGTGTAACCTGTGGCAGAAATGATCACGTCGTCAAATCCGGCGAAATCGCCCACCTCAAAATGGTAATATTTTATATCGGAAAGGTTGGTCGAAGTCAGCGATTGCATGGCTTCTGCCGCTTTCGGCCCCTGGATGGCGAGAAGCGAGTAGTCGTCGGAAGCATTCGTCATTTTCACATCCAGGTCGTTGTGAGAAGAAATCCAGTTCCAGTCTTTTTCGATATTGGAAGCATTTACAACCAATAAATACTTCTCGTCGTTGAATTTATAGACGATCAAATCATCCACGATGCCGCCTTCGTTGTTCGGCAGACACGAATACTGCGCGCGTCCGTCGGTCAAAACCGAAGCATCATTCGAGGTCACTTTTTGGATCAAAGCTAGTGCATTGGGGCCTTCCAAAAAGAATTCACCCATGTGCGAGACGTCGAAAACACCAACCGATCGCCTCACCGATTCGTGCTCGGCATTCACGCCTTCGTACGTGATAGGCATGTTGTAGCCCGCAAAAGGAAGCATCTTCGCCCCAAGTTGTTCGTGAATGTGTGTCAGCGCCGTATTTTTCATTATTCGTAAGAATTAGGTTTCGAGGCGCTAATTTAGCAATTAGATGATTGAGATAATTAGATAATTGAGATAATTAGATAATTAGTTTCGTCTTTTCACTTTTGATATATCGGTAGCTGTTTCCGGCTGCCTGCTGCAAGGTTGCGCCCAAAGCCCGGCTGTCGCAACGCACAAAATGAGCTTCCGTTGGTCGCTCTTTTGTCGCGGCTCTAGCTCGTGATTTGGTCGGCAACGCTTTTCACCGCATCCGGGCTAGGGCAAATGTTTCCATAAAAACTTCGGTTTCTTCAAGCCAATGCGTAACTTTAAGAACGGAGGGAAAATCAAATCCGAGACTGCACCCGTTTTCAATACGTACGATCGTGGCACAAAATCCAACACAAAAACTGACCAAGGCTTTTATACGAAACATCTACAGACCCGCCAAGCCGAATGCGCACAAAGGGACTCAGGGGCATGCACTGCTGATCGGCGGTAGCTACGGCAAAATAGGTTCAATCACGTTGTCGGCCAAAGCGGCGCTTCACTCTGGCGCAGGCCTGGTGACGGCCTTCATTCCGCAATGCGGCTACGATATCCTCCAGATTGCCATTCCGGAAGTCATGGTGCTGACAGACGTCGCCCAAAAGCATTTGTCAAACATCACTTTCGAGTTGGAGCCATCGTCAATCGGGATTGGGCCGGGAATCGGGCAGGAGCCGGCCGTCGAGAAGGCGTTTTCGCATTTTCTGGACCAGGTCAAGGCGCCGCTCGTGATCGATGCCGACGCATTGAACCTTCTTTCCAAACACCCGGATTGGCTCGGTCGCCTGCCCAAAAAATCGGTTCTTACGCCTCATCCGAAAGAGCTTTCCCGTCTCATAGGGGAATTCGGATCGGATCAGCAAACGCAGGAAGCCGCAATGGAATTCGCATCGACGTACAACTTGATTTTGGTTATGAAAGGCGCCCCCACCCAAATCACAGATGGGGATGCGTTGTTTGTCAACACCACAGGGAACGCGGCGCTGGCAACTGCGGGATCGGGCGATGTGCTTACCGGAATCATCACGTCGTTGCTCGCCCAGGGCTACGAGCCGTTGCAAGCCGCACAATTAGGCGTCTATCTGCATGGCCTGACGGCCGACCTGGCATTGCGCGAGACAGGTACGGAAGCGTTCGTGGCTTCGGATATTATTCGCTATCTCGGAAAGGCTTTTTTATCGCTGGCTAAAAGGCCGCTGCCAAAATAAGATGGGTTGCGCTGCCAAACGCCTTTTTGTAGACCTCGATTTTCCGAAAGCCGTTTTGATAGAGCATTGCCCGCAGTTCCGGTTCGGAATACAGGTAAACCATCGTACTGCTCTGGCCGTCGCTGGAACTTTGCCAACCGGAATTTTCGTAGTCTCCTTCAATCGCAGACAGGTACAATTTCCCGTTGTCCGAAAGCAACTTTTCACAATCGGCAATCAATTTCGACAATTCGGCCTGATTGAGATATGGCGCGATGAAACCACAAACTATCCCATCGAAAATTTCCCCTAGAGACAGGACTTCTTTTGCGTTTAACACGCGAAATTCGGCATTTGGAACGTTCGATTTCGCGAGTTCGATCATTCTGGGTGAAAAATCGGTCTCCAGGATTTTAACATCCATTCGTTTTTGGAGGAGCTATCGCGTAATATTTCCCGGGCCGCAACCAAGCTCGAGTAACTTGGCACCATGCGGCAGTTCGGCGAGAAACGCGTCGTAGGTGTCGTCGTAAAGGTCGAGATCCATATACTTCGTCTGATAAAGCAACGCATTGTATTCGAATGTATCAAGTGCGGTTTTCTTCATTTTTGCTTTAATAAGAAAGATTTCAATTGGCCATAGTCGCCTATTCGAGAAGACACTTTTTTTAACCGCATCAACTCTTCGATTTGGGCGGGAACTTCGATCGGGAAAGACAGAATTTTCTCTGCAATTTCGCGAAACTTGACGGGATGGGCGGTTTCGAGGAAGATGCCCACCGCATCGGGAAAACGTGCCAATTCCTTTTGCAGCCCAAGATATGCAACGGCTCCATGAGGCTCGAGCACGTATCCGAACCGTTCGAAAATGATTTGAATCGCGTCTGAGGTTTCTTCGTCCGAGAACGGATAAGATGAAAATTCCGTATCGAATTTTGATTTGTCGTCTCCATACAATTCGCGTATTCGTATGAAATTGCTGGGATTTCCTACATCCATGGCATTCGACAACGTCTCAACCGACGGCTTTGGGTCGTATTCCCAACTTTTCAAAAACCGCGGCACGGTGTCGTTGGCATTCGTAGAGGCGACAAAATGCGCGATCGGAAGGCCGAGTTTTTTGGCCAGCACACCGGCGCAAATGTTTCCGAAGTTTCCGCTAGGGCAGGAGACAACAAGAGGTCTTCCCAAACTTTTCAGTCGTTTGTATGCGAAGAAGAAATAGAACATTTGCGGAAGCCAGCGGGCCACGTTGATCGAATTGGCCGACGTAAGGTTGAGATGCGCTAGGTCCGGGTCCAAAAAAGCAGCTTTGACCATAGCCTGGCAGTCGTCGAACACGCCATCGACGCGCAACGCCGAGATGTTGCGGCCATAGGTCGTGAGTTGTCGTTCCTGTATATCGGAAACCTTCCCGTCAGGATATAAAATGACGATCTCGACGCCCGGCACGTTCAGGAAGCCACTGGCAACAGCGCCGCCGGTATCGCCTGAGGTTGCTACCAGGACGGTATTTCGGGCGTGTGGATCCGCCCGGTTGAAGTAGCCGACACATCGCGCCATGAAACGGGCGCCCACATCTTTAAAGGCCAGCGTCGGGCCGTGAAAGAGCTCGAGTGAGAACACATTCTTCCCGACTTCTACCAACGGAAACGGGAACGACAGCGTTTCCGATACGATATTTCGGAGTTCCGCTTCGGGAATTTCATCTCCAACGAACTGGCGAATTGCCTGGAACGCGATTTCTTCGTCGGTAAGCTGTTCGATATCTTCAAAAAAGTGGCGTCCCAAAGGCGTGATGCTTTTCGGAAAATACAATCCCTTGTCTGGCGCGAGGCCTTGTATTACCGCGTTCCGGAACGTAACAGAAGGTGATTTGCGATGCAGGCTGTAATACTCCATTTTTTATTTTTTTTCGATGATTCGGATGCCGTCCGGATTGATTCCAGATACGTGTATTTCAAACGGCAGGCCCATGTTTTCGTAGACTTTGCCCATAGCCGAAGCGACCTCGTGAGCGGTTTGCTCGCCCTTGCTCAGTGCAAACACAGACGGGCCGCTTCCCGAAATTCCCGAACCCAATGCCCCGTGTGACTGGGCCGCGCTCTTCAGTTGGTCGAATCCCGGTATCAGCATTCCTCTCACGGGCTCCGCGATTTTGTCCGTCATCGACCTTCCGATGAGATCGTAGTCGTTCGTATACAGTCCGGCTACGAAGCCGCCCACGTTTCCCCATTGGATGATGGCGTTCTGCAACGTGATGCTCTGTTTCAGTATCGAACGCGAATCGGCTGTTTTAAGCTCTATCTCCGGATGGATTACCGTGGCGAACAATTCAGGAGGTGCGTCGATCCTGATCACGTCAACCGGATCGTAACTCCTGATGAGCGTTAATCCGCCCAACAGCGCCGGAGCGACGTTATCCGCATGGGCACTTCCCGAGGCGAGCTTTTCGCCTTGCATGGCAAACTTGATCAGCTCCCGGGCCTCGTAAGGGCGGCCGAGCAGTTCGTTTATTCCAAAGACCGCCCCGGCTGCGCTTGCGGCCGAGCTTCCGATCCCACTTCCGGCTTTGATGCGCTTTTTTATCTCGATTTCGAACCCGAAGTCGGTTTCCCATTCGCGAAGCATCGCCAATGCCGCGACTCCGGCAACGTTGTGCGTGGCTTCCATCGGCAGGTCGGCGCCCTCAATCTTATTGATCCGGACGGTTTTTTCGCCAATCTTGCGAATCGTCATTTCATCCCCGACATTTTCCAGGCAAAGGCCGAGTACGTCGAAGCCGCAGGAAAGATTGGCAATCGTGGCCGGTGAGAATATTTTTATAAAGTCCATCTTATTTGATTAGTGAATTACCGATTCTTGGTCGGGCAGCGATTTCGTGTTAGTTTCGTCAATTGTTCCCTACCCGGATCACATCAGCGAAAATCCCGCTGGCCGTGACCGCCGCTCCGGCTCCGGCCCCTTTGATGAGCAACGGCTGGTCGGGATAGCGATCGGTATAAAACAGCACGATGTTGTCCTTGCCTTCAAGATCGTAGAACGGGTGTGATTCGGGGATAAGCTGCAATCCGACCGAGGCTTTTCCGTCCTGGAACCGCGCGACATATTTGAGTCGGCAGCCCTTCGATCTCGCATTTTCATAAAGTTCGTCAAAATGTTTGGCGTTTGACGCGAGCGACTCAAAAAAATCTGGGACCGAGGTAGTGTTTCTGCAGGTTTCCGGCAGGAAAGACGTATTTTCAATATCGGACATTTCGATTTCGTATCCGCTTTCGCGAATCAGGATCAGGATTTTGCGCGCGACGTCTACGCCACTTAAATCAATTTTCGGATCAGGCTCTGTAAATCCTTGGATTCCTGCTTCTTTTACAATGTCGTGGAAATTTGTTCCGTTCGTGAAATTGTTGAAAATGAAATTGAGGCTGCCCGACAATACCGCTTGTATCGACCGGATTTTGTCGCCCGAGGCAACCATGTGCTTTAGGGTGTCGATGATGGGCAGTCCGGCTCCTACGTTGGTCTCGAACAGGAATGGCGCGGCGTATTTCCGGCTCAGGTTTTTGAGTTTCCGATAACCGTCGTAATCGGACGAGCAAGCGATTTTATTGCAGGTCACCACGGCGACACTTTCGCGGAGAAATTCAGCGTATGTAGCCGCTATGTCAGGATTGGCCGTGTTGTCGACAAAAATGCTGTTGCGCAGATTCAGTTGCTTCACCCGTCCGATAAAATCCGAAATATTAGCAGGCATTCCCGCTGTCAAAGCAGCTTCCCAATCGTTCAGCGAAATCCCGCGCTCATCGAAAATCATCGTTCTGGAATTCGATAAGGCGACCACACGGAGGTTGAGGCGCAGGTTCTCGCGAAGAAATGTCTGTTGTTGACAGATTTGATCCAAAAATTTACCTCCGACGTTCCCGACACCTGTCACGAACAAATTCAGTTGTTTGATATCGTCCTCGAAAAAGCGTTCGTGCAAAGCGTTCAGCGCTTTTTTTACATCGGCTTGCCGTATTACGACCGATATGTTGCGTTCCGAGGCTCCCTGGGCGATCGCGCGGATGTTGACGTTGTTTTTGCCCAAAGTGCTGAACATTTTACCGCTGAGTCCCTGGTGGTTTTTCATGTTTTCGCCCACGACCGCCACAATGCACAAGCCCGTTTCCACGATACAGGGTTCGATTTTTCGCAACAGGATTTCGGCCTCAAACGCTTTGTCGATCGCGCTGCTTGCCTTTTCCGCATCCGAATCCAGTATTCCGACGCAAATCGAATGTTCCGATGAGGCCTGCGTGATGAAAATAACATTGATCGCCTTGTCGGAAAGCACCTCGAACAATCGCTTTGACGAGCCCGCAACGCCGATCATCCCCGATCCTTCAAGCGTCAGCAGGCAAATGTTCTCGATGTGGCTGATTCCTTTTACGGGATTTTCGGAATGTTTCGGCTCGGAGGAGATCCACGTTCCGGCAGCCTCCGGTTCAAAAGTGTTCTTGATGAGGATCGGGATGTTGTGGTCAAGCGCGGGCTGGATGGTTGGAGGGTAAAGCACTTTCGCTCCAAAGTGTGACAATTCCATCGCTTCCTGGTACGAAATCGACGCGATGGGTTGTGCCTGCGCAACGATTTTGGGATTGGCCGTATACATTCCGTTTACGTCGGTCCAGATTTCCAATTGGCGCGCACCGATGGCCGAGGCGATGATGGAGGCCGTAAAATCGGACCCGCCGCGTCCGAGCGTCGTATTCTCGCCTTCCTGCGTCGATCCGATAAATCCGGGTAATATTGTAACCGGCTTATTATCTGATTCAAAAAAAGCTTTTATTAATGTGTTTGTTATACTGAAATTAACATTGGCCTTTCCGAAATTATCATCGGTTTTAATCAATTCTCGACTGTCTTTATAGCGACTCTCCGGAATGGATTGCTTGATCGCTTCCGCCACGATGCACGACGACAGCAATTCCCCAAAACCAATTATGGTATCGGATGTCCGTGGCGACAATTCCCCTAACAGGAAGCAGCCGTCGAGCAACGTATCAAGGTGGTTGAGAAGGCGCTTGACATGGCTCAACAGGGCGCTTTGGTGTTGGATCGGAAGCAAATCCCTGACGACCTCCAAATGTTTTTTTTCTATTTCGGACGCGATATCCCGATATGTTTCCTGTTTGGAAGCGGCCAACCTGCCCGCGGAAACGAGTAGGTCGGTCACGCCGCCGAACGCAGAGACTACGACAATGACGCTTTGTATTTTGCTTTTTTTGGAAACGATTTGGCAAACCAATCGGACATTTTGGGCGTTGGCAACGGATGTGCCGCCGAATTTCATTACTATCATGACAAGAAAATTGGGTAAACGAAGGTTATTGCTCCTGTAAGGGTGCGCACGATTGCCGTAATATGTAGAAGATTAACCCCGAAGGGTCGTGGATGTGCCAACCGTAGTCGCGACCCAAAAGGTCGTAAGCGAAGAGGTGTATGTTGCGTTGATTGGCATTTTCCAAATGTAGCAATTTTATGATGCCATCCAATTCAATTTATAATTTTTGCGAATAATACAAATTGATTTAAGAAAAAAGCCCATCATATTCGCAATAGAAATGACAGGCTCGTAAAAAATATTAAATTTTGAACTATAATGGCAAACGGTCAAGGAGTCTGGCGAGTTCGGGATCGGATGGGCGGGGAGCATCTGCAGTAACGATTTTCATGTCAAGCGATGAGATAAAACGCGGGATGCCGTTAATGTTATACTGATCGGAAATCTTTCCCCGGGACAGTTGTGGTGATTTTAGCCTGGCAAAGCCGTCCGACCAAAAGAAAAAGAGCCAACAGCAATATTTTTTCATATCGATGGTTGGTTTAAAATTACAACCGGAAATCGTTTTCGCAAAGTATATTTTTTCGATTTCATTTGCCTTATCGGATGCAAATGCGGAATTTTGGGAACCTAATTTTACAAGATGGAAACCCACCATTATATCAGCACTGATCTCGTGCGCCTCGACACCTTGTCGGACATTATTTCGTCCGATAAAAAACTGGCGCTTTCCGAAGAAGCCCGCGTCAACATCCGCAAATGCCGCGAATATCTCGATCGAAAAATGGATTCCCAAACCGACCCGATTTACGGCATCAACACCGGTTTTGGCTCACTTTACAATATCAAGATCGACAGCGAAAACTTATCGAAATTACAGGAAAACCTGGTAATGTCCCACGCATGCGGGGCTGGGGCCGAAGTGCCTCGCGAGATCGTTAAGCTGATGTTGTTGCTCAAGATACAATCCTTGAGTTATGGGAACTCAGGCGTCCAGGTGGAAACCGTAGAGCGCCTCGTGGATTTCTACAACGAAAATGTGCTGCCTATCGTTTTTGAACAAGGTTCGCTGGGCGCTTCCGGCGATCTCGCACCATTGGCGCATTTGTCCCTGCCGCTTATCGGACAGGGTGAAGTGTGGTTCGACGGGAAAAGACGGGAGGCGTCAGAAGTCTTGAAACACTTCGGCTGGGAGCCAATCCGACTCAAATCCAAAGAAGGGCTTGCGTTGCTCAACGGGACGCAGTTCATGCTTGCCTATGGCGCCCACGTATTGCTCAAAGCCGACAAATTGTCGTACCTCGCGGACCTAATCGGAACGATTTCCCTCGAAGCCTTCGACGGTCGCAGGGAGCCGTTCAACGAGCTCATCCACGCGGTGCGACCGCACAAAGGCCAAATCGTCACGGCGGCCCGCATCAGTGTTTTCCTCGAAGGAAGCGAAATCATCAAGCAGTCCAAAAAACACGTTCAGGATCCGTACTCGTTTCGCTGCATGCCTCAGGTTCACGGGGCGTCTAAAGATGCGATCGAATACGTCCACAAGGTATTCAAGACGGAGATTAATTCCGTTACGGACAATCCCAACATTTTCATCGAGGCCGACCAGATCATATCGGGAGGAAATTTTCACGGACAGCCGCTCGCTTTGGCGTTGGACTTTCTTGCGATTGCATTGGCGGAACTCGGAAATATCTCCGAACGACGCACATATCAGCTCATTTCAGGACTGAGAGGATTGCCTGCATTTTTGGTGGACAACCCGGGATTGAATTCCGGATTCATGATCCCGCAATACACCGCGGCCAGCATCGTAAGCCAGAACAAACAATTGGCCAACCCGGCCAGCACGGACAGTATCGTTTCATCGAACGGTCAGGAAGACCACGTTAGCATGGGATCGAATTCCGCTACGAAAGTCTTGCGTATCGTCGAGAACCTGGAGACGATTCTCGCCATCGAACTGATGAACGCGGCCCAGGCGCTGGATTTTCGTCGTCCGTTGCGCTCGAGCGAATTCGTGGAAACTTTCGTGAAGTCGTATCGCGAAGAGGTTCCCCATGTTAAGGAAGACCGCATTTTGCATTACGATATCGAGAAGTCGAAGCTTTTCTTGAGGAGTTTTGGGATTGCCGAGGAATTGTTGTAATGCCTACTGTCACGTACTTTTTTCGGATATCTTTTTGTCCACGGATTGCGTGATGCAATTACAACTTCTGACGATTCAGTTGCTGAATTTTCGGAAATTCGTTCGGGTGTTTGGAAAAGCGTAGATCAATTCAGGAAAATTGCGGAGCGGATGCTTTACATGTTTTGACGGATGGTTGCTGAGTGATAATTTCGTGTCCAGGCGGATTTTGGCAAATTTAGGTTTAACAATTCCGGCAGATTTTCTGTAAAAGGGATGTTTTTATTAGGCGTATTTTTACGATGGGAGGGTCGGAACGACCGTTCACAAAAAAACAGTCAGCTGATAGTGAATACCGGACCACGATCGCGAATGCAACACTCCAAAAGTTTAAGCGTGGCAAACAACTAAAAATTAGCATTCTCCTAACAAACTAGGCGATCGGGCGCTTCAAACTCTTTTACTTTTTACGTAAATTTGCGCCCTAAAACGTCAACTATGTCTAAAGTCCAGATTGGTTTGGTTCAGATGTCGTGTGAATCCGATAAGCAAGCCAACCTCAATAAGGCCATTCGCGAGATTCGCGTCGCCGCCAAGAAAGGTGCTCAAATCGTGTGTCTCCAGGAATTGTTCACCTCGCTATATTTTTGCGATGTAGAGGACTACGACAATTTCAAATTAGCCGAGGCCATTCCCGGCCCGAGTACGTCCGCTTTGCAGGAAATCGCCAAGGAGTTGGGCGTGGTGATCATCGCTTCTTTGTTTGAGAAAAGGGCGGAAGGTCTGTACCACAACACAACCGCGGTGATCGATGCAGATGGATCTTATCTCGGAAAGTACCGCAAAATGCACATTCCGGACGACCCTGCTTACTATGAAAAATTCTACTTCACTCCGGGAGATCTTGGCTACAAGGTATTCAAAACCAAATTCGCGACGATCGGAATCCTGATTTGTTGGGATCAATGGTATCCGGAAGCCAGCCGCATCACGGCACTTATGGGAGCCGAAATCATGTTTTATCCGACAGCTATCGGATGGGCGACAGACCAGGACGAGGAAACCAATAAAGACCAATACAACGCCTGGCAGACGATACAGCGTTCACACGCAGTGGCCAACGGTGTTCCTGTCGTGAGCGTGAATCGCGTCGGATTTGAGCAGGATGGGGCGATGAAATTCTGGGGCGGAAGTTTCGCCACGAACGCCCAGGGTAAGTTGCTGTATCTCGGATCTCATGACGATGAGGAAACGGTCGTGGTCGAAATCGACAAGAACGAATCGGATTTCTTCAGGATGCACTGGCCGTTTTTGCGCGATCGCAGGATCGACAGTTACCAACCGATCACGAAGAGATTTATTGACGAAGATTAAATAATTAGCGAGTTAGGAAATTAGCGAATTAGCGAATGATGTGCCTTGAGATTGTAATCTTGGCAAAATCGTGGCACAATTCGCTAATTTGCTAATTCGCCCATTCGCTAATTGACATGACTCCAAAACAACTAGGCTTCCATTTCCCTGCAGAATTCGAAAAACAAACCGCCTTATGGCTTTCCTGGCCGCATAAAGAGGCGTCGTGGCCGGGAAAAATCCATATGATTTACGATTCGTATTGCGAATTCATACTGAGAGTGGCTTCCCACCAAAAAGTTTGCGTCAACGTGGCGGGAGAGGAGATGAAGGCGTTTGCTTTGTTGAGTCTTTACAATTCGTTGTACGCAAAAACGGCTGTCAATCTTGAAAGCCTGCTCGACAACGTGAAATTTTATTTTCATCCGACGAACGATGCATGGTGCCGCGATCACGGGCCTGCGTTTCTGGTGAATCGGGAGACGCGCGAGAAAGCCATTGTCGATTGGGGCTATAATGCCTGGGGCGGAAAGTATCCGCCGTTCGACCTCGATGACGTTATTCCGACGGAAATCGGGAAAGCCCTTGGGTTGCCGGTTTTCAATCCCGATATCGTCATGGAAGGCGGAAGCGTCGAGTTCAATGGGAAAGGAACATTGCTTACCACGACGGCTTGTCTGCTCAACAAGAACCGCAATCCGCATCTGACTCAAAAACAGATTGAGCAGTATCTCGTAGATTATTATGGTGTGGACAATATTTTGTGGATAGGCGACGGGATCATCGGTGACGATACAGACGGGCATATCGATGATATCACGCGTTTTGTAAGCGAGGATACGGTGGTAACGGTGATCGAGGAAAACAAATCGGATGAGAATTACGACATCCTTCAGGAGAACCTTAAAACGCTTAAGACGCTGAGGCTGGAAACCGGAAAGCAACTCAACATCGTGGAACTTCCAATGCCGAAGCCCGTAATTTACGACGACCAAATCCTGCCGGCGTCGTATGCAAATTTTTACATTTCAAACGAAAATGTGATCGTGCCGACTTTTCGCGACGCCAACGACGACAAGGCCTTATCGATTTTACAGGATTGTTTTAAGACCCGAAAAGTGATCGGCATCGATTCGACCGACATCATCTGGGGATTGGGAAGTTTTCACTGTCTAAGCCAGCAGGAACCGGCGGTCTGATTAGTCAATTAGTCAATTAGTCCATTAGATGATTAGTCGATTAGTCAATTAGATAATTAGTCGATTAGATAATTAGTCGATTAGATAATTAGTCGATTAGTCGATTAGTCAATTAGATGATTAGTCAATTAGATGATTAGTCGATTAGATAATTAGTCGATTAGTCGATTAGATAATTAGTCGATTAGTCGATTAGTCAATTAGATGATTAGTCGATTAATCAATTAGTCAATTAGTCAATTATCTAATTATCTCATTATCTAATTATCTAATTATCTCATCATCTAATTACCCACCCATTCTGCCAACTTTGTGCTAAACGTCTTTTCGTTTCTTGTTGGTTTGTGTAACTTGTTGTAACAACTTAAAAACACAACTATCATGGAAACCAACCACAATGATGCACGACATCGGGAAGATGAACGCAATCGCAAGCCAAATACCAACGAAAATGAAGAGCCGTATGTAGGTGCGGACAAAGACGTATCGGGTAACGACATCCGCGATGAAGGACGTGAAGAACGGCGTTTTCACCAAGATCACGGAAACAGGAAATACGAGTCGCATTCGAACCATTCCTCGGCCGACGATCAGCCCACAACCAATACCGGTCCCGGAAATATATAATGATGACAAGAGCCTTAGGGCTCTTTTTTTTGTAGCGTTAAAAATCAGTAAATGATTGGTGGTCAGGATATTTAAAAGTAACTTTATCTGATAATTTAACTTGGTATCCATGGAAACTGATCGAACCGGTTTTACTCCCGAAGACGAAATTTCGGGACAAAACCAAAGCCCGTCCGGATCATTCCTGCAATTCGATCGATTGCGGCACGATGATTCTTTTGGAGAAACGGCGAATGAGGCTGCCGACAAGAAGCGCCACCATTCGCATCATGGAATTGGAAGGTACAGGTCGTTCTCGAATTATTCCTCGGCAAGCGACCAACCACACACGAACACGGGATGGTAACGAATGAACTTCAACCTGCTTCACGGCAGGTTTTTTTATTGCAGATGAGACCATCGCATACGACTTGTGCGTTTTAGCGTTAAATTGTCGGCATGAAAAGAATCGCATCGCTATCGTTATTGCTTTTGGTTTCAGTCGTAATGGCGCAACAGACCGCCCAAAAATTTGTATTGGAAACCAAGTACTTATTGTATTTGCCGGATGGATACGAATCGGACACGACCAGGAATTGGCCACTTATGATTTTTCTTCACGGGTCCGGCGAAAGCGGGGAGGATGTCGACAAGGTCAAAGTGAACGGCCCGCCTAAGCTGATCGAACAGGGAAAAAAATTCCCGATGATCGTTATTTCTCCACAAGCCCCGAAAGCGGAAGGCTTTAAACCCGAAATCCTGAAAAAGATGCTCGACGACCTGAAATCGAAATACCGCGTTGATGCCGACCGCGTTTATTTGACAGGCTTGAGCATGGGCGGGTTCGGGACGTTTGAGTTTGCCGGTCGGTTTCCGGATGAATTTGCAGCGATCGCACCCGTTTGCGGTGGAGGCGACCCAACTAAAGCGTACCGACTGCGCCACATTCCAACCTGGATTTTTCACGGGGCGAAGGACGATGTGGTGTTGCCCATCGAATCGCAGCGCATGGCGGATTCCTTGTCCAGATTTTCCAAAAATGTCAGGCTTACGATGTATCCCGAGGCCAACCACAATAGTTGGGACGTCACGTACGCCAACGACAGTTTGTATTCGTGGATGTTGCAACAGAAAAAATTTCGGTACGCAGGCACAATCGCAGATGCGGGACGGCTCAAGAAACTTCAGGGCACCTTCCGAAACACCCAGGGAAACTCGCTTGTAGTTTTCTTTGCGGACGATGCACTTTGGATCAGGGGAGAATCCGATGAAGAGAAAACAGAGCTAAAACCTTTTTCGTCAGACGGCTTTTTCATCGTCGAAGACCGGTTCATCGAGTTGTACTTCCATCTCGATAAAAAAGGGAAGGCACTGTCGTTCAGCCTCGACGATGCCGAAGGCCGCACAAAATTCACGAAAGTAAAAAATCGGAAAAAGTCAGACTGAAACGACATTTTTGCGATTGCGCCGCCGTTTGTAATGCGTCTGCCTCATTTGATGATTTTCGCCCGAGATGATGCTGATGTTGCCGTCCGATTCGAATATGGCCAGCTTGACATCCGAATAATGTTCCACTCCGTGTTCGCGCATGGCTTCTTTCAATTCGTCATGGCTGATGTCCAATTTTGAAAGAGTCCTGAAATCGGGCACGCCGTCGTGAATCAGGATTTCTGGCTTGTCCCGCAGCAACTTCCGGAAAAACGAAAAGTTACCGGCTGCTTTTTTAAAAATGTAGTTCAATACAAAAAGTGCGACGGCAGCCACGAGCCCGCCGGCCAGGGAAGTATTGCGACCCACCATGGCGTTCTGTACGGCGTTGCTGATCAACAAAATAAGGATGACGTCGAACGTACTCAATTGCGAAAGTTCCTTCCTGCCAAAAACCCGAAGCGCGGCCACCATAAAAATATAGACGGTCGCGCTTCTGAGTATGATGTCAAGATAAGGGTTCACGCTTGGGCTTTTTGGAGTTTGAAGTGTTTTTCAATTGCCTTTATCATTTCGCCTGCCACATCTTTGTTGGTGGCGCCTTCGATTCCTTCAAGTCCCGGAGATGAGTTCACCTCGAGCAATAGCGGGCCTTTCGACGATCGGATGATGTCCACACCGGCCACTTTGAGATCCATTGCCTTGGCCGCCTTGATCGCTATCCTTTTTTCTTCCTGGGTCGGTTTGATAAGCGAGGCCGTTCCGCCTAAGTGAATGTTCGCGCGGAACTCTCCCGGCAAAGCCTCACGTTGTATCGCCGCCACTACCTTTCCGTCGATGACGAAACAACGAATGTCTTTTCCGTCCGCTTCCTTGATGAATTCCTGTACGAGGATGTTGGCATTTAAGCTTTTGAAAGCATTGATGACAGATTCGGCTGCTTTTTTGGTCTCTGCCAAAACGACACCCTTGCCTTGTGTACCTTCGAGCAACTTGACGATCAGCGGCGTCCCACCGACCATTTTGATAAGATCGTCCGTGTCGAGAGGGGAATTCGCAAATCCTGTAGTCGGGATGTCTACGCCGTGATTGAGCAGCAACTGGAGCGAATACAACTTGTCTCGCGATTGGGCGATGGCCTTGGAGGAATTCAGGCTGAAAATCTTAAGCGCCTCGAATTGACGCGTGAGCGCGCAACCATAGAAGGTAATGCTTGGCCGTATTCTTGGGATGACGGCGTCGAAATCGGAAAGTTTCCTGCCGCCACGATAATGGATTTCGGGATTTTGCCCATCCAATTTCATATAACATTCCTTGATGTTCAAAAAGTGCATTTCGTGACCGCGGCTTTCTCCGGCCTCCATGATGCGCTTGTTGCTGTACAGTTCAGGGTTGCTTGCCAACAGGCCGATACGAAGCCCGCTTTTGGCTTGGACCGCATTTTTGTAGACGACTTTCAGATCATCGTTCGAAGGTTGACCCAACAAATACGACTGGCTCGGATCGACCAACATGCGGCCAATCATCGCTTCCCGTCCCAAAAGCATCCGGAATCCCATAGAATCGCGATTGGTCAGCGTGACCTCGATCGGCCAGTTTTGCCCTGCTATCTCAACTTCGGTGGCGATCACGTAGCGTTGTTCGCGATAGCCGCTCGAACTCTTCACGACGCGTTTCCCGACCAATGGCGCTTCGCAATGCAGCACGGTCTTTACGTTTTTCTGGATCGGATTGACATCGAACCGCACCCAATTTTCTTCGTCTTTTCGAAATGGGGCGATGTTGATGGCGTGAAGTGCGGATGTTTTGGCACCCGAATCGACACGGGCTTTGATCTTTGGAATTCCTAGCGTCGGGAAGGAGCACCATTCTTCGCTTCCGATGACAACTTTATCAATTAGCATGGCAATGTGTTTACACCAAAATTAAAATTTAAAAACAGTATGCAAAATTCAAATCTCCGTTTTAATGAAAACTTATCATTTGTTTCCGATCCGGGGCAGACTTTTAGCAATAAAAAAGCCATCCCGTTATGAGATGGCTTTTTATTTATCACGGAATTGGCGTTAGTTCGTAGGTTCTTGTGCTTTTTGCACCGTCACCGTGAGTTCGTCGGCGGCCGTGTCTTCGATATCCATGAAGATTTCGTCTCCTATGCCAATTTTGGACGAGATGATTTCCTCGGCCAATGCGTCTTCCACATATTTTTGGATCGCGCGCTTTAGCGGACGGGCACCGAACTGTTTGTCGAAACCTTTTTCGGCAATAAACGCCTTTGCCGTGTCTGACAATCTCAATGTATAACCAAGATCCGCGATCCTCGCATACAACTTTTTGAGTTCGATCTCGATGATCAGGTCGATGTGCTCTTTTTCGAGCGGATTGAACACGATCACGTCGTCGATACGATTGAGAAACTCCGGAGCGAACGCTTTTTTGAGCGCGTTTTCGATAACCGATTTGGCGTGCTCGTCGGCCTGGTTCATTTTTGCAGATGTACCGAATCCGACGCCTTGCCCGAAATCTTTGAGCTGACGCGCCCCGATGTTCGAGGTCATGATGATGATCGTGTTCTTGAAATCGATTTTGCGTCCCAGTGAATCCGTAAGGAAACCATCGTCCAGTACCTGCAGCATCATGTTGAATACATCAGGGTGGGCTTTCTCGATTTCGTCCAGAAGCACTACGCAATACGGTTTGCGCCGTACTTTTTCGGTCAATTGCCCGCCTTCTTCATATCCGACATATCCCGGAGGCGCCCCAACCAATCGCGAAATCGCAAATTTCTCCATGTATTCGCTCATGTCGATGCGTACCAAAGCGTCTTCCGAATCGAACAATTCCCGCGCAAGGACTTTCGCCAATTGCGTTTTTCCGACACCGGTCTGCCCGAGGAAAATGAACGATCCGATTGGACGGTTCGGATCCTTCAAACCTGCGCGGTTGCGTTGTATCGATTTGGCGATCTTCGCAACAGCCTCGTTCTGTCCGATAACTTTGTCCTTGATAAGATCCGGCAGTTTCGCCAGTTTGTTGCTTTCGGTCTGCGCGATCCTGTTAACCGGGATTCCCGTCATCATCGAAACGACGTCGGCGACATTATCTTCGGTAACGACGATCCTGTTGCTCTTGGAATCTTCTTCCCATTGTTCCTGGGCGATCGCAAGGTCTTTTTCGAGACGTTTTTCATCGTCCCTGAGCTTGGCGGCCTCTTCGTATTTTTGCTTTTTGACCACCGAATTTTTCAATTCGCGCACTTCCTCCAATTGGCGTTCGAGTTCCAGGATCTGTTTTGGAACGTCGATGTTGGTGATGTGTACGCGGGAACCGGCTTCGTCCAGGGCATCGATAGCCTTGTCGGGAAGGAAGCGCTCGCTCATATAGCGGTTCGTGAGTTTGACGCAGGCGTCGATCGCCTCAGGCGTGTAGGTCACGTTGTGGTGGTCTTCGTATTTGTTTTTGATGTTGTTCAGGATCGTGATGGTTTCCTCAACGGAAGTAGGCTCCACGATCACTTTTTGGAAACGTCTTTCGAGCGCCCCGTCCTTTTCGATGTACTGACGGTATTCGTCCAACGTCGTCGCGCCGATGCATTGGATCTCGCCACGCGCCAAAGCCGGTTTGAACATGTTCGATGCGTCAAGCGAACCTGTCGCACCGCCTGCACCGACGATGGTGTGGATTTCGTCAATGAACAAAATAATGTCGTCGTTCTTTTCGAGCTCGTTCATCACGGCCTTCATGCGTTCCTCGAATTGCCCGCGATATTTTGTACCGGCGACAAGGCTTGCGAGGTCAAGTGTCACGACCCTTTTGTTGAAAAGGATGCGCGAAACTTTCTTTTGGATGATACGCAAAGCGAGACCTTCAGCAATAGCCGATTTTCCAACTCCTGGTTCTCCGATAAGCAATGGATTGTTTTTCTTGCGTCGGCTCAAAATCTGGGAAACGCGTTCGATTTCCTTTTCGCGTCCTACGACGGGATCGAGTTTGCCTTCTTCGGCCATTTCGGTCAGGTCGCGCCCGAAATTGTCGAGCACGGGCGTTTTCGACTTTTTGTTCGATTTGCCCTGAGGGTTGTTGAAATTGCCTTCTTTAAGGCTGTCATCTTGTCCCGGATCGTCATTGTAAGACTCGTTCCTAGGCAAGTTTTCCATGAATTCTTCTTCGTTTGGCGTCATATTCAAATACTGTTCTTTGGCTGAATCGTAGTCAATCTTGAGTTTGTTCAGCAGTTTGGTTGTAGGGTCGTTTTCGTTCCTGAGGATGCAAAGGAGCAGGTGGGCCGTGCTGATAGACGTGCTCTGGAATACCTTGGCTTCGAGGAATGTGGTTTTGAGCGCGCGTTCCGCCTGACGGGTAAGGTGCAGGTTTTTCTTTTCGTTGCTCATGTCGACGTTTGGGTTTGCCGGGCTTAGAATTTCGACTTTTCGGCGCAAATGCTCGAGGTCGATCGAGAGGTTGTTCAATATCGTGATCGCCTTTCCGTTTCCGTCCCTTAGAATACCAAGCATCAGGTGTTCGGTTCCTATGAAGTCGTGGCCCAAACGCAGGGCCTCCTCCTTGCTGTAGGTAATGACATCCTTTACTCTTGGTGAAAAATTATCATCCATAATGTTTGTGATTGGGTACGTGAAAAAATTAATTTACGGCCGTGGATTACAAAAACCGTTCCCACCCAAAATCCACTATCGCTAATTGACGAAAATTATGGGAATATACGAGTTAAACAACTACTAATTTATCAACGCCCGATGTCGCCTAATTGTTAATAAAATAAGGGCAAATTAGCATTTATGGAAGTCTAAAACTGCCGTGGAAACGTTATATTAGCGGGATTTTTATACTAAGGTAAATTTTAACAAACGCAATATGTCAGACGGATCAAAGTTAATTCCGATCAACATTGAAGATGAAATGAAAACGGCCTACATCGATTATTCGATGTCGGTCATTGTGTCACGCGCGCTGCCAGATGTGCGTGACGGGTTGAAACCGGTACACCGACGCGTCTTATTCGGAATGTACGAACTGGGCGTGTTATCGAATCGCCCTCATAAAAAATCAGCAAGGATCGTAGGGGAAGTCTTGGGAAAGTATCACCCACACGGCGACTCCTCGGTTTATGATACCATGGTGCGTATGGCCCAGGAATGGAGTTTGCGCTATCTCTTGGTCGACGGCCAGGGTAACTTCGGGTCCATCGATGGTGACAGCCCGGCGGCAATGCGTTATACCGAGGCACGTATGAAGAAGATCTCGGAAGAAATCCTGTCCGATATCGACAAGGAAACGGTAGACTTCCAGCTCAACTTCGACGACACGCTCGAGGAGCCGAAAGTCATGCCGACACGCGTTCCGAACCTTCTGATCAACGGTGCCGCGGGAATTGCGGTAGGTATGGCCACCAATATGGCGCCACACAACCTTACCGAGGTAATTAACGGCACGCTCGCTTATATCGACAATCCTGAAATTGAGATCGATGAATTGATGAACCACATCAAGGCGCCCGATTTCCCGACAGGCGGTGTGATCTACGGATACGAAGGCGTTCGCGAGGCATTCAAGACCGGTCGCGGCCGTATCGTAATGCGCGCAAAGGCGAATTTCGAGGAGGTAGACGGTCGCGAGGCCATCATCGTTTCAGAAATACCCTATCAGGTCAACAAGGCCGAAATGATCAAGAAAACCGCGGACCTTGTCAACGACCGCAAGATCGAAGGCATCGCCAATATACGCGACGAATCGGATAGAAACGGAATGCGTATCGTGTACATTCTCAAACGCGAAGCCGTCCCGAACGTAGTTTTGAATACACTTTACAAATACACCCAGTTGCAGTCGTCTTTCAGCGTGAACAACATCGCGCTCGTCAATGGGCGCCCTCAGTTGCTGAACCTCAAGGATCTCATCCATTATTTCGTCGAGCACCGACACGATGTGGTCGTGCGTCGTACGCAATTCGAATTGAGAAAGGCCGAAGAACGCGCCCACATCCTCGAAGGTTTGATCATCGCATCGGACAACATCGACGAAGTCATCAGGTTGATCCGCGCCTCCAAAGACGGGGACGAAGCAAGAGGAAAATTGATCGAACGCTTCAAATTGTCCGAAATCCAGGCGCGCGCCATCGTAGAAATGCGACTTCGCCAGCTCACGGGACTCGAACAGGACAAGTTGCGTGCGGAATACGAAGAGATCATGAAACTCATCCAGCGCTTGAAGGATTTGCTCGCAAGCAAAGAACTCAGGATGGAACTTATTAAGGAAGAACTCAACGAGATTCTGACCAAGTACGGTGACGAAAGACGTTCGGTCATCGAATATGCCGGAGGCGATGTCAGCATCGAGGATTTGATCGCCGACGAAAGTGTCGTCATCACGATTTCCCACGCGGGTTACATCAAACGCACGCCGTTATCCGAATACAAGACCCAGAATCGCGGTGGCGTTGGCCAAAAAGGCGTGGCGACGCGCGACGCGGACTTCCTCGAACATTTATATGTGGCGACCAACCACAACTACATGATGTTCTTCACCCAAAAAGGGAAGTGTTATTGGATGCGCGTCTACGAAATCCCGGAAGGGAACAAGACGAGCAAAGGCCGCGCGATACAGAACCTTATCAATATAGAGAATGACGACAAGGTAAAAGCTTTTATCTGCACGCAGGATCTCAAGAATACGGAATATGTGAACAACCATTACGTAATCATGGTGACCAAGCAGGGACAAGTCAAAAAAACCTCGCTCGAACAATATTCACGACCTCGAACCAACGGTGTAGCCGCCATTACAATCAGGGAAGACGACGAGCTGCTCGAAGCCAAGCTTACCACCGGAAACAGCCAGGTGCTCGTTGCCGTCAAGTCCGGTAAGCTTGTGCGCTTTGAAGAAGGAAAGACGCGTCCGATGGGAAGGACGGCATCCGGAGTTCGCGGCATCACGTTGGCCGACGACAATGATGAAGTCATCGGCATGGTAACGGTAAACGACATGAATTCCGAAATTCTCGTCGTATCCGAAAACGGTTACGGAAAACGTTCGTCGCTTGAAGATTACCGCATCACCAACCGAGGCGGGAAAGGTGTCAAGACGCTCAACATTACCGACAAGACTGGAAAGCTCGTTTCGATAAACAGCGTGACCGATGCCGACGATCTGATGATCATCAACAAATCCGGATTGACGATCAGGATGGCCGTCGAAGATTTGCGCGTGATGGGACGTGCCACCCAAGGCGTGCGACTCATCAACATAAAAGGAAACGATTCTATCGCCGCCGTGACCAAGGTCATGAAAGAGGAGGAAGCGCTAGAGGTGGACGCCGAGATGCTCGAAGCGAACGGGCCGATTTCGGTAGAAGACCTTCCGGGACACGATGTATCGGATGATGCCGGGCAGGATGAAGAAGACGAAACCCAGGAATAATAAACGCAACAACTTATGAACATACGCAAACTAGCATTGGCCACGATCATCATGGCATCGCTTTCGGCCAATGCACAAAAGGACGAGCTCAAAACGCTCAAAAAGCTTTATTCTATCGAGGAATTCAAAGCCAAGGACATTGCCGATTACAAGGCTGCCCTCAGCAAGGCCGAGCCATTGGTCGCTGAACCTGCCGACAAGATTTACTTCAATTTCTACAAAGGCATGTTGCCGCTTCTTGAACTCAATGTGAAGGAGAATGCGATGAATCCGCAGTTCATCATGACGGCTTTGTCTCCTGAAAAGGTGGACCTGTTATCGAAGTCGCTTAACGCTACTTTGGAACACGAAAAGACCAATAAAAAAGTGTATACGGACGACATTAAGGAAACCATTGAATCGTTCCGGCCGAATTTATTGCAATATGCGGTCGCTTTGGGGAGTTCGGGTAAGAACAAAGAAGCAGGCAAAATCCTTTATTCCATCTATGAATTGGATAAGAACGATAAGGACGTTTTGTACTATGCCGCGAGTTATGCCGTGAACGGCCAGGACTATGACAGCGCCATGAGCTATTACAAGGAACTCAATGCCGCCAAATATACAGGCGAACGCACGATTTATTCCGCCAAGAGCAAGCTCAACGATCAATATGAGGGCTTCAACAACAAAGCAGATCGCGACAATGCCGTTAAACTCGGTACGCACGTGCTTCCAAAGGAAGAAAAAGAGCCGTCAAAACAAGGTGAGATCTATTCCAACATGGTGCGGATCCTGATCCAGCAAAAGAAAAACGACGAAGCTAAAAAAGTCGTGACCGAAGGTTTGGCCGCCATTCCCAACGATCCTACATTAAAGTCACTTGAGTCTGAACTGGTTTTGAATTCCGCGAATTTCGAGGAATACAAAAAAGTCGCCAATATGAGCGATGCCAATGCGGTCTATAACCTTGGCGTGCTCGCATTCCAGGAGAAGAAAATGGCCGAAGCGGAAAAGTATTTTGAAAGCACGATCCAACTCGATCCGAAATACACCAATGCCTACGTCAACCTGTCCGCCGTGAAGCTCGGTGCCGACAAAGCCCTGACCGAGCAAATGAACAAATTGGGAACGTCTGCGGCCGACAATAAAAAATACGACCAACTCAAAGGCCAACGCGTCGCGCTGTTCAAATCGGTATTGCCACTTTTGGAAAAAGCTCACGAACTGGCGCCCGAAGATCCAAACGTAACGAGCAATTTGCTGAGCGTCTACAATTATCTTGAAATGAAAGATAAATACCAGGCATTGAAAGCCAAGCAAACGAAATAAGCTGCTATAAAAAGTGAAGGCCCGGAAGTAATTCCGGGTTTTTTTGTTTATGGTATTTCCATTCAAGCGTCAACCATATTGGATTTACATTATAACGTCATCAAAAAACCGCGGCAAAAATTGCGCAACCGAATAATTGCATATATATTTGCAACCAGATAGTTTCAAATTAATTTAATGGAAACCAGACGTGATATTTTTCAGGCAATCGCCGATCCCACGAGAAGGGCCATAATCGGCCTTATCGCCATACAGGCAATGACGCCTAATGCGATCGCGGAACATTTCGCCAACAGTCGGCAGGCGATTTCAAAACATTTGCGGATTCTCACGGAATGCGAACTGGTAAAGCAGGAACAAAAGGGAAGGGAAATTTATTATTCCCTTGAAATCGAAAAAATGAAGGAAATCGACAAATGGCTCGAACAGTATCGGAAGATATGGGAAATCCGGTTCAGCCAACTCGACGACGTATTATCAACCATCAAAACAAATAAAAAATGAACAACGACTTACAATTCGATTTTACTGTCGACAAATCAACGAAAACGGTATTTATCACGAGGGAATTTGCAGCCGAACTGCCACTGGTCTGGGACGCTTTTACCAAACCGGAACTTCTCGACCGATGGGTCGCGCCCAAACCGTTCGTCTCCAGGACGAAATACATGGATTTTAAAGTAGGTGGGAGGCGCTTTTATGCCATGGTAAGCCCTGAAGGACAAGAGCGATGGTCGGTACAGGAATACACGTCCATTACACCCAAAACGAATTTTAAAATGTACAGCGCCTTTGCAGACCAGGACGAAAACCGCGAGTTGCCGGGTTCCGAATGGAACTACGATTTCAGTCAGCAAAACGGCGTGACCAAAGTCGCCATTTCCATTTACAACGAGTCGCTCGCCCGGCTGGAAAAAATGATTGAAATGGGATTCAAAGAAGGTTTCGCCATGTCGGTGGACAACCTCGAGAAATTGCTGTCAGACTCAAAGTAAACTTCGAACTTTAAACCTTAAACTTTAAACGTTAAATTTAAACATACTTTTTAATCACCCTCAACTTATGCGTATGCCGATTCGTCTCGGCATTGTAAATCCCGAGATGGTCCAATCGGTCGATGCGCACTTTGCCGCTCGCGTGGATGATGTAATTGTTTTCCATGATCAACCCGACGTGGATGATATTGCCTTCCTCATTGTCAAAGAACGCCAGGTCGCCCGGTTCGCTCTCTTCTATGAAACTCAAAGGTTCGCCTTCCGTTGCTTGCTGGGAAGCGTCTCTCGGCAATTTATAGCCGTTGAGTTTGTAGACCATTTGTGTCAGTCCGGAACAATCGATTCCAAAAGGCGTCTTGCCGCCCCACAAATACGGAGCGTTCAGGTACATAAAAGCAGTAGGGATAAGATTCGCTTTCGGACGCTCGCCACTCACGCGCAATCCCTCGAACTCAAATTGCCTGGTGTTGATCTCCTCGCAATTCAGGAAGGCCAGCGAAGCACCGAGCGGAATCGGCATCAGCAGATTGTTGGCGCCCGTCACGTATTCAATGAGATCGGAATTCAGCACCAGGGCTCGCTCGTTGAGCAAGTCGAAATCCGGCTGGGAAAGCGGTTGGTATTGTTTGGTATCGATCCAGCCTTCGTAACTGTCAAACCGCAAACGAATGCGCGTCCAGTTATGCTGGGTCTCGAGCACCTCGAAATGTTCCCCGAAGAGCACTTGCGAGACGATTTCGCTGCGATCGCTGCTTTCGGCGCGCAACGGAATAATGGCGAGATTACAAATTCCGAACATCAGATGGTGTTTAGTTGGAGCATGATCCGGCTCTGCACTTCAAGTTTCTTAAAAAAATGTGGTTTTACGACAGTCGTCTCCGGCTTCCTTTGGTCGCCGTCATCGCCTGGTAAAACCAACATTTTTTTTCTCAAAAGCTTTTCGCTGCGATCCGGGCTAGGTTTCGCGTCAAAAATACGAACTCGTTTCTATACTAAAAAACGAATCACGCCATTTACGCTTTTTCCAGGACGATAGCCGATGCGCCGCCGCCCCCGTTGCAAATCGCAGCCGCCCCGATTTTCCCGTTATTTTGTTCCAGCACATTCAAAAGCGTCACGATGATGCGCGCCCCTGAAGCGCCAAGCGGATGTCCAAGGGAAACCGCGCCTCCGTTCACATTTACTTTATCGGCGTCCAAACCAAGTATTTTGGAGTTGGCCAATCCAACAACCGAAAACGCTTCGTTGAATTCAAAGAAATCCACGTCGTCTTTAGTGATGCCGGCTTTTTCCAACGCTTTCGGAAGCGCTTTGGCCGGAGCCGTCGTAAACCATTTCGGTTCTTGTTCCGCGTCTGCATAACCTCTGATGTAAGCAAGCGGTTTCAATCCCAGTTCGATGGCTTTTTCCTCGCTCATCAGCACCAATGCCGCGGCTCCGTCGTTGATCGTCGAAGCATTGGCGGCCGTGACCGTCCCATCTTTTGTAAACGCCGGATTCAGCGCCGGTATCTTGTCCAACTTTACGTTGGTGTATTCTTCGTCTTTGGCCACAACGATCGGTTCTCCACGTCGTTGCGGTACGGAAACCGCCACGATTTCATTGTCAAATTTCCCGGCGTCCCACGCTTTTGCCGAACGCTCGTAAGACTGTATCGCAAAAGCGTCCTGGTCTTCGCGTGAAAAGTTGTATTCCTTTGCGCAATCGTCAGCGAAGACACCCATGGCGTTGTTGTCGTAAGCATCGCTGAGGCCATCGCGCTGCAATCCGTCTACGAGATTCGCTCCACCGAACTTCACGCCGTTTCTCATCTGTACGTAATGCGGGATCGAGCTCATGTTTTCCATTCCTCCGGCCACGACGATCTCGGCATCGCCGAGTTGAATGGCCTGAGCGCCTTGCATCACGGCTTTCATACCGGAAGCGCATACTTTATTTACGGTAGTTGTGATGACGGAATTGGGCAGTCCTGCGCCCAAAGCAGCCTGTCGGGCAGGAGCTTGTCCAACGCCGGCCTGTACGACGTTGCCCATCAGGACTTCGTCTACCATCTCGGGTTTCAGGTTGATTTTTTCCAAAGCGCCTTTAATGGCCGCTGCTCCCAATTGTGGGGCCGCAACCGACGACAAGGCGCCCATAAAACTTCCTATCGGCGTTCTCACTGCCGATACGATAACTACTTTCTTGTTCATGCGTTATATTGTTTTTCGGGATTCACGAATTTGATTTTCATGAATGGTTTTGGTTTGTATGGACGCGAATTTAGCAAATTTTCAAAAAACTTGGTCGTGTTTTATGGTTCTGTTAATAGGTTGCATAGAAAATGCTTGGTTTCTGATTTTACTGCTTGCGCAATTGTAGAAACCAAGGGGCGTTCGGAGCGAAATGATATTGAAAGGCGGGGCGGTGTTCTGTTAAGTTGATTTGGGAATCGCGTTACGCGGTATTTGATTCTTTGGGTTGGGAATCCCGCTATGCGGTATCTTGGTTTGGTGCTACGCTACGCGGTATCGATTTGATGGTTTGGCACGATGCGAATCCCGCTGTGCGGTATTCTTTGGCGTTGAGCCGCGAGGAATCCTCGAATGTGCGGAAACCGCTGCGCAGTATTCTTTAGCGGGCGCTTTTGGGGACATTTTCGGTGTAAGGATCACGAGGATTCCGCTGCGCGGCATCCTTCAGAGCTCCGCTCTGAGAATGCGAGAACCAAACAAAAAAAGCCTCGAGCGAGCTCGGGCTTTTTTTGTTTGGTTCTTGCATTCATTCGTGATCGCAGAAGGATTCGAACCTTCGACCGCCTGCTTAGAAGGCAGGTGCTCTATCCAGCTGAGCTATGCGACCTTTTTAACGGCTGCAAATATAGGTTGGTTTGTCGAGTTAAGCAATACCAGCGCGCAATAATTTCATGAATGTGGGATGCTGGCGCGTAAAAAACTGTAAATCAACGGCCATTTTAGTTCTGAGCTGAAGTATTAATCGGATACATGGGAAAATAACGCGTGTCGCGGGACACTTTTCGGTTATCGATTTTTGAATACCTGTTTAAAACAGTAAGTTTGTCAGCTAGCGACAAAAGCCTGCTCCTGATCGCAACCGACCAATACAAATCAAAAAGAATTTTTCTCATGAGTCCCAAAATTGCTTCGTTATTTACCGCATTTGCCTGTTTGTTTATCCTTTCAGGGTTCGCACCCTTATCCGACGAAAAAAAACAAGGCGGCGGCAAAAAGGGTGAAATTGTCTACGACAGCAAAAAACACAGCATAACCCTATCGTGGCCGGCTTTCGGCTCGTCCGGAAATTACGTGATCACAAGGGGAGGGAGCCGTCTCGCTACCGATTTTGTATCGGTCGGATCGACTCCAAAACGGGCGTTCACAGATCGGAAACCCAATAAAGATAAGTATGAGAATTACTATAAAATTACCCGAAATGGCAAGACCATCCTGCTTTCGCTCGAAAATCAGATTTTTGGCGACAACATGTATTTTTATGACAGGAAATACGAGACAGCACAAGCGGTAAGAGGCGAGATTAATTCACACTTCGACTCTACCGGTCTGGGTGGCCCGAAAGGCGAGTGGAGCACCAAGCGACAGGCGTATTACCTCAAGCCGAACGTCAACGGACAAACATATGACGCCGGCGGATCGGGATCGGCCTCATCAGCCTCCGCGAACGCCATTGAGCTAGGATTTTACTCTCATATCGGAGGGCTTGGGAAAGTTCCATCGGCAGTCAAACTAGGGGCGATATTTACCAGGCCGCATCTTTCCGGAGGCGCAAACGCTACGTGCACGTTTTGGCGATCCGTCGAAAATGTAACGGTGATGCGGGATTTTGCGTGGACCGTTTCCCAATCGACAAGCGCAAGGAGAATGCTTATCGAAAGCACATCCAAGTATATTTCAGATGTCGGGAACACTAATTTTTGGGGCAGCGGCGGCTTTATTGCCGACACACATTATACGACGACGCGTCCCAACTGGGGCGGACAGCAGCAGTGGTATACTCGCAATACTGTCTTTCCGTCCGGTTCCGAGGCGATGGGCGGTTCTTACAACATGGTTTGGCAAGGGTGCGTCAATCCGCCTGCGTCCGATGTGACCAACACGCCGATCGCGACGACTCCAATCATCCGGGAAAAACCATTCCTCTTTATCGATGACGACGGGCAGTACAAGGTTTTCGTCCCTTCCTGGCAAAAAAACAGGGTAGGAACCTCCTGGTCGTCCGACGATATGGGTGAGGGCCAAATACAGGACCTGCTCACCGGCTGGTATGTGGCAAAGCAAGGCGATACAGACATGGAGATCAACAGCGCACTGAAATCCGGCAAGAACATATTCTTTACACCGGGACATTACGCATTGGATGCTCCCATCCAGGTCAACCGCAAAGGGGCGATACTTTTAGGCGCAGGCATTGCTTCGGTCACGCTCGAACCTACTGTCAAAAATACCTGGGGATGCATTTATGCCGACGACAAAGACGGCATCATCGTCGCCGGGCTGCTCATGGATTCATTCAACAGCACGACCTACCAGATAAGGATCGGAAGCGAAGACGCGAAAGGCGATCATTCCGCGGACCCTATTTTTCTTTCAGACATTACGTGTCGCGTAGGAGGTGTGCAGTCAAAAAATATCCAAATCCACGCATCCATGCAAATCAACAGCAACAATGTCGTAGGCGACCACTTTTGGTTGTGGCGTGCCGACCACGGTTCACAACCCGGCGGAAATTTGCGTTGGACACGCGACCGATGCAAAAACGGGCTTGTCGTAACCGGAGATGATGTCACGCTCTATGCTCTTTTTGCCGAGCATTACCAGGAATACGAGGTGCTGTGGATCGGGGAACGCGGCAGGACGTATTTCTTGCAGAACGAACCGCCTTATGACGCCCCGAACCAGGCGAGTTGGAGCAGCCAGGGCGGCAGGGTCGACGGATATGCGGCATTCAAGGTTGCCAATTCGGTAAAGGAACACAACAGCATCGGCTTGGGATCCTACGCTGTTTTTACCGGTACTGATGGCAATGTCAACAAGAAAAATGGCTTTGAGATTCCGAACCGACAAAACGTCAAACTCGAAAAAATGTGCATTACCCGATTCGCCGGTCCTGGAAATATCCAAAATGTAGTCAACGGAACCGGAGGCAGCACGGCAGACGGTGTTAGGCGCGTGGAGCGGTACAATAACGGTGAAGGCGTGCAACCTTACGACGAAGATTTCGTTTTGCCGAATCGTGAGTCATATCCGGCTTACATCAGCATGGAAAAATAAGACAGCAGTTCGTAAACAATCAGACGGTTTCATTTGAAGCCGTTTTTTTTTTGCGGATAATGCTTTGTAATGCGTCAAATTCGAAGTTCGGGAAGTTGTGACAAAATTTCATGAGAAAAAAAATTGCCACAACTTTTGTGACAATTTTAATTTGCGGATGAAATTGACACATGAGGATCATTGACAAAATAGCGGTGGTTCCGAAAGTCTTTGTCAATGCGAAGCGACTAAGGGTTGTCGGCTATTCGTAAATAAATCTATCTTCTCTTTGAACCTTCGACGGATTACGCCGGCGCATGGCCATATGACGTATTTCGGACGATTCTAATATTGCATGGATGTGCTTTTTGCACGATTACGCTTGTGTGTGATCCTGTTTGATTTCCAAATTAACCATCTTCTTTGGAATTCTTCGAGGGATGACGCTGGCGAATGGCCATATGACGTATTTCGGACGAACCCTAATATTGCACGGATATACCTTTTGGCAGGATTACTCTTCACATGATCCTGTTATAGGTCGATTCAACGAGATCCTCTTCTGCGGGCATGTTTTTCGCAAAACAAAAAATCCCTCCGCACAACGTGCAGAAGGATTTCTTTGTCGGGGTGGCAGGATTCGAACCTGCGACCTCCTGGTCCCAAACCAGGCGCGATGACCGGGCTACGCTACACCCCGAAACTCAGTCGCGTTGCCGAAGCATCTAAAGACTGAATCAAAACATTTAAAGCGGAGAGACAGGGACTCGAACCCTGGCGACGATTGCTCGCCGACAGATTAGCAATCTGCTCCGTTACCACTCCGGCACCTCTCCTAAAGCAAAAAACTCGTTGCTTTTTGCGGTTGCAAATGTAAACGTTCAATCCATATTTTACAAAAGTTTGCATTCTTTTTTTAAAACTTTTTGTGATTGCAATCAAAAGTTGTTAAGCATCAAGGCTTAACACGAAATTTCCGATTTCATAACCTTTGCAATTTTTCCTAACTTAGGCAACAAATCAACGAGAATGCACATTTTTAAGGTTTCTGTAATTTTTATCGCAATTGCTACCGCAGGATGTAAGAGCAGCCGAAGTCAGTCCTTTGAAGGTGTTCAGCCGGAAGGGGATATCATCGCGACGGCCACATTTCCCAAAGTGGCCAAAGCCGAAAAGGTCGTGATTCAACCGCAGGGAATTCCGCCGACGCCGGACAGCACTTTTGTCAGCCTTAGCAATTACAGCGCCGATTTTGTCTACGACATGAAATACGCCACAACCGACAACTTCCTCAAAACCCAAGTCTACAATTGCGGCGAATGTTATTTGCGACATACAACCGCACTGGCGCTTATCGCGGCTCAACGCGACTTTATGTCCGTCGGCTATCGCATCAAGATTTACGATTGTTACCGTCCGTTGGACATACAGAAAAAAATGTGGAAAATCGTGCCCGATGCGAATTACGTCGCCAATCCTGCGAAAGGGTCTGTCCACAATCGGGGCGGGGCCGTGGACATCTCCCTTGTCGATGCAAGCGGTAACGAACTCGACATGGGAACCGCGTTCGACCACTTCGGTCCAGAAGCTGCGATCGACTATAAAAACGCATCGAAAGAAGTACAGGACAATCGGGCGTTACTGCAAACGGTAATGCGAAAACACGGTTTTTCCGTACTTAAATCGGAGTGGTGGCATTTTGATCACGAAGGGGCAACCAAATTCAAAGTATCCAACTTCAAATGGGACTGCCCTAATTGAGGATGCAGTGTAAATTGTCCATAAAATACGTTTCGGGCGTGTAGGTTTTGGCATCCGCTTCAGACACGAACGAGCTTTTCACGATGTAGTCGATAGTTTCGGTCGAGAACCGGATCCGCATCATCGTGATCGGGGAATTTTTAAGTTCCTGGAAACTGTCCCTCATAAATAAGAAAACCGCGGTTTGGATGCGGTTATTCATGCCTTTCTGGTCGCGCACTACCGTTCCGCAGCTGTCGTCGCCTCCGTAAACCATCGTCACGACCTTCCCATTGGCAAGCTGGAAGTAAATGCGCGAATTTTTATCGAGGCAGTTGGCCTTGATGAAATCGTTGCTTTTGGTAATGAAGGTCAGGTTCAAGGTCGGCAGGTCGTCCGTCTTGACAAGTGAAAAGAAAATGTGGGCGCGGCTCGAGCCGAAAATCCGCTCGTGAAACGCATATTCCCTCGTCGACTTGTAAGTTCCGATGCTGTCGGTCACATCGCTGCTGAAATCGCAAGGTTTTTGGGCCGCTGAGGCGAAAACGATCAGATAAAAAGCGAAGGGCAGAAGGCGTTTCATTTATGTGATTTTTCGCGAAAGTAACACAATTTTGTCGTTGTGTCCGACTGTGGTGAAAAAACAATAGCGATCGCCACCGTCCGAAATCTTCCATTTTGAGCGCAATTTTTCTACCGATTCCGGAAAATTCCGAACACTGACATTGGCTTTTTTGCCTTGGAGATGGGCTTTCATGCTCGGTTTATCATACGGCAGGCAGTGCTCTATCTTAAAAATCCGACCCGGAAAGTCCGCAATGAGGTCGTCGGAGGTGTAAAGGTGGGAATTAGGATGGAGTTTTTGGAGGCCGAAACGAGTCCCGACGAGATCGAATGCTCCTGATTTGTAAATCGCGGGATTGGGCTCGTACAAAAATTCAAGCGGCTTGCCAAAATTGCTTTCCGCGTGCTCCGATAACCTGAATTGAAAAGTCTGAGTGCTGTCCTGAAGCAAGTTGGAAGCTGTTATCTCAATCGCCGAATCAAATCCATTTTTCAATACGAAGAGCAATTCCTTGACTTCGTTGGCGACCGACACGATATGGATGTGCTTCACATGTTTGAGTTCCGACAAAGCAGCCGAAATATCGAGCAAAGGTGCCGCCTTGATCAAAATATTGTCGGAATAGGAAAAGTAGAAATCCAATAGTTCCGGCACGTTCGGCAAACAATCGGCCAACATGAAAACTTTGCCCTTGGCATCGTTCCGCCTCGATGGATCGACGTAAATCCAGTCGTAACTGCCGTCGCCCATTCTCAAGATTTCCGTGCTGTTGCCGTTTTTGCAGCTAATATTAGCAACGCCCAAAACCTTGAAATTGTGGGTTGCGATATCCGAAAGGGCACTGTCCAACTCGCAGTGCACGACGTTGGTTACGACTTTCGAAAAATAATAATCATCTACGCCAAAACCTCCCGTGAGGTCGATGAGATTGTCGCCTGAAACCAAATTGGCCTTGTATCGCGCCGTTTTCTCGGACGAGGTCTGTTCTACCGAGACTTTAGACGGGTAGACGATGCCGGTCTTTCCGAACCACGTCGGCAATTTGTCCTTGGATTTCGCGCGGGCCGTGACTTGGTTCAGCAACTGTTTATAATCGATCGTGGGGAACGGGTTTTTGGCAAACGCCAGTTTTTCCGTATTGGCGGATGTGTTCTCAAGAATCCAATTCTGGACATCAGGCTTTGACAATTCCGGGTTCACGGTCAGATTTTTCGCGTCAGCAGTTGCACGATGCGGTTTTCGGGAAAAAATTCTTTTGCGATCACCTTCAGGATCGTGTACATCGGGACGGCGATCACCATGCCCAAAATCCCGAACAGAAAGCCTGCGATAAGGATGACCAGGAAAATTTCGAGCGGGTGCGAATTTACGCTGTTCGAGAAAATCAGTGGGCCCGTGAGATTGTTGTCGATGACCTGGACGACCCAAAATCCGATGAGCACATAAATCGTCGTCGGAAGTATCTCGCTCTGGAAGTCGCTGCCGAGGTTGCTCAGCATCGTCAACAGCGCGGCCAGGATCGATCCGATAAGCGGCCCGACATATGGGATGATGTTGAGGATCGCGCACAAAAAGGCGATGATCAACGCATTCTGCACACCAAAAATCAATAAGACAACCAGGTAGAGCACAAAAATGATCGTCAGCTGTATGACCAGTCCGATAAAATAACGCGACAGCAAATGGTCGATCTTGTCAAGTGAATTCAGGATTTTTTCCTTGTGGTTTTGCGGCAGCAACATTTGGGTGGAATTCGAGAACAACTTTCGGTCTTTCAAGAAGAAAAACGTGATGAACAGCACCGAGGCCAGTCCTACGCCGAAACTACTGATGGTGCCCAGTATGATGTTGAGGAAATTCGGAATGAAATTGAAATTGAGTTTGGACGAAAGGTTCGATTCCTTGAGCAGCCGGTTCGAGTCGATGTTGTGGCTTTCGAGCCAATTGCTGGCCTGTTCGATCAGTTGGGTGATATTCTGTTCGATAGCGGCAGTGTTCAACAACGAGAGATTGTGTCCCTGTGAAGCGATCAACGGTACGAACATCATGATGAATCCGAAGATGAACCCGACAAAAATCAGCAAGGTCGTGATCACGGCAAAGATGTTCTTGAACTTGCACTTGGTTTTGAGGAATTTGACAATCGGCATCCCGATGAGCGTCAGGATCAACGAAACCGCCAGATAGATAATGACCGATTGTATCAGCCACAAAAAATAAAATGCGAGCACGACGGCCACCAATACGGCTACGGCTTTGAGCAGCCCTTTTGCAATTGTATTTGACGTCATACTCATTGGTTGAAAGCGTAATGGATGATATTCGCGCCCATTTTGAGCGCTTTTTCACGAACGTCGACGGGATCGTTGTGTACTTCGGGATCTTCCCATCCGTCGCCGAGATCGGTCTCGAAGGTGTAAAGCAAAGCGAGCCGCCCGTCGATGATGATCCCGAAAGCTTGCGGTCGCTTAGCGTCGTGTTCGTGTATTTTCGGTATGCCCGAGGCGAATGTATTCGGACCCTGGAATATAGGATGGCTGGCCGGCAACTCCACCAAAGGATTGTTCGGGAAAAGCCTTTTGATTTCGCGTCTAGCGTATTCGTCCATACCGTAATTGTCGTCGATGTGCAGGAATCCGCCGCCTTCGAGATAATTGCGCAGGTTTTGGATGTCGTTATCGTTAAAAACCACATTGCCGTGGCCCGTCATGTGCACGAATGGATAGGAGAGCAGGTCCGGACTTGCCGGCTCGACCGTTGCGGGTTTGGGCGTGATACGCGTGTTGAGCGTGCGGTTGCAGAATTTGATGAGATTCGGCAATGCCGTCGGATTCCCGTACCAATCGCCTCCTCCGTTGTATTTGAGCAAGGCGATTTCCTGGGCGTTCGCCACCGTTACAATCAGTAAGGCAAGTCCAAATAACATCTTTTTCATCCAGGCGATCGTATGTATATCCAATGGGAGTGAGTTAAAATTATTGTTGTTTCGGTTACGCTACCCGGCTCGCCTCAATGCGATAGGGCGGTCGGTCCCGAAGCAGTATGAAGGTATCTAAATTATCGTTACGAACAACCATCAACTTAAAAATCATCAGGATTGAATCGGTTCGAATCTACCTGAATAAGGAATTTGCGAACGGCAGCGAAATAGGTTTCCGGATCGTCCCACATTGGGAAGTGCGCGCCTTCAGGACAAAGATACACTGCGGTTTTCGCTTTCATGGTCTTTTTGAGTTGAAAATAACGTTCATCGTGTAGGAAATCGTTTCGCGATCCCAATAAAAGAACCGGTTTCTCTATTTGGCGTAATGCCGACAGATAATCCTGTTTCAAGAAATCGAATTCGTATTTTTCTATGGCCGAATTCTCGATATGCCGCATGCTACGTGCCAACGGCTCCGGAAATTTTCCCGCCTTGGTATAATACATCATACGCCCGAAAATACTGTCGTGGACTTTTCCGAAGCGCTTGGCCAGAGCAGCGTCAGCGATTTTTTGCCGGTTTTTTAATGAGTCGATCCCGATTTGTTTTTCAGCAAATTCCGCTCTTCGCGATGCCCGGTTGAACGCAACGCCATCAAGACTATCCATCAATTTATAAAAATAAGTAGGATCTTGTGTTGAAAAGCCGGGTACATTGGATAAGATTACTCCTTTGAGCTGTCCGGGATATTTTGCCGCATATTTTTGGGCCAGCAATCCGCCCCAGGAATGGCCTAGCAAATAAAAATCCGTCAATCCCAAACCGACGCGCACTTCCTCCACTTCAGTTACGAACCGATCCACGTTCCATATCGCGGCATCATCAGGTTGATCTGAGAAGTAAGCCCCTAGTTGGTCATAAAAATAGACGGTTACATTAGCGCTATTGAGCGCTTCGGGAAAATTTTCAAAATATTCATGTCCATGGCCGGGGCCTCCATGCAGTAACAGGAGTTTGATTTTGCCGTTGCCCCATTTTTGGGTAAACACCTTGTATTTCCCTCCGCAAACCGGTACCATTTTGGTTTGGCTCGCCGCTCTCTTGGCGTGAAAAACGCTGTCCTTTGGCAATTGGGCCGAAAGCATAAGGGAGGTAAACAGCGACAGCAACAAAAGGCGCATCAGGCTATTCGTTAGTGAAAATTACACTGTGGCACGCGACCAACGCCGCGGTTTCCGTGCGCAGTCGTGTCTCCCCTAAAGATACGGGAATAAACGACTTTTCGAAGGCAAGTGCAATCTCTTTTTCGGTAAAATCGCCTTCGGGCCCGATAAGGATCGTGACATCGATGCCTTTCGACAACTCGTTCTTTAGCGACCTCTTTTGGGTTTCCTCGCAATGCGCTATGAATTTTTGTCCGCCGAATTCCATTTTCGTGAATTCCTTAAAACTTTTCGCCTCGTTGAGTTTGGGCAGGAAATATTGGTTGGATTGCTTCATGGCCGACACGACGATTTTCTCAAAACGTTCTATTTTGACCTGGGTACGCTCCGAACGGTCGCAAATCAAAGGCGTGATTTCGCTTACGCCGATTTCGGTCGCCTTTTCGAGAAACCACTCGTAACGGTCGTTCATTTTCGTCGGCGCCACAGCAAGGTGTAGATGGAACGGCAACGGATCGGTTTTTTTCTCGCCCATGATTTTTACCGAGCATTTGCTGTCTGAAGCAAGTGAAATCTCCGTGGTGAAAAGTGAACCCAAACCGTTGGTAACGTATATTTTGTCTCCCGTGGTTTTGCGCAGCACTTTAATAATGTGGCGGCTCTCTTCCTTGTCAAAGACAAAGCTTTGCGTTTGTACGTTTATGTCAGGGTTGTAGAATAATTGCATCAGAATTCGATTCGGGCTTTTGAAACGACGGAAGCATCTTCAAAACTGCCATCGAGAAATTTATGATAACCGGCAATCCCGATCATTGCGGCATTGTCGGTAGTATATTCGAATTTTGGGACAAATGTCTTCCAGCCGAGATCGCGCTCCGCGTCTTTCATCGCCTTCCGGATGCCGGAATTGGCCGAAACGCCGCCTCCGATGGCAACCTGGGTGATTCCGGTTTGAAGCACTGCCGTTTTCATTTTGTCCATCAGGATTTCTATGATCGTATGTTGTATCGATGCGCAAATATCGTCCCGGTTTTCCTCGACGAAATTCGGGTTTTTTGCTTTGTTTTTTTGGATGAAATACAGGATCGCCGTCTTTAGGCCCGAAAAACTGAAATTCAATCCCGGGACTTTTGGCTTGGTGAACCGGAACGCCATCGGATTTCCCTGTTGCGCATATTTGTCGACCAACGGCCCGCCGGGATAGGGAAGCCCGAGGATTTTGGCGCTTTTGTCGAACGCCTCTCCAACCGCGTCATCTGTAGTTTCGCCTATGATTTCCATGTCGAAATAGGAATCGACCCTCACGATCTGGGTATGCCCGCCGGAGATGGTTAAGGCGAGGAACGGAAACCTGGGTTTGTCGAAACCCTCCTCATCGATGAAGTGCGCCAGAATGTGGGCCTGCATATGATTAATGGCGATCAGCGGCACTTCGAGCGCCAATGCAAGTGATTTCGCGAACGAGCTGCCCACGAGAAGCGATCCCATAAGGCCCGGACCTTGGGTGAACGCGATGCAGGACAGTTGGCTGCGGTCGATATTGGCGCGTTTCAGGGCCGTGTCGATCACCGGCACAATGTTCTGTTGATGGGCGCGGGAAGCCAATTCTGGAACAACGCCTCCGTATTCATTGTGGATCGACTGATTGGCCACAACATTCGACAACACCTTGTCGTTATGCAATACGGCTGCTGCCGTGTCGTCGCAGGAGCTTTCTATGGAAAGGATAAAAACATCGTTTTGGCGCATATTGTGGCATTTTTTTTGAGAACTTGTCGCGACTTTTCCAGGTTGGGCAAAAAATCAAATATTTTGCTTCGATTTAGGAAAGATTAAATAAGTTCGATAGTATCTTTGATTGAGAATTCACAGGCAAAATTAAAACATTCGCGGGTATCAAAAAATTTAAAAAAATAGCGATTCGTTCCATCATCGGATTGTTCCTGTTTTTGCTGACGCTCGGCATTTTGCTTTCCCTTCCGCCTGTACAGACCGAAATTGCCCGGTTTGCCACCGAAAAGATCAACAAAGATTTTGGTACCGACATCAAAATCGACAAGATCGCCATCAGTATTTTCGGAGGCGTGAAGCTCAAAACGGTCATCATACGCGATTATCGCAAAGATACGCTGGTCTATGCCAACCGGCTGCATACCAATATTTTAAGTTTCAAGCAACTTTACAATGGCGATTTGATGTTCGGCGACATCCGCGCGGACGGGCTCGTGTTCAACATGAAGACCTACAAAGGCGAGCGCGACACGAATCTCGACCATTTCCTCAAACTTTTCGAGACGCCGGGCCAAAAGCCGTCAGGACGAAAATTCCTCATGAAAGCCGATAATCTTTACGTTTCCAACAGCCGTTTTTTGTTGACCGACGAGAATCGCGCGAATCCAAAAGACCTTGATTTCCGCAGGCTCGATGGCAGGATACGCAACTTTATGGTGCACGGGCCCGAAGTCACGATGGACATTCGCGAGCTGGCGTTTCTCGATCACCGCGGGCTTTACGTAAAGAACCTCACTGCCAGATTCAAATACAACAAAACCAACATCAGCCTTAAAGACCTCGATGTCAACACCGCTCATTCGCTTTTGAAGGGCGACGTTTTGCTGACGTATGTAAAAAAGGATTTCTCGGATTTCAACAACAAGGTTCGGTTCGATATCAACGTGGAACAGGCGACGCTGGCCACAAACGACATCTATTATTTTTACAAGGACATCGGCCGCAACAAGTATTTCAGTCTCAAAGCTCACGTAAGCGGCACGCTCAATAATCTGTATGCCGAGAATCTGAGGCTCAAAGACGAAAAAGGTTCGGAGATCATCGGCGATGTAAGATTCCGGAACCTGTTTGGGAAAACGGGCCAGAACTTCTATATGAACGGCAAATTCGAACGCGTCTATTCCGATTATCAGGAACTTGTGGATCTTTTGCCGAACGTTCTCGGGAAGAAATTGCCGACCTCTCTCAAAAAACTCGGAAAATTCAATATCGTGGGAAATGCCGAGATCACGGCTTCGTCCATACAGACCGAATTGAAGATGTCGACTTCGCTGGGCGATCTCGAGACCGAACTCGTCCTTACCGACATCGACAACATCGACAACGCAAAATACACCGGCCATATCGTGCTGCACGATTTCCAGTTGGGAACCTTTCTTGAAAAACGCGACCTCGGCATCGTCAGCCTTGACGTGGATGTCGATGGGAAAGGCTTCCGACAGGAATTCATGGACACGTCGTTCTCCGGTGACATTTACAAAGTGGGTTACCGCAATTACCTGTATACGAATATTTTGATAAACGGGAATTTCACCAATCCGATATTCGAAGGGCAGGTTTTCGTGAACGACCCGAACCTGTTCATGGATTTCGCAGGAAAAGTGAACTTAAGCCGCAAAGAGATCCAATACGATTTCCACGCCAAGGTCGATTACGCCAACATGGGTAAGATGCGTTGGGTCAAAAACGATTCGATTGCAGTTTTCAAGGGAGACATCAGTACACAGATTTCAGGGAATTCTATAGACGACCTCCAGGGCCGCATCCAAATCAATCAAACTTCTTATCAGAACAAGCGCGATACGTACTATTTTGAAGATTTTACGATAGATGTGAGTTTCGATGCCGACCGCGTGCGGACCGTGGCCATCAACTCTCCCGATATCATCGAAGGAGAAATCGTCGGGAAATATAAATTCGACCAGGTTCCCAAAATGGTAGAGAATTCGCTCGGCAGCCTCTACGCCAATTACACGCCTCATAAGATTGCGAAAGGACAGTTCATGAAGTTCAACTTTTCGATCTACAACAAAGTCCTCGAGATCTTTCTACCGGGCATTTCGATCGGGCCCAACACCCAGGTCGCGGGAAGCATCAATTCGGACAACAACGATTTCAAGTTCCGATTTGATTCGCCTCAGATCGGCGCTTACGAGAATTACTTCGACAACGTCCGCGTCCAGATCGACAACAAGAATCCGCTGTACAACGCCTTTGTCGAAATGGACAGCATACGCACCAAATGGTATAAAGTGGCCGATTTCAGTGCGCTCAACGTCACGGCCCGGGATACGATGTTCGTGCGTACGGAATTCGTCGGAGGCGAAAAAGGGCAGGATTATTACAACCTGAACCTCTATCACACGCTCGATAAGCAGAAAAATGTCGTAGTGGGCTTCGCAAAATCCGAACTTAAATTCAAGGATTATCTTTGGTTTCTCAACGAGAATGACGACCAGGCCAATAAAGTCGTCATCGACCGCACGTTCAGGAACTTCAATTTCGACAATCTCGTGCTTTCCCACGACAACGAGCGCATGAAGATCAACGGTGTGATAAAGGGCGCCAAATACAAAGACCTGACGCTTAATTTCGATCACGTCGACCTGTCCAAGTTCACGCCCGACACGCAGAGTTTCCGCGTCAAGGGAAGTCTTAACGGAACCGTGAGCCTCAAGCAGGAGGGCGATATTTACCAGCCGATGTCGTCCGTTCGCATAGACGACCTGTTCGTCAACGAAACCGAATTGGGCAATCTCGTTCTCGATGTCGATGGAGACGATACCTTCAAGAAATTCTACGTGAATTCGGTACTAGAGAACAAGAATTTTGAATCGTTCCGCGCCGACGGGGAGATCAACGTGGCCGGCGGGCAAACGCTGCTCAACGTCGATTTGCGCTTCAACAAGTTCAACCTTTCGATGCTCAACGCATTGCTCGCGGGCGATGCCATTTCAGATATTAAAGGATTGGCTTCCGGAAACGCCAAGATCGACGGCACTTTCAGCGAGCCCGAGATAAACGGAAGGCTTTACCTCGACGACACTTCTCTCAAAGTTCCGTACCTGAACACCGAATATGAAATGGAAAAGCGATCGGTAGTCGACGTGACCGAAAGCCAGTTCATCATCCGGAACACTTCGATGGTCGACACGAAATACAAGACGGTCGGCTTCCTCGAAGGCAGGATATCGCATAAAAAGTTTGCCGAATGGGAACTCGATCTCAACATTTCGTCCGAGCGATTGTTGGCGCTTGACACACAGGATACCGAAGACGCGGCTTATTACGGAACGGCGTTCATAAACGGAACGGCTTCCATTTCCGGGCCTACGAACGGGCTTTTCATCAAAGTCGAGGCGAAATCCGAACAGGGAACTTCGATAAAGGTCCCGATCAACAACACCGAATCGACGGGATCGCGCAGTTACATCCACTTTTTGAGTCCGAAGGAAAAATACAACCTCGAAAAGGGAATCGTAGAACAGACGCGCAATTACAACGGCCTCGAGCTAGAGTTCGATTTCGATATCACGCCGGAGGCCGAGGTCGAGGTCATCATCGACAAAAACAGCGGCCACAGCATCAAAGGAAAAGGTTTCGGGTCGTTGCTCTTCAAGATCAACACGCTTGGGAAATTCAACATGTGGGGCGATTTCCAGGCATATGAAGGGATTTACAATTTCAAATACGGCGGGCTTATCGACAAGAAGTTCACGCTCAAAAAAGGCGGATCGATCACTTGGGAAGGCGATCCGATGCGGGCCGTCCTGAATATGGAAGCGGTCTACAAAACCTCGGCTAACCCGGCGATTTTGCTGGAGAATCCGTCGGTCAACAGAAAAGTCCCGGTGGAAGTCATAATTGGCGTTCGCGGGAATTTGTCGAATCCTGAACCGGATTTCAACATCAACTTCCCAACAGTGAGTTCGGTACTGAAATCCGAGATACAATACAAGCTCGACGACAAGGATACGCGACAAACGCAGGCGTTGTATCTGCTTTCTTCGGGTACGTTCCTAAGTCCTGAGGGCGTCAATGAATCTGATTTTGCAGGGAATCTTTTCGAGACGGCGAGCGGATTGATAGGCGATATCTTCCAGGATCCGGACTCGAACATAAAAGTGGGAGTGGACTTCCAGGCTGCCGACCGCCGCCCGGGAACCGAAGCCGATGGACGCGTGGGCGTGAACATTTCCACACAAGTTTCGGATCGGATTACGATAAACGGAAAAGTAGGTGTTCCGGTAGGTGGCGTCAATGAATCGGCCATCGTGGGCGACGTCGAGGTGCAATACCGCGTCAACGAGGATGGAACGATGAACCTGCGCGTGTTCAACCGCGAGAACGATATCAACTATATCGGGCAGGGCATCGGCTATACGCAAGGTGTCGGTATTACGTATGAAGTGGATTTCGATACCTTCAAAGAACTCGTGAACCGTCTGTTCAAGACAAAAGTGGATATCGAAAAAGCCGATTCCGAAGTGCCGGATTCCTACATACAGGAAGGCATACAATTCGTCCCTAGGGACAAAAAGAAAAAAAAACCGGTAACTCCAAAACCGAATTCACAGGCGATCCCTTCGCCCGAAGATTGATCTTCTCCCGTCAAGAATGCGGACTCCAATGGTTAGGCGAGCGTTTAATTTAGGGAATTTAAACGAGCTTGTATCTTGATAAATCGGGGCTTTTCTAAAACTTATCAACGAAAACGATTGAAAATCCTTAAAATGCTAAAGTAGTAATAACGGGTCGGCGAAAATGGCACATATTTGCTAAGTTTACATTTTAATACCATAATAAATGTCAAAAACAATAAAACGGATTGGCGTGTTGACTTCGGGTGGAGATGCACCGGGAATGAACGCTGCCATCCGCTCCGTGGTGCGTACCTGCGCCTACCATAACATAGAATGTGTAGGGATTTACAGAGGGTATCAGGGAATGATTGAAGGCGATTTCAAGGAAATGGGTCCTAGGAGCGTCAACAATATCGTCAACAAAGGCGGAACTATCTTAAAGTCGGCGCGTTCAAGGGAATTCATGACGCCGGAAGGGCGACAAAAGGCGTTTGCCAACATCCAAAAAGCCGGGATCGACTCGATCGTGGTAATAGGCGGTGACGGGAGTTTTACCGGTGCCGAGGTTTTCCATTCCGAATTCGGCATCCCAATCATGGGAATTCCGGGAACGATCGACAATGACATTTATGGAACAAGCTTCACATTAGGATACGACACTGCGCTCAATACGGTGGTTGAAGTCATCGATAAGATTCGCGATACGGCCTCTTCCCACAACCGGTTGTTCTTTGTTGAAGTCATGGGCCGCGACGCCGGTCACATTGCGCTCAATGCCGGAATCGGGGCCGGAGCCGAAGAAATCCTGATCCCTGAAGAAAATCTTGGCCTCGACCGCTTGCTGGAATCCCTCAAGAAAAGTAAAGCGTCGGGCAAATCCTCAAGTATCGTCGTGATTGCCGAGGGCGACAGCATAGGCAAGAACGTTTTTGAACTCAAAGATTACGTAGAAGAAAACCTGCCCGAATACGATGTGCGTGTTTCGGTCCTGGGCCACATGCAAAGAGGCGGGGCGCCAACCTGTTTCGACCGCGTACTGGCGAGCCGACTTGGCGTGAAAGCCGTTGAATCGCTTATCGAAGGAAAATCGAATTATATGGTCGGGATCCTGGGTGACAAAATTACCCTTACGCCTATCGAACAGGCCATAAAAGGGAATTCCGAGATCGACCGCGAACTTTTGAAGGTGGCGGATATCATGTCGACGTAAATGTTGTTGAAGTTCAGTGTTTAAAGTTCGCCCAGCCTTAAACTTTGAACTTTTAAACTTTTTTGGAACTCTATATTAAAATCAAATAAAACAAGAAAAATGTCAACAGTTAAATTAGGAATAAACGGTTTCGGACGCATCGGACGCATCGTCTTCCGCGAAAGCATCAACCGCGACAATGTTGAAGTTGTTGCCATCAACGACCTCCTGGACGTCGATCACCTTGCCTACCTTTTGAAGTACGATTCCGTTCACGGACGTTTCAACGGAGATGTGGAAGTAATGGAAGGGAAATTGTACGTCAACGGAAAACACATCCGCACGACGGCCGAAAAAGATCCTGCAACCTTGAAATGGGACGAAGTAGGAGTAGACGTCGTTGCCGAATGCACCGGAATTTTCACCACGATAGAATCGGCTCAGGCGCACATCAAAGGCGGAGCCAAGAAAGTAATCATTTCTGCCCCGTCGGCAGATGCGCCTATGTTCGTAATGGGTGTCAACCATACCGAAGTAAAAGCGACCGATACGGTGATCTCCAACGCTTCGTGTACGACCAACTGCCTTGCGCCACTGGCTAAGGTTATCAACGACAATTTTGGTATTGTCGAAGGTTTGATGACGACGGTTCACGCCTCGACTTCTACGCAAATGGTAGCTGACGGACCTTCGAGAAAGGACTGGAGAGGCGGACGCGCGGCAAGCGTGAACATCATCCCGTCTTCTACAGGTGCCGCAAAAGCGGTCGGAAAAGTGATTCCGGCCCTCAACGGGAAATTGACAGGGATGTCGTTCCGCGTACCGACGATAGACGTTTCGGCGGTAGATTTGACCGTGAGACTTGAAAAAGAAACGACGTATGAAGAAATCATGGCGGTGTTGAAAAAAGCATCGGAAACCGATTACAAGAACATCCTCGGATATACGGAAGACGATGTGGTTTCCCAGGATTTCGTTGGGGATTCGCGCACTTCGATCGTCGATGCGAAGGCCGGTATCGGATTGAACTCCACGTTTTTCAAGATCGTTTCCTGGTATGACAACGAGTACGGCTATTCCAGCAAACTGATCGACCTTGCGGTTCACACGGCAAGCTTGAAATAAATCCTCCATTTGAAAAATCCCGTTGATTACAGGCGGGATTTTTCATTTTTGTTTAAGTTTAAAGTTTAAAGTTTAAAGTTTAAGGTTTAAAGTTTAAGGTTTAAAGTTTACTTTAGATTATTGCCAGACAACCATATAACAAACCAAAGAAGGTTTTGCTTCACAACCTCGAGGCAAAGCTGAATAAACCAACCCTTGACCAAATGAAATTATTAGTAGACAGTGGTTCCACCAAAGCCGACTGGATCGCCATCGACGACGCCGGAAAGGTTTTGTTTACCACACAATCGCTTGGGGTAAATCCCGAAGTGCTCGGCAAGGACGAGGTAATTGCCCGTCTTGACGACCGTTTCGACATTTCCCACAACAAAAAAAGCGTAACGCATCTGTATTTTTACGGTGCGGGCTGCGGAACTGAAAGAATGAGAAGTTTCCTGGCAGCGATCTTCAAGGATTACTTCCCCAACGCGAATATTTCGGTAAACGAAGATACGTATGCCGCAGTTTACGCGACCACGCCCAAAAACGACAAAGCCGTCGTTTGTATTTTAGGGACGGGATCGAACTGCAGCTACTTTGACGGCAAGGAATTGCACCAAAAAGTACAGTCGCTCGGTTACATTGCCATGGATGATTGCAGCGGAAATCGCTTCGGACGCGAATTGATCCGATCGTACTACTTCAACAAAATGCCGAAAAACCTGGCAACGGAGTTTGAAAAAGCCCACAACCTCGACGCCGATGTGATCAAGCACAATCTTTACAAGGAGCCGAATCCGAATGCCTATCTGGCTACGTTTGCAAAATTCCTGATCCAGCACAAGGATGACGCTTTCTGTAAAAAACTCATTTATTCCGCAATGGAGGATTTTGTGGAATTGTATATCAAGCAATATGACGAACATACGTCGGTCCCGGTTCACTTCATCGGATCGATCGCGTTCTATTTAAGAGAAGAATTGAAAGAAGTGCTCGAAAAGCACAACATCAACATCGGAAACGTGTTAAGGCGTCCGATAGACGGGCTGATCGCGTACCACTCACTAAATTGAGTGTTTCGGGAAAGGAGTTCGCGGGACTTGTCGCAAAAAAAAACCATCCGGTATTTGGATGGTTTTTTTTGTTTAAGGTTTAAAGTTTAAAGTTTAAAGTTTAAAGTTTAAAGTTTGAGGTCAACAGTTTAAAGTTTGAGGTTTCACTCGGCCATCTTCCTGGCCATCATCGAAATCTCTACCGTCACGCCCTTCGGCAAACCCGCAACCTGGACGGTTTCACGAGCGGGAGCGGTCTGCTCGTTGAGATAACTCCCGTACACTTCGTTGATCTTGGCAAAGTCATTCATGTCCATGATAAAAATGGTGGTCTTGACCACGTCGTCGAAGGTCATGTCTGCAGCTTCAAGCACGGCTTTGAGATTGTCCATGACTTGCCGGGTTTCGTTCCCGACATCGCCTAAAACAAGTTCCCCGCTTGCCGGATCGATGGCAATCTGACCCGAGGTGTAAAGCGTATCGCCAAACTGGACTGCCTGGCTGTACGGTCCGATCGGAGCCGGAGCCTTGTCGGTATAAATGATTTTTTTCATGTTATCTGGTTTAAGGAAAATCCAATGTCTGCTACGCTATCCGCGAATTTGCTAACTAATTCATTCGCCAATTCGCTAATTGATCCATTCGCTAATTCGCTAATTGATTCATTCGCTAATTATCCTATCGATTCGGCAAACTTCTCTTATCGTATTTGATGTCCTGCAAGATGCTCGACTTGATTCCGATAAAAAAGTTCCAGTAGGTATTTTGTCCGAAAGGCACCCAGCTGAAGTCCATTTTCCAGCTCAGCAAGTCGCGTGAAAAGCGCAATTGGGTAAAAGTGAAGCCTTGCTGGACAAAATCGTATCCGGTGGAGACGCCCACTTTCCACATGGGCGTAATGTCGGTATTGGCCGATACCATAAGGGAATTCCCGGCGATTTCCTTCTCGCGCCTGTTGTTCGAATACGTCAGGGAATAGGCGAGGGTCATGTCCCAGGGAATGTCGAGCTTGAAAAAATCCTTGATGTCGGCCGCTTCATCATCTTCGTCGTCGTCCTGCCTCGGATCGCTCGGGTCGAGGTTGGAACCGAAAAGGTCATCTTCGCGTCCTCCGTTGCGAACGCCTTGTGAGTCGGGGCTTTTCTTGTTTGCCGCGTCGTTTCCGTCCGTACTTGCCAACGAATATCCCACGGTAAGATTGGCGTTTGTGAAACGAAACAAACTTCCGCCATTGTCGATGTTGAACTTGTTTATCGTGCGGCCCGTGTTGTCGATAGCGTATGGATTCAGCGTCGCCCCGAAGTTCACGTTCATCTTCTCGAAAAGCGTCGTTCCGCCCGTGATCCGCAAAGGCGACCACTTGAGGGAATCGGCTGCTATATTGTAGGACGTGCTGAAATTCAGGTTGTTGAGCAGCATCAGCTTTTTGGGTTCGGTCTTCGTCGTGTCCCTGTCGGTCATTTTGGCCTCGAAAGTATTGCTCAAACTGAACCCGACGCTGTTGGAAATGTTTTTCCCGGGCGATCCAAAAATTCCGTTCTCGAACCGGGTGTATTCCTTGATGATGGTTTCGGCGGTGACGCGCGTTTCGTAAGTGTCGTAATATTGGTCGAAACTAGGAGTGTAGCTATAGGAAACCGAGGGGCGCATTACGTGGCGTATGGCTTGTATCCTGCTTTTCTCCCCGAATTGGTAGGTTCCGTAAATCGTCGTTCCCAATGACGTCCCGAAGTTATAAGTCCTGAACGAATCGAAACCGTTCACGTTGATCGTCGTGTCGCGGGCGCGCTGTTCGTCATAGCGTCTTTCTATCGTTTTGAAATACCATACTTCATTGTAATTGAATGAAGTGGACGCGCTGAAATATTTGAATATCTTGAAGTTCGTCGACACGGGAATTGTGTGCTGGAACCCGGTTCTGGCGTCCTTGAACATTTCAGGCTTGAAAAACAACGAATCGAACGTCTGGTAACGGTTTTCGCCTTTCAAGCTATACTGGACATTGAGGTTCTTGATAAATCCTTTTTTGGATCCGTCTGCGGGAGCGAACGGGAAAATCCGGTCAACGTTCAATTGTAGCGTCGGCAAGGTCATGCTGATGGCCTTGGTTTCGGTATTTTGCTGATGGCTCGCCGTGACCGACAAATTGACCTGGGGAACCGTCTGGAAGGTCTTTGAATAGGAAATCGACGAACTCAGGGTGTTGTTCAGCGACGAACCTACGTTTACCTGGTTGACGGACTGTCGGAAATACTGGCTGCTACCCAGGTTGACCGAGGCCGAGAACCTTGAGTTCACGTTTGCTTTCGGATCCTGCGAATGCGACCATTGGATGTTGTAGATGCGCTGTTTGGCATAGTCGGGATAGCCGCGTTCGCCATTGATCAGGTTTTCAAACCGCACGTTGAGATTTCCGGAGAAGTTATAGCGCGAGGCGTAACGCGACTCGAATCGCATCGCATAACTGCCGTTGGTGTAGTAATCGCCTGTCACGGCAAGGTCGTAATTGTCTGAAAGCGCGAAATAATATCCGATGTTCTGAAGGAAAAATCCTCTGTTGTTGCTTTCCCCATACGAAGGTATCAGGATCCCGGACTGCGCTTTGTCCGTCATCGGAAAGAACGCGAACGGCAGGTAAATCGGAGTAGGAACATCGGCGATGACCATGTTGGTTCCGCCAACCACGACTTTTTTTCCAGGGACGAACTTGGCTTTCTGGGTAAAGAAATAATATTCAGGGTTGTCGACGTCTTTCGAGGTAGTGAAACGGGCCGATTTCATATAGTAGACCGAGTCGTTTTCGCGTTTGACGATGTCAGCCTTGATGCGGAACTCGCTCTGTTCGGTTCGTGAATTCCAGATCAGCGCCTTTTTGGTCTTGGTATTGAATCGGATCGAATCCGGCTCCACGACGTTCTGCCCTTGCTTGAAAATAGGACGCTGCGTCAACGCTCCGGTTGAATCCTTGATACGCCCGGCATAAATTTCGTCCTTTCCGTAATCGAGCACGATAATGCCGGATTTGAGTTCGATGTCCTGGTAGTATACTTCGGCTTCGTTGAATAGGGTAAGCTGGCTGGTCTTTTGGTTAAAGCGTTCGTAGTCCTTGGCCTTTCGGCGGATCTGGCTTTCCAAAAGTGGTTTTTTAGGCTTTACGGAATCCTGGACGATCGGAACTGCAATTTTTGTGGTGTCGGTTGCGTTAACAATTGAAGAATCCACTGGCTTGGCAGGTGGAGCCTGTAAAAGCGGCGGGATTTTTGTGGTTTGGTTTTTCAGCTCCTGAGAGTAGCATTTTGAGGCTCCGACTGTTAGCAAGATTGCTGATAAAACGATATGGAATAAGTTTGCCCGCAACGCTATTAATGCTACTTTTGTGAAAATTATGGCTTAATTTGAAGCGCCAAACTTACATATAATTTTCCGTCAAAAATAAATAAATAATGACTTTGGCCTCGTGCATTTCATTAAAATTAACTTTTGGATTTATGGGAATTTCCAATACGCGTAAAGCGTCTCTTTTACTGACTTTCTTTTTTTGTGTGGCGGGCAATTCCGTGCTCGCCCAAAAGTTTAAGGTAACGCTCGATGCCGGTCACGGCGGAAAAGATTTTGGAGCGGTCTACCACGGCCATATCGAGAAGAACATTGCGCTGGGCGTCGTCCAGAAAGTGGGTAAGATACTCGAAGGCACACCGGGATTCGATGTGGTGTACACGCGCAAATCGGACGTTTTCATCGAACTCGTCGAGCGCGCCAACATCGCCAACCGCGCAGATTCCCACATTTTCGTCTCGATCCATTGCAACGCCAATAAAAACACGGCGGCAGAAGGAACCGAAACCTACGTGATGGGTATGAACAAGAACGCGTCCAACCTCGAAGCGGCCAAACGCGAAAACTCCGTAATCACGCTCGAGAAAGATTACAAGCAAAAGTACGAGGGCTATGATCCGTCGTCTCCCGAAACGATGATAGGCGTGGAGCTGATGCAGGAAGAATTCCTTGACAACAGTATTTCTCTTGCCAGTAAAATCCAGGACATGTTCGTGCGCTCGCTCGGCAAAAAAAGCCGTGGCGTGAAACAGGCGCCGTTCATGGTGCTTCACAAAGCGTACATGCCGCGCGTCCTCATTGAAATGGGCTTCATTTCCAATCCAAAAGACGGAGCTTTCCTCGATTCGGAGGACGGGCAGGACGAAATGGCCAAGGCGATTGCCAATGCGATCATCGGCTACAAAAAGGAATATTTCGGTTCGGGCAACTACGATCCGGCGAACGAACGTCCGTCACAACGCATAACCGATACTCCTGTTGCGGAAACTCCGGCTCCCGTTGCTGCGCCGGAGCGTACGACGGCTCAAACGCCATTCGAGAGCGATGCTTCAGGGATTGTTTTTAAAGTCCAGATTTCGGCCAGCGGCAACAAACTGGCCACTACGCCCAGCAACTTCAAGGGCCTTAGCGGCGTTTCAGTACAGTCCGACGGAAAACTCTTCAAGTACTTTTACGGAGAGACTCCGGATTACCAAACGGCCCGCCAAAAACTCTCCGAAGCCAAAACCAAGGGATTCCCTTCGGCTTACGTCGTAGCATTCCGCAACGGCCAACGCATCAGTCTCGACGAAGCGCTTAAAAAATAGCACAAGCTTTTCGGATAATTGTCTTACTTTTGTTCAAAACAGCAAAGCTTTGAAAATTACAAAGGAAATCAAGACGGCCATTCTGGTGATCGCTTCTATTTTATTGTTCATCTGGGGTTACAGTTTCCTGAAAGGTACCGACATCCTTAGCAGCGACAAGACGTTTTATGTGGAATATGCCAACGTCGAAGGGCTTCCTCCTTCGGCTCCGGTAACCGTCAACGGCTTCGTCATCGGGCACGTCAAAAAAATATCGCTCAACAACAGGACGGGAAAACTGTTGGTCGAACTCCAGATTACCAACGAAGATTTTCCGATCGCCAAATCGAGCGTCGTCAATATTTACGAGCCTGGCGTCATCGCGGGCAAACAACTCCAAATCGTCCCCAACCTCCAGGACACTCAGGTCGCGCAGTCCGGAGACACCTTGAGAGGAGCGAATGTTCCGGGCCTTACCGCGTTACTTGGTGAAAAACTGGAGCCGATACAGCAAAAGCTCGACAAGGTGTTGTCCGAACTTACCGTGACGATCACGAGCGTGAACAACATCCTCGACAAGAAAAGCCAGGAAAACCTCAAAGGAACCATCGCCGAACTCAATGCGACGATGACCCAATTCCACAAGGCGTCCAACAGTCTTAACGGCATTCTCGATACTAACAAAGGCAAGATCGACAACGTGGTTTCGAATTTCGAAAAAGTGTCGTCGGATTTCAACAAAATCTCATCTGATCTCGAAAAAGCCGAACTCGACAAAGCCGTGGAAAGTCTCAAGGGCACGTTGGCGAAAGTCGACAACCTGATGGCCAACATCGATTCCGGAAAAGGCACGATGGGCAAACTCGTCAATGACGACGCGCTTTACGACAACCTGTCCAAAACCTCACGAGAGCTCGAATTGCTGCTTCAGGACGTGCGACTCAATCCTACGCGTTACATCAACGTCTCGCTTTTTGGAAAGAAGAACAAGCCATACGTCGCTCCTAAAGTCCAGGATAGTATTCCAAAATAATTACCATGAGTTACTTAGACAACATATTCTTTGCCGTCATCCTGGCATTGGGAATAGGATATTTCGCGATGAACGTCCGAAAGCTCATACGCAACATCAGGTTGGGCCGCGACATCGATCGCTCCGACAATCCCGGCGAGCGCTGGACGAACATGGCGATGATCGCGTTGGGCCAGAAGAAAATGGTCAAGCGTCCGATATCCGGGATTTTACACATTTTCGTTTATGTCGGATTCGTGGTCATCAACATAGAAGTACTCGAGATCATCATCGACGGATTGTTCGGAACCCATCGCATCCTATCGTTCCTCGGTGGATTTTACGACTTTCTTATCGCATTTTTCGAGATTCTCGCCGTTTTGGTACTCGTGGGCGTAATCGCATTTCTGATCCGACGCAACATCATCAAGATCAAGCGGTTCATCCACTCCGATTTGAAGGGATGGCCTAAAAGCGATGCGAATTATATCCTCTATATGGAAATCGTGCTCATGGCGCTTTTCCTGACGATGAACGCCGCCGATTACCAGTTGCAGTTCCGTGGTTTTCCGCATTACGACCAGGCCGGATCGTTTCCGGTAAGTTCGCTTATCGCACCTTTGTTCGACGGAATGTCGGATAACGCCGTTTGGGTCATCGAGCGCGCGTGTTGGTGGCTGCATATCGTGGGAATCCTGATCTTCCTGAATTACCTGTATTTTTCGAAACATCTGCACATTCTTCTGGCGTTTCCCAATACGTATTACGCGAATTTGAATCCGAAAGGGAAATTCAACAATCTCGATTCGGTAACGGCAGAGGTCAAGCTGATGATGGATCCGAGCGCCGATCCTTTCGCCGCTCCGGCCAATGCGGACCCGAATGCCGTTCCGGAGAAATTTGGCGCCCAGGACATACAGGATCTCAATTGGGTCCAACTGCTCAACGCTTACACCTGTACCGAATGTGGTCGATGCACCTCGGCTTGCCCAGCCAACATTACAGGAAAGAAGTTGTCGCCGCGCAAGATCATGATGGACACGCGCGATCGCATGGAGGAAGTCGGAAAAAACATTGAGGCAAACAAAGGCGTTTTCATTCCGGATAACAAAACCTTGCTAAACGATTACATCACGCCCGAGGAACTGTGGGCGTGTACGAGTTGCAATGCTTGCGTGGAGGAATGTCCGGTGAACATCGACCCGCTTTCGATCATTATGGACATGAGGCGATTCCTGGTAATGGAACAAAGCGCGGCGCCTCAGTCGCTGAACGCCATGATGACCAATGTAGAGAACAACGCTGCGCCCTGGCCGTATAATCAGCAGGATAGGTTGAATTGGAAAAATGACAATTGATAGTTGACAATTGATAGTTGATAGTTGATAGTTGATAGTTGACAGTTGACAGTTGATAGTTAATAGTTGACAGTTGACAGTTGATAGTTTAGTTGACAGTTGATAGTTGACAGTAAATAGTTAATAATTGATAGTTAATAATTAGGGTCGATGGAGATCTGAGTCTTATTACGAGCTATTGTTACAATAAAAATATTCTTATAAAGTGAGGTTAAGGATGTTTTTAATGATCTAAAAATCAGATAAATTAAAGACAGACAAATGAAAAAGGAAGAAATTGAGGACAACCTTCAGCCCGCGACAGAGAACGGAAAGCACATCAGCCCGATTTTGCCGGCTGACATCAAAAATTACCTGATCGACATCGACGGTACGATATGCGACGACATCCCGAACGAAGAGCCGGAGAGAATGGCGACCGCAGAATTGTATCCCGACGCCCTGACGACGCTCAACAAATGGTATGACGAAGGCCATGTGATCTTTTTTTTCACCTCGAGGACAGAGGCACATCGCCAGGTCACCGAAGAATGGCTTGGCAAACACGGTTTCAAATACCACGGCATCGTGTTCGGAAAGCCAAGAGGCGGGAATTACCATTGGATCGACAATCATTTGGTGAAAGCCACGCGCTATCGCGGAAAATTCACCGACCTTATTGAAAAGGAAGTCACCATACAGGTGTTCGACGACGGAAAGCACGAGTAGGCAATCAGATAATTAGATAATTAGATAATTGGAAAATTAGAAAAAGGTAAATAGATAACGGGACTTGGGCCTAGACGTTTGAGGCAGTTAGAGGACGATCAACATTAAACCCTAAACCCGAAACGCCAAGACGCGAGAAATACAAAATGATATGACAAACGAACTCAAAGTCCCTACAATGGCCGAAATGATGGCCGAAGGAAAATCCCCTGAAGTGTTGTTTTGGGTGGGTTGCTCCGGAAGTTTCGACGATCGCGCCAAGAGGATCACCAAAGCGTTCGTGCGCCTGCTCAACCAGGCCGGCGTCGAATTCGCGGTTTTGGGAACTGAGGAAAGTTGCACCGGGGATCCCGCAAAAAGGGCAGGGAACGAGTTCCTGTTCCAGATGCAGGCCATGATGAACATCGAGGTGCTCAACGCATACGACGTCAGGAAAATCGTGACGGCCTGTCCGCATTGTTTCAATACGATCAAGAATGAATATCCTGGATTGGGCGGGAGTTATGAAGTGGTACACCACACCCAATTCCTCAAATCGTTGCTCGACGACGGCAGGCTGACTATCGAAGGCGGTTCGTTCAAAGGCAAGAAAATCGTATTCCACGACCCGTGTTATTTGGGGCGTGCCAACAATATTTACGAGGCACCACGCGATCTCATCCAAAAACTCGATGCCGAACTCGTCGAAATGAAACGTTCGCGCGCGAATGGTTTGTGCTGCGGAGCCGGTGGCGCCCAAATGTTCAAGGATGCCGAACCCGGTACTAAAGAAATTAACATCGAAAGAGCAGAAGAGGCGTTGGACCTCGAGCCTAAAATCATCGCGGCGGCTTGTCCATTCTGCAACACGATGCTAACCGATGGCGTTAAAAGCAAAAACAGGGAAGGAGACGTCAAAGTCATGGACGTAGCGGAACTTATCGCAAATGCGAACGATCTATGAGAGGGAATTTTGTTCTTGCTGCAGTGTTTGTGTCGTTCACCGGATTCGTTCAGGGCCAGGATGTGATGAAAGCAATAGGAGACGATAGCTGCGCCTGTATTTCCGAGCTTAGGAAATCGGGCCAGGAAGTGACCGACATGCAGTTGGGACTTTGCATCGTCAAATCATACAACGCACGGAAATCGCAGCTGCCGCCTGAAAAGCAGGTTTCGCTCTCGGATTCGGAAGCGTTCGAGGCCATCGCAGCCGAGATCGGGATCAAAATGGTAGAAACCTGTCCTGATTTCATAATGGATATGGCCGACGACAATATAAACGAAACGTCCGAGGCAGCCGAAGCCAGACACAGCATGAATGTCCAGATTACGGACGTGAAGTCGGAACAGTTCGTCACCATAACGGCAAAAGACGAAAATGGCCGCCAACACTCGCTGCTGATGCTCGAATATTTCGGAACCGCCTCGCTGTTCACCGAAGGAAAAGTCAAAAAAGGCGATAAGATCACGATCGCGTACAAGGAAGTCGAATTGTACGATCCTAAAATGAAAGAATTCAGATATTACAAAGTCATTACCGATTTGACCAAATAATCGGACGCAATATGTATGTACCTTTTGACACCTTACCCGAAGATTCGCGTATCTGGATCTATCAATCCAACCGCAAACTGTCGGATGAAGAAATCGCCGAAATCGAAACCGACCTGCAGGACTTTGTAGAGAACTGGGCGGCTCACGGCACCGGACTCGAGGCTTCCTTCGTAACGCGATACAACCGGTTCATCATCTTGGCCGTCAACCAGGAAGTGCATTCAGCCTCGGGTTGTTCGATCGACGCTTCGGTACATTTTATCCAGCAGATCGAAAAAAAATATGACGTCGACCTTCTCGACAAGATGAACGTCACGTTCCGCAACGGGGAATTCATCGCACATAAAACCCTTATCGATTTCAAGAAAATGGCCAAGGACAAGGCCGTGACGTCGAATACGATCGTGTTCAATAATTTGGTGAACACCGTTGGGGAATGGAATGAATTTTGGGAAGTGCCGGCGAGCGAAAGTTGGCACAGCCGATTTTTTTAACCGCGGGCAGTCATTAGTGAAATTGTGGGAACGAGCCGTTCCAGTACATTAAATATTGATTTAGCCGCGAATTCGCAAATTCGCGGCTAAATCATTTTACGAGTTAATATCAGTTATACATTATTACGATGCGTTTTTACCTTTTCGCCATTTTAGTCGGCATGCAGTTCGCCAACGCACAGTTCGCCAAAACGCCTGTCCAGAGAGTCAGGGAAGAGGTTTGGGTGGACAGCATCTACAAGAAAATGAGCCTGGAGGAGAAGATCGGCCAGCTTTTCATGGTCGCTGCCTATTCCAATAAAGATTCGGCCCATTTCAATTCGATTTCCCGACTGATAAAAAACCAGCACATAGGTGGCGTCATTTTTTTCCAGGGCGGACCCGGACGTCAGGCCAAGCTCACGAACCGCTACCAGTCGGAATCAAAAGTCCCGCTTTTTGTAGGCATCGATGCCGAATGGGGACTGGCGATGCGCCTGGATTCGGTAATGCGGTTCCCGTGGAATATGACCTTGGGCGCCGTACAGGATTTGGCGCTTATCGAAAAAGTTGGTGAATCGTATGCCAGGCAAGCCAAGCGAATGGGCATCCACTTCAATTTCGCCCCGGTTCTGGACATCAATACCAACCCGAAAAATCCGATAATCGGGACGCGTTCTTTCGGCGAAGACAAAGTACGGGTTGCCGACCGCGCTTCGGCCATGATGCGCGGCATTCAGCGTCACGGCGTCCTGGCGACGGGCAAGCACTTTCCAGGGCACGGCGATACCGAAACCGATTCGCATTACGCCCTTCCGATGGTCAATTTTTCGAAAGAACGCATACAGGATGTGGAGCTGTTCCCTTACAAACGACTTTTCAACGAAGGATTGGCATCGGTCATGGTAGCCCACCTGAACGTCCCTGCTTACGAGACGCGTGAGAATTATCCGTCATCGATTTCGTATCCGATCGTAACGCAATTGCTACAGAACGAAATGGGCTTCGGCGGCCTTATCTTCACCGATGCGCTCAACATGAAAGGTGCGGCCAACTTCAAGCAGCCGGGCGACATCGACCTCGAGGCGCTGTTGGCAGGAAACGACATCCTGCTGTTTCCAGAGAACGTCCCGAAGGCGCTCGATAAAATCTGCGTGGCGATACAGGACACGATGCTTTCGGAATCCCGACTCGAACATTCCGTTAAGAAAATCCTCAGGTACAAATACAAGGTCAACCTCGATATGTACATGCCGATCGAGATGAAAAATGTCTACGAGGGCGTCAACCCAAAAGAAGACGCGGCTTTGCAGTACACGCTGTACGAGAACGCGGTGACTGTAATCAGGAATGAGCAGGAGGCGCTTCCGATCCGCGACCTTGCCAACGAAAAGATCGCGTACGTAAAACTTGGGGAAGACGGCAACGCCCCGTTCGTCTCGACGCTCAAAAAGTACACCGAGGTTACGGAAATCGCAGACGACAGTATCCATCTGATGCTCGAAAAACTCAAACCATTTTCGACCGTCATAGTCGGATACCACAAAAGCGACGGAGCGTGGCGCAACCACGATTTCAAGCCGGAAGAATTGGCCAAACTCGATTCGATTTCCAAATACAACAAGGTCATTCTTGACGTTTTCGCCAAACCCTATGCATTGCTTCCGGTTTCGGATTATTCAAAATTCAAGGCTGTCGTCGTATCCTACCAAAACAGCGAGGTGGCACAGGTCGTCTCTGCGGAATTGCTTTTCGGGGCGATTTCGGCAAAAGGAAAACTCCCGGTTTCCATCGGCAGCAACTTTAAGGTAGGGGATGGGCTGACCACACAAACGACGGATGTCCTGGGTTTCACGGCTCCTGAAAACGTCGGGATGAGTTCGGCCAAACTTTCAAATATCGACATGCTCGCATACAAAGCGATCAATGCGAAAATGACGCCGGGCATCCAGGTCCTGGTCGCGCGAAAGGGCAAAGTCGTCTACCAGAAATCGTTCGGGTTCCATACATACGAAGCACGCACGCCGGTGGGCAATTCCGATATTTACGACGTGGCGTCGCTTACAAAAATCGTTTCTACATTGCCGAACGTCATGCAGCAGTACGACAAGGGCAAGATAACGTTTGAGAGCAAGCTTGGCGATTTGTTGCCGGTTTTCAAACATTCCGACAAGAAAAACATCAGGATCAAGGAACTGCTTTCGCATTATGCACGCCTCCAGGCTTGGGAGCCATTTTACAAAGCCACACTCGACAGCGCCAAGCAGCCCTCGCCGACGTATTATCGCAAGATGTATGACCCGATGTTCACCAGGCAAGTAGCCGAAAATCTCTATATCCGAAACGATTACCACGACAGCGTGATGAAGTTTATCGCCAACAGCAAATTGCTTCCGAAAAGGGAATACAAATACAGCGATTTTGCGTTCATCATCATGAAGGAATATCTCGAAAAAAGTACGAATACGACGCTTGACGTGCTCAGCGAAGCCAATATTTTCAAGCCACTCGGCATGAGTTCCACGATGTACAATCCGTTGCGCAGGTTCGACATGAGCGCGATTCCTCCAACCGAGGACGACAAATATTTTCGATACCAGGTCGTCCAGGGCTACGTGCACGATATGGAAGCGGCCATGGAAGGAGGCGTTGCCGGTCACGCGGGGATTTTTTCAAATGCGATGGATGTCGCCAAGATCATGCAGATGTATTTGTGGAAAGGACATTACGCGGGCCACCAGTTCTTTTCGCCCAAAACGTTCGACGAATTCAATACCTGCCACTTTTGTAAGGATGGCAACCGCCGCGGCATAGGTTTCGACAAACCGCAGTTGCCGGGACAGGCCGGCCCGACCTGCAATTGCGTTTCCCAAAAAAGCTTCGGACACACCGGATTTACAGGCACGATGGCCTGGGCCGATCCTGAAAGCGAGACAATCTTTATTTTCCTTTCGAACCGGACGTTTCCAGACAGCAACGTAAACGCGCTTTCCAAAGCAAATATCCGCGAAGACATGCAGAAAGTGATTCAGGAATCGATCTTAAAATGAAAATTTGGAAATGAGGTATATTTCCGTAAAAACAATAGTTATGAAAAAAATTATTTCGGTCCTTATTATGGCCATCGCGATCATGTCGTGCTCATCGGATAGCGAAGGTATTGACATTGCGACTTACAACGGTCCGCTAAAAATCAACAATCATTTGTTTGAAATGGGTAGTTCGCCACAAAACGCCACTACCCGCTATTATCCTGACAACCAATCACGCAACATATCCTTTTCGAATGGCCGTATTGTCACTGACGCCTTTGATGGTTTTGCTATCAATATACCGGTCGGGTCTGAAACTACCGATATCTCGGGAGAATATGTTTTAAATAGCGGTGGAGGGTTGGAAGCCTGGTACCAATTCGGAAATTTTTATGCAAGAAAAATGTTGTCCGGAACTATGAAAATCCACGATGCCGGTGATGGCTTTTACCGGGTTGAGTTCCGCAACGTCCACATCGAGGCCAACGAAAGCATACCGACGGATCACAAGATCGCTGGTTATTTTGAAACTACGTTTGTCGCTGCGGAGTGATTTGGTTCCGATTTCGTAACTTCGCACGACAATGCAACTACAATGAAAATAGCAATTGTCTGTTATCCGACCTTCGGAGGTTCAGGAGTTGTCGCTACCGAATTAGGTTTGGAGCTTTCGCGACGCGGACACGAAGTCCATTTTATCACGTACAGCCAACCGGTGCGGCTTTCGCAGTTAAGTCCGAACCTTCACTATCACGAGGTCAACGTTCCGGAATATCCGCTTTTCCATTATCAACCGTATGAATTGGCGCTGTCGAGCAAACTCGTCGACATGGTCAAGCTTTATGGAATCGAACTGCTTCACGTCCATTATGCGATTCCGCACGCATACGCCGCCTACATGGCCAAGCAAATGCTCAAGGACGAGGGTATTTACGTTCCCATCGTGACCACGTTGCACGGAACCGATATCACGCTTGTCGGAAGCCATCCGTTCTACAAGCCCGCGGTGGCCTTCAGCATCAATAAATCGGACATCGTGACCTCGGTCTCCGAGAGTCTCAAAGAAGATACGTACCGCCATTTCAACGTCCACAAAGAAATTCACGTCATCCCGAATTTCGTGGAACTCGACAAGAACACCTCCGATCCGAGCATCGGCTGCCGGCGTTCGGTCATGGCCACCGAAAAGGAGCGCATCGTTACCCATATCAGCAATTTCAGGAAGATCAAACGCATTCCCGATGTGGTCAGGATTTTCCACAAAATCCAACAAGAAATCCCTGCAAAGCTGATGCTTGTCGGAGACGGGCCGGAGCGCGAAAAAGCCGAGAAATTGTGCCGCAAGCTAGGCATTTCCGACAAGGTCATTTTCTTCGGAAACAGCAACGAGATCGACCAGATTTTGAGCTATACCGATTTGTTCCTGCTTCCGTCAGAGACCGAAAGCTTTGGTTTAGCTGCGCTCGAGGCTATGGTTTGGGGCATTCCGGTAATTTCGACGAATTCCGGAGGTTTGCCCGAAGTCAATTTTCAAGGGATTTCCGGCTATCTGAGCGATGTAGGAAACGTCGAGGAAATGGCGGCCAATGCGATCCGGATATTGAAAGACGATTCGGTATTGAAGCAATTCCGCTCCAATGCGCTTGGCGTGGCAAAACAATTCGACATCAAGAAAATATTGCCGCTTTACGAGGCGTTATACGAAGAAGCATTACAACTGAAAGTATGAGAAAAATTGCGATCGCGTCCCTTTTGCTGCTGCTGGCGGCTTGCGGATCCAGCCCGAAAACCGCGGCGTCGAAACCGCTCTACGAAATCCTCACGAGCCAGTCGGATGGAGGCGGCAACATCCGTTTCTTTGAAATCCTGTCGACGCCAGAGGAGATCCGAATGCTTCAGGCCGACGAAAACCTCAGGAAAAAAATTGCGGAATCTGATTTGCAGACTGCGAACTTCATCATCCTGAACATGGGAGAGAAAAACACCGGCGGTTATGCCATTACAGCCGAAAAAGTAGAAGAATTGCCTGACAAGATCGTCGTGACCGTTAAAGAAACTTCGCCACCCGAGGGTTCGATGAACATACAGGTGATCACGTATCCGTATGCGATCGTCAAGATCAATTCCAAAAAGCCGATTGAAATCAGGTAATTAGATGATTAGATAATGAGGTAATGAGGTAATTAGATAATGATATAATGTTGATTGTTAAGCAGTTGTCAATTTGAGGCATAAAAAAATCCCGACGTTCGATCGGGATTTGACTTTTTATTTGGAATCAGAATGTGAACCTAACGGCCAAACCGACGTCAGGGACCAAACTGTGGTAATCGCGGTCGAAATCGTCGCGGTCGTCTCCGAAATGTGCTTCAGGCCTGATGTCGAACGACAATTGAAGCGGAATGTTAGGGAAGACATATTCGACTCCGGCAACTCCTGCAATTACACCGAAGCCTCCGTCGTCATCCCAATTGTCGTTGTCGTTCCAACGGTCGTGTTCCCAGCGACCCGCACCGATGGCCGGGCCCGCGTAGAAATTAAAGCCGTTCTCAATAGGGAAGACCCAGTGGAAACCCGCCATAAATTTAACTTCGTCATAGTGGTCGTCCTCGCGGAGCCCGAGGTCGAATTCCAGCCTGTTTTTTGTAAAGACACGTCGTTGGTAGGAAACATCGGCTCCAATACCGTCTCCGGCGCTGAGCCGTATCCCGATCGCATTATCACGAACGGTCTGTGCCTCTGCCGCAAAACTTGAAGCGATGGCGAAAGCCGCACATAAAAGGATTTTTTTCATCTTGTGTTATTTTAGGTTACTCCCAAAATTAACGCTAGCGCGTGCTGCAAAAAAGATGCTTATAAATACTTTAACAGATGTGACGCCTTAATTGATGCGGTTTGCGAGGCGTTTTTCAGAAAACATCACCGTGGCGATATCTACTGAGGACAGAAGGTCTTCCATTTCGAAAAAATCCGCTTCCACCGACGGTTTGCTGTCCGAATACCGATACAATTTCCATCGCTTTCGATTGTATTCCAGCGCAGTAAGATTCTCGATCCAGTCGCCTGAGTTTAAGTAGGTGGTTTTGCCGTGCCGGTTTGAAACCTCGGTGATTTTCGGCTCGTGGATATGGCCGCACACCACGAATTCGTATCCGTTTTCAATCGCGAGATCGGTAGCGGTATTTTCGAAATCGGATATGAATTTGACCGCCTTTTTCACACTTCCCTTTATTTTTTTGGAGAACGAATACGGCTCTTTGCCCATTTTGCTGAGGCACCAGTTCACGAAGCGGTTGAGCAAAATCAGGTAGTCGTAGCCCCAACCGCCGAGTTTGGCGATCCATTTCGAATGTTGGACGGAGGCATCGAACACGTCCCCATGGAAGATCCAGGCTTTTGCCCCGTCGAGTTCGAGCACGAGTTTGTCGTCGAGTTTGAAGTTTCCGAAATTGGTTCCACTGAACTTGCGCAGCATCTCGTCGTGGTTGCCCGTGAGATAATACACCTTGGTTCCTTTCGAGGTAAAATCGATGATCTTCCGGATGACTTTTAAGTGGGATTTGGGGAAATACGATTTGCGGAACTGCCAAATGTCGATGATGTCGCCGTTCAGGACCAATGTCTTCGGCTTGATCGAATTGAGGTAGTGGAGCAATTCCTTGGCGTGGCATCCGTAAGTTCCCAGATGCACATCCGAAAGGACGACGAGTTCAACTTTTCGCTTTTTCATGAAAGGACGTTTCGCAAATAAACTTCCTTTATGTTACCTGAAACTGAACCGCCGGTTAAGAAATTAAAAAACGAAAAAGTAGTACAAGGCGCCCCAGGTTCCCAAAAAGAAGAGTCCGGGTATGAGGATTTCCCGCATCTTGTGGCGCGGTTGTTTCTTGATCAAGGCCAAATAGGCGATGTAAAGCACAAAGGCAAAGGCGAGCAATATGGGCAGGAAAATATACATATCTCGATTTTTTCTAAATATAATCGTTTTTTGCCGATGTTGATTCCGTTTAAGACATAAAAAACGCGTCTTTTTGCTCGATAATGCTATTTTTGTAAAATGGCAGGAAATTCATACGGTACGCTTTTCAGACTCACGACATTTGGCGAATCCCACGGAGCGGCCCTTGGCGGCATCATAGACGGTTGCCCTGCCGGAATAACACTCGATTTCGAGGCGATCCGGCGGGAGATGGACAGGCGAAAACCCGGTCAGTCCGCCATCGTCACCCAGCGAAAGGAAGAAGATGAAGTTCAGTTCCTCTCGGGAATTTTTGAAGGGAAAACCACGGGAACGCCCATTGGTTTCATAATCCCGAACACGGACCAAAAATCCCACGACTATTCCCATATCAAAGACCAATATCGTCCGAGCCACGCCGATTATGTCTATGAAAAGAAATACGGCTTGCGCGACTATCGCGGCGGCGGACGCAGCTCGGCACGGGAAACGGCTTCGCGCGTAGTGGCTGGTGCGATCGCAAAGCAATTTCTCGGAGATATCGAAATCCATGCGTTCACGTCATCGGTTGGCGATATTTTTATCGATAAACCCTACCAGGCCCTCGATTTTTCAAAAATCGAATCGAACGACGTGCGATGTCCGGATGCCGCGACCGCCGAAAAAATGGAAGCCTACATACGCGAGATCCGCAAACAGGGCGACTCGGTTGGCGGCACGGTGACCTGTGTGATCCGCAATGTGCCGATAGGATTGGGCGAGCCCGTTTTCGACAAGCTCCATGCCGAATTGGGAAAAGCGATGCTTTCGATCAATGCCGTGAAAGGGTTTGAATACGGAAGCGGTTTTTGCGGGGCCAAAATGAAAGGAAGCGAGCACAATGACTTGTATAACGAGGATGGGACGACAAAATCGAATCTTTCCGGCGGCATCCAGGGCGGAATATCCAATGGCATGGACATTTATTTTCGCGTCGCCTTCAAACCGGTGGCCACCATTCTGCAGAAACAACCGGCCCTTGACAACAAGGGGAATATTGTCGAGATGCAGGGCAAAGGCCGTCACGATCCCTGCGTCGTGCCACGGGCGGTGCCGATTGTAGAGGCTATGGCCGCAATCGTATTAGCCGATTTCCATCTGATAAATAAAACATACGCAAGATAAGTTTACCTAATTGAGTCCCGACACCTTGTCCGCAAGCCCAGTCGACCGAATCGAATACCACCATTTGTTTTCAAAACAACCAATATGACCCAAACCACGAAAAAAACGTCATTTTTCAAGAGCCTTACCGGGCAGATCATCATTGCAATGCTACTCGGTGCCGGTCTCGGCATTTACGTACACGGCAATTACAGTCCGGAGTCGGCTAAGGAATTCAGCAATATCATCAAGCTGCTTGCTACGATATTTATCCGGCTTGTACAAATGATCATCGCGCCTTTGGTTTTTACAACACTTATCGTGGGGATTGCCAAGCTCGGCGATCTCAAGACGGTTGGGCGGATAGGAGGAAAGGCTCTTGGCTGGTTTTTTACGGCCTCGTTCATCTCGTTGCTCATCGGGCTTTTTTACGTCAACGTACTCGCTCCTGGCGAAGGGTTGCAGCTTGGCGGCATCGATACGGACGCGGCTAAGGAAGTCACCGAAAAGACACAGGTTTTTTCGGCCCAGAACTTCGTCGAACACATCATTCCAAAGAGTGTTTTCGAAGCGATGGCCACGAACGAAATCCTGCAGATCGTGGTGTTTTCGATTTTCTTCGGATTGGCGGCTGCCTCTATGGGCGACTATTCCAAACCCGTCGTGAACGCTCTCGACAAAGCGTCCCACATCGTGCTCAAAATGGTCAATTACGTCATGAAATTTGCGCCGATCGGTGTGTTTGGTGCCATTGCGGGAGTTTTCGCGATCCGGGACGTAGAGGAATTGTTGGTTACCTATGCGCGTTTTTTCGGCTCGTTCCTCGTGGGGATCAGCTCGCTTTGGATCGTTTTGCTCCTTGTCGGAATATTGTTCCTGGGAAGGTCGATGTTTGATTTGCTCCGACGCATCGGCGGGCCACTCATCATTGCCTTCAGTACCACAAGCAGCGAGGCCGTCTTCCCGAAGTTGACCGAAGAATTGGAACGTTTCGGGATAAAAAATAAGGTGGTTTCGTTTATGTTGCCGCTGGGTTATTCCTTCAATCTCGACGGAAGTATGATGTACATGACGTTTGCGAGTATTTTTATCGCCCAGGTTTATGGCATCGACCTGGATTTGTCGACCCAAATGACGATGCTTCTGGTCCTGATGCTAACCAGTAAGGGAATCGCGGGAGTTCCACGAGCGAGTCTTGTCGTTGTGGCGGCAACCTGCGGGATGTTCGACATTCCTGTCGAAGGGATCGCGCTGATTCTTCCGATCGACCATTTTTGCGATATGTTCCGCAGTGCGACGAACGTGCTCGGAAATGCATTGGCGACGTCTGTTGTGGGCAAGTGGGAAAAGGACGAGCCTATCGTTGGTTCCCCGTCAATAAATTAACAGATTTGTCGTGTAAATATTTTGTTTTTTGATTGTTATATTGTTTAATTTCGTTACAAACAATCCTTAATCAGATATTTATGAAAAAATCTTTACTCTTATCTTTTGCATTCTTCACCGTTTCCCTGGCAAGTGCCCAGTCGTTGTTCAGTGAAAATGCTTCATCGCTCACCGTCGGGAATATCGGTACTGATATGACCGGAGTCACGCCTGGTCAAGGCGGTTGGCTCACTACCGTAACTGCTGGCGCCAATTCTGATTTCCAGGTTGTGAACGTCGGAGGAACCAACGGAAATCTGATCCAGATTACAGGATCGAACTCCGCCGTGAATACAAGGCGGATGTTTAGGGACGTTTCGTCTGTGTGGGGCTCACGCACCGCAGGCAATGACGTCGCCCAGGTTCAGTTTGACTTTTTTACGGGCCCCGCAACCACGAGTGCAAATTCCCTGCGTGTAGCCGTTTACAATGCCGACAACACCAGGATTATCGCCGGTATGACCTACATTGCCGCCACACGCGAACTGCGCGGGCTTGGCTATTACGACAACGCAGGTACTGTCGGTAACTTTTCGTTTACGCTGGGTTTCAACGGAACGACCTATTCCCCTTTGATCCTGCAACCGAGCACCTGGTACACGTTAGGCTTTAGCTTCAACAAAACCACGGGCGAACTGAAATTCAAGGAAGTTTCCAATACGCTTATCACAGCGCCGCCGATCGCAGGAGCTTCTGCAGGAATCGACTTTACCACGCTCAACATTGCGGCGACCGCCATCTCGACAACCGGGCAAACCAATTCGGTTTCGGCTGTCGGCCAATTCGACAACATCAGCCTTCGCGCCCTCGTTGCCGATGAGAATTTGTTGAAGGTCAAGGATCCAATCGTTGCCGCCGACGTACAGGTCTATCCGAACCCGGCTGTCAGTGAAATTAACGTCTCGTCTTCGGCAGTGGTTAAAAGTATCTCCATTGCTGATCTCAACGGTCGAGTCGTAAAAAGCCAATCGTTTTCCGATGCTGCGGACATCCAGGTCAATGTTTCCGATCTTTCATCAGGAATTTACGTGATGACAATCAATGGGGACGGTGGCACGTTGACGCGAAAAATCGTCAAACAGTAACACTTATGAAAATGCAAAAGCCGGTTCAAGTGACCGGCTTTTTTTATTCAAGGAATTTTGCTTTGAGTTCCGGTGTCGGAATCATGCAGCTTTCTTTTTTTCCGTACCATTTATAACGGTTACGGGCCACGAAATCATAAAGGCCGTTTCTCACGAAATTGGGAAATATCTTTAAAATCGACGCGAGCCGCAAAAATCCGCCGAGGCTGTTGGCGATCTCTATCGCGGCGCCGGATTTGTAAAAGTAAGCGATGCCGGGTTCATACAGGATAATGCTGTCGATGCGCTGCCGGTCGATCCCGATGTGTGCGAGGATACTTTCGCCCAACTCCGACTGTAGCGGCACGAACCGGAAAACGTCGTTGCTGTCGCGCCTGATCACGAATTGCACGAAAGAATCGCACAGGTTGCACACACCGTCGAACAATATGATTTTTTTGCCTTTTGGAAGATCGGAGAGTTTCATGGGTAAGTCCTAACGTGTCGAAGCACTGTCGCACGAAAGTAGTTCAAAAATGAAATTTAACGCATTCGGTTTAACAACAGTTTATTTCTTTTTGGCTTCGACAAGCTCGAGTTCGTCGAGGCTGACCTTCGAAGTGAACAATCCGTAATTGACCGTCGCCTTGTTCTTTTCAATCGCGTCGATGCTTCCGACCGCCTTTCCGTCGAGCATGCGCACGCGATCGCCAACTTTTAAAGGAATATTGAGTTTTGGCGCAGCGGCTTCCTTTTTCTTCTTTTCCTTTTTTTCCTGTCGGATTTCCTCAACCACGACTTTAACTTCCTGGATGACCTCCTTTTTCTTTTGCTCTTCGACCTTTTTTTCTTTGGGCGTGACCTTCTTGCGCTTGGAGTTTTCTATTTCGACCATTTTGAGAAATTCCCCTATGAGCAGTTTTTTGTCCTTGTTGCCAAAATACTTGTCGGCCATATCTTCAACCTTTTGGCCGAGGTATATCGTCTTTTGGTTGCTGTCGTACAATTCCTGGTAGCTTTCGAGTTTTTGGCGGATGCGTTGATTCGTATCTTCCAGCTTTCGGCCTTCTTCTCGCGCTTTTGTTTCCTCTTGTTTGAGATTCTCCGACGTTTTCTCGAGCTTGGAGCGCTCCTTCTGCAAGGTGGCGATGGTTTTGTCAAACCGGACTTTCCCGCCTTCGATCTTCTTTTTCGCCCGGTTGATCAAACCGAACGGAATACCGTTCTTTTGGGCCACTTCAAACGTAAACGAGCTTCCGGCCTGGCCCAATACCAATTTGTACATCGGCTCTAGCGATTTTTCGTCGAACAGCATGTTGGCATTGGTCATGTGCGGCATTTCGTTGGCCAGCATTTTGAGGTTCGCGTAATGAGTTGTGATGATCCCGAACGCCTCGCGGTGGTAGAATTCCTCGAGGAAAACTTCCGCCAAAGCGCCTCCGAGCTCAGGGTCGGATCCCGTACCGAATTCATCGATAAGGAACAACGTCCTGTTGTTGCACTTTCGAAGGAAGTAGTTCATGTTCTTGAGTCGGTAACTATAGGTACTCAAATGATTTTCAATAGATTGGTTGTCGCCGATGTCTGTCATGATCCTGTCGAACAAAAACGTTTCGCTTCGTTCGTGAACCGGGATCAGCATGCCGCTCTGTAACATCAATTGCAGCAATCCGACCGTTTTCAACGAGATTGTTTTTCCTCCGGCATTCGGGCCCGAAATCACGATGACGCGGCTCTCCTGCGACAGCTCAAAGGTCTGCGGATACGTCTTTTCCTGTTTGCGTTTGTTGGTCAGGAACAAAATAGGGTGGAAGGCTTCGCGAAAATACAGGCGCCTATTTTCGGTAATGTTCGGCAACAATCCATTGATGCGTTGGGCGTATTTGGCTTTGGCCGAGACGACGTCAATGTCGGCAAGGAATTCCTGGTACTGGATCAGGATGTCCACGTACGGTCGGATATCATCCGAAAGCTTGCGCAGAATCCTGTTGATTTCCTGTTTCTCCTCATATTCGAGATTGGAGAGTTCGCGAGAGAAACGCAAGGTTGCCTCGGGCTCTATGTAGGTAATGCTTCCGGTTTTCGAACTTCCGAGAATTGAACCCTTGACTTTTCTGCGGTACATGGCCAAAACGGCAAGGACGCGACGGTTTTCGACGATGCTTTCCTTGATGTCGTCGAGATAGCCAAGGCCGTTGTAAGACGTCAACGCCTGGCCGAAACTTTGGTTGACCTTGACGCGAACGAGGTTCATCTCGCTTCGTATTTCCTGCAACCCAACCGATGCCGTATCCTTGATTTCCCCGTATTTGTCGATGATGACGTCGATTTTGGCCACGATGTCCTTCGTGAATTCCACCTCGGCGGCCCGCTTATGGAGCTTCGGGTAGTAATCGTCGAATTTTTTCAGGAATTGGATCAATGTGTTCGATGTCTCGGAAATGTTGGCGATTTTGCGAAACGAAGCGGAATCGAGAAAACTGTCTTCGATCGACAAAAACTTGATTTCATGCGCGATCGGCTCAAAACCGTGATTCGGAAGGGCATTGTTGTTTTGAAACGACGAAGCATATTCCGAGGTTTGGGCGAGGGCATCCATCAATTCCTCGCGAACGCGGAACGGCCGTATCGAAAGTGCTTTTTCTTTTCCGAGATCCGTGACGCAGGATTCTGAAATCGTCTCAAGTATGGTGGGGAACTGCAGGTCTTGCAGAATCTTATCTGTAACTATCATGAAATGTCCTAAAAGGTTTGCAAATTTACTCAAAATTCGCCAGTGTCAGATCGGGCGAAACCCACCGTGGTCGTATATTTGGCGCAAAATGACGCCATGGAGATCGAACAACGCTGGAAGTCGGAACTACAAACCGAATTTGAACAACCTTATTTCAGGCAACTCATCGAGTTCGTACGCTCCGAATACGACGTGAAAAACGGGAAAATCTGCTATCCGCCCAGTCCCAAAATTTTCGCGGCCTTCGATCACAGCCCGTTCGACAAGGTCAAGGTCGTGATCATCGGGCAGGATCCGTACCACGGCCCGAACCAGGCTAACGGTCTTTGTTTTTCGGTTGCGGAAAATGTTCCGGTGCCGCCTTCACTGGTCAATATCTTCAAGGAAATCCGCGACGATGTCGGCAAACCGATCCCGTCAGACGGCAATCTCGAGCGCTGGGCTGACCAAGGCGTATTGCTGCTCAACGCCACCTTGACCGTGCGCAAGGGCGAGCCCGGAAGCCACCAAAAAAAGGGTTGGGAAACCTTTACCGACGCGGTAATAAAACGCATTTCGGACGAAAAATCAAATGTAGTGTTCCTGCTTTGGGGCAATTACGCCCAACAAAAGGGTAAAAATATCGACATGGCCAAGCACCTTGTACTCAAATCCGGACACCCGTCGCCAATGAGCGCCAATCAGGGCAAATGGTTCGGAAACCGGCATTTCAGCCAGGCAAACGCTTACTTAAAATCGAACGGACTTCCCGAAATCGACTGGTAATTAATTGACGGTAAACGTGTAAAATCCTTGCGGATTGAGCTGGGTCGTCGCCGAATTGATATTGAGGAACAAATTGTTGCCCTGCGTAAGGGAACGCAGTTCGACCAGGTTCGCTGCGTCGCTGTTGACACCGAAGCTGATCCTGTAATTTCCCGCTGACGTCAACGGATAACCGACTCTGTATTCGTATGATTCATCGGACGAATCGTATTGCGCCGTTCCCAACACATAAGAGGATGCCTGAACGGAACCTTTATCGATAAGCATTTGCGCGGCCGTTACAGTCACTTCCTGCCAAACTCCCGCCGAGGTTTCCCGTTCCACGATATAGGAAAACCGGAATCCCGTTGCGCCGCTGGTGGTCTCGAAAAGATCGAGTGGCGTTGCAAAACCGGGTTCGGCCTGATACCGCGAGATGTCGGCAGAAATGTAAATGAACTCTCCAACGAGGTAAACATCCTGATTTTCTACCGTGACGAGATTGGGGACGTCAATGTATTTCTCGTTGTAGAATCCGTCCTCGTCGTCGCAAGAGGAAAAGAATAGGGCCGATAAAGCCAATGCGAAATATCCAAACTTTTTCATAGTGCAGTTTTTAGAATCTGTAACCAAGGTTCAAACCGATGCGCGAGATCACGTCCGGGCTTTTATCGCCGTCGAGAAGGTTGAATCCCGCACCTACCAGAAACTCCAGTGCGACGCGCTGCGCAAAATAGACTTTGTATCCGAGGCTTGCACCGGGAGCGACAGAAAAATATTCCTCCTTCGATATTTTGTAAAAGCCGGTTGCACCATCGTCTACCCTTACGATCTCGCGAAAATCCCCACCGTTGGCCGAGATAAAGCCTTCAACGAAATAGTAATGGGCGTCGCTGTTCGACATTTTGTAACGTATGTAGGGCACGACTTCATATTTCGGCAATGTGCTGCGATAGCCTTCGTCGAAATCGTCCTCAAATTTGTCTCCGAAGGCAAAACTTCCGGTAACGCCATAGGACCATTTGGACGACCCAAACCTTTCGTACGAAATATTGGCCTTGCCGAATGCGATTAGCGATAACGCGTCGATTCTGATCTCGTTTTTCCTGGAGGCGACCGGTCCTTCCGTATCGCCCTCAGAGTCTTGCGCAAACGCCATTCCAGAGAACAGCAAACACAACAGTAGCTTTTTCATAAGCAGGATTTTGCGGCTAATTTAGTGTTTTTGGGTTGTTTATTTGCCTAACTGTTTATTTGTTTGTCAGAGGTTCGTCTATTCGGATCGGCGGCTTATCGGTTGATAGGAAAAAAGGTAAAAAAAGAGCGATGCAAAACAGCGATCAGCAACAAGCTCAATCCAACGTCAGCGCCCCTAAAATCTCCTCGTGCATAAAAGGTCCGCCGGGATAAGTGGCGGTGTAGTCGAGGTTGAGCCACACCTGTCCGCGCTCATCAATGTGGTAATGGATGGTTTTGTCCTTGCTTTCCTTTACGAACAGGATTTTTTTGATCAGGTAGTTGATGGTTTCAAGGTCGCGTTTGTCGCCGATCAGGATTTCGGGATAAATATGCCCGCCGGTGTGGATGAGACGAGGCGTTCCACCGATCGCCTTTACGCAGGCCGACATAAAAATCGAATGGTCATCGCAATCGCCCGAAAGATGGCGCAACGATTCGGAGGCGGAAGCGATATACTCCCGTCCTTTGGGATCGCTCACGTAATTCCACCGACTGTTGATTTCCTTGAACACGGCAAAACATTGAATGATCGTCCGGTAATCGCCATAGCCTTTCACATCCTTGAAGTGTTTGGTGGTGGCCGTCACAGAAAAATTACGCACTTGCGGATTGTCGTATTGCACCGCTTTGAGGATGCGCGATTTGTTCGGGAACGGAAGCAGGCGCGAAATGATAAGATCCTGAGGATTGGGGCTGTCATCCATCGCATACACCATATAGCGATAATCTTCGTATACGTCGTTGAAGCCGTAATTTCCAAAAAGCGTTCCCCATCCTAAAAACAACAGGTAGAGAAAAATCGCGAATATGATGATTTTCCGGAGCAGGCGCAAGATCAACTGGATCGCGATCAAAATGCCCAGGAACATCAGGATGCGATCGAGATGGAAAGGCCAACCCGGGTCGATAGTGTAGCGATGGCAGATGATGAACACCGGGATGGCGATCAACACGTTGAGCAAAAAAATGATGACACTGTCCCACGGCTTCTTTACGGTGAGCCGCTCCTTGATTTTCGAGAAAGGAATTTCGCTGAATTTGACCATGGGACGTGGGCGCGGATTACCCGTGCACGATATCGGCAAAAGTACCTTTTTTGTCAATAATCCCTAAATCGGCCAACTGATTTTGGACATTGTTTAACATCGGCTCGTCAAAGTTCGATTGTGACCAGTGCGTAAGGTCGAGCCATTGCCGTATGTCTTCGGGTTTTTGCCCGTAGCGGCGGGACAATATTAAATCGATATCGGGAATTTGCTTGAATTTCGAAGTTTTTTGGTTGATGACCGACAACATCGTCTCAATGATTTCCGAATTGTCTTCGAGAATTTCGCTCCTCACGGCAATCACGAAACACGGCCAGGGCGTCGGGCAATCCCCAAGGCGACGGAACGTTCCGTTGTCGACAAGCGGTTTTGTCATGAAGCGTTCCCACATGAAATAATCGGCACTACCGTTTTTTAACGCCTGGACGGCTCCATCGATGGTATGCACGATCTCGAATTTCAGGTTATCCTTTGGCCAGCCCTGGTTGTCGGCATTCACGAACGCCATCAGTTGGGAGCCTGATCCTATTCTCGAAATGGCCGCGGTCGACCCTTTGAGATCCGAAATTTGGCGATAATCCGACTCCGATGCTACGTGTACGCCCCAAATCAATGGCGACTGCACGTAAACTTGGACGATTTTCGACGGATTGCCCGCAACGATATCCTTGATGATTCCTTCGGTCAGGATCACGGCCACGTCGGTCTCTCCAGATCGCAACATCTGGCAAAGCTTGCCCGTTCCCTCGGGAACATCCGTCCAGGAAACGTCGAGCCCGGCTTTTTCAAAATCGCCATCTTCGATACTCAAATGCCACGGGAGGTTGAAATGTTCGGGGACGCCGGAAATCTTCATTTTTCTAGTTGTTGAATTGTTGAAATGTTTAGCTGGAACGCGTCTATCCTGCTTGCTTAGGGCGTTGCGCCGGAACGGCATCCAAACCCGAACTAAACCGGTGCCGGCGCCGGGCTTTCCGCTGTATCTTTTGCACGCCGCTGGCGCGTCATTCAAAAGGATGCCGCTTCAATCCCTAACGCTTGCCTCAAATTACGCCATTTGTGCAAATCACAAACCCGATTTTGCCAAAAATTAACGAATGCCCGAACCTGAATCGATCTGTCGCAGGTGGCCACCGAGATGATCGGCGTAGTCGCGCATCAGGAATTCGAGGTCTTTTGTCGTGCCGTCGGCAAAAACAACGGCAATGGAGCGATCGCCCGGCCCGACGTTCGCAATCAGGAACGCAATGCGCTTATTGAGCGAAAGCCAAAGCACGAGCAAATCTTCGGTTTCCTGGTTTTGGTAGTCGTTCAAACGCACGAGTTCGTCCTGGTCGTAAGGCCGGTGGCGATACGGCTGGGTGTGGCAGCGCGCTTCGGTAAAACGCACGAGGTTGTGTACCGCGGAATCGATAAGGTGGCCAAGAATCTCGCGTTTCGACCATTTGTCGGGCGAAGGCTTGCGCGAGAGCTCGTCTTCGGACGCGTGCATGAAAAATCGCGTGCCTTCCCTTAAAAGCGCTTCTATCTGTTGTGAGACGTTTTCCATCGTTACCAAGCTGCGATTTTGTCGAGCGTGTACGTGATGAGTTCATCCACCGCTTTGTAGGGATCGGCGCTGAAAGTTCCGGTAGCCCGGTTGGCGATGATGGCGTTCAGCGACAGCGCGTCGTGTCCAAGCAAAGCCGACAGGCCGTAAATGGCGGCAGTTTCCATTTCGAGATTGGTGATTTTTGAGCCCTCGAACTCAAAATTGTCCATCGTGGAATTGAGTTCCGCATCTTGCAAGGCCAGGCGAAGCACACGTCCCTGGGGCGCATAAAAACCGCCTGCGGTCGCCGTTATGCCTTTGTGCATTTTTTCGCCTTCAATCATCGCCTCCAGTTTTTCGGAGCAGCGCGTCACGTAAGGACGGCCCTTTCTGGAATCCCAATCGGTGTGTTTTATGAAAGCGTCCTCGAGATTCGTATCCGAGACCGAATCGATCTGGTAGGAGCGAAGCATGTTGTCGAGACCAAGCCCGAATTTCGACATCACGAAACTATCAGTCGGAATGTCGGCTTGAAGCGAACCGGATGTGCCTATCCTGATGATGTTCAACGAGGTCAGGTTTTCTTTTGGAAGACGCGTCCCAAGGTCTATATTGGCTAGGGCGTCGAGCTCGTTTATCACGATGTCGATGTTGTCCGGCCCGATTCCGGTTGACATAACCGATATCCGCTTGCCTTTATAAATACCGGTTTGTGTCTTGAACTCCCGCTTTTGTGTCGAAAATTCAATGCGATCGAAGAACTGCGTGATCTTCTCCACTCGATTTTGGTCGCCCACGAAAATGATGTCGTTGGCTATGTGCTCCGGACGCAGGTTCAAATGGTAAACGCTGCCGTCTGGATTCAATATAAGTTCAGATTGTTGGATCATTTGGTTGGGAGGGAGGTTTCAGGTTTCCGATTTAAAGTTTAAGGGTTAAGGTTCGAAGTTTTAGGTTTAAGGTTTGAAGTGTTAGGTTTGAAGTTTTAGGTCTAAAAACACGCTGTCGCATACAGATTTCCCCAATTTACCAATTATCCAATTTTTAAATTATCTAATTATCCAATCATCTAATTATCCAATTATCAAATTTCCAAATCATCTAATTATCCAATTTTCAAATTTTCAAATTATCTAATTATCTAATTATCCAATCATCTAATTATCCAATTATCCAATTTTCAAATTATCTAATCATCTAATTATCCAATTTTCAAATTATCCAATTATCCAATTTTCAAATTATCTAATTATCCAATTATCCAATTGACAATCTATCCGCCAACGCGCTTCACATTATATCCCTCAGCCTTTAAAATCTCCATGACCTTGTCGCGGAAATTGCCCTGGATGATGATTTCGCCGTCTTTGGCCGCTCCGCCTACGCCACACTTTGTCTTGAGTAATTTGCCGAGTGCTTTCAGGTCGTCTTCACTTCCTTCAAAGCCTTTGATCACGGTGGCGACTTTTCCGCCCCGGTTCTTTTTGTCGAGATGCGCCTCGAGCCGTTGTTTTCCGGCTTCGGGAGTTTCGTCGGTAGATTCGTCGGCATCGAATTCAAAGTCTTTGTTCGTAGAGAATACGAAACCGCCCAGATCGTTCAGCGATGTAAGTTTTTTTGCCATCTTGAGATCAAAAGTGTAAGGTTTAAAGCTTAAAGTTGCCTACGTAACCTCAAACCTTAAACCTTAAACAAATTATAACGTTTACTTTTTTATAAGTCCCAGTTCCACCAAGCGCTCGTGCAGGAATTCGCCGGCCGTGATATCTTCAAATTGCTTCGGATGGTTTTCGTCGATCGTGTGTTCCAAAACGTCGAGTTTCATCTCACTTATCGGATGCATGAAAAACGGGATCGAAAAACGCGAAGTTCCCCACAATTCGCGAGGCGGGTTTACCACTTGGTGAATCGTCGATTTGAGCTTGTTGTTCGTATGGCGAGAGAGCATATCGCCCACATTGATCACCAATTCGTCAGGTTCGGCTATGGCGTCGATCCATTGGCCGTCGTGGTTTTGCACCTGGAGGCCTTTGCCCTGGGCGCCCATCAACAACGTAATCAGGTTGATGTCGCCATGGGCTGCGGCGCGCACGGCTCCGTCTGCGGGTTCGTCCGTGATGGGCGGGTAGTGTATCGGACGCAGGATGCTGTTGCCGTTCTTGATGTAATTGTCGAAATAGAATTCGTCCAATCCTAAATATATCGCCAGGGCGCGCAGAACGTAAATGCCGGTTTTTTCTAGCATCTGATAAGCTTCTTTCCCTACGGAATTGAATTTCGGAAGTTCTTTGACCTCTACGTTTGCCGGATATTCCGCTTCAAGCGCCGGATTGTCCTGTACGTATTGCCCAAAATGCCAGAACTCCTTCAGGTCGCCGGCAGAGCGCCCTTTGGCGTGTTCTTTCCCGAAAGAAACATAGCCGCGTTGTCCGCCGATGCCGGGAATTTCGTACGTTTTTTTGGTTTCCAGCGGCAGATTGAAAAAGTTGCGTACCTCTCCATACAATTCATCTACCAGTTTGTCATCTAAAAAATGACCTTTGAGTGCTACGAATCCGATGTCTTCGTAGGCTTTTCCGATTTCATTTACAAACTTTTGTTTACGTTCCGGGTCGCCCGAAAGGAAATCACGTAAATCCACACTTGGAATGTTCTGCATAGGTTTACTTTTTTGAGTTTTCAAAGCCAAAGCGGCCTTGTGTCACAAATGTAAATAAAATGAGGTTGTTTTTTGTTTAAGGTTCAAAGTTTAAAGTCGGAAGTTCGAGTCCGTACAACTTTAAACCTCAAACATTAAACTTTAAACTTCCATTTTCATACTTTTGACAGAGTTTTTACCAAACAGACATTAATACGATGAATTTCGAACGCCGTAACCTCACCGACGACCAACTGCTCGACCTTTACAAACGTTTGCTTAAACCTCGTCTCATCGAGGAAAAAATGCTGATCCTGATCCGTCAGGGAAAAGTCTCGAAATGGTTCTCGGGAATTGGGCAGGAAGCGATTTCGTGCGGGATTACCGCTGTCCTGGAAAAGGACGAATACATTTTGCCGATGCACCGCAACCTCGGTGTTTTCACGGGACGCGACATACCTTTATACAGACTGTTCTCCCAATGGCAGGGCAAGGCGTCCGGATTTACGAAAGGCCGTGACCGATCTTTTCATTTCGGGACGCAAGAGTATAAGATCATCGGGATGATTTCCCACCTCGGCCCTCAATTGGGTGTCGCCGACGGAATTGCATTGGCCAACCGACTCAAGAAGAACGGAAAAGTAACCGCGGTTTTTACGGGTGAAGGCGCGACTTCTGAAGGCGACTTTCACGAAGCGCTCAACATCGCCGCCGTTTGGGATTTGCCCGTACTGTTCATCATTGAAAACAACGGCTACGGATTGTCTACTCCGACCAACGAGCAGTACCGATGTGAAAACCTGGCTGACAAAGGCGTAGGCTATGGAATGGAAGCCCATATCCTCGACGGCAACAATATACTTGAGATATTTAATGAACTGAGCGAGATCGTCGAATCGATGCGAACCAATCCGCGCCCGGTCCTCATCGAATTCAAAACGTTTCGCATGCGAGGACACGAGGAAGCCAGCGGCACTAAATACGTTCCACAGGAATTGATGGACATGTGGGCTGAAAAAGACCCGGTCGACAACTTCAGGCGTTACCTATTGAAACAAAACATACTGCGAGCCGACAAGGATGAACAGTGGCGTGAAGAAATACGTAAAGAGATCGACGACAACCTGTTGATCGCCAATACAGAAGCGGAAATAAAGGCAAGTTACGAACAGGAAATTGGGGACGTCTACGCGCCTTATGAATTTGAGGATGTAAAGCCGGGTTCCGAAACTGAAAATATACGCTATGTGGACGCGATCGCCCAAGGTTTGCGCCAATCGTTCGAGCGGCATGAAAACCTGGTGATCATGGGCCAGGATATAGCCGAATACGGAGGTGCGTTCAAGATAACGGACGGCTTCGTCGACCTTTTCGGAAAAGACCGCATCAAAAATACGCCAATATGCGAAAGTGCCGTCGTTTCTGCGGGAATGGGGCTTTCGATCAACGGATACAAAGCGATTGTCGAAATGCAGTTCGCCGATTTCGTCTCAACAGGATTCAATCCGATTGTGAATTATCTCGCAAAAGTGCACTATCGTTGGAATGAAAATGCCGATGTCGTGGTGCGCATGCCTTGTGGCGGCGGTACACAGGCCGGGCCTTTCCACTCCCAGACAAACGAGGCATGGTTTACGAAGACGCCGGGCCTGAAAGTGGTCTATCCCGCGTTTCCTTATGACGCAAAAGGACTTTTGACCGCCGCGATCAACGATCCCAACCCGGTAATGTTTTTTGAGCACAAATTGCTTTACAGGAGCGTCTACCAGGACGTACCGACAAATTACTACACATTGCCACTGGGCAAGGCCGCGGTTTTGCGACAAGGAAAGGACGTCACGATCGTCGCTTTTGGAGCAGCCGTGCATTGGGCGCTGGAAACCCTCGACAAGAATCCCGACATTTCCGCCGACCTTATCGACTTGAGAAGCTTGCAGCCGCTAGATACCGAGACGATTTTCGCATCGGTGAAGAAAACCAGCAAGGTGATACTGTTGCAGGAAGACAGTTTGTTTGGAGGCGTCGCCAGTGATTTGGCGGCTATGATCACCGAACATTGCTTTGAATACCTCGACGGACCGGTTCGACGCGTGGCCAGTTTGGATACGCCGATTCCGTTCACGAAAGCTTTAGAGGACCAATATCTGGCGAAAGGTAGGTTTGAGGAAGCGCTAAAGGAATTGGTGGCATATTGATTTAAGGATCGATTCCAGGTTTTCGCGTGGCTTTTACCATGGATTGAACCTATTTTGTCCCCGTACCTGGATTTCGCGGGTTTGGAATTGCGAACACCATTTTGATCTTAGCGGTATTACTCTCAATGGCCGAAGTATGGACTTGATTGACAAACTAAAGCGATCGCGTCCGTAAAATTCGTGAACTTAACGCCAAAGAAGCCTTATGAATTTTAAGTCCAAACTTCCCAATGTCGGGCGCCATATTTTTTCCCACATGACCGCTTTGGCCAACGAATATCACGCGGTAAACCTCTCCCAGGGTTTTCCCGATTTCGATCCCGATCCCGATTTGTTGAAGTTCGTCGGTGAAGCCTTGTCAAAAAACACCAATCAATACGCGCCTATGCCGGGCTTGCCGCAACTTCGAATGCAAATTGCCGCGAAAATGAAATCCGGTTACGATCTCGATATCGATTGGGAAAACGAAATTACGATAGGCACTGGCGCAACCGAAATGATCTTCGCTGCGATCGCGGCGACCGTTTGGCCCGGAGACGAAGTTATTTTGGTCGAGCCTTGTTACGACTGTTACCGCCCGGCTGTAGAAAGCGTAGGAGGGAAGGCAGTCGTTTACAAAATGAAGGCGCCGGAATTCAGAATAGATTGGAAGGCGATTCGGGAGCTGGTCTCTCCAAAAACCAGGATGATTTGCCTTTGCACGCCCAATAATCCCACAGGGAAAGTGTTGGACCAATACGATATGGGCCAACTCATGGCAATTACAGCGGGAACCGATATACTGCTGATGTGCGACGAAGTTTACCAATACATGACCTTTGGCGGCAGGCAGCACCTCAGTCCCTTGCAATTTCCTGGATTGAGGGAACGAACCTTTGCGGCATTCTCGTTTGGAAAAACCTATCACGTAACGGGTTGGAAAGTGGGTTATTGCGTGGCTCCGGCTGCGCTAACGGCGGAACTCCGGAAAGTGCACCAGAATATGACGTATTGCACGAGCCATCCGTTCCAGCATGCCATTGCGCACTATATGGAAAAATCTGATAGTCATTTACAGCTGGCGGCTTTTTTTGAACGCAAACGCGATTTGTTCCTCGAGGCCCTGGGCCAGACGAAGTTCAACGTTCTCGATTGCGATGGCGGCTATTTCCTGTTGTTGGATTATGCGGAGATTTCCGATGAGAACGATTTTGATTTTTGCGTACGGCTGATAAAGGAGTTTGGGATTGCGGCCATCCCGGTTTCACATTTGTATTCGGATTTGCACGACGACAGGCTGATCAGGATTTGCTTCGCGAAGAAAGACGAGACGTTGCTCGAGGCGGCCAGGCGGCTTAAGGCGGTTTGAAAACGATGGATTCCGATGGTGGGTTTCCGGGACGGTGCGCGAGGGATGGAAGCGGTTATCCTTTGTTTTAAGGGCCGGCGAAGCCGGCCCCTAAAACAAAGATAGAAGCGGACAGCCCGACAGCGGCTAGGGTAAATGCGATCAGCTTTTGCCTAGCCGGTGACGCGCCCTTGAAAATAAAATTGCAGATCGCCGTCGCCGTACATTAGCACTTTTTTCACACTTTCCCTATCAATAAATCGTAACTTCGGGAAAACCTCTAAATCACAACTATGCGACTATCGGTAGAACGAAAGGATGTAAAAGTCTATCCTGACCCGAGACGCGTGATCGCCCGTTATTTTTTTAACGGTGAAGAACGCGCGGTTTCCCTCTTAAAAAAAATTATGGCGCTCGATACGGAAACGGTCCAGGCCATCATCCTGCCATTGTTGCAGGACTTTTCAAAACGCCACCGCAACATCACCAAAAAACTTTCTAAACACTGCGAGAAAGTCAAGCCGTATATCATAAAAGCCGGTTTTGATTACAGCCAGCTCAGCGACTACCAGAAGTATTTGATTGGGTCTTATTTCACGCATGAATATTCGATCGAATCGGCTGCGTTTTTCAATCCATCGATTATCATCGATCCCGATCAGAGCCATCTCGAAGAGGGTCAGCAGCGGTTGCTTATCAGTTTCAGGGCGGTGGGCGAAGGCCATATTTCTTCGGTGGTGTTCCGTCGTGCGATGATCGACAAACACAACAACATTATGGTGATTCCGGCGGGAAACTATATTGACGAAGCCGAGAAAATGCACCAGACGATCTACCAGAAAAAACTGTTTCTCAAAAAAGGGGAGGAGGCGGACATCGATCCTGGTTTTCTCAAGGAAGTGGATGAAAAGCTCGAAGATCGGTTCGATTACGAAAGCCTCAAGAAAATCGTGATCGCCGCACGCGAAAAGACCGATGACGAGGAGCGCATTGCACAGTACAAGCAGATCCTGGCGTTGTCCGACAGTTATCGCAAAATCAGTTTTTCAAGAGATACCGATATCAGCGACCGCGTGATTTTCCCGATTTCGGATTTTGAGAGCAAGGGAATCGAGGATGCGCGTTTTGTAAGGTTTATCAAAGAGAACGGCCAAGTCATTTATTACGCGACTTATACTGCATACGACGGCGCCCACATCATGCCGAAATTGTTGCAGACGACGGACTTTTACGATTTCAAGACTTCTCCTCTCAACGGTGACGGCGCCAAGAACAAAAATCTCGCTTTGTTCCCGAGAAAGATCAACGGGAAATTTGCGATGCTCTCGCGTATCGACGGATGGAACAATTACCTGATGTATTCGGACAATATCAACATCTGGGACAATCCTGTAAAGATACAGTCACCGGAATATTCGTGGGAATTGGTACAAATCGGAAATTGCGGTTCGCCAATCGAGACGCCTCACGGCTGGCTTGTGATCACGCACGCGGTCGGGCCGATGCGCCGCTATTGCATTGGAGCATCGCTGTTGGACATCGACAACCCTGAAAAGGAAATAGGCAGGCTCAAAGAACCGCTGATCATGCCCAATCCCGACGAACGCGAGGGTTATGTGCCTAATGTCGTATACTCGTGTGGCTCATTCGTCCACAATGGCGACCTGATCATTCCGTATGGACTTAGCGACCACAGCTCGGGATTTGCTTCGGTGAACCTGAATTTACTGTTGGATCGCTTGGTCAAAGGTGGTTGACCAGCTGTCAAATTAAAAATTAGTGCAAAAAAAAGCCCCGAGACTTGATCCCGGGGCTTTTCTTATTTTCAGACGTTAAAATCGCCGTCGAATTTTCCTGCTTTATCCACTTCTTCATCGGTCGCATTTTTATCGTACGTACGCGTGAAAGTTGGTGTGTGATTGCGGGCATTGTGGTTGGTGGCGGCATTGCTTTGCGCAATCGCGTCGTTTTGGTCTACGTTGCTGTTTTCTGTATCGTCATATTTGTGAAAGTCGTCCGTATCGTCGAAACTTTCATCTTTGTCGTAAGTTGACGCGTCTTGGTTGAGTTCCGGGTCGTCGATATTTCTTTTTTTGTCATCTGCATTCATGGCTATCGTTTTTTAAGGTTAGACGTCGCTTCGTTTAAAGCCGGGCTTGTCGGTTTGGTTCGGATCGGTATCGGGATCCTCCTGGATTGTTTGGGACTCTCCTTCAGGACGCGGAAAACCGGTCGTGTTCACTTCTGAATCAAGATCGAGATCCGTTTTGGGAGCGCGCTCATCGTTTTTATTTTGGTTTCGCTTTTCCATGATATAAGGTTTTATGTTCAAATGTCGGAAACCGGGAAATCAAATCCTTACACCATCCGCATTTAGAATTGCACGATTCAGCATCATAAAAAAAACCGCTCATTGAGCGGTTGTAGGTTAGAATCTGCCGAGCAGCCAATATACGATGATAAAGACGATAATAAAGCCGAAGCATCCGCCTCCTAATTTCTTGGCCGTGAATCCGGCGATGATGGTTTTGAAAAATCCGTTCATTTTGGTTTGTTATTTAGGTTGTGGTTTGAGATTCGCTATTCCATTCCGTGATCGTTCTTGTGCGGATCGACATTTTGTCGCTTGTCGTCGAATTCGCCCTCGGTCGTCAAACGTCCCTTAGCATCGTAATTCTCGTCATTGGTCAACGTCTCGTCATGCTCTTTGTACTCGTGTTTGCGAGTGGCGTTGCGAACGTTGTCTGGGTTGCGCTGGTTCGAATGGTCGTAGTTTTTTTGTCCGTCGTGGCGATTTTGCCCGTCTTTGTTTACAGTTCCCATAGTAGTTGTGTTTTTTGTTGATATAAAAGTAAGCGAGATCAGCTGGAAGATGTTATGCAGTTTTCATCAAACCTTTCAACTTTTCGCAAAAAAAAGCCGGCCTTTGCGGGCCAGCTTCTCTCGTGGTTGTTGTTTCTTAGCGGTTGTTATCGTTTAGGAGAGCGAAGTACATCTCGTTCGGATCGTAATCGAGGTCGTAATCCTGCTCGTCGCTGTCTTCCTCGTACCCGTTGTTGATTCGGATGATGTTGTCGAAATCTTCGTTTGCGTTGTAATCGATGTCAAAGTTGTTGTAGTTTGTCTCCATGGTAGTAGCTTTTTGTGTGCTTGACAAAATTGCCGAAAACGTTTTAGAGATGTCTTACAAAATTTTCACACTGGATTACACAATTTCCGATATCGGTTTACGGAGTTGCGATTTATCCGAAGTTCCGGTAAATCACGATTCGCTCTAATAGCTTCCGCTCAACAGCCTTCCGCCAATTGGAGCTTTTGCCTCTATCCCGAGTTTCTTCATCATTTCGTATGTCGTGCAGACTGCGGCAGAAGTGACCGGAATTCCAATCTCTTTTTCCAATAGATCAATTGCTTCGAGCGAAGGCATCTGCACACAGGCCGAGGCGACCAGCACGTCGACGCCGGTAAGATCGAGTCGTTTGTAGATTTCAAGCAAGTTCATAGGATCCTGTGCGGCGACCTCGAGATTGTCAGGAATTTCAAGCGCGATCGAGTCCACGACTTCAAAGCCCTGATGTTCGATGTAATCCACGACGAGATCCGTCAACGGACGCATATAGGGCGTGATTACCGCGACTTTTTTTGCGTTCAGCACGTTAAGCCCGTTTATCAGGGCTCCGGCGCTCGTCACGATTGGCGTCGGAAAGTCATTGGCGATGGTCTCCTGGTGGAGATTAACTTCGGAAACACAGTGATAGCCGCGCCCCATGCTCATGATGGCCACAAGGCAAGCGTAGCCCATCACGTCTACGTGTGCGTCCGATAACTCCTGTGCGCATTTGAGGCTCATCGCGTCCATCGCTTCCAATTCCTCTTTCGTCACTTTTTTCATTCGCATCCGGCTCGAATGGAACGTGAAGCGCTCCGGCAAAATGGTTTCACGGGAGCGGAAAAGCGCGGGAATTTCAGTCTCCATCGTAACGTTCGACGATGGCACGATCTGGCCGATTCGGTATTTTTTCATTTCTAAATTACATTATTTATGCGCCATTCACAGGTTTTCACGCAGTTCAGGCTGGCGTTCATTCAGTTTGGTAATTGTCCTTTTTTCACAGTTGATGCGTTGATTATCCGTATCAATCGCCTTTCGAGTTACGTTGGATTGACTTCCCTTGATTTCCCGGCTCGAAGCGTTGTCGCCCCGGTAACCGTCAATCGCGAACCAGTTTCCTGACCGTGTTGACAAGCGTTCCGATTTTTTCCACGGTCGCTTCCACGACGTCGCCGTCCCACATCCATTCCTGCGGATCGCGGCCGGCACCGACTCCGGCGGGCGTTCCCGTTGCGATGATATCACCGGGCTCAAGCGTGAACACTTCGCTCAAATCTGCGATAAGCGCCGGAATGTCGAACAACATGAACTTCGTATTCGAGTTTTGTTTCTCAACGCCGTTGACTTGGAGTGAAAGTTGGAGATCATGAGGGTTATCGATCTCGTCCTTCGTCACTAGAAACGGGCCCATCGGGGCAAACGTATCTTGTCCTTTCGAAACGATCCATTGTCCGGCACGACGGCAATCGCGGGCCGAAATGTCGTTGATCACCGTATATCCGAAAACATAGTCCATCGCATTTTCACGGCTTATATATTTTGCCTTTTTACCGATGATCACCGCGAGTTCGACTTCCCAATCGAGTTGTTTCGTGAGGTTTTCATTGTGGATGATGTCCGTATTGGTGGCCGTTACGGTAGTGGGCGGCTTCGAAAAGATAACGGGCTTCTGCGGAAGTGCATTGTCCGTATCGAGGGTTCGCGCACTTTCCGCTACGTGTTCGGTATAGTTCAATCCGATGCCGATGATATTCTTTCGCGGTCTCGGAATCGGGGCCAGCAAAGTAATTTCGTCTTTGGGCAGCGAGCTCGAGGCGATCGTGTTTTCGCTCGACTGTTTGATCGCGTCCTCGATTTTCTTGAGTTCGGCACTTCCGCCGTCGATGATGTCGAGAATTGATTTCGGAAATGTGATATTGAGCTTAAAGCCCAGTGTTTCGAGGTCAAGTATGACGTCGCCTTGCACGACTCCGACTTTTTGGCCCGAGCCGTTTGTGGTATAAGTAGCTAATTTCAAATTGATTGTTCATTATTGGTGTGCCATTCGTCGATCGAAATAGCTTAGCGGTCGAGCGGAAGCCTCACATCGCAAATCGACATCACCATCATTATTAATTATTCATTATTAGTTAGAAACGCAACCTCCGCCAATAACCTTCAACTGTCCGCCGAAATCTTTCCAAACCCGTATGTAATGAAATTCTCCCGAGAGCGGCTGCCCCAGCATCGTACCACTTGCGTTGAGTTTTACGTTCGAGATCGCGCAGTCGCCAATTATCGATATCGGGCCCTGCTCGAAATCTGCTTTTTCAAGGATCATCGCTTTCGACCCGTGGGCGTCGAGATCGGTTTTCTTATCGACAGTCGCGCCGTTCGGAAGCAGGAAGATCAGCCGGTCGTGTAACAGCCGGTCCAAGTTGTTCACGTCGCTTGACTTCATGGCCTGCAATAAATCCTGTTCGGCAATCAAAACACTGTTTATGTCGATCATTTGTATTCGTAGTTATCGTAAGTTAGGTTTAGTCAATACCTTAGCCAATTTTGGCAGTGAATCAGTCGTTGCGCAATAATTGAAATCCATCATTCTCCAAATATTCGCGCTGTTGGAACAGTCCCAAAGCCTCGATTGTAGGCAGGTCGTGAAACGAAAACAGGCAGGCATCCTCGGTTTGGGACAGGTTGACGTGTTCGTGCCATGCCCAGCTCGGGACACAGAAAATATCGCGTTCCTTCCATTCGTAGCGCCTACCGTCAATTATCGAATAACCATGCCCTTTTGCGCATTGATAAACGAAAGACCCGGTGTGTTTGTGCGCTTTGCCTTTAAAACCCGGACGCAGCAATTGCATCGAGGCACCCATAGTCTGCATGACATGGCCACCGGTAAGCGGATTGGTATAATGCATGCGGATGCCGTCGACCGGGCAATCTTCGGTCACTTTCGCAGCCTCGGTAAGGGTCGGATACACATCTTTCCAGGCATACTTGAAAAGAGGGGAATACGGCTTGTCCCAATCGTGCGCAGACGGACGCAAACCCGCCCCGGAATAGGAAACCGGCAGGAAATTGGTTGGTGCCTTGAGCGGCTGTTTCCCGTCGAACACCGCATAATCGTTCGCTTCCAGAGCGTTGACAAGCGGAATATCGAGGCCATCCTGCCAGATACACGTCTTCCCAAGAGGATCGCAACCGTGTTCGTGCCATGCGGAGTTCGGCGTAATCACAAAATCGTTGACTTCGAACGTTACCTTGTTTCCGTCCACGACCGTATAGCCGCCTTCGCCCTCCATGATGAAACGCAGGGCGGAGGCCCGATGGCGGTGAGCCGATGTGCTCTCTCCCGGTCGCGTCACCTGTATTCCGGTATACAACCAGCCGACGGCCGCCGAAACGTCACGTCGCTTGTCGTTGACCAGGTAGACGACGCGTCGCCCGGCCTGTTCTGGTGTGACCAGTTCTGAGGATTTAAGTACAAGCTCGCGCAACTCATCGTACTTCCACAACATAGGAATTGAGTTGGCGCGTGGTTCCCAAGGCTCGATATCGTTGGCAACCGTCCACAAAGCGCCGGCTCCGAGCGTTTCCAACTCTTTGTAGTAGGCCTCGAGTTCGGGCGTATCGGTAACGCGGGCGCGGCCTAAAACGTCGTCGGAATGTTTTGCGTCCATAAGAAGATGTTTGTCTCCAAACTTACGATTCCTGATGCTACTACGCAATCGTTTTCTTTAGATTTGCGACATCAGTTGACACGTTTGGCAACGACGGAGTTCCCGTTCTGCAACAACATGGCCCCGGCAATTTCGCCCGCCTCGTTCTTTTCGAACTTGATTTGGGCATCGACGATCTTCAGGAAAAACAATACGTCGCTTTCGGCAAAAATAGGAAAGGCGTCCTGTCCCGGCAGTTGCGTAAAAAGTTGGTTGTCCTTCAAGGAAATGACCATTTCGAAACCTTTCTGCACTTCATACGAGCCGACGAATTTTTGGAGCTGGTCCAAACCAAGCGCGATTTCCTGTCTTGTTTTGACGCTTTCGAGCGGTTTGCCGTAGAGAATGTTCCGGATCGATTTTATAGGGACTTTGACTCCTTCGTGGTTTTGGAGGGCGATGATGGTCTTATCGTGGTCGAGATGTCGATCGATATAGGTCACATAACCTGGCCAGCCGCCGCTGTGATTGGCCAGTTTTCCGAAATCCGGATTGTCGTCTACAAAAAATCCCATTCCGTATTTGGTTTTGGAATTGTCGCTCAACGTGCCCGCCTCGAAAAGTTGCTTCATGCCGTTTTCAGAAAGCAATTTGTTGGTGTACAAAGCGCGGTCCCATTTGAGCAGGTCATTTACAGTGGAGTTCACCGTTCCGTCGCCGACAATGCCGTCGAGCCAGACCACGTAATTGTTTTCCGGGGAATCATCGGGAAGGATGTATTTTTTGGCACTTTTCGAATATACGTACCCAAAGGCGTAATGCGCTACTTTTCTCGGCTGGAAACGCCTGTTGTAGACAAATGTGTTTTTCATCTGCAACGGCTTGAAAATGCTGGCGGCCAAATAGTCCCCAAAACTTTTTCCCGAGGTTTTTTCTATGATCGAACCAAGCAATGCATAGCCGGTGTTACTGTATTCGAACTTCGTATTGGGCTTGAAAACGACGGCCGGCTTGTGTTTGGCGAAAACGGCGATGATGTCTTTGTTGGAGACGATCTTGGTCTTGTCGGATAAACTGTCCATCAAGTTCATGTAGTCGGGCAGGCCACCGGTGTGATGCAAGAGGTTCCTGACGGTTATGCCCTTGTAGTGGGAAAGTTCGGGCAGGTACGTTGAAAAATCGTCATCGAGATTCAGTTTGCCTTTTTCACTGAGTATCATGATTGCCATGGCGGTAAACTGCTTGGAGACCGACGCCAGTTCGAAAATCGAATTCTCGTCGAGCTTTTCGTTTGTGCGTTCATTGGCAAGCCCGAACGATTTCTTGTAGATCACATTGCCTTTTTCCGCCACGAGGAAATTCCCGTTAATGCTTTTTTCGGCGTACAAAGCGTTGAGCAAGCTGTCAATCTTGGCAACCCTGTCCTGGGCGCCGGCAAACTGGGTGAACAGCAAAAGGGCCGTCCAAATTCTGATTGTCTTCATGTTTTGTAATGTGGTTTGGTTCGGGCAATCTACGCGTTTTTTCCCGGATTCTTCAGCGTTTGAGCATTCTGAAAACGGGATAGGAAAGGGCCGCTATCATCGCAATGACCAAGGCGCTGCGGTGATCGCTTAGTGTAAATCCGACGAGCAGCGCCAATGAGATCGCTACCAGGATGATGGCCGTAAACGGATAGCCCCAGGCTTTGAACGGACGAAGGAGATGCGGTTCGGAAATGCGCAACCTGATCAACGAACAATAGGCTAATCCCCATACGATCACAGACATGAACGTCGCCAGTGCGAACAATACTTCAAATGATCCGACCACGACCAGAACGAAGGTAAACGCCGACGAAGCGACCAAAGCCACGATGGGCGTTCCGCCGGAATTGACGCGCGTTCCCGATTTGATGAAAAAACCATCGCGGCTCAAGCCATACAAAATCCTCGGCGGGATCATCAGGAATGCATTCAGTATCCCGATGATCGAAAATACAGCGATCACCGTTACGATTTTCGACCCTTTGTCGCCAAAGACCGTCCGGGCCACATCTGAGGCCGCCAGGGTGGAATCTGCCATTTCAGAGGCGGGAAGTACATGCAGGAAGGCCATGTTGATCAATGCGTAGATCACGATTACGATGATGGCGCCCGTATAAAGTGACCTCGGGATGTTTTGGCTCGGATTCTCGTCTTCTTCGGCAAAAAAACAGATTGCGTACCAGCCGTCGTAAGCGCCCAACACCATCTGCAACGATTTTATGAACCCGATGACAAGTCCGGCTGAGGCCACTTTTGCATCCACTTCGACAGACTCGGCTTTCACGCCCGAATACAGGAAGCAGGCGGCGATCAATCCGACAAAGAACACTACTTTGATCACGCTCGTGATTTGCTGGACGACGCTGCCATTCTTCACGCCGCTTGCGTGCAGCAACGTAAAACCAAGCAGAAAGGCGACGGCGACAATCGTCTTTACCGATTGGGTTTCGGGAAAAAGGATGGCGATATACTCACTGATCACGATACAAAAAAACGAAGGCGCGATGGCGTTCGTGATATAGTCGAACCATCCGGACAGGAATCCGGCATAATCGCCGAACGCGCGCTTGATGTAATTATAGGAACCGCCTGCTTTGGGAATCGACGTTGCCAATTCCGCATACGCACCGCAACCGAGCAAAATGTAAAGCCCGCCCAAAAGCCAGCACGATACGATAAGCCCGCTGCTGTCGAGATGCGTGGCGATCTCTCCGGGCGTTCGCAAAATCCCGACGCCTATCGTCCCACCCACGAAAATCGCGATCCCGAATCCGAGACCGAGGACTTTCCTAAGTTTGTTGTCTGTCTGGCTCACGTTGTATTTATTTGGTGAAGTAAACTTTGCTGATTTCCGTCCTTGATGTGGTAGAACGCAATGACTTCCACATTTCCGTCTCAGAATTCCACGCTTCCTTTGTCGATCACAATATTTCCATAGGACGATACGCCCGAGGATTCCCTAGTGTTTACGCGTCGGTTCCCGTGGCGATCACGACGTCCGCATCAGATAACTTCTTAATATTCCGCGACACCGTTTCATTGAGGCGTTTCAATGCAGGCAATCAGCGGAAGTGCGCCTATGTATTAACTAGCCTGATTGTCAAAACCATCCACAAACGTGATCTTTTTCGTCGGCGCTATGTTTACCCTCAAATCGAATATGTCGAATCGGTTGTAATGTCCGAGGATGTCGTGCATTTGCTTGGGTTGTATGCATTTTGACAAGTCGATTTCCGCATACGCTATGCCTTCCACATCAATCAGCGGTTCGCCTATCACCGCTCCATTCGGTCCTATGAAACCTGAAAACGCCGAGCTTTTGCGCGTCAGCAGCTCCTGCGCGTTGGGGACATTACCCTTCATGGCGTCTATGATTTCCCCGGAGATCGTCGAACACGAGACGATCGTGAACAATTTCCCTTCAAAAGAATGTGCCGCCGCGCGAATCTTGATCGCCTCGGCCATATCGTAGTCGGGTGGGGCAACGGGAAGCGAAATGTAGTTGGCGATATGGACCAGCTCTCCCTGCGCCAGCAAAGAGAAACGCGCCAACGTATTCGTGTTTTCGCCGCAGGCAAGCGTTCCTATCGGGCCGACCTCTGTCTTATAAACTTTTAGGGAAGAGCCGTCGCCGGACGTCCAGGTCAGCTTTTCCGCCCAGGTCGGCACCAGTTTGCGATGCTTTCCGATAAGGTTGCCCAGATTGTCGATAATCAAATTCGTGTTGTAAATCTCCCCGAAACTCTCGCCCCGCTCATTGATGCCAATGACAACGTGAATGTCGAACTGTTTTGCCGCATCGTAGATTTTCTGCATGTCCGCACCAAAAACGTCAACGGAATTCCGATACAGTTTTTCATACCAAACGCTGCCCTGAACCGGCGTCATGATCCAATTCCAGTATGGGTAACCTGAAATAAAAACTTCCGGGAATGCGATGAGTTTTGCCCCGTTTGACGCCGCTTCGGCTATCATTGCGACTGCCTTTTCCACGGTTTTTCCTACGTTGAGATAGACAGGAGCGGTTTGTACGGTGGCGGCTTTGAACTTTGGAAAATCCATTGTGTTGCGTATTTGAATTAGGAATTTTGGATCAGGAAACCTGAGATTCTTTCACGAGTGTCATCGGTGAACGCGACGGCTTTGATCTGTTCTGATGTTTTGTCAAGACCGACGTTTACGAGCGTCACCTCTCCGTCAAGGCAGATGCTGTCGTCGGCCTTCCGGAACTCGAAGCCACAATTTATCGAAGCGCTGCCGAGGTTTTTTACCCAAAGCGCCTTCGATAGTTCGTCCCCGATGCGCGCCGGCTGCCTGAACTGGACTTTCAAATCGACCGTCGGAATCCCGTTGGTCTGATGTATTTCGGCGAACGGGCGATCGAGTTCTTCCCCGAACCAATCCTCGACGAGATCGTTGAGCATTTCGAGGAATCTCGGATAAAATACGATTCCCGCGAAATCCACGTGTTTGAACCGGACCGTTTCTTTTTTCTGGAATTTTTTCATTTTATTTTTGGCAGGCATTTCCGGCTTTCCGCTTCAATCTTTTGCCCAACCTCAAAGGTTTTACTCCGCTGCGCTCCATACGATTCGGTGCGCCTTGGGTTAGAAAACCTTCGAGGTTTCCGCAAAAGGATTTCCGCTGCAATCCGGGCTGCGATTATGTTTTAAGTTCAACTTTCATTTAAAAACGCTCACTCGAGGCCTTCTTCCAATCGTAAAAGAAACGGTCCGGGACCGTCTCGGCAGCAAGCATGCAACCCGTTTTCAATTCGGGAAACAGCTCGGCGAACGTCCGGATGTTGATCTTGTCGATCCTCATGCTCACGACGTCCCGTCCCACTTTGTCCGGATGGTCGATGCCCGCCGAAGCCATCAATTCCATAGCCGATTTCACCGTCTCGTGCTGGTAGCGGGAAACGCGGACGCTTTTCAAATCGGGATCGAGCCCCGCCACGAGCTTCGGATCTTGAGTGGCGACTCCGGTAGGGCAGGTATTGGCATGACATTGCAGCGCTTGTATGCAACCCAGGGCAAACATCATCCCGCGGGCGGAGTTGCAAAGGTCGGCGCCCATCGAAAGCGCACGGATGATGTCGAAACCACTGATGATTTTACCGCTGGCAATGATCTTGATCTGGTCCTTGATCCCGAATCCGTTAAGGCAATCGTAGACAAATGCCAGGGCGTCGCGCAACGGCATTCCCACATGGTCGGAATATTCGATGGGAGCGGCGCCGGTTCCGCCTTCGCCACCGTCTACGGTAATGAAGTCGAAGTAGGTTTTGGTCTCGACCATCGCCTTGCAGATTGCAATGAACTCGGACTTGTTGCCGATGCAAATTTTCATCCCCACCGGTTTTCCTCCGGATAAATGCCGCAGCGTCTTCAAAAAATCGATGAGTTCCAACGGTGTCTTAAACGCCGAGTGTTTCGGAGGGGAAATGATATCGTCTCCTTTCTTGACCAGGCGTATCGCGGCAATTTCGTCCGTCACTTTTTCCTTCGGAAGGATGCCGCCATGACCCGGTTTGGCGCCCTGTGAAAATTTGATCTCGATCATCTTCACGCTTTCTTTATGAGCGCGTTCCGAGAAATGTTCGGGAGAGAAATTGCCATATTCGTCCCGGCAGCTAAAATAGCCTGTTCCCACGTTCCAAACGACGTCGCCACCATTCTCGAGGTGATAGGGTGAAAGCCCGCCTTCTCCGGTATTGTGGAAAAAACCGCCTAATTTTGCGCCCCTGTTCAGCGCGACGATCGCATTCTTGCTCAGCGATCCGTAACTCATCGCACTCACGTTAAAGAGGCTCGCCATATACGGTTTTTCGCATTGGGACGATCCGATCTGCACTTTCGGGTTTTCATCTATGTCCGAAAACGCGATCGCCTTTATGCTGTGGTTGATCCATTGGTAGCCTTCGTCGTACACGTTGAGCTGCGTCCCGAAAGGTTTGGTGTCGAGCTCTTTCTTGCTGCGGGCGTAAACCAGGCCGCGCTGCAAGCGGTCAAACGGGCGCCCGTCTATATCGGTCTCCACGAAATACTGCCTGATTTCCGGCCCTATCGATTCCAAAAGGTAGCGCAACCGCCCGACCAGCGGGAAATTGTGGCGTATGGCGTGCCTGGATTGGTACATGTCGAACAATCCCATGGCGATTAACGGAATGAAGAACACCAATAGAAAAATGAATTTCCAGTTGATGAATGCCAGTATTGCCGTAAGGGTCAAGGCTGTTACGGAAAAAACAAGGAATACTTTTCTCATGCCTGCTTGAGTTTGAATCGTTGGATTTTACCGGTTTCCGTCTTCGGAAGCTGGTCGATAAAGTTAACGATTCTGGGATACTTATATGGAGCGGCCGCCAGTTTGAACCATTCCTGTATATCTTTTGCCTTTTCAGGACCGGCGGTTTCTTTGTCTTTCAACACGATATGGGCACAAACGAGCATGCCGCGTTCTTCATCAGGAAACGACGTCACGGCACATTCTGAGATATCAGGATGCCCGAGCAACACGCTTTCGACTTCGATAGCCGAAATGTTGTAACCCGAAGAGATGATCATATCGTCTCCACGCGCCACAAACCAGAAATAGCCGTCGTCGTCCTGTTTGAAAATGTCGCCGGTGATGTTCCATCCGTTTTCGACATATTCGCGTTGCTTGTCCGGAGCGTTCAGGTATTTGCATCCCGTGATGCCGCGAACAGCAAGACGTCCGGCTTGACCGCTCGGTAAATCATGACCGAGATGATCGACGATTTTTGCTTCATATCCGTTCACGGCAAGCCCCGTGGCGCCAGGTCTCATGTTTTCCTCCGACGAGGATATGAAAATGTGCAGGATTTCCGTAGAGCCAATGCCGTCGATGATTTTCAACCCGGTCGCCTCGAACCAATCTTTCCAGACTTTCAGAGGCAGAGTCTCTCCGGCCGACACGCATTTGCGCAGTGAGGAAATATCGAAATCCTGGACCAAAGGCGTCAGCACGCGGTAAGCCGTCGGAGCCGTGAATACGATCGTGATCTTGTGCTCGGAAATCGCCTTGAGCAACATATCGGGAGTTGGCTTTTCGATGAGGAACGTCGACGACCCGTAATAAAACGGGAACACTACCATGCCGCCAAGACCGAACGTAAAGCCCAGTGGCGGGCTACCCGTAAAAATATCGTCCGGCGTAGGTTGAAGCGAATACTTTGGAAAGGCTTCGCAAATCAGCAGCACATCTTTATGAAAATGAGCGGTCATCTTGGGTTTCCCGGTCGTGCCCGATGTGAATCCGATCAGCGAAATGTCGGTTGCGGATGTTTTAAAATTATCGAAGGCCTTAGGTTTGCCTGCCATCAACCGATTGAGTTCCGCCACCTCATTTTCCTCCGACCCGAAAGTGTAAATCCTCTTAAGGAACCCGGATTGCACGTGTCGCATTTCTTCCGAAAGCCGGAAATCGCAGAGTACGTGCGAAATTTCGGCGCTGTCGCACATCACCGTCAGTTCCTTTTGGCGCAAAAGCGGCATGGTAGCCACAACGATTCCCCCGGCTTTGAGAATACCGAACCAACAGGCGACGAACATTGGGTTGTTCGACGACCTTATCAGCACGCGGTTTCCGGACACGAAATCAACGTCGTCCGTGAGTACGTGCGCAATTTGGTTGGCTTTTTCGAAGAGTTGCCCAAAGGTCCAGCTGCCGTCAAAAGTCCGGATGGCGATTTTGTCGGCATTTCCTTCGCGTATGTGCCGGTCGAGCAGGTAGTCGACACAGTTCAGCACTTCTGAAAACTGAAAATCGCCTTGATCTGGCACTATTTCCGGCATCAATTCTTTTGGAGGAAGATGGTTCTGGGCGAAATGATCTTGATAGGACATTTTGTTATGGTTCGAATTGGCGAATTGTCGGACGTGTCTCCGACGCTCTTGAATGTTTGGTATAACCTGATGTTTGTCGCGGATTATCTGATTTTGGGCAAATGCGCACACTTGCCGGTTACCAACGAATCGGTAAAGTCGGTAATTTGCGATAAACCTTATTTACGTTTGTGCGAATCCGGCTTCAAGGCCTTTTTCATGTTTTCTTTTTCCCGTCTTTCGGATTTTTTGGCGCTAAAAAACGCATTCGTCGCCTGTGTGTACTGGTTCGGGATGTCGTCCGGCTGGAACTGTTCGTAAGCCTGTGCGTGTCGTACGAAATTCGGGTCGAGCAGCAACGGTTTCCCAAGCGCGACGAGATCGGCCCGTCCATTGAGCAAGATGGTGTTGATTTGATCGATATCGTTGATCTGGCCAACGGTAATCGTCGGAATGTGTATCGTGTTGCGAATCGCATCCGAAAACGGCGTCATCCACATGCGGCCGGTCTCCGGCTTTTGGTGAGAAACGGTATTTCCCGTAGACACGTCGATGATGTCCGCTCCGGCGTCCTTGAACGCTTTGGCGATGTCGAGCACTTCGGCGTCCGAAATCCCGTTTTCGGCCCAATCGCAAGCCGTGATACGCACTGACATGGGTTTCTCCGGATTAAAGACTTCCCGCATGGCCGTAAAGACCTGTAGCGGGAAACGCAACCTGTTTTCGATGTTTCCGCCGAATTCGTCTTCGCGGATATTGGTCAGAGGGGACAGGAAAGAGGCGATCAAAAAGCCGTGATGCGCCTGCAATTCTATCATGTCGAAGCCGGCTGCGTCCGCATTGATGGCGGCGTTGACGAACTCGGCCGTAACCTTGTCCATATCGGACAGCGTCATTTCGCGCGGCGTCGGCATGGCTTCGCTGAACGGTATGGCCGATGCGGAGATGATTTCCCATCCGTTTTCCAAAGGCAATGTATATTGTCCGTTTTGCGGCAGCTTACAGGAACCTTTGCGGCCGCCGTGCCCTAGTTGTATCCCGATTTTCGACTTGGAATTCCGATGGACGAAATCCACTATATTTTTCCACGCAAGTGTCTGTTCTTCATTGTAAATTCCTGCGTCACCTAAAGTGATGCGCGCTGCTTCGGAAACCGCCGTGATTTCTGCCATTATCAATCCGACGCCTCCGGTTGCACGCGCTCCGTAATGCACGAGATGCCAGTCTGACACCACGCCGTTTTCTGCCGAATACTGGCTCATGGCCGGCATTACGATGCGATTTTTAAGTTGCAGACCTCTCAGTTTGAACTTCGTAAAAGCCGCCGGGACGCTGACCTTGAAATTGCCGATGGCGCAATTGAATTCGGTCAAAACCTTTTGTGTGAACGACGGATCGCGCAGTTGGAGGTTTTCGAATGTCACTTTTTTGGCGCGTGTCATCACGCCGAACGCAAACTGGTAAAAATCGTGCTGTACATGCCGGTCCATATGCTCAAACCAATCGAGGGAAACACCGGCGGCATACTGGATCTGCTCCACGCGACTGCGGCGTTTGGCTTCGTATTGCGCAAAGGCTTTTTCCCTGTCGGATTGGTGTGCGATTATCGAATCGGCCAAACCGATGGCGCATTCCATCGCGAGTTTGGTCCCGGAACCGATCGAGTAGTGGGCCGTCGCTTTGGCATCGCCCAGTAACACGATATTTTCAAAGTGCCACTTTTCGTTGGTGATCGTCGGAAATTGCCGCCAGTGCGAACGGTTTGAAATCAGACCGTGCCCGTCGAGTTCTTCTTTAAATATGTCCGAAAGTTTTGCGATGGTGTCGGCTTCGTCTTCGGTAGAAAAACCGGATTTTTCCCAGGTTTCCGGCGTGCATTCAAAAATCCAGGTACTTTTTCCCTGTTCGTATTGATAGCTGTGGGCGACGAATGTGCCGGCTTCTGTGGTGCGGAAAAAATAGGTAAACGCGTCGAGCGGTTTCGTCGAGCCGAGCCAGACGAATTTGTTGCGTTGAAGCGCGATCGCAGTTCCGAATTCCGAAGCGTATCGGTCGCGTACCTGGCTGTTGATTCCATCTGCAGCGACGATATAATCCGACTCAGGAAACTGGCTCAAATCGGAAATATTGGCCTCAAAATGCAGGTTCACGCCTTCCTCGCGGCAGCGTTGTTGTAAAAGCTGCAAAAGCGTCTTCCTCGAGCAACCGCAGAAACCGTTCCCGGTAATGCGTACGATTTCGCCGTCACGCGCCACGTCGAGGTCGTCCCAATACGCGAAACTGCTGCGTATGAGCTCGTACGATTTTGGGTCGCGCGAGAGGAATTCGCTAAGTGTCTCGTCCGAAAACACGACGCCAAAGCCAAACGCGTCATCGGCTTTGTTGCGCTCATAAATGTCGATTTGGGTTTGAGGAAGCGCTTTCTTGAGCAATATCGAAAAGTAGAGACCGCCCGGGCCACCACCGATTACTGTAATTTTCATGTGTTGTTTTTTGTTTAAGGTTTAAAGTTGCGGTTACCCTCAGGCGAACCTTGAACTTCTTACCCTCTTTTAATCGAAAAAACTTCGCCCAACTTTGCATAATTGGCACCCGCCAACCGTGAAACCGGGCGATACGTTTCCATATTGACCTTGTGGTTTTCCAGAAGTACGCTTTCGTCGAAATGCATCATCACAACTTTGCCTACCATCATTACGGCGCCTCCGTTCTTGTGGTTTTCGAGCGCAAAATGATGCACGAGTTCGCATTCAAAATGAATCGGACTCTCGGCAACGCGAAACGGCCTTATTTTTACCGACGTGACAGGAGTCAATCCGGCGAGATCGAATTCATCTACGTCATGGGCCACGATGGCCGCGGTAATGTTCATTTTTTCGACGGTTTCCTCGGTCACCATATTGACCACGAATTGTTTGGTGGCCATCACGTTATTGAGTGTGTCCTTGTTTTTATCGCCTGTCCTGACGGTCGAAAACATCACATGAGGAGGGTCTTCCCCAATGGCGTTAAAAAACGAAAAAGGTGCGAGGTTGCTGATTCCGTTTTCACTGATGCTCGATACCCAGCCTATGGGACGCGGGATTACAGCTCCCGTCAAAAGTTTGTAAACGGCCGATTGATCGAGCGTTTCAGGATCAAATTGCATGTGTTGGTTGTTTTCACAAATTAAATAAAATCCAAGCGTTATTTTTCGGATTTTTTTGCCGTATGCCGATAAAATTATCGCCTGTGGAATTTTTTCCTAAATTTCGAAACCAAACCAATATTTATGAGCGACAAATCGACGCGTGGCATCTGGAAGGTCATTTCGGCTTCTTCAATGGGCACTTTGATCGAATGGTATGACTTCTATATTTTCGGAAGCCTCGCCGTGGTCATTTCCACAAAATTTTTCCCCGATGCCAATCCCACCGCGGCGTTTCTGTCGACACTGGCCACATTTGCAGCCGGTTTCGTCGTAAGGCCGTTCGGAGCCTTATTCTTCGGGCGACTCGGCGATATCATCGGACGCAAATACACGTTCATGGTCACGTTGCTGCTTATGGGTGGCGCGACTTTTCTTATCGGATGCGTGCCAAGTTTCGAAACCATCGGATACGCCGCACCCATACTGGTTTTAGTCTTGAGATTGCTGCAAGGTCTGGCGCTAGGAGGCGAATACGGAGGAGCGGCTACCTATGTGGCCGAACACGCCCCGAAAGACCAGCGTGGCTATTGGACATCCTGGATACAAACGACCGCTACGGCCGGTTTGTTCGTTTCGCTGGTCGTCATCCTGGCCACCAAAACGGTGTTGTCAGCCGAACAATTCGATCAATGGGGTTGGAGAATCCCGTTCTGGATTTCGATCCTGATGGTGTTGGTCTCGTACCAGATCCGAAAAAAAATGCACGAATCGCCTGCGTTTGCCAAAGCCAAATCAGAAGGCAAGACCAGCACGAATCCTTTGAAGGAAAGCTTCGGGAACAAATACAACCTCAAATTCGTACTGCTTGCGCTCTTCGGGGCCACGATGGGGCAGGGCGTCGTTTGGTATACCGGGCAGTTTTATGCCATGAGTTTCCTCAAGACGGTAATGAATGTCGATTCCAACCAGGTCGATATGTTGCTCGGGATTGCGCTGCTGTTGGGAACGCCGTTTTTTGTGTTTTTCGGATGGCTAAGCGATAAGGTCGGACGCAAGCCGATCATGCTCGCCGGGATGTTGCTTGCCGTCTTATTGTATCGTCCGATCTATAAGACGATGTACGAAACGGTCAATCTCGAGAACAGGCCGAGGGCTGAGGCCGGAATCTTGCCTGACGGGATAGATGTCGAAAAAGGCGAGGTCTATCTTTTATCATCGGCAAACTACATCGACGGCACCGTAACCTCTACGCGTGAGACCTACGAACTCGACGAATCCAAGACATTGGGCATGGGAAATGCCAAAGACAGCAAAACTACCGTTTTCGTGAACGATACCGATAAATGGACACTGGTTTTCCTGGTCTGGATACAGGTCCTTTTCGTGACGATGGTATACGGGCCGATCGCGGCTTTTCTCGTAGAGATGTTCCCGTTGAAAATCAGATATACGTCAATGTCGCTTCCGTACCACGTCGGCAACGGGATTTTTGGCGGATTGCTGCCGGCCATCTCAACCTATCTCGTCACGAATGCCAAGTCTTCAGGCGATCCTAAATTTTATCTCGAAGGCTTGTGGTATCCGATCATCATCGCCTCGATAAGTTTTACGATCGGCCTGCTTTACCTGACCAAAAAAGACATGACGCAAAACGACTGAAATGGACATCATCAAAAAAATACTCGGAATAGTTTGGATCGCAATGGCTTTGGCGGCGGCCTGGTTTTGCATTTTCGACTTCGGATTGCCTAAATTTTCGACTGGAAAACAGGAAGACCTTGTTTTCGGCATCATTATTTTATTCGTACTCACGCCTTTGATCGTCGCCGGTTTGGCCGCTTTCGGATGGTTCGCGCTCAAAGGGGAATACGACGCCAAAAAAATGTAGCATTTGACGGGATTGTACTAGCTCGTAAACCTCGCGTTTGTTAAATTTGTAACTACCAAAACCCGACTATGAGCTATTATAAGATTGCCAGCCTCGAACAATATTTCAAACACTACAACAAGTCCATACGCGAGCCGCGCAAATTCTGGGGCAAGATAGCCGAAGAGAATTTTACCTGGTACCAGATGTGGGACAAAGTCATGGAATTTGATATGGCCGAAGCCGATGTCAAATGGTTCGTAAACGCGAAAGTCAACATCGTCAAGAATTGCGTAGACCGACATTTGGCGCGCCGTGGCAACAAAACTGCGATCATTTTCGAGCCCAATAATCCGGAGGAGGATGCCCAGCACATCACGTATAACGAGTTACACCAACGCGTCTGCAAAATGGCCAATGTGTTGCGCGAACAAGGCGTGAAAAAGGGCGACCGCGTGTGCATCTACCTTCCGATGATTCCAGAACTGGCCGTTGCCGTCCTGGCGTGTGCGCGCATCGGGGCGATACATTCGGTGATATTTGCGGGGTTTTCGGCTTCGGCCGTCGCCACCAGGATAAATGATTCCGAATGTTCGATGGTCATTACCTCAGACGGCGGCTTCCGCGGAGACAAAACCATACACCTTAAAAGCATCATAGACGAAGCGCTTCAAAATTGCCCTACGGTGCACAAAGTCCTTGTCGCGAAACGCACCGGAGAAGAGGTCACGATGACGTACGGACGCGATATGTGGCTGCAACCGTTGCTCGACGAAGCGTCGGACAACAACGTGGCGGAAATCATGGATGCGGAAGATCCGTTGTTTATCCTTTACACATCGGGATCCACCGGAAAGCCAAAGGGAATGTTGCATACGACGGCAGGCTATATGGTCTACACGGCCTATACGTTCAAGAATATTTTTGCTTACGAAGAAAATGACGTGTATTGGTGCACGGCCGATATCGGCTGGATTACCGGTCATTCCTATATTTTATACGGTCCGCTGCTCAACGGGGCAACGACGGTGATCTTCGAAGGCGTACCCTCTTACCCGGATTACAGCCGCTTCTGGGAAGTCATCGAAAAGCACAAGGTCAGCCAGTTTTACACCGCGCCCACCGCCATTCGATCGCTCGCCAAGGAAAGTATCGATTACGTCCAGGGCTTTCCGTTGAAGTCGCTCAAGGTAATTGGCTCCGTCGGTGAACCGATAAACGAAGAAGCCTGGAATTGGTACAACGACCATGTAGGAGGGAAGCGATGCCCGCTCGTCGATACCTGGTGGCAGACCGAAACCGGCGGCATCATGATTTCGCCCATTCCGTTCGTGACGCCTACGAAACCTACGTATGCGACGCTTCCGCTGCCCGGAATCCAACCGGTCCTGATGGACGAGAAGCGCAATGAGATAGAGGGCAACCAAGTCGTCGGAAGCTTGTGCATCAAATTTCCGTGGCCGGCTATCGCGCGCACCATTTGGAACGATCACCAACGCTATAAAGACACTTATTTCTCGACATTTCCGGGAAAATATTTCACCGGAGACGGCGCCCTTCGCGACGAAGTCGGTTATTACAGGATTACGGGCCGCGTAGACGATGTGGTGATCGTTTCGGGACACAACCTCGGAACGGCGCCTATAGAAGATGCGATAAACGAGCACCAGGCTGTTGCCGAAAGCGCCATTGTGGGATTCCCTCATGACGTCAAGGGGAATGCGCTGTACGGCTACATCATTCTCAAGGGACACGGCGAAACCCGTGACCAGACGAATCTGCGCAATGAAATCAACAAAGTGATATCCGATCAGATCGGGCCCATTGCCAAGCTCGACAAGATTCAGTTCGTTTCAGGTTTGCCCAAGACGCGTTCCGGGAAGATCATGAGGCGCATCCTTCGCAAGATTGCCGAGGGCGATTTCAGCAACTTCGGCGATACCACGACGCTGCTGAACCCTGAAATCGTCGAAGAGATCCGATCCGGCAGAATTGACTGACAGTCTTTTACAGATTACGCGGCTGCAGGTTGAAGGATTTCTCGTTCGCTTCGACATTTTTATACTGTTTGAAATTGGAAAAATCGTACTGTAAATCCTGTAAGAAATTCAAATCGGTTTGCAAATCGCATACTTGACGAATCCTTAAATTAGCGGCTATGCGCAACCGACAAGTCATTATCATTGGAGGCGGGCTTTCCGGACTGACTGCCGCCATCCACCTTTGCCGTGAAGGCAAGGATGTCGTGCTTGTCGAAAAGCAACACTATCCAAAGCACAAAGTGTGTGGGGAATATGTGTCCAATGAAGTGTTGCCGTATCTGGAATGGCTCGGAATCGACGTTCTTGCGGCCGGAGGTGTCGCAATCGAAAAAGCGTCGTTTTCTACAGTAGATGGAAACGAGATTCATTGTGCGTTGCCGCTCGGCGGAATCGGCATCAGTCGTTATGCCCTTGACAATTTATTGTACAAGGAAGCGTTGCGCAACGGTTGCGAAGTAATACAGGAGACGGTTTCGACCGTGGATTTCGAGAAAGATTCTTTTCGCGTTGGCCTTTCAGACGGACGTGAGCTGACTTCGACGATAGTGTTGGGTGCGTTCGGGAAGCGGTCCAATATCGATCAAAAGATGAATCGCGATTTTATGAGGCGCAGGTCGCCCTGGCTGGCGGTAAAGATGCATTTCGATGGCGATTATCCTGACGATCTGGTAGGATTGCACAATTTTGACGGCGGCTATTGCGGCGTGTCGAAAGTAGAAAACGGAGCCGTCAACGTTTGTTACCTCGCCGATTTTGAATCGTTTAAAAAATATCGGAACATTGATGACTACCAGGCCAAAGTGGTCTGTAAAAATCCCCGTCTGAAGGAACTGTTCGACCGTTTTATCCCGCTGTTCGACCAGCCACTGACAATCAGCCAGATTTCGTTCGAGCAAAAAAAACCGGTGGAATCCCATATCCTCATGATTGGCGACACGGCAGGACTCATCCATCCGCTTTGCGGAAACGGCATGGCCATGGCGATACACAGTGCCAAATTGGCTTCGGAATGTATTTTAGGTTATTTCGGGCACGATATGTCGCGGGACGAGCTCGAGGCGAACTATAAAAATGTTTGGAAATCGCATTTCAAGAAGCGATTGAAAATGGGGAGGATACTGGCGAGCTTGCTTCAAAAACAAGGTATCTCACAACTTTTGTTGGCCGGTTTGTCAATATTCCCGTCTTTATTGCCCCGAATTATAAGAATGACCCACGGAAAACCATTAAAAACAGCAGCATGAACCTGACAGTAGATACCACATACCGCAGCGAATTGCCAGAGATCATGGACGATCTCGACATGAAAGGAGAACAGCTTCGGGAAACGCTTGACAAAATCTCGCGACTCAATCGCAAATTGGGCGGCAATAGGCTTACATTGCAAGGCGTGAAGGAATTGTTGCGCAATGTTCCCGTCCACAAAAAGATCAGGATTTTGGACGTCGGGTGCGGAAACGGCGATATGTTGCGCGACCTGGCCGATTTGGCCGATTCATCGGGACGTAATTTCTCGTTGGTCGGAATCGATGCAAACGCCGACACCATTGCATATGCCAGGAAAATGTCGCTTCACTATCCCGACATTTCCTACGAACGCCAAAATATTTTTGATTCCGGTTTTGCTACTTTCGATTGCGACATCATCATCAGTACGTTGACCTTGCATCATTTTTCCGATGCTGAAATAATGAGCCTGCTCACCAAATTCCGTCATCAGGCCTCGATTGGCATCGTGATCAACGATTTGCATCGATCGGCGATTGCCTACCGGCTTTTCCAGTTGGTATGCCGTGTCTTCGGACTTGGGGCCATGCCTAAAAACGATGGTTTGATTTCCATCCTGCGCGGGTTCAAAAAGAGTGAATTGCGAAAGTATTCGCACGAGTTAAACTTTGAAAAATATAGCATCCGTTGGAAATGGGCCTTCCGCTACCAATGGATAATCTCCACCACATGAGTGTAAAAATCACGGCAGTAGCCAAAGAACTACCAAATTACAGCAAGGAAACGCCCGAAATAATCAATTTTGTTGACGGATGGCTCGACGGTCAGGACGACCGCTTCGTTCGAAAAGTCAAGAAAATATTCGAAGGCGCGGCAGTCGACAAACGCTATTCCATCATGGATCCGATGGAAGTCTTTACGGCAAGTTCGTTCGAAGAAAAAAACGACATCTATACAAGGGAAGTCATCGATCTAGGCGAGAAAGTGCTGCGAAAAGCCTTGCTCAAAGCCGCCTGGGATCCTTTGGCGCTCGATTTTATCATTACCGTCAGTTGTACCGGAATCATGATCCCTTCGTTGGATGCTTACCTGATCAACCTCGTCGGGCTTCGACAGGATATCGTCCGGCTTCCCGTTACCGAAATGGGCTGCGCGGCCGGCGTCTCCGGTATCATTTACGCGAAGAATTTCCTAAAAGCCAATCCCGGTAAACGGGCCGCTGTTATAGCGGTCGAAAGTCCTACGGCCACGTTCCAGCTCGATGACTATTCGATGCCTAACGTGGTAAGCGCCGCCATTTTTGGAGATGGGGCCGCTTGTGTCTTGCTTTCTTCGGATGCTTCCGACGAGGGCCCTGAAGTGATTGCTGAAGAAATGTATCACTTCTACGACAACGAGCATATGATGGGTTTCAAGCTAACCAACGGCGGTTTGCAGATGGTGCTTGACGTCGAGGTTCCGGACACGATTGCCGCGCATTTTCCAAAAATCGTGCATCCGTTCCTTGACAAGCAAGGATTGACGATAGAAGACGTGGACCATCTGATTTTCCATCCCGGCGGGCGCAAGATCATACAAACCGTTGAGGAACTCTTCGCCGGACTCGGTAAAAACATCAACATGACCAAGGAAATCCTGCGCAATTACGGCAATATGTCGAGCGCGACCGTATTGTACGTGCTCGAAGAAATCCTCGAGGAAAAACCTGAAAATGGGCAATATGGCTTAATGCTGAGCTTCGGACCCGGATTTTCGGCCCAACGCGTACTGCTTCGTTTCTGATGGGCACCTTTTCGAATACCGATTACTGGACGGTCGTCCTTGGCGGCAGCTCCGGTCTCGGATTTGCCTCCGCGCTAAAACTCGCCCAGGAAGGCATGAATATTTGCGTGGTACATCGCAGCCCAAGATCTGAAATGGAAATAGTGGACGCCAATTTTTCTGAGATTCGAAAAACCGGCGTGGAATTTCTCGGGTTCAATGCCGACGCCATGCGAAGCGACAAACAGATTGAAATAACATCGAAATTGAGAGAGGCGATGGGGAACGGCAAAGTACGCTGTTTGCTGCACAGCATCGCAAAGGGCAACCTCAAGCCGATGACGGGGCCGGAAAGCCTTTCGCCCGACGATTTCAGGACAACTCTCGATGCCATGGCGGTTTCGCTTTACGATTGGGTCAAACTGATTTTCAACTCGCAATTGTTTGCAGACGACGCCCGTATCTTGGCATTCACAAGTGAGGGAAGCGTAAAGTCATGGAAGCATTACGCGGCGGTCTCTGCTGCAAAGGCGGCACTCGAGGCCATTTCGCGCGGCATTGCGCTGGAATTCGCACCTTACGGTATCCGCTCGAACTGCATCCAAGCCGGTACGACCGACACGGCTGCGATGCGCATGATTCCCGGCAGCGAAGCGCTCGTCAAACACGCGATTTCAAGGAATCCTTTCCAGCGCATGACCACGGCCCGGGATGTGGCCAACGTCGTATATTTGATGGTTCGCGACGAGTCGTCGTGGATCAACGGAGCCGTAATTCCCGTAAACGGAGGCGAACACCTGCAATGATGGAAAACGATACGATATTAGCCCGGCTGCCTTATGCCGACCCATTCCTGTTTGTCGACGAGTTGATCGAAATCGACGAAAACGGCGCAAAAGGGGCATTCATCTTCCGCGAAACTTTGGATTTTTACAAAGGGCATTTTCCTGAAAATCCTGTTACTCCCGGCGTCATATTAACGGAATGCATGGCGCAGATCGGACTGGTTTGCCTCGGCATCTTTTTGTTGAATGAACACTTTAATACAAAATCGTCAATAGCATTGACTTCTACGGAGATAGAATTTTTGAAACCTGTATTTCCCGGTGAGCGGGTAGTGGTGCAATCCACGAAAAAATACTTTCGTTTCGGAAAGCTCAAATGCGAGGTGGAAATGAGAAACGAGAACGACGAAATCGTATGCAATGGCGTCATCGCCGGAATTTTATCCGAATACAAATGAAAAAAAGAGTCGTGATTACCGGAATGGGTGTTTGTGCGCCGAATGGAATCGGCCTGACGGAATTCCTCGAGGCTATCCGCTCAGGCAAATCAGGTATCGCATTCGATACGGAGCTCGCCGATCTTGTCTTCTCTTGCCAGATTTCGGCAAAACCTCAAGTATCCGACGAGACAAAACGCGAATACTTTACCGAACTTGAGCTTCGCAATTTCGATGCGGACGGAATCCTTTACGGTGTCATTGCCGGCATGCAAGCCTGGAAAGACGCCGGATTGCCATTTAATTCCGAGCAGGCGGACTTTGGCAGCGGGACGATTTTCGGGAGCGGGACGTCGGGAATCGGAAAATTTCGCGAAAGCATCTACAAAATCGACGATAAAAACGTGAGGCGCCTTGGCAGCACTGCTGTTGTGCAAACGATGGCAAGCGGTGTAACGGCCTATTTGGGCGGCAAACTCGGATTAGGGAACCTGGTGACGACCAATTCGTCGGCTTGCACCACGGGAACCGAAGCCATTCTATTGTCGTATGACAGAATCGTTTCCGGACAGGCCAAACGCATGCTCGCCGGTTCAACAAGTGACTCCGGGCCTTACATTTGGGGCGGTTTTGACGCCATGCGCGTGTGTACTTTCAAACACAACGGCGATCCCGAACAAGGTTCACGACCGATGAGCCAAACCGCTTCGGGCTTCGTTCCCGGTGCGGGAGCGGGCGCGCTGTTGCTCGAAGATCTCGAATCTGCGTTAGCGAGAGGCGCCACCATTTATGCCGAAGTGCTCGGCGGAAACCTGAATTCCGGCGGACAAAAGGGCGAAGGTTCGATGACGGCTCCGAATCCCGTGGCTGTACAACGCTGTATTTCCGATGCGTTGGCGAATTCGGGAATCGAAGCCAAAGATCTCGATGCGATAAACGGGCACCTCACGGCGACATCAAAAGACAGCCTTGAAATCGAAAATTGGACGAAGGCGCTGGGACGAAGCGGCGCGGATTTTCCGTACATAAATTCGCTCAAATCGACCGTTGGACATTGTCTTTCGGGAGCCGGAAGCGTCGAAAGCGTGGCGGCCGTTCTCCAGGTAAAATACGGATTTGTCTTTCCGAACGCCAACTGCGACGATCTGCATCCCGAGATCGCCGCTATGGTCGCCCGCGAAAAAATTCCGACCCAACTCGTTGAAACCCAATTGCAGTATGTGGCCAAGGCGAGTTTCGGTTTTGGCGATGTGAACGGATGTGTTATATTTAGTCGATATTTGACCGAATAAACACCAGAACATGAACAAAGCCGAAACCATTGAAACGCTGAAAAGCATCGTAAAACCGTATGTCAAGAATGCCGAGGCTTTCGAAAACCTATCCGAGGACACCGACTTCTTACGCGATCTCCAGATCAATTCGGCTAACCTCGTCGACGTCGCGCTCGACGTAGAGGAAGCCTTCGACATCACGATCGACAACGCCTCGATGGAAAAAATGCTCAACGTCAAGGCGGCGCTCGAAATAATCGCAGCCAAATTGGCCGAAAAATGATCGGCAACGACGTCATCGACCTGAAATTGGCTGCGGCCGAAAGCGATTGGCGTCGCAAAGGGTTTCTCGAAAAACTTTTTTCCGGTAAGGAGATCGCCATGATCCTTTCTTCCGCGGCGCCCGATGTTTCGGTTTGGAACCTTTGGAGCAGGAAGGAAGCGGCGTATAAAATCTTCAATCGAACAACGGGCATGCGCCTGTTCAATCCGCTATATTTTGAATGTCGCGATTTGTCGGCAAGCAGTTATGTGTTTTTTGCCGGACAGACCGTTTTTTGCCGAACCGAAATCACACCGGATTTTATCCACACGGTCGCATGCGAAAAAACCGAATATTTTCAACATCTCCTAACGGTACACCAATCTGAAATCACAAAGATGAACGGCCTTCCATTTTTCGAAAAAGCCGAAAAACCGCATATAGCGACGGTAAGCCATCACGGGAATTTTGTGAAATGCGTGTCGTTAGTTGGCAATGGTCTCAATCTCGATCTTGCCGTGCAAGGCCCGGTGGACGGGACATTTCTCGGCGATCTCAAGTAAACGGGCACATTGTTCCTGGGTAAGCTCGCCTTTTAGTTCGATGTGTCGGATAAACAACGTCTTATCTGCTTTATCGTCTCGTTCGACACTTACGCGCGCAATGATTTCGTCGAGTTCCCAACCTTTTCTGTCGGCATACATTCTCAACGTGGCCGAAGTACATGCTCCGAGAGACGAGGCCAGTAATTCGAAAGGAGAAAACCCGAGATCTTTGCCGCCAAGGTGAGGCGGTTCGTCTGCAATCAGCGTATTTCCTTTCGAGGACGTGATGGTCATTTTGTATCGCTCACGTCCGATTCTTGTTGTGGTATCAGCCATTAAATGCGCGGTTTTGGAAGTGGGACAAACCCGGTTTCACCAGGAACTTTATCGAACGCCTGGTCGATCCAACGTTGTTTGGCCGCTTCGATGAGCTCCTTTGACGAGGCAACGAAGTTCCAGAAAATATGGCGTTCTTCCTCAAACGGTTCGCCTCCGAAGATGTAAACCGTAGTATTTTCGCCCATTTCAAATGCGCACAATTGGGCATCTTTGGCGACCAGGAGTTGCTTCGGACCGAAAAGATGACCACCGCTAGAGACGTTCCCTTCGAGTATGTACATGCCGCTTTCGCCAAAAAGTTGGTTGCCAATGCTGATATTTTGCGCGCGATCGGATTTGATCTCGAGTAAATACAAAGGGCTGTAAACCGGCACGGGCGATTTTTTTCCGAATGCTTCCCCTGCGATCAGCCGGAATTTTAAGCCTTGTTCTTCCCAATGCGGAATGTCATCGGCCTCGACATGGTGGAAGGAAGGCTCGCCCTGTTCGAGGTGTTTGGGGAGCGCCACCCAAATTTGCAATCCGTGGAGGCTTTTCTCGGAATGGCGCAGGTGTTCCGGCGTGCGTTCCGAATGTACGATACCTTTTCCGGCCGTCATCCAATTGACTTGTCCTGGCGTAATTTCGATTTCCGAACCCAAACTGTCCTTATGCATTAGGGCGCCTTCGAACAAATAGGTAAGGGTCGAAAGCCCGATGTGCGGATGAGGACCGATATCCAGGTTTTCGTGGTCGCTGAGTTTGGTTGGCCCCATGTGGTCGATAAAAGCGAACGGGCCGACCATGCGTTTTTCGCGGAAAGGCAGCAATCGTCCGACAAGGAAATTGCCGATATCTGCCGGGCGCTCCTCTATGATAAGTTGAATGTTTGACATATGCGTTTAATTTATCCCCAGTCGGGATTTGAGTTTCAGGAACAGCAGCGCCATGATGTAGGCGTCGTCTATGGCCGTCATGCGGTCAGCCGACGGAATTTTATAAAATTGGGCGAGTTCGTCCAGCGAAAATTGGCGATCGGTGATATCGTTGAGCTTTCGGTGCATGATCTCGATGTCGAGCGCTTCGTTCTTGAGCCGTCCGCAGCCTAATTTTTCAAGTGCTTCGTTGATCAGGTCGACATCGTGGTGAATGCGGTGGCCCACCAAAACAGCGTTGCCGATGTAGTTTACGAAAGCTTCTATTGCTTGGTTTTCAGATAGTTTATCCTGTTTCGATTCAATGATGAATTCATTATCGAGGCCGTTGTCGTGCAGGTATTTGTATTGAGGGATGATCACCTCGAAACTGTCGCCGACTACGATTGCGTTATTGAAAACACCGATGCCGCCGAACGAAAAAATAACGTCTTTTTGAGGGTCATTCCCTGATATTTCGAGATTCAGCGTGATAAAGCGCTTCGATCTATGGTCGAATTTGGAAAGGTATTTTTTCCAGAATTCAGGGTATTCTTTGTTGATGTGTTTGATCCAATCGAACATTATGAAAACTGTGTTAAGCGGAATTTGTCTTTGATTATTTCCTCAAGTTCGCGCATAGGTTCGAGCGCGGCCTTGAGTTTTTCCTTGTCGATTTTTGAAAGCTCCTCAAGGTTGACGTAACGGCCGTCGCTGTCGTATTTCATCCCTTCGAGCGCGCGGTATTTCGAAAGCGTGAGGAAGGCTTCGGCACAGCTAAGGTACGTTTCGGAAAATTTAGGCTCGAGCATCGCCAATTGCTTGAAACGCATATAGGTATTGGTGATGCCGCGCAGGTTTTGTCCCAATGCAAGCAGTCGCGCGCCGTCTACGAGTGGCATGATGCCTTTTAGCTTGATGTCGAACTTATTGCGGTGTTCACCTTCTTCCTCCACATTGAATTTTTTGAAAAAACTCAACGGCGGCGGTTTTCGCAAGGCATCGTTCCCGAGGTAGTCGAAAAACGAATTTCGCCTCGCATTGGAATATACGACGTCAAGTAGCGCTTCCTCCAGCTTCGATTCCCCGAAGGCGAGTTCAAAGTCAAAGAAAACAGGGCTGATCTCGTTCGATTTTTCGCCCGGCGTCGTCATCCAGCTTTGGTATTGTTTGACCCAGTCCGAAATGGATCTGCACCAGACGATGTTACTTGCGATATGTCCGTTCGGGCAAGGCGGATAGCCAACCTTTTCGAGGACAGCGACCGTGCGTTTTGCCAGCCTCACGAAATAATCCTTGACTTCTTTGTGTTTTTCGGCCGCCACATCTTCAAACACCAACATGCTGTCCTGATCGGTGAGGAGCAACTGCTCTTTTCTTCCCTGGCTTCCGATAGCCAACCACGTAAACCGGGCAGGAGGGGAGCCAAGATCGAGAATGGCGATCTCTACCGAACGTTTGATGATGCCCATATTGATTTCGCTCGCAATATTGGCTACATGCGGCATCGGGATGTTTTTGGAAAGCGAGGAACGTATGAGTTCCGCCATTTTCTCCCTGACGTTCTTGAGTTCGCGTGGATGTTGGGAGCGCTTGATTTCCTTGATCAAAATCCCCGGATTATTGGCTTGGGCGGCGATCAGGTCGTGTTGGGAAATGACGCCTTTCAACGGCGATTTGTCAGATCCGTCGACGGTCACCACCAAATGCGTGACGTTATTCTTTAGCAGCAACAACTGCGCTTCGGCCAACGAGACGTTCTCGGGAACGGAAATCACCGGCGCGGCCATGACACGGTCGACGGCGATCGTAACCGGGAAGCGCCCTGTTGCGATTTTAGAGCGCAGATCGGCATCGGTCAGGATTCCCAGCGGGATTTCGCCTTGGGTTACGATGGCGCAATCGCTGAGATGTTCCGTCATTTTGGATGCGATGTCCTTTACCAAAGTGGCTGTGGAAGCGGTCAGAGGCGATTTATTATAGCTGAGCGACTGGAAAAACTGCATTTCCGGTTGGGGCTCCGTTGTGATATGCGTATCGGAAATCAGCTTTCCCCGAACTTCTTTATCGGCCGGATTGCGGCTGTTCGTAGCAAAACTTTCGAGTAGGAAATCGAGAACAGCGGAATTTTGGGCCACGAACGGTCGGAAGGCCGCGATCGGAATTGCGTAAACGATGCTGTCTTCGCGCGCCTTGGCCGTCATCATATAATTGTTGCGCGCAAAAAACGGCCGCAATCCGAAGATATCGCCCGGCACGCATTTGTTGAGCAGGTTCTCCTCTGCATCGGCTATGACGGTAAGGTTGACCACGCCAGACCCGACGACATAAAAACTGTCGTGCAGCGTGTCGTTTATCTTGAAAAGTGTCTGGTTTTTGTCGAGGGTTACAACGCGAATATCGGAAGCGATGCGCAGCAGGTCATCGTAGGACAATTTGTTGAAAGGAGGGAAGTCCTTGAGGAAATCGGCGATTCGCTCGGCAATGCTGTTTCTCATGATCTGGGTTCAAAAACCTAAAAATACAAATAATTGAGGCGCTGCTAAAAGCCGGGCAGTGTAAAATTTCAGTTAGTTTTCAACGACGTAAAATCGGATTCAAGCCATTGGTTGCTAGCGAAATATCCGTAAATTTAGCTGTGAAATACTTGAATTATGCCTTTTGTGGATTATTACGCGACGCTGGGTTTGGGCAGGAACGCCTCGGCTGATGACATCAAGAAAGCCTATCGGAAACTGGCCAGGAAACACCATCCGGATGTAAATCCCGGTGACAACCAAGCCAACCTTAAATTCCAGCAGCTCAGCGAAGCTTATGAAGTACTCGGCAATGAGCAAAACCGCCGGAAATACGACACTTACGGCGAAAACTGGAAGCAGGCCGAATCTTTCGGGAACGCACGTCAGTCCCGTCAAAGTCAGGGCTCGCAAGAACAGGGTTACACATATAGCGGCGATTTTGGAGGCGATGATTTTTCGGATTTTTTCGAGTCTATGTTCGGAGGCGCCAAGGGAAGAGGCGCCAGACAGACATCGTACAAAGGCCAGGATTACGCTTCCGAGCTCCATCTTGGGCTTCGTGATATTTTGCAGACACACAAACGGACGCTTACTGTCAACTCAAAAACGATAAGGATCACAGTCCCGGCAGGAGTCGCGAACGGCCAGGTCATCAAACTTACCGGCTATGGAGCTCCCGGCGTGAATGGCGGTCCGGCCGGCGATTTGTTCATCACGTTCGTCATAACACCGGATGCCGAATTCAAGCGACTTGGAGACGACCTATATAAAGGTGTCGATATCGATGTGTTTACGGCAATCCTCGGGGGCGATATAACCGTGGAAACGCTATCGGGCAAAGTAAAACTTAAAATCGTCCCGGGAACCCAGAACGGTGCCAAGGCGAGATTGAAAGGGAAAGGTGTACCGGTATACAAAAATGAGGGACAATTCGGGGACCTTATCATAACGTATACCGTGAAAATACCGACCGATTTGAACGAACGACAAAAACTAATATTATCCGATATCGCCAAAAACTGGACACCATGATCACAATAGACGAATATTGCAGGCTTCACAATGCCACGCTTGACTTTATACTGTCGCTTGAGCAAAACGGGTTGATAGTTCTCGAGACCAGGGATTCGCTGCGGTTTATCCCGGAGAACAGCCTGTCGGATCTCGAACGCTTCCGAAACTATCATTATGAACTGCACATCAATATAGAAGGAATAGATGTTATAGAAAACCTGTTACAACGACAGCGCCAACTTCAGCAGCAACTTCGTGACCTGGAAGAAACGCTGAAACTGTACGAGTCATAGTTAACTGGGGGCAAAAAGCTACATTTTCTATTTTACATAATATAAATTATAGTTCAATTATTTGTAAGGAATAGCAGGCCGACAGACAATTGCGTATCGACTACGCAACTGATTGCTTCAATCGTCTGTTTGTAGCGATATAACTTCGGAATTCTATCTGGCCGGATGACTCAAACCGTGATTTTGATCCGCGGCTGATTCCAGGATAAAATTTCCAAGCGAAAAATCCGTTAGACAGTCTTAGAATATTTTTAAATAATCGACGAATTTCATCTTTTTCCGACCAGTAACAAAGTTGACTTTTCCTGCCAAAATTTTTAGTTATGAACAATTCTAATCCAAATTGTTAAAAACCTGAATAATACTTTTGTCGGATAAATTCTTACAGTCAAAAATATTTTAGTAGGAAAATACCTCTTTAAAATCATAAATTTTACAGTTTATCGGTTAAATTATGTTTTTTAACACTTGTTTCTCTACATTTAAAACGTCGACGAACTAGTTTTGTCGGCGAAATATTGTCTACTGATTTTGACGATATTTCAATCAAGACGCCCTAAATCGAATTGTATAATAATCCTTGGAAGCAGCGTAGTGTTTCCTAAAATTTGACCTACTATCATGAAGAAATTATTGGCCCTGTCAGGGGCGCTGATTTCCTTTTTGGGGATCGCGCAAACCTCTACCGTAACCTATGCGCCTACCACGGCGAGTTTTGCAAATCCTGAACGAGGATTTTACCGCCACACCGAAACCCATTCCGACGCTTACGACAACCTCAATCAAACGACGCTGACCAATTATCGGGTAAACAGCAAGTATACGCTGATCCTAAGGGTTTGCTATCTTGAGAATTTCGTCAACGGCTCGATATCCTCGACTTATCTCAACAGTTTGCAGGCTGATTTTACCAAGATCCGCAATTCGGGAATGAAGTGTATTTTGCGTTTTGCCTATTCGGATGATAACGATAACGGAAATGCACAGGATGCATCCAAAAACCAGATCCTCAACCATATTGGCCAACTTCAGACATTGCTGCAGTCGAATGCGGACGTGATCGCCGTTGTCCAGGCGGGATTTATCGGCGCTTGGGGCGAATGGTATTACACCGATCACTTCGGCATGGAACCCACCGCGGCCGATTACGCCAACCGACGCGCTGTCGTCGATGCGATCCTGGCTGCTTTGCCGGCTTCGCGAATGGTCCAGATCCGGACGCCTTCCCTAAAGCGCAACACTTACAGTACCCAAGCCGCGCTTACCGCTTCCCAGGCATTCAACACCAATTTGCCGGTGGCGAGACTCGGACATCACAACGATTGTTTCCTTGCGAGTTCGGACGATTACGGAACCTATGAGAATATAGCCAACGAATACCCGTACCTCGAGCAGGAAACCAAGTTTACGCCTATGGGAGGCGAAACCTGCAAAGTCAACGTGCCTCGATCGGAATGCGCCACGGCTATGCTCGAAATGGCCAAATTCCACTGGTCGTATCTAAATGTGGATTACCATGCCGATGTGATCGACGGATTTGAGAGCAATTCTTGCCTCGACGATATGGAAAGACGACTGGGATATCGGTTTGAACTGTTGACGGGAACCTTCCCGAATTCCGTGAGCGCCGGAAGCCCATTGGCCATCGCATTTTCGGTCAGGAATACCGGGTTTGCCGCACCGTATAATCCGCGTACCGCTTACATCGTTCTGAAAAATACGACAAATGGCACCGTCCATAGTTTCCCGCTGGCCACCAACGTGAGATTGTGGCAGGCCGGAACTACCCAGAACATATCCGAAAACATTATCCTGCCGGCCAATTTTCAGACGGGAAGTTATCAGATGTACCTCAATCTGCCGGACGCCTCTGCCTCGCTAAGCACGCGTGCCGAATATTCGATCAGGTTGGCCAACGACAACATGTGGGAAAATGCGACCGGATACAACAGCCTCAACCATACGCTGAACGTAGGCGGTTCGCTTGGTGTCGGGGACGATCCTGTCGCGATGGGATTGCGCATTTATCCGGTTCCGACAAAAGGGGAACTTACCGTAGAATATGACGGGATCGACGGTTTTACCTCCACGGTTTTCAACTCCGTCGGACAAGTCGTCAGCGTGCCGTCTAACCTTAACGGAAACAAATTGCTGCTGAATACCTCGGGATTGAGCAACGGGATTTATTTTGTCCAGCTCGAAAACGGATCGACAAAGACTGTCCGCAAATTCGTCGTAAGCAATTAACCGAATGGTTACGTTATTGATTTGATGACCGGCGCCAAAACGTCGGTCATTTTTTATTGCGCTTTTTGAGATTGTATTTGATGCCCAGCAAAAACGCATTCGAGTAAAACTTGTCCTGCGTATACATTTCGATCGTGGCCGTCAAGGCCGTGTAGTCCCAAATCTGGTAGTTGAGATCTCCTGTGTAACGCATAAAGCTTGAACTGTAATCGTCTCCAAAATACGCCGCTTCAAGCCGTGCGATCAGGTTGCTGTCGGTTTTCCCGTACCGCCATCCGAGACCACCGCCGTAGTAAAGACGTTGGTCGAGCATCCAGTAAGGATAACCGAATTCCGTATCGGCATTGATGCTTTTGCCTATCGAACCCTGGGAGAACGACGCCTCGACGAACGGAAGGAACCTCCATCTCACGTCCGCGCCATCATCCCAAATGGTCTTGCTGGTCGCGATAACTTCGTAAGATGCGCCAATCTTGACCGGAGTGCGCGATTTACTTGCGGAATAATAATTCCCTTCGACCGTAAAATTCTGGTTGATCTTCTTGAAGAAGAAAAATTCCCCGTAAGCGACTGCCTGCGTCCTGTAAATTTCTTTGCGATAGGCCGGCCCGGTTTCAGCTGGGAACAATTTGGCCTCGGCAGAAAGAAACGTTTTTCCAAACGATTTGCTCGCGCCAAGCCCTGCGTGAAAATAAATGTTGCCGTAATCACTGTATTCCACGCGCCCGCGTCCCCAATATTGGAGTTTTTCCGGATTGACGGGATTGTTGAACTGATATTGCAATCCGTAAATCGAACTCGTCTGGTTGTCGGCGGGATCGTAAAGCTGGATATCGACGTCGTAAACCGTACTATAGGTCACGCTGAAACTGTGCATGTTCTTTTTCTTGTCGAAGCGACCATAAGTCAGGACGTTCTTGAAGAACTGCGGCAGGTCTTTGTTGGTTTCCATCGCGCTGTTGATCGAGACGAAATCGCCGTACTGTTTCCGGAAATCTTTGGTCAGGGCCGCGAGCACTTCCGGATAGAACAATTCCGGATGCTTGATGATCAATTCCTGTTGCAACGGCTCTTCGACATAGACGACATCTTTGTTGAGCATGGCGCGCAACTCGTCTTTTTCAGGACTGTCCGGCAGTGATTTGGCCAATATCCACGCCTCTAAAAAACGCCCTTGCTCATGGAAGATGCCCGCCATAAGCGCCTTTGTCTTATAATCATCAGGGTTGATGGCGATGTATTTTTTGTATTCCATCTCCAATGCCTTGTAATCCTTGAGTTCGATCAGCCACGACATTTTCGAGGCCAGGTCGACATCGTCGGTAAACATCGACCAGGTATACGCCTTGTCGAACTCGTTGTTGTCGGCGTAAAGCCACGCGGCATCGGCAGCGACCGGGGCATATTTCTCCTCCGGCTTGATCTTGTCGAGTTCGGTCTTGGCGGTTTTCGGGTCGTACAACATCAGATGCTCGAGATATTGCAGGAAGGTATCGAAATTCGTCTCAACCTTCAGCAGTGCCTGCAGTGCCGCCTTGATGCGTTCCTGGTTTTCAGGCGTGTTGAACGAAGCCACGTAACTGTTGAGCAGATGTACGTCGTTCGGTGTGACGATGAGTTGCGCCTTGAGCCATTTTTCCATCGTGAGGTCGTTCGGATAACCGATAAGCCTGTCGAGTTCCTTGGAATACATGATGTTTTGAGGCGCAGGGTTTTTGAGGCAGTATTCCTCGAGCATTTTCCAAACATCGAGCGGGCGTTCCTTGTCCCAGGCCACGAATTTGGCGTATTGGTTCCACTGTACCGAATCAATCGTCGGTTTGGCCATTAGTTTTTGCCTTAATTGGAACATTTCCTTCTCGAGCAAAGCATCGGCGTCTTCTTCGGGAACTTCGTCCGTGATGCCCGCAAGATAATTGCGTTGTTTAATCGTATAAGCCTTGTATTGCTGGGCTACCGACTTGACGATTTTCTCGGCTTCTTTCTTTTGGGCCGCCGATTTCAGGCCAAGATCACTAATATTGAGTTCGGATTTGTGGGTGTAAACCGAATACAGATACCCGTCGAGCAACGGTGTTTTGGAATACAATGCCTCCTCTTTTTGAAGCGACGCATCGATTTTAGGCCCGTTCTGGAAACTCGAATACAAAAACCAATATTGGGTATTCCCGATCGAACTTTCAGGCTCGAGCTCGCGAACCGAATACAAACCCTGTCCGCTTTCGTGAAGGAATTTCGAGGCGCGCCAGTCGTTGACGATCTTCCCTCCTTCTCCGGCGTTCACGTATCGGATTTGAGGATAACATTTTCCCATTTCATCGAGAATGATCGTGAATTCCCCGAGCATCGAGGTCGGTTTGCCTTTGGTTTTGCGCCATCCGAGCTCGCGATTGTTCCTCAAGTCGAAATCACCCGCACTTTTATTGAACGGGCTCGGGATTTGGTATACGTCGTCAGGATGCACGAAGTGCGTCCAAATCCCGGTGTAAATGAAAAGGGATTCCAACGAGAACTTCTTGTCGGTTTCCATGTAGAATCCATCGGAAATCCTCGGATAATCAAAAAAGTCCTTGTTATAAGGGTCAAAATCGAACTCCCGTCCTCCTCCTTCGGCAGGATCGCCGAGGTAAAGACTGCAGATGTATTTGATCGAAGGCATGCCTTTTCTCAGGTAGTTCACACCTTCCGGATCGATGATGTTGGACGGAGGGACGTACGTCACCGGAAGCGGTCCGTAATTGGCGATTCCCCATTTTTTCTGGACCGATTTCAACGCCATGCCGATAAACTCCGGGTTTTTCCAGTGCCCTTTTTTGAACTCGACGTGGTTGTAACCGTGAAAGGCCAGTTCGTGCCCGTGTTTTTTGGAATCGAATACGAGCCAGTCCGACAGAATTTCGGTTTTTTTATTGACCTTGACCTTGTGCGTGTCCCATTGGTCGAACAGGAAAGGCGGCTCGACATTGTTTTTGTAATCGAAGGCGATCATCGCGGAATAGCTGATCTTGTATTTGTCCGCGATCTTTTTCATGTCCGGCCACCATTCGTCCTTGACGAAGTCTTTGATGCTGATGTTCATCTCGGATTTGATAGGCTCAGATTTGATGTCGTAAACCGGAGACGGGAAATCGTCCAGGAAGATCGTGCTCGTGTTCGCGATAGGATACGGAATGCCTTCCAGCCCTTTGAGCAAACCGGCGAAGAGCAATCCCCTGTGGATTTTCTCGTATTCGATCGTCGTATTGAGGAAAACGACGCGCCCCTTCCCTATCGCATTTTCGACGATTGTCGGATACTCGCGATTCGTCGCTGCGGTCGCCAGGATTTTGACGTCTTTCCTGAAACCTTCTTTCGCATAACCGTAATGGATCTGGTCCTCGGCATATGTTTTCCCTTTGAGATTCGGCAGGATCGCGGTATTGAAATAAAATCCTTTGGACGTGACGTCGGTTTCGAAATCATTGTCCGGCTTCAAACCGGCGAAATACGCGAGTCGCTTGTCATCGCTGGCCAGCGGAAGCAAAAGATTGCCGCCCGAGGCGACGAATTCCAGTAATTTATTGAGCGAGGCCTGGTTGAGTTTCTTGATATCGTGAAGGCAAATCGAGCGAACCGAAGCGGGAAACCCGGGTTTGGTATTGAACGCCTCAACATCCATCGAGCGGAACGGCATCTTGATATAATCGCACACTTTGCGGATGTTGCGGTCGTTGGCGACACTCTGCTTGCTGCTGTTGTCGCGGATGTAAAGCACCAAAGGCGTCTGGCTTTCGCCGGGAAGGCTGTACTGCCGCAATTCGGTCGCTTTGGATTTTCCCTCATCGTCGAAGAAGCTGAACGTGTCAGCGTCAAAATTGTCGAGCGACCCGCAACTCGCCAGCAACATCACGACAGCTAAAGTCATGATCCGCAAAGCTTTTGAAGCGGTTATATGTAGTGTTTGGTTCATAGGCTAGAATATCAAATCGGATATACGGCTGGCTTTTGGCTGGTTGACGATCTCGTACACCTTGACGTGTTCGTTGTCGTAAAACAATCTCACCTTTCTCCCTCTCTTTTGGAGCATGGCCAGCTGGTCCATCAATATGGGTTTCAATTCGCCGTTTTCGGCATAAGTTTCGGAATTTGCAGACTTTTCCTGATCGAAAATAAAGACAAGAACGGCCTTTGGCAACACTTCGTCTGCGTGTGCCTTCATGAATTTCGGATTGTTGATGTTCTTGAAATACACCGAATCCTGCTGCGGATATTCGTACAGGAAATCCGAATAGTTCATAAAATAATGCTTGTCCGCGCTTAAAATCTGGGTTTGGTTGTTGTTGACCACGGCGTACGAATACGGAAAATAGTCGCGTGTGATCGTGTCGTAAGCCTCGAGGACTTCACGTTGTGTCGGATCCGATTCGGTAAGCTGCTCGAAATTGTCCATTTGGGTATTGATGGCAAGGCCGATGCAACCTGCGAAAACCGCTGCCAGCACGACAGGGTTCCATCGGTAAAAATTCCTGAAAACCGGTATGAACATCCTGACGATCACGGCAATCGCTATTCCGGCTACGATCGGCATAAAGACAGACAAGGCCTGGGTGAGCAAATCGTCATCGACCCAAACGCTGTTCATGCTACGGATGACGAGCAACAAATTGAAATAGATCAAGAAGGCAAACGACGCCCTCCAGTCTTCCTTGGCCCAAAAGGTGTAAACCAATAGCAAAATCCCGGCAATGGCCGACGCAATCCTGTAATAACCAAGCAAGACGTCGAGATCAAGGACCAGTTGCGGAATGTACGTATAGGAGCTGACCGCCAGAAAATTCGAGTGAAGGAACATCTTGAGATTGGTCTGGTAGTACGACCCGATGATCGCGTAGAGCCCGATGATCAGGACGACCGATACCAAATAAGCGAGCAGGCCGACCCATTTGAAGTTCCCTGATTTCTTCTTGGCAAAGCACAAGCCGGTCATCATGAACGGCGGGAAAAGGATGCAGAGCGTAAAGACGTCGATCAATCCGATAGCGAAAAATACGATCACGAAAGCCGCAAAGAATTGCCACTTCGACATTTTGAGCATGCCGGGCTTTAAGTAATAGACCATGAGCGGCAATCCGAACGTAAGGGCGAGGAAGATCGGTCGGTTTTGCAGCACAAAATAAATGTTCAGCGGAGAGAGCGTGTAGACCATGCCGAATACCAAGGCGGCGATCGTCGGGGCAATGTGTTTCGAGCCCGTGATTTTGCTGACTACCCAAAAAAGGAGGACGGCAAGCAGAACCGATTCGAGTATGCCGATCGACTGCAACGCGATTTCCGGCGTGACGTTGGCGATCTTTCCGTAGAAATTCACGTACGCCAAATCCCCAACCACTTTAGATTCCCCTCCGAACCATTGTTGGGCGTCGAATCCTACAAGGGTTTCGAGGTCGCTGATCCACAAAGGCGAGAGCGAATACGAATCGTATTTGAAGAAATAGACGCGGCTCGCAAAGGTAATGACCGAGATGGCGATGACCAATCCGAGAATGTAAATGCCTTTCGACCTGCCGGGTTTGCGCTGCCTGCGGGTAAACTTGAACCAGTTTTTTGCAGGGTATTCGTTCTCCATGCGCTTGAGCAGCAAATGGATGTTCTTGCGCACCGTTTCATCGTAGTAGCGCCGCGGATGCCTGAGGTTTTTGAACCCGATGTAGTCGATGGCGATGATCATCAGCAAAATGATCACGGAGTTCACGAGGTTGTAAATGCCGAGTTGCACCGAGACGAACATAAGCGTTCCCATGATGCTGCCGTAACGGAACCACTGCCATACCAAAAATTCCAGGAAATTGTTGTTCGGCGAGGAATTCACGAGTTTGCGGTTCAGGTAATAGATGAACAACAGCATGAAACACAGCCGGATGAAACCCCATAATATGGAACTGGTGATTGGCATTTTTTATTGGAATGTCGGAATGGTTTGTAATTCGATGCTGCCGATGAAATAGTCGAACCCTAACGGCTTGATGCGATGAAGGACCTGTTTGTATAATTTTTCGGTGTCGGCATACTCGATCAGGATGACGGGCAGGTTGTGTTTTTTGCTGATATCGGTGAGCTTGGACGCATAGGTTTTGTAATCGGATTCCGGGCGTAACTTATAGGTCTTGTCGTCAAACGTGTAGTTGGTCGCCACCGATTCCACGACGAGGGCGTCCACATAGGCAGCGGTTTGATCGATCAGTTCGACTCCGGCATTCTGTATCCAGAACTTGTCGGGATATTTTTCGGAAAGCATCTTAAGGAATTGCACGAGGTCGTCTTTTTGTTTAGGTTGCGCGCCCCAAGTGGTGTAATTGTCAACATTGTCGAGAAAGAAACCGTCGTATCCTTTCTGGAAAGTCTGGTCAATGATGCGCAACAGCGTGCTTACGGTTTTCTCCGATTTGAGGTCGAGATAATAACTGTTCCAGATTTCGTTCTTGCCGGCGGTGTGATCCTTGAGTTCCTTAAAATGAGGTGCATGTTCGTTGACTTCCCCTATGCTGATATACGCCAGGACCTTTTCGTTCTGTGATTTGATCTTCCGAATCTCGTAGATATTGTAAAACTGGGCCTCGAGGATGACGTAGTCGTAACCCTTGATGTCTTCCGGGTTCAGCCTGCCGTAACAGACCAGAACCGTGCTTTTGCCAACGGCCGCCGAAGCATTGGCCGTCAGTAAGGATGGTAATACGAAAAGAAACATCTTAATAAGCCGCATAGTAGTAATAATCTAGGTTTTTATAGAATTTGGACACGGCTCTCAACGTAAGTCCCATGAACACGATGCCTCCAGTGAGCAATCCGACGACGCTGTATTCGTATGATAAAAAGCGGCTGGCCAGAAATCCTATCGAAAAGTTGAGTACGCAACAAAGCAATATCGCTTTCAAAGGACTATCCGGCTGGCCCAGGGTAAATAAATATAGGGAGTTGAGCATTCCCCATCCCAGGAACAGATAGCCGAGACCGCCTATGAAGCAAACTCTCACACTGACGCTGCTCAAACGCTCGTGGAATTGGCCGCTATAGCCCCAGGACGCGAACATCATGAAGTAAACCAGCAAAAACACCAGTATTCCCGTGGCGACCAGCATCAGGACATGCTGCCAATACATCCGATAAAGGTCTTTCCCGAACCTGGGCACATCCGAAGCCGAAACGGTCTTTTGTCCAATGTCCATGAATTTCGAAAACGACGCAATGGCAAACTCCAGCACTCCTGCCAGCAGCAGGAAAACTAAAATCGCGAAATCCATCCCAAGCTCGTAATCCTTCTCAAAATAAATGACAAAAGGAAGCGGTCCGTTGTGATTCGTCGACCAGGCCAACAGGCGGTCGATGAAGATAAAGATGTAAATCGCAAGTCCGTAAAGGAAATATTTATAATTGTGATACAGGAAAAGCGCCGGCTTTACCTCCAGGTTGGAATGCGACTTTTTGGTTGCCAATAGCGATTTGAAAAACACGTTGAGGAATATCCAGGCGGTGAGTACGGCCGTGGCGATACCGATCCAGTGGGTGAAAAAAACCAACATAGGCGTCAAGGTCTTGAGCAGGATCGCCACGACAGTTCCCAATGTGATCGCAACGGTAATGACCCAGCGTTGGTCCAACGTATGCAGGGGCGCGAGCAACAACACCAGCAACCCGATTAGGATCGCATAGGTAAAGACGACAAACAGGAACGAATACGGATAGATGTGGAAAAACAAATTGCAGGCGAAAATGACGCCCAGGACGACGAATATGGAAATCGCGCCGATTTTGAGCAGGTAATCCACCGTTTTTTTGGTCATCAGATAATCCGCGTGGTTCCAGTAAAACGAGGCTTGTCGCCCGATTACCTGGACGAATCCGCCGGTGGAGACCAATCCGACGACGACGCCCAAAACAACGGCGGTAGACTGCACATTGTTGAATCCGACGAACGTCCAGAGCGAATATCCGAAGTAAATGATGGCCAGGATTTGCAGCAAGACCGGAAACAGATGGAAAATACCTTGTGAGTAGTAACGCGCGAAAATCTTCGCTTTGACCGCCGTGTAGTCAGATGTCGTGATCGTCTCGGGATTGTTGGCGATCGCCTCGCGTTGCTTGATATTCCTGGCGCCTTTGTGCTCTTCGGAAGTCGTGAGCTCGTAGTAAACCAGGTCGGCCAACTCATATATGGACGGCATGCCGTAATCCGAACGCGTGTCGATGTCGCGAATTCCGAGCGACTCGATTGCGGCCACGACGACGCGCGAGCTGACAGGCTTGCCAACCTTTTCCCTGATGTCGAAAATCAGGGCTTTTATATTTTCATTTTGAGCTTCCATGCGATTTGGGGAAAAATGGAATCAGAATGACCGCTAATATCATTAAGACGCTTCCTGTCTTTCCAGTTCGATAAAAATAGGTTCGACGACTTGTTTGGTTCGTTTGTTGAGCATTCTGTCATAGACTTGCTCGTATTCGTAAATGAATTTTCCGATGGTGAAATTCTCCGCTACCTTGCGGCGTGCGTTGATGCCCATCCTTTCACGCAGGTCTTTATCCTGCAGCAAAGTTATGACACTGTTTCCGATTTCTACGTGATCTTTTGGTTTGCAGATGAAACCACACGTAGGATCGAGCGCTTCGGTAACGCCGCCTACGTCCGTGGCGACCACCGGAATCCCGCAACTCATCGACTCCAATACCGTGTAGGGAAACCCTTCCGAAATTGAGGTGAGGATCGAAATGTCGCCTTCGGCAAACAATTCATGAGGTTTTTCGTGATAACCGGCAAGGATGAAATTGTCTTCCAATCCGAGTTCGGATATCAGGTTGCGGCACTGTTCCGTATATTCGGGAACGGCATTGTTGTCGCCGTACACCAGGTATTTTACATTTGGGATCACTTGTTTTACGACGCCACACGACTTGATCATCGTGATGATGTCCTTCAATTCGAAAATACGCGCCGCTGCAACAACCGTAGGCGTTCCCACCAAGTGTTGCGGCTTTTGCTTGGGCGCGAACAACTGATGGTCGATGCCGTTGTAGATCACGTCGATCTTCTTCGGGTCTGCCCCGTAAAGCTTCTCCCAGGTCATGTTGAATTTGTTTACCGAAAGGATGCGGTCGGCTTTGTGATAGACAAGGCTTGTGATAGCTTCGGAGAACTTGATCAACATTTTTTTGAGGAAGAACGAATATTCCGACGTATTGATAGCAATCAAACGTTCACGGATGAACACACCATGTTCGGTGACGATCATCGGCGTGCCGTATTTGTATTTCAGCACCAAGGCCGGGATGACCGGAAAGCCGGAAAGCGTCAGGTGGGACAAATCCGCTTTCGGCACGTCTATGCTGAGCGGGATCAGGAAACGATAGATCCAGCGCATGGCAACCGTGAGGTCGTAAAGCGTAGCCTCTTCGTCTTTGTCTGACGCGATCACGTCCTGCACGAGGTATCGGAACGCATCCCAAACCTGCTTGCTGCGCATCGTTTTCTTGTAATCGTTTTTCTGGAAGTAGCGCCACATGTCGAACATCACATCGTCCATGGCTTCAATATCCTGGATATCCGAATACATGATGCCGATAAGTCGCTCGAAAATCGGTAGGAATTGTGTCTCGATCGCATTGTCAAGCGTGTTTTCCTTGCGCTCGACGAATTTGTAGAACTTCTTTCCGTAATTGATCATCTCCTGAGGTTCAAGAGGCGACCAAAGCGGTACCTGCACGACATCTTTCACGTTGTCGCTGAGTTCGTATTTAGACTTGGTCTCAAAATCAGCATTGATGCTGTAAAGTGCAAAATTTGCATTGCCTACCTCGCTGCACAACATATGCGCCCATGTCGAAACGCCGCCACCGTTGTACGGGTAAGTTCCTTCGAGAATTAATAAGACATTGTATTTTTCACTCATAACAAAATAGGCATTAGTTTCCACTGTCACCAAGACGATTTCTTCGCCCCGGCAAATTCCAGGCATGCTAATCTTTAGGTTGGTGGCATTTCAAAAGCGCTGACCGGACTACGATGGCACGACGCTTTTTAGTTGTTTAGGTTAAGCAAATGTAGTTCAAGGGTTTTCGGCAAAAAAAAACTTCTGATGAAATCTCCATAAAGTCGATGAAATGCACAATTGGCGAAATATGCGGCCATTTCTCGGCAAATTTTACCGATAATCGGACAAAGCGCGCTGATTGCTAATGTATAACATGCGAAATCGATGTAAATTAACGCTTCATTAAGAAGCTGGCTAATCGAGGATCGACTCCCGGAATTTTTTCCCGATGAGAAGCGTGAGTTTCATTTTGTAGTCGTCCACAAGCCATTCCCGGTAGTTCTTGCTCGTGTGGGCAAGGCAGGAGGCATATCGCTTCATGCGCGAGCGGATGTCCTCGTCGAGCTCTTTGGCAAGTGCTTTGGCTTCCGATAAGGTTTCGCTGTTCTCGACGCACATCGTGGCGTGTTGTTCGAGCGATTTTTCCAATACGACTTTCGAGCGTAGATTTGCGGCCATGGCCAAACGGTGTTCCTCGTCCACATCGAAATCGACGTTGGCCGACTTGGCGAACTTCGCCCGTAACTCAGGTGACATCTGATACCGGAAATACAGCTCGATTTCGGCGTCGTCACGCAAATTTTCGAGATACCATTCGGGCGATCTAAAAATGAGCTGCCAGTCGACGGGCTCGTCCCAAAGACCGAATCTCGCTGCGTTATTGCCCAGGTCGATCACGGTAAATTCCTCTTTGCCGGGCAAACGCCTGGAGCCGCGTCCGATCATCTGGAAATACAGCGTTAGGGATTTGGTGGCCCTGTTGAGGATGATGCTTTCTACCGTCGGTTCGTCAAAACCCGTGGTCAGGATCCCCACGGAGGTAAGGATGGCGTCCGGCGTCTTGCGAAACCAGTTCAGGATGTCGCGCCTTTCTTCGGCTCCCGTGGTATTGTCGAGGTGGCGTATCGGATAACCCGCTTCCTTGAAAGTGTCGTAAACGTAAAGCGAAGTATTGATGCCGTTGTTGAAGATCAGCGTCTTTTTCCCAAGCGATTTCTCGGTATAGGCGTGCAACAATTTTTCCTGCATAAGCATCGTGGAATACAACTCTTCGGACGATTTTACGGTATAATCACCGTTGATGCCGACTTTGAGCGAGGTCAGTCCGACATCGTACGTATAGGTCGTGGCCCGCGCCAGGTAACCGTTGTCGATGAGCGACCGGATCGTGTCCCCGGTGATGAGCTCGTTGTAATTCTGGTACATCGGCAGGCGAACGTTGGAACTCAAAGGTGTCGCGGTAACACCCAAAATGAAAGAGTTCGGAAAAAAGGCGAGCAGCTTCCGAAATGAATTGTAATGCGCTTCATCGATGATGACCAAACCGACATTATCGAGGTGGAGTTTGCTGTCGTTGATGCGGTTCTTGAGTGTTTCGACCATGGCTACGAAACAGGAGTACTCGTTTTGGTCGGGTAAATCTTTGACGTTGCTGTTGATGATCTTGTTTTTGACACCGAAATTGCTCAACATGCGATGGGTTTGGCGGCAAAGCTCGATGCGGTGCGTCAGGACGACTACTTTTTTCTCGTGTGTTTCGATATAACGCCGCACCATCTCTGAGAAAATGACCGTCTTTCCGCCTCCGGTCGGCAATTGGTAAAGCAAGTGATAATTTTGGGCAGAATTGTCAAGGCGCTCAAAAATAGCGTCTATATCGCCTTTCTGATAGCCGTAAAGTTCTTTCCTAGGGCCTATTTCGGCCTCAATTTCCCCTGAATTCATGTCTGCTTGGTCCAATTTTGCAAAAGTACAGGTAAAAACAGGTTTTCCTAACAGTCGACATCAAATTTAACGTATGCGGCTATCTGTAGTTTACAATTTCTGTAAGGATCGTTGAAATCTGAGGCGCTCTCCAGTCCTATGGGTTGCGGTCTTTTTCGAATAATATCGTGCCGATGCGGTTAAGTTTCGGCCAGTCCCAAAGCAGCAAATAAAGGACGGCCATCAGCATCAGTCCCACTATGACGGGCGTTCCCGAGAAATGCATCGAACAAACGATGACCAAAATGTTTACGATTATCGGAAGATACAACAAGGCCCCGAAAGTCGCGGTCCGCGGAACCAGCAGCAAAACGCCCGCAGTCAATTGCATCAATCCCAGGAAATTCCAGTAATAACCGCTCCTGAACAAGGCTTCGAAGAAAAAACCGATGGGACTTTCGATCCCCAGAGAAGTAAATCGCAAGCCTGCCAGTTTTTTGTAACCCGAGGGGAGAAACGCCAGGAACAGCAGCAAACGTGTGCCCCAGGTAAAGATTTTGAAGAATAGCAACGGGCGACAACGGTCGTGGATAATAGCAAGCATAAAAAAATTTACAGCGTTGACGAAGCAATCCCATTTTCGTAACATTTATTGCATACTTCAATTTTTGCGAATATTTAAGGAACGTTCCAATGGTAATGCCTATTTTTGAGATATTCCATTTTGCCAGAAAAGCAAGCCCATGAACGATCACATCAGTTCCCTTTTTCCGATGCGGAATTGCCGCACTTTTAGATGCGTTCAAATACATGAGACGGCAAATGGCGCAATAAAATCCCATTTCTCGAGACGCCCCAAGCCTCCGATGGAATAAATAGACAACCCTACATTATCCCTATCCCAATGCCCTTAACCTACGAAAGCCTTAGCATAAGTGACGCTACCGCCATCCAGAAAGAACTGAAGTCAAAAATCAACCTCGAACCACTCGAAAGTCCGGTTACGCTTGTGGCTGGAGCCGACGTATCGTTCAATAAGTTCAGCACCACGGTTTATGCCGGGATTGTCGTAATGGACTTTCCGGAAATGAAACTGAGACAAGTCGCACTGGCGAAATACGAAACGACGTTCCCTTACGTGTCCGGATATCTTGCATTCCGCGAAATGCCGGCTCTCGAAAAGGCCTGGACGATGCTTTCGCTGCGTCCTGATGTGCTGATCCTCGACGGACAGGGAATCACCCATCCGCGCAGTGTCGGTATCGCGACGCATTTCGGGATCCTAGAAGACCAGCCTACGATCGGCTGCGCCAAGAGCATGCTCTCTGGGAAATTTGACGAACTCGGTCTCGAAAAATTCAGCACCTCGCCCATCGTCATCAAAGAAAAATTATCGGGTTACGCGCTGCGGACCAAAAATGCGGTAAAGCCAATCTATATTTCGCCCGGCCATCGGGTTTCGGTCGCGCAAAGTCTTGAAATAGTAACCCAATGTGTCGGAAAGTACCGCATTCCCGAACCGACACGCATCGCGCACGAACAAGTGAATTTGTTTCGGACGGGACAACTCGGGGAAGGCGTTTATGACTTTTAAAATCGAATCAGGTAGTGCAGCTGTCGTCGGCGGAAAGCGCTATTGCTGTGATATTGCGTTCGTGGCTCAACGTGTCGCTCGCAATGGAAATCTGGCCGTTCAGCCGCTGTAGTTCGATTATCGCCAGCATGATCGTCTGCTCAGGCTCCTTGCATATAATTTTTTTATTCGGAAAACTGATGCGTACAATGGCGGAATCCCGGTCTTTTAAGAGGATATCCTTCGGCAGTGAGTGCAGGTTGTCGTAGCCCAGATATAACACATCGGGATCGCCGAGTTTGAGAATTTCGACTAAGATCGAAACCAATGCATCTTTGTTCTTGAGCACATCTTTAAAGATCAAAAGGTTGTGGACGTGCGGAATCCTGAAAATGACAGTGGAAATTTTTTCGCGTTGGGCGGTTAACGGCATATATTCGTTTGGTTAAAACAGTTTGGATTCTGGGATCGCACCAAAGTTCGCATAATGCGATTATTGCCGTTTACACAATTCCCACTTTTTCTTTTAGGATTTCGAATTATCGGAAAAAGTCCGCCAAGCCGAATCGAAATCGGTCCAATTCTCCCAATGCAATTTTTTTGCATCGTTCCTGATGATTTCCAACCGGTCTCTGAAGTCGTGGAAAAGTCCTTGCGATAAAACAAAATTGCCGGCTTGTTCATACGAATTCAGCATGCTTTTGTAAAACGACGCATACCGGATCTCACGCTTTTCGGTATAACGTTGCGCTACTTCCAGATTGAAAAGCATCAAATCCGAAAGCGCAATCGGGTCGACGCCCAGCGAAAGGAAATGCTTGATGAATTTCTGTGCGGTGCTCCGTCTCAACTTGGCCCGCTTTGACCGTTGCGGGAAGTATTCGTTCCTGATTTTGGCCTTTGCCTCGCCTATGAGTTTTTCTTCCCTCGGGTTGAACACAAAGTCGTAGTAGGTCTTGACGTCCGGAAATTTTTCGTAGAGTTCAAGGATCTGTTCCGCCATTTGTTCCGAATCCAGTCCCGCAAGGTATTTCTTGAGATCGCGCTTGCCCATTTTAAAAATTTTTACTGGCATATTCCAATGACAGGGGCTACCTTTGTCGCCGTTGAAAAATCCGCATTAAATCTTTCGCAATATGATTAAATTATTCAAGATTGTCGCCCTGTTGGAAGGGATTTCGCTACTGGCATTGTTTCTTTTTGCAATGCCTATGAAGTATGTCTTTGGTGACAAGAGCTACATTTTCCCGATAGGCATGGCCCACGGCCTTTTGTTCATCGGCTACATCATCATGGCCATCATGCTAAAGTTTGAAGAAAACTGGAGTTGGAAGAAATTCGGCATCATTTGCATTGCCTCACTTTTGCCGGCCGGCACTTTTTACGTGGACTGGAAATATTTGAGGACGCAGACGGCCAACTGAGTTTTACAATTTCCGACGGGAAAAGCCAGGGCAAAACCCTATTTTACCAAACAGGTCAATTTGGGTTAAATTTTGATTAAAATCGCATAACAAGCCCTGTATTAATAGCGAAATGCTTGGGTTTTATTAAATGTAAAACTCTATATTTGCATAAGGCTTGTGCAGAAACCAAGCCTTGTCCAGCAATAACGCCAAAATAATATGAGAAAAAATTTACTGCTTCTTTCCTTCGGGCTTTTGACCTTCGCCCAAGTATCCGCCCAGAACGAGAACGCTGAGGACAAAGAGGTTTCCGTCGACGATATGTACAACAAGTGGACGATCGAGGCCGGCGTTGGCCAGGCGCGTGGAATGCGTCCTTACAGCGAAGGATATTCTTCGAGCGATCCCAATTCGGTACTAGGTTCCCTTGACCTGAACACGTACAATCTCGGCGTCCGGTATATGATCAGCCCGAAATTCGGTTTTAAGTTTGACGGTAGTTACGACAAATTTGAAAATAGCGACGACGCCTCCAGCAAGCCTTTCGAAGTGCAGCAATTGCGTTTCCAGTTGCAAGGTGTGATCAATGCGTCGCGCCTGCTTAACCTTGAGGAAGTCATCAACCGGTTCGGCCTTTTGGCACACGGTGGTGTTTCTTACGGAAGGATAACGCCAAAACTCGACACGGGGATCGACCCTGTAGCCGGGCCGTCGAACGAAGGTCGCACAGAGAATAACATTGGTTTGGTTTTCGGTATAACGCCACAATTTCGAGTGCTTAAAAAACTTGCGATCTACCTCGATGTAAGTTCGGTCTACAATTTCCGTCAGCACTTTGCATGGGACGGTCATTACTCCGAACAGAAAGACAACCTCCAGGGCCAAATGCTTACCGGGACACTCGGACTCTCCTACTCTTTCGGACGCAACGAACTTCACGGTGACTGGGGCGTGATCGAAGACAAGCAGGAAGAAGAATTGGCAGCACTCGACAAACGCATAGGCGAACTTGAAACGATGATGAACGATGCCGACAAGGACGGTGTTCCGGATTATCTCGATGTGGAGAACAACTCCATTCCAGGCGTCGCAGTCGATACCAAAGGCCGCATGGTTGACTTGAACCAGAACGGAGTGCCGGATGAGCTCGAAAAATATATCAATACATCGGTTAAGGAAGGCGCCTCCAAAGCGGTGGCCGACGCTACCCAAAACGGCGAGGTCGTCAAACAGCTCATCAACGACGGATACATTGCCGTGTTCTTCGACTTCGGAAGCGTAAAACCTACTCCGGCCTCGACACAGAACGTCGCGTTCATCCTGAACTATATGCGCAACAACCCGTCCGCAACTGCTGACATTACGGGCTATGCCGATGAGATCGGAAGTACCGAATTCAACAAGTCGCTTTCCGGTAAACGCGCCGAATACATTCGCGACGTGCTCGTAAAATCAGGAATCGACGGTTCGCGCTTGCAAATCGTTCCTGCAGGAGAAGATACTTCTGTTGATAAAGATTCCGATATGGCGCGCAGACTCGTAAGAAAAGCCGTTTTCCATATCAAGTAATCGGTTGACAACTTCATAAAGAACCACTGCCCACGCAGTGGTTTTTTTTTTAACTTTTAGAAAAAGAATACATGGAAACACGGGACGAGATCATACGCAAATTAAGAGGAGAATCCATCGGCAATGTCACGAGTCAATCGAGCGCTGACGAACAATTCCAGAACGAGGTGTTACGCCCTATACTCAAATTTCAAAACGACCTGTTCCTCGACGTTTTCAGGAATTATGTGGCCAAATACAAAAACGACTTTTATTCCTATCCTGCCGAAAAAAAGCTACAATATATCGAAAACGCTATCCAAAAGGACATCAAGTTCCGAAACTCCCTTAAAGGAATGGTGATCGCGTTGTTTACCGTTGACGAATACGACCTTTATATCAAGAATTCATCCCAGCTCAACAAGCGCATGATGAATATGGTCATTGAACGGCTTAAAAGCCAGGTACAGCTTTTCGAGTTTCAAACCTGATCATCTCCAGATTTTGCGAAGTCGGAATTTTTCGTGTTTGTATAGGTAATACGATGACATGACATGTCCGAGCGCATCTTTGCTTAGTTCGATATCTACGGCTTCGGGAATAAAGACAGTGTCGTTTTCAAGCCTGAATTGCAGCGGTTTTTTGAAAGGTTGCATGACCACTACCCTATTGCCGACGCGAAATGCGTTGATGTCGTGGAACTGCATCATCGCCCGGCCTGGAGTTTTCGGGTCGAGTCGCAGCAGGTTCCTGCCCGGCATCGGCGTTTCGAGTTGCAGTCCGAGTTTTGCAAGCGTTGTAGGCTGGATATCGATCTGGCTGCAAAGCGCGTCGTATCGCCTGCCTTTTTCCACGTTGGGGCCGATGAGCAAGGCCGGAATGTGAAATTTGTGTATGGGAACCAGGTGCTTTCCGAAAGTACGCGTGTTGTGGTCGGCAATCACCAGAAAAATGGTGTTCTTGTAATAGTCCTCTTTCTTGGCCAGGTCAAAAAATTTACCGACGGAATAATCGGCATATTTCATCGCGTTGTTGACCGTATTCTTCTTTTTGTCGTGTAATGCGATGCGACCGTCCGGGAACTCGAAAGGCTCGTGGTTGGAAGACGAAAAAATCAACGATACAAATGGTTTCCTGAGGGTTTTGTAATAATCGTTCGCTTTCTTCATGACATCTTCGTCACTGTATCCCCATGTTCCGTGAAACGCCGTTTTCGCCGGGTCGAAATCGTCTTCGTCTATGATTCGATTGAAGCCATTTCCATTAAAAAATGAGGCCATGTTGTCAAAATTCGCCATGCCTCCGTAAATAAAACTGGTGTCGTATCCCTTTTGTTCGAGCAGCGCGGCCACCGTATAAAATCCAGATTGGGAGTCTCCCAGTTTGACGACGCTTTCTGACGGGGAGGGCAAAAATCCGGTGACGACCGCCTCAATTCCCCTCACGCTCCTGGTTCCGGTTGCGTAAAGGTTCGTGAAAAGCGTTCCTTCTCTGGCCAGCTTGTCGATCTCGGGAGTCAACGGTTTCCCGCCGAGACAACCAACGTACTCCGCGCCGAGGCTTTCTTCGAGAATGATGACCAGATTGTAAGGCGTCTGCCGAATCGAGTCCGGTTGTGTGACATGCAGTAACGGGATGCTGTCCGAAGTAAAACCGCCATCGGGAACATCCATGTATTTCCTGACTCTCGAGATGGCTTCTTCCTCGCTCATCTTACCGTACATTTTTTCCACATTGTCCTCGTTTTTAAGTGCGTAGGCCGAAAATGCGAGCGTGTAAAGCGAGTTCAATCCGAGGCAGTTCGTGAGTTGGTCAACCGAAAATACAGCGTTGCTCACGTTTATCGGACGCTTTGAAGTGAGGCTTCCACGAGCGCCGAAAACCAACAGGAACACTACGATTGGGAACAGTAGCAGTTTTGTGGAATACGCTGTTTTGCGGGGCGCGAACAATCGGTTGGCGTTGCGCATGGCAATCCAAACGAAACATGCGATGAGTACCGTGGCGGCCAACAACATCATCCAATAACTCTTGAGCAAAGTTCCCAAGACTTCTTTGGGATAAATCAGGTAATCCAAAAATATTTTATTGGGGCGGGTGTCGTACTGACGGATGAAATCCGGCGTGGACAATTCCATGAGCAGAAAAAGTGTCAGGAACAAAATGAAGTAAACCTTGAAAAAACCTTTTATTTTTTGCAAAACGGCATCCGGCAAGACCGTCAACAGCAACACCGGAAGAAACGAGAGATAACTGATGATGATCAGGTCGGACCGCAATCCAAGCGGAAAAATCAACCAAAAATCAGGCGTTTCTGATACGCGGTCGTTAAACAATACGAACAGTGCCAGGCGGCTTAACGTGGTTATAGCCAAAGCAATCCCCACAAACACAAGGGCAGGTTTTAAAAATGCAAGCTTTTTCATCGGTTAGGTAAAGGCGAGGTAAATGTAAGGATATTGTTAAGTAATTTCCAATCGGAGCGAAATCGATTGCTCTACCCTATAATCCCAATGATCCGTTTTACCCTACCAAAAAAAATTAGCGGTTCGCCGATTTTAACTGAGCGAGGTATTGACGCGCCGTCTGCTCTTGGTAAAGTGGCATTTTTGCGATCACTTTCTGATGTTTGTTGATCAATACGACCCAAGGAAAAAAGCCATCCTTGTTGTATTTTTCGACAATGAGCAATTGATCGGACTTGTCACCCGTTGCCTGGTTTTTGAAGTCGAGTTTTACCAGCACCAGGTTGTCCTGTGCGTACTCGAGAAATTCCTCGGATTGGAACACGTCGTTGTCGAGGCGACGGCAAATGTCGCAGGCATCGGAAACCGAGAAAAAAAGCAATATGTTGCGGTTGGAAACGGCCGCCTCGCGAAAGGCTTCATCAAGGTCTGTTTTCCATTGCTGTGCCATCAACGGCCCTGACATCACAAGCATGACGATCAATAATCGCTTCATCGCGCAATTTTCGGGTAAAAGTATCAAATATTACGATTGCGGAATTCATCGTCTACAGCATAATTTCAACAAGTTATCAGGCCGTTATTTTCCCGATGCGATGAAGTCTATCTGTTGAAAGTGGATAAATAAACACGAAAACTTGTGGCAAAATCTTAACTTTAAGTAAAAATATCCCATGCCAACATCATTTTCCACCTCAATTCTCGAAGAACTTCGGATGGAAATTCCGTCCACGCGAAAATGCCTCGAGCGCATAGACGAATCTGTGTTCCGGTTCAAGCCGCACGAGCGATCCATGGAGATGGGCTACCTTGCAATATTGGTCGCCCAGATCCCGCTATGGATCGCTTATATGATTGACGATTCGGAAATCGACTTTAAGACGTTTCCCCAGCCAACAATCACGAACAACGAAGAATTGATGGCGTTTTTCGAAGAAAATCTCAAACGGGCCGAGCAGAGCTTGACGAACGCGACCGAAGAAAAATTGTCTGGAAATTTTACATTGAAAAACGACGGGCACGAACTTTATTCGGCGCCCAAAAAACAAGACATCGTGACGACTTTAAATCATTGGGTGCATCATCGCGGCCAGCTCACCGTCTACATGCGAATGAACGACATCCCGGTTCCTTCGATCTACGGGCCATCGGCAGACGACCGCAATTTTTAAAGCATGCCGTTGTATTTGCGGATAAACCACTCCGAGGCGAGCGTACAGGCGATCAGGATCAGCATAAGCAAGCTGTCGATCAATGGAATTTTCCTGACGATTTCCTTTTCGACCGATTTATAGTCGGCGTTTTCCAGCAACGTCTTAATTAGTTGATCGACCTGGTCCGGCATAAAACTCTTTCCGGAAGTACGGGCTGCCAATTGGTAGAGTTTCGCCAAATCAGGATTCACGAACTGCTTTTCGATATCGAAATCAAGGATTTCAAAGTAGCTATTGTACACCGTATTGCTATTGAGCTCACGCACCGAAAACGTATACTGGCCGGCCGCGAGCCCGTTGAGGTTTACTTTATAGGAATTCGTGGTTTTGAGCAGGTCGTATTTTTTGGTCTGCTTTGTCTTTTTATTCGTCACGGTGATGCTGAGCCGCGCCCTGTCGTCGAATTCGTAATTTTTGTTGAAAAATTGGGCCGTAATCGCGATCGCTTCCCCTGAATTGTAGAAACTTTCGTGATTCACCACAAGCGATTTGCGAAGATTGTCGGACGAGAGATATTGCATGATCTTGTCGGCGAACACATCGAATTTCTCGAACGATTTGTTCTCGACGTGCGCCTGCAGTCTCCATTTCCAGATTCCTTCCCCTAACAGGTAGCCCGAGCGCTTGCCCTGATTTTCAAAAAAAGCCAGCAGCGGCGTTCCGGATTCGATGTTTCGGATGCTCGAACCCAACAGGACGTTCGCATTCCCTTTTACCGTCACCGTACCGAACGCATTTTCGAGAGGCGGAAACGAGGAAAATCCGATATCGTCGACGGCAAAAAGATTGAAATCCGGATCGAAGCCGGCGATATAATCCTCTTTTTGCGAACTCATCCGGAATTCAAGCTGGGACTGAAATTGGTTCAACAAGTTGAAATCGGTGTTGTCGCCGGTGATCACGAATGTGTTGGATCCTACTTTTTTAATGTTTTCGAGCAGCGGACGGAATTCGGGCGTCGGTTGATAGAGCACGACAACGTTGAACCTGCCCAGGTCGCCCACGGCATTTGGCTTTACGATCGTGACCTTGCGTTGGGAATTCGATTCGATCGATCGTTTCAGGGCGCCGAGGTCGGGATGGCTGATCGTCGAGACGATTCCGATTTCGCTACGTTGATCGATCACTTCCACCGCGAAGTTTTTGCTGTTGTTATAAGTGTTTTTTTCGGTTTCAGCCGATGTCAGGCTTGCCTTGAAAACTTGTAACCCGACATTGTCCGCCGGAAGCAAAACATTGACTACTTCGGAGCGTTTCGAGTTTGAAAACGAAACCTGTTGGCGGTGCAATACGCTTCCGCCTTTTAAAATCGTAAAACTCGCATTGACGTTTTTCGTGCCTGAATATTGTAGGAAAACCTCTACTGGAAATTTGTTCTTGTGAAAAGCGTATTTGTTGACGTTGACCTGCATCACGCGCAAATCCAGAAACGTCGTGGTGTCGCCAAGAATGACGGGATAGACCTTATGTTCGGCCGGAAATCCGTAGATGTAATCATTCCCTTCCGTCTGGTTGCCATCGGAAAGCAAAATGGTCGGATAGTCGCGGTTTCGATTGATGCTTTTCAGATTCCGGGAAACCTGGTCGATATTGGTTTGTTTGCCCTTAAAGTCAAATGTCTCCGATGGCCCGAAGTCCGATGCGAAACCGTACGATTGTATGTCGAATTTGTCCTTGAGACGCGAATCCGACGTTAATTTTTGATAGAGGTTTTTCGCCTCCGCATCCGCTTTCAAATCGACAATCGACGCGGAATTGTCAACTACGACAGCCAAAGGTGTCTTTTGCGTTTCATAGGAATTGCGGCTGACTTTTGGATTCAGCAGCAACAACAGTACGCCGAGAATTGTGACGAAACGCAAACCGGCAAGCAGCAAATTGGTGCGGTTGCGATGGCCGTTTTTAAAAAGATACTGGTAAAATGCCAATCCGGCCGCCACAGCTATTGATAGTAAGAGCATTAGGATCGTGGATGCCGTCATCATTCGGGAGGTGTATAAAAAAACTAAATAACGATTAAAATGCGGAATTCACAAGCCTTGGCAAGCGCACCGACAAAAAAAGGAGCCAGGTATCGATGGCGTTGCAGCGCACTCGAATCCGGCTCCCGACGATATGGTGTTTTTGGATTATTCAAATCCAGGATCCAACATCTAAACTTCTTATGTCAACATCCCGCCGTCTACGTTGAGCACCTGGCCTGAGATGTAAGCGCTTAGGTCCGAAGCCAAAAACAAACACGCATTAGCGACGTCTTCGGGAGTTCCGCCTCTCTTCAACGGGATGCTGTCTCTCCAGCCCTGTACCACATCCTCATTGAGTTTGGCGGTCATTTCCGTTTCTATGAAACCAGGTGCGATAGCGTTGCAGCGAATATTACGCGAGCCGAGTTCCAAAGCGACCGATTTGGTAAAACCGATTGCTCCGGCCTTTGACGCTGCGTAGTTGGCCTGACCGGCATTTCCTTTTACGCCTACCACCGAACTCATGTTGATGATGGAGCCCGCGCGGTTCTTGAGCATGGTTTTCTGTACGGCTTTGGTCATGTTGAATACCGATTTTAAGTTGACGTCGATCACTTTGTCGAAATCTTCTTCCGGCATGCGCATCAAAAGATTGTCTTTGGTGATCCCGGCATTGTTAATCAGGATATCGACGGTTCCGAATTCGGCCAAAACCGCATCCACGAACGCGTGAGCCTGGTTGAAGTCGGCGGCATCAGATTGATACCCTTTGGCCTTCACGCCGAGCGCGTTCAATTCGTCCTCGAGCGCTTTCGCCGATTCTACCGAAGAGCTGAACGTAAAGGCGACATTGGCCCCGTGTCGTGCGAACGTTTCGGCAATTCCTTTCCCGATTCCGCGGCTCGCGCCAGTGATGATGGCCGTTTTTCCTTCTAGTAACTTCATGTTGTAATTGGTAAAGTTGATTTGCAACTTCAAATATAGGAATTATTGCAGGGTTAAAATGGCAGCGGGATTAAACTTTCAAGCGGTTTTTTAACAATGGTCGAAAGGTTGGCTAACGAATTCTGGCTTAACTTTAAGCTATAGAATAAGTGTATGAAGTGGCTTAACAAAACGATCGACCTTCACGCGGAGTTACTGAGCGCAAGGGAGCGGCAAACGACCGAAGCGCAACTTTTGGACGCCATATCGGCACTTTTCGAGGCTGATTCCCGACAACGACTCGGGATACGGAGTTACATTGCCTCATCCAACAATTCCTGCAACAATCAATTTAAATTTGATTTGTTGGCGACCGACCGGATTTTCCATATCGGGCAGATCCGCGCGATTTGTATCGATTACCGCCTCCGTTTCCTGCCGTCCGGATATTTTAAGGACGGCATTCCCGAAGAAGCCATTACCAAAATCAAGCATCTCCAGGCCGAACACGGCACGAACCTCGACGGTTTCGCGATCGTTGCCCCGACAAAAGCCTTCCGGCTGAGGAATTTCAACGACCCTTTGCTGTTCGCTCCCATCGGCAATGGCTATTTTTATTTGATACACAAATGGGGAAATGACCTAAACTCCTGGCGCAAACTTTGGGTGTGGCCCTATCGCAATCTGTCGACTTTTACGACGGTGACGGTTTTGCTGAGCCTGATCGCGACATGGCTTACGCCGGAATCGAACCTGAGCCGCAAAATTCCCATGGCCGACGTGATCGTGTTTCTTTTTGCGTTCAAATCGATTTTCGCCGTTGGGTTGTATTGCTTCTTTATGCTTGGAAAAAAGTTCAACAGCGACATTTGGGACAGCGTCTATTTCAACGACTGAAGAATCCGCCAGAAACGACAATTGCTTAGCGTTTGCGCGCAATCATTGGAATGGAAGTTAAAAAAAAGGCCCGGAAGATATCCGAGCCCAAAAATATACTTTGACGGGAATTATCCCAATACTTCTTTCACTTTCAATCCGATTTCAGCCGGTGAATCCACGACGTGTATGCCGTTTTCGCGCATGATGCGTTTTTTGGCCTGGGCCGTGTCGTCATCTCCTCCAACGATCGCTCCGGCGTGACCCATCGTACGTCCTTTTGGCGCAGATTCTCCCGCGATGAACCCGATTACCGGCTTGCGGTTTCCGTCGGCCTTGATCCACTTTGCAGCGTCTGCTTCAAGCTGTCCGCCGATTTCACCAATCATGATGATGGCTTCGGTTTCCGGATCGTTCATCAACAATTCCACCGCTTCTTTCGTCGTAGTCCCGATGATTGGATCTCCTCCGATCCCGATGGCCGTGGTAATGCCCAGTCCTTGTTTAACGACCTGGTCGGCCGCTTCATACGTCAACGTTCCCGATTTGGAAACGATCCCGACTTTTCCTTTTTTAAAGACGAACCCTGGCATGATGCCCACTTTGGCTTCTTCCGGCGTGATGACGCCCGGGCAGTTCGGCCCGATCAATCGGCACTCTTTTCCTTTGATATAGTCGTAGGCGCGAACCATGTCCGCAACCGGGATTCCTTCCGTAATGGTGATGATGACCTTGATTCCGGCGTCGGCAGCTTCCATGATGGCATCTGCAGCGAACGCAGGCGGAACAAAGATAATGGTCGTGTCGGCACCCGCTTTGTCAACCGCGTCTTTAACGGTGTTGAAAACAGGACGGTCCAAATGGGTCGTTCCTCCTTTGCCGGGAGTCACGCCGCCTACGACGTTCGTTCCGTATTCGATCATTTGGGAAGCGTGGAAAGTTCCCTCGCTACCTGTAAATCCCTGTACGATTATTTTGGAATTTTTATTGACTAAAACGCTCATTGGAGTATGTTATTAGGTTTGATTTTCGGTTGCAAAAGTACGGTTTTAAGCCCGAACTTGAGGTGATTTGTGGTTTAAATTTTCAGAACACCTGGCTGATTTGGTAGCCGCGGTAGAGTTTATCGTCTTTGAGCTCCCAGATGACCATGAAGTGCGCCAACAGCATTTCTTCTCTCGGATTTTCCATCGTCTTGATATAGTGGGAATAGCGAACCGTAACGAAATTCCCATCCTGCAACAAGTGCGAGATACGCGCTTTGGACCGGATATAGGCTCGACCCAGCTCGGTCGTCAACGCCAGTAGTTTTTCGCGATCGAGTACGATCAGGCCTTTGCTGCTTTGCCATTCGATTTCGATATCCGGGTGAATGTAAGCAGACATCACCTCCGCGTCGATCAAAGCATCGGATTTGTAGAATTGCTGGACGAATTTCTTTGGTCCCATTTATTTTAATTTTTTGATAATTTCCGGAAGGAACCGGATACCTGCGAGATTTTTCATCGCCTCTCGCGCCTCCTGTGCCGGTGTTCCGAAATATTGTTTTCCTTTTTCAAGCGACTTGCTCACGCCGCTCTGTGCCATGACGACGGCCTTGCTGGCGATTTTAACGTCGCTGCGGATGCCGACTTGTCCCCACAGGGTTACTTCGTCTTCGATGACAACGCAACCGGCAATCCCGGTTTGGGCGGCAATCAGGCATTTTTTGCCGATTACCGTATCGTGGCCCACATGAACCTGGTTATCGATCTTGGTTCCTTTGCCGATAGTGGTGTCGCCGGTGACGCCTTTGTCGATGGTGCACGATGCGCCGAGGCAAACGTCGTCTTCGATCACGACACGTCCGCCGGAGAGCAGTTTGTCGAAACCTTCCGGTCGGTTTTTGTAGTAAAACGCATCGGCTCCCAGAACCGTCCCCGAATGTATCGTGACGTTGTCGCCAATCACGGCGTTGTCGTAAATGGCAACGTTGGCGTGAATGACGCAATTTTTACCGATCGTGACATGGTGCCCGATAAAAACATTGGGTTGAATCACAGTACCTTCCCCTATCTTCGCAGTGTCCGAAACAGCCGAAGATGCCGATGTAAACGGTCGAAAGTGTTGGGTAAGCCTGTTGAAATCGCGAAACGGATCATCTGAAATCAGCAATGCCTTTCCTTCAGGACAATCGACTTTTTTGTTGATCAGCACGACCGTCGCAGCAGATTCAAGCGCTTTGTCGTAGTATTTCGGATGATCGACAAATACGATGTCGCCCGGCTCTACAACGTGAATCTCGTTCATGCCGTGAACCGGAAAATCATCAGGCCCGACATATTCGGATCCGATGATATCGGCTACTGATTTAAGCGTATGTAGTTTCGGGAATTTCATAAATAAATAGTTAATTAGCGAATTTGGCAATTAGCGAATTGGCGAATAAAAAAACGTCATCGACGAAGATTTGTTTTTTTGTGCACCATCGCCATTCGCTAATTCGCTAATTTTTTCACTCGCTAATTATTCTTTAACACGCTCCATATACTGCCCGCTCGCCGTATCGATCTTGATTTTGTCGCCCTCGTTGATGAAAAGCGGCACGTTTACCGAAGCGCCCGTTTCCACTTTCGCGGGTTTCGTGGCGTTAGTTGCCGTGTTTCCTTTTACGCCAGGCTCGGCATAGGTTACCTCAAGAACAACCGAAGCCGGCATGTCCACAGAAAGTGGCGCCTCCGTCTCGGCGTTGATGATCACTTTTACGGTTGAGCCTTCCTTTAGCAGTTGGGGCGCGTCGAGGATATCCTTGTTCAGTGTGATTTGCTCGTAAGACTCGGTATGCATGAAGTTGTATCCGTCTCCCTCGGCATACAAAAACTGGAATTCGTGGGTTTCCACGCGAACTTCCTCGATTTTGTGACCCGCCGAAAACGTGTTGTCAAGCACTTTCCCATTGGTGAGGCTCTTGAGTTTCGTACGTACGAAAGCTGGCCCTTTGCCCGGTTTCACATGAAGGAATTCGATGATTTTGTAGATGTCGTTGTTGTATTTGATACACAATCCGTTGCGGATGTCAGCTGTACTTGCCATTTTTATTGTTTATTTGTTGATTCGTTGATTTGAATCGATGAATCGTTTATTTGTTTATTTGAAAGGACGCTTGTTCATTTAGCTTCACTCAATCGTTCATTTGATCCGATTCCGACAATTATCTCATTATCTCATTATCTAACTTATCTCATTCGCTAATTCGCTAATTGTCTAATTCGCTAATTGTCTAATTCGCTAATTGTCTGATTCGCTAATTAATAACTCCCGGAGTATCCTTTCATAATGCCGCGGGACGAATTCCTGATGAACATGATGATCTCATCGCGTTCCGGAGTTGCCTCGAATTCAGCTTCGATGATGCCTAAAGCCTGGGAAGTATTGTAGTTCTTTTGATATAAAATGCGGTAAATGTCCTGCAATTCGCGAATCTTATCCGAAGAAAAACCTCTTCGTCTCAAGCCGACGGAATTGATCCCCACATAAGAAAGCGGCTCTTTAGCGGCCTTCGTGTAGGGCGGAACATCTTTGCGTACGAGCGATCCGCCTGAAATCATCGCATGGTCGCCTATGCTGATGAATTGGTGGATGGCAGCAAGCCCTCCCACAATCGCGAAATTCCCGACGGTGACGTGTCCGGCCAATGCGACGCCGTTGACGATAATGGCGTTGTCGCCGATATGGCAATCGTGGGCTATGTGAGCCGTGGCCATGATCAGGCAGTTGTTGCCAAGCCGCGTCTGGCCCGAGGCAATCGTGCCGCGGTTTATCGTGACGCATTCCCGGATCGTACAATTGTCGCCGATTATCGCAAGTGAATCTTCACCTCCGAATTTCAAATCCTGGGGAACCGCGGAAATGACGGCTCCAGGGAAAATATTGCAGTTCTTCCCGATCCTTGCGCCTTCCATGATGGTGACGTTGGAGCCGATCCAGGTTCCGTCGCCTATGATGACGTTGTTGTGTATCGTCGTAAACGGTTCGATCACGACGTTCTTTGCAATTTTAGCGCCCGGATGGACGAATGCCAATGGCTGGTTCATAAGGTGTCGTTTAACTGTTTTTGGCAATCTGCGCCATAAGCTCGGCCTCGGCTACCAATTTGTTGTTTGCGTACGCTTTGGCCTGCATGTGGCAGATGCCGCGGCGGATCGGTGAAATGAGGTCGCAATAGAAAACCAGCGTGTCGCCCGGAAGCACTTTTTGCTTGAATTTCACATTGTCGATCTTCATGAAATAGGTAAGGTAATTCTCAGGATCGGGAACCGAACTTAAAATAAGGATTCCGCCGGTCTGAGCCATGGCCTCGACGATCAATACGCCGGGCATCACGGGCGCACCGGGAAAGTGTCCGACGAAAAAACTCTCGTTCATCGTCACGTTCTTGAGCCCGACGACGTGATTGTCGGACATCTCCAAAATCTTGTCGACGAGCAAAAACGGCGGACGGTGCGGCAACATTGACATGATCTTGTTGACGTCCATCAACGGTTCTTTGTAAATATCGAACGTAGGAACCTGGTTGCGCTGCTCTATCTTGATGATCTTCTGTATTTTTTTTGCGAATTGCGTGTTGACGAAATGGCCTGGCTTATTGGCGATGATTTTCCCCTTGATACGAATTCCGATAAGGGCCAAATCACCTACGACGTCAAGCAATTTATGACGTGCGGCCTCGTTCGGGTGGTGAAGCGTAAGGTTGTCGAGGATGCCGTTCGGCTTGACCGAGATATTGTCCTTGCCAAAAGCGGTCTTGAGGTTTTCCATCGTATTTTCGGAGATTTCCTTGTCGACATACACGATGGCGTTGTTGAGATCGCCGCCTTTGATCAGCCCGTTGTCGAGCAACGCCTCGAGTTCGTGCAGAAAACTGAACGTCCGCGAATTGGCGATCTCGTCCTTGAATTCCGAAATGTTCTTCATCGTGGCATTCTGCGTTCCGAGTACTTTCGTTCCGAAGTCGACCATCGTCGTCACCTGATAATCGTCGGCAGGCATCACGATGATTTCGCTGCCCGTGGCTTCATCGGTATACGAAATCACTTCGCGCACGGTATAATAGACACGTTCGGCCTCCTGTTGTACGATTCCCGCTTTCTCGATCGCTTCCACGAAATATTTCGAAGAGCCATCCATGATAGGCGGTTCCGAAGCGTCGAGCTCGATGATTACATTGTCGACATCACAACCGACAAGAGCAGCCAAAACGTGCTCGGAGGTCTGGATCTTCACGCCTCTTTTCTCCAGGTTAGTGCCTCTTTGCGTATTGACGACATAGCTGGCGTCGGCTTCGATCACGGGATGTCCTTCGAGGTCCAGCCTTACAAAAGTATACCCGTTGTTCACGGGTGCTGGCTTAAAGGTCATTTTAACTTCCTTACCGGTATGAAGACCTACACCGGTAAGTGAAACTTCATTCTTTATGGTCGTTTGTTTAACCATTATTTGTTGTTTTGGTTTGTTGTTTTCTTGAGTTCGTCGAGGTCCGATGCGATCTTTGGCAGATTCTTGAAATGCACGTACGATTTCATGTAATCCGGGAGATGGAAGGCCGGGCTTCCCTGGAGCGTTTCGTTGTCCGGAATGTTTTTGCCGATTCCCGACTGGGCCTGGATCCTGACGTTGTTCCCGATGACGAGATGCCCGACGATGCCCACCTGACCTCCGATCTGGCAGTTCTTCCCGATCTTGGTGGAACCTGCGACACCGGTTTGTGCTGCGATTACGGTGTTCTCTCCTATCTCGACGTTGTGCGCGATCTGGATCTGGTTGTCTAGCTTCACGCCTTTGCGGATCACCGTCGAGCCCATCGTAGCGCGGTCGATCGTCGTACAGGAACCTATATCGACGAAATCCTCGATGACGACATTGCCGATTTGGGGCACTTTTTTATAAGAACCGTCCGGCGTAGGCGCCCATCCGAAACCATCCGCTCCAATGATGGCGCCGGAATGAATCGTGCAATCGCTTCCGATGATCGTTTCCGAGTAAATCTTGGCACCGGCGAAAATAGTGACGTTATTGCCGATCACGACGTTGTCGCCGATAAAGACATTGGGATAAATCTTGACGTTATCGCCAATCGCGGCGTTGATTCCGATATAGCTGAAACTTCCCAAATACAGGTTTTCCCCATACTTGGCATTGTCCGATATCACCGATGGCTGCTCTATTCCCGTCTTGTTCAGCTTTACCTGGTTGTAGAACTCGAGCAAGCGGGTAAAGGCGCCATAAGCGTCCGCAACTTTGATTAGCGTTGTAGTTATTGGAGATTCCGGCTCAAAGGTCGCGTTCACGATGGTGATCGACGCTTGTGTGGAATAAATGTAATTTTCGTATTTCGGATTGGATAGAAACGTGAGCGATCCTGGTGTCCCTTCCTCGATTTTAGCAAGTCTCGAGACTTCGGCATCGGGATTTCCGACAACCTCTCCTTCGAGTATTCCTGCTATTTGAGCTGCTGTGAATTTCATTCTATCTGATTAAATTTCCATTGGCATAGAATGGAATCCCGTGTAAAACGTTGAAAAAAACCTAGAGTCTGCCGGCTCCTTTTCATCCCGACAAAAATATAAAAATTTGACTTCCTACCTATTTTTCTGCCAGATGTTTTGGAAAGCATATGTAATATTTGGTCACCGGTTTGGACAGCGCCTTGAGGTTCAAATGATCCGATGCCTGGACCACATCTTCTACGGTTTTATCCTTTTTCAATATACGGATCGGCTCCGCATCCTTGCTGTACGCCTGATTCTTGATCTTTCCCTTGAATACGAAGAAATGCGCTTCCTCTATCGAAATTCCCTTCTCAGCAGCAAACGCCTTTGCATAATTCTGAATGTCTTCCTTTGAGAATTTCTCAGCTCCGAGCTTGACCCTGAGCAGATCGCGGTTTACGATCATGCGGCTGAGTTCCGAAAGGGTAAAATCTTCGTCGAACTGCCAGTTTTTGAGCGCACTTACGATATCGAAATCATCGAGGCGCGAAAACCGGTCGAGTATAGTTTTGTCAAAATCCTCAAGTGTGACCTTCGTCTCCATGAAATATTGCAGGTTCCCGGAACAATCGAGCTTACGGCCGCTTTGGACGAGCTCCTTGGCGCGCTTGAGTGCCTTCATCAGGATGAGTTCGGCTACGAGACTGGTTTTGTGCAGATACGCCTGCCAATACATAAGGCGTCTTGCCATAAGGAATTTCTCGACCGAGTAAATGCCTTTTTCTTCCATTACCAGGGCGTCGTCTACCACGTTCATCATCTGGATCAGGCGATCGGAATTGATGTTGCCTTCGGCCACTCCCGTGTAGAAACTGTCGCGTTTGAGATAATCCATCCGATCCATGTCAAGCTGGCTGGAAATCAGTTGCAGCATGAATTTCCGATGGTACTCCCCTTTAAAAACACGTATGGCAAGCGAAAGCCTACCGTCAAATTGATTGTTGAGTTCCTCCATGAACAATAGCGAGATCGCCTCATGGTTGACCGATTCGACGATAGAATGTTCCATCGCATGCGAAAATGGACCGTGTCCTATGTCGTGCAATAAAATCGCGACAAGCAATGCTGTTTCTTCTTCTTCGGAAATGTCCACGCCCTTAAAGCGCAGCACTTCGATGGCGCGTTGCATGATGTGCATCGCCCCGATCGCATGATGGAAACGGGTATGGTGCGCTCCCGGATAAACCAGATACGACAATCCCATTTGTGAAATGCGCCTCAGACGTTGGAAATAAGGGTGTTCGATAAGGTCGTAAATCAGTTCGCTGGGAATGGAGATGAATCCGTAAATAGGATCGTTTAGGATTTTAAGTTTGTTCGTATATGGCACAAGTTGCAATTTGAAACACAAATATAATCGTAAAAGCGTTAACATCAATTGGCAAAACGGGTTAAACCTGCGTTAATCCGTGAACTGTGCAACATGCCGGGAAATGTGCCGATTATCTTTAATTTAAAATTAGAAACCGATGAAAACAGTAATAATGACAGCCGCATTCCTTGCCTTCGCGGGAATTGCAAATGCACAACAGGACGGCCAGGCCGACCAGGACCGTATACAACAAGAGCCGCCAAGGCCGGCCCAGCAAACCGTGGAGCGATCTGCATCGCGTGATGCCAAAGCCAACGACGCGAAAAACCGAAGTGAGAAGGAACTTGAAGGCGAAATGCGCGCCAAGCAGAAAGGCCAGAGCATGAACGTAAAAACGCAGCCGAACAGCGCGGTTCCGCAACGACTTAACGACACGTTGAACCCGCCCGAGAGAAAGGCAGTAACGCCACAGCCTTGATTTTAACAAATTCGGCAGAAAAACTGTATGCAATTTCTGAATTTTTATCTGAACTTTACAGACCTAACAGATTTTTAAAATCTGTTAGGTCTTGCATTTTATAGCAATTGAATTTACTTTTTTACGATCCAGGAATTTCGATCTTTGCAGCATGTCGTACAACCGAACCAATTTTCACAAAAAGACATTTTGCATCTTTAAATCGGCGATGGTTCCAATACGATTGCCCGACCACACGAGTGCCTCGGGTAGCCAATATTGGTTCGAGCAGGACGGCGTCTTTCGCAACGCCAACCACTGGGGACGCGCCGCCAAATGCAAGTGGCGTCTAATCGGCAGTCCGGATAATTCGCAGCGTACCAAATGCGGATTCGCCCGGTGGATTGAGTTCAGCCCGGACAATGATTTCGAAAAGCTTTACTTTATCAGGATCGAAAATGGTAAGCCTGATTATTTCCACCGCAATGTCCCGGCCTTTTCGGATGATTTTTTGCGTACTTCGGGAGACACCAAAAAGCGTTTGCGGCAAATCAGACAGTTCGCAGAAAACAACGCCCACGACGAGCGCTATCAGGAGATCATTTCGCTTTTGGTTTCCACCGATCTCCCAATGTGGAAAATAACGGCTAAGTTGCATTCAAGTCCTTAACTTTGAATCATGAAATCGGCAATCATTTCAAAAAACATCCATTTTTTATATTACGCGGTCGCCATGGGACTTTTACTTGCGCTACTGCAGGGGTTGGAATTGCGATTCGTATTATTGTCACACGCTTTTGAGCTCTATGCCGGAGCGATCGCACTTATTTTTACCGGTCTCGGAATCTGGTTGGCAAATCACTAACGAAGCCTACGAAAAAGGTTATCGAAGTCGTTGCGGTAGAATTGAATAGTTCCAAAGCGAATGAAGCGGCCTGTGCCAGGGCAGGAATCAGCAAACGCGAAATGGAAGTACTGGAACGACTCGCCAAAGGATACAGCAACGCTGAGATTGCCGCTGAACTTTTTGTTTCGCTGAACACGGTCAAAACACATGTTTCCAACATCTTGTCCAAACTCGAGGTTTCGCGCAGGACGCAGGCGATAGCAAAATCAAAACGAATCGGATTGCTTTCCTCCTAAAGTAGCAAATGGCGAAAATCGTCCGAAAGGATGAGACCGAATCGCTAGCGGATTGCCAATTTAGCTGCCGAATCACAAAACATGTATCATGAAAAAAATTATCCTTACTTACGGCATCATCGCCGGGTTCATCGTCAGTTTATGGTTGCTCACGGCAGCTTTCATCGGACAGAACGAAATCCTGACCAAATACGGGATGTTCTTCGGGTTTACCTCGATGATCATCGCTTTCGCATTCATCTTCGTCGCTGTCAAACGATATCGGGACAACCAACTCGAGGGGAGCATCACGTTCGGGCAGGCGTTGAAGATTGGCGTCCTGATTTCCTTGGTCGCCTCTACGTTTTATGTGCTGACCTGGATGGTGGAATTCCATTATTTCATCCCGGATTTCATGGAGAAAATGACTTCCGCCCAGATCCAAAACTGGAAGGCGGAAGGCTTGCCCGAGGCCGAACTCCAAAAAAATATCGAAAGTATGGAAAATTGGAAGAAGCTTTACAAATCTCCGGTGATGGTGGCGCTCATAACCTACATGGAAATTCTTCCGCTTGGATTGGTCGTTTCCTTGTTCGCAGCACTCATCCTAAAAAAAAAGCCGCACTCGAAAGGTTGAAACAGCGGTTAAATAAACGTTAATGCGTTTTAAGAACCGTACATAATTTTCTAATTTAGAGGTGTAATTATAGCGATATAAATACTTTAAGAGCCTGAAGAACAATTTAGATTTCTATTTGTTATTTAGGTTATTGATGAGAGAGGTGACATTTTTATGTCACCTCTTTCTGTTTGTAGAATTGCGTTGTTCGCTGCCCTTTCCGCTTTCTGTTACGCAAAATAATTACCAAAATTTTAGCAAGGCGTCGCAGCCTAAAATGTTAAATTGCCGGCACAATTCAACAACACACTATGGATAAGATTCAAATTCTTTGGGTGGACGACGAGATCGACATGCTCAAACCTCATATCATGTTCCTCGAGAAAAAAAACTACGAAGTCACGACGCGCAATAATGGTCTTGATGCGATCGATGTATTTGAGGAAAAGAACTTCGATATCGTCTTCCTCGATGAAAACATGCCAGGAATGAGCGGTTTGGAAGTATTGTCTGAGCTCAAAGAGAAAAAAGCGTCGGTTCCCGTGGTGATGATTACCAAATCCGAAGAGGAGTACATTATGGAAGAGGCCATCGGATCCAAAATCGCCGATTACCTTATCAAGCCGGTGAACCCAAATCAGATTTTGCTCTCGTTGAAGAAAAATCTCGACAATTCGCGTTTGGTATCCGAAAAGACGACACTCGACTACCAAAAAGAATTCCGCAAGATCGCAATGGAAATGTCCATGGTGAATTCGTGGGAAGAGTGGATCGATATCTATAAAAAACTTATTTTTTGGGAACTCGAGCTTGAAAACATAGAAGATCAGAGCATGGTCGAAATATTGGAATCCCAAATGACCGAAGCCAATTCACAATTCGGGAAGTTCATCGAGCGCAATTACGAGGACTGGTTCGAGCCAAAAGCCGATAAACCTGTGACGTCCAATTCGCTTTTCAGGGAGTTGGTGGTGCCCGAACTCAAGAAAAAAGAACGCCCGATTTTGTTCGTCGTGATCGACAACCTGCGGTACGACCAATGGAAATCGTTCGAATCCGTGGTGTCCAACCACTATAAATTGGAAAAGGAACAAGCCTATTATTCGATTTTACCGACGGCAACGCAATACGCGAGAAATGCAATTTTTTCGGGATTGCTTCCATCCGAAATGGAAAAGCAATTGCCCCAATATTGGAAAAACGACATAGACGAAGGTGGAAAAAATTTGTACGAGGCGGAATTCCTCGCCGCTCAGCTAAAGCGACTTAGCCTTAATATCAAACAGGATTACTTTAAGATCACGAACCTGGCTGGCGGCCGAAAGCTTGCCGAAACCTTCAAGTCATACAAAGACAATGATCTTGTGACGGTCGTGTATAATTTCATCGACATGCTTTCCCATGCCAAAACCGAGATGGATGTCGTCAAGGAACTCGCATCTGACGACAAAGCCTACAGATCGCTCACCCTGAGCTGGTTCCGGAATTCTCCCTTGCTTGAAATCATTCAGCAAGCCCAATCGATGGGCTTCAAACTCATCATCACGACCGATCACGGTACGATCAACGTGAAGAATCCGTCCAAGGTTATAGGCGACAAAAATACGAGTCTCAACTTGAGGTATAAGACCGGCAGGAGCTTGTCCTATGAGGAAAAAGAGGTGTACGCCGTAAAAGATCCGAAAAAAATCGGGTTGCCCGCCATCAATATGAGCAGTTCGTTTATTTTTGCCAAAAATGATGATTTCCTGGCGTACGTGAACAATTACAACCACTATGTTAGCTATTATCGCAACACCTATCAGCACGGCGGAATTTCGCTCGAAGAAATGATCGTCCCATTCTTGGTTTTCAATCCGAAATAAATCATGATTTTTGAATTCGATCTCGAAGGTATCCATCTGGCAGCGCGCCAAATCCTTGATTCCGATCCAAAAAAAGTAATTCTTTTTTACGGAGAAATGGGTGCCGGTAAGACCACGCTCGTCAAAGAAATAGCAAAAAGCCTCGGCGTGGAAGGCGCCACGAGCAGCCCGACATTTTCACTTGTGAACGAATACCATATCAATCCACACGAGCGGCTGTTCCACTTTGACATGTACCGCCTCAAAAGTGAGTCCGAAGCTTATGATATGGGTATGGACGAATATATTTACTCGGGCCATTGGTGTCTCATCGAATGGCCCGAGCTGATCCCGAACCTCATTCCTGAAGCACATACGACCGTGAAGTTGTCCGTTTTGGACGATGGACGACGGCGGTTGGTGTTTGAAAATATTTAATTGTTGTTCAACCGTTCGACGGCGTGGATTCGACAATATCGCGAAGGCTGAAATCAAATCGACAAATATCAACCGACAATCGAAAATTTCACTAATTTAGGCAAGCAAATTCCCAAACCATGGCCTTAACGCCTTTCACGAAGCAACAGCTGTTGCCACAGGAAGAAACATTGGAAGTCACGCCCCAAAAAAGCGAACTCTTCATTGGAATACCAAAAGAGACTTCCTATCAGGAACGACGCATTTGCCTTACGCCGGACGCCGTCAGTTCGATGGTCTCCCACGGCCATCGTGTGATGATTGAGGCCGGAGCCGGATTGGCCGCGAGTTATTGCGACAAGGAATACAGCGACGCCGGAGCGGAAATTACGGCCGATACCAAAAAAGTACTCTCCTGCCCTATCCTTTTAAAGGTCGAACCGCTGACGATGAAAGAGATCGAAATGGTCAAACCGCAAACGATCGTCATATCGGCCATACAATTAAAGACGCGCAAAAAGGAATATTTCGAAGCCCTGGCCAAAAAGAAGGTCACGGCTTTGGCATTTGAATATATCAAGGACGAGGACGGATCGTATCCTGCCGTAAAATCGCTCAGCGAAATCGCGGGAACGGCGTCCATCCTGATCGCCGCTGAACTCATGATCAACAACGATTTCGGGAAAGGCTTGCTGTTCGGCAATATTACCGGCGTTCCTCCTACCGAAGTCGTGATACTCGGGGCGGGAACCGTAGGGGAATTTGCGGCCCGTTCCGCACTGGGCTTGGGCGCGAGCGTAAAGGTTTTCGACAATTCGATTACCAAGCTCAGGCGTTTGCAGCAAAATCTGAACGACAGGATCTTTACGTCCACGATCCAGCCCAAAAGCCTGCTCAAAGCGTTAAGGCGTTGTGACGTCGCCATCGGTGCCATGAGAGGAAAAGACCGTTGCCCCGTCGTGGTGACCGAAACCATGGTCGAGTATATGAAGCGGGGCGCAGTGGTCGTAGATGTGGCTATCGACATGGGCGGCTGCTTTGAAACCTCTGAAGTCACGACCCACGAAAAACCGACGTTCATCAAGCACAACGTCGTGCATTATTGCGTGCCGAACATCCCATCGCGCTATTCGAAATCGGCATCGCTATCCATCAGCAACATCCTTACTCCTTATTTGCTGCAGATTGCTGAGAACGGTGGCATCGAGCCCGCGATTCGCATGGACAAAGGCCTGCGCAACGGCGTTTACCTCTACCACGGAATCCTCACGAACAAAACTATAGGGGAATGGTTTGGATTGCCGGACAGCGATATCAATTTGATTGTTTTTTGATTTTAGTCCATTTGACTACCTGAACGTGTCGGAACGATCTGTGTAACGACAATTCTCAACTGAACAAATCGACAACTAAACAATAAACACTACTTTTGCAGCCAAAATCGTCAAAATGAAATTCTACGCCCGCTTTGCCTATTACCTCGTCGGTTTTACGATAGGTATTTTTTTCGTCGCCATGATGTGGAGCCAAAAAGGCGTAAGCTGCAATTATTTCCCAAATTCACGCGTACTCAACGACATCCGTAAAAAGCCTTTCCATTTTTCAGCCGAAGCGGACAGCATCTTCAAACAAGGTTGGATAACCAAAAACGACGTCAAGTTGATACTTACCGAAGGTACTGTCGATTTTGGAAAGAGCAATATGGCGGTTCCCGGCGGTAAACTCTACGTTATAGAAGGCCAGACATCGGGCAGGCAGGAAGTTTTGATCGAAGTAGTGAATGGGTCTGAAAAAGCCACGTTGACCAAGGTTAGCAAACGTTGACCGCGTCCGAGCCAAGCTTTTCCCAATCTCCGGTATTTGCGGAAGGATTTTTGTAATTTTGGCGCAAAATTTTCCGTATGCCACGCCGCGTTGAAAACGATCTCCCCAAGGCAAAAATATCCGCCTCTTCCTTAAAACAAACCTTCAAGATTTTCCAGTATGCGGGCAACCACCGCTGGAAGTTCTTTGTCGGATTGATATTTCTGGCCCTTACGAGTGCTTCTGCGCTCGCGTTTCCCAAATTACTGGGCATGCTTGTCGACTGCGCCCGGGAGAAAGACGCCGGCCAAGCTGCGAATTTAGCCCTTACGCTAGGTGGAATTTTATTCTTGCAGGCTATTTTTTCGTTTTTCAGATTGTCATTATTCGTCAATTTTACCGAAAATACACTAGCCAATTTGCGACTGTCGCTTTACGGAAATCTCATCAAACTCCCGATGACGTTCTTTTCCCAAAAGCGCGTGGGCGAACTCAATTCGCGCCTGACGGCAGACATTTCCCAGATCCAGGATACGCTCACCACGACGCTTGCTGAATTTCTTAGGCAGTTCGTGCTCATCGTCGGAGGCGTCATTTTTTTGGCGATCATAAGCCCGAAGCTCACACTGATGATGTTGTCGATCGTGCCGTTGGTGGCGGTAGCGGCGGTAATCTTTGGTAAATTCATCCGCAAATATTCGAAGAACACCCAGGACAAGATTGCCGAAAGCCAGGTCATCGTCGAGGAAACGCTCCAGGGAATCAGCAATGTAAAGGCGTTTGCAAACGAGTGGTACGAAATCAACCGATACGATCAAAAAATTCGGGAAATCGTCCAGATCGCCATCAAAGGCGGATTGTATCGCGGCTACTTTGCTTCGTTCATCATACTTTGCCTTTTTGGGTCGATCGTGAGCGTCGTCTGGTTTGGCGTGACCCTGATCATTAGCGGTGAGATGCAGAATATTGGCGACCTGATTTCCTTTGTGCTTTATTCGATTTTCGTCGGTGCGTCTTTTGGTGGCATAGCCGATTTGTATTCCCAGTTGCAGAAAGCCATAGGCGCGACCGAGCGCGTTTTCGAACTTCTCGAGGAAACACCCGAAGCCATAAAGTCCGTTCCGCAAAGCGATATCCCGAAAATAAAAGGCGATGTGATGTTCCGGGATGTTGCGTTCAGCTATCCGTCAAGAAAGGAAATCCAGGTGTTGAAGAATGTCAATTTCACCGCCGATTTTGGCCAAAAGATCGCGTTGGTCGGGCCTAGCGGAACGGGAAAATCAACCATCGCGTCGTTGCTGTTGCGCTTTTACGATATCGAAAGCGGAACGATAGCCATTGACGGAAAGGACATTTCGCAATACGACCTCGAAACCCTCAGGGGCAATATGAGCATCGTGCCCCAGGATGTGATTTTGTTCGGTGGGACGATCCGGGAAAACATCGCTTACGGAAAGCCCGAAGCGACCCAGACCGAAATCGAGACCGCAGCAAAACGCGCCAATGCGTACGACTTCATCAACAGCTTTCCCGAGAAATTTGAAACCATCGTAGGCGAACGCGGCATAAAGCTCTCGGGCGGACAGCGCCAACGCATTGCCATAGCACGTGCCCTGCTCAAAAATCCGGCGATCCTGATACTCGATGAAGCTACGTCGTCTCTCGACAGCGAAAGCGAAAAATTGGTGCAGGAAGCGCTTGAAGTCCTAATGGAAGGTCGCACGAGCCTTATCATCGCCCACAGGCTTTCGACGATCCGCAATGCCGACAAAATTTTGGTTTTGGACAAAGGCGAAGTCGTCGAACAGGGAACGCACGCTGAACTCATCAATGTCGAAAACGGGTTGTACCGCAGTTTGAGCACGCTTCAATTTTCGTGATTGTTAAAAACACAAATCCGCCTCGAAAAGCGGATTTTTTATTTGTAACCAAAGCGGCTCATTTTATGGAATCGACGCCGTACCCTATTTTCTTTTTTCGGAACATCTGGCGCAACACCTCATACTTTCCGTCGCAACCGGCAAGCAATCCCATTTGGGTAAACCAGGCGACGTCCGGTTTGATTACGTAGCGCTGGCAGTCAAAGCAGACTTCGATGTAGGCCACGACGCGATCTGCCGCATCGAGAAACAGCACGGCGTTGTTCGGTACATACGATTTCACGGATTTCATCGTCATTTCTTTAGAGCTTCCGTTGGTGCGGTAATTGAAAAACCATCGGCTCAGCGAATCCTTTTCTATTGAGTTGAGTTCCGCCATTTCGATCGCCGCGTATTTCTTGCGCTTCCCGGAATTGCCCACCGTCGACAAATCGAATTCTCTCAACACTTTCACATCCAGTTTCTGGGCAATCGAAAGGCTGTCCTCGGCAACAACGGTCTCGCCTTTGTCGTTCACGATCTCTTCGGAATAGGACGCCGTGGTAAAAAACGAGATCAGCACCACCTTTTCAGCCGAAGCGAAAGGCGGCATGGCCCGTCGTTTTTCTGCCGACAACGTGCCATACCAACCGCAGACGTTGTGTTGTCCGAAGGCAAGCCCGCATAAAAAGATCGCGGATATGACAAGGCACGACTTCATCAGATTCCGGCGATCGCCTTGATCTCGTCTATGATGCGAAGCGCCAGGTCGTCCGCCTCTCCCTGTGATTTCGCTTCCGTGTAGATGCGGATGATCGGCTCGGTGTTGGACTTGCGCAAATGTACCCAGTTTTGCGGGAAATCGATTTTCACTCCATCGATCGTCGAGATTTTTTCAGATTTGTATTTGTCGGTCATCGCAGCCAAGATAGCGTCCACATCAAGCGTTGGTGTAAGCTCGATCTTGTTTTTGCTCATAAAATATTGCGGATAGGATGCCCGCAACTCGGAGACTTTCATTTTTTTGTTGGCAAGGTGCGTCAGAAACAGGGCCACGCCGACCAAACTGTCGCGTCCGTAATGGGATTCCGGATAAATGATGCCGCCGTTCCCTTCTCCTCCGATGATCGCGTTGTTGCGTTTCATCAGTTCCACCACGTTGACCTCACCGACAGCGCTGGCTTCGTACGAACCTCCGTGTTTTGCCGTGATATCGGCCAGGGCGCGGGACGAAGACATATTCGAAACGGTATTTCCCGGCGTTTTGCCCAGCACGTAATCGGCAACGGCAACCAGCGTGTATTCCTCTCCAAACATTTCGCCATCTTCGGAAATAAACGCCAGACGGTCGACGTCCGGATCGACGACGATACCAAAATCCGCCTTTTCTTCGACTACCAATTTGCAAATGTCGCCGAGGTGTTCCTTAAGCGGTTCCGGATTGTGCGGAAAATGCCCGTTGGGCTCGCAGTACAATTTCACGGTTTCAACGCCGAGCTGCTCCAAAAGTTTCGGAATGATCACGCCTCCGGACGAGTTCACGCCATCGACGACCACTTTGAATTTCGCGGCCTTGATCGCTTCTGCGTCGACCAACGGCAGCTCGAGCACTTCATCGATATGGATGTCCATGTAGGCGTCGTTTGGTATGATTTCACCAAGCGAATCGACATCGGCAAAGTCAAACGCTTCGGCTTCAGCAATATCGAGGATTTTCGCGCCTTCCGCACCGCTGAGGAATTCTCCTTTTTCGTTGAGCAGTTTTAGGGCGTTCCATTGCTTCGGATTGTGAGAAGCCGTCAGGATGATTCCACCATCGGCTTTTTCAAGCGGAACGGCCACTTCGACCGTAGGCGTGGTAGAAAGCCCGAGGTCGATCACGTCGATTCCAAGCCCGATCAGTGTATTGACCACGAGATTGTGGATCATGGGACCCGAAATGCGTGCGTCCCGGCCTATGACGACCGTCAGCTTGTCCTTTTTACTGTAATTCTTGAGCCAGGTGCCGTAGGCCGAAGCGAACTTCACGGCGTCGACCGGAGTTAGGTTGTCGCCCGCCTTCCCGCCTATCGTTCCGCGGATTCCCGATATTGATTTGATTAAAGTCACGTTTTTATCTTTTGATTGTTAGCTATTGGTCGGCAAAGATAATCGTTTGCCGAATCCGTGTTTTACCTATTCGTTAATTTGAACGAATTTCCGATGATCTGCAGTTTGTCGGAGTCATCCGAGATAACGCTCGCGGTAGACGTTTTGGTGATGGTTTTGATGGCCGATGATCGCAAATCCAAGCGAGCGCACCGAACTTGGCATCCCGTTGGCATTTCCGACGCGCATCAGCATCTCGTCTGAGAACGACTTGAACAACGTAATGTTCGACTGGCGCACTTCAGATAATTCCGTCAACAACGAATTGAGGTGGCGTGCGTTGCCACCAGCCTCATCGGCATAATCGTTCTCCTCGAATCCCGGCAGAGGCGTCTTGTCGTTGCGCGCAAAAGCAAGGGCGCGGTAGCCAAAAACGCGTTCGGTATCGATAATATGCTGTATGATTTCCTTTATCGTCCATTTTCCGGGCGCATAACGGTAGTCGAATTTGTCCATCGGGATCTCGCGTACGAAGCGGATAAAACGATGAAGCGAAATTTCGAGTTCTTCGACAAGTTCGATTTCATCGACGGTGTCGAGATATGTTTTTTGGTAAGCCGGATACTCGTCCGGTCGCAATTGGCTTGGTTTCATATCAGGCGGAATTTCTGCTGGCGTTCGTATTTCCGTAAAGCGAGCGCGTGACCAATTTTTCGTAGACCGCGATCAGCTTTTCGTCAGGTTGCGTTTGTTTGTGGATTTCGTTCAGGCGTTGAAGCGAGTATTGCTGGATGACGAGCAACGGCAACACGATATGTTCGCGAATGTCGATCGAGGCTTTCCCGTCCGGATAATTTTCCATAAGCGTTTTATGGCCGGCGATCTTGAGCAACAGTCGTTTGGTTTCGAGATATTCATCGTATATGACGCTCCAAAATGCGCCGAATTCCGCGTCGTCTTTCATATATGCCGTCAACGGAAAAAACGATTTGGCGAGTGACATCATGCTGTTTTCGAGCAGCGTCCGGACGAACAACGAGCGATCGAACAGCTCCTGTATCTTGTCCCATTTGCCGTTCTGCTCGAAATGCCGCAGGGCCGATCCGACTCCGAAAAAGCCGGGAACATTGATCTTCAGCATGCTCCAGGAGCCCACGAACGGAATGGCGCGCAAATCGCCGAAGTTAAGCTTGCTGCCCTTGTTGCGCTTGGCTGGCCGACTTCCGATATTGACCATCGAATAATATTTGAGCGCGCTCATTTCCTCAAGGAACGGCAGGAATTTCTCGTGCTCCTTGAACGTGGTGTATTTTTCGTATCCGACTTCGGAAAGTTCGTCCATCAACGCTTTATCGTCTTCAGAAAGATCGTTTTTGCGGTTCTCAAAAACCATATTGTTGATACCGGCGCTCAGCAAATTTTCGAGGTTGTATCGGCAGGAATCTTCGGTCCCGAAATTGGAACTGATCGTTTGCCCTTGTATCGTCAGCTGGATCTCGCGGTTTTCGATTCCCGAACCCTGTGAAGCATAAAATTTATGGGTTTTGCCGCCGCCTCTTGCCGGTGGGCCGCCGCGCCCGTCGAAAAAAATCACCTTGACGCCATATTTACGAGACATCCGGGTGATCGCTTCCTTAGCTTTGAAAATGCCCCAGTTCGCCATGAGGTAGCCGCCGTCTTTGGTGCCATCAGAAAAGCCGAGCATGACGGTTTGGATGCGGCCGCGTCGCTCGAGATGGGCGTTATAATCGCTGTTGGTGTACAATTGTTCCATGATGGCGTCGGCCCTTCTCAAATCTTCGACCGCTTCGAACAGCGGCACGATGTCCACCGTAGGATTTTCCCATCCGATAAGCTTGAGCATCGCGAGCGTTTCCAGTACGTTGAGCGCACTTTCATTGTTGCTGATGATGTAGCGGTTGCAGGCAAGTTCGCCGCTTTTTTGTTGGATTTCACGCATTGCGCGCATGGAATCCAGGGTCATGTTGGCCATTTCGTCACCAATATCAGATGAAATTTCGTCCGTCCCGACCTTGGCGACTGTTTCGATGCGGACATCTTCTGGCTTTTCGGTATAATCGCCCGGAAGTTCCGAAACGCCGCTTTTGCTTATCGTCCCGATCACTTCGTCGTGGATACGGCTGTTCTGCCGAATGTCGAGGGAAGCGAAATGGAAGCCGAACACCTGGATTTTATTGAGCAGGGCATCCACGTCTTCTACATATAACGACTGGTGCTGGTCTGCAATGATTTTTCGGATCTCGAGCAGGTTTTCGCGAAACTCGTTCGCCGAGAGATAGAGCGTTCCATCCGGACTGAATGCCGACCGGTAGACTTTGGCCTCGAGTTCGGCTACCATGACGTCGACCTTCGCAAACGTTATTTTGCGTCTTAGTTTTCTCATGTCGCGATAATAGCACTTGAGTACCGAAGTCCGCAGGCGATCGGCGACTTTGTGCGTGATTTCGGTGGTGACGAACGGATTTCCGTCTCGGTCGCCTCCGGGCCAGAATCCAAGGCTTAGGATCGGGCCTTTCATTTTTTGTCCCTGGTAAATGTTGCGGCAAATGAAGTTCACGATTTCCCCGCAGGTGTCATAAAACACGTTTTCGAGATACCAGATCAGGCTGACGGCTTCGTCATAAGGTGTCGGCTTTTCTTTTTGCAGGAATGGCGTCTTTCCGAGCTGGGACAATAACTGCTTGATTTCATAGAGATTGTCGTTTCGGATGGCATCGGTAAGATCGGTTATGATCCCGAGCACCGAACCGGGATAGAATTGCGTCGGATGGGCCGTCAACACTGTCCTGACCTTGAATTCATCGAGAAAGTCCCTTAGTTTTTTGCGGATGTCGGCAGCTTCGGATGCATCCCGTACCTCGCGCATCGAACCTTTGCCTTCCAGATTGTTTACGATAGGGAAAGCGGCGTCTTCAATGGCGTCGAACAGTACGATCTGGCGCTCGACATATTGGATGAAACGGAACATAAGATCGATCTTGTCCTGCTCAGAAGGTGCGTCCATATATTTCGAGGCGAAAAAATTGACGATTTCTTCCGGGCTTTCCTCTTTCGAAAAACCTTTTTCACAAACTTCGGAAAACAGCGGTAAAAGGGCTCCTGTGTTGTAAATGTCGTCGAACGGCAAGGTCAGGAAGACGCTGTTGTAAACATTGTATTTAGAAAGGACGTTGCGCTCGAAACGCTCCATTTTGGGCAAAGTGTACATTGTCTTGATTTTTGCTTTAAGGTATAAAAAAACCCCGAACAACTGTCGGGGCTTGGGATTTTCATAAGTGTATGAATTACATATTCTTAAAGATCGTGTGCATCAGACGCTTTTTATCGTTTATGCTTTCTTCAAGCGAAATCATGGTTTCGGTGCGGTAAACGCCTTCGATATCGTCTATCATGAAGATAACGTCCTTGGCGTGTTTGGTGTCCTTGGCGCGAATCTTACAGAAAATATTAAATTTTCCGGTCGTGACGTGAGCCACGGTGACAAAAGGGATTTCGTTGATGCGTTCCAGGACGAATTTTGTCTGGGATGTATTGTTCAGGAATACCCCGACATAAGCGATGAACGAATATCCGAGCTTTTCGTAGTCAAGTGTCAACGATGAACCCATGATGATTCCGGCATCTTCCATTTTCTTGACCCTTACGTGAACCGTTCCGGCAGAAATAAGTAATTTTTTAGCGATGTCAGTGAAGGGAACTCTTGTGTTGTCGATCAACATATCAAGGATTTGATGGTCAACTTCATCCAAACGAAACTTGCTCATAATGTGTATTTGTTTTTATCGGTATGTAAAATTGTCTTAGCAGTACAAAAGAAATATTTTTTATTTAATAAAAAAACGAAAAGACTACATTTTTTTTAAGCCATTAACAATTTTAACATCGTTTCCTAGGTAAAAATTGGCTTTTTGGCCGATTTCGGGAAAATTATGGGCGTCATTCCTAAAAATTCGACCGTCCGCATTTATCTCGATATGTCCGTAGTGATTTTCTAAATTCCCTACCTGGACGATATATGCGTCGAACCCGATGGTTTTCCCTACAAGCTCTTCTTTGTATTGCGCGGCAAAATTCGTATTTTTTTCAATACCATCATAATTCACGTTGACATTTCTATACACAAAATCAAAAAATACTGTTTTATTTTGAGGAATGTTCAAATAATCATCGATTGCATTAGCAACTATATCGTTTTCGGAAAGATACTGAAACCCAGACAAAAGTGACACAAAGAAATAGAACCTGGTTTGTTCTCTTTGATAATCGGATGGATAATGTCCGGCCTCGATCAAAACCGTAGGGATGCCCCTGAACTGGAAGTTGTCTCCGACGCAATTGATGTTGAACGAATCGTCGAACCGCCCGACCTGGCCCGGAATCAATGCCTGCAAGACCGCGTTCATCCCGACGATCACCTCTACCGCCTTTTGTCTGCACGCATTCATGTCGCAATTGTGATTGAACGCCGGGGATAGGAAAGAAATCGTGGCGGGTCGGCCGGTGTCGCCAACGCCAAATATCGTGCGCTGATCGTGCAAATTGTAGCAAATTTCGGGTTCGAATTCTTCAAAGAGCTCCACAAGCGCACGGCTCTCGGGTTGGGTAAGCTCGTGAAAATCCCGGTTGAGATCAATGCCTGCAGCGTTTTCCCGAGTGTAGGCTTTCGCGCCGTCGGGATTGAGCATCGGTACAAAGCAAAACGTGAATTCCGATAGTAATTTTCGTGCTGGTTCCGACTTGCCGCAAAGAAAGTTGAAAACATCGAACAACGCCTTTGTAGCTGTCGTTTCATTTCCATGCATTTGCGACCACAGCAAAATTCTGCGCGGGCCGCTGCCCACTTTATACGACAATAGCGGCAGGCCATTGACGGAATTCCCGACCGATTTTACCATTCCGTGCGAACTGTGCTGCTTTAAAAGCGGTAAAATGTCGTCCAAGGTGACATAACGGCCGCTGATTGCGTTTTCTTTACAGGCATCGAATAATTCGCGGTATTCCATCTTTCCAGGTTTTGCCCAAAGTTACGCAACCCATTTAAAATGCGAAACCCTCGACGTGGCGCGCCAAGGGTTTCAGAACCAATAAAACAAACACAAATTAGGTTATGCTAAAACTTTTAACCTATATGCCCATTTACGTGAAACTTAGGGTTTTGGTTTTGGCTACGTAATTAATTATGAATAATCGATAATGGAAATGAATAATTAGGGAAAGGACACTGGCGTTGCGCAATAAACCGAATCAAGTCCAAAAAAACTATTTTTACAAAAAAAAACAATGCTCCGGCGTCTTTTCAGTTACCTCCTGCCTATCAATATTCACAATCGGAAATCTTCGGTGAGCAAGACAATAGAGGTCACCTGGGCCAACGGGCAGCTTGTTCTCGATTCAAAAAACACCAATTATTCCTACGGAAGCCTGCAACGCGTCCTCAAACTGGGATTGCGCAACATTGGGTTTGAAAAAGTCGCCAAAATGCGCGAAATACTGGTGCTGGGCGTCGCCGGAGGAAGCGTCATCAAAACCCTTACCCAGGATATTGGCTGCAGCGGCAACATCACTGGAGTCGAGATCGATCCTGACATCATAAAAGTCGCGAACGAATATTTCGGCCTTGACCAAGTCCCAAACTGCAAAATCGTGATCGACGACGCCTTTGAGTTTGTGCTCAAGACAAAACAACATTACGACCTAATTATCGTAGACGTTTTCCGCGATACTGAAATGCCCAATTTTCTTTTCCAGAAATTCTTTGCCGAACGCCTGGGATTCCTGCTCAACAAGAACGGCTTCATCCTGTTCAACACTATGACCCTCAATGGGAAACACGATGCCCGAAACGTGGAGTATTTAACGCATTTCCCAGTGCCAAACTTCGCGGCGCGCACCATTCCACGCGTTGAAAACCATAACGAAGTCATAATCATCGAAAAACTCTAAACCAAAATCATTACATTTAAGAACCTTGAAAACCCTTCTTGAATGAATCCACACGAACAGCTTATTGAGGAATTTTACGCCGCTTTTGCCGCACACGAGCCCGAAACCATGGCCAGTTGCTACCATCCTGAAATCGTGTTTTGCGATCCAGCGTTCGGCGCCTTACACGGCAAAGATGCATCCGATATGTGGCGCATGCTCATCTGGCGAAGCAAAGGGCAGTTGTCAATTTCGTTTTCCGATATCAAAGCCGACCAGGAATACGGTTCGGCGAATTGGATTGCAACCTATCCGTTTTCGAAAACCGGACGCCTGGTCACAAACGAAGTCACCGCCAACTTTACGTTCCGCGACGGATTGATCGCAAGTCACAGCGACGATTTCAACTTCAGCCTGTGGAGCAGACAGGCGTTCGGCTTTACCGGATGGCTTTTCGGAAACACCTCTTTTTTCCGCAAGAAAGTGCGCAATCAGGCGGTCTCGGCGCTGCGCAATTTCCAGGCGAAACACAACAACCTATGACGAAAGCATTTTACCCACTGCTCTATCTGGCTTGGTCGGACGACTTGCTGACGCAAAAAGAATTCGAATCCATTCGAGGATTTTTGGCCGCACAATCGTGGCTTCCGGAGGCAGATCGTTCGGAATTGCTATCCAAAGTCGACTTTTCGAATCCGCCTGCCCGCGAGGAGCTGGCACGTTGGAAAACCGCCGCCCATGAAGTGTTGGCCCGGGAAGAAAACGTGCGCTCGCTTTTCAGTCTTTCCTATGAACTATCCGGTAAGGATACGGCGTTCATGAAGGCGCGGAACGGTTTCGTACAGCTTGAGAACGAGCTCGGCATTTTGGGCGAAGAAATGCTCGATAGTTTCCGGTCTCCGGAGAACACGCTAACGTCGCGACACGACACGGTTTACGGTTTCGACGTCGGACGGATGCAGGCTATTTTGGATGGGGACGAAGCAGCAATTGCCGAAAAGGTAAAACAAATCCTGACGCGCGCTGATTTTGCTTATTTCACCTCGACCGACGTAACGGCCTATCGCGAAAAAGTTTACGACTGGTGTAAGACGTTAGCCGACGAAAATCTCGGCAATATGGCATTCCCTAAGGAATTTGGAGGCGGTGGCGACATGAAAGGTTATTTCGCGTTGATGGAAAATCTCAGTTATCACGACTTGAGCCTCGTCATCAAATTTGGCGTGCAGTTCGGCCTTTGGGGCATGAGCGTATTCTTTTTGGGTACCGAGAAACACCATCGCAACTACCTTGAAAAAATCGGTTCACTCGCGCTTCCCGGCTGCTTTGCGATGACGGAGACCCACCACGGCTCCAATGTAAAAGGGTTGCGGACCACGGCAACTTACGATCATGCCAGTCAAACCTTTACCATCAATACACCGACGCAAAACGACCAGAAAGAATATATCGGCAACGCGGCCAGACACGGACAAATGGCCACGGTTTTCGCCAAACTTATCCTTGACGGAAAAGATTATGGCATCAATGCCTTCATCGTCCCGATTCGCAATGCAGACGGTTCACCCATCGCCGGCGTTACCATTTCAGATTGTGGGCTTAAAATGGGGCTCAACGGCGTCGACAACGGCAAAATCCATTTCGATAACGTCGTGATTCCCAAAGAAAACATGCTCGACAAGTTCGCGTCGGTAAACGAAACCGGGGAATTTGAGAGCCCGATCCCGAGTGACAACAGGCGTTTCTTTACCATGCTCGGCACCTTGGTCGGCGGGCGGATCGGCATCCCGAGATCGGCACTCGCCGCTATGAAATCCGGGCTTGCGATCGCCATCCGATATAGCGATCGCAGGCGGCAGTTCGGCCCTGAAGGCGGATCGGAAGTCCCCATCCTGAACTACCGCATGCACCAACGACGGCTCATGCCCTATCTCGCCAAATCGTACGCGTTGCACTTCGCCTTGCGCTACCTGACCGATCGCTTTTTGAACCGAAGAGAAGAAGAAATGCAGGAAATAGAGGCGCTCGCAGCCGGAATGAAGTCGTACACGACCTGGACCGTGCGCGACGGTTTGCAGGAGTGCCGCGAAGCCATTGGCGGAAAAGGTTATTTGTCTGAAAATCGCATCGACGCACTAAAAAACGATACCGAGATCTACACGACCTTTGAAGGCGACAATACCGTGCTGATGCAATTGGTGGCCAAAAGCAGGTTGTCCGAGTTCCGGAAAGAGTTCGGAAAGCTCGACATGGCGGGAATGATCACATATGTGTATGAAAATGCGAAGACCGTCGTGGCCGAAAAAAATCCGATTGCGACGCGAAAAACAGACGAGGCCCACCTGCTCGATTACGAATTCCATCACCAGGCCTTCGCCTATCGCGAAAAAACGATACTCGCATCGGCCGCCCGCCGCCTCAAAAAGCTTATCGACAGCGGAATGGATCCGTATGACGCTTTTAACGTCGCCCAACATCAGATGATGGACGTGGCAGGTGCCTATCTGGAGCGCGTCATCCTGGAACGGTTCCAATCGGCGATAAGCGAGGTTTCAGATGACGGATCCAAATACAGGCTCGTGGCCCTGCGCAACCTCTTCGCATTGCATCAGATCGAAACGCACAAAGGCTGGTATCTCGAAGATGGTTACATGGAAAGCCCGAAAACGAAAGCGGTTCGAAAACTCGTCAACCAATTGTGCTGGGACATTCGCAAGGACGCCGTACCTTTGGTGGAAGCTTATGGCATTCCCGATTCTTGCCTCGGAGCCGAAATCCTTACAAAACCGATTTGATTTATGCGTGGAAAATTGCTGATTTTAGTGTTTTTCTTGTTTACGGATGCTGTCGTATTTTCCCAAACCGTTGCAGCGAACGAGCCGCAGTCACTGACGTTGGAGCAGTTCAACACCCTTGTTGACCGATCGATCGCCGTGCTCAAGACCAAAACCGCCATTTCGATGACCGAAAAGGAACACATTGGCATCATGATGAGCATCAACACCTTGACTTTCACGCTTGACGGCAACCGGAAACGCATTTACACAGATGGACGTTATCGTCAACTTGAAGACACCGTCAGGTCCAAGAATTACATGAAGGAAGCCATGAAGGTTTTCCCGGACTGCATTCCGAAAGGATTGGGCGTCTATTTCCCGAAACTCAATGTGGAGTTTTACGGGACACCGTCGGAAAAATACCGGTTTAAGATAATCTGACCGTAAATCCGGGTTGGACTTGTTGCGGAAACCGCTATTTTTATCGGATTCATTGCTGACTGTATATGCATACGGGAAAACGATACTCGCTTTGGGAATTCCTGGCTTGGACCAGGCGCGACATTTATCTGCTTTTTGCCATCGGTACAATTCCGACGCTGATCTATATGGTTGTCGGATGGCACTGGATCGCCATTCCCTGGGTGCCGATCGCCCTTGTGGGAACGGCTGCAGCTTTCATCATCGGATTCAAAAATACCCAGACGTATAATCGCCTATGGGAGGCGAGGCAAATTTGGGGCGCTATCGTCAACACAAGCCGAACCTGGGGCATTGTTTCACGCGATTTCGTAAACGCCGATCGCCACACCCAGGAAACATTCATGTTGCGTCATTGCGCCTGGTTGACGGCTTTGCGCTATCAGCTTCGTGAGCAACGCAATTGGGAAAACTGGGACAAGCCGCATTTTAAGGAATACAGGAAAAATTACAGTGTTCCCGAGTGGGAAACCGCGCTTGAGGAAGAACTGCGGCAATATCTGCCATAAGACGAACTGAAATACATCCTGGCCAAGAAAAACCGGGCCACGCAAATCCTGTCGCTCCAATCCAAAAACCTCAAAAATCTCAGGCAACGCAACCAAATCGCAGCGTTCGAATACGTGGAACTTTCAAGGACACTGTCTCAACTTTACGATCACCAAGGCCGTTGCGAACGCATCAAAAATTTTCCCTATCCGCGACAGTTCGCTAGTATTTCACTATTTTTTGTGTGGCTTTTCGTTTTGATGCTTCCACTTGGTATGCTTAACGAATTCTCGAAGATTCACCCTGATTGTTCCTGGTTCGCCATTCCATTCAGCACTATCGTTTCCTGGGTTTTCACTACGATGGATCGCGTTGGGGAAGCCACCGAGAATCCGTTTGAGGGCGGGCCAAACGACATCCCAATGGCCAGCATGAGCCGTACCATCGAGATCGACCTGCGTGAAATGCTGGAGCAAACCGAACTTCCTCCGGCGATTGCTCCTAATAACAACATCGTATTGTAATGGATGGACAGGAATTATTGTCGGCAGCCCATCGCTGCGATCGGCATTCACCCGCTGTAATGCCATACGGATTTTCCTTTTTTCGCGTCGGCTACAAACCTGTGACAATTCACGTCTCTCAACAAACCTAATGATGTCGCTTAAGGACTGGCAATGATGAACAATTGGAATTAACGTCGCAATCGGAAGATCCTTGCGCTTTTTTTATGAGCCAATCCCGCTGTACGCTGTAGCCCTTGCGCAGAATCTGTTTTTTGCAATCGTTTTTCGGGCTCCCGTTGGTCGCCCTCACACTTCAGCAAAAAATCGCTGTTGCGCTTCGGGGCTGCCGCTTCCATCGGGGCTAGGGCATTTGTCCCCAACCGAGTTCAGGCTTGTACCACAACGAACCGTTTTCGACTATCAAAGGTGCTTCGATGTTGTTCGTGTACAGGGCCCCGGTTCCCAGGCCTTGCGGCATCGAAGTTCCCAAAGTGTACGTCCATTGCGCAATAGCGTTCAACCCGATATTGCTTTCCAGGGCCGATGTGATCCACCAACCGATGCCGCGCTGCCGGGCCAACGCGATCCATTGCAGCGTTCCCTTGAAACCACCAATAAAACTGGGCTTCAAAATGATGAATTGCGGCTTGATTGTGTCGAGCAATGCGGCCTTTTCTTCTTCAGAAAAAACGCCTATGAGCTCTTCGTCAAGCGCTATGGGGAAAGGAGTCGATGCGCACAGATTTGCCATTTTGTCAGTCTGCCCCTTTTTAATTGGTTGCTCTATGCTATGTAGTTTAAATTCAGATAGTTTTTGTAGCTTATCTAAAGCCGAATCATATGAAAATGCGCCGTTTGCGTCGACGCGGATTTCCATTTCCGCTACGTCGAAATTGGAGCGTATAAAGCGCAACAGCTCAAGTTCTTTTTGAAAGTCAATGGCCCCGATCTTGAGTTTCACGCACGTAAAACCGGCTTTTATTTTTTCGCGGATCTGCGCGAGCATGTCTTGCTCGTCGCCCATCCAGATCAGTCCGTTTATCGCAATCGGCTTTACTCCTTGGGTGAATTCAGACGGGAACAGCACGTGAGGATTTTCGCTTTCCAACGACCGGAACGCCATCTCCACGCCAAATTGTATCGACGGGAATTCGATCAGCGATTCCCAAAGCCGGGCTTCCCCTAAATGGATGTTGGCACAAACCCATTCGAGTCGATGCTGGTAATCCGGCCGGTCGTCGACAGACAAGCCCCTGAGCAAGCCGCACTCTCCTATTCCCATTTTGCCTCGGTCTTCGAGGACCAGGAACCAGGTTTCCTTTTGCGTCAAGACACCTCGGGACGTGCCTGAAGGACGTTTGAACTGAAGATCATATCGCGTGCAGTAGGCTTTCAAATCAATCTTCGAGTAGTTTGATGGCTTTTTCAAAATCACGGGAATCGAGGCCGGCTTTTTTGAGATCGGCGAAGTCCTTTCGCACGCGATCTTTCCAGCTTGTGGTCGTGTTGACGTTTTCCCCTTTGTATTTGCGGTAGATGTCGCGCGCACGTGAAAAGTCGTCGCTGAGCAAAAAAACATGAGCCTTCCCGAGCTTGACCAAAAGATCGGATCCGTCCAGCTTTTCGGCGTCGTCGAACGCTTGCTTTGCCTTGGTAAGCTGTTTGGAAAACAAATAATTCATGCCTTGGTTGTAAAAATCCTTCGATGTGGCGTTTCCGTTCACAAAAATCGCAGAGTTGAGTAAATCGATGGCTTTGTCATACTTACCCGATGCGAAATGTTGCTGCGCCTGGTTCCGGATTGCAGCCAGCAAGCCTTTGTTTGCCGATTTGCTGTCGAGACAATTGTCGCCAAAGTCGCGAAAGGCTTTTGCCTTTTCTTCAATCAATAATTTTTGGTATTCGGCAAACGTATATTTGAACGTAAATTGGTCGAGAATGCACGTACACAGCGGTTCGGCTTCGATCATCAACTGCGCCAACCCGGAGGTTTCACAGAGTTCAAGCAACGATTTTTTGTTATCCGCATTCCAGCCTGTGCTCGCTTTTTTGTCGACCCAAGGCACGACTTCCAGCACGATTTTTTGTTTCATGATCCAGTTGTCGCTCTCAAAACCGAAGTAAATCGTAGGAGAATTCAGGCATAGCGAGCGACCGGTGACGAGCTTGACTTCTTTGCTGACAGCGTTGTTCTGATAGATGCAGGCCTTTTCAGGTTTGCCTGATGTTCGATAATCTTCGGATTTGTCTTTGTCGGTAAACAACGCATATCTGCATTTGTCGTCACCCGATATTTTGGACAGCAGGAATACTGCTCCGGCCGAACCCTGGCTGATACCCGACGGATCCGGTATGGCTTTGAGCAGGGAAACCAGGCTGTTGGCCATTTGCTGGTTTTCGTCGAGAACCGTTATGCGGTAGACGAACTCGGTGGTGCCGAGCGGGAAATTTTCGGTTTTGACTACCAGGCGTTCCCCTGCCGGGACGATGATTTCCCTTGTCGTAGCGCGTTCTTTGTCCCAGTAGCCGTTCTGGGCAAGAAGGTTTGTGGTGACAATGCCGAAAGCGAACAGTAATATGGATTTGGACAACTTCATTTGTGCGTGTATTATGCGGCCCGGATGGAAGTGGAAAGCCTTTTGGCGATGCGCTATTTTTTGTTGGAGGGCCGCAGCGACCAACGGAAGCTCGTGGCATTCCCTACAAAAAAAGCGCAATGGACCAAAGCTTGGAACGTACAGCCGGAATCGCCGCCAAAATTAGGAAACGGTTTAACCATTTAAAAATTTGATTTTTGGGCAATTAAGTCGTTAAAACGTCTCATCGATTTAAATGGTTGAACATTAAAACGCAACGGCAAACGGTCAAATCCTGCCTTAAAGATCGATCGAATCGCCTATCGGCAGCAGCATCAAATCCTTGCCCGCTTCGTAAAATTTGCGTTTGGCGTCTTCGTGGTCGATCTTGATGTAACCGAAAGTGTCGTAGTGGTAGCCGAGAATCTTGTCGCATTCGACGAAATCCGAAGCCGTGATGGCATCCTCCACTCCCATGGTATAATTGCTTCCGATTGGAAAGATGGCCAGGTCGAGCTTGGTGCGCATCGGGATCAACTGCATGTCGAAGGTAAGCGAGGTGTCGCCGGCGATGTAAATGTTCTTGTGCTGGCTTTCGATGACGAAGCCGCCGGGATTCCCGCCATAAGTTCCGTCCGGGAAAGCGCTCGAGTGATGCGCCACGACATATTTGACCTTGCCAAAGTCGAATTCCCAAATCCCGCCGTAGTTCATGCCGTGGGATTTAAAGCCTTTCTTTTCGTAATAGTCGGCTATTTCAGCATTTGAAACGATCGTCGCCCCGGTGCGCTTTGCAATGGCTTCCACGTCGAGAACGTGGTCGGCGTGGGCGTGGGTGAGTAAAATGTAATCGGCATCCAGTTCGTCGATATTGATGTCGGTTGCGAGCTCATTGGCCGTGATGTAAGGATCTACGATGATGTGGAGGCCGCCGACCGCTATCGAAAGGGACGCGTGGCCAAGATAAGTGATTTTCATTGTTTTGCTGTTGAGTTGTGAGTGGTCGATTCGTTTTGTAGCCTATCTATGATGAATTCATTATCAATGCGGATTCGTCAACGCCGTATAAATCTGCACAAAAATATCCTGGAGGAAATAAATGAACGAAAGGGCGAGCAAAACCGACATCAGGAACGTGCTGATGGCGAGTTTCTTGAGTTCCGGATCGAGTGCGCGCGGCTCTTTGTTTTTTGCCACGCGGGCAAGATGGGCGATCATAGGCAAAAATGCTATCAGGTAAATGTACTGGCCGATCGTAAAGCCTTCGAGGATCGAAAATATTACGACCATCAGCATGGCGGAAACCACGAGAAAGAAATGATAATTCTTGGCCGCGGCTCCGCCGATTTTGACGACAATGGTGTTTTTTCCGGATTTCCTGTCGGATTCCTCATCGCGCATGTTATTGAGGTTCAAAACGCCGACGCTCAAAAATCCGACGGCTGTCGCGGGCAGGATCAACAACGGCTCTACTTCTTTTTTGAACATGAAATAAATGCCCAGCGTGCTAACGTATCCAAAGAAAATCAACACGAAAAGATCGCCATAACCGCGATAACCGTAAGCCGTATTTCCCACCGTGTACCGGATTGCCGAAGCGACGGCCAGAAACCCGAGGAACAAAAACGCCAGCGAGTACAAAAGGTATTGTTCCTTGAACGAGAAATAGATCAGGGCTACGGCGGAGATGATCGTCAACACCGAAGTGAAAACCATTGCCCGTTTCATCTGGGCGGGGGAAATTACGCCACTTTGCACGGCGCGCGCGGGACCAACCCGGTCGGCATTGTCGGTGCCTTTGACGCCGTCGCCGTAATCGTTGGCGAAATTGGACAGGATCTGCAACAGCAGCGTCGTGCTCAAAGCGAAAAAGACGATATACCAATTGAAATTGCCTTGTTTCATGGCGTAAAAACAGCCGATCAGGATTCCCGAAACGGAAAGTGGAAGTGTGCGCACCCTGGCGGCTTCGATCCAGTGTTTCATTTAAGGTTTATTTGTTTATTTAATTTTGTTCATCTGTCGATATGGCCGTCGGCCGGTGTTCGCCTCGTCACCTGACTAATTGACTTATTCGCTAATTCGCTAATTGACTAATTGACTAATTATCTACATCCAATTACTATCGCTTGTCTCCAATTCGTACAACCATTTGTTGACGTACGCGCTCACCACGGTATAATTGCCGAGTTGGAACGACAATTTTCCTCCGGCGGTATAGATGGTCAGGTAGCCGATGTCCGCCGCTTTGTGCCAAAACAGTTGGGAAACCGACAACGCCTGTATTTTTTGAGGCTCGATGATCTGGTTGGCCACATCCCATGCCCCACTCTGCTTTATGATGAACCTATCGTGCACGAACAGTCTGTAATTGTGAAATCCGAAAGCCAACGACAGTCCCCTGAGGATGGCCCACAGCGGGAAAATCCACACGAAATCAAGCAGCACATCCGACGGTATCGCAAAATATGCTATTCCTAAAGGTACGACAATCGAAAGGAAAATCGAAAACACAAGTTTGCGATAATTCGGTATCAGCATCACGCCTTTCTCAGGGATGCTGCCAAAGAGCAGTTGCAAGATCGAATCGCCTTCACGCCTATCGCATCCCGGGATTTCCATGAATGATTGTTTCTGCTCCTGTTCACCTCCCGTGGCCTGCTTAATGCGCAATTCGAGAATGTCGAGCTTCTTTTGAAAGTAGTTTCGGGAAACGGTCGTGATCTGGACTTTTTCGGGTTTGATGATCGTCGATTTGGTGTTGATGAGGCCATACGACAGCAAAAGCGAGCCTTTTTGGCGGGCGATCCTGAAGTTGAAATATTTGACGACCACGCGCACGACGTTGACGATCAAAAACGCCGACAGCAAAAATCCGATAGCGATCAAGCCGGTTTGGACCGCAATAGATTCCTCAAGGATACTGTCGATTTTGGAGTCGTATTCCGACGTATCGACAAGGCGTTGCAGATTTTCGTAAATCGTAATGAAAAATGCCAGCATCAATCCCAGCGTCCGCAAATAATTCGACGTGATACCGTATTTCAGCAGGCTTAGGAAACTTATGTGGATGAATGGTTTTTGAGATTCAAGCGCGGGAACGTCATCATTTTGGCCTGCCGATTCGGTTTGGGCGACCGAGCGCGCGACATTGTCAAGCAATCGCTCCTTCAACGCAATGGCCAGTTGGTGGGAAATTGCCCGAATTTTCCCTTCTTTTTTATTCGAGCCGGCCGTGTCCACTTCCAGCGTATACACGCCAATGATGCGTTGCAACAGCGACTGGCCTATGTTTACCTGCTGGATTTTTTGAAGTTGGATGAGCGTTTTCGATTTATTGAGGATGCCTTCGGTAATGACGAATTCCTCGTTTTCTTCGTCGATCCAGAATGTAAAATTGCGATATCGGCACCATCCGACGATAAGCGCCAAAACAAAAAAGCCGATAAGCGTAGCCGTAAGGGCGATGATCTTTTTATTGTTCAGATTGACCGCCGTGACGATAAGGATCGGCAAGAGCCCGCGTCCCCATTCCTGGAGCGTTTGGGCGAACATTACGATGATCCCTGTTTTGGACTGGCGTTGCGGACTGCTGAAATCGGCCATCGGGTTAGAGTTCTTTTCTTATTTTTCCCATGAGCAATTGCTTGATGTTTTCGGCCTGCTCCTTCTCTATTCCCGGGATCTCGATATCGCTCTGGCTGCCGCCTGCCGTAAATATTTCGACCTTCGCGAGCCCGAAAATGCGGGAAATGGCGCCTTCGTGCAATGCTACGTGCTGAATGCGGTTATAAGGGATAATCATGGTGTGCGTAGCGATCACACCATCGCGATACAACACATCGTGTTCGCGGAACGCAAATCCTTTTTTGGAAAAGCTGATTCGGGAAAACCCAACGGTAAACACGATTGCGAAAAGCAACGCAGCAACCAGGTAAATCCCGTAGTCGCGGAATTCCTGCTGGAAATAGTACAGGGCGCCAATGGCAATCCCGACCACTGCAAAAACAATAGCCTCGACGATCAGGACTACTTTCCAGTAGTCTTTGTGGATTGGCGTGAACTGCACTTCCTCAAAACGCGGAAGATTGGTGGTATCTAAAGTTTCATTCGTGAAATCCATTTCAATCAGCGAATTAGCGAATTTGATTAATTAGCGAATGGTATCGGGTGCAAATTGTGAAATTTGGGAAAGCATGTGTCAGGAACGAATCATTCGCTAATTCGCTAATTTTCACATTCACTAATTTTATGGAATCCACTTCTTCTCAAAATTCGGCTTGCGCTTCTCCAAAAACGCATTGCGTCCTTCGATGGCTTCATCGGTCATGTAAGCCAAACGCGTGGCTTCCCCGGCGAAGACCTGTTGGCCGACCATTCCGTCGTCGGTAAGGTTCATCGCGAACTTGAGCATTTTTATCGAAGTAGGCGATTTGGCGAGGATTTCCTGGGCCCATTCGTAAGCTGTGGCTTCGAGTTCTTCGTGTGGGATTACGGCATTGACCATTCCCATTTCGAAAGCTTCCTGAGCCGAATAATTGCGTCCGAGGAAGAAAATTTCCCGCGCTTTCTTCTGTCCGACCATCTTGGCAAGATAAGCCGACCCATATCCGCCGTCAAAACTCGTCACATCGGCATCGGTTTGCTTGAAGATAGCGTGTTCCTTGCTGGCGAGCGTCAAATCGCAGACGACGTGCAAACTGTGCCCACCTCCGACGGCCCAGCCCGGAACGACCGCGATGACGGCCTTTGGCATAAACCGGATCAGGCGTTGGACTTCGAGAATGTTGAGCCGGTGCATGCCGTCTTCCCCGACATAACCCTGGTGGCCACGCGCTTTTTGGTCGCCTCCACTGCAAAAACTCCAGATGCCGTCTTTGGTCGACGGTCCTTCGGCAGACAGCAAAACAACGCCAATCGACGTATCTTCCTGGGCGTCGTAAAAGGCGCGGTACAATTCGCTCGTCGTTTTGGGACGGAAAGCATTTCGGACATCTGGCCTGTTGAAGGCGATGCGCGCGACTCCATTGTATTTTTTGTAGGTGATATCTTCGAATTCGATGGCGGTCTGCCAGTTAATTTCTGCCATTTTTCAGGATTATTTGCGTAAAAATACTACTTTTCGGCCTCATAAAAATTAGCAATACATGAAAAAGTATGTCGTTGCAGCGGCGTTGCTGGCCGTTGCGATTTCAGGGTATTCCCAAAAATATGAATTCCAAACGATTAAGGATATCGAATGCGAACCGGTGACTTCACAAGGTCAGACGGGAACCTGCTGGAGCTTTTCCTCTACTTCTTTTCTCGAGTCTGAAATTTTCAGGATTACCGGCAAAAAAATCGACCTTTCCGAAATGTACAACGTGCGACACACTTATCCGAAAAAGGCTTATAACTACATCATGCGACAGGGCAATGCGCAATTCGGCGAAGGTGGATTGAACCACGACGTGATCTTTAGCGCGCGCGACTTCGGGATTGTGCCGGCAAGTGCATTTTCTGGCCTGACCGAAGGACAAAAAGCGCACAATCACGCCGAAATGGTCAAGCAACTCGAGGCTTTGGTCAAGGAAAACGCCAAGAAGCCGAGCGCCGACTGGCAGAACAAAGTAGACGCCATCCTCGACAATTTCCTGGGAAAAGACCTAAAGGAATTCACATTCGAAGGCAAGCGATACACACCTAAGTCATTTCTTGAGATGACCAAAATTAAAGTTTCTGATTACGTGACGATTACCTCTTTCACTCAAGCTCCGTTTCACCAGGATTTCGTACTTGACATTCCAGATAATTTTTCCAATGGCCGAATGTACAACGTTCCGCTCGACGAGTTTATCGCCAACATCGACAACGCCCTCGAAAACGGCTATACCCTTGCGCTCGATGCTGACGTGAGCGAAAAGACGTTTTCGTCTAAATCCGGGATCGCCGTAATTCCTGAAAACGAAGCGGATATCAAGACGATCCTGACGGAAATACGTCCGGAGAAGCAGATTTCGCAGCAATTCCGCCAGTCTGAATTTGAGAATTTCAACACTACGGACGACCATTTGATGCACATCGTCGGCAAGGTAAAAGACCAAAAAGGAAATGTCTACTACAAAGTCAAGAATTCGTGGGGAAGCCAGGCCGCGCATATCGGAAACGGCGGGTTTATCTACATGAGCGTTCCTTACATGCGACTCAAGGCCATTTCGGTCATGGTGCATAAAAAGGCGTTGTTGTCCAAAACCAGGAAGGGATTGTCAATTAGATAATTAGTCGATTAGATGATTAGTCGATTAGTTAATTAGTCGATTGGTTAATTAAATAATTAGTCGATTAGATGATTGGGCGATTCGTTCGGATCGTCCATTGAATTAATGGACTTGCAGAATCGGGTAAGGAAGGGTATGCGAAATCAGCCTTGACCAAAAAATGACACAACGTTGATATGTGTCAAAAATCCCGAACAAAATTGACCCAAACCCATCAACCCAATACACATCCGATCTAAGCCATTGCACAATTCGCTAACTCGCTAATTATCTAATTATCTCAATTATCTAATTACCCAATTCGCTAATTCGCTAATTATCTCAATTATCTAATTATCTCATCATCTAATTAACCAACCGAATCCCATCTTCCCCGATCTCAATCTTGCGATCCTTGTACAATGCTCCGACCGCTTTCTTGAACGTCTTTTTGCTCATTTGCAAAACGGCCTTGATGTCGTCCGGTGAGCTATTATCGGTCAGGCGAAGGAAGCCACGTCCCGACTTCAGTTTTTCAAGTATCTTTTCGGCATTTGGTTCGATTTTCTCGTATCCGATCTTTTCGAGCGAAACATCGATCTTGTTGCCCGGACGGATTTTTTTGACGAATCCGGTCAGCCGTTGACCCGGTTTTATGGAATCCGTAAACACCTCGTTCTCGAACAGCAAACCTTTGTGGACTTCGTTGAGGATAACGTTGATACCCGCTTCGGTAATGTGGGAAACGATCAGGTCGACCTCTTCCCCTACCTCTACCGTAAGATTCTCGTTGCTAAGGAACTGATTGGTTTTGCTTGAAGCCACGAGCCTGTTGGATTTTTCGTCGAGGAACAGGTAAACGAGATAGCGCTTTCCCTGCTCCATTTTTCGAGCCTGCTCCGCAAATGGGCAGAACAAGTCTTTTTCCATTCCCCAGTCGAGAAATGCGCCAAATTCATTTATGTAATTGACGCGCAGGTAGGCAAATTCATTGAGGTAAATATAAGGTTCCAATGTCGTGGCAACCTTGCGCTCCTCGTGGTCGAGATAGACGAAAACATCGGCTTCCTGACCTATTTCGTACCGAAGCGGGACGTATTTTTCCGGCAGCAGCACCTCTTCGGTTCCGTCTCCGAGAAAAAGCCCTACCCTGGTGTGGCGCAAAATTTCCAATGTGTTGTATTTCCCGATACTGATCATTTGTAAACGTTTGTTGTCGTTTGTAAGCGTTTGTTGTCGTTTGCAAACGGATTTTGCGCAAAGGTACGAAGTAAAACCTGCAAAATTTAGACTTAACATCGTAAGTGATCTCGCGTCGGTTTTCCGAACTTCACGAAAAGGAAAATCATGAGCGCAAAGAAAAAACAAGTCAAGGACGATCCATGCTGGAAAGGTTACGAACGCGTTGGGACAAAAAAGAAAAACGGGAAAGATGTTCCCAATTGCGTCCCGAAGAAGAAATAATCACGCTATCGGAAAGTCTTCGGAATCCTTTCCCCACTCGCTCCACGAACCGTCATAAACGGCAACATTTTTAAAACCCGCTTCGGCCGCGGCCAATGCTCCTATGCAGGCAGTGACACCGGATCCGCAGCTGAAAATGAGCGAATCGTGTTCTTCGGCGCCGAATAACGATCGGATTTGAGCCATAGCACGGAGTTTTCCGTCGACAATAAAATGTTCGAAAGGCAGATTAACCGAACTAGGGATATGACCTTTCCTCAACCCTTCGCGAGTCTCTTCGACAAGGCCGGCAAACCGCTCCCGGCTACGGACATCGACAATAATGGACGAAGACATGGCAGAAAGCACGGCGAGACCATTGCAAAACATTCCTTCTACGGGAGTCGGGACGAAATCGCCTTCAAATTCCGGGTTTGAATGTTTGTCGGATACCGCAAAACCCTTCCGTTTCCATTCAGGCAAACCGCCGTCGAGGACGAAGACATTTTGATGCCCCATCGAACGAAACATCCACCAAACACGCGGGCTCGAGTAGATTCCTTTGTTGTCGTAGACCACGATGACAGAAGAGGTTGAAATGCCGAGTTTCCGCGTCCCGATCGTGAACGTGTCCTTTGCAACCATAGTGTTGGGCAAATCCGAAAGCTTATCGCTGAACGTATTTTCAAGGTCGAAGAAACGCGATTCTGGAATGCAATGCGTGCCTGATTTTTGCGGATGCGCCAGGCTCGCATCGAGTACGACCATCCGCTTATCGGCCCGATTCTCGTAAAGCCAACCTACACTTACCAGATGGCTCATACCAGATTTTTGAAATAGTTCTTTAGGACGCCGTCGTTGCTTTTCTCTGGCGTAAAAATTTCCAGGATCGCTTTCGTTTCCGAGGCGTGGAACTGTTCAAGTGCCGTTGGGAGCGACGTTTCGTCAGCCGAAGCGATATAAGTGAAACCGTACATTCTCGCCAAATGCTCCGCAGTCAATTGATGGGAAGTTTCAAAATACGTATTGAAAACCTTATTTTCCGCATGTCCTGGAAGTATCCTGAAAATGCCGCCTCCGGAATTGTTGACAACGATTATCTTAAAGTTTTTCGGGATATAATTGTTCCAAAGCGCATTGGAATCGTAAAAGAAACTGATGTCGCCAGTGATCAGGATGGTCGGGATTCCCGATGCCAAAGCCGCTCCCACGGCCGTCGAAGTGCTTCCGTCGATACCACTCGTGCCACGGTTGCAGTAAACGGCGATGGACTTATCGACGTCAAAAAGCTGGGCGTATCGAATCGAGGCACTGTTGCTGATTTGCAGCATCGAATGTCTCGGAAGCGATGGAATCAGTTTTCCGAAAACCGAAAAATCGGAATAAGGCGCTTTTTTCAGAAACTCCGCATGTCGTTTGGCGCGCAGCTGTTTTACCGCCGACGCCTTCATTGCATAATCGCTTTTGACATCCTTGGTAAAAGGCAAGATCTGAAGGAAAAAATCGTTGGGATTGGCTACGAAATGATGTGCGAGGCAACCGAAAGTATTATAAGCCCGCGACGCATCGATGTGCCAATGGTGTTCCGGCGGATAATTGCGAAGCCAGGCCTTGACGCGTTTGGAAACGATCATGCCCCCGAACGTTATGAGTATTTCGGGCCTGAATTCTTCAAAATCGCTGTCGGAAAAAGGTGTGATGATGGTGTCTATATTGTCGAGAAACGAATCGCCGTGCACATTTGACGTGACCTCGGTCATTACGACGATCGATGGATCTTTGGCCCAACCGTCGAGAATTTCCCTGTCGATCGAAGCCGGTTCATTGGAACCGATGAGTATCAGCTTTTTTTTCGCCGCGTTCCAAATGTTCGTCGATGCGATGATGTCTTCCACCGAAATGTTGCGGTATACTTTTGCTGTCGCCGAAATGGTGGCGTCGACCGTGAGTTTTTTCACCGTTTCGTATAGCGGCTCTTCAAAGGGAACATTGATATGCGCCGGACCTTTTTTCAGGTAGGCTTTGTTGATCGCTTCATTTATCAGTTCGTCGTTGTCTTCGGAGGCTTCCTCGGTTAAATTCGCATTAAAGACCGAATGGTTCTCGAATACATTGCGTTGTCGGATGGTTTGCCCGTCGCCGATATCGATTTTAGACACGGGACGGTCTGCCGAGATCACGACCAACGGAATCTGGCTGTAAAATGCTTCGGCCACCGCCGGATAATAATTGAGCAGGGCCGATCCTGAGGTACACAAAAGCGCCACAGGCTTTCCGGTCTGCTGGGCGATGCCGAGAGCGAAAAACGCAGCGCACCGCTCATCGGCAATGCTGTAACAGGTAAAATCTGGATGGTTTGCAAACCCGATGGTCAGCGGCGCATTGCGCGAACCAGGTGAAATAACCACCGTGGTAACTCCTTTCGCGAGGCAGATTTGCAGGACGCTCTGCGCCAAAGGGATTTTTGGATAAATCATGGAGTGTGTTTTCGAAAGGCATCCTGCAACGTCCGGTTCTGAAATACAAAACGACTATATTTGCGTTGCTGGAAACCACTGCTAAATTACTAAAAAATGAAACGGCAAACCTTACTGAAAACCTTGTTTTTTATACTGTTTCTACCCGTTGCGACATGGGCACAGCCGTCGTTCGCATTTGATGAGAGCGGGTTCGAAAAAGCCATGCAGGCAGGCAAAAGCAAAGGCAAGCCGGTCTTTTATATGATTTACGCCTCCTGGTGCCCGCATTGCCACAAAATGAAGGAGGAAATTTTCCCGGATACCGAAGTCGCGGCTTTGCTGAACCAGAATTTTCACGTCTCAGCCCAGGATGTCGAGCAAGCCGGAGGTCGCGAACTGGCGCGCAAATTCGGTGTTACTTCGTATCCTGCGTTTGTAGTTTTGGATGCTGATGCCAACCTGCTTTACGGATTTGGAGGTGAGTTTAAAAAGCCTGATTTCATCAAAGAAATCCAGGACGCATCGAATACCGAAAAGCAACTTCCGTACTTGAGAAAAGCTTTTGAAAACGCAACTTCCGACGGAAATCGGGCGATGGCATTGATTCTCGCCCTTCGCAAAGCCAATCTTCCGACAGGGAAAACCGCCTCCACCTATTTGGCTACCCAAAAAGAAGCGGAACTGATAAGTGCGCTCAACTGGAAGATCATCGCGAACGGCGTTACGGATATTTCGTCAAGGGAATTCCAATATGTGATGCGGCATCAGCCGGAATTCGCATCGGTGTCTTCCCAAAAGCGCGTCGACCGAAAGATCGAGAACATCATTTCCGAATCACTGAAAGCGGCTGCGGAACGGGGCGACACGATACGGTACAACGAAGGACGCCAGGCGGTGAAGGAGCTCAAAATCCGCAAAGGCGATTCCCTGGCTTATGTTTACGACAAGCAGTTGTACGAAAAAACGAAAAACTGGAAGGCTTACCACCGCGCGGCCGTTAGCGGGACAAAGGATTTTGCATGGAACGATTATGCGACACTGCGCCACATAGCCGGCATTTACCTGCAGGAAATCCACGATGTGAATGCTCTACGGCAAGCCGTCGACTGGAGCAGGCGATCGACGCAATTGCAGGAATCCAAGGACGGTTACCTGCTTACGGCCAAATTGTACGAAAAACTGCGCGATGTTCCGAATGCGATTTCTTCGGCCCGCATCCTCAAGAAATTTTGTGAACGCGTCGGCTTCGGAACCAAAGAAGCGGACGAAATCCTAACACGATTACAATCGAAATGAGCCAAATCGCAATACGCCCCGCCGAGCTTGACGATATGGAAGGCATTCTCGAGATCGTCAACCATTCGATCCTTCACACTACGGCCAATTATAATTACGATCCTCAAACGCTAGGCGACCAGCAACAATGGTTTACGCAGAAATGCGAAAAAAATTTCCCGGTTTTCGTGGCCGAATCCTCAGGTTGCATACTAGGATTCAGTACGTACGGCACTTTTCGGGAACGCACGGGATACCGCTTTACGGTGGAGCATTCGGTTTATGTGCTCGACGGCAATTCCGGCAAAGGCATTGGGCGGCAACTGCTCAGCGCGTTGATCGAATCGGCGAAGCAGCAAGGCTATCACAACATGATCGGCGGAATCGATGCTTCCAATTCGGAAAGCATTGCCTTTCATAAAAAGTTCGGTTTTGTGGAATGTGGCGTGATCCGGCAAGCGGCTTTCAAATTTGACCGATGGCTCGACCTTATGTTCATGCAGTTGATCCTGAAATAGGGCGAATCGGGATCCAGATTTCTTCTTCGGAATTCGCTGAATTGTTGTCGTATTTTTCGCCGAGGATTTCGAAATGCGGACGTTCATCGAGTTCAAATCCTGAAGACGGCAGCCATTCCCTGAAAATATAATTGAATGTATCCGCAGCCGTCGTTGGCGAGCCTGAGTGGAGGAATACGGCATATCTCCCTTGCGGAATTTCCAACGCTTCCATAGAGGACGGCACTTTCTGACCATCCGGAACAATGACGCCGGACCATTTCACGAAAGCAAGCTGAGGATCGGAAAAATCGAAGCCGCGAGGATAAACCTGAAGCGAAATCAAATCGTTTCCCCTCGCATTTTGAAGTTGGTGGCGATCAGGCATAAACGACTTCCAGAGTGCTGGCGTGCGGTCGTGAGCAAAGCTCATTTCCAGATTGCGCCCGATAAGTCGCGAATCCGGAAAAGTGTCCAGCCTCAGGAACATTTTTACTTCGCTTTTTGATTGAGCCAGGCAACGATCGTTTTGTCTGTCGGGCTGGTCCTGGGTTCGACAACGCGCACAAGTTCGCCATTTTCGTTTAGCAGGAACTTTTGGAAATTCCACTCGACTTCTGAATCCATGAGGCCATTTTTGGATTTTTGCGTAAGAAACCTGTAAATGGGTGCCATGTCGTCTCCTTTTACGGAAACTTTCGCCATCATCGGGAACGTAACGCCGTAATTGGCCTGGCAAAATGAAGCGATCTCTTTATTGGTACCCGGTTCTTGCTCAGCAAAATTATTGGCGGGAAAACCTATGATGACCAATCCGTGATCCTTGTACTTTTTGTACAGCATCTCAAGTTGCTCGTATTGGGGCGTGAGTCCGCATTTGGAAGCCGTGTTGACGATCATCACTTTTTTGCCTTTAAGGCTTTCGAGGTCAAATTGTTCGCCGGTCAGCGTCTCTACTTTGAAGTTTTGTTCGTATAGGCTCGGAAGCTTTTTTTTGGTGTTGTCCATCGAGGTCGGTTTTTGGGAGAAGGCCGATAAGCCCACAAAAAATAAAAAGGCGAAAATGCTTTTTGCACTCATTTTAAAATGAATTACGGATTGTTTCCCAAAGCTAGCGATTTGAGTCCAAAGTCGGATACTTAAAAATAAAAAAGCCCGGCTTTCGTAGCTCCGGGCTTTTCGCGTCTGTGGCCGAATCCCAAACAACTGGCCGGCATCCGCTAAAAAAAGCCGTCCCATGCAGAAATTATTGGGGAAAAACGCATAAGGACGGCATTGCTTAAAGATTGGGCGTTCTTATGTACGTAACATATTACCGGATGGTTTCCCTGACGTGCAATTTTTTATTTTTTTGCCGGTGCGAGATTTTTTTTTGAGATCGGGCGATGGTTCGCTGTTAAAAAACAGATAAAATCATATATTTGGGTAAACGACATATCCGATGACGCAAGAACAACTGCTTAAAATGATTGCCGACAAAGACGAACGCGCCTATTCGCACATGTACAATATGTACTCGAAAAGCCTGTTCGCCGTTATCTGCAATATGATTAAAGACCGTGAGGAAGCCGAAGACATCTTACAGGAAACCTTCGTCAAAATCTGGAAAAACATCTCAAGTTACAACGAAAGCAAAGGCAGGTTTTATACCTGGATCCTCAACGTTGCGCGCAACACGGCGATAGACAAGCTGCGGTCAAAGGGATTCAACAACAACAAGAAAAACCTTTCAAGCGATAATTTCGTACATCTGCTCGAAGACGGCAGCAAGATGAATTCGCGTATCGACGCCATAGGGCTTAGGGAATTTGTCAAGAAACTCAAGCCGAAGTGCATCGAGATCATCAATTTGCTGTTCTTTAAAGGATATACCCAACAGGAAGCCTCGGACGAACTTGGCATTCCATTGGGAACCGTAAAGACACAAAACCGCAACTGCATCAATGACCTGCGGAATTATTTGCAAGTTTAACTTTAACGTTTTAACGCAGCTAACCATACAGACAGACTAGAGAATGGATGTGAACGAATACATAGAATCAGGTATACTCGAATTATACGTGTACGGATTGCTGACCGATCAGGAGAATCTTGAGATTGGCAGAATGGCGCGGGAACACGAGGTGATCGACGCAGAAATCGTCTCGATCGAGAAAGCGGTATTGCAGCTTTCAAGCAGTTTCTCCCCTTTCCTTTCGGCAGAGAATTTCGAGAAAATAAAAGCAAAGCTGGAACTCAAACACGGCAAGGTGGTTCCCATGGAGCGCGAATCACGAGGTTCGGCTTTCATCGGATGGGCGGCTTCACTCATTTTCCTAATTGGGGCCGGTTATTGCTACTACAATTGGAAACAGGCCGATGAGCAGCTTATCGTCACCGGAAATGAAAAAACCAAGCTCGAGGAAACCGTCGTCGATCTCGAAATCCGAAACAAATCGACAGAGACGGCACTCGATGTGATCCGGGACGAGAACAATACCGTGGTGGCATTGGCCGGACAGGCTGTCGCTCCGCAGTCGTCCGCAAAGGTATATTGGAACAAACAGACCAACACTGTTTATGTGGACGCATCGGGTTTACCGGAACCACCTGAAGGGAAAGTCTACCAGGTCTGGTCGCTCAAGCTCACACCGCTCACGCCGACCAGCATAGGACTTCTCGACGACTTCAAAAACAGCGGTTCGCGTATTTTCGCTGTAGAAAATGCCACGGGAGCGGAGGCATTCGGGATCACGCTTGAACCTGAAGGCGGCAGCAAAAGCCCGACGCTTGAGCAACTGTATACTTTGGGTAAGGTTTAAATCGGAAATGGTCAAAACGAAAAAAGCCTCTGTGGAAACGGAGGCTTTTTTTTTGTTATGTTTGATTGTTCAAAGTTTAAAGTTTAAAGTTGGTGTCGTAACACTAAAAGGTAAATACTTCCACCAATTTAGTCAAGTATGGGCTTTGCCGTTTCTATTGCTTCTAAAAAGCCGAAGCTTAGTCTACAATAGGAGTATCAAGAAAAGCCGTCCTGAACACCAGCCAACACCTTAAACTTTAAACCTTAAACCTTAAACTTTAAACCTTCTCCATCCTCCGATGCCCAAACCAAGCCGCAACACTCAAAGCGATTACGACGCCAAGTGAAATGTAAACGAAATCCGGAGTCACGACTTTGTCCCCGCTTGCATAGGAATGCAGTCCGCTGAGGTAAAAATTCACGCCGAAGTAAGTCATCATGATCGAATAAAAAGCGAAAACGCTCGCTACGCTGAAAACCCATTTGCTGCGCATGCCCGGGACCAATCGCATATGGATTACGAATGCGTACACCATGATGCTGATCAGCGCCCAAGTTTCCTTCGGATCCCAGCCCCAATAGCGTCCCCAGCTTTCGTTGGCCCACTGACCGCCGAGAAAGTTCCCGATTGTCAGCATCACGAGTCCTATGGTAAGGGCCATTTCATTGATGTAAGTAAGTTCGCGAATGTGCAATTCCATGCGTTTCTTGTTCTCCTTGGTTACGAAGAGCATCAGCAACAGCGATACGAGTCCGAGCACCATCCCTAAAGTGAACGGGCCGTAACTGGCCACGATTACCGCGACATGTATCATCAGCCAATACGAATTCAGGACTGGTTGCAGGTTCGCGATCGACGGATCCATCCAGTTCCAATGCGCGATCATCAGGATCATTGAAGCTACGAACGTTCCGGAGGCGATCGTAAGAGGCGATTTCTTGGAGAAGACCAACGTAATGAGCATCGTGGCCCATCCGACGTAAATCATCGATTCGTAAGCGTCACTCCAAGGCGCGTGCCCCGAAATATACCAGCGCGCGACCAATCCTAGTGTATGGAGGGCAAACAGCAAGATGACCGTTGCATGCAGGAATCCGATGGTGTAACGCATGAATTTCCTGCGCACGAAAATATTGGCGATGGCAAACAGCAACATCACCACGCCGACTGTCATGTAAAGGTAGAACAGACGCTTAAAAATGTCATATTTGTTGTACAGGATCTCCGAGGCGATCTTCTCGTCGCTAGGCATGACCTTCGAGCCGTGCTTGTGCTGGAACTTGTTGATTCCGTTAAGGTAAAAATCGGCTTCCTTGTAATCTTTTGTCAACGTGGCTTTTCGCAACGCCATAAGGTAAATCGGGATGATTTGCTTGGTGAACGTCGAATCGATGCCGGAGAGTTTCGCTTGGTCTAGCTGCGGATAGGAAACCCACTTGTTGTTTTCGTCATTCGGAATCGGGAAAATACGAAGGATTGTGCCGCTAAGTGCGGAATTCAAAAGATTGACTTTCTTGTCCGCATCGATGAAATCCTTCTGGAATTGGTTCGGAACCGCCGCACGATACGCCTCGTCGAGATAAGGCGAAAGCTTGTAGTTGAAATTGGCGTCGAAAAAATCCATGAACTTGGCGTATTTCGCCTTGGAGTCGATTCCGATGATCTTGCGGATGCTGTCATTGCCGCTTTTGAGGTAAATCAGCGGAATTTCAAACCAAGCCGTCTGGAATTGGGTCATAGAAAGAAAGACCTGGTCGGAATTCATGCCTTCGTAGGAATCTTTCTTGCTCACTTTCCGAAGCAATTCGGACGAAAACGTATTGAGTGGCTTCATGCGCCCGCTTTCATCCTGTATAACGAGCTTACCGAATTGGGCCGCGTGCTCCTCGCTGACGATGTATTTCTTTACGGAATCGAGAAGCGAAACCGGGCGCTGTGTCATATCGCGCACAGGAACGGGAGCCGCAGCTTTATGCGGATGATCGTGTCCTTCGTGATCGTGATCGTGGGGCGCTTCCTGTGCAAAGCCGGAAATGCCGGTGAACAACAGCACGATGGCAACCGCTTTGGCTTTCTTTTTTTGAACGCCCTGGAGTTTTCTCCTGACCTCACCCATCCTGGCATTTTTCAGGAACAGTATCGCGAGCATGGCAATATATAAGAGCGTATAACCGATATAGGTAATCCAGGTTCCCACAAAATCGTGGCTTACCGAAAGTACGGTCCCTTTTTCGTCCGGATCGAACGAGGCCTGGAAGAAACGGTAGCCTTTGTGATCCAGGACGTGGTTCATATAGATGCGCGTATCGAATTTATCCTTGCCGTCGAGCACGGTAACGCGGCTTTCGTAGGCGGAGTAACTTTTTTCTGTCCCCGGGTATTTGTCTGCGATAAAATCGTTGAGTTTGATGCTGAACGGTACCTCATAAGTCTTGCTTCCGAAAGAAACCGTAAATTCAAGGTCGCCAACCTTTACGCTTTGCGGCTCCCCGATTTGTCCTTTTGAGCCCATCAATGTGAGTTGTTTGGACTTGCCGTCGGCCGAAATGGTTACCGTAAGCGCGTCAGTCGACTGCTTGGCTTTGTAATCCCCATTCGATTTGTAGGACATAAAGCCCTTTACCGGGGCGTCAGGAAAGACGAACTGAGCCGCTCCCACATTGTAAAGCGAGCGGAACATCATGGGCTGTAGGGAATCTTTTTTGACCTTGCCTTCCATCCTGTCCGCCATGCGCATGAACTGTCCGTCGAACGGCATCTGGACGGTAACCGCACCGCCTTTCGTGTTGATGTTGATGGCGCCCTGGGTGAACTTATTGAGTGAAAAAAGCAGGTTGTGGATATTCTGGACCTCACCTTCCTTGAGGTAGTGCTCGTGGCGTCCGCCGTCTCCGGCTTCGACCAATTTCAGGTAAGTATTGCCGTTTTCATTGGGCTGAACGGTTTCGGTGGCGCCCATGACGTATTTGTCCGAAGTGATTTTGAACGGCGTATCGGCAAATTTTTCCGACATCGTAAAATCGTTGTCGAGAACCGGCGAGAGCAAAAGCGATTCCTCGTAAATGCGACGTCTGAGCTCTCCTTTGTACTGGCCGTCGACCATGACCGTGAGGTGCGTCCGCTCAGAAAAAATGCGGTTTTCAGTCGCTCCTTCGCGAATCGGCATCACGCCTTCGTAACTGATGTAACGCGTCCAAAAAGCACCAAAAATAATCAGGATGAAGGACAGGTGGAGCAGCAACGTGGCCCATTTCTCCCTTCTTAACAAGTTGTAGCGCTTGATGTTTCCGATGAAATTCACCACGAACAACAACATGATGGCCTCAAACCACCAGGCGTTGTAAACCAAAATCCTTGCGGTGTCGGTGTTATAATCGTTTTCGATAAAAGTCCCGGCGGCCATTGCGATGGCAAAAACGATGAACAGTATGGACATCAACCGGGTTGAAAAAAGAGCGGAGAGGAATTTTTTTCCCATGTGAGGAGTGAATCGTGTAAACGTGTGCAAAAGTAAGCAAAAGTTTAGCTGAAATGGGCTATCGGAGGCGCGACTTTCACAGTTTTTAACTATTTCGATCAACCAATCGGGAATGGTTTATCCGTGAGTGTTGTAACAAAATGTCGGCACGGCAGTCAAAGAGGCAAATCAAATTTTTTATGGGATAAAAATCACTTAATCCAATCATCATCTAAATCAAAAACGAACATGAAAAAAAAATATCTGGCTGCTGTCACGGCATTAGCGTCGTTATGCGCGCTTGCCCAGCCTCAAATTCGACAGGAACACGTTGGCGCAAGCCTATCGGCCAATCTTTATTACGCCGATGTCCAAAATTTCGATCCCGGTCCTGACGGCCCGAACCAAACCTGGGACTTTTCATCGCTGAATTCGGTTAATGCAGGCCAGGCCACGATTCTCCCCGCTGCGGGCACGCCATATGCCAATTCATACCTCATGGCCGACCATTGTTTTCTCTACCAGGGACAAGGCGTCGATTTATGGTATTACAACAAGACATCGGCTCAGAAACTGGAAACGGTTTCGATGATTTTCGCGGGTGTTTTCGCTTTGAATTATACACAGAACCCGATGACGGTAGTGGAATTCCCGTACGACTTCAACGATGTTTTCACGGATTCCTATGGTCCGACGGTCGCCTCGAGTACGGAATTTACGGCCACTTATGACGGTTACGGGACATTGATCCTGCCATTCGGAACGTATCAGAACGTGATCCGCCAAAAAGTAGAGGAAGACGGAAAGATCGAATACAACTGGTTTCACAGCGACCCGTTTTTCCCGTTGCTTCAAACCTCGATCGAGGACGGGAGCGTCGGCATGGTCGAGCCTACGTCCCTGTCGGTTGAAAATCCGACGGGTAATTTCCGGCCAACGGTTTATCCGAACCCATTTCACGACGTGGTAGCGTTGCGGTTGCCGTCTGGAACATCGGGAACTATCAGGGTTGCCGTCACCGACGTGCTCGGAAAAGTTGTTTATCGTGACGAGTTTGCCGGTCCGGATGCGGATGATGTCGTCACCATCGACCTTTCGGATTGCGCCTCGGGTGTCTATTTCCTCGACTATTGGGCCAACGACCGAAAGGGCTCCGTCCAAAAAATAGTGAGACAATAAAAACAATGTGATTTTATCCCATGGCCCGACCTGATGATGTCGGGCCTTTTTTTATCAGTGTGGAAGCATTTGCGTAATTTAGCCGACCAGCATCAGCATTATGCACAACGTAGAGATAGAATTGGTCATGAGCCTCTTTATCCTGGGCGCTACCGTCCTGGCCTTCATTTACCATATCGTGCTTTATGCTTTCAACAAGGATAGGTTGCTTGTCCATTATTTGACCTATCTTTTTTTTACGAGCGTCTTCCTGTTCGTCAAGACGGGTTTGATACGGCATTTTTTCGGGTCGCTCGAAGATTTCATACTTCAGAATTTCCGCGAGGCCATCCAAATCATCTATTTGGTCTCCTACTTTAATTTTATTGTGGAAGCCGTCGGATCGTCAAAGAAAAACGACAAATTCCTGTTTCGCTATTGGAACATCACCCCTGCCTTTTTGCTGATTTATGCCCTGGCGTACACCAGTTGCAAGCTTTTCACGGATTTTGAAGACTACACGCTGCCGTTCATCGCGATCCGCCTGTTTATATTCGGCGTGACCGGCATCATGCTTTACCAAAGCTATAAGTTGCGCGAGATCAAGTTCCAGCTGATCATTCTTTACGGATGCACGATCTATCTCGTTTGCGGGTTGACCAGTTTTGTGACGAACCTTTTCAGCGACCCTGATTGGGTGATTTGGCCGCTTGAATGGCTGATGATCGGGAGTTTTCTCGACATCATCTTTTTTTCGCTCGCGATCGGTTACCGGAACAAGCTTCAGTGGGAAAGCCTCAATTCGACGTTGCTCGAGGAGGCCAACAAGTTCATTGCGCTGCAAAAACTCATACTCGACAAACAAACCGAACTGGAAAACGAGAGAAGGCGCATCGCTGCGGACATGCACGACGATCTCGGCAGCGGACTGACCAAAATCACCTATTTGAGCCAGATGGCCATGCATGGCAAAGCGTCCGACGACCACCTTGAAAAAATACAAAAGACCGCTTCGGAACTGATCGGAAACATGAGCGAATTGATTTGGGTAATGAAGGACGAAAACAATACACTCGAGGATCTCGCGACGTACATCAAATCGTATGCGGTCGACTATCTCGAATCGAACGGGATCGATATCAGCGTTTCCCTTCCCGACGATTTCCGGAACATCACGATAGACGGAAAACGGCGCCGTCACCTGTTTCTTTGTGTCAAGGAAGCACTGCACAACATCGTCAAGCATGCGAATGCCGGGAAAGTGCTCATTAAAATGGAACTGGATTCCAGTTTCTCGATCGCGATCAAAGACAATGGCACAGGATTTCCTGTCGAGGCCTGTAAAAATCCGCTTCACGGAAACGGTATTCGGAACATGCGCGAGCGGATGGAATTGATTTGCGGAAGCTTGGATATGGTTGAGGATAACGGCATTACGACAATTTTTAACATTCCGTTAGGCTTTCCGACTGAAAATGAACCTTTTGTACCATTGCCTGCGTCAAAAAACGACACTTCCTTTGCACCGCACGATTCGAAAGCATGATCAAGATTTGTCTCATAGAAGATATTGCCGACATCCGCGACGGATTGCAATCGATCATTCTCGCTGATAAACGCTTTGAATTGCAAAAAAGCTTTGTGACGGCAGAAGAAGCCATAGCGGAACTGCCGCTGTTCCAACCCGATGTCGTCCTGACCGACATCAACCTGCCGGCAAAAAGCGGAATTGACTGCGTCCGTGAGGTAAAGCCACAATTTCCTCAAATGCAGTTCATGATCTTTACGATCTACGAAGACAACGACCAGGTTTTCGAGGCTTTGAAAGCGGGTTCGAGCGGCTACATCCTCAAGAACACGGCTCCGGCGAAAATCATCGAATCGCTTGTGGAACTTTACGAAGGTGGCAGCCCCATGTCGCCGAAGATCGCAAGAAAAGTACTTACCACGTTCAACTCCGCCCCTGTTGAGAACGACGTGAACGACATATTATCAAAACGCGAACAAGAGGTGCTGGAGCTGTTGAGCAAAGGATTTTTGTACAAGGAAATCGCCGAGAAGCTCAACATCTCCATAAGCACCGTAAAACGCCATTTGAACAGCATCTACACCAAACTTCAAGTGCAGAATAAGGTGGAAGCAGTCAACAAGTTGTACAACAAGAGCTGAAATGCAAACCGCACGTACCGTCTCGCTTTTCCCTGCCATTCTTTTCCAGGCTGACATTTGAAAATCACGGGCGTCCGAAAACACAGAAAGCGTGTAACAAACCGCAACCGCGAAAGTCTGTAAACTCAAAATCAACTGCCTATGGTGTAAAAGAAAAAAACTCCGCCCCATCATCACGTCCTAATCAGGCGATTCAATCATCAGCCAAAGTTCGATCCAACTTCGGCACAATCAAAAAATCAATCACAATGAAAAAAGTTAATCGAATCGCGACTTTGTTCGCACTGTTGCCCTTGTGTGCTCTTGCACAACCTCAAGTGACGTCAACCAATGTTGATTTTAACTTCTCAGGAGAATTCTACTGGACGAATGCCGACGGATTCACGCCTGGTCCGGCCGGCGCCAATCAAACCTGGGATTTCTCCAGCCTCGACCTCACGCTACTCGGAACCGACACTTCGATTCCTGTCTCAGGTTCGCCGTTTGCCGCCACCTTTCCTACGGCCAATTACGCTTACCGCTATGACGGAATGGGTGGAACCCGTTATTATTACCACAACATAACGGCCGCCAAATATGAAATCCTCTCAATGGGCTACAACACGGACCTGGGCTGGAATTACACGCCAGACCCTATGGTTTGGGCGCAATTTCCGTACACGTTTGGAACGGTGTTTACCGACACGTTCCAATCGACAGACGATGAGATCGCGACCTCGGCGACGTATACTTACGATGCATATGGCACGCTTGTTTTGCCCACGGGAACCTATACCGATGTGATCCGCCAAAAAGTCGTCAAGAATGGACAAACGAATTACAATTGGTTCAATGTCCAACCGTTCTTTCCGCTGTTGCAGACGGTTTTAGAGGAAAATTCTCTCGGCGTCGTAAAAAATACCACGTTAGGCACAGGCGATCCGTCCCGACCTACGTTCGCCCTTTGGCCAAACCCGACTGCCGGGGCGATCAACCTTACGAGCGACACCAATTTTGACCGCGCGAAGATCGCCATTTATGATGCTTTGGGAAAAAAAGTGGTTGAAAATGAGGTTGTTTTGCAATCCGGAGATGCTTTTGCCTTACATTTGGACAACCAAACTTCCGGCTTATATTTTCTTACCCTGAGTGATGCCGATGGCAAGCAAGTGCTCGCACGCAAAATTATCAGGGAATAATTCCAAAAACGAACATTCCGCGTTGTCACGGCAACGCATTTTTCCGGCGCAACTTCGGTTGAGTGCAGGCCGCGAGCTTGCGCCTATAATCAATCACAATCTAAAATCATGACAGAAAAAACAATCGCAAAATCGGCGGTACTCATGGCCGTAATCGTATTGGCAACGGTCATCGGTTACGAAACCGCGTTGCGCGTAAAAGGAATGCCGATCAGTTATGACGACAATCCGGCGCTCTGGGCCAACAGCCGCAAAGACGCCTTGGAGGACCAGCAACATTCGGTGGTTTTCGTAGGTTCATCCCGAATCAAGTACGACCTTGACATCCCGACCTGGGAAGCGCAAACCGGCATGCGCGCCGTGCAATTGGCCCATGTCGGGAGCAACCCAATTCCCATGCTCGAAGATCTGGCCAATGATGAACATTTTAAGGGAAATGTCGTTGTTGACGTGACCGAACCGTTGTTCTTTTCCGATTTGCCGTTCATGTTCGAGAAACCCGCGGCAGGAATCACCTATTTCCACGAACGTACGTTGGCCCAGCAAGCGAGTTTTGAAATCAATCGATTGGTGGAATCCCAACTGGTTTTCCTTGACAAGGACAATTTTTCTATGAACGCCCGCATCGACCGGCTGTTCATCCCCAATCGTCCGGGTGTCTTCGGTCCGCCGATTTTTCCCGAGGAATTCGCCATGACGCAATTCGACCGCCAAACGTGCATGACCGATCGTTTCGCCCACGACACCAGCCAGGTCAACGTGGTGCGCGGCATTTGGGCAGGAATGCTGAAAGCCAAAATGGGCCCTCCGCTTACCGACGCGCAAATAGACGCCATCGTGCGAAATGTCAAAAAATCGACCGACAGGATCAAAGCCCGTGGCGGGAAAGTAGTGTTTGTAAGGACGCCGTCTTCAGGTCCGTTTCTTCAAGGTGAGACGATGGGATTTCCAAGAGCGCGCTATTGGGACAAACTGCTTCGGATGACAGGCTGCCAAGGCGTGCATTTTCAGGATCACGCCTCGATGTCGAACCTGCCCTGCCCGGAATTTTCCCATCTCGACCAATCCGATGCAAAAAAATATACAATCGGCCTGGCCTCCGTTTTGCAGCAAATGCAATGGATTCCTGGCCAAAAACGTCTGTTGACAAATCTTTAGGACATGGTATTCAATTCATACACCTTCATCGTATTCTTCGCGATAATGCTCGTGTTGCATTATCTTCCATTCACTTGGAAAACCAAGAAAATTAACCTGTTGCTGGGCAGCTACGTGTTTTATGCCGCCTGGAACCCTCCGTTCATCCTTTTGTTATGGCTATCGACCGTGATCGATTTCTTTGTCGGGCGCAAACTGTATCACGAGGAAAACAAAACGCGCAAAAAGGTGCTGCTGGTCGTGAGCCTCATCGGAAATCTGGGAATGCTCTGTTTTTTCAAGTACGGGGAATTCCTGCTCGAGAATTTCGTCGCTTTGGTCAATCTGTTCGGGATGGATTACCATCCTGCGGATCCCGGAATCATCCTTCCTGCCGGAATCTCGTTCTACACCTTTACGACGTTGTGCTACACGATAGATATGTACAAAAAGGAAAGCCAACCCGTGAAATCCTTGCTTGATTTTTCGTTGTTCGTGACCTTTTTCCCTCATCTCGTCGCCGGGCCAATCGTCAGACCGCCTCAATTGGTGCCTCAGTTCGAGCATCCTAAACTGGCCACGACCAAACAATTCCTTGACGGACTGCTGCTGCTGTCTGTAGGATTGTTCATGAAAGTGGTCGTCGCCGACAGCCTTTTGGCCAGCACGGCAGACGCCGTCTTTAACGCTCCCATGCCGTTGGCGGCCCTGGATTCCTGGACAGGCGTACTGGCTTTTTCGGGTCAGATTTTTATGGATTTCGCCGGATATTCCACTTGCGCCATCGGCGTGGCGATGTGCCTCGGATTCTCGCTTCCGCAGAATTTCAACAATCCGTATGCGGCCATTGGCTTTTCTGATTTCTGGAAAAGATGGCACATCACGCTTTCGGCCTGGTTGCGCGACTATCTGTACATTCCCTTGGGCGGTAACCGCAAGGGGAAAGTGCGCATGTATATGGCCTTGATGCTCACGATGCTGCTCGGCGGTTTATGGCATGGCGCCAGCTGGACGTTCGTCGTTTGGGGCGGGTTGCATGGATTTTACTTATGGGCCGAAAAATTCATCTCGGAAAAACGAAATGCGAACGGTCTTGCCCCGGTCAGGAAAACCGGCTTGACAGGATTTTCGCTGGCCATGCTGACTTTCCTTTTGATCTGTATTACCTGGGTATTTTTCCGGGCCGATACGTTTGGGAAAGCGGGCATGTTGTTGCTTTCCATGGCCGGGTTCTTCGGCAGTGAAGGATTTATGCTGCTAAGCACGACGGCCATCCTCAAAGTGGCTATCGTGATCCCGTGCATGCTGCTTTTGCAATGGATGATGCGCAACCGCCAGTTAACCCATGAAGCGTACCGGCTTTCGTGGTGGAAACTCGGCGTGGCCTGGTCTTTCCTCGTCCTTATGATCGTTTGGGCCCAGGAGAGCGGAAGCGCATTCATTTACTTCCAGTTTTGAATTTATTGTGGTAGTTTTTTTTAGGGCGCGCCGAATTTCCGGTTGCGCTCTTTTTTTGTTTTCGGCCTTAATTTTAGTAGTATTGTACAAATAACGCATCTTGGAACGGGTCTGCAAAAATTGCCATACGGTTGTCGATGAAAAATTATGCTCCGATGCGGGCGAAAACTATATTCCGAAAACTACAGAAGTTTCCCCAAATTGAAAAAGTTGCTCCACATTGCGATTTGCCTGTTGGCGGTTTACAACCTTTCGGGCCAAACCATTTCCGGAAAGGTCTACGACGAAAACAAGTTGCCATTGCCCGGGGCTTCGGTCTATCTCGACGGTACCTCGACGGGAACCGTTACCTCGGACGACGGCAGTTTCGAACTCCAGATTCCCAAACGCATCAATACCGTCCTGGTTTTCAGCTTTATCGGATATGGTACCGAAACCGTCACCGTACCGTCGGAAAATCGCCGGTTCGAAGTCCATCTGAAGCCAAAAACGGATATGTTGCGCGAAGTCGTCATCCAAAAAGGCGGTTTCACGAGAAAGCAAATGTTGGCGATTTTCCTCGAAGAATTCCTCGGTAGATCAAAAGCCGGCCGGTCGTGCAAAATCCTGAATCCCGACGATATTAACCTCCGATACGATTACAAACAAAACCGCATTTTGGCCACGTCCGACGCACCGCTGAAAATCGAAAATCCCTATTTGGGATACGAGATCGACTTTAACCTGATCGAATGTTACGTGGTTTTTTCGAGAAAGAGCGTCAGCCGCGGGGACGTGATGTCGAATGCGTTCTCGGGTACGACCGCATTTAAAGAATTGGCCGATACAAAAGACCGGTTCGCCCAACGAAGACGCGATGCTTATTTCGGCTCCCAAACCGAATTTTTCCGGAATCTGGTCGACGGAAAATGGGATAAAGAGAAGTTCCAACTGTTTAAAGGAAGCTATAAGACGGACGCTTCCGAATGGTTTGAGGTGGTTTACGCCAAAGAATCGTATCACGTCAAGGTCCTCGGCGAGGCGATTGAAAACAGCGGACTTACGCTGGAACCGAAGACATTTTACGCGCATTTTAATCTATTATATGACAAACAAAGGCAATCGGGCGTGATTTTCAGGACAGGAGCCTTTACCGTTGACAGTTTTGGAAACACCGATTCGCCTATGGACATCGTTTTTACGGGCGAAATATCGAAATTGCGCGCCGGCGATTTACTTCCGATCGATTATTCGCCTTGAGCAAAACCCGCGATTTTACTACCTTAGCGCCATGATTAAAATCTGCATCATCGGTTTTGGGAACGTGGGCCGCCATTTGGCAAGCGCTTTCGAGCGGAGTCCGCTTGTCGACCTCGTGCAGGTGTTTTCCCGAAGCGGGAATGCTGCTCCTTTTCCATTTTCAGATCGCGTGATTTCAAAGTTCGACGACTTAAAGGATGCCGATCTCTACATTGTTGCAGTTTCTGATGCGGCCGTGGAAAGTGTGTCCGAAACGTTGCCGTTTTCAGGGAAACTCGTCGTTCATACCTCGGGCAGCCTTCCGATGGAAATTCTCGACGGACGCAATCGCAAAGGCGTTTTTTATCCGCTACAAACCTTTTCCAAAAACAAGGATATCGATTTCAGTCCGGTTCCGATTTGCCTCGAATCGGAAATTGCCGCTGACTACGAGATCCTGGAAAAAGTCGCATCGGCATTGTCCGGGGATATTTATAAGATAAGTTTCGAACAAAGGCGGGCGCTACACGTTTCGGCCGTTTTCGCAAGCAATTTCACCAACCATATGTACAAATTGGCGAGCGATATCTGTGCGCAACACGACATGCCGTTCGCGATACTGAAGCCGTTGATTGCCGAGACCGCGAAAAAGATCGAGACCCTTTCGCCTGAAGAAGCCCAAACCGGGCCTGCGATACGTGACGACCAAAATACGATTGACGCCCATCTGGAATTGCTTTCCGATATCCACCAAAAAAATCTTTACCAAATCATTACTTCTTCAATACAAAATGAGCGAAAAAAGCTATAAAGAACTCATGAACGGCATCACGACGTTCATTTTCGACGTAGATGGCGTGCTGACCGAGGGTTCCGTACATATTACCGCGAGTGGGGAAATGCTGCGCGTGATGAACATACGCGACGGATATGCCATGAAGGCCGCTATCGACTCCGGTTACCGCGTTTGCGTGATTTCCCGGGGAACGAATGAAGGCGTCAGGATGCGTTTGCGCGATCTCGGCCTGACGGACATTCATTTGGGCGCCCACGACAAGGTGGAAACGTTCACGGATTACATCGAACTTTACGGGATCTTGGCCGACGAGGTCTTGTATATGGGAGACGACATCCCAGATTATTACGTAATGCAGCGCGTCGGCTTGCCTACCTGCCCGGTCGATGCGGCTCCTGAAATAAAATCGATATCCAAGTATGTATCCCACCGAAACGGCGGCCGTGGTGCGGTTCGCGACGTAATCGAGCAGGTCATGCGGGTCCAGGGAAAATGGATGTCGGATTTAGGACTGGGCGAATAAACTTCCGAACGTAAAACTTAGCACTTCTGCACTTAAAAATGAACTACCTCAAACTAATTCGATACAAAAACCTTTTGATGATTGCGCTGATGCAACTCATCGTCCATTTTGGTTTTCTCAAACAACAAGGCATAGGATTGGCAATGTCCGACTTCCAGGCCGTTTTACTCGCAGTCGCCACCGTATTGATAGCGGCCGGCGGTTACGTGATCAACAATGTGCTCGACATCGCGACTGATCTTGAAAACAAACCCGGAGACGTGGTCGTGGGCAACGGGATTTCGGAAGAGCGCGCGTACAATCTTTACTTCGGGCTTACCATTACCGGTGTGGCATTGGGATTTTACCTTTCGTACGAAATCGAACGCTGGAACTTTTCGATGGTGTTTATCCTGGTGGCCATGACGTTGTATTTATATGCGAACAGCCTCAAACGCATGCTTCTCGTCGGAAATGTCGTGATCGCGTTACTCACTGGAATCAGTGTTCTCGTCGTTGGGATTTTTGACCTTGTTCCTACCCTTTTTTACAATGACAAAAGCATGGTCGCTACGATAATGGGCGTCCTGCTCGATTATGCGATCTTTACCTGCCTGGTCAACCTGATACGCGAAATCGTCAAGGATCTCGAGGATGTGAATGGCGATTACAACCAGGGAATGAACACGTTGCCCATCGCCTTGGGCATCGGCAGAACGACGAAAATCGCATCGGTCCTGGGCGTCATGGCTTTCGTCACGCTCTCGTGGTACGTTTATCAGTACCTCTTCCAATTGACTTACACGACGTTGTATGCACTAGTGTTCCTGATCAGCCCGCTTGTGTTTTTTTCGATACGGATCTGGTCCGCAAAGAAGCAAAAAGAGTTCTCCTCGCTGAGCCTGTTGCTTAAAATTGTACTTTTCCTTGGCATTCTTTCCATTGCCGTGCTTACCTTCAACATGAAATACAATGCTTAAATTCCGCGACAAAAAGATAGTCCTCGCTTCAGGATCGCCTCGGCGACAGCAATTCCTGCGCGATCTCAACCTTGATTTCGAAATTCGTATAAATGAAATCGAGGAAGTCTACCCGCCCTGGCTCAAAGCCCATGAGATTACGGATTATCTCGCCGTGCTCAAATCGACGGCGTTCGAGGGCGAACTTTCCGAAAATGAAATCCTGGTCACGAGCGACACCATCGTCTGGCACGACGGCCACGCACTCGGAAAGCCGAAAGATTACGACGATGCGGTCAAAATGTTGCGCAAGATGTCCGGCAGTACGCACGAGGTGTTCACATCGGTTTGCCTGAAAACCATCGATGCGACGACAGTTTTCCACGACGTGACCAAAGTGACATTTTCTCCTATGAGCGACGAGGCCATCCATTATTATCTCGAAACCTGTAAACCTTTCGACAAGGCGGGCGCTTACGGCATACAGGATTGGCTCGGGCTGACGGTAATTTCAAAAATAGAAGGTTCGTACACGAATGTCGTCGGGTTGCCGACGGAGAAATTTTACAAACACTTAAGCAGTTTCGCCGATTGATATGGACTATTTCGGATTTATCGACCAATACGCGCGACAGATTACCAGTACGATAATCCTGTTGGTGACCGTCATGTTCGTGCGCTTTTTCAGTACAAAGGCCGTGCGCAAGTATTCGATCATCAGCGAAGTGCTCGACCATCGCGCCAATCTCGTAATCAAATACATCAGCGTGTTGTTGACGGTCATTTCCCTAATTGCGATCATTGTGATCTGGGGCGTCGAAACGGACTATATCATCACGACGCTGTCAGCAGTGATCACCGTCATTGGTGTGGCGTTGTTTGCGCAGTGGTCGATTCTGAGCAATATCACTTCGGGAATCATATTGTTGTTCAGTTTCCCGTTCAAGATTGGGGATATCATCAGGATACACGATAAGGATTTTCCGATCGAAGCCGAAATCGAAGACATCCGCACGTTTCACACTTTGCTAAAAACCAGCGAAGGCGAACTTATCACCTATCCCAATAATCTGCTGTTGCAGAAGGGAATCAGTATCGTCCGCAATTGGAGGGCGCCACAGGAATTTACTGATTGACGCCAAAAAACAATCTCTATTTCCTCGTTACCAGTTGATTGATTGGCAGCTCGTCTCAAACAAAACTTAAACTCTTGTGAAAATCCTGTAAGCTTTGTGCCGGAAATTATAACGGATACACTTGTTAAATTCTCCAATTTAGCCATGTAAAATCTGCGTATTTGTGCAAACCATTGCAAATACCCAAAAATATCATGGCAAACATTACGCAACTTCCATTTAACGCCAAACTCGCCTACACGCTGCTGAGCCTATCGCTGCTGTTGGGCATTACCTACGTCGCCCAGGACATCATCATGCCGGTGCTGCTCGCAATGCTGTTCGCGATTTTGTTGCGACCTGTATCGCGATTTCTCAATTCAAAGCTAAAATTTCCGCACGTAATCGCCTCCATTACCGCAGTCATATTGATGGCACTTTTGATCCTCGGAATTTTTATTATGTTGTCGTACCAGATCGCCGACATCGTCAACGACTGGGACAAGATCAAGCGCAATTGCACGATTCACCTTGCCAATCTCCAGAACTATTTGCACGATACGTTCAACCTTAGCAAAGGCGAACAGCAAAAAATGATAGACGACGCGACGAAGGATTCCATGGAAACCGGGAAATCCATTGTGGGAAGCACGCTGATGTCGTTCAGCGACATCGTCCTGAACCTGATCCTGATTCCGGTTTATACCTTTCTATTTCTATTGTATCGCACCCATTTCCTGAGATTTTTGGCCAAGTTGGTCCCTAACGACAAGCGCGATGTCCTCGAAGACATTCTCGTCCGGATAAAAGGTTCGGTGCAAAGTTACATCGTCGGACTGATGATCGAAATGGTACTCGTTTCGGTTCTCACGGGAGCCGGTTACATGATCATCGGGCTTGAGTACGCCATCCTTTTGGGTATCCTTACCGGCTTGCTGAACCTGATTCCGTATATCGGGATCACGATCGCCGGCGTGCTTGCCGTGGTGGCCTCAATCACTACCAACACAGATTTTTCGCTCGTGATTGGCGTCATTACCGTAAATGTCGTAGTACAACTGATAGACAACAACTTGCTCGTGCCGCTCATCGTAAGTTCCAAGGTAGAGATAAATGCGTTCATTTCCATCGTCGGAATCATCATCGGAGGCGCACTTGGCGGAATCTCAGGCATGTTCCTGGCCATCCCGCTGATCGCGATCCTCAAAGTCGTCTTCGACCGATTGAAACCATTGGAACCGTGGGGCTACCTGTTCGGGGACGATTTGCCCAAGTCGTATAGTTGGCACAGGCTGCGGCTGCCGCGATTCAGCCATGACAACAATGAAACGACATTGACGATGGAAACCGACCCGAAAAAGGCAAAACCGATTTTTACCGAAACCACCACTAATTTATGAAAGCCGTCAAAAGTTTCAGCAGCTACGCGAAAAAACGCTCGATCAAGATGCACGACAGCACGATGGAACAAGGCGCCTCCGTGCGGAAGTTTCTTGTGAACGTAGCCGACGTGTCGCTGTTCCTCGTCCGCTTTTTCCGAAACACATTTTCCCGCGGCTTTGAATTCCGGGAACTGATGAAGCAATGTTTCCAGATCGGCAACAAATCCTTTACATTGATTTCGGTCACCGGGCTTATCATCGGTTTGGTCCTTACGATACAGTCGCGCCCGGTACTCGTGGATTTTGGGGCAGAATCGATGCTGCCGGGTATGGTCGCGGTTTCGCTCATACGCGAAATGGGCCCTGTCATCACTGCGTTGATCTGTGCCGGTAAAATCGGCTCGAGCATGGGAGCAGAATTGGGTTCGATGCGCGTTACCGAACAAATCGACGCCATGGAAGTCTCTTCTACCAATCCGATCAAATACCTGATCGTTCCTCGCGTCCTTGCTGCGACCTTCATGATTCCATTGTTGGCTTTGTATGCCGATGCACTCGGGATCCTGGGCAGCTGGGCAGGAGCCAATATCAAAGGTTCGGTCAGTTTCACGCTTTTCATCAACCAGGCGTTCGCCTCGACAAGTTTTATGGACTTTATCCCGGCAGTCATCAAATCGTTCTTTTTCGGAATGGTCATAGGACTTGTCGGATGCTATAAAGGCTTCAATGCCGGGCGCGGAACAGAAAGCGTGGGAATCGCGGCGAACTCAGCGGTAGTGACCGCCTCTTTTTTAGTAATCCTTGTCGACCTTGTGGCCGTACAGGTAACCGATTTGATACGATGAGCGCGAAAGAGAAACATCAGGAAAAAGTCGTGGAGATACGCGACATGCACATCAGTTTTGGCGGAACCGAAATTTTGAAAGGCCTCGACCTCGATTTGAACAAGCAGGAAAACCTGGTCGTGCTCGGAAAGTCGGGCACGGGAAAGTCCGTAACGATAAAATGCATCGTCGGATTGCTACGACCTGACTCGGGCAGCGTGAAAGTCTTCGGAGAGGAAATCACGACAATGAAAAAAACCGAACTCGACGAGAGCCGAAAGGACATCGGATTCTTGTTCCAGAGCGGGGCGCTTTACGATTCGATGACCGTTCGCGAGAATCTTGAGTTTCCGTTGAGGCGCGTCAAAAAAGAACTGTCGGAAGACGAAATAGACGAAAAGGTCAGACAGGCGCTCGAAAACGTGAGCCTTCCTGATGCCATCGACAAAATGCCGTCCGAGCTTTCAGGCGGTATGCGCAAGCGGATCGGATTGGCGCGGACGATAATCGTCGATCCGCAGATCATTTTGTATGACGAGCCGACGACCGGCCTGGATCCCATTACATCCGACGAGATCAGCCAGCTCATACTCGAATTGCAACGCAAGTTGAAAACGTCCTCGATCATCATTACGCACGACATCGAATGCGCCAAAACCGTCGCCGACCGCATTGTGTTGCTTAAGGACGGGAAAGTGTACAAAGACGGCACACTCGAGCAATTCCAGGAAGACGAAGACGAATTCGTCGCCTCCTTTTTTTATAGCCCAAGCCAACTTCAAAAGAAAAAACTACAATCATGAACGAGAAAAGCAATAATTTCAAAGTACGGTTAGGACTCTTTATTTCAGTAGGAATACTGTTGTTCTTCCTGGCCATTTTCTTTATCGGAAAGCAAAAAAACCTGTTCGATCCCGTATTCCAGCTTACCACCCACTTCAACAACGTAAGCGGTTTGCAGGTTGGCAACACCGTGCGTTTTTCGGGTATCAATGTGGGAACCGTTGACAATATCCGGATCGTCAACGATACAACGGTTCGCGTGGACATGCTTATCAAGAAGGACGTACAGAAGTTCATCAAGAAAGATTCCCAGGCCGGGATAGGTTCAGAAGGCATAATCGGCGATCGCGTCGTGGTGCTTTCGAGCGGATCGGTATCGTCTCCGGAAATTAAGGAAGGCCAGGTAATCGCTTCTTCGGAACCGACCGAAACCGATGCCATCATCGAGAGCCTGTCGGTAACGGCAGACAATGCCGCGGTCGCAACCGGCCAGATCAGCGAAATGCTCGAGAATATCAATAAAGGACAGGGCACGCTGGGTCGACTCATACGGGATACCACGATGGCCGACAACATCGACCGCACGATCGTGAACCTCAAGACCAGTACGAAGAAACTCGATCAAAACATGGAGGCCGCCAAGCATAATTTCCTGTTGAGAGGCTATTTCAAGAAACAGGAGAAGGCGAAGAAAGAAAAGGCGGAAAAAGAAGCCAAGGCGCGTGAGGAGGCTCAGGAAAAGGCCAAAGAAGCCGAGGAAAAACGCAAGGAAGAGGCAGAGAAAAAGAAGAAAGAAGCCGAAAAAAAGGCAAAAAAATAGTCAGTTGATGCCAATCGGATTTCTCTCAGTTGACAACGTTTGTGAGAATTTTATAACAGTACCAAATATTCCTGTAACGTATTCCGACGGGTGAAAATGCAACTTTGTAGAAATGATTACAACAATTAAAATCCAAACATCATGAGTACAGGAAAAGTAATTTTAGGAGCTGCCGCAGGTTTGGCAATCGGTGCCGCACTCGGTGTCTTATTCGCTCCGGACAAAGGTGCCAACATCCGTAAGAAAATCGCGGAAAAGGGAAATGACTACGCCAGCGATCTTAAAAACAAGTACAATGGCGCCATTGATTCGATCACATCGAAACTTGACGGAATGGAACGCAAGGGTGAAAACCTTTATGAGGAAGGTCGTGCGATTGCCGACAACGTAACCACAACTGTGTAACACCGATTAACCTAAAACACCAAAAATGAAAGAAAAAGTATCGATGCTCAAAGATCTCATGGACCGGGCCGAGACGTTCGCAAAGACCAATGTCCAGCTCTACCGCCTAAAAGCCATTGACAAAGTAACCGATGTGTTCTCGTCTGTGGCGGCGGGTGTCGTGATCCTGATCATCCTTACTTTTCTTATGATCATACTTTCGATTGGCGCCTCGCTTTGGCTTGGAGAGTTACTTGGCAAAATGTATTACGGCTTCTTTGCCGTCGCCGGATTCTACGCCGTTCTGGCCATACTTTGCGTTGTTTTGCGCAAACGACTGCTCGAGGTGTTGTTCAACAATTATATCGTCAACCAGATATTTAAGGAAAAAGACCATGCAGCCAATTAGAAACGATCACGATTTACAGCAAGCCATATTGGAGCTTGAAAAACAAAAGTCAGACGACGGCCAGGCATTGCGTGACCAGTGGACGCTGACCAAACAAAATCTCAATCCCATGACGTTGATCAAAGATGGCGTCAAGGATTTGTTCGCCGCTCCGGACGTAAGAACCGGCGTCGTCAAAGGGTTGTTGGGACTCGCTTCCGGATTCGTTACCAGAAAACTTGTCGTTGGTGAAAAACCGAGTACGGTCCGCAAAGTCGTAGGAACTTTGGCGCAAACAGGTGTTACCAGCCTCGCGTTCAAACGAAGCGATGCCATCCAGGAAAAGGGAGCCTCTCTACTTTCTGGTTTACTCAAAAAAATGAAGATCGGCAACTAAAGGCGGCCTGTTCGTCAAGGATTTCCGAATTGGCAAATAATATTGGGATTGTTCCGTTGTGAAAATCCGAATCTTATTTGTTTCTTCGGATTTTTTAGTTTCAGAAACACAAATCGAAAATGCCCTCAGTGAAAAAGTTTTGTCTTTTGGTGTTCGCCTTACTGATAGGCTCGGGCGCTTTTTCGCAGACTACTGAACAGCAGGCAAAACAGGATTCGGCGGCGGTTTACCGCAAAATTGAAAAATACTCCAAGAAACGGAAATGGACTTCTTTCGTCCACGGGCTCATATTCGAGCCGCTCACGCCGAACAAATTAAAGGCACGAAAACGGGCACAGGCGCGTCGGTTCAAGGATTATCAGGGCAAGATCGTCCGAAAGATCGACATCATTACGCTCGATCCTTTCGGATATTCGGAAACCGATACGACGCGAAAACCGTCCAAATCGCTCGCACACTTTGGAAACCGCCTGCACCTGAAGACCAAACGGCTTACAATACTCAACCTGATCCTCATTAGACGCAACAAGCCGCTGGATTCGCTTTTGATCAAGGAATCGGAGCGTTTGATCAGGACGCAACGCTATGTGAGACGCGTCCAGATTACGCCGAAAGCCACGACGCACCCGGATTCCGTCGACATAGAAATACGCGAACTCGACTCTTGGTCGCTTATCCCGGACTTCTCGGCCTCGACTTCCCGAACCGATTATAAATTGACCGAACGCAATTTTCTCGGGCTTGGCCACCAGGTCGAGCAACGCTATCAAAAGGACCTGCGCGATGGGGACGATGCCTATAGTGCAAAATATACGATTCCGAACGTGATGAATACGTATGTCCGAACGGTGTTGGCCTATCAACTTGACTTACGCCAGAATTATCTCAAAGGCATCAATATCGAACGACCGTTCTTCTCCCCTTTTGCGCGATGGGCCGGTGGCGTTTATTTCGATACGCGTTTTAGGGGCGATTCGCTTCCGAATGCGAACAATGAGCTGAGTTGGCAACATCTGAAGACGAATGCCACCGATATTTGGGCCGGGCATTCCATCCGGCTTTTCGACGGAAGTTCGGAGGATGAAAAAACGACACGTCTCATCACCACGGCCCGTTACTATAAACTCAGGTTTACCGAGTCGCCCACCGCCGAATATGATTCGATCAACTTCTTTGCGACCGAGCGCAACTATTTATTGGGATTGGGCATCAGTTCGAGACAGTTCGTCCAGGATCAATACCTGTTCAACTACGGTATAATCGAAGATGTCCCTGTTGGGGAGGCATTTGGCATTACGGGTGGCATGCAGCGCAAACACAACAGGTGGCGCACGTATCTCGGGGCAAGGGTCACCTCGGGCGAATACCACGCCTGGGGCTATCTTTCGGGAAACCTCGAGTACGGCACGTATCTGCGGTCGGGTGTTTCCGAACAAAGTGTACTTTCGGCCCAAGCCAACTATTTTACGCCGCTATACGAGACGGGCAAATGGAAATTCCGACAGTTCGTCAAAGGCAGCCTCATCATCGGAAACGACCGCGAACCATCGTGGGGAGACCGGCTTACGCTAAAAGGAAGCCGAGGCATACAGGGCCTGGAGAGCCGCAGTTTGTTTGGTACCAAGAAATGGCTTGTGACTTCCCAGACACAGTCTTACGCTCCTTGGGATGTTTGGGGCTTTCGCTTCAATCCTTACCTGACTTACAGCATCGGCATGTTAGGCGATGGACCGAACGGGTTTAAGAAAAGCAAGGCTTATTCACAGGTCGGGGCGGGATTTATCATTACGAACGATTATCTCGTTTTCAGTTCGTTCCAGATCTCGTTTTCGTATTATCCGACGATGCCTGACACCGACAGCGGGGCTTTCAAGACAAATTCATTCAGTACCGAGGATTTCGGCCTGATGGATTTCGAACTTGCAAAACCAAGAACTGTACTTTATGAACAGGAGAATCCTATAAATCCTTCGAGTCAAACTGTAAGATGAGTGTCAGGCCGATTCGCGAATTTTACCTGATAAAAACCATATCGCGATGAACTTAAAGAGAATTTTTGGATGCATACTGACCATCTTGGGCATTATCGGACTTATTTACGCGGCTTACGTGTTCATGAACACAGGCGGAAAGATGGCAGACATTAAAGCACTCGCCATTTACGGCATTTTAGGGTTGATCTTTTTCGTTTCCGGAATTGGTCTTATCAAACAAACCAAAGATGCGGCCTGACCAACATCTACACTAAATCAATTAGCCCGTCAAGGGCTTTTTTTATTATCAGACGTAAACTGATAAAACAATCCAAAAAAAGCGTTTCGAGTCACCTGAACCTGCAAACCTTATCATTGCATAAACTTCAAACATTAAAATATAAACTGCATCCAAAACCCTGATAACTCTGCAAAATATGGGATGAAAAGCTGTAAAAAGAAAGACAGTAGACGGGCGTTACTTTGTAATGTAGAAACTCAGAAAAAAGAAATGCCATGAAAACGATAAAATTCCTCTCAATCGCTTTGCTGATCTTCACCGCTAACCTATCGAACGCCCAAAGCCAGTACAGCACCAACGCCGATATCGCAAAAGAATTAGAAGGTATCATTACCGCAGACGACGCATTGAACGTGCGCTACTTCTACTATCCTAACCTCCAGGCGTATTTCGACCGTCAGACCTCGACATACTTGTATTCCAGAAATGGAGAGGATTGGATTGAAAGTTCAAAGTTACCTACCGCCCTAAGAGGCTATTCGATAGCGAACAACAAGCGTGTGGCCTTATCTGATTATAGCGGAGACGAACCGTATGTGCTCGTAAAAGAACACATGAAGAAATTTCCGGCCAACTATTCGGCTAAACGACAACCCAAAAATGACGAAGACAAATCGCCTGACGCGGTTGCAATGCAATAAACCCAAAAACAAAGATTTACCATCAAGGCAGAACAACGTTCTGTCTTTTTTTGTGTTTTATTGTAAGAAAATCTCCTACGAAAACCTCAAATATTGCACTTAAACGTATTTTTTGAGCACTTTATCGATATTTTTGTTAGTTTTGAATCGTTAACCAATCAAACGGCAGGATGATGAATGCAATACAAAAAATCTTCTATTGCGCAATGATCTCAAACACAGTGTTGTCCACAGCGCAAGAAACCCATTCAAACAAAAATCTTATTTTAGACCCGTCGACGAACTGTCATATTCGTTATTATTATTATCCGAATCTGGAAGCGTACTTTGACCGGGAAACAGAGAAGTATATTTTTCGCGATAAAGGGCAATGGAAATCCGAATCTCAAATTCCCAGCGGATATCGCGGTTACGGATTGTTCAACAAGGCTAACATCGCCATCAACGATTACGACGAGGACAACATCACACAGTTTTTGGATGACCACCGCAAAAAATATCCGTACAATTCGCTGCGAAAACTTAAAACGAACAGTACCGCCTCACTCGACTGATCTTGCTCACTAAGCATCGCACAAGCGAACTTGGACAAGGCGGCACCTTATCTGATATCGCTTTAATTTGGACTTCCAATTTTAATCCTAGCTAAAACCTGCCCTAACTAATTGGCCGTCAATATCAAAAAAATTGCTGCAAAAAAGCAAAACCGTTTGGCACGGTCATTGAAACGCGCTTCATGACATTAACCTAAAACGTTACGTTATGAAAACCCTCAAATTTTTCACCCTCGCCATGTTGCTTTCCCTTACTGCAATCACTACTGCACAAGTTTCGGTAAGCGTAAACATAAATGCTCCCGCACCTGCGTGGATCGCCGCTCCGGTTCCAGCCGCCAGGTTTTATTATCTTCCCGACATACAAGTTTATTACGACCGTCCCGCGGCCCAGTTTATCTACCTTCACGGAGGTTCATGGATTCGTTCGCGATCGCTCCCGGCGGCTTACCACGGTTATGACCTCCACCACGGACGCACCGTTTGCCTGACCGATTACCGCGGTCACGCACCTTATGCTTACTACAACACCCACCGCGTGCGATATGCAGGACCGCGCTATCATCAGCCGGTGCGCACCGTATATGTAAAAGAACATCGCGGGCACGGCCATCACAAGCACCACAAGAAACACCACAAGCACAATAAGCATCGCGACCGGGACTGGGGCGACGATTAATTAACGCTGAGACGCCAACAGGCGTCTTTTTTTGTTTGCTGTTATTTAGTACTTTTGGAATCCATCCCAACAACTACACATTCCCACAATGTCCAAACGATTATCTTCTTTTGCTCTCCTTTTGTTTTTCGGATGGCAGTCTGTGATTGCCCAGCCCAAAAAACCCGATGCGGTCGAAATCCATGCTCGTATACAAAAACTGAATTTCCTGGGATCCGTACTTTACATCGCCGCCCACCCGGACGATGAAAATACCCGCCTGATTTCCTGGTTCGCCAATGAGCAGAAAGCACGCACAGCCTACCTTTCTCTCACAAGAGGAGATGGCGGCCAAAACCTGATCGGGCCGGAGTTGCGCGAATTGCTTGGCGTCATCCGCACACAAGAACTCATAGAAGCGCGCAAAATTGACGGAGGCGAGCAATTTTTCTCACGGGCGAATGATTTCGGATATTCAAAAACACCAGAAGAAACGCTCAAAATCTGGGACAAAGACGAAGTGTTGTCCGATGTGGTTTACATGATCCGGAAATTCCGTCCCGACGTTATCGTGAACCGTTTCGATCACCGCACGCCGGGAAGCACTCACGGTCACCACACGGCATCGGCCATGTTGAGCTTGGAGGCTTTTGACTTGGCTGCCAACCCGAAATCGTACCCAGCCCATCTGAAACTGTCGCAAACCTGGCAGCCGAAAAGAATTTACATGAACACATCCTGGTGGTTTTACGGCAGCAAGGAGAAATTCGACAAGGCGGACAAAACCAATCTGGTCGAGCTCGCAACGGGCGTTTATTACGAGTCCGTCGGAAAGTCCAATCAGGAAATCGCCGCGTTGAGCCGCAGCAGCCACAAATCGCAGGGTTTTGGAAATACGGGTGTTCGCGGTGAGGATGCCGAATACCTGGAGTTTCTCAAAGGCGACCGCCCGAAAGACAAAGCAAATCTTTTCGAGGGCATCGATACCTCCTGGAACCGTGTCAAAGGCGGCAAAGCAATCGGGGAAATTTTGGCGAAAGTCGAAAAGGAATTTGATTTTCGCAACCCGTCCGTCAGCATTCCCGATTTGTTGAAAGCATACGAGCTGATGCAAAAACTTACCGATGATCATTGGAAAAAATTGAAATCGGAAGAGGTAAAAGAAGTGATCGCCGCTTGCGCCGGATTGTATCTCGAGGCGGTTTCCTCCGACGTCGAAGCCACGCCGGGATCATCGGTAAAAATTAAGGCCGAAGCCATAAACCGCAGTGAAATCCCGATGACGCTCAACAGCATCACCACGTATCCGCCATCGATGACGACACTTCAGGTAACCGATCTTAAGCCAAACAATAGCAACAACTTCGACCTTTCACTGGACCTTCCGGAAACACTTCGGTTTACCGAGCCATATTGGCTTAGCGAGAAAGGAAGTTTGGGTATGTACAAGGTCAGCGATGCCCAATTGATCGGCAATCCTGATATTTCCAGACAGGTAAAAGTGACCTTCAACATCGGAATTGGAACCGTGAGCATTCCGTTCGAGCGCACCGTGGTTTACAAATACAACGACGATGTAAAAGGCGAAGTGTACGAACCTTTCGACATTGTGCCCGCGGTCACGACGTCCATTTTGGACAAAGTCGCGATTTTCAGCGACGGTAAACCTAAGAAAATAAGCGTCAAAGTGACTTCTGGTAAGAATGCCGTAAAAGGAGACGTTGCGTTGGAATTGCCGAAAGATTGGAAAGTCAGTCCCGCGTCCGCCGAGTTTGAACTTGCCAGAAAAGGGGAATCGACAATCTTGACGTTTGAAGTTTCCCCATCGAGAGAGGCATCCGAAATCAGCGTCAAAAGCGTAGCTACGGTAAACGGACAAAAACTGGACAAGGAACGCGTCGCGATTTCCTATCCGCACATTTCAAAACAACAGGTCATCAAAGCATCCGAAGCCAAGTTCATTCGGCTGGATATCAGGACAGGGAAAGAGAAAATTGCCTACGTGATGGGAGCCGGGGACGAAGTTCCTAATAGTTTGCGACAGATGGGTTACGATGTCGTATTGCTTTCTCCTTTGGAAATTAACGGAGAGCGGCTCAAGGATTTCGATGTCGTGATGACCGGAATCCGCGCTTATAACGTCGTCAAGGAACTGGAATTCAAGCAGTCGGCTTTGCTTGATTTCGTAAAGTCCGGCAAGACGATGATCGTGCAATACAACACGCTCGACGATTTGACCTCGAAGGAAATGTCTCCGTTCAAACTCAGGCTCTCGCGCGACCGCGTTACCGAAGAAGATGCCGAAGTACGCTTTCTCGATCCCAAAAATCCGATCCTTAACTATCCGAATAAAATCACAAGCACCGACTTCGACGGCTGGAAACAGGAAAGAGGACTGTATTATCCTAACGAATGGGACAAAGCATTCACACCTGTCATTTCCGCGAACGACAAAGGAGAAACACCAAAAAACGGAGCGATTTTAGTCGCGAAGTATGGGAACGGACACTACATTTACACCGGATTAAGCTTTTTCCGCGAACTTCCGGAAGGCGTACCGGGCGCATTCAGGCTGATCGCCAATATGATATCGATAGGAAATTCCGAGCAATTATGAGAGAAAAAAACGTCAACGGCTGGAAAAAAAGCTATTCCTGGGTATTGCTGGCCAACGCCGCTTACATCGTGATCTTCTATTTTCTAATGCAAATCTTCTCCTAGATGCACAAAATAGACTGGATCATTCTCTCGGTTACGCTGCTGTTCATCGTGGTTTATGGCGTTTATAAGACGAGAGGCAGTAAAAATGTTGAGGAATATATCCTTGGCGGAAATGAGACGCCCTGGTGGACGGTCGGCCTGTCGGTAATGGCGACACAGGCAAGCGCGATCACGTTTCTTTCCACGCCCGGACAGGCTTATGCCGACGGAATGGGTTTCGTACAGAATTATTTCGGTCTGCCGATCGCAATGGTCGTCATCAGCATTACCTTCATTCCAATCTTCCAAAGGCTCAGGGTTTTCACGGCTTACGAGTATCTCGAACAGCGTTTCGATGTCAAGACGCGTTCACTGGCCGCCATCATTTTCCTCATACAGCGCGGGCTAGGAACCGGCTTTACGATTTACGCACCGGCAATCATCGTTTCCTCCTTGCTCGGCTGGAACCTTACGCTACTCAACATCATCATCGGAATCCTTGTAATTATCTACACGTTTTCGGGAGGGACAAAGGCCGTGAACGTGACCCAAAAACAGCAAATGTTCATCATCATGCTGGGCATGTTCATCGCGTTTTTCCTTATCGTATATTATCTTCCGAACGACATGTCGATCGCAAACGCCATGCATATCGCCGGGGCCAATGATAAGATGAGCATCGTCAACCTGAGTTTCGATCCCGAGGAACGCTATACGCTTTGGAGCGGAATCGCCGGCGGATTCTTCCTGGCCCTCGCCTATTTCGGGACCGATCAAAGCCAGGTAGGTCGGTACCTTTCGGGAAAATCGATACGCGAAAGCCAGATGGGTCTTATCATGAACGGCTTCCTGAAAGTGCCGATGCAGTTTTTTATTTTGTTTACGGGCGTAATGGTCTTCGTTTTCTTCCAGTTCAATCCCGGTCCGCTGAACTTTAATCCGAACAGCAAAACGGTCATCGAAAAATCACAGTATAAAAAGGAATACCGAGATCTTGAAAGTAAATTGGCCACGGTCAACAACGAGAAAAAGGAGATCAACCTGATTTACATCGAGCACCTGAACCAAGGCTACGACAACCCTATTTTAAGGCGACAGCTCGTTTCGCTTTCGAGCCGGGAAACCGATTTGCGCGACCAGGCCAAGGAGCTTATCAAAAAGGCAGATCCGAAGGCGCAACCTAACGACAAAGATTATGTATTCCTTCATTTTATCCTGAATTATCTGCCTCACGGCCTTGTCGGATTATTGCTTGCGATGATTCTTTCGGCGGCTATGTCGAGTACGGCTTCCGGTCTCAGCGCGCTGGCGTCAACAACAGCGATCGACATCTATAAGCGCAACGTCAAAGGCATACGGTCTGAAAAACACTACTTGAACGCCACCAAGTTCTTTACCGTACTTTGGGGATTGATCATCATTTTGTTTGCCTGTTTCAGTGCGCTGTCCGAAAACCTGATCCAGTTGGTCAACATCGTCGGATCTATATTTTACGGAACGGTGCTGGGTATTTTCCTTGTCGGATTCTACATTAAATACGTCCGCGCCAAGGCAATATTTTACGCGGCATGCATTACCCAATTAGCGGTAATCGGCGTATTTTTTTCCCAGACCGTCGCCTATTTGTGGCTGAATTTCATCGGGGCTTTGATGGCGGTTTTGTTGTCGATTTTATTCGAGGCCACGGTCTTCCGCAAGAAAGAGTCGCGTTCGGAGATGTAAACGTCAACGTTAAAAAACAATCATTCGTTGACGCAATTCGCGAATTTAAAATGGCCGTAAAAATAAATCCGGATCGCCAAGACCCGGATTCTATTCTAACCAATTTTCTGTATTTTTCGTCCGTTCGGCTTCACCTCGGGCCGCTAATTGACTAATTATCTAATCGACTAATTATCTAATTGACTAATTATTTCATCCCTTCGGCTTCGCCTCGGGCCGCTAATCGACTAATTATCTAATTGACTAATTATTTCATCCGTTCGGCTTCGCCTCGGGCCGCTAATTGACTAATTATCTAATTGACTAATTCGCTAATTCGCTAATTGACTCATTCGCTAATTATCTAATTATCTAATTCCCAATCAACCCTTACTCCACTCCGCAATACTCTCAGTGTTCATCTTTACGTAATCCTGATTTTTTGCAGCCTGAGCAGCGGCCAATGAAGACTTTGCTGTTTCAACGGCACCTTTTTTGTCGCCCAGCTTTGCTTGGATCAACGATTTTTGGCGTGTTACCCAGAAAGGCTTTTGCGTTTCTTTGTTGAGTTCGATCGCTTTGTTGACATACTGCAACGCCTTGTTCATGTCGCCGTTGGATTGGTACAGATATGTTCCTGCCGAAAAATAATCGTTCCAGCTTGGGCCGTTGAGCGTCTTGTCGATGCTCGCCATAGCGGTTTTTGCCGTCGGAACCTCGAATTTGACGGGAACCAATGTTTTTTCCCACATGATTTCAAGCACTCCGGAATTATTATCGAGGTTGTTGATATCGATCGTGAACGATTCCACGCTGCGGTTCATCTGAAAAGGCTTGGAAGAAGTCTTAAGCGCCACTTTCGACTCGTCCCATGTTTCAGGCGTGCCCCAATTGCTTGTCTCGTTATAAAAAATAACGTCCCATTTATCGACCCTTGGCACCGTGTAAAGCGCATATTTGCCTTTTTTTAGCGTCTTTCCGTCGATTACGATATCTTCACTGAAGCTTACCGTCGTACAATTATTGGCTCCCGTCCTCCAGACTTTTCCGAAAGGAACCAAGTCGCCGTAAACGGTGCGTCCTTTTAGGCTTGGACGTGAATAATCGACCTCCACATCCGTCAGGCCGACCACCTGGGTAATCGTAGCGTGCGGGCTCGAAGCCGGAGTCTTGACCTGCGCCTCAATCGTGTAATTGGCAATGAAAACAGCCAAAGCAATAATAATCTTTTTCATGTTACTTGTTGGTTTTGATACGGTCTCAAAATTACGGAAATGACAAGGGCAATTTGTTAATATTTCTTTAATATAGAGCGCAATTCTGTCTAACGATTTGGCGTGCGAATTAAACAGTCTTATCTTTAATTGATGAAGCTATACCAACTTAAAACCATACAGCAATTTCCTGTCGATCCCGATCGAATATGGGAATTTATCGCAACACCCAAAAACCTGGCGCTGCTGACACCAAAAGCGATGGGCTTTACCACCATTTCGGGAGACGATTCCGAGATGTTTCCCGGACAAATCATCGACTATACGATAACACCTTTATTCGGTATCAAAATGGATTGGGTAACCGAGATCACCCATGTCAAAAGCGGCAGTTATTTCGTGGACGAACAGCGTTTCGGGCCTTACGCTTTCTGGCATCACAAGCATTTCCTGAAGCAGACCGATTCGGGTTGCGAGATGGTCGACGTCATACACTACAAAGTCCCGTTCGGAATTCTCGGCCGGCTTGTGCATCCTTTTTTGGTTCGTCCGAAATTGGAGCAGATATTTGAATTCCGACGCAAGAAATTGATCGAACTTTTCGGAGAAATTTGATGCCCATGAATATTTTCTGGTTCCGACGCGATCTTAGGCTCGACGACAACTGCGGTTTTTTCAACGCCCTTGAAGCTGGCCATGACGTGCTCCCTATCTTTATTTTCGATTCCAACATCCTCGGCGATTTGCCAAAAGACGACCATCGGCTGACGTTTATTCATAACCGGCTCGAAAAGATGCAATCCGAACTAGGGAAACACGATCGGAAACTGGCGACATTCCACGGCGATCCAAAAAAAGTGTTTGCCGAACTGATAGCGAAGCACGAGATTGAAACCGTCTTTACGAACCACGATTACGAACCCTATGCACGGAAACGCGATGAATCGGTTGCGGAACTGTTGCGGCACAACGACGTCAGATTCGCCACGTTCAAGGATCAGGTAATTTTTGAAAAGTCCGAAGTCGTGAAAGACAACGGCGAACCCTATGTCGTCTACACACCATTTTCCAAGCGATGGCTGGAGGAATTCAAAAAAAGCGATCTCGTACATTTCGCTTCCGAAAAAAAGCTTTCGCAAATCGCCTCCCACGATTATCCGTTTTTATCGCTCCCGGACATCGGTTTTACGGAATCCAAACTGCATATCTTCGATTTCCAACTGACGCCCAAAATCGTCAGCGAGTACGAGGACAATCGCAATTTTCCGGCTGTTGAAGGCACTTCCCGAATCAGTCCTTATCTTAGGTTCGGGGCGCTCAGCATCCGAAAAGTCGTTTCGAAAGCAGCCGCGGAAAACAATATTACGTTTCTAAAAGAGTTGATTTGGCGCGAATTCTTCATGCAAATCTTATGGCATTTCCCGCACACGACCACAAAAGCGTTCAAACCTGAGTACGACCGCATCAAATGGCGGCACTCCGAATCGGATTTCGAAAAGTGGTGCAACGGCCAAACCGGTTACCCGATGGTCGACGCCGGCATGCGCGAGCTCAACCAAACGGGTTATATGCACAACCGCGTGCGCCTGGTGGTTTCGAGTTTCCTTTGTAAGCATTTGCTGCTCGACTGGCGTTTGGGCGAAGCGTATTTTGCCGGTAAACTTTTCGATTTCGAGCAGTCGAGCAACGTCGGAAACTGGCAATGGGCCGCCGGGAGTGGCGTAGACGCGGCACCTTACTTTCGGATTTTCAACCCGTCGGAACAATTGAAAAAATTTGACAAAGACCTGAAATACGTCAGAAAATGGATCCCGGAATACGAAAGTTTCGATTATCCTGAACCCATAGTGGACCACAAAGAAGCGCGTGAACGTTGCTTAAAAGTGTACAAAGAGGGTTTGAATCGTTGAATGATCCTGATCGGGTTGCATCACCGTTCCCGAAATTGCGAAGCGTTATCTGCATTCCCCTCAAAATCAGTAAACGGAAGATGCTACGGCATCGTGTGCCCTATCCGCTTTAACATCTCGCTGTCGACCTGGTTAAAATGTTCGATTATGATGTCGGCTTGGGACAAATCCTGGGCTTTGGAATTTTCGCTCACATATCCTATGCAAAACAATCCGGCTGCTTTTGCCGCCCTCACTCCATTGGTGCTGTCCTCGATTACGATGCAGGCCGATTTTTGATGTCCGGACAGTCGCCACGCTTCCACAAAAATCGCAGGATCAGGCTTCGACTTCGGGAAATCCTCTCCGCTCACGATATGGGAAAAATACGGATACAGCCCAAAGCGTGTAAAAACCCTGTCGATGGTCACTTTCGCCGCAGACGATGCCAGAATCAACTGTATGCCGGCCGAATGCAATTCTTTGATCAGGTCTTCAACACCCTCAAGCAGATACAGATCCTTTTTCGTATCGAATGCATTGTTGAACAAACCGCGCTTTACCTGGATCAGATCAGGCGTTTGGGTGTCTATCCCAAAAATGGCCTTGAGTTTTTCGTACACATTTTTAGTCGAATTCCCGGTAAAGCTCGCATAAAGCTCAGGCGAAACGTCAATATTGAGCTGTTTGAAATGTTCGTGATAGGCGTAATGGTGAACCGGTTCGGTGTCGACAATCACGCCGTCCATATCGAAAATGACTGTTTTGATGCCCATGTTGTGTATGCTATGCTGTCGGCACCAAGCCTTGCGACCCTGCCCCGCACCTCATTATTAATTATTAATTGCCATTACCGCTTCAATAACCCGCGTATCACGGTTTCCGCGCAATACAAACCGAACAATCCCGGCATGTAGCTGCTCGTTCCGTAAAACGATTTCTTGAAATTGCTGCCGTCTGTTACACGCAAACTTTCGGGATCCTGGATTTCGGAAGAGAACACGACCTTAATGCCGCGATCGATTTTCGCTTCCCGTTTGAGCCTTTTTTTGATCGCTTTGGCGAAATAGCAATTTTCGGTTTGGGAAATGTCCGCAACCTTGACTTTGTCTGCCCTGAGCTTTCCGCCGGCTCCCATCGCACTGATGATTTTGACCTTCTGGCGCTTTGCCGAAACCATCAGGTTCAGTTTGGGCGTGACGCTGTCGATACAATCCACGACGTAATCGAATTCTTTGGAAACGAGTTCGTAAGCGCGCTCGGGTGACAGAAATTCATTAAGTCTGATAAGTTCGAGTTCAGGGTTGATATCCATGAGGCGATCGCCCATCAAATCGACTTTGGATCGGGCTACCGTAGAATGTAGCGCCGGTAACTGCCTGTTGATGTTGGTAATGTCTACTATGTCGCCGTCGACAATCGTCATTTTGCCGACGCCGGCACGCGCTATGAATTCCGCCGCGAACGAGCCCACGCCACCCAGGCCGACTACAAGTACATTGGCACTTTTAAGTTTTTGCAATCCATCGGATTTGAAGAGCAACTCAGCTCTTTCCTGCCATTTCGCCATTTGTTAGTTTAGTTGATAAGTGGTAGTTGGTAGTTGATAGTTGGTAGTTGATTGTTGATAGTTGATAGTTGATAGTTGATAGTTGTTGGTGTTCCACTAAGGGTTATTAACCTGCGGATTGTTTCGGGAAGGCCATGTTGAACACTTGTTCGAAATTGCGAGAAAGATTTTCCTTGAGTGTCGCCAATTCCACGTTTTTGTAGTTCGCGGCCAACTCATACACTTGCGCAATGCTCTCCTCGGCTGTGTCGGTTTCTAGAAAAAATCGATCGTCAGGGACTGAGACGAGCGCTGTTTTAAGTTCGGGATTGCGAAGCAGCCATTTTCCGAACGAAAGAAAAAATCCGTTGTCGACAAGCGATTTGGCAACCTGTTCGTTTTTTGAAAAGCCATGGATGATCATCGGTACGGAAATTCCCATGCGTTTCCTGGTCTCGATCACTTCCTGATAGGCCGCCACACAATGGACGGTAACGGGCTTCCTGAATTTCTCGGCGAGCAGCAATTGGACTTCGAACACTTCAAGCTGCAGCTCAAGGGGAACCTCGATGCGTTTGTCCAATCCGCACTCTCCTATCGCAAGACATTTGCCGTCCGACAATTTAGACTCGAGAAACGCAAGGTCAGATTGAAGGCGGTTTTCATTTATACGCCACGGATGCACGCCTATCGAAAAATACGCTATAGATTCGTCGAACGCGTCAGGATACTGGTTCACGAGCTCGAGAACATCGGGATTGCCGGTTTGCACATGGGTGTGAAGGTTCAGGTATCGCATCAGTCATGAAATTTTTTGACACCTGCCTCAATAGCCGCTTTCAGGTCATTCTCGAGCGGAACGATTGGACACGAATACTTGTAATTGTAAGCACAATACGGATTGTACGCCCGGTTGAAATCAATGACGATTTTGTCCGAAAGCGGAACCCTCATATCGATATAGCGTCCGCCAACGTAGGTTTCCTTGCCGCTCGTCTCATCGGAAAACGGCAAAAACAAATGATCTTCGTAACCTTCTTTTTTGACGAGTTCGATGTTGCGGTACACATTGAGTTGGTGGCTTTTGCCGTCGAGATCGAAGTGCAATTCGCCATACTTGACATACATCGGACGGCGGTCTCCCGTGGTCTTCATCCCAAACGGCTTCTGTTTTTGGGACTTTACGAATTTTGCCTCTACGATAAATTTTTCGTTTACAGGGTAAAAGTCGAGGCCACTGAAGGTTTTCAAGTCTTGTTCGGGCAAAGGCGATTTCGTTGGATCGGCGTATTCCTTGTTGAGCTGTTTCTGATAGTCGGACGCCGCTGCAATGTCGAATTTTGGTTGGGCCAATCCGCTAAAGGCGATCAACAGCAGGCAAAACGGGACGAATTTCATAATCGCTTTTTTGCAAAAGTAAAAAATTGACGAAGTTCCAACGCTATTTTCCTCGCGAATGACGCAAAATGATGCGGGCGCAGCGACAATTTCGTCCATATTCCATCCCGATCTTGCTTAACTTTACCGCGCAAGCCAACACTATGATTCAAGCCGCACTGCTTCGATATATCAACAACTTTCGCGGATTCTCCCGAGAGATCTGGATATTGGCGATTGTCACGTTTGTGAACCGGGCGGGGACGATGGTGTTGCCGTTCCTTAGCAAATACATGTACGAAGACCTGAAATTCAGTTATGAACAGGTAGGATGGGTCATGGTTTGGTTCGGATTGGGTTCTGCCATCGGATCGTGGCTTGGCGGCAAACTAGCCGATAAAATTGGCTTCTACAAAGTAATGGTAGGCAGCCTGCTTACGAGCGGATGCCTGTTCTTTGCGATCCAATATGCCCAGAGCTTTCACTCGCTGTGCATTGCGATGTTCGGCATCATGGTCATAGCCGATATGTTCCGGCCGGCAATGTTCGTTTCTATAGGAACCTACGCCAAACCGGAAAACCGCGTAAGAGCGTTCACGTTAGTGCGACTTGCGGTAAATCTCGGCTTTGCCGCCGGACCCGCCATGGGAGGCCTAATCATAACCAAAATCGGGTACCAAGGGCTTTTTTGGGCCGATGGGACGACCTGTATCATTTCCATCCTGGCTTTTACGATCCTGGTCAAGGAACGCAAAAAAATTCTTTCCGAATCGAATCACGCGATCGCACCGGCTTCGTTTCCGATATGGAAAGACAAACCGTTCCTGATTTTCCTGTTCGTGAGCTTTCTGGTCTCAATGGTATTTTTCCAGCTTCTGACCACAATCCCGCTTTACCATCGCGAACGATACGGACTCAACGAGCTGCAAACGGGACTGTTGCTCACCCTCAACGGCTTGCTTGTATTTTTTCTTGAGATGCCTGTCGTGGGCTATTGCGAACGCAAGAACATCGACAAACTACGGCCGATATTTGTCGGATCTGTCTGTATGGCGTTGTCGTTCGCGGCCCTTATGTTCGAGAGCTGGTCTGGCGTGTTGGTGATCAACATTGTGTTTCTGTCATTGGGAGAGATTTTCGCGTTCCCGTTTTCGAACGGATTCGCCCAGAACCGGGCACCGAAACACAAGATGGGCGTCTACATGGGATTATTCACGATGATGTTCAGCCTGGCTCATATGTTCAGTTCCAAAATCGGGATGGCATTCATCTCCGGCTTCGGTTACTTCGTCAACTGGTGCGTCATGGGCGGCTTCAGTCTTCTATCGTGTTTGCTGACGCTTTACGTGATCAAGCTCGTCCGGGACGAAAACTGATCGCAACCGATCAATCGTCTCAAGTTCAACATCCTTAAATTATCGTTAAATAACTAAAAAAATAGTTTGCAAACTAAAATTATAGTTGTAGGTTTGGATTGAGGTTGGAAACACTTCTACCTTCACTAATCGACAATATCGTAATGCAAAAACTGACCAACAAAGAAGAAGAGATCATGCACGTGCTTTGGAAACTCGAAAAAGCGTTCGTAAAAGACGTCATGGCAGAGATGAAAGACGAGAATCCGCACTATAACACGCTTTCGACTATAATCCGGAATTTGGAGGAAAAGGGATATGTTTCCCACACCGCTTATGGGAACACCCACCAATATTTCCCGAAAATCAAGAAGGAAGAATATCGCAAAGGCTTCATGAAAAATGCAATAGACAATTATTTCAACAGTTCGTATAAAAACATGGTGTCGATGTTTGCCAAGGAAGAAAAAATCTCTGCGGACGAATTGCGCGAAATCCTGGAAACGATCGAAAAACGCGGAAAGTGATGGAAACCCTGGCTTTGTATCTGGTAAAATCGGCGGCCTTGATGGCCATGTTCCTTGGCGCTTACCACGTTTTTCTTAAACGCGAGACGTTTTTTAGAAGCAACAGGTGGTACCTTTTGGCCGGCTTGGCAACTTCGATTGTTTTGCCTTTGGTAACTTTTAAGAAAGTTGTTTTTGTGGAAGCGCCTCCTGTGGTTTTTGATGAACCGGCCGCACCGATGCAAACCCTGGCACTTTCTGAGGTGGATGCTCCCGTAGTGGCTTACACCGCATTGCCTGAACCTGCGTCAGAGGTCAATTGGACATACGTGTTATTGGTAGTTTATGCGTCCGTTGCGCTGATTTTGGCGATACAGTTCATACGCGATTTCATATCGTTGAGGAAGTTGCTCAAAGGGAAAGCGATCCAATTGCGCTCCGGCTACAAGTTTGTCGACGTGCCGGAAAACGTCGCTCCTTTTTCGTACTTCAATTACATCGTATACAATTCTACAATGTTCAGCCACGACGAACTCATCAACATACTCGAGCACGAAAAAGTACACAGCCTGCAAAAACATACGCTCGACGTTCTTTTTTCGCGGATCATCTGCATTCTTTTCTGGTGGAATCCTGTGGTTTGGTTCTATAAAAAGGCCATCGTCCAAAACCTCGAATTCATCGCCGACAGCGAGGCCGCCAAGCGAATCCCGGATATCAAGGCCTATCAATTCACGCTCCTAAAAATAACCACGCATACGAATTGCGTGTCGATTACCAATCATTTCTTTCAATCATTAATCAAAAAACGAATCGTTATGCTTAACAAAAATCAATCGAGCAAGTGGAATTCCTACAAATATTTGCTCATCGTTCCCGCATTGGCGGCGTTCATGGTGTATTTCCAGGTCAAGGTAATTGCCCAGGAGAAACACTCGGACGCATTGTTCTTCAAGGGGGCGCAAGAAGGCGTGGAAGTCGTCGTAGACAAGAACACGACCGACGCACAACTCAAGCAACATGCCGAAGCACTTAAGAAAACCCATGGCATCAAGCTAAAATTCTCTAAAGTAAAGCGGAATTCGGCCGGAGAAATCGTGTCGATCAAAGCAGAATTCAAAGACGAGAACGGCAAAAAAGGCAGCACTATGGTCAGCGGCGACAAAGCGATCGAACCCATCCGGTTTTTCAAGACCGCCAACAACATCGGATTTGGGAATGCCGGAAACGGGAGCTGGGCACGCAATATGCGTTTCAACCGCAACGGAGATGAAAAACATTTCTCGATTTCCACAGCTAACGGAGACCACGTCGTAGCCGTTGGGGAACCATTTGAATTCGACGGAGACAGCTCGGAAAATCGCGTTTTGGTCAGGACGATCAAAAACGGAAAACAACAAGTGGTCGTAAACGGAAACGTGGTTTCGGATATTCAAATAGGCGATGGTGACGACATCGAAACCGGCACTGTCGAAATCAGCACGACAAAAGACGAAGACGGTGGCGGATCGATATTCATCAATGGCCAAAAGGTTTTTTCGTCAGATGACGTTTCCAACTGGGCCGAATTCGGTCTAGGTGAAGCTGAAAAAGCCCTTTCGGAGGTCGACATGCGCGAGGCACGAGAAGAAATTCGCCAGGCAATGGCCGAAGCCAGACGCCACCGTAGCGAATCACGCCTCCATCGCTCTGAGGCTCGCCTGGCAGCTAAAAAATATTCCCGTGAAGACCAACTTTCACAAATGGAGCAAATGAAAGCCGAACTCGAGCAAACCAAAGCTGAAATTGAAAAGGCTAGAGTCGAGATCGCCAAGATGCAATCGGATCTCAAAAAGGAAAGAGCCGCCACTAAGAAAAAGAAATAATATCCAGAGTTAGTTTAAAATCCCGTCGTTTTCGCGGGATTTTTTTTGGCGTGTCGGTTGCCACGTCATGCTGCGTCGTTGGCGACCGCGGTATCGCAACCGCCGGGCTCTTCGCTGTATCTTTTGGGGCTCCGCTGCGCTGCGCCCCAAAAGGATGCCGCTGCGATCCCTCACGCATTGGGCAATCCGAAAAAAATGTCCGCATTCCCGCACCCACCCAAGCCAAATTTATCGCTTTTTTTAAAACGTCACTTACAGTAAAACTGCCTAAATCGTTAAAAAACCCGATCCCGACTGCCGCCCAGTCTCCACTTCTTTTCAGGAAAAAGACCAATCGCTTCTACCAATGTTTCATCCGGATAAACCAGCCGCCGAACGCTCAAAGATGTTTGGATTTTCGTTATCCAATCAAAATCCACTTTCAGCTTGGCTTGATTTGTCCGCAACCTCGACCAAACTGTTTCATAATCTAAAGTAAGCTCTGTTTTGGGAAAGAAAATGCATTAGCTGTATCTCTTCTACTCGTCATTCGGTGGTTCGTTGCTCCTAAGATTAAGAAAAATGACGTTTTCTCCCTTGAGTCAAGTTACCGGATTACTTCGTGATCTAAAATGAACTCCGTTCTGAAAGAGGAAAAACGAATTGTGTTCTCTTTATTGATCAGTTGATGGGAACGTTGCTCCTAAGATTTGGAAAAAATATCGTTATCTCCTTTGACTCAAGTTACTGGATTACTTCGTGATCTAAAATGAGCCCCGTTCTGAGAGAGGAAACGAATTGAATTTCTCTTTATTAGTCGGTTGATGGAAACGTCGCTTCTAAGATTTGGAAAAAATAGTGTTATCTCCTTTGAGTTAAGTTCCTGGATTACTTCGTGATCTAAAATGAGCCCCGTTCTGAAAGAGGAAACGAATTGTATTTCTCTTTATTAGTCGGTTGATGAAAACGTTGCTTCTAAGATTTGCAAAAAATAATGTTATCTCCTTTGAGTCAAGTTACTGGATTATTTCGTGATCCAGAATGAGCTCCGTTCTGAAAGAGGAAAAACGAATTGCGTTCTCTTTTAATCGTCATTCGGTGGATTACATTGCTCCTAAGATTTGGAAAAAATATCGTTATCTCCTTTGACTCAAGTTACTGGATTACGTCGTGATCCAGAATGAGCTCCGTTCTGAGAAAAGAAAAACCAATCGCCCTTGGCGATGTGTTTTTGTTTGTTGAAAAAAACGCTTCAAAAGCTGAAGGGCTTTCGACGTTTTTTTCAACAAACAAAAAACCCGCTCTATGAGCGGGTTTTTCTTTTCATCCGTGACCTCGACTGGATTCAAACCAGTAACCTTCTGAGCCGTAATCAGATGCGCTATTCAGTTGCGCCACGAGGCCTTTTGTTTTGCGATAGTGCGTTACTGCCTTATTGCGGGTGCAAATATAGTACTGAAATCTTTATTTGCAACACTTTTTTGAAGAAAAATCGCAACTTTATTTCAATGCTCTGGTTGTCACATAATAACGCCATCCCAAAAGTGCCTTCTGGAATTTGCTCGCTTTTGCAAGGTCGATATGTCGTCGCGAAAGGCTCGGCAGCAGCCATTTGTTGAGTTGCGCTAACAGTTTGAACATAATGCAGATAATTAAAATTTGTCTAAAATTTACGAAAAATGCGGACATTTGCCAACATTCTGTTTTATGATCCGATACCACTCCAACCAAAAGTTCATCCAAATCTTCAGCAAGGACGAAATCATGTACTCCGATTTCGAAAACTGTACATTTGACGCCTGTGATTTCACTTCGTGCGATTTTACCGGAGTTGCCTTTATCGATTGCCGGTTCAACGATTGCAACTTTGAGGCGGCCAGAATCAACTATGTTGCCCTTAGGGGCGCACATTTCTACGGCTGTGATTTTACCGATGTCAATTTCGCAATGGTCGACCGCTTGTTGTTTGACGTCAGCTTTACCGATTGCACGCTCGACCGCACCAAATTCTATACACTGAAACTCCAAAAGACGCAGTTCACGAATTGTAGCATCATCGCATCCGACTTTATGGCTGCGGATATCTCCGACTCCGTGTTTCATCTTTGCAATCTCCACAAAAGCCTGTTTTCGGATACTATCGCAATCCGCACCGACTTCCTGACGAGTTTTAACTACACAATGGATCCTCAAAAGAACAAACTGAAAAAAGCCATCTTTTCAAAAGACGGTGTGTCCGGTTTGCTTGCGCATCACGAAATAATAGTGAAGTAACAGATCAATCCTGTTTGAGGTAAAGCGTCCAGTCGCTGTTCATTTCGATTTCCACATCATGGGTTTGCGCATCCTCCCTAGCGAGCTCCACCTCAAGATGTCGGTGCGTCTTGCTCTCAAAAGTCTCGACAAATTCCTTCACCAAATGATCGGTATTGCTCCGGGACTCCACGAGCACATAAGGATTGTGATGGATCACAAGGCTCGCAAAAACACTGTCCTCGTATTCCGTAGCCGGTGAATCGAGGTGGTGGATCCCGATAGGATCCGCTTTATACCCGATATATTCGACGCTGACATCGTGTTTTTTCACTACCGAAAGCAACGTCAGGATGGCGCTCTGCCGAAATTGTTCCCTACTTGCAGACGGCGGAGTTTCTATCGTCGCGTTAAATGTAATGTTTAAGCTGAAAGTCGAGGGCGTAGCCATGATAAGGAGTTTTGGGGGTGCTTCTTATTGCAAAGTGACGACTTTTTGTAATCCACAGACTTACATTTTTAATCGTAAGAGTTGTAGTTTCCCCATTACGCTCACTGAAAATCAAATATTTAAGTTAAAATCGCTGTTTTGCCTGATCGCACCGACAGGATTCCGTACCTTAAGAATAAAAATGAAATTACTGCTGTCACTGTTTTTCGTCTTCACCTCCGTCGCGCTTTCGGCTCAGGAAACCCGTAAGTCCCAGAATCGGAAAGCCACTACCGAGACGAATGTTAAGTCTGATAATTCAAAGAAAGCATCATCCAAAACGAAGAAAAAAGAGACTCGGGCGAGAGCCGGCAAGACCGATCCAAACGAAAAAGGATCGGGACTAACGATTCCTGCGGTTGACCAGCCAAATCTCGATGCACGTCCGAATCCCGCTGCGACGGTTCCGTCTACTGTGAATCCTGCTGACATGCGTCCGACGCCTTGATCCGGAAGGCGTATCGCTACAACCTTTTACCCATCACGTAGTCTTCCATAAGGTAGCCGTTGCCAATTGCAATGTCAACGGTTTCCAAAATTTCAAAGCCGAGGCGCTCATAGAAATGTAACGCCTTATTGTTGCGGTTCACATTGAGCGTGATTTGTTCAGATCCGGAATCGATTGCCGCACGCTGCATGGATTCCATCAAAAGCCGTCCGATATTCCTTCCCTGAGCCTCGGGCAACACGTAAATTTTATGGATATGGGTGCGGTTCTCGTTTTTGTAGCGATGTTCTAATCCGCCAAAGCCGAAATACTCCCCGTTTTCTTCGGCAACGATAAAATGCACGCCGTCATCCAAATTTTGGTTGAGCGCCTCGACGGAATACATCATGTCCAACATATACGCCAGCTGTTCCTTTGACAATATCCCGCTGTAAGTCACGGGCCAGGTGCGATGCGCAATGGATCGGATAACGTTCAATTCGTTCGCAAAAGCCTTTTTTATAACCATCAGATAAAAACTATCCGTGAATATTTTCTTTCTTGCCGTAACGGGCGATGATCGTCGCTTCGTGTTCAAGCCATTCCCTCCAACGCTTTTCCACATCTACGTTTCCGCCGTATCGTCGCGCATAGGTAATGAAAGTAGTGTAATGGCCGGCTTCGCTTTCCATGAGTTCGCGGTAAAATAACGCCAACTCGGCATCCCGTACATTTTCTGAAAGCACTTTGAAACGTTCGCAACTGCGCGCTTCTATCATGGCCGAAAACAACATCCGCTCGACGAATCCTTTTTCCCGACTGCCATCCGCATTGGCTTTCATGTATTTGGCAAGTTCGCCTACATAATCGTCTTTGCGTTCACGCCCGAGTTTGTACCCACGTTTTTTGATGATGTCGTGCACCATTTGGAAATGACTGATTTCCTCCTGTGCAAGCTGGAGCATATCCGTTACCAAATCCTCGTGTTCCGAGTTCAGCGCAATGATCGTGATGGCGTTCGTCGCTGCTTTTTGCTCGCACCAGGCGTGATCGGTGAGGATTTCCTCGATGTTGGATTCGGCGAGTTCGACCCAACGCGGATCGGTGGGCAATTGAAGGCGGAAAGTAGACATAAAAACGGGATTTGATGATGTATTCATGTGTTGATCCGACGCTTATCCAAGCAAACGAATCAATATCCGATGAGCAGCCAAATAAGATGGATCGCCGCGGAATGAATGGACAAAAATTAGAAAACAAATATCGCCCTCTCGCTCATCATCCCGTTAACTTCCTCGCCAACCTGAGCGATTACGGCTTCATCGTTGATGTTCGAAAGTACGCGGTCGATAAGTTCTACGACTTTTTCCATGTCAGATTCCACGAGACCGCGCGTTGTGATGGCCGGCGTCCCAACCCGGATTCCCGATGTCGTGAACGGCGATTTGTCATCGAACGGCACCATGTTCTTGTTGACGGTGATTTCGGCTTTTACCAAAGCGTTTTCGGCTTCTTTTCCGGTAATGCCTTTGTTGCGCAGGTCGATAAGCATCATATGGTTGTCGGTACCGCCGGAAATGATGTCGTAGCCCCGGCTCACGAATGCTTCGGCCATCGCTTTTGCGTTCTTCTGCAATTGCATGGCGTATTGGAAGAATTCATCGGTCAACGCTTCCCCGAACGCCACCGCTTTCGCTGCGATGATATGCATCAACGGCCCGCCTTGCGTTCCCGGAAAAACAGAAAGATCGAGCAAAGAGGACATCATCCTTGTCTCCCCTTTCGGGCCTTTTATTCCCCATGGATTTTCAAAGTCTTTGCCCATCAGGATCATGCCTCCCCTAGGTCCGCGCAGGGTTTTGTGCGTCGTGGTGGTTACGATATGGCAATGCGGGATCGGATCGTTCATCAAACCTTTGGCGATAAGCCCGGCCGGGTGCGAAATGTCGGCGAGAAGCAATGCCCCGACGCTGTCCGCAATGACGCGGAAACGCTCGAAATCCATGTCGCGCGAATAAGCCGAAGCTCCGGCGATAATCATTTTAGGTTGCTCTTTGGTGGCGATTTCCTGGATTTTGTCGTAGTCGAAACGCCCTGTTTCCTTCTCTACTCCGTAGAACGAGGTGTCGTATAATTTCCCGGAGAAATTGACCGGTGAACCGTGAGTCAGGTGGCCTCCGTGCGATAAGTCAAAACCGAGTATTTTGTCGCCAGGTTTCAGGCAGGCCGCGAAAACCGCCGTATTGGCCTGAGATCCCGAATGTGGCTGGACATTGGCATATTCGGCTCCGAAAAGCGCTTTGGCACGGTCGATGGCGATTTGCTCGACGATATCCACCACTTCGCAACCTCCGTAATATCGTTTGCCGGGATAACCCTCGGCATATTTATTCGTCAAACACGAACCTGCGGCTTCCATGACCTGGTCGCTCACAAAATTCTCTGATGCGATGAGTTCCAATCCGTGAATTTGCCTGTCCTGTTCGTCTAGAATCAAATCAAAAATTTCCTGGTCGTTGCGCATGTTGTAAATTTTAGTTAAAGTGAGCCCAAAAGTACAAATAACGTTTGGTAAAATGAATGTTAATTCTAAATTTGATTGCCCAATTTTAACAAACCCAAGCAAGCAAAAACCATACGAAAAACTATGCTTATAACAGCTAATGACCCGAATAGGAATTCCTGGCTCGATGTTGCCGAACACAGCGATTTTCCCTTACAGAACATACCTTTCGGCGTATTCCTGACCAGGGAACACGTCGTGACGATAGGGACCCGCATAGGCGATTATGCGATCGACCTCGGGGCACTTCAGCAGCTCGATTATTTCGCCGGGATCGAGCTTACCGATGACATGTTCATGCAGGATACGCTCAACGATTTCATATCGGACGGACACAAAACCTGGAGGCTCGTGCGCAATCGCATAGCCGATATTTTCGACGCCGAAAATCCAAACCTGCGCGACAACGAATCCCATCGCGACACGGTAATTTTCAACATTGCGGATGTGGAGATGCAACTTCCGGTACTCATTGGCGATTATACTGATTTTTATTCAAGCCGCGAGCATGCCACGAATGTAGGTAAGATGTTCCGCGATCCTGAAAACGCCTTGTTGCCAAACTGGCTTCACATTCCCGTCGGATACCACGGACGCAGCTCGACGATCGTACCGTCCGGCATTCCGGTTCACCGGCCAATGGGCCAAACGCTTCCAAACGGAGAAACCACGCCGGTTTTTGGACCTTCGCGTCTTGTCGATTTTGAATTGGAGACCGGCTTCATCACTACCGACGCCAACATCATGGGAGAAAATATTCCCGTTCACGAAGCCGAAGAGCACATTTTCGGGATGGTCCTGCTCAACGACTGGAGCGCGCGCGATATCCAAAAATGGGAATACGTACCGCTTGGGCCGTTCCTCGCCAAAAATTTCGCCACTTCGATCTCGCCCTGGATCGTGACAATGGACGCCCTCGAACCGTTCCGCACGAAAGGTCCGAAACAAAACCCGATGCCGCTTCCCTACCTTCAGCAAAAAGGAAAACACGCTTTCGATATCTGCCTAGAAGTTTCGATCCAACCCGAAAATGCACAGGAAACGATCGTTTCCAGGTCTAATTTCAAGCATATGTATTGGAGCATGAGCCAACAACTCGCGCATCATACTTCAAACGGTTGCCGCGTCAATTCCGGTGATTTGATGGGATCGGGAACGATTTCCGGGCCTACCGAGGATAGTTTCGGCTCCATGCTCGAACTCACCTGGGGCGGCAAGAATCCGATAAAGCTTGACGATGGTTCGGAACGCAAATTCATAAACGACAACGATACGGTGATCATGCGCGGCTATTGCAAGAATGCCGATGTCCGCATCGGTTTTGGCGAGGTGAGCAGCAAATTGCTTCCGCCTTTCGCAAGAAGTTGACAAGACAGCACTTTCCGTGTACATTAAACCGCAATTACAGCTACGGCCGTCGTTGCGGTTTACTTTTTCAAGCAGGCGTTGTAGCGCTCCGAAATAAGTTTCGCGACCCGCTCAGGATCCTGGTAGTAAATGCCGTGGGAATACTTCGGCAGTAACAACATCTTGCTCCCGTCGCTGTCTTTGATCAAATCGGCATAATGAAGAATGCGCAAATCATCGTATTCCTTCCACCAAGGTTTGAAATTAATCCCTAGTTTGAGTTTTTCATTCATCTCCTCATCCGGTCGCTCGATGTGTTTATTATAGGAGATGATGACTGTCGCCCCAATATTTCGGTCGAGACGCGGCAAATCCCGATATTCGCTGAAATATCCTTTCGACAACGCCGACAACGCCCGTGCCGCGTCAGCCCTTGTGCCATCTGCAAATTCTGTATTGTTTGACATTGTCTTCATGATGATACTGGAAAGCTGTCGATAACCGGTACCGCTTCCCGAATTCCGTTTCGCGTTTTCGTCCTCTTCGTCAGACAGCATAAAGTCGGTCGGATCAGAAAAGACGAGCCCGCAAACTTCTTCCGGATATTTCGAGGCGAACAACCTGATGTAAGGCCCGCCAATCGAATGGCCAACCAATAGATATGGCGGTTTAATAGCCAACGCAGACAACAGGCTGTGGAGGCGTTCGACCAGGCGGGAATCCGAAATAATCGTGGAATCAGGTTCAGATTGCCCGATTCCGTTCCGTTCGTATTGAAAACTCGCGATGTCGGGCGGCAGAAACGGAAGCACAGGATCGAACGTTCCGCCTCCCAAACCGGACTCGAACACCAAAATGGGCGCTCCGTTTTTCCTGTTTTCGATATTGACCGTCTTGAATCCCATCATTTTGCCGTTTACCGATACCGTGCCGCTGTGGCTTTTTTGCGCCTGTACGGATATCGCCATGGCAACTAAGTACCAAATTTGGAACGTTCTTTTGTTTATCATAATGAGATTGTGTCAGCGTGTCACACCAAAAACCACAAAGCGAAATTTTTTTGCCGTTGGCGGCTTATCGGAAGCGTGATGCCCGATTGGAGCACGACAGCTGCCTTCGAAACCATGTTGATGCAGCCGCGGTTTACGATGTGCCGACGGCTGATCCTGAAGAAACCATCTCCCAAATCGCGTTCGAGCTGCTCAAGCGATTTCCCGATGACGTATTCCCGGTCCTTGGTGTGCAGCAAGGTGAGATTGTCGCCGCTCGAAAAGTAGCAGATGTCCGGAAATGGGATTTTGCGCAGCGTTTTTCCGGCCGATACTATGATCGATTTGACCGACGATTCCGGAAGTTCAGGCTTGAGTACTTCTCCCATTCGCTCGATTTTCACTATCGCCAGATCGAGCTTGGATTCGTCTATCGGTTTCAGCAAATAGTCCATTCCACCGTGGCGGAAGGCCTCGAGCGCACGGTCGTCATAGGCCGTGGTAAAAATGATTCGCGAAGGAACCGTTTGTTTGAGCGCGCTAAAGACATGGCCATCCCTTAATTCGATGTCGAGAAAAAGCCAATCCGGAGCCGAATTTCCCATTAAATAATCCTTCAATTGTGCAGCCGTCGTAAAAACGCCAAGCACGACGAAGTCCCTCGCCTCCAAAAGTCGTTTCAGCCGTTGGCCGGAAAGGAGTTCGTCCTCTGCAATAATCACTGTTTTCATTCGATGGCCAAAATTGGGAGGTAAACCGTAAAATCGCTCGTCGTCCCTATTAACGACATTCGTTTTTCACAAAGCAGTTCATAGCGTCGGCCGATATTGGACAGGCCTGTCTTGGCGGACTCAGCGTGCTGCCTGGCGCGAACAGTATTCGTGATCACAAGCGATTTGCCTCTGGTCGAAATACCGATTGTTATCGGATGTTCGTTATCCAAAATATTGTGCTTGAAAATGTTGTCGATGATTTCCTGTAGCGAATGTGCAAGGATGTAATCGCCATCGGAAGCCTTCACGTCAATTGAAAGCGAAAACGAATTGCCGAATTTGGCGCGGTAAATTTCCAGGTATTCCGAAACGAACGCCATTTCCTCTGAGAGCGATACAAAGTCCTGATCGTCGGGCTTCAGGAATTTGCGGTAGACGTTGGCCAGTGTGCGTCCAAAGACCAACGCTTTCTCCGGATCGGATTCCACAAGACCGAGCAACATATTGAGATTGTTGAAAAAGAAGTGAGGATTTGTTTGTTGGCGAAGTTCAAGGTACTCGGAATTTCGTCTCGACAGCGAACTGTCCAGCTTCCTGAATTTCTGCTCCTGTTCTCGGGCCGAGCTGCGCTGCATCAGCAAAAAAACCATCGCACTTGCTGTAAAGAATGCAGGAAAAAGCCCGATGACCAGAATTTGCATCTTACGCATGTGACGAAGTACTCCAATGCCATAGAACGTTCCGACAATCACACACGCCACAAATGTTAAGAACACGAGTAAGAGGGTTTGCGAACGTAGGAATTTGATGCCTGTCAACGCAAAGAGAACAAACAGCGCAGTCATTGCAGACAACAATCCATAAAAAACCGATCCAAACATATACATGGAAATCAAGCCGGACGACTTGTCCCACAATTCAACCAAGAATATACCTCCGATAAAAAGTCCCTGAATTAATGCTATGAAGACAGCGAATTTCGCGTACTTCCAAAAATTCAACCGGAATTCGAAATTAACATCCCGTCTCGGCTGCATGGATAATTTGATCAGAAAGATACCGACCGCAACGACTGCCACACCCAAAATTGCACGCTTGGCGGAAGTCCTGATATCTGCGTGACCAAATATTGCGTTGCTGTAAAGCGCGTCATAGATAAAAACCAGCAGCCATGTCCCAAAAGTTGAGATACACAGGCTCTGCAATCGGCGCTGTTTCCATTTTTTCAAAAGTGAAACAAAAATCAAACTTCCGGTTGCCGTACACATGAAATAGCCCATCAGAAAGAAATTGAAGTCCCAGTTTTCCAGCACTTCAATATCGTGGATTGAATAGGATACGATACCAAGCACAAGCAGTGGCACGATCCACAAAAGGCTGAAAATGACAAGTGCTTTTTTGACTCCAGGATTAAAGATTCCGATTCGTTGCCGGTCGAGTAAAGATTCCATAAAATTGATTTTGCCACAAATCTAAAGGCGTTGAAGCAACTGGTGAAACACTTTTTTGCCAATGGTTAAAACTGGCTAGTGAACCGTCATTTCGATGCGGATTTCCCTAAGATCGCCGGCAAATTGAACAGCAATACCGACACAAAAACCACGGAATATGCTAGGTATTGCCACGCATCCGCATCTTCCTTAAAGTAGAATACGGATAACGAAAACGCTATGATAGGATTGATGTTCATCAACATTCCCACAGCCGAACCCTTGATTCCTTTAAGCGAAAACAAACTTAAAAACATCGGGAAAATCGTAAATACCACAGCGATGATCGCCAGGAAGCCGTAGAATTTGCCCTCCGTCGGCAAACCGATACCAAAAAAAGGCACGACCGGCAACAGACACAATACTGCGATAAAAACGTGAAATGTCAGTACGACAAAACTGTCAAGCCCGGAATTTTTCTTTTGCAGGATCAGGTAAAGTGCGTACGAAAGCGCGATCAGGATGCTCAGCAACAAGTCGAAAAAATGCCCTGCCGTAAGCATTCCGCAGCCTATGGCGCCCACTGCGAGCGCCGCCCATTGCAATTTTTTGATTTCTTCCTTGAGCAGAATTCCCGCCAGGACGGCCGTCAGGATCGGGCAAACGAGATACGCCAGCGATGTCGCTTTGACGCTAACGAAGTTCATCACATAGATAAACAGGAACCAGTTCGTGGTGAGTAACACGCCGGCGAGAAGGTTCCAGGACAACAACCGGCGACGCTCTGCCGCAGAAAGGTTCTTCATGAACGTCATCGTCTGCACGACCGTTGCCCGTCTCACGACAAAAATCACGAACATCAAAAGCACCAAACAGGCGATTACGCGGTAGAACAGGATTTCCAGCGGAGGAAACTCCTTGATGGGGCGCAGTGCCAAACTAAAAAGTCCCCAAATCGCGAATGCGGAAATGGCCGACAGGTAATAACGTGATTTGTCCATTTGGGACAAAGTTAGGGCGAAAAGCTCGATTAAAAAATATCGGCTTCACCTTTGCCTTCGCGCACCACGACGGGTTCAAACCCGGAAAGATCGATGATCGTCGAAGCCTCGTTACCGCCATAACCGCCGTCGATGACCAAATCTACGAGATTTTGCCACTTTTCGAAGATCAGCTCGGGATCGGTGGAATATTCCAGGACTTCATCGTCGTCGTGAATCGAGGTCGACACGATAGGATTTCCCAGCTGTCGCACGATTTCGAGCGCGATGTTATTGTCCGGAACGCGAATACCCACGGTATTTTTCTTCTTGAACTCCTTGGGCAAATTATTATTTCCGGGCAAAATAAACGTGTACGGGCCCGGAAGCGTGCGTTTGAGGATTTTGAACGTGGCGGTATCGATTTGCTTGACATAATCGGAAATATTGCTCAGGTCCGAACAAACGAACGAAAAATTCGCCTTTTCGAGCTTGATTCCCTTGATGCGCGCAATGCGTTCGAGCGCCTTTGAATTGGTGATGTCGCAACCCAAACCGTAGACGGTGTCCGTCGGATAGATGACCAATCCGCCCTCGCGCAATATCTTGACGACGCGCTGCACGGCGGCGTCGTTGGGTTTGTCTTCGTATATTTTGATGAATTGGGCCATGTTTCGAATGAGGTGATTAGCGAATGAAATTTAGATGATGCCGTCAGACTCAAGTTACGTTAAAAATCGCGAAATGCCTCGCATCTTTCCCAATTTAAAATCCGGAATTAGGAGTTATTAATTTGAGGTTTGAAATTTTATGGCGGCATTTCCGGCTGTCCGCATTAGTCCTCGCCTCAAATCCCATTTTGCAGGCTTTTGGGGCGCTTCCTGCGGTCGCGCCCCAAAAACGGCAAAATCAGGTCTTTTCGGCTGCGGGCTAATTGGCTCCCATCCGGGCCGCACGCGCGCCATTATTGCCCTGATTTCAGCTTTTCGATACGCGTCTCTGCGTAGGCTTTCGTCTCGTCATTTCCTGCGTCCGCCATTTTTTGATAATAGGCGATCGCGTTCTCCTTTTGCCCTTTTTCGGTATAAACCAACGCGAGATTTCCCAATATTACCGTATCGGCGGGAGCGAGTTTCTCGGCTTTTTTCAGCAAAACGAGCGCTTCGTCATATCGTTTTCCGATCACTTTCAGAATCGAAAGGTTCGACAAGTTCATCACGTCATCGGGATAATGCCGCAGGACGGCTTCGGCAATGCGCTCCATATTTTCCAAAAGGCCGTCGTCACCGGTTTCATACAATTGGTTAAAATAACCCTGAATGCTGCCGAGCATGAAATTCTTGGCGTCGTCTGCAGGTTTGCCGTCTGTCCATTGCCATTTGTTACCGATCTTATGGGATTGATCGATCGTCGAGATAATTTCCTCGGTAAAGCGCCGCCAGTCGTGCATCTCGCCAAGGGCATAGATTTTCCCGAACCTCATATCGAGCCGCTTCGGAAACCTGGAGATCGCCCCGTCGATGATCCTGATGGCGCGTTCGGCTTTCGCAACGTCAAAACCCACTTCGCCCTGGCTCAAAAAACTCACGGAATTTCCCGCTGAGTCCCTTACGACCAATGCATCTTTCCCTTCGGGATTTTCGCCGAGGTGCAACGTCTCCACCTTCGCATTGAAAAAAAAATGGTTGAACCAGGCGATCGAAAGCTCGGGATCTCCGCTTTTCGTCTTCTCCCATTCTCTCAGCAATTTCAGTTGGGCAACCGTGTCGCGGCTTTGGAGGGATTCGTTAAAGCGTTGGCGAAGGTCCTGGGCGAACCCTCCGTTTATCCAAAACAGCAAAATCAGTAAACCCACTACCTGAGGCTTCATTCCGATGGGGAGTTTTGGAGTTTCGATGTTACCTGGAGCGTTTCTATGAAATTCCGCAAAACCGGCAGCGATCGCGCGTCGACCCAATTCGGGTTCACGTAGGCTTCTTTGTCCCTGTTGTATTTGATGATCCAATCGCCTGCGAAATACTTGATTTCGTTTATCTCTGAAAACCTGATCGTCTTCGACAAAGGCGCATCGTATATCTTGAGGAAGTCATTTCCAACAGCGATGTAGCCAAAAAAATATTTGTGGAGCCCGATGCCCATCCAAATCAACCCTATCCCAAACAATCCGACCAACTGGTTGTGCCCGAAAATCCACGACAGGACGGCGCAACTCATCGTAAGCCCGCCGACACCCAAGTTCAGGTACAATTGACTCTTTTTAAAGCGAATTAGGGTATTTTCCATAACTATCCGATTACGTCGAGCTTGGCGAAACGCAACAGCAGCTTTTTGATGCCGCCCACCTCAAACCGTATCTCGGCCTTGCGGTCACCTCCCACTCCTTCGAGATTTAGGATTTCGCCTTTTCCGAAGCGCTCGTGCATCACGACATTGCCGGGAACAAGTTTCCCATCGAACAGATTGGCGCCGTCGTTTCCGGGTTTGTTCGTTCCGACAGACTTGAGTTTCCGGATGTTGATGTCCGGCTTCGGTTCGTTATCGGTTACCCATTTTGGCGGTTTCCCTGCAACCGGCTTCGTTTGCCTGAGCCTCGATTTGTCGACGTCGCCAAAAATGTCAATGTCGATCATCGGTTTGTATCGGTAGCCGCTTTCCGGCTGCGTCAGGTATTCTATATATTCGGCTTTTATTTCTTCGATGAAACGCGAAGGGTCGCTGTCGGTAAGTTTTCCCCAGCGATAACGCGATTGGGCGTACGTCAGGTAGGCTTGTTTTTCGGCCCTGGTCAACGCTACGTAAAACAGTCGCCTTTCTTCCTCGAGCTCGCTTCTCGTGTTCATGCTCATCGCGCTCGGGAACAAGTCTTCTTCCATCCCAACTATAAAAACGTAAGGAAATTCAAGCCCTTTGGCGAGGTGTATCGTCATGAGTGCCACGCGGTCGTCGTCTCCGGTGTCTTTGTCGAGATCGGTAGCGAGCGCGACGTCTTCGAGGAATTCCGATAAGGCGCCTCTCGCTCCATCCACTTCTTTCTGGCCCTCGATGAAATCCTTGATTCCGTTGAGGAGTTCTTCTATGTTCTCAATGCGCGCAATCCCTTCCGGTGTCGCATCCTTCTTGAGTTCCATGACCAAGCCGGTCTTCTTGGTGACGTGCTCGGCAAGGTAAAATGCATCCTGGGTTTCGTTGATGACCTGGAAACTCTTGATCATCGTCACGAAATCGTCGAGTTTTTTCCTGGTTCCGGCGTTGAGCTTCAAGTCGATTTTGCCGATGTTCTCCATGACCTCGAAAATCGAGCGCTTGTAGTGATTGGCAGCGACGGTTAGTTTTTCCACGGTAGAATCTCCGATGCCGCGCGCCGGATAATTGATCACGCGTATCAGGGCTTCCTCATCCTTCGGGTTGATGACGAGCCTCAGGTAACTCAGAACGTCCTTGATTTCCTTGCGTTGGTAGAACGACAGGCCGCCGTAAATGCGGTACGGGATGTCGCGTTTGCGCAAGGCATCTTCCATGGCGCGCGATTGGGCGTTCGTGCGATAGAGGATCGCAAAATCCCCGTTGTTCATTTGCTGGGACATTTTCTGTTCCCAGATTTCTCCGGCTACGAAACGGCCTTCTTCCCCATCTGTGACCGACCGGTGCACCTTTATCTTCGCGCCGTCCTCGTTGGCCGTCCAGACGACTTTGTCGAGCTTGGTCTTATTCTTGTCGATAATGGAATTCGCAGCTTCGACGATGTTGCGCGTCGAGCGGTAATTCTGTTCGAGGCGGTACATCTGGACGCCTTCGTAATCTTTTTGGAAGTTGAGGATGTTGTTGATGTTGGCGCCTCGAAACGCATAAATCGACTGGGCGTCATCTCCTACCACGCAAATGTTCTGGAAACGATCCGATAGGGCACGCACGATAAGATATTGCGAATGGTTCGTGTCCTGGTACTCATCGACGAGAATGTACCGAAAGCGATCCTGATATTTGGACAACACTTCGGGAAACCGGGCCAAAAGCTCGTTCGTCTTTAACAATAGGTCGTCGAAATCCATCGCGCCCGCCTTGAAACAACGGTCGACGTAATTCTGGTAAACTTCCCCGAGACGCGGCTTCTTCGACATAGCATCGGCTTCCTGCAACTCTGGATTGTTAAAATATGCCTTTACGGTAATGAGGCTGTTCTTGTAAGACGAGATCCTTCCCAAAACCTGCTTGGGTTTGTAAATGTCCTTATCGAGCTGCATCTCCTTGATGATCGCGCCGATGAGCCTTACGGAATCCTGTGTATCGTAAATCGTAAAGTTCGACGGATAGCCGAGTTTGTCCGATTCGGCTCGCAAAATCCTGGCGAAGATCGAGTGAAAGGTTCCCATCCAGAGATTCTTGGCTTCGTTGCTGCCGACGATTCCAGCTATTCGCGATTTCATCTCGCGCGCGGCCTTGTTCGTGAAAGTGAGCGCCAGGATGTTGAACGCATCGACGCCAAGCGACATCAGGTAAGCGATCCTGATGGTGAGTACGCGCGTCTTTCCTGAGCCCGCGCCGGCTATGATGATCATGGGGCCGTCTTTGTGCAACGTCGGGGCGCGTTGGGCGTCGTTAAGTCCGGAGATGTATTTTTCTATGGGTTCCAAGTGCGCAAAATTAGAGTTCATACGGGCAATATCCAAGCGGTAAAGTGCTAAAAGAATTCAATTCGTGAAAAGATTCGGGTTTGTTTTTATCAACAATCCGGATTTCAATTAATAATTAATAATGAACATGACGTGTGGAAGGTGATCGAGGAATTGTGGCCGCAGCAGGAAATGCCGCGCTGAATAATAGAATTTGCAGATTCGCGTTTAATTCCGACTTTTGCTACCTAACTTTTACAGCGCCATGAACGAGGACAAACTTTTCGAACTGCTTTTTTACTGCCTTCCGGCCGCCATCACGGCAATCGTGGTCTACGGAATTTTCAGCAAATTTTCACAAAACGAGGACAACAAACGTCGCTTTTCGCTGTTGAGGCAAAACCGCCAGGATGCGCTTCCGCTGAAGTTACAGGCCTACGAGCGCATGACGTTGTTTTTGGAGCGCATCGATCCTGCGAAGATCTTGATTCGCGTTGCGCCCATTTCCGATAAGAAAGAAGATTACGCCAATTACGTCGCGGCCCAGATCGAACAGGAATTCGAGCATAACCTGACGCAGCAGATCTACATGAGCGACGAATGTTGGGGCGTGGTCTCCACCGCAAAAAATGCCACCGTCCAATTGTTGAGGCGGTATGCGTCACAACCGGAGGTCACAGATGCGGACAACCTGCGCGAGAGCGTCATCAAGGACTCGTTCGACAACCCTAGCCCGAGTACGGCGGCTCTGGCGTTTATCAGGAACGAGGTGAGGAGTTTGATTTGATGTTCATTTGTTTATTCGTTTAACTTTTTATCGAGGTTGTTCATTGGTCAGTTGAATAGGCACAAAAGTCCGAATTGTTGCGTGTACTTAAATTCGCTAATTCACTTTTAGCCTTTATTATTGATTTTTGTTGAGTCGATTAATCGTCGAGTGTTTATTTGAGGATGCTTGTTCATGTGTCCCTTTTGAACAGCGGATCGGGAAATTTCACGTCTGATTTTCTAATCATCCAATTATTTCATTCGCTAATTCGCTAATTCGCTAATTGTCTAATTCGCTAATTCGCTAATTATCTAATCATAAAAAAAGCCCCACCAACAGGCGAGGCTTCTTCCGGACTCTTTTTCACTAATTCGCCCTAATGGCATGCGCTACACCAGTAATGGTACGCGTTACGCCGTCAAAATCTTCGTATGTCCCACTGAATGTCAGGTCGATATATTCGCCAATCGCACCTACGCTCGTGACGGTAAATACCAAATCGTTCGTAACGCCCGACGTCACGTATCCTAGCGAGCCCTCGAGCGCAAATTGAGCCGTTGTGTAAACTCCGGGCGCGGTAACGCCGTTGCCCCAGATGTGAAGCGATTCCCCATTCGACGTTCCCCCATCGTTCCAGCCGCTGACGGCCAATCCGCCCTGAGCGGTCGAGCCGGAAACTTCCTGGATCAGCATAACGGTAGGCTGATTGTCGATCTGGTACGAAATGAACTCATCAATCGCGTTACAGGCTTGCAGGTTTCCGACATTGGTTACCGGAGTGGTGAACGTATAGGTTATCGAATCGGTTTGCTGAAGGCTGTCGTAATCGCCTCCTTCCAGTGTAAAGGTTTGGCCGGGAGTACAGACCAACGCGGAGAAACTGAAACTTCCGTTGGTTACCTCCGCGAAATTATAGACGCCGCCGAAATGCATCAACACATAGCCGTCGGTCACATTCGAGCCGTCGCAGGTGAGCAAAGTCCCTTGCACGAGAGCCGTTTGCGCGGAGCCACCTGAAGCGGTGATTGCGATATTGGAATCTGACGTGAACGGTCCTTGTGTCGAAGTGGAAACCACTTGGTGGCACATATTGTAGACGTTGATCGTAAGGGTTTCGTTGGACGGAACCAATCCGCTGACGACGCCATCGGCATTCGTGTAGCCCATCGTCGGCCAGTTCGAGCCTGAGAATGAAATGCCGATCCCGGTATGTCCGATCGGATTCCCGTCAGCATCGGTCAACGTGATCGTAAGTTGTACAAGCGGGAACGGCGCATCGCAGTTCCACCATGAAAAATGAGAAGCTTGCCCAACGTATTTGTTGCCTTGGCGGATGGCCACACCGTCTTCTTTCCACCATCCTTTTTCAGCGTCGAAATGCCAAAGCGGAATGGTTGCGGGAGCAGTGCCTGATTGTGTTGCATCGATGGCAACTTCGATTCCGGCAGGATGCCCTTCAGCAGGCTGGAGTTTCTGTCCACCGCTGCCGCGAAGCTCCACGTTGATCATACCGAAGGTTTCGAGTGCGGCCTCATTTCCGTTTTCGCGCTCTGCATAAAGCATTCCCGGCATCAGTTGGGAGATGTTGACATCCGATGGTTTCAAATGAAAAACCGATACCGCGACGTCTCCCGAGTAGGCGTTTCCGTTCTCGTCTTCAAACGACCCGTCGAATAGCAACTTGGTTCCCGAATCGGTTGTGACCTCACTTGTCTGCCCTGAAGAGACGGTCGCCGTTGGCGTGTTCGGGACAAGCATGATTTTTACGCTGTTTTTCCCCGAGGTAGGCACAAGCGAGCGCGAGCCCTGGAAATATCCCATTTTGTCGACCGTGACATAAGCGAATTTCTGCTTGACCGATGCGTCGTTCACGAAAAACATTCCGTTGGAATCCGTCTGTACGGTAGATGATCCGATCTTTACAGTCGCGCCCTGAACCGGCTGGTTGCCCATGTCGACCACTTGTCCGATGAAATCGCGGGAAACCGATGAACCGAAGTTTTGTTCGAAATTGGAATCAGACGGGCCGTTGCCGCCGCCATTGTTGTCGTCTTCATTACATCCGACGAAAAGCCCCGCGGCGCAAAGTAAGGTTAAGAGTAATTTGGTCTTTTTCATACTGTATGGTTTTAGTTGATGTAACCGAAACAGTTGAAAATGCAAATACCCTACTTTTAGCTATTTCATTCACTGGCGCTGCTCATAATTCGGCGCTCCGCGTGTTGATTTACCGACTTGGCTTGGCCCATCGGCTTTGCCCTTTTGACCGTCTCCCGACTAAAAATCGTGCACCTCACTCATGATCTCACTCTTGTTCTGCGCGTATTCGTAGCCCTGTTCCCACCATTTTTTCATTGCCTCTTTATTGAAGACCAGCGCATTTGTGGTAAGTGACGTGGGCGTATAATACATATTGAGCTTGACGTTTTTGTTCTTGGCGGCGAGTTTTCCTATCGTAATGTCGTGTTTTTCGACCTGGTCGAGCAGCGTCCCGAAAAGGTCGAGCATCAGTGAAAACGGGTTTTTCCCGACCGCGCGGGGCGAAGTCAGGGTTTCGGTTTCGAGCACGACAACATCTACTTCGGTGGCGCCTCGCTGTATGGCCTCGCGTATAGGTACAAGTGCCGAGAATCCGCCGTCGCCGAATACCGATTTTCCTTTTTTGACCAGACTCATGAACGGTACGTAATTACACGAAATCCATATCCAGTCGCAAAACTCATCATAGGTAAAGTCGCGCAGGCATTTGTATTCGCACTCGTTCCTCGAAAGGTTGGTGACCGTGACCACGATGTCGCATTTCGACGATTTGAGTTCGTCGAATTCCTCGTGGGTAAAGTTCTTGCGGATGTATTTCCTGAGTTTTTTGCTTTCGCCGAAGGTTTTCCGTCCGCGCAAAAACTGCCAGATCACGTTCAGATGATTGATGGCCACCGATTCTATCCCGTTGCGCTTCTTGACCACGAACGGGTTCACGTTGAATATTCTGTCCATTGAGACATTCGTATAAATGCCGTGGATCTTTTCGACTTTTCCCAACGCAAGATGCGGGATCAGCAAACTTCCCGTGGAAGTTCCGAGCAACAAGTCATATTTGCAGCCCTTGACCTCCATTAAATATTGGGCAACTCCACCTGCGAATGCCCCTTTGCTCCCACCTCCGGATATGACGAGCGCCCTCATTTCTCGTCGAGCAGTCGTTGGAGTTGGGTCTTTTCGTTTTCGGGCAATTTCGGGATCAGGTCCTCGAAAAATTTGCGATGGTTCGGCAACTTCAGTTTTTCGCGTATGCGATCGCGTCCGAATTTTGAAAACTGCCATTTGTGGTGCACCGTCGCATTGATGAGCAACGGCAGTATGTTCTGGTCGCCTTTGTCCAGGAAAAGCAGTTTTTCGATGGCGTTCTGCCGAACCGAAGCTTCCTCTCCGGCTTGGGCGTAAGCCAGCAATTCGTCGTAATATGCGGCCTTTTTTTCCAGTCGGTAATCGCGTGAGGATAATGCCAGGGCAAGCCACAACAGCCGGATGTTCTTGTCGTTCATGCCGATGCGTCCGTCCATTTTGTCAAGGTATTTGTGGCGGTTTTCCTGGAAATCACGGCATAGTGCATTTAACGCGATTTCCTGGGTAATGTAGGATTTGTCGTCGAGCAGCGTCTCGTACTGGCTCTTGAATTCAACGGGAATTTTTTTCGTGGTACGCGCCACGGCCTGCCTCACATCGGGCTGGTCCGTTTTCATGGCTAGGTCGATCAATTCGGCTTTGTCGGCGTAAGCCACATTTCCGGCGAGATAGACGATTTGCTCTTTTATGGGGAAATACGCCTCGGACTTCATGAGGTTTTCAAATGCCGATTTAGTGTCGGCGAAAGCCTTGTCGCCCATTTCGGCGGTCTCGAAAAATTGCTTCATGAATTCGCTCTTTCGCAACAGACCGATCGCCTCCTCGACCTCGAACTTTGCACTTTCGAGCCAGCGTTTTTTATAGGCTTTGACGTCGAATTTCGAAAGTTTGGTGATTTCGTCGAGGAAGTCGTCTGTCTCGACATTTTTGAACTGGTGTTTTTCGAGATAGGTTTTGACGGCTTGGCGAAAGACATCGGGACCGACATTTTCGCGCAAAATGTGGAGCGCCCAGGCTCCTTTCTGGTAAAAACTCAGCGAGCTCGCCTTTTCGTTGAGTATCGGGATCGTATCGGTTTTGGACGCCTGTTGCAGGTTGATGGCCATGTCGTACAGTTTATAGTGAAAATAGTCGTCCCCGAACACTTCCCTCTCGGCCAACAACGCATAGTAGGTCGCGAAACCTTCCTGCAGCCAGTGATGTTTCCCGGTTTTTGCCGTGACCAGGTCGCCAAACCACTGATGGGCAAGTTCATGGCCGTTGACGTTGACATAATTGCGGTCGTTAAAGGCAATTTCGTCACATACATAATCGCGCGTGAAAAGTGTCGCCGTGGTGTTTTCCATGCCTCCGTAAAGGAAATCACGCACCGGGACCTGCTGGTAGACTTCCCACGGATACGCCACTTGAATTTCCCGCTCGAGGTAGTCGAAAATTTCTTTGGAATACCGATAGGTCGCTTCGAATTTATGGGTGTCCTCGGGTTCGATGTACAAATGTTGGGGAACGCCCGAGGCGGCCTTTAACTCATGTTTTTCGAACTTTCCGATGGCGAGCATGAGCAGGTAGGAACTCATGGGGCGTTTCATCTGGTAATTCCATTTTTCAGCGCTGGCCGAATTGGACTTCGACTGCAGGACGCCATTTGAGATGACGTGGTATCCTTTATCGTAACTGACCGACAAACCGAAAATTACCTTTTCGTTGACATCGTCGAAGCTCGGGAACCAGTGGCTCGTGTATTTGCCCTGTCCCTGCGTCCAGATTTGTTGGTCGTTCCCGTCGGTGACAAAATACAGCGTTTGCTTTGGTTTGGCCGAATATGAAAATTCAAGTTTGTTTTTGCCTTTTTTGTAGCCTTCGAAGAGCTTTAATTCCTTGGCGGATGTCTTGAACTTTACCGGTTTACCGTTGATTTTAACATCAGAAAACTGCATGTGATGGGCGTCGAGACGTATCGTATCGGGTTTTTTAAGGACGTCGAATTCGTAAGCCGCCGAACCCGAAATCGAGCGGTTCGCATAATCAGGAACGAGATCGCCATGGGCAGTTCTGAAGTCGACAAATTGGGCTTGTTGTGCAAAACAAAACCCGGAAAGCAAAAGGAAAACGTATTTCATGTTAAGGCAGGTAGGCGCCCAAATATACGAAAATCAAATTTTGGAGTCTTGGATTAATGCGGGTTTTGGAAACGCAGAAAGCATTTTGCCGGGCGTTTGGCGGCTCCGCTTCGCTGCGCCTCTCCTTCCTAAAAAAGTCTCAGCCCTTCGCTCCGTCCGCATTGAATTGAAATTTGACCCGATTGAAAAAGTACACTTTTCCTGTAACAGTTCCAAAAATAGATTTCCGAAATTGGGCATTTCGCCATTTTTGCAATAACCCTTATATTCGCGTACAATTCCCGCCATGTCGTCCATCCTGCAAACACCAATCGAATTCCTGAAAGGCGTCGGCCCGTCCCGCGCCCAGCTTTTGCGCAAGGAATTGGGAATTGCGACCTACGCGGACCTCGCCAATTTTTTCCCGAATCGCTACATCGACCGCACGCGATATTACAAAATAGGCGAACTCAACCAAAGCAGCGCAGAAGTCCAAGTAATCGGTAAAATCATACACGTCAAAACCGTAGAAGGCAAGGGAAAGCGTCTTGTGGCGACATTTGCCGACGAGACCGGCCAAATGGACCTTGTGTGGTTCCAGGGCATCAAATGGATTCGCGAAAGCATCAAGATAGGCGTTCCAATCGTCGTTTTTGGCAAAGCTGCCGCGTTCGGAAATATGCACAGCATGGCGCATCCGGAAATCGAGTTGTTGTCCGAACACGAGCAAAGCCTGCGAACGGTGCTGCAACCGGTGTATCCGTCTACCGAAATGCTTTCGAACCGCGGTATCAGCAACCGTGTCCTGGTTCGCATGGTCCATCAGCTGTTTGTCGAAACACAGGCAAATTTTGCGGAAACGCTGCCGCCAGACCTGATTCGGAATGCCAACCTGATCCCTAAGAAAGCGGCCATGTTCAACATTCATTTCCCAAAAAGTTCGGAAGCGCTTGCCGTGGCCCAATTCCGGCTGAAATTCGAGGAATTGTTCTTCATCCAACTGCAACTGATCTCGAAGAATCTCATTCGGAAGCACAAGATCAAAGGGCATCCGTTTAAACAGGTCGGGCGGTATTTCAACGATTTTTACCAGAACCACCTCCCGTTTGAGCTGACGGGCGCGCAAAAACGGGTAATCAAGGAAATCCGCAACGATATGGGCAGCGAAGCCCAGATGAACCGAATGCTCCAGGGTGATGTCGGATCGGGTAAGACGATGGTCGCGCTGATGTCGATGCTGATCGCCCTCGACAACGGTTTCCAAAGCTGCCTCATGGCTCCTACCGAAATCCTGGCCAGCCAACACTTTAAAGGATTGAGCGAGATGGCAAAAGGTTTGGGCGTCAATATCAGGATCTTGACGGGATCGGTCAGGCCGAACGAGCGCAAAGTGATACACGAGGAACTCGAAAACGGGACGCTTCACATTTTGATCGGGACGCACGCACTTTTGGAAGACAAGGTAAGGTTCCACAACCTCGGGCTGGCCGTTATCGACGAGCAGCACCGCTTCGGCGTGGAGCAGCGTTCCAAACTTTGGAAGAAAAACGACATACCGCCCCACGTTTTGGTCATGACCGCCACGCCTATCCCAAGGACGCTGGCGATGAGTCTTTACGGCGACCTCGACGTCTCGGTAATAGACGAGCTTCCGCCGGGCCGCAAACCCATACAAACCGTCCACCGATTGGATTCCAACCGCCTCAAAGTCTGGAAATTCATCAGGGACGAAATCGCGAAAGGCCGCCAAATTTACATCGTCTATCCGCTTATCGAGGAATCCGCCAAGCTGGATTACAAGGACCTGATGGACGGTTATGAAAGCATCTCACGCGATTTCCCGTTGCCCCAATATTCGGTTTCTATCGTACACGGCAAAATGAAACCCGCTGACAAAGATGCCGAGATGGAGCGTTTCTCGAAAGGCAAAACCAATATTATGGTGGCCACTACCGTGATTGAAGTGGGTGTCAACGTCCCGAATGCCTCGGTAATGGTAATCGAGTCGGCCGAAAGGTTCGGACTGTCCCAATTGCACCAGCTTCGAGGTCGCGTCGGGCGTGGTGCCGAACAGAGCTACTGCATCCTGATGACAGGCCACAAGCTTTCACCCGATTCCAAAACCCGTATGGACACGATGGTGCGCACGAACGACGGCTTCGAGATTGCCGAGGTCGACCTTAAGCTGCGCGGGCCGGGCGATCTTATGGGAACCCAACAAAGCGGCGTGCTCAACCTTCGCATCGCCGATATTGTACGCGACCGCGATATCCTGGCCCACGCGCGGGCTTTTGCCATCCAGGTGCTACGCGAAGATCCCACGATGGAAAAACCGGAAAATGCCGCGATGCGTCACGTCTACATTGAAATGACCCGAAAGCAGAATATCTGGAATTACATCAGTTGACGGCCGGAATTCTTTGTTGACTTCGAATCGGGAATTCTTGGAATGGGGAAATTAAACGCAAATTAAACCCGATATTTCTACACCTTGACAGAGTTATAAACCCTGTCACCCGTTTAAGTGACAGGCTCGCTTTAGCGAATGCCAAAAACTTAATCGTCGAAAATATAGATCTTGCGGTTACCGAAATCCATCAAATTCGAGAATTCGCGGCGATAACCTTCTGTTTAAAAAGACCGAAAATTCGCGAATTCGCGGCAATAACCTTTTTACTCGCTTTAAAGAAGAAAAACTCTCGAATTCGTGGCAAATAGTAGCTTCACCGAAAATCCATCAAATTCGCGAATTCGCGGCAATAACTTTCTGTTTAAAAAGACCGGAAATTCCCGAATTCGAGGCAATAACCTTCTGTTTAAACAGCCCAAAAATTCCCGAATTCGAGGCAATAACCTTCTGTTTAAACAGCCCAAAAATTCCCGAATTCGCAGCATAACCTTCTGTCTAAAAAGACCGAAAATTTCCAAATTCGCGGCAATAACCTTCTGTCTAAAAAGCCCGAAAATTCGCGAATTCGCGGCAATAACCTTTTTACTCGCTTTAAAGAAGAAAAACTCTCGAATTCGTGGCAAATAGTAGCTTCACCGAAAATCCATCAAATTCGCGAATTCGCGGCAATAATATTCTGATTAAAAAGCTCTAAAATTCGCGAATTCGCGGCAATAACGTTCTGCTTAAAAAGCCTGAAAATTCCCGATTCGCAGCAATAACCTTCTGTTTAAAAATCACGAAAATTCCAGGATTCGCGGCAATAACCTTCCGTTTAAAAAGACCGAAAATTCGAATTCGCGGCAATAACCTTTTTAATCGCTTCAAAGTACCAGAAATAAAGAAAAACTCTCGAATTCGTGGCAAAATAGTAAGCGTCAAAAAACCAACTACTTCGCCTTACTGGGTTATAAACCTGTTACCCTTTTAGAAAGAACAAAGTTCGTTTTAGCGAATGCCGAAAACCTCGAAAATGCGTAAAACATCGCAAATTTAGATCTTGCGGTTACCGAAAAGCCCTAAAATTCGCAAATTCGCGGCAATAACCTTCTGTTTAAAAAGCCTGAAAATTCGCGAATTCGCGGAAATAACTTCTTTATTCGCTCAAAGTACCAAAAATCAAGAAAAAACTCTCGAATTCCACGTAAAAAGTACCATCCAAACCCGAATTTCGGCACCCTGACAAAGTTATCCCACATTATTTTTTGCGTCCCATACTTCCCATCCCATAACATTATATCTCCTTCCCCGAAAATACTCCATCAATTTTAGCTATCGATAAACGTTAAAAATCCACAGAACGCACCCGCGCCACGCTTTATTTTTGCGTTAAAAGACAAATTCCGTTTAAACCTTTTCCATTGCATTGATTCCATCCGAAACATTATTGACCAATCCAGCAAAATACGCTACTCTTCGTCCAATTAATCCCTGATTTTTTGCACGGTAAAATCGTTGTTTGGACGGTTGTTAAATAAAAATTAACAGTTCCGGAAACCACTGCGCATTCACTTAGATTTGCAGCTACCCATTCGCTCAAAAAATGAAAATAAAATATATAGTTTACGGTCTTTTGGCTCTTGGCATCGGGGCGCTCGTCTTTTATCGGATATCTGCCAACAAGGAAGCGAAAAAAGACGATAAAGGCCCTAAAAAAGCCCAGGTGGTTTCGGGTATCGTCGCCCAGCCGCAGGATTTTGAAAACAACTTGTCGTTGTCGGGCTCGATTGAAGCCAACGAATCCGTAGATATCAGGAGCGAAGTTTCAGGGATCGTCGAAAAAATCTTTTTTAACGAAGGCACGGTCGTGAGTAAAGGCCAGGTGCTTTTTAAGGTTAACGACGTCGAACTGCGCGCCCAGCTTTCCAAAGCCAAGACCGCTCAACAGCTCGCCAGCGAGAACGAGAGACGCGCCAAGCTGTTGCTCGAAAAAGAAGCCATCAGCCGGGAGGAATACGACATCGCGAGTGCCGATTTCAAATCTGCGAAAGCCGAAAGCCAGCTGATCCAGGCGCAATTGGGCAAAACCGCCGTACGGGCTCCGTTTTCAGGCAAGATCGGACTGCGCAACATTTCCCCGGGAACCTACCTGACAGCCGAAACCATTGTCGCCAAACTCGTCAACAGCGCTGAAGTCAAGATCACCTTTTCGGTTCCGGAAAAATATGCTCCCCAAATGAAAATCGGCTCGATCATCAACTTTACCGTTGCCGGGACAACCGATGAATTCTCTGCAAAAATTTACGCCATAGAGCCCGAAATTACCGTCGATACGAGAACACTTCGCATGCGCGCCCTCGCCCGCAATCCCAACGGCCGACTGTTGCCGGGCACATTTGCGAACGTCGGGCTTCCGCTGCAAAAGATCGAAAACGCGATCGTCATTCCGACCGAGGCCGTGATCCCGGTCCAGGACGGTAAAAAAGTATTTGTCTCCGATGGCGGGAAAGCCAAGGAAGTCAAAGTGGAAACCGCCACGAGAACAGCCTCCGAAATCCTGATCTTGTCCGGACTTAAAGCCGGGGACACCGTGATTACGACCGGCGTGATGTCGCTCAAGGCGGATGCGCCCGTAAAAGTCAAAATCCAAAAAGCCGCCAAATCATGAGTTTGTCCACGCTCAGCATCAAGCGCCCCGTGCTGACGATCGTCATGAACCTGGCGATCATACTTTTTGGCGTGGTAGGATTTACCTATCTCGGCATACGCGAATTCCCTTCGATCGACCCGGCCCAAATCTCGGTCAGGACAAGTTACACGGGCGCTAACGCCGACATCATCGAATCCCAGATAACCGAGCCGCTCGAGAAAGCCATCAACCAGATCGACGGCATCCGCAACATTACCTCTTCGAGCAACCAGGGCTCGAGCAACATTACCGTAGAATTCGAACTTGAGAAAAACCTCGAGGAAGCGGCCAATGACGTGCGCGACAAAGTTTCTCAGGCGGTTCGCAGTTTGCCCCAGGACATCGACGCTCCGCCGGTGGTTTCCAAAGCCGACGCGGATTCCGAACCGATCATCACGATGACCGTGCAAAGCGATTCCCGCGATCCGCTTGAGCTCAGCGATTATGCCGAGAATGTGATCGCAGAACGCTTGCAGACGATCCCCGGCGTTTCGTCGGTCCAGATTTGGGGACAGAAACGCTATGCAATGCGCATTTGGCTCGATCCGATAAAACTTACCTCTTACGGCGTTACGGTCTCGGACGTGAGAAACGCGTTGGATGCACAAAACATTGAACTTCCGTCAGGAAAACTGACCGGAAAAAACACCGAATTGCTCGTCAAGACGATGGGAAATCTCTCCGAACCGGAACAATTCAACAACATCATCATTTTGGCGGCCGGCGAACGCATCGTGCGCCTTAGCGACGTCGGTTACGCCGAACTCGGTCCTGAAAACCTCGAGACAAAAATGACCTCTTCCGGGTTGCCGCTCGTCGGTTTGGCCATCGTTCCGCAACCGGGAACGAATTACATCGACATAGCCGACGAATTCTACAAGGAATACGACCAGCTCAAAAACACGCTTCCGAAAGATCTGCAACTCAACATCGCCATCGACAACACGGTCTTCATCAAGAAATCGGTTATCGAAGTCGTCGAGACCCTGGCGATCGCGCTCGTGCTCGTGATCCTGATCATCTATTTGTTTTTCCGCGATTGGGCCATAGCGTTCCGTCCGCTCATCGACATTCCGGTTTCGCTTATCGGGACGTTTTTCATTATGTACTTGCTCGGATTTTCAGTAAACGTATTGACGTTGCTGGCCATCGTCCTGGCTACCGGGCTCGTCGTCGATGACGGTATCGTCGTGACCGAAAACATTTTCAAGAAAGTCGAGGAAGGCATGTCGCCCATCGAAGCGGCGATTCGCGGATCAAACGAGATCTTCTTCGCGGTAATTTCCATTTCCGTTACGCTCGCTGCGGTTTTCCTTCCGATCATTTTCCTCGAAGGCTTTGTCGGGCGGCTCTTCCGGGAGTTTGGCGTCGTGATCGGGGCGGCGGTGCTCATATCGGCATTCGTATCGCTGACGCTTACGCCGATGCTCAACGCATATCTGATGAAGGCGGATTCGGCTCACAACAAATCGAAGTTCTATACGTGGTCTGAGCCGTATTTCGTCAAAATGAACGAAGGTTACGCCTCATCCTTAAAGAAATTCATGGGCCGCCGCTGGTTGAGTTTTCCGATCATCATCATCTGCCTCGGGTTCATCGTGCTTTTCTTCTCGATCCTGCCCAAAGAAACCGCGCCTTATGACGACCGCAGTTTTGTCGGCGTCAACGTCACAGGACCTGAAGGTGCGACGTACCAATATATGGATCGCTTCATGACCGAAATGTCCGAGCTCATTGACGATTCCATTCCCGAAAAGAAAGTTTCGCTCGTGATCACTTCGCCCGGTTTTGGTTCGGCAGCCGTTAACAGCGGACGCATCCGGATCGCGCTCGTCGAACCAGAAGATCGCGACCGCGCACAAAAAGACATAGCCGCTGACCTTACCAAATGGACCAAGCGCTATCCCGAAGCCCGCGTCAATGTGTCGGAATCGCCAACGATTGCCGTCAACCGTCGCGGCGGATTCCCGATACAATATATCATCCAGGCCCAGAATTTCGAGCAATTGCAGGAAAAGATTCCGCAGTTCATGGAAGAAGTCGGCAATGACGAAACGTTTTCGAATTCCGACGTCAACCTCAAATTCAACAAGCCGGAAATCAACATTACGATCGATCGCGAAAAGGCGGAAAGCCTCGGCATCTCGGTCATGGATATCGCCCAGACATTGCAACTTTCGCTTTCCGGACAACGTTTCGGCTATTTCATGCGGAATGGAAAGCAATATCAGGTCATGGGACAATTCGAGGAAGTCGACCGCTCGAAACCGCTCGACCTCACCTCTATGTTCGTCAAAAACGCAAGCGGTCAACTGATCCAGCTCGACAACGTGGTAAGTGTGAACGAACAGAGCAATCCGCCTCAGCTTTACCACAACAACCGCTATATGTCGGCGACGGTTTCGGCCGGACTCGCACCCGGAAATTCGATCAGCGACGGCATTGCGGCCATGGATCGCATCAAGGCCAAAGTGCTCGACGATACCTTTACTACCGATTTGGGAGGAGAATCGCGCGATTTCGTGGAAAGTTCCTCCAATACGTTGTTCGCCTTCGGATTGGCGCTGTTGCTGATTTACCTGATCCTGGCCGCCCAGTTCGAAAGCTTCCTCGATCCGTTGATCATCATCCTGACGGTTCCCATGGCGGTTGCCGGTGCGTTGCTTTCGCTTTGGCTTTTCGGACAGACGTGGAACATTTTTAGCCAGATCGGGACGGTGATGCTCATTGGGCTCGTGACCAAGAACGGTATCCTAATCGTCGAATTCGCCAACCAGTTGCGGGAGCAGGGACGCGATAAGACCGAGGCGATCCTCGAGGCTTCCGAAGCCCGTTTGCGCCCGATCCTGATGACGAGTCTTGCGATCGCGCTCGGCGCCCTGCCTATCGCGATGTCGCTCGGAGCTGCGGCCACAAGCCGTATGGGCATGGGAATCGTGATCGTCGGCGGAACGGTTTTTTCGTTGGTGCTCACGCTTTATGTCATCCCGGCGATCTATTCGCTCTGGTCGAGACAGCGCGTCCACAGACCCGAACTCGACAACGCCGAACAATACGAAAAAGAAAGCCAGTCTTCATTATGAGAATACTATTTTGCTTGCTTGGGATTTCATTTGCTTTGGCGGCCAACGCCCAGGATTTGCTTACGCCAGACGAGGCCGTCAAGATTGCGATCGAAAACAATTACGACATCCGGATCGCGAAAAACGACCTAAAGGTCGACCAAACCAATAAAACAATAGGGAACGCCGGAATGTTGCCGAGCGTCACGGCCAGCGTCATCGACAACAACAGCATCCAGAGCAGCGAACAGATCCGCAACGACGGCACACAGCAATCGTTGGACAACGCCCGAAATTCCAACCTCAATTACGGGGCTGCACTCGAATGGACAGTATTTGACGGCTTGGGAATGTTCGCCCGTTACGACCAGCTCAAGGAGATCGAGAAACAAGGTCAGGCCGAATTCCAGCTGATGGTGATGACGCGTGCCTCAGACGTGCTCACGGCTTATTACGATCTTGTACAGCAAAAACAGCAGCTCGCAGCGCTTGACACCACGTTGATCATTTCGCGTTCCAGGGTCGATCTGGCCCAGAACCGGTTTACGATCGGAAAATCGAGCAAGCTGGAAGTGCTCAACGCAGAGGTCGATTTCAATACCGACCAGACCAACCTGTTGCGCGCCAAGGAAACCTATGCAAACTCCAAGATTGCGCTAAACGAACTGATGGCGCGCGACACCAAGACGGAATTTGACGTGATTGACGAAATAACTGCCGACAACACCTTGTTGCTGCCGGATCTGGAAACACTCGCCCAAAAACAGAATCCGGCGTTGCAGGTCCAACTGATCAACAAGCGCATAGCCGAATACAACCTTCGGGCAGTGAAGGCCCAGCGTTATCCGGTGGTCAGCGTCAGTACGGGCTATAACTTCGTCGAGACGCAAAACAGCCTTGGGTTTACCCAGCGTACTTCGTCCAATGGTTTGGCATATGGATTTTCGGCCAACCTGAACATTTTCAACGGTTTCAACCAAAACCGCAACGAGAAAGTCGCGAAATTGCAAATAGAGAACTCCAAGCTGCTGATCGACCAGCAAAGCCAGGCCATAATGTCCCAATTGGGTTCGGCTTACCAGACGTACCTGACGAACATCAGCCTGATCGACCTCGAGTCGCAAAATGAAGAAATCGCCAAAGAGAACCTCTACATCACGATGGAAAAATACCGCATCGGAACGATTCCCACGATCGAATACCGCACGGCCCAGCTCAACTACGTAAACGCCCAATTGCGACACAGCGTAGCCAAATACAACGCAAAGATCTCGGAAATCACGCTTCGGGAACTAGCGGGGAATTTGTCGTTTTAGTTTATTTTTGTTCAACGTTTACTGTTCCGCCAACTTTAAACTTTAAACTTTAAACCTTAAACTTTAAACTCCACCAACACCTCCAAAAATGCGTTCCTACAATACCAAAGACTGGTTTTCGTTCATTTTCCTCGTCCAGCGTTCGGACACGTTCCACAAACTTTGGCCGCTGATGCTCGGCATTGGGCTGTATTCCGGCTTTATCGGATGGTTGGAGGTCGAGTATTGGAAGCTGGCGGAGTCGAATTACATCCGGAATATCAACACGATGCACAGCATGTTGGGCTTCGTGATCTCGCTTTTGCTCGTCTTTCGCACCAATACTGCATACGATCGTTGGTGGGAAGGGCGAAAACACTGGGGATCGTTGGTCAACAACAGCCGCAACTTAGCGTTAAAACTGCGGTCGATTTTGAAATCTGAAGAGGACCATGCCTTTTTTCGCAAACTGATTCCCGATTACGCCGCGGTGTTGGCCACCCATCTTAACGACAAGGAAACCGGCCAACAACTCTTTGACGACCTCGACCTCGCGATCGACCACCACAAACACAAGCCCAACCAAATCGCCGCCCAGCTCTTCGATCGCGTGAATTCGCTTTACGGGCAAGGGAAAATCACGGGCGACCAACTCATCATCATCAATGCCGAAGTACAGTCCTTTACCGACATTTGCGGCGCCTGCGAACGCATCAAAAACACTCCTATTCCCTACTCCTACAGCGCTTTCATCAAGAAATTCATTTTTATCTATGTGCTGACACTGCCGTTTGGGTATGCGTTCAGCCTCGGATATTATGTCGCGCCCGTCGTGGTTTTCATCTTTTACGTGCTGGCGAGCCTTGAGCTTATCGCCGAAGAAATCGAGGAACCGTTCGGGGATGACGAAAATGATTTGCCGACCCGGAAAATATCCGAAAATATCCGCCGCCACGTCTCGGAGCTTATCTGATCGCGTTTACCGATTTCATGCGTGAGGGATCGCAGCATTGTTTGAGCTCTTTTCAACAACCTCAAAAGTTTTCACGCCGATGCCGCTTCGTGCGGGAATTCATATGGGATTGGCGGCCATGCAATGAACCTTTGAGGTTTGGAAAAAGCGAGTGCGAGAGCCCGACGGCGGCCTTCGAAGTTGCCTGAATCCCAAACTGGTTCCAAGCTGGCGAAATCACGATTGGAACCTGCCGCCGGCACGCCCAAAAAATACGCTTATTTAGACGAATTCGGGCAACATTTGACTTTTGACATTCGGCCAACCTTAGTATCTTTGCCGCTTATCTGAGGCGACATGCCGAATTGAACGAAGTTAAAATTTCCCATATGAAGATCTCTTACAACTGGCTAAAGCAATTCATCAAAACCGACTGGACGAGCGAGGAAACCTCTGCACTGCTCACTGACCTCGGGCTTGAAGTGGAAGTCGTTGACAAATACCAAACCGTCAAAGGCGGCTTGCAGGGCGTCGTGGTCGGGCATGTATTAACGTGCGAACAACACCCGAATGCCGACAGGCTCAAAGTTACCACCGTAGACCTTGGCGACGGCAATCCCGCCGTACAGATCGTTTGCGGAGCCGCCAATGTCGCCGCCGGACAAAAGGTGGCCGTAGCGACCATAGGAACGACGTTGTACACAAAAGACGGAGAATCTTTCGTCATCAAAAAAGGCAAGATACGCGACCAGGAAAGCTGGGGCATGATTTGCGCCGAGGACGAACTCGGCCTTGGGGAAAGCCACGACGGGATCATGGTGCTCGACGAAAGCCTCAAACCGGGAACGCCGGCTGCACAGGTGTTTAAAGTTGAGAACGATGAGATTTTTGAGATCGGGCTCACGCCGAACCGGGCCGATGCGATGAGCCATTGGGGCGTCGCACGCGATTTGCGCGCCGGGTTGCTGCAGCGCAACGTACATGTGGAGATGATCACGCCATCTGTGTCGGCGTTCCGTATAGACAAACGCATACTGAAAATTGACGCGGTCGTAGCCGATGCGAAACTCGCCCCGCGATATTGCGGCGTGACCATGTCCGGGCTTACCGTAAAGGCGTCACCCGAATGGTTGCAGAATCGATTGAAGGCGATCGGGCTTACGCCGAAAAACAACATTGTCGACGTCACCAATTACGTATTGCACGAGCTAGGTCAGCCGTTGCACGCGTTCGACGCCGCCAAGATAAACGGCAAGGTATGCGTGAAAACGCTCGAAGCCGGGACAAAATTTACGACGCTTGACGCAATCGAGCGCACGCTTCACGAAGAAGACCTGATGATTTGCGACGACAAAGGCCCAATGTGCATAGCGGGTGTATTTGGCGGACAAAATTCGGGCGTGAGCGAAACCACGACTTCAATTTTCCTTGAAAGTGCCTATTTCAACCCGGTTTCGGTGCGAAAGACGGCCAAGCGGCACAATCTCAATACCGATGCTTCTTTCCGTTTTGAACGCGGCATCGATCCCACGATCACCGAATATGCATTGAAACGCGCGGCCTTGCTGATCAAGGAAGTAGCCGGAGGCGAAGTGACATCGGACGTGATCGATTTGTATCCGAAAAAAATCGAGGACTTCCAGGTCGTGTTGAATTTCGGAAAAGCAACGAAACTGATCGGACAGGAATTGCCGAAGGAGACGATCAAGAAAATACTGGCTTCGCTCGACATCAAGGTCAACAGTTCATCGGACGCGAACCTCGGGCTTACGATCCCGTCGTACCGTGTCGACGTGACGCGCGAAATCGATGTGATCGAGGAAATCCTTCGCGTCTATGGTTACAACAACATCAATTTTACCAAAAAGCTCAACGCCACGGTTTCGAATTCCGCCCGTACCGAAGACCATAAACTGCAAAACATCATCGCTTCCCAATTGACGTCCCAGGGCTTCAATGAGATGATGGCTAATTCGCTGACGACGCCGGAATACATTCAATTGTCGGATTTGTTGAAGGATGAAGCCAACGTGACGATGCTCAACCCGCTTTCGAACGATTTGGCCGTAATGCGGCAATCGCTGCTTTTCTCGGCGCTCGAGGCAGTCTCGTATAACGTGAACCGCCGGAATGCGGACTTAAAATTGTTCGAGTTCGGAAAGAGCTATCACAAAGTCCTGTTGGGCTATGACGAAAAAAAGCACCTGACCCTGACGATTTCAGGGAACCGCTCGGCCGAAAGCTGGACTGCGGCACAAAGGCCTACGGATTTTTTCGTGTTCAAAGGATATGTCGGCGCCATATTGTCCCGACTCGGAATCGAGAAAGCCCAGACGAAGCCGGTTGTTTCGGACATGTTTTCTGAAGGGATTTCGCTTGCCATAGGAGAAGACGTGATCGTGGAATTCGGAATCGTTAAAAAATCGGTGCTCAAACATTTCGACATCAAGCAGGAAGTGCTTTTCGCCGATTTCAATTGGGATGCCGTGCTCAAATACGTGACGAACAAAATCAAATTCACCGACATACCGAAATATCCGGAAGTCAGGCGCGACCTTGCGCTGTTGGTCGATGACTCTGTTGGCTTCGACGCGATCTATAACCTGTCGAAACAAACCGAAAAGGCATTGTTGAAGAACGTCAACCTTTTCGACGTCTACCAGGGCAAGAACCTTCCGGAAGGGAAAAAGTCGTATGCGGTCAGCTTTACGTTGCAGGACACGACCAAAACCTTGACGGACGAACAGATCGACAAGATCATGGGGAAACTGCTCAAAAGTTTCGAAGGGCAGTTGGGTGCCAGTTTGAGGGGATAACCTTATTTTATTTTTTTGATATTGGGCTGTTTCGTTTTGAAGCAGCTTTTTTTTTTTGCCGTTCGGAATCGAAAGTTTTTTGATATTCGACCTCCTTGCGCTACTGATAAATCGCAGAAGGAACGACTTTTTATGTTGGAATTTGTGATCGGACGGCCTTTGGGGAAATAAAAAAAGGAGCCTCCGTTTCCGGAAGCTCCTTGCCCAATCAAATCAAATCAAATCAAATCAAATCAATCATTTGTGCATCAACACGCCATCGACGACATGGATGACGCCGTTTGACTGGTTGACATCGGCGATCGCAACGGTAACCTTCATTCCTTTTTCATCTTTCAGCACTAGCTTTTTCCCATCCATCATCGCCCAAAGCTTGCCGCCCTGGACGGTTTTAAGTTCGGCTTTGCCACCGCCTGTCTTGATCGCTTTGGCGATGTCGCTCGCGTTCCATTGACCGGCAACGACGTGATACGTCAGGACGCCTTGGAGCATTTTTTTGTTTTCTGGTTTTAGCAGGGTTTCAACCGTTCCCTTCGGAAGCTTGTCGAAAGCCGCATTCGTAGGCGCAAACACCGTAAATGGCCCTTTTCCCGATAGCGTTTCGACCAATCCGGCTGCTTTGACTGCCGCGACCAAAGTCGTGTGGTCTTTCGAATTCACGGCATTCTCGACGATGTTTTTGGATGGATACATCGCGGCCCCGCCTACCATTACCGTTTTTTCCTGGGCCGAAGCCGTAACACTTACAAACAAGGCCATTGCGGCAATTGCACCTGTAATAAATTTTGATGTTTTCATGTGATGTTATTTAGATTGTTATGGTGGGATGTACGGAATGATGACCGATTTGGTTTTTCGGCATGATTTGTTTGTTGTGGAAAGGTGCGTGATGGTGATGGTGTCTGCCCTGCAGGACTTCGTTGCCGCGGAGCACTTTCGGGCGGAGGATTCTTTCGCAGCTACGCCTAATCGTCGGATGAGGAAACCGGAATCCGCTTATCATCCGCTTCACTGCGGACAACGAGGCCGCGGGACCAATTTTTTGTGAAGCGATTTGTGCCAGTTTCCAGTTGTGGCTTCGGGATGTGGTTTGCTTCGGCAGATTGCGAAAGCAGCTTGATTGTTGTTGCCTGCAATTATTGTCTGCCATTGTGATAACCAACCCAATCTCTTATTCTTCCAACAAACATTTTTAGGTAGTTTTCGGTAAAAAAGATATTCGACCAATCAAATCTTTGTGCTTGCACGCCGAGGTAGAAGACAAAAACAGCCGCACCGGCTTCCGGGATCAATTGCAATTCGCCGTTGGAGAGCTGCCTTATTTTTTGATAACCGCTTAAAAAGCTTTTTGCTTTCGATTCATATTGTACTTTATCGTGCTCAATAAAGAACAGCTGTTTGCAAAAATATCCGACATCCAGAATCAGCGGACCATTTCCGCAGTTGTCGAAATCGAAAACAGTGATCTCGTTTTCATTATTGACACTTAGATTGTCATACCAGATATCGAGATGTACGATTCCATTTTGACTTTCCGTTAAATTACCGGCCTCGAATTTCCCGGATATTTTGGATCTTATTGCCTTTACGAACTTCATTTCGTCCAAATCCTCAGAAAAAAATGGCCTTAACCTTTCGTACGATTGATACAAAAGGATTTCAGGGCCGTAACTTATTCTGTCGATTTTCTTGCGTTCGGTTATGTTGTGGATTTTCGCCATTAGCGAACCGATATGAAAACAAGTTTCGTTCGACATAAAACGCATTTTTTGGCCTTCGGCAAACGAAAAAAGTACGGCATATCGGATGCCTTCAGGGGCGTTGATTTCCTGAATAAGACGTCCGTTTTTATCGGGAATTGGAAAGGAAATGGAAATTGAATTTTCTCTAAGTAGGTTCAGTAGGCCTAATTCCTGCTCAATTTCAGTTTTGGTCCGCCATTCAAAGCAGTAAACCCTGACGACGAATTTTTGCTTGCCGTTGGAAATGAAATACGTATGATTTACGCCGGTCCTGAATAATTTGCAGTCAAAATCGTCGGCGAGCCGGTATTTTTCTTTTATAAAATTGCCTAGTTCCACTTCTGATAAAGTGGACGCCGTCACAGGAAAAGTTGTCATCGGATGGAGTTTTAAAATAAAGGCGAACCCTAGGCGCCGGGATGTTCCCGCAAATGCGAGCGAATTTAGGAAAAAAGTTCGTTCGAATCCCACTAAAACAAAATGGGCGATCGCGACCGATTTGATTTGAGGTAGCCTGCATCAAGGACGGAGCATGCCGAGGAACCGCAGCATATGATAGGCGAATCCCAATTTGGACTATGCCGTACCGAACTCCATCCGGACAAAAAGCAAGCGTTTCGTTGAGAGATTTGCGTCGATTGCCGATCTGATGCGCGAATTTCTCACCAAAAGAATCTTCGAACAAAAACACGATCCGATAGCGAACCTTACGCCTTAATCCCTATTTTTGAGCGTTTAACCCTACTTTATGAAACGCATCGCCGCGTCCCTATTTATATCTATCCTGACCATCGGATCCTGCAGCAAGAAGGAAAGCCCTACCACTGCTCATCGGGACGAGCCCAGAAATGAAGCCGAGGCCGGTCTTGCCATGCAACAGTTCGTCACCCAGATCTCGAAGTCAGCCAAGGCGATGAAGCCCGGGTTCAACATCATTCCGCAAAACGGTGCCGACCTCGCCTATACGAACCTGAACCCGAGACAGGGAAAGAATTACCAATACATACAGGGAATTGATGGATTCGGCGTCGAGGAATTGTTCTATACTGAAGACGGCTCGATCGATTCGGCCCGCGTCGCGATTTTGTCCGCATTGAAAAATGACCGCAAGATTCTGGTTTCGGAATACATTCCCGATACGCCCCAAATCAACAAAGTAGCACAATACAACCTCGAGGCCGGGTTTGTCCCGTTCATCAGGATGAAGTCCAATTACAGTTATTCACACATTCCGGAACGCATCCGCAACCAAAATCAGGATGATGTCACCGAAATGGACCAGGTGCGCAACTATCTGTATTTGATCAATCCTAAGGAATTTGAGACGAAAGAGGCGTTCCTGGAATCGCTTTCCCAAACGAACTTCGACCTGTTGATCATCGATTTGTTCTACGACCAGCAACCGTTGACGAAATCCGAACTCGACCGCCTCAAAACGAAGGCCGACGGCGGGAAGCGGCTTGTGGTTTGTTACGTCAACATCGGTTCGGCCGAAAAATGGCGCTACTACTGGAACAAATCCTGGAAAATCGGCAAACCGTCCTGGCTCAGGAAAAAGTACGAAGGATACGACGAAGAATTTTATGTCGCGTTTTGGGATCCGGAATGGAAAGGCATCGTTTACAGCGGCCCCGATTCTTACATCAGGAAAATAATTCACGCAGGGTTTGACGGGGCTTATCTCGACAATACCGAGGCGTACCACTACTTGTTCCACGAACACCAGGAATAAAGCGCATTGTCTGTCACGAACTCAAACATTTAAAAAACTTTGAGGTTTCTAAAAAACGCCTGCCGCATCATCCCTTGAGCAACTGTCTCGCTTTTTGAAGGTCTTCGATCGTGTCGATGCCAATCCCGGCGTGTCGTGTTTCGATCATCCTGATGCGTTTCCCGAACTCGAGATAACGCAACTGCTCCAATTTTTCGGTGGCTTCGAGTGACTTCATAGGAAGTGCTGCAAAGTCCAGGATCGCCTGTTTGCGGAATGCATAGACGCCAATATGCCTGAAATATCGCGCGCCCGCTTCCCTGTCGCGCGCGAACGGGATCACCGAGCGCGAAAAGTAAAGCGCAAACCCGCTTTGGTCGGTAACGACTTTGACGATGTTGGGATTTTCGATGTCGTGCTCTTTTTTGATTTCGATCATCAGCGAGGCCAGGTCGACCTGCCTTCCGGGATCGTTGCGGAACACCTCAAGCACTTCGGCAAGCGGTTCTCCGTTTATGAACGGCTCGTCTCCCTGGACATTGACCACGATGTCGCAGTCGATATCGGCCACGGCTTCGGCTATCCGGTCACTGCCGGACTCGTGCTGCTTTTGGCTCATGATGGCCTTGCCTCCATTGACAATAATTTCGTTTTGGATGAGTTCCGAATCGGTAACCACAAAAACATCGTCGAACAACTTCGTCGCCACGGCTGCTTCGTAAGTTCTCCTGATGACGGTTTTCCCGCAAAGGTCCTGGAGGAGTTTGGCCGGAAACCGGGTTGAGGCGTAACGGGCGGGAATGACGGCGATTACTTTCATGGGAGGTTAGTTTGAGGTTTAAGTTTAAGGTTTAAAGTTTGGAGTTTAAGGTTTAAGGTTTGTTGAATGCAGGATTGGATCGATTATCGTCCTGAATTTCGCTTTTGCGGAATCCGGGTTCGCAAGATCGACAAAAAAGTCCTTCATCCAGCTTTTCGTGGATTGCGCCTGTTTGCTCAACGTGATGTCGAAATCACTGTAAAGCCGGAAGCCGCGTTTGCCTGGTTTGCGTCCGGAACCGATGATGCCGTGGCTGGCCAAAACCTGTTTGGGAAACACAAAAATGCCAAACTTTTCATTCTGTTCGACGGCGATTATACAACAGTCGAAATCATCGTCGAGGTGGTAAGGCGTCGTCTTGTTTTCGTGGTTTCGCTTCCAAAGCGTTGCGAACTGCCCTGTTTTCCTGGGCGTGATTTTGGCTTTCCGATACAATATCCGACAACTGTCGAGCGCAAACACGCAACCGTCGTATTCCCTGGACCCGACATCGGCTTGTCCGTCCGAAAAAATAAACCCAAGCGGGTTCCAGATTTCGCTGTCGATCCTGTACAAATCCTGCATCATCGTCAGTGTTCAAAAAAGTCGTCGGGAAACCCGATAAGGTATAATTTGTCCTGGGCGCGCGTCACGGCGGTATACAACCATCGGATGTAGTCGCGCGAAATGCCGTCCGGAAGATACGGCTGCTCGATAAAAACGGTATTCCATTGGCCTCCTTGTGATTTGTGGCACGTAATGGCGTAAGAAAACTTTACCTGCAACGCGTTGAAGTATTCGTTTGCCTTGACCTTCTGCAGCTTTCGATACTGGGCGCGTTCGTCTTCATAGTCCTCCATGACAGCCATATACAACTTGTTGGCTTCGTCGTATGTAAGCGATGCCGATTCGCTCGTGAGCGTGTCGAGCAGCAAAACGGTCTCGAACGGGCGCTGGTTCGGATAGTCGATCATGCGCACCTTTGCCTTGGCGAACTTGAATCCGTAAAGTTCCTTGATCCCAAACATTTCGAGTACTTCAACGATGTCGCCGTTGGCAATGAATCCGGCCTCGTCTGAATCGTTCAGCCAAAAATAATTGTTTTTGACGACCATCAGGTAATCCCCTACCGAGAGTTCGCTGTCCTTGTCGAGTATGCGTCCGCGGATTTGCTGGTTGTACTGGTTGGCGCGTTTGTTCGATCTCACGATAAAGGCGGTGTCTTCGATCGAAAAATTTCCGTAAGCCGAGTGGATCGCATCCTGTATGTCGTAACCATCTGTCAACCTGACGATATCCTTGAACGATTTGACGTCGAACTTGAATTCGGTAAAAAAATCGTCGTCGAGCAGTTCGCGAAGTTGGGTGGCGTTGTACAAAATCCCCGATGCTTCGGCCTGGCGCATGACCTCGTCGAATTCGATATGCGGAATGTCCATGCCATAGGAATTGATGAGGTTGTTGACCTCGAGGGCCGGGCTCACATCCGAATTTACCGGTGGCAGCTGGGCCGTGTCGCCGAGCATCAATATCTTGCAGTTCTTTCCGGTGTAGACGTATTCGATAAGGTCGTCGAGAAGCGAGCCGTTTTCGTAAAATTTCGAGTCCGAACCTGAATCGCCTATCATAGAGGATTCGTCCACGATAAAAATCGTATTGACGTGCTTGTTGGGCATCAGTTGGAACTGCACGCCGCCTCCGCTTCCTTTTTTGGGATAATAGATTTTCCGGTGGATCGTTTGGGCCTGTTTGCCTGAATATCCCGAAATCACTTTCGCCGCGCGTCCCGTGGGAGCGAGCAAAACATATCGTTTGTGGATCAAGGGCAAGGCGTTCACGAGCGTCGAAATCACCGTGGTCTTCCCTGTTCCCGCATATCCTTTGAGCACGAACATTTCATCCGGCTTCGAATTCGTGGCGAAATCAGCAATCATCTGGAAAAAGATGTCTTGCTTTGCCGTGGGCTGAAACGGGAATTCGCGTAGGAGGATGTGGTAGAAGGACGTCAATTGGATAATTAGATAATTAGACGATTAGATGATTAGATAATGAGTGACGCGATTGCAAATTTCGTGTTTAATTGATCGCTACCCAACACTTACCGCCATTATCTCATTGTCTCATTATCCAATTATCTAATTAAATTCCTAACTTCGCCCCAATGCTAGTCAACCGACCCAACATCACCGAAAAAAACTACCGCAAACTCAGCCTGCGCGTGCGGCCGGATGGTTTTTCGTATTGTACGACCGACACGTTGTCCGGCGCTGTCGTCGGGTTTGAGGAAGTTCGTTTTACCGATGTGGGCACGGGCCATAATGCGGAGGAGTTTTTTGTAAAAGCATTCGCCGACCGGCCCGAACTTCAGCAGCGTTTCGACCAGGTCGTGGTCACGCACGAAAACGGCCTGAGCACTTTTGTTCCGAAGGCTTTGTTCGACGAACATTACTTGGGCAGTTACCTCCAATATAATGTCAAGGTTTTCGAGACCGATTACGTGGCTTACGACGAGCTTCCGAATTACGAAATGAACAATGTGTACCTCCCGTTTTTGGCGATTAATAATTTCGTGGCCGACAAATTTGGGAACTTCGAGTACAAACACCTGAGCAGCGTGCTGGTCTCCAAATTGCTCGAGGGTTCCAAAAACAACGACGAAAAACAGGTGTTCGCGCATTTTGCGGACCATCGTTTCGAGCTCGTGGTTGCGCAAAACCAAAAGCTGTTGTTGTTCAATTCGTTCGACTACCGTACAAAAGAAGATTTTATATACTATTTGCTGTTCGCGGCCGAACAACTCAACCTGAATCCTGAGTTTTTCAAGTTGCATCTGCTGGGCGATATCAGCGAGGATTCCGATTGTTACCAAATCGCCTATCGCTACGTGCGCAACGTCTCGCTTCTCGATGTTTCGAGGCTGCAGTCGCGCAATGCGCTTTCCGAGTCTGAAAACCGCAAACACTTTATTCTTTTCCAATCGTGAGGATCATTTCAGGACAGTTCAAGGGGCGTCGCATATCGGCTCCCAAAAACCTGCCGGTGCGCCCCACGACGGACATGAGCAAAGAATCGCTGTTCAACATCCTCAACAACCATTTTGACTTTGACGGACTGCGTATCCTGGACCTGTTTTCAGGAACGGGCAATATCTCTTACGAATTCGGGTCGCGAGGCGCGGAACACATCGTCTCGGTCGATGCTGATTTCGGATGTGTGAAGTTCATCAAGCAAACCGCTGCCGAATTCGGTTTTCCGATAACGGCCATCAAGGCGAGCGTCCTTTCTTTCCTTGAAAAGGCTTCGGGTCAATACGACATCATCTTTGCCGATCCGCCTTACGATATGGCACAAAAAGATTTTGAGAAAATCGTCCTGGCTGTTTTTGAAAAAGGGCTTCTGTCGGAAGAAGGCATGATGGTCATCGAACATTCAAAATACACGCTGATGGACGCCCTGCCGAACTTCAGCTTCCAGAAAAATTACGGTGGATCGCGCTTCACGTTTTTTGAATTTCCCGGCTCTGAAGAAGAATCCCGGGACTGACTTAGCCCGGATTGAAGCGAAAACCCTTTTGACGACAAACGGCGAATTTTGCCGAATTGGGGCGGCGACCAACGGAAGCCGGCTCGATTTGCTGCAAAATGGCGTTTGTTGAAAAAGGTTGAAGTGCAAAGCCGGATCAGCTCCTGATCACTTCGACATAAAAAAAACAGGCCTGTAAGCCGGGTTCTGTACTCAAAAGAGCCCTTATCATTTATCTGGATCGCACATTGCTGGACGATTCTATCTGCCTACCCTCCGACAACGGGCGAGCAGCCCTTAATTGCCGGTATACTTGACATTTCACCGCATAGAGTTTACCTGGTTTCACTACAGCCGAACTGTACTTGCTTTCTGTTGCACTTGTCCTCCGCAACGTTGCCGATGCGTGACGGGCGTTACCCGCTATGCTGCTCTATGGTGCCCGGACTTTCCTCCACTCTTGCGAGCAGCGATAAGGCGGCCTGTTGCGCAAAAATACGACAATATGCGGATGATGCAATCTTTCTTTTTAAAACTGTAAATAGTTCAGAAGGGGGAATTTTAACTTTATAATTGGCAAATGGGAATTAGCGAATTAGCGAATTAGATAATTAGATCATTGGATAATTAGATGATGAAATTCCTGCGGCACGAAATAACCGGATTGACAACAAACAAATCAACAAAAAATAAACAACAAACATTATGGAACGCAACATGTATCACTACGCCACCGTCTCGAAAGCACTTGAAGAGTTGGCACAGAAAGGATTCACTACAGATTTTAACCTTGAGGAAGAACGCATTACGGGAAATCCCGATGGTTTCGAAATCGTACACATTTATCGCTATGAAGGCGAAAGCGATCCGGGAGACGAAGCTACGGTTTACGGAATCCGCTCCAATAAAGGTGAAATGGGCGTTTTCGTAGCCGGGGATTTGTCGATGGATGACAAGAACGCCACGAAGGTTTTGCACGACCTTAGCATCAAAGGGCGTGAGCAACAGCAGAATTAAATGGACAGGTTACAGACAAAACTTGAAAAGATTGGCCGCGACCCTAAAACGACTGCGAAAGCTGTCGGATTACGGTACGCGGCTTTTTCAGGAAAAGGCTATTTCAGGAAGCGCAAAGGCGACGGCTTTTTCTATGTCGATGAGAATGGAAGCAAGGTCAATTCGGAGGCAATTCTCGATCGCATCAAAAAATTGGTGGTCCCTCCTGCTTGGGAAAATGTTTGGATATCGCCTTTCGAAAACGGTCATTTACAGGTTACGGGAGTCGACAAACTCGGCCGCAAGCAGTATCGCTATCACCCGGATTGGAACAAGATACGCAACCAATCGAAGTTCTTCCGGTTGCGGAATTTTGCCAAGGCGCTGCCGACGATACGCAAACAGGTTGAGAAAGACCTGAACCGGAAAGGGCTTCCGTACGAAAAAGTGTTGGCGCTTGTTGTAAAACTGATAGAAGACACGAACATCAGGATTGGGAACGACGCCTATAAAAAACTCTACGGTTCGTTTGGGTTGACAACTTTGCGCGACAAGCATGTCAAGTTCGAGAAGTCGGGAGTCAAATTCGAGTTCGTCGGAAAAAAAGGCGTTCGCCACAGCATCTCGCTCCAGAGCCGCAAACTCGCCAACCTGGTCAAGAAGTGCAAGGACATTCCGGGTCAGGAACTGTTCCAGTATTACGATGATGACGGAAGGCATTGCACGATTGGTTCGTCCGACGTCAATTCTTACCTTAAAGAAATCACCGGACAAGACTTTACGGCTAAAGATTTCAGGGCGTGGTCAGGCAGCGTGACGGCATTGCAATGCTTTCGCGAAATCGGCCCATCTGAAACCAAAACCGAGGAAAAGAAAAAAGTGGTGGAAGTCATCGATTGCGTCGCCCACAAACTGGGTAATACGCGATCGGTTTGCCGTAAGTATTATGTGCATCCGACGGTAATCGCGGCTTATGAGAATGGTCGCATCGACACCTACAAAGTGAGGCAAAACATCAAGAACAATGAACTCGATGCCGAGGAGGAAGCGTTGGTGCGGTTGCTAGAAAATGAGAAAATCGCGGAAGTATTGGGTTAGGTTTCGCAGGAATTTCTGATGCAAGAATTTCCAAAGGTAAAAATCCTCACGCCAACTACCAATAACCTCTCCATAATTTCCGTTAACGTCGATCAAACTGTCAACCATGAAACGATTCCCAATAATGGCCGCCCTGTTTTTTGTCGCACTCTCGGTTTCCTGTAAACGGTCGGAGCCGGAATCAATAGTTCACGCTATTCCAACCGACACCACAAACGTTCCCATCGAACGGCCGGCCCCGAATACTTCCGTCATCGCCGGGAAATCAATCGGGAACATCGAACTTGAAATGGACGCCCAACGACTCGAATCCCTGCTCGGCGCGCCCGATTTGTCCGATTCGGCTATGGGAAAATCGTGGATGACGTGGTATTCCGATAATTCCGAAGCCGTTTCCGGAAAATACGAACTCAATGTCTTTACCGCCTACAAAGACGATGCGATGGACGAAAGAGTCGTGCGGCTTGTTCGCGTGACCTCTCCCGAATTTACAGTGGATTCCATCGGGACAGGCAAAAAGATGTCGGACGTTACCTCTAAATTTCCCGCCATTGCGAACGTAGGGGATTACACATTCGGCAAAACCAAAGGATTCGTATCGCTATACGACGATCAGGACGGCGGTGTTGCCTTTGAATTCTTGAACGACAGTTGCATCGGGATCATTATCCATCCGAGAGGCCAGGACGTCACCTTGGATTACCGCACGTTTCGACCTGACATGACGTTAAAATGATCCAATCCCAGCCTAAAAGAAAGTTGTCGGTAAACTTTAAACCTTAAACTTTAAACTTTAAACTTTAAACTTTAAACAAACTTTAAACCTTAAACTTTAAACTCTAAAAATGAAACTGGCGCACCAACTTTGCCTCGTCGAGATCGAGTTGCAGTTGCGCTTTGCGGATTTCTTCATCAGAGAAGAAATGTTCCCGTCTCAGCATCGACAATTCCTGTCGTTGCGCGGCATACAAATCCTGTAGGATCGCGCGATATTGGTCGAGTTCCTTGACCTGCGCCCCCTCTTGCAACGGAGAAGTCAGCTTGCGCGAAATGACTTCCACCTGGTTTTCAAGGTCACGGTGCAAAAAACCGACGAGTTCGTTTTCGATCATTTCGTTTTTGTATTTGCGGTTGAGCCGTGATAAGGCGGCGTGTTTCAGTCGCAGCCGGATGCCGGCTTGTTGTTCTTCTTCCGGCAGGATGGGATCGATTTCGCGCAGCTTGATCAGCCGGACGATCAGCGGAAGCGTCAATCCTTGAAAAACGAGGGTCACCAGGATCACGACAAACGTGATGAACAGGATCAGGCTCCGATAAGGAAAGGCGTCTCCGTTGGAAAGCGTTACCGGAATCGACAAGGCCGTTGCCAACGAGACCACGCCGCGCATTCCGGCCCAACTGATCACAAGCGGGCCCTTCCAGCCAGGATGCGGTTCCTTCCTGACCTTGGCGCTCATCATCCTGGGAACGTAAGCCGCCGGAAAAACCCAGATGAACCGCAATACGATGATGATGCCGCTGATCAGCAGTCCGTATTTGATGCCTTCCCCTATCGAGTATTCTCCCAAACCGTTGACGATATGCGGCAATTCAAGTCCGATCAGGATAAAGACCAACGTGTTCATCGCAAAAATCAACGTGGTCCAGACGCCGAGCATGTTGATGCGTGTGGTGCCAGTCACGAAAATCTCATGCGAGCGGAACGAGATGAAAAGTCCGCCGCTGACGACCGCCATTACGCCCGAAAAGTGGAAATGTTCTGCCGTAAGGAACAATATATATGGTGTCATCACGGTTAGGGTCGCGTCAATCGCGGGTGTAGTGGGCAGAAATTTGTGGATGGCATACATCACATGGGCGATCACCAATCCCACGACGACACCCATTCCGGCCACGAGGAAAAATTGTCCGACGGCCACTTCGAACGAAAAAAATCCGGTCATGACCGCGGCAAGGGCGAACCGAAAAACGATCAGTGAGGACGCATCGTTTACGAGACTTTCTCCTTCAAGGATGGTCAGCAGCCGCTTGGGAACCGGCAATCCTTTGAGGACGGTAGCCGCAGCAATGGCGTCAGGTGGCGAGATGATGCCGCCGAGCAAAAATCCGAGCGCCAATGTAAAACCCGGAATCAGGGAGTTCGTAAAATAGGCCACCGCCATTGAGGTAAAAAACACCAGTCCGAACGCCAGGAGCCCGATTGGCCGTCTCCATTTCCAGAAATCTTTCCAGGACGTATACCAGGCCGCTTCGAAAAGCAAAGGAGGGAGAAAGATCAGGAAAATGACCTCCGGATCGAGCACGGTTTCAGGCATACCCGGAATAAGGCTTACGCCGAGCCCCGAAAGCACAAGGAAAATCGGATAGGCGACGTTGAGTTTTTTGGCCAGCATCACCAACAACATGACGACGAACAAAAGACCGAGAATCAAAAGCAAATCGTGGTGCATGCTAAAACTGGATGTTAAAAAAGAATGCCCAAAAGTACATATTTTAAACAAGCCTCACGATTGTTGATAACTGCCTATTTTGTGTATTTTTTGACAGCTTAAAGTTTTCCGGACACCAAAAAATACAACTATATTTGTGCTCTTGCCCAAAGTGCCAATGGAACAATTCGTAGTATCAGCCCGCAAATATCGACCGCAGACGTTCAAGGACGTCGTCGGGCAACAGGCCATTACGAATACGTTGCTCAATGCCATCGAAACCAACCATTTGGCCCAGGCGTTGCTGTTTACGGGTCCGAGAGGCGTCGGAAAGACGACATGCGCCCGCATTCTTGCGCGCAAGATCAACCAGCCGGGTTATGACGATCCCAATGAGGATTTCGCGTTCAATGTATTCGAGCTCGATGCGGCCTCGAACAACTCCGTAGACGACATCCGCAACCTGATCGACCAAGTGCGGATCCCGCCTCAGACCGGTCAGTATAAAGTGTACATCATCGATGAGGTACACATGCTGTCGACTTCTGCTTTCAACGCTTTCCTCAAAACGTTGGAAGAACCGCCGAAGCATGCGATTTTCATCCTGGCCACGACCGAAAAACACAAAATCCTTCCGACAATCTTGTCGCGCTGCCAGATTTTCGATTTCAAGCGCATTACGGTAAAGGACGCCAAGGAGCATTTGGCGGAAGTTGCCCAAAGCCAAGGCATTACGGCGGAAGACGACGCATTGCACATCATCGCCCAAAAAGCAGACGGTGCCATGCGCGACGCTTTGTCGATATTCGACCGCGTCGTGTCTTATTGCGGTACGAACCTCACGCGGCAAGCCGTTACCGAAAACCTCAATGTACTTGACTACGAGACTTATATCCAGGTTACCGACCTTATCCTTGAAAATAAGATTCCGGAATTGCTCGTGACGTACAACGACATTCTTGCGAAAGGTTTCGATGGACATCATTTCATCGCCGGACTTGCTTCCCATTTTCGCGACCTGCTCGTGTGCCAGACGCCGGCAACATTAAAATTGCTCGAGAAGGGAGAAACCGCCCAGCAGTTGTACTCGAGCCAATCGTTGCGCGCCGACCGAAATTTCCTGATGAAGGGAATAGAATTGGCCAACGACGCTGATTTGAAATTCAAAGTGAGCCAAAACCAGCGCTTGCTTGTCGAACTTTGCCTGATGCAATTGGCCTCCATCACTTACGATGGAGAAAAAAAAAAGTTGACGGCTTTATAATTCCAGCCAATTTCTATTACGGACGCGTCAAGGAAATCGAAGTGGCCACGCCGGAAATCGTGATTGCGCCTCCTCCGGTTGCCGAGGCCCCGAAACAAATCCTTACCCAGGAAATTACGAGTGTCGAAAGAGTGGCAGTTTCAGATGGGCGAACTTCAATCACCCAGACCACTGTCGTGAAACAAAACGCCCCGGTTTCGGCCTTGTCGCTTTCCAGTATCCGCGCCAAACGCGAGCTCGAGCAGTCGCAAAAATCGATCGTGCGCGAAACCGTACACCTTACTGAAGCGTTTACGGAAAACGACATGTTGCTGCAATGGAACAAATATGCGCAACGTCTTTCGGACAACGGACAAAAAATCATGGAAGCATTGTTGTTGATAAACGATCCGAAGCTTGAAGGCACGACTATCGTCCATGAACTGCCGAACGAAGGGTCGAAGCTCGATTTTGAGAGCGGTCTGCACGATCTCGTCGGATATTTAAGAGGTAAATTGCACAACCACGATCTTTCGATCCGTATCGTCGTCAACGAAAAAATGGAAACCAAAAGAGCTTTTACGCCCCAGGACCGCTACAACAGGCTGAATCAGATCAATCCCAATCTCGATACGCTGAGACGGACATTCGATCTCGATTTTTAATCAGACAAATTATATCGGAAACGTAAAACCGACAGCGGCTGCACCGTTGAATTGATCCAGTTTGTAATGCTCGAAGTAGGTAAGCTTGATTTCGATGTTGTGTTTGCGTCCGACCGCGACACCCAGCGAAAACGGAAAATGTGGCGTCAACCCGCTTTTTTGTACATCGATAAGAGGTGTGCGTGTTTCGAAATATCCGGCGGACATACCGAACCCTGCCTCGACAAAAGGAGCTACATAAGGAATGGGAGCCGCAATCCTGACTTTTGCCCCAAGCAAAAAAGCGTTGGATTTTACGCGGGCTTCGATCGGTTCTTTCTCTACGTTTTCGCCAGATGAGAAAATCATACCGGCATAAGGCCTCACGCCAAACCAGCTCAACGGGCTCCAAACGTATTCCGCCTGGGCGTAAAAGCCGGAGGAATTGACCTCGATATCTTCTGAAGTATACACATAGCCCAATCCCGCGGAAGCGGTGATGAATTCTCCTTTTTTTGGTTGGGCCAATACAGAAAAGCCGGTAAGGCAAAACAGGGCAGTGACAATGACAGTAAAGCGCATGAGGTAGTTTTAAAGCCGCAAACTTAGGTTATTTTTTGCAAGCATCACACGCGGCGATCGTTAAATCATACACACAAAAACAGTCAAATGGCTGCGACGCCTAGGTGATTATTTTACGTCGATGATGAACTTCGTGAGCCCGTCAAAATAAGTTTTCTGATCGTCATACAGGCTCATGTGGCTGCCATTGGCACAATACAAATACTGGCCTTTTGGCAATTGCTTCGACATCCATTCCATATAGGTCGGATCCATCGTGTCGTATTTGGCGCCAATGACGAGGGTCGGTATCCCGATGTTTTTGAGGTCTTTGCTCCTGTCCCATTTTTCGAGCTTGCCCGAGATCCCGAATTCACTTGGGCCCTGCATGGTTACGTAAAGCGATTGGTTCATCTTGCCGAGTCCTCTGTTTACAGGGTCGGGCCATTCGGCAGCCGGCATGCGCAAAACATGCTGCTCGTAAAAATTCGGAAGTAAAAGTTGCATGTATTCCGGGTTTGAAAAATCTTTCCGGGCCTCGATCTCACGCACTCTTTTGAGCACTTCCGGTTTCATTTGTTTTGCAAGGACTTCGGAGTATTTGCCATATTCGGGAGCGCTCGCCATCATATTGGAAATGACCAGGCCTTTGAGTTGTTGGGGATATTTGAGCGCATATTCGATCGCCAGAACGCCGCCCCATGAATGTCCGAGCACGAAAAAATTTTCTTTGGAAAGTTGCAGCGCCTTGCGGACTTGCTCCACTTCTTCTACATACCTTGGCAAATCCCAAAGTGTCGTATCGTTCGGATTGTCCGAAAAGCCGGTTCCGAGCTGATCGTAATAGATGAACTCGATTTCCTTCTCCGGCAAGAAGTTTTCCATGCATTCGAAATATTCGTGAGAAGCGCCCGGCCCGCCGTTGAGCAGCAACAATTTCATTTTCGGATTGTTTCCGAAGCGTTTCGTCCAAACCTTGAACCTGCCTTTTGGCGTCTCAATCTCGATTACCTTGACATTTCCATTTTGAATACCGTCCGTCGTCCTGGCAAAATAAGATGATGCCGTCTTTTTCTCGGGAGTTTCCGACTGGTTTTGGCAACCGAAAAGGGAAACGCAAAACGCCAGCGCGCCAAAAGCAAATGTTTTCATACTAAAAGTTTAAATCTTACCGAAATATAACGCTTTTATGATGCCATCCGACAGTCCGATCTTGGGTACGTAAATGTTGCGCGCCCCGCTCCACTTCATCGCGTTGAGATAGATCTGTAGCGCTGGGATGATGACGTCGGCACGGTCTGCGTTGAGGCCAAGTTCTGAGATCCGCTGCTCGTAAGACATCGCGTTCATAACCGAATATTGCGAATTCAGGTACATATACGAAAGCGGTTTTTCCTGCAACTTTCCGGATAATTTGAAGATCTTGTTGATGTTTCCGCCCGACCCGATAAGACTGATATTTTCGTATTCGGCCGTGTTTTCGCGAACCCACGATTCAATTTCGGCCCAAACCGACTCGTGCACCATGTTGTTGATGAAGCGGACCGTCCCGATACGAAACGACTTGGAAGCCACGATCTTTCCGTTTGAAAACAATGAAAATTCAGTGCTCCCGCCGCCAACGTCTACATATAAATAAGTATTGTCGGTCTTGAGCAGGAAATGCAAATCGGTCGAGGCGATGATGGCGGCCTCTTTTTTGCCGTCGATGATTTCGATCTGTATTTCCGACTCTTCAGCGATGCGTTCCACGACTTCTTTTCCGTTGTCGGCCTCGCGCATTGCCGAAGTCGCGCAAGCCATATATTTTTCGACCTTGTGCACCTTCATCAATAATTTATAGGCTTTCATCGCGTCGACCATGCGCACGATGTTTTCCTCTGAGATTTCGCCTTTAGTAAACACGTCCTGCCCCAATCGGATCGGGACGCGCACGAGCGAACTCTTGCTGAACTGTGTTTCTTTGCCGGCCTCTTCAATAATGTTGGCCACGAGCAATCGAATGGCGTTGGAGCCAATGTCTATCGCGGCGTATTTTCTGATGGTAATCAATTTTTCGTCGAGTTGTTTACTGTTTGTTTTTTTGCGAGCTGCGCCCCATCGTTTTGGGTCCGCCTTGAGGGACTTATTTTATCAATAATTTTTAATTATTAATCGAAACCTCGGTTTCTGCAATCATGTCCTGATAATAACGGTACATTTCGAACTGGGCGCGGAACACCGGGTTTTCTCCTCTCGGACGGTAAATATTGTCGAGTTTTTCAGAATGCAGGCGGGCCTTTACATTTCCTTTCCATCCGATCTCAAAGGTTTCCATCAGTTCTCTTTTTATTTCCTCGTCGTAAATCGGGCACGTGACTTCTACCCTTGCGTCGAGATTGCGTCGCATGAGGTCGGCCGATCCGATGAACACTTCCGGACGGTCGTCGTTGCAAAAAACAAACAATCGCGAATGCTCGAGGAAATTGTCGACGATGCTGATGGCTTCGATATTCTCGCTCATTCCCGGAACGCCCGGTATCAAGGCGCAGATTCCGCGTATCTGCAAACGCACTTTGACGCCCGCTTTCGAGGCATCGTACAATTTGTCGATCATCGGGAAATCCGAAAGGCTGTTCATTTTCATGTCGATATAAGCCGGGCGTCCCAACGTTGCATTGAGGATCTCGCGATCGATCATCTTGCCGAACTTCGTGCGCGTGTAGTGAGGCGAGACGATCAGGTGCTTGTAACGGTGCAACCTGTAATTGACCTCGAAAAAATCGAACACTTTCGAGGCTTCTTTAAGGATTTGCTGATGGCTCGTAAACAATGTGATGTCGGTGTAAAAACGGGCCGTTCCCTCGTTGAAGTTGCCTGTCGAAATAAAACCGTATCGCTTGAGTTTGCCTTTTTCGATGCGGTCGACCACGCATATTTTGCTGTGGACTTTTAGGCCTTTGATGCCGAAAATGAGGTTGATGCCCTCGGTTTGCATCTGTTCGGCATACGAAATGTTGCTGGCCTCGTCAAAGCGGGCCTGAAGTTCGATCTGGACGGTGACCTTCTTGCCGTTTTTCGCCGCGTTGACCAGAGAGCTCACGATTTGTGAATTCTGGGCCAATCTATATAAGGTGATTTTTATGTTGGTCACGTTCGGATCCAGGGCCGCCTCGCGCAGGAATTTGATCAGGTACGAAAACGACTGGTAAGGCGCATATACCATATAATCCTTATGGGCGATCTTGTTGAGAACGCTTCCGTCGAGGCCGAGACCTTTCACGGGAACGGGAGGCTTCGTCTTGTAAAGCAAATCGTATCGGCCCAGGTTCGGGAAGTCCATATAGTCGCGACGGTTGTGGTAGCGTCCGCCGGGAATGATGGAATCCGAGGAGTCGATCTCGAGATGCGTCAGGAAAAATTTGAGCGTGTCCTTGCCTATCGATTGATCGTAAACGAAGCGCACGGGTTCGCCTATACGCCTGTCCTTAACGGATGTCGCGATTTTTTCGAGCATGGATTTCGACATATCGGAATCGATGTCGAGTTCCGCATCGCGCGTAATCTTGATCATGTGCGCCTTGACGCTTTTATAGTCGAAGATATTGAACAAACTGTCGAGGTTATATCGGATGACGTCGTCGAGCAACATCACGAACTGTTTGTCGTCAACCTGGGGAAGCACCACAAACCGGTTGATGGTCTTTGGCATTTCGATCAACGCATAACGCACCTCGCGCTTGGACTTCATGAGGTTCAGCAACGGATTCTTGTCGGCTGGCGAATTCAGCACCAGTTTCACCGCAAGGTAACCGGCGGTATCTTTGAGCAACGGGAATTCCGCAAGGTCGTTGAGGATGATCGTGACAAGAGCCGGGCTTACCTTCTGGATAAAGAAGTCCTTTATAAACGTCTCCTGTTCAGGTGTCACTTCCTTTTCGTTTATCATGAAAATGTTCTCTTTGGCCAACTGGCTTTCGATCACATTGAGGATACGCAAACTCTCGGATTGCTGCCGGATCACGATCTCGGTGATTTCTTTGAGCAACTGGTGCGCCGATGCGCCGCCGAGCAACTTTTCACCCGATTCACCGGATAGCGCCAAACGCCGTATCGCCGCAAAACGCACGCGGAAAAATTCGTCGAAATTATTTGAAAATATGCCCAGGAACCGAAGCCTTTCAAGCAAAGGGACAGTTTCGTCCCCGGCTTCCTGCAACACTCTCGCATTGAACGCGAGCCAACTTTTTTCTCTGTCTAGATACCTATATTGGTTTGAATTCATTCTTTAAATCTCTTGGGAAAAGCACCTTTCGCGTCCGGCCTTTGGCGATTCCGCTCCAGTGGTCGGAATCAAATGTAAGCGAGACGACGCCCGAGGTGGTTACATTATCGATAAAGATATCCCCAAATTTATTGACAAAATTCGTGATGGCCTCGTTATGCCCGAAAAGAATAACGTTATCGTAATCGTTGTTCAGGGCGCGCACGTTATTTTCAAGCTGGCGCCCATCGAACGTATACAGCTCGTCTATATATTGGATGCTTTCTACAGGATAGGAAACGTTCTGTGCGAAAATTACCGCCGTCTCAGACGCTCTTTTAGCAGGACTGCTCATGATCACGAAGGTTTTCGGAAGCTCCTCTACCAAAGAGGCAGACACCAGGTGCGCATCCATTATGCCACGTTGCTGCAACGGGCGGTCGATATCGCGTAAAGGTGCATCCCAACTGGACTTCGCGTGTCTAACGACGATTAAGTTCTTCATAATAAAGGATTTAGTTGTGAGCTTCAATTTAAGAAAAAAACAACGACGCCCAAACTTTTTAGGGCGATTTTAAAAACGGTTGGACGTTTTTCGTTCGACGTTAAACCAAACGTTCGGAACCGCGCTCCAATTTAGATTTTATAAGAAGTTTCTGAAGCAACTCGTCCAAAATTTCCGTTTACCGACAAAAAATCGATTGCTTTACGATTAAAAACACATATAAACGACGAACTACTTTTTTTGTCCGAATGTTAACGATCGACAAAATGTTATTAACAACCCGCTGTTTATTGATTTTGTAAGAAATTAAACTCAGAAAATCCAGATAAATGCATTTTATCGATATATTTTTACCTTTTGTCGATGTTTTATTTGGTAAGTATTTTTATTACATATACTTTCGACGGGGTAAACTCCTAAATATTCGCAAAATTGATAAGAAAACACGTCCAAATTTTATTCAAAATCAGTAAGTATTTTATTATAAAAATGCCTGTTTCGATCGAAATCAAGTGAGCCGAAAGTCACAAAAAATGTCTTTGAACGACTTTTCGGGTCATTTACAGAGGAAATGAAACAAAATTAGACACAGTATCTAATTTAGCCCACCGATTCGTCGACCACCTCCAACATGTGCCGACATTCGAAAAGTGAAAACGCATTGAAAATGAAAAACAAGATCCCAATCAGATTAACTAACCGAACAGACAACGTTTCGCTGTCTGAAACACAAATCCAATTTATGATGAGAATGCTACTCCTTTTGGTGTTTGTCTTTTTTGCGATGGACCTTTCCGCCCAAACGGACAAAGGTACCAGGACGGCCTCGCCTTCGCAGCAAGAGTCAAACGGTAAGGCGATCGTCCACGTAGACCAGTTTCTATCCGGCCAACAAGCCAGATCGGGAGCCGCTCAGGTGCGAAGCCTTATGAATGACGTCCAACCTTCCACTTACGTAGAGTCCGGAAGCGTAAAAACGTACGGGGACGACCCGGTATGCCTGTATACGGATGTAAAATCGTTTTCCAGCCTCGCAGCACTCAATGTGTCGCAAGAGGTGCAAATGATTACCGTAAAGTTCAAGAGTGCCGGTGACCTTTCCAGCCCGCTGGATTTTTCGGTCTTGTCGGCATTTCCAAAGTTGCAATACGTTTACCTCGTCAGCGAGACCAATGTAGCGGGCCCGAGATTGGCCTCATTGGTCAAAAACAACGATCCGAGATACAATGTTTTCTACAACATCCTGATCACTCACTAAGCAGCGATATAAAAAGCAGATCATATGAAAAACATATACTTCAAATCTGAAATTGCGACTCCCAAAATCCTGATGCTCGTCTTGACGGCATGGTTGGGATTCACCTTTGCTGCAAGTGCACAGGTCCGTGTGCCGTTCAACCAGCGCACCTCGCAATACACTCCTACCAAGAAAATTTACAACGTAAAAGGTGATTTTACCATGATGGGTAACACCAACCTCACGTTGCAGAACTATGGTAACCTGACTGAAAACGGCTACAACTCTATGGTTTACGTAGATGTGGACGCGGCAACCGCAACCGGATTGGGAGGGACACGAACGTTCAACTCCTCATCAGCTACGTTGACACTTTCAACCGAGAACGGGGCTGTACCGTCTTGTTCCACCATCGTCTATGCAGGTCTTTACTGGACAGGGCGCGCCTCCAACGGCAGCTCGAGCAGCAACACCTTCAACGTGACCAAGAACGGCGTTACCAAAACGTTCAACAAGAGAAAGATCCAGTTCCGCGGGCCGGGTGCGGCGGGTTATACCGAATTCACCGCCAACGCGAACGACATCTACTATCCTGAATCCCAGGATGACTTCATGTATTCGGCTTATGCCGAAGTCACCGATTATGTCAAGACACACGGTCTGGGGCAATATACCGCTGCCGACATCGCGCTTGTCGAAGGCAACGGAGGCGGTACCGGATTTTACGGTGGCTGGGGACTTATCGTAGTATACGAAAACTCCAAGATGAAATACCGCGATGTGACGATATTTGACGGACACGCCTATGTTATCGGCGGTACGGCTAGCAACAACTTGCCAATCAGCGGATTCAACACCGTCCAGAACGGGCCTGTCGGCATCAAGTTAGGTTTGATGGCCGGAGAAGGTGACAACGGTATTTCGGGAGATTATTTCCAGATCCGTCGCCAGGACAACAACCAATGGCAGAGCCTCAACCACAGTGCCAACTCTGCGACCAACTTCTTCAATTCGAGCATTCAGACGCCGGGAACCCGAAATCCGAGCCTTCTCAACAACACAGGACTCGATATCAGCATGTTCAACCTGCCGAATACGGGCAACGGGTTGATTACAAACAACCAGACGTCTACCACGTTCCGATACGGCTCCACCCAGGATACCTATATCATTTACGCCATTGCGATGGCCGTCGATGCTTACATCCCGGAAGTCGAAGGAAATCTTGCGGCCGTCAGCATCAACAATACTCCGGTTCCTTCGGTCGGGCCTTACACGGCTTTGCCAGGACAGGAAATGGAGTTCAGGGTCCAGGTGCGCAACCGCGGAACCGAACCGGTCAACAACGCCCAGTTGAGCATCCCTATTCCTTACAACACGGAATATGTGAACAACAGTGCGACGCGCCAGGTCTTCTTCAACCCTGCTCCTACGCCTAACTCTTTGACATTCAATCCGGCCATCGGTTCCAATGGATCGATTATCTGGAACATCGGAACGCTTCCGGTTCCAGCCAGTCCGGATACGGTTTTGGGAGAATTGGTCTTCAAAGTATCCGTCACGACAGATTGTGAACTACTTAAAAACGCCAACTGCCAGAACATCGTAGCCGTAAACGGATCATTCACCGGGACAGGCGCCATAACCGGCATCGCCTTCATCGACAAGGATCTTATCCAGGGCTACACCCAGGACGGGAACTGTCAGGGCACGGCCATTTCGGCACCATTGCTCGTCAATGTCAACGCTACCGAATACGTAAACGCGAACTGTCAGTCGACACCACCGATCACGGCCTTCACGTTCTGCAGCACCGGCACGGCAATTCCAATCACTGCAGTTGCAGGAAGTTTCCCTAACGGATCGACTTTCTACAACCAATATCCTATTGGGCCGAACGCCACGCAATACACGATTAACAATCCGTTCCCGGCAACCGTTGGTACCTTGACGTATTACGCCGTTCCTCCGGGCGCCCTCCAGGGTTGTTACTTCCAGTTTACGATCACCGTTACGACGATCAACTCTACACCGACCGTCAATACGCCTCTCGATTACTGTCTTAACGCTCCGGCCCAGCCGCTGTCTGCGACGCCTAGTGGACCCGGTTTGACGCTTTACTATTTTACTTCACTTAACGGACAGCCACAGGTTTCGATCACGCCATCTACCGCTACGGTAGGTTCTGTTACCTATTATGTAGCCGAAGCGGCAAGCCCTACCTGTATCGGGCCAAAAGTACCGATCGTGGTCAACGTTTATCCATCGGCTCAACTTACCGCTCCTGCAGCCTATTCGTTGAACGCCTGCGGACCTGCCGCCATCGTAGACTATCCGTATAGCGCGACGCCGGTTGTGATCACATTGGCTCAGTTCCAGCAAATGGGCGGAACTGTTTCAAATGCCAACGGTCTCGGAAGTTACACGATTACTTATTCCGATACCCGAACCGGAAACTGTCCGGTAAAGGTCACGCGTACCTTCACGTTGAACTCTGCCTGCGGCACTACGACTGCAACGCAAATCATTACGATCAGCGACAGTACGCCGCCAACGATCTCCGGTTTGCCTGCAACGCCGACCACGACGGAATGTTCGGGAGTACCGGCATGGGTAACGCCATCTGCTACCGACAATTGCGAAGGTGTCGTAACCTTGACGCATGCCGACGCTACCACTCCTGGAAGCTGCGCTAATTCCTACACGATCACGAGAACCTGGACGGCTACCGACCTTTGCGGAAACGTGGCAACGGCAACTCAGGTGTTCAATGTGGTCGATACAGCAGCCCCTGTGATTTCGGCATTGCCTGCCGCTTCGACAATCGATTGTACGGCGACGCCATCTTTCGCGACTCCAACGGCTACCGACGCTTGCGGCGGAAATGTAACGCTTACCTCTCAAGACCAGCAAATCGCAGGTTCTTGCCCTAATACGTATTCGATCGTCAGGACTTGGACGGCGACCGACGTTTGCGGAAATAACGCTACGGCTTCGCAAACGATCAACGTCCAGGATATTACGGCTCCGGTAATCACTACCCAGGCCCAAAACCTTGCGATCCAGTGCAGCACGGGAAGCCAGAACACATTGAACCAATGGCTTGCCTCAAATGGTAGCGCCGTTGCCAACGATGCTTGTGGCGCCGTGACCTGGTCAAATGACTTCAGCGGCATCGGGAACGACTGCTCGACTGCCGTTACGGTAATCTTCACGGCTACCGATGCGTGCGGAAACGCTTCCACGACATCGGCTACCTTTACACTTAAGGATGATGTGGCTCCGGTCGCACCGTCTGTACCGGCCAATCTGAACGTACAATGTGCGTCGGAAGTTCCGGCAAACGTTTCACTGACGGCTACCGACAACTGTGGCGGCAACATCACCGTTCAAGGCGTCGATGTCACGACTCCGGGCGCTTGCGCAGGATCGTTCACTATCGTGCGCACCTGGACGTTCGTCGATGCTTGTGCCAACACTTCTTCGGTTTCTCAAACTATCACTGTAAATGACACGATCGCCCCGGTCGCTCCTGCAGCTCCGGCCACGGTCTTCGTTTCGTGCGCATCGGAAGTTCCGGCCAACCAGACCTTGACGGCTACCGACAATTGTGGCGAAGTCATCACCGCTCAAGGTGTAGACGTGACCAATGCCGGTAACTGCCCAAATACCTTTAAAATCGTCCGTACCTGGACATTTACAGATTCTTGCGGAAATTCATCATCGGTTTCCCAAACCATTAACGTAAGCGATACGGTCGCCCCGGTTGCTCCTGCTGCTCCGGCAAATGCGACAGTACAATGTGCCGCCGACGTTCCAGCCAATGTCGCCCTGACTGCCCAGGATAATTGCAATGGCGCTATTACCGCTCAAGGTGTCGATGTAACCACGCCTGGTAATTGCCCGAATTCGTTCACGATCGTTCGCACCTGGACGTTTACCGACGCTTGCGGAAACGCTTCATCGGTTTCTCAAACCATAAATGTCAACGATAACGTAGCTCCGGTCGCTCCTGCGGCTCCGGCCAACGTGACGGCGGCTTGCGCTGCTGAAGTTCCGGCCAATGTCACTTTGACGGCCCAGGACAACTGTTCTGGCGCCATCACGGCTCAAGGCGTCGATGTGACGACTCCTGGTGCTTGCGCCGGATCGTTCACTATCGTAAGAACCTGGACATTTACTGATGCCTGCGGAAATACAGCGTCGGTTTCGCAAACGATCAGCGTCAACGATAACGTAGCCCCGGTTGCTCCTGCAGCTCCGGCCAACGTAACGGCCGCCTGTGCTTCTGAAGTTCCGGCTAACGTAACTTTGACCGCTCAGGATAACTGTTCGGGAGCGATTACTGCACAAGGTGTCGATGTCACGACTCCAGGCAACTGTCCGAACTCGTTTACGATCGTTCGTACCTGGACGTTTACCGACGCCTGCGGAAATGCTTCGTCCGTTTCACAAACCATAAACGTGAACGATAATGTCGCTCCGGTGGCTCCTGCAGCTCCGGCCAACATTACGGCGGCTTGCGCTGCTGAAGTTCCGGCTAATGTAACCTTGACGGCCCAGGACAATTGTTCGGGTGCGATCACGGCACAAGGTGTTGACGTGACGACTCCTGGTGCTTGCGCCGGATCGTTCAACATCGTAAGAACCTGGACATTTACCGACGCTTGCGGAAATACCGCTTCGGTTTCTCAAACGATCAATGTCAACGACAACATCGCTCCGGTAATTTCACAATTGCCGGCGGCTACCACAATAGATTGCCCGGCTACGCCATCGTTCGCCACGCCAACCGCTACCGACAACTGCGCCGGTAACGTGACCTTGACTTTCGAGGACGTGACGACCCAGGGCGCTTGTGCGGCATCGTACTCTATTACCCGCACCTGGACGGCGACCGACGCTTGTGGCAACACGGCTCTGGCTTCCCAAACTATAAATGTCCAGGACATCACGGCTCCGGTAATTACTGCCGAGGCTCAAAACCTGACCATCCAGTGTGGTGCCAACCAAAATGCGTTGAACGAGTGGCTGGCTTCCAATGGAGGTGCTACCGCTACCGATACTTGCTCTGCTGTAACCTGGTCGAATAATTACAACGGAATCGGCAACGACTGCTCGGCTGCCATCACGGTAGTATTTACGGCTACGGACGCTTGCGGAAACGCTTCGACCACATCGGCTACATTCACGGTATCGGACACGACTGCTCCGGTTGCCCCTGCGGCTCCGGCCAACGTATCGGTTCAATGCGCCGCCGACGTTCCTGCGAACATCTCGTTGACTGCTACAGACAACTGCGCAGGTGAAATTACTGTTCAAGGTGTCGACGTCACTACGCCTGGTGCCTGCGCCGGATCGTACACCATCGTTAGAACCTGGACCTTTACAGATGCTTGCGCCAATACGACTTCCGTATCCCAAACCATTTCGGTAAACGATACGACTGCTCCTGTTGCGCCATCGGCTCCGGCCAATGCGAACGTAGCTTGTGCATCTGAAGTTCCTGCCAACATCGAATTGACTGCAACCGACAACTGTCAGGGTGCCATCACGGTTTCAGGTGTCGATGTAACGACTCCGGGCGCTTGTGCGAACTCGTTCACGATCGTTCGTACCTGGACATTCGCGGACGCTTGCGGAAACACTTCGTCCGTCTCTCAGACTATCAATGTAAACGACACCATTGCTCCGGTAGCTCCTGAAGCTCCGGCAAACGTGACCGCTCAGTGTTCATCTGAAGTTCCGGCCAACGTAACCTTGACGGCTCAGGACAACTGTTCTGGCGCCATCACTGCCGAAGGTGTCGATGTGGTGACTGCAGGAAACTGCCCGAACTCGTTCAACATCGTCAGAACATGGACCTTTACGGATGCTTGCGGAAACACTTCTTCCGTATCCCAAACCATTTCTGTAAACGACACGACGGCTCCAGTTGCGCCACAAGCTCCGGCTGACGTGACCGCAACCTGTACTGCCGAAGTGCCTGCCAACATCGAATTGACTGCACAGGACAACTGTCAAGGTGCGATTACCGCTACTGGCGTTGATGTAACTACTCCAGGTGCTTGCGCCGGGTCGTTCACGATCGTCAGGACCTGGACTTTCGTCGATGCGTGCGGAAACACTTCTTCCGTATCCCAAACCATTTCGGTAAACGACAACGTTGCTCCTGTCGCTCCTGCAGCTCCGGCTGACGTAACTGCGGCTTGTGCTGCTGAAGTTCCTGCAAATGTTACTTTGACGGCAACCGACAATTGTGGTGAAGTCATCACGGCTCAAGGCGTCGATGTGACCACTCAAGGAAACTGCGCGAATTCGTTCACTATCGTTCGTACCTGGACATTTGCCGATGCGTGCGGAAATACGTCATCTGTATCCCAAACGATCTCGGTAAACGATACTATCGCTCCGGTAATTTCGCAATTGCCTGGCGCAACCACGATCGACTGTCCTGCAACTCCGGTATTCGCAACCGCTACGGCAACCGACAATTGTGCCGGCGACGTAACCCTTACATTCGAAGACGTAACGACAGCGGGAACTTGCGCGAATTCTTACGCTATCACCCGTAACTGGACTGCGACCGATGCTTGTGGCAACACGGCAACCGCAACCCAGACGATCAACGTTCAGGACATTACCGCTCCTACAATTTCGACTCAGGCTCAAGACCTGGCGATCCAGTGTGGTGCCGGTAACGAAAATGCCCTTAACGAGTGGCTTGCAGGCAATGGTGGCGCTACCGCTTCCGATACTTGCTCGGAAGTCACCTGGACCAATAATTACAACGGAATCGGAAACGACTGTACATCTGCGGTAACTGTGATTTTCACGGCTACGGATGCTTGCGGAAACGCTTCGACTACTTCGGCTACGTTCACTGTATCGGATTCTACTGCTCCGGTTGCTCCTGAGGCGCCTGCTGCCGTTGCCGTTCAATGTGCTGCTGATGTTCCTGCGAACGTGACACTTACTGCAACTGACAACTGTGCTGGCGACATCGCGGTTCAAGGTGTAGATACCACGACTCCGGGACAATGTGCTGGTTCTTACGTAATCGTACGCACCTGGACATTCACTGACGCTTGCGCGAATTCCGTTTCGGTTTCACAAACGATTACCGTAAACGATACTATTGCCCCGGTCGCTCCTGAAGCTCCGGCTACTGCAAACGTCTCTTGTGCTTCCGAGGTTCCGGCCAACGTGACACTGACTGCCCAGGATGCTTGCCAGGGCGCTATCGAAGCCCAAGGTGTAGACGTGGTGACTCCGGGTTCATGCCCGAATTCATTCACTGTCGTACGTACCTGGACGTTCACGGATTCTTGCGGAAACAGTGCATCCGTATCGCAAACGATCAACGTAAACGACACGGTTGCCCCGGTTGCTCCTGAAGCTCCGGCTAACGTAACGGCTCAATGTACAGCCGATGTTCCTGCAAACGTGACGCTTACCGCTACCGATAACTGCGGAGACCAAATCACGGCTCAGGGCGTTGATGTGACTACTGCTGGTGCTTGCGCCGGATCGTTCACCATCGTTCGTACCTGGACGTTCACCGATGCTTGCGGAAACGCATCATCTGTATCGCAGACGATTTCCGTAAACGATACGACGGCCCCAACCGCTCCTGAAGCTCCGGCTGACGTGACCGCGACTTGCGCTGCCGAAGTTCCTGCAAACGTGACGTTGACCGCTACGGACAACTGTGGCGAGACCATCACCGCTGAAGGCGTAGATGTTACGACTGCCGGAGAGTGTGCCAACGCATTCACTATCGTCCGCACATGGACTTTCACTGATGCTTGTGGCAATACGTCATCGGTTTCGCAAAACATCAACATCAATGACAATGTTGCTCCGGTAATTTCACAATTGCCGACTGCTTCGACTATAGAATGTCCTGCAACTCCTGAGTTTGCACAGGCAACGGCTACCGACAACTGCGCCGGTGAAGTGACCTTGACGTTCGAAGACGTAAATACGCCTGGTACTTGTGCCGGATCCTATTCGATCACACGTACCTGGACCGCTACCGACGCTTGTGGCAACACCGCGACGGCTACGCAAACTGTAAACGTACAGGACACAACTGCGCCGGTTATCACGGCTGAGGCTCAAAACCTGGCGATCCAATGTGGTAACGGAACAGAGAACACGCTTGAGCAGTGGCTGGCTTCGAATGGAGGCGCCACGGCAACGGACGCTTGTTCCGATGTGACCTGGACAAATAACTACGACGGAATCGGAAACGACTGTTCGGCTGCCGTAACGGTGATCTTCACCGCTACCGACGCTTGCGGAAACGCTTCGACTACTACCGCCACATTCACGATTTCGGATACTGTGGCTCCGGTCGCCCCTGAAGCGCCTGCTGCCGTAACGGTAGCTTGTGCCGCGGATGTCCCGGCAAACGTGACCCTTACCGCTACGGACAACTGTCTTGGTGAGATCAGCGTTCAAGGTGTAGATGTTACGACTCCTGGTGCCTGCGCCGGAACGTACACTATCGTTCGTACCTGGACTTTTACCGATGCTTGTGCCAACACGACTTCGGTTTCGCAAACAATCAACGTGGTTGACGACATCGCCCCTACCGCTCCAACGGCTCCGGCTGACGTGACGATCCAATGTGGAGACGCCCTTCCGGCAAACGCCACTCTGACTGCCACTGACAACTGCGGAACAGCGATCAGCGCTCAAGGTGTTGACGTGACGACTCAGGGCGAATGCGCCGGTACATCGACTACCGTTCGCACCTGGACCTTTACCGATGCTTGCGGGAATACGTCATCCGTATCGCAAACGATCAACGTAATCGATACGACTGCACCAGTTGCTCCTGCAGCTCCTGCCGATGTGACCGCTCAGTGCGCGTCTGAAGTTCCTGCTGCCGTTACCCTAACAGCGAACGATGCTTGTAGCGGAGAAGTTGTGGGTGTCATGACAGAAGTAAACACTCCGGGAGCTTGTCCTAACGCGTTCACTTTGGTTCGCACCTGGACATTCACCGATGCTTGCGGAAACGTTTCAACGGTTTCCCAAACTGTAAATGTAAACGACACTACCGCTCCTGTCGCTCCTGAGGCTCCTGCCGATGTGACAGCTTCATGCGGAGGCGAAGTTCCTGCAAACGTTACTTTGACAGCGACTGACAACTGCGGTGGCGAAATCTCCGCTCAAGGTGTCGACGTTACGACTCAAGGTGCCTGCGCGAATGCTTACACAATCGTCCGTACCTGGACGTTCACTGATGCTTGCGGAAACGCATCTTCGGTTTCACAGAACATTTCTGTTGGCGACACGACGGCTCCGGTACTTCCGGACAACGTTCCTGCTGACGTGACGGTCTCTTGTGCTTCTGAAGTTCCCTCTGCGATCACGCTGACCGCTACCGATAATTGCGACAGCGCTCCAATCACGGCTCAGGCTGTGGATGCGGTCGTTGCCGGAAGCTGTGCAAACTCGTTCGTCACCACACGTACCTGGACTTTTGTCGATGCTTGCGGAAACACATCTGTGGCAACACAAACGATCACGGTTAACGATACGACGGCTCCGACATTCGATCAATCGGCTCCTGCAGCCGTGACGGTAGAATGCACGCAAATTCCTGCCGCCGCTACGTTGACAGCTACGGATAACTGCGGACAAACCGCTGTTGCCGTAACGATGACCGAAGCAACGACTCCGGGAAGCTGCGCAGGAACATACACCCTTGTAAGGACTTGGTCAGCTACCGATGCGTGCGGAAACGTAGCAACGGTATCCCAAACCATAAATGTGGTCGACACCACGGCACCTGCTTTTGTCGAGCCGTTGCCGGACAGTACGATCACCGCAGAATGTGGCGCGGTTCCAGCTCCGGCGATCCTTACGGCACTGGATTCGTGCAACAACACGCCGGTTCAGGTAGTATATGCCGAGAGTAGCGTCGCGACATCATGTCCGGTTGTGGAAGTCATCACACGTACCTGGACGGCTACCGACTCTTGCGGCAACGTCGTAACACACACGCAGACCGTGAATGTCCAGGACACTACCGCTCCTACGCTCAATGAGACTTTGGAGCCTGTGGTCAACGTCAACTGCGACGCTGTTCCTACAGTTCCTGTCTTGACATTCGCCGATTCCTGCACGGAAGTCCAGGAGCCGGTGTTCACCGAAACGATCTCGGAGGTCGTCGAAGGAAACTACAGCATCACATGGAGCTGGACGGTATCTGACGAGTGCGGAAACGAGGCAACGTTCACACAAGTAGTCAATGTAACGGTCAACGACAGCCTAATCGTCGTCGAAAACGAGCAGTGTAACGAAGATGTTAGTGCCTCTATCGATCTTGTCACTATATTGCCGGCCGGAACGCCAGCAGGCGGTACATGGGTGAACGTCGACAACGTCGGCGGGCTTAACGGCAGCGTCTTCCAACCGAACCAGATCCCGAACGGAATCTACAACGTGGACTACGTGATCAACGATCCGGTTTGCCCAAGAACTGTGAGAATCAGACTCAATGTAAACGAGTTGTTCTGTGAAGTGGATCCTGCTTGTACCGTAACGGTAAACAATGCGTTCTCACCAAATAATGATGGTATAAATGAGCATTTCAACATCAATGGTTTCGAAACTACCGAATGCGTCGTGTCGAACACAGTTGAAATCTACAACCGTTGGGGAGTTTTGGTCTTCGAAATGAAGAACTACAACAACAACGACCGTGCATTCCGCGGAGTATCCGAAGGCCGGGTGACCTTGAAGAAGGATGACGAACTACCTACTGGTACGTACTTCTACATCATCACATACAAGAAAGCTGATGGCACAAGTGGTAAACAAGACGGATATTTATACCTTTCAAGATAAGAAAACCAAATCTAACGCCCGGGGCGTCACCTCCCCGGGTAAAAAACAATAGACTAATGAAAACAAGATTTTTAATTTTCGTTTTGATGTTGGCAGGGTTCTCATCGTGGGCGCAGCAAGATTCGCAGTATACCATGTACATGTACAATACCATCAACATCAACCCGGCATACGCTGGTTCGAGAGGCGTGATGAGTCTCTTCGGATTACACCGCTCCCAATGGGTCGGGATGGACGGAGCTCCGGTAACCAACGCCGCCTCGTTGAACTCCCCTATCGGGGAAAGCAACCTGGGTATCGGTCTTTCGTTCGTGAACGACCGCATCGGGCCAACGACAGAAAACCAGTTCAGCGCGGATATCTCCTACACGATCCGTACCGACGAGTTCCACAAACTCTCGTTCGGTATCAAAGGAACGGCCAACATGTTCGGCCTTGACCGCGGCAAATTGACGCCGGAGGAGCAAAACGACCCGTCACTCCAGGCCGTCAGGAACGACTTTTCGCCTAACATCGGCGCCGGTGTCTACTGGCATACCGATAAATACTACATCGGATTGTCGGTACCTAATTTCATCGAGAACAACAACTGGGCAGAAAACGATCGCGCCATCAACAAAGAACGCATGAACTATTACCTTATCGGAGGTTACGTATTCGATCTCAACCCGATGTGGAAACTCAAGCCGGCGGTGTTGACCAAAGCGATAACCGGAGCCCCGTTGCAGGTTGACGTTTCATTGAACACGTTGTACGACGACCGCTTTATGCTCGGTGCGGCCTACCGCTGGGACGCAGCGGCGAGTTTGATGGCCGGATTCCAAATTTCCCAAGGCCTTTTCATCGGCTACGGATATGACATGGAAACGACCAGGTTGCGCCAATACAATTCCGGTTCACACGAAGTCTTCTTGCGCTACGAGTTCTTCAGCAACAAAAACAAGATCATATCCCCTAGATTCTTCTAATACGAAACAGTCATGAAAAAAGTACTACTTAGTCTACTATTCAGTCTCCTGGCCGTCTGCAGTTACGGACAGGTCGGTTTGAAAAAAGCCGACAGGAACTATGACCGTTATGCGTACATAGATGCCATCAAAACCTATGAGCGACTTGCCGACAAAGGCTACAAGAACGCCGAAATGTTCAAGAAACTCGCCAATTCCTATTACTTCAACGCCCAGTTCGACAAGGCCGCCAAGTGGTATGACGAATTGTTCGCCATGACCACCGACGTAGAGCCGGAATTGTATTATCGATATTCCCAAAGCCTCAAGGCGACGGGCAACTACGCAAAGTCGGACGACATGATGAACGCGTTCACGGCCAAGACGAGCGAGGATTTGCGTGGCAAGAATTTTTCCGAAAAGAAAGATTACATGAAGCAGATCGAGGCCAACTCAGGTCGTTACGAGATAGGGGATGCGGGCGTAAATTCCCAGTATTCAGATTATGGAAGCACCGTTTACGAAGGCCAGCTCGTTTTTGCGTCGGCCCGCGACACCGGGAATTTCGTCCAGCGCAAACACAAATGGTCGAACCAATATTTCACGAATATGTATTCGGCGGCGATCACCGGCGACTCTGTCGGGAAATCCTTGAAATTCGCAAAGAACATCAACACCCGTTTTCACGAGTCGACTCCGGTTTTCTCGAAAGACGGCAAGACGATGTTCTTCACCAGGAACGACTTCAACGACGGAAAGAAAGGCAAGAATGGCGAGCGCATCACGCTTCTCAAAATTTACAAAGCCACAAAAATCGTCGAGAAAAAAGAGAAAGACAGCACCGTGAGCTGGACCAACGTTGCCGAATTGCCGTTCAACAGCAGCAACTACAGTGTGGCCCACCCATCGCTTAGCGCGGACGGAAAATGGTTGTATTTCGCTTCGGACATGCCCGGCGGAAAAGGACAATCCGATATCTGGAAAGTAGAAATTACGGGTGACAATTCATTTGGGACACCTGTAAATCTCGAAGCGATCAACACCGAAGGAAAAGAAACTTTCCCGTTCGTAACCAACGAAAACGAGTTGTATTTCGCATCCGACGGCTACCAAGGCCTTGGCGGTATGGACATCTACATGTCGCGCATCAACCAGGACGGAACGTACGAAGAGCCGCAAAACGTGGGCGCTCCGGCCAACTCCAAAATGGACGATTTCGCTTACTATATCGACACCAAGACACGCAAAGGTTTCCTGACCTCGAATCGCGAAGGCGGAGCAGGATCTGACGACATCTACAAATTCCTCGAGACGCGCAAATTGGTCTGCGAACAGGAATTGTCCGGCATCGTGACGGATCTGGCCACGGGAGAAGTGCTTCCGAACACCAGAGTCACGCTGTTCGACGAGAAATTCAACAAGCTCAAGGAAGTCGTTTCCGATGACAAAGGATTCTACGATTTCGGGACCGTCGATTGCGGAAAAGCGTATTACGTTCGTGCCGAGAAAGAGGAATACGAAACCAAGGAGCAAAAGATCACGATTTCTAAAGACACAGGAAAAACCGATTTGCCGATACAGCTCGAGCGCAAAATCAAGGCGGTTACCGTCGGGGACGACCTTGCTGATGTCTTCGGAATCAATTACATCTATTTCGATTTGGACAAGTGGGACATCCGTCCGGACGCCGCGGTCGACATCGCAAAAGTACTCGACGTGCTGAACCAATATCCGACGATGAAAATCGACATCCGTTCGCATACCGACAGCCGCGCTTCCCACAAGTACAACCAGAAATTGTCGGAGCGGCGCGCCAAATCAACATTGGATTGGTTGAGAGCCAACGGCATCTCTGCAGACCGCCTGACTTCGAAAGGTTACGGCGAGACACAGCTTGTCAATGGTTGTAAGGATGGCGTAAAATGTTCCGAAGAAGAACACCAGAAAAACCGTCGCAGCCAATTCATCATAACGGCTCTGTAAAAAGCTCAAACACTAAAACCAAATAGAAAAGCATCCGCCTCAAAACGGGTGCTTTTTTTATTGTGGGATCGAAACGAATAGGGCCGTGTAATAATGGCGCCCGCCAGCATCGGCCGAGATCGACAGTCCGATATGCGTAAAACTGCCTTCCACCGTCGCCCTATGGCCCTCGCTGTCGAGCCAGGCTTGTAACGCTCCGCTCGGCGCCTGATAGTTGAATGCGACATTTTCGCCAATGTTGAAAGCGCCGATCGTTTCCCTCAACTCGTCGGCACGCTGCTCAAAAAAATCGTGGTTCATAACATCATTGGCGATCATATAAGCATTGTGTCCCTGAGCCAATGTCGACGCGTAAGGGTGAAGCGACAGCTCGGACTTCCCGACACTTTGACGGTAATCGTTGATCAGGCTCGCCAATTGTCGTTCGTCGGCGCTGTAAACATAAGGCGTTTGCGGCTGCGTAACGGGTTGGGATGGTTGCTGTGGTTGGGATATGGCTTCGGCATCCTGATCTGGGGAGCAAGAGATCAGCGCGGCGATAAAAAGCCCAAGTCCGAAAATTGACATTGCCTTCATGATAGACGTTTTGGAAACAGCCAGGAACATTTTCCACGGAAGTTGTTTGGTTATTTCCGTAACGGTTTATCGGTTGAAATATTTGAAACAATCGACGAACTGCATATTATCAATTATTTTTAGAAGGGATTTCTTATAAGTGTTGATAATCTTTTCGCATCCGGACAATTCGCCGTGACGCTGACTGCTATATCGTTTTTCAGCAGAGAAAGCGCCCGATCGTTCTTTGTTTGACCGAATACGTTGCGACCTAAGAGATCACTACCAAACAAAAAAACCGCCCTTTGGGAGGCGGTTTGTCGTCAAAACAAAAACAAAGTTTAATTCAACTCAATTTATTTTTTAATGAAGATATTCGTGTAGTATTTTTTGCCACTGGTTTGATCTACGGTGACCGAAATCCCAAAATGGGTAAACGATCCCTCGATGTTGGCCTTGTGTCCCGGGCTGTTGAGCCAGGCCGTTACCGCGCCTATTGGCTGCTGGTAATTATAGGCGATATTCTCGTTGACTTTCATCGCACCTACGTTTTGCATGATGTCCTGGGCACGCTCGTTGAACTGGTCGTGATTGACGACTTGGTGTTCTATCATGTATTCGTTATGCTCTTCTGATTTTACCGATACATAGTTGATGAGTTCCAACGGATTCAACCCTTTACTCACACGGTAATCGTTGATGAGCTTGGCCGTTTGGAGTTCGAGTTCGGTGTACGAATAATCGACGACGAGCTCCGGTTTCGCCGCTGCGTTCGGCTCATCGGTATCGGTCGAGCAGGAATTCAAAGTCAATACGAACGCGCACAGCAAGGCTGTTTTGAGTAGCTTTGTTTTCATAAACATAGTAGGTTAAGTCAAGGCAGATGTGGGGCAAATGTCCTGGTGTTTTTATTTTTGGAATTTAAAGTAGATTGTGGGGCAAACTGCTTTAAGGGTGTAAGAACGTCTGTTTGATTTCTTGGGTCAATATTACAGCAAACATCGTTTAAATGCCAAATAAAATCGATGAAATGCGCGTTTTAACTTTAAACACATATAATTTTCTTACATTTTGTTCTATTTTGGACATAAAAAAACCGCCAGTAAATTTGGCGGTATGTTACATCCTGATATTTATTTATGGTGAAATTCTATCCCGTTGCCAACTTAAATTCCCATTGAGATGGTATCTAATGCGATCGTGGAGGCGATTCGGACGGCCTTGCCAGAATTCCATCTCAACGGGACGTACGAGATAGCCGCCCCAGTACTCCGGACGCGTGATCTCTTTTCCTGCGCATTCCGTTTCCAGCGCCTTGAGCTTTTTTTCAAGAAACGCTCGCGATGGGATTACTTCGCTCTGGTTAGATACGACCGCTCCAAGTTTGCTGCCCTCGGGACGGCTCTCAAAATAGCCATCGGAAATATTGGCGGCCACTTTCTCGGCGGTTCCTTTTACGATGACCTGACGTTCCAATCCGGGCCAGAAGAACGAGAGGCAAACATTCGGATTGACGGCAATGGCTTTTCCTTTTTCAGATTCGTAATTCGTATAAAACACGAAACCCTCGTACGTATATTGCTTGAGTAGCACGACCCGGGATTTCGGGAAGCCGTCAAGACCGATTGTAGAAACGGTCATCGCATTGGCCTCGGCAACAAAATCCGACGCGTCCGCCTCGTGGAACCATTGCTTGAAAAGTTCCATAGGCTCAAAGGTCAGCCCGCTTTCAATGAGCTCGCTTTTCTCGTACGATTGGCGGTAGTCGCTTAAATCTTCCATAATCTAAAGGTCAAAGGTGAAGCCGTCTTCGGACAGCAAAACATTGTCAAATTCAATCCGGGCTTCGTCCCTGAATTTTTCCAGGTCGTCGTAACGCGTCGAGTAATGCCCGAGCAGCAACTTTTTCACGCCGGCAAGTTTGGCGATGCGACCGGCTTGTATCGCAGTCGTGTGCATGGTTTTCGCGGCCAGTTCCGCTTCGGATTCAAGAAACGTCGACTCGTGGTAGAGAACGTCCACGCCACTTATTGCATCCAGGATGTCCTCGCTGTATATCGTATCGGAACAGAACGCATAGCTTTTGGGCGGAACGGGTTCGGTTGTAAGTTGCGAATTGGGGATTACGGTTCCGTCGTCCAATGTGATGTCTTTTCCCAACGCGATGTTGCGGTAATAGAGCTTGTCTATCCCATGCCGTTCGGCTGCGGCAGCGTCGAGTTTGCGCAATCCTACTTTTTCGCGGAACAGATAGCCGTTGGTATAAATGCGATGCTTCAACGGGATCGTCGTCACCGCCACTTTGTCGTCTTCGTAAATCAGTTCGCTTTCGGTCGAAGTCAATTCGTGGAAATACAGGTTGTATCCGGTAAACGAGCTGGCCAACCGAAGTTGCAACAATATGATCTCCTTGATGCCTTTGGGGCCGTAAACGTGAAGGTCAGCCGTGCGGTTGAGCAATGTGAACGAGGAAATCAGTCCGATCAGCCCGTAAAGATGGTCGCCGTGAAGGTGGGAAATGAAAATGTGCTCGATCTTGGAGAACTTGATCTTGTTGCGTCGAAGCTGCACTTGGGTTCCCTCTCCGCAATCGATGAGAAACAGCCGGTTCTTGATTTCCAGGACCTGGGCCGTCGGATTGGAAAACGTCCTGGGCGTCGCGGCATAGCAGCCGAGTATCGTTAATTTCATTTAGTAAAATTAATGTAACAATGAATAACGAATGATTGATGACGGTTAGCGCAAGCGCCTAAACAGATGAACCTGGCTTTTGCCAGTCTAACCCAACTATCAACCATCAACCATCAACCATCAACTATCAACCATCAACTATCAACTAAAACCCAAGATCCCGCTCAATCTCGTCCATCTCAATCATGTCGTGGGCTTCCTGCACGGTCGGCACGACGACGAGTTTCCCCTGTACTTTATTGAAATCGATGTCGGCAACGATCACAAACGATTTTTTGCCCTTGATATGTGTCTTTGAAAGAGCGGAAAAGGCGTTTATTTCCTTTATCGCCAGATTTTTGTAGTGGGAAATGTCCAGTATCAGATTGCAGTTCCCGAACGTTTTATGCTCGTGTGTCAATTTCATAAGGAACGCCGTCAAGTTGTCCTGGGTGTCTTTGATGATGCAGGTATTGCCTTTGTGCTCGACTTCCATACTGCGTAATGTTGGTTTACGCAAAGATAGTCAGAAGATATTTTCGGGAGAGCGCAAATCGATCAGAAAATGGATACCGTGTTGCAAAACCAATTGCGCAAAGCGGACGTCGAACTTCCATCCGCAAAACGCAAAAATGGCCTTTTCAGCTGTTGAATCCTTTTATTTTGGACGCGAGCAGGTAGATTACCGCCATGCGCACCGCCACGCCATTCTCCACCTGGTCCAATATCACCGATTGTTGAGAATCCGCTACGTCCGAAGTGATTTCCACGCCTCGGTTGATAGGTCCCGGGTGCATGATCACGACTTCTTTGTCCAACGAATCGAGAAGCGCTTTCGTAACGCCATATTGTTGGGTGTACTCGCGTGTCGTCGGGAAGTAACTGAAATCGAGGCGTTCGTTTTGTACGCGCAGCATATTGGCCACGTCGGCCCATTCGAGCGCTTTTCTCAAATCAGGTTCGACCTTCACGCCAAGCGATTCGATATGACGCGGAATCAAGGTCTTGGGCCCGCAAACCCGGACTTCGGCACCTTGCATCTGCAATGCATAAATATTCGACAGGGCCACTCGCGAATGCAAAATATCACCCACGATCACGACTTTCTTACCTCCTACTTCGCCCAATTTCTCGCGTATGGAAAACGAATCCAACAGCGCCTGTGTCGGATGCTCATGGGCACCGTCGCCGGCGTTGACGATAGCAGCCTTTGCGTTCCGGGACAGGAAATAAGCCGCCCCGGGGCTGGAATGCCGCATGACGACCATGTCGACCTTCATCGCCAGGATGTTGTTCACCGTATCGATGAGCGTCTCCCCTTTTTTAACCGATGATTGTGCAGCCGCAAAGCTGATCACATCTGCAGAAAGCCTTTTTTGTGCCAGCTCAAACGACAATTTGGTACGCGTACTGTTCTCGAAAAAGATATTGGCGATGGTTATATCACGCAACGACGGCACCTTTTTTATCGGTCGGTTGATGATTTCCTTGAAATGGTCGGCGGTCTCGAAAATCAGGTCGATATCGCCTTTATTGATGTACTTGATCCCTAAAAGATGGTTTACGCTTAACTCGGCCATTCTAATTGTTGTTGTTTACGAGGTACACGATGTCTTCCCCTTCGTTCTCGACCCAATTTACCCTGACTTTATCGTCGTTGATGGAATCCACCTGTCGTCCGCGGTAGTCGGGCTGTATCGGCAAATGCCGGCTGAAGCGCCTGTCGATGAGCACCAAAAGTTCCACTTCGCTCGGACGTCCGAACGATTGCAAAGCTGTAAGTGCCGCATTGATGCTGCGCCCGGTGTACAGGACGTCATCCACAAAAATCACTTTCTTGTTTTCAACGATGAAATCGATGCGCGTCGTATTGGCCTCGAGCGGTTTTTCCCTGCGTCGGAAATCGTCGCGAAAAAAAGTGATGTCGAGATAACCCAGGTTTACTTCCTTGACGCCGTAATGGCTTTCCAGCATCGTTTTGAGACGGTCGGCGAGAAAGGAGCCGCGCGGCTGGATTCCGATAAGCAACGTTTGGGAAAAATCAAGATGCTTTTCAATGAGTTGGCAAGCCAGGCGATGCAGGATGATATTGACTTCCTTTGAGGTGAGCAATACTTTCTGACCCATAATGAGGAGTTGTGTTCGGGGCGTAAAGTTAGTTTTTTTTCAAGTGTTGCGGGCAATTTTTTAAGCAGATTCGGAAATGAGTTTTTAACACTTGTGATAATTCTCTACCTTCGCGCAGCGCTTTCCGATACCGGATGCGCAACGATATCCCAAATCGCGCTCAATTGGACAACATCAGGACCAACCGCATCCGAATCATCTTCATCTCGTCCGCAGTATTGCTGTTGTTGTTGTCGGTGCTTTCATATTACAGGATCAATTCCCTCCACAAAACTTCGGAACTCGTCACCCATACGACCCAGGTAAAACTCGATCTCGAAAACATTTACACCTCTGTATCCGAGGCCGACTCGCGCATGAGAGGTTTCATTCTTACCAAAGATTCCACCTACCTCAGGCGTTTCGAGACGAGCCTTAACATATTGGAAATCCAAACCGACAGTCTCGAGAGCCACATCGCCGACAATTATTCCCAACGCACCAACCTGATAAAACTCAGGCAAACCGTCAAGAAACGCCTCGATTACATGCACTTTTTGCTCGGCCAGTCCGGAAGCAAAAAAATCGATACGCCCCAGTGGCTGGAAGCCCGCAAGATCATGACCGAGCTGCGCACCGTGATCAACCACATGAGCACGGAAGAAGACATGTTGCTCAAATTGAGGCGGGCGACCTTAAGCGAAGAATTGTTGGTAACGCCTTTGTTCACGGTATTTCTGACGGTTGCCGCACTGTTGGTCCTCATCGCTTCCTATCTTATGGTAAACCGCGAACTCAGTACGTCGAACCTGCTCCGGAACGATCTCGTCAAAAGCCAGGAACAGTTGCAGGAGCGCAACGCCATGCTCGAGGAACGCAACCTGGCGCTCGATAAAATGAATAAGGAGCTCGAGTCATTTACCTATATTTCAAGCCACGACTTGCAGGAACCGTTGCGAAAAATGCAGACGTTCATCAGCAGGATAATGGATAAGGATAGCGAGCAATTGTCCGAGACGGGCCAAAATTATCTCAAACGCACCCAGGATGCCGCCAATCGTTTACAGAACCTGATCCAGGACTTGCTTGCCTATTCGCGCGTGAACAAGGAAATTTTTCCGTCGAAGGACGAAGACCTCTTTTTGTTGGTCAATGAGGTGAGGGACGACCTTAACGAGGAAATCCAGGCTTCGGACGCCCTGATCGAAGTGGCCGGCAAGAAACAGGTGCGCATCATCACCTCACAATTCCGACAACTCCTGATCAATTTGGTATCGAACGCCATAAAGTTTACGGCACAGGGTACGCGCCCGCATATCGTCATTACACATTCGCAGGTGGAGGAATTCGAAATTCCCGGCTCGAGAAAAACCGATGCGAAATTTTCCAAAATTACCGTTTCCGATAATGGCATCGGGTTCGATGAAGCCTATAAAGACCGGATTTTCGAAGTGTTCCAGCGCCTCCACACCAGGGAAGAATATTCCGGCACGGGGATCGGGCTTGCCATCGTGAAGAAAATCGTCGAAAATCATGGCGGTTACGTAACGGCAGACGGACAACCGGGGAAAGGCGCTACTTTTACGATCTATATTCCGTCGGGCCAACCGGAATAATTCTGCAAAATATCTTGCGAATACTGTAAAGGCAAGCCATGGCACTTTTGTGACCTTTGTAAGGAAACCTAAAAACAACTTAGCCATGAAACGTTTTTCACTTTACTCCACCTTAATCGTAATATTAGCCGTCACGCTGACCAGCTGCGAATTGATCGGCGATATTTTCCAGGCCGGAATGGGCGTCGGGATTTTTCTGGTGATCGCAGTGATCGCCGTCATCATCTGGATCATTTCGCGATTCCGGAAATAGGCCGTCACGAGGTTTCTCAATGTGAAATTTGGCTATCTTTGCAAAAATTTCGTTACATTGAGAAAACTCTATTTTTTACTGCTGCTTGCAGGATTATCGGCTCACACGCAAAACTATCAGTTTGACGAGGCATTCAATCCGCTTAACAACCCGTCGTATTCCCAATACGTGGGCGTGAATGCCGTGCCCCTGACAACGGGAAAGTTTTATTCGGTCGATATCGGGTACAATACCGTAGATTATAAAATCATGAGATTCAATGCAGACGGCAGTAAGGATGATACTTTCACTCCTATTGTTCCGCCTGCCGGATCGGGTTCTGCCAAGATTGCGGCCAATAGTTCCAATTCGGTCATTACGGTTCGCTTCGGCAACATCGCGATGTTTGATGCCAACGGGCAAGCCGTTCCAACATTCAACCCTCCGCTTTTAGAGCCACTCGGCGAATATTTTGACGATTTCCTACATGCCATTTATCAGAACGATGGTAAAATATTGCTGTACGGAACGCTGAAATCGGTAAACGGGACATTGAGTCGCGGCATGGCCAGGCTTAACGCAGACGGCTCGCTTGATACGTCATTTTCAGTAGGGACGGGTTTCAACCATTACGTTCACAGCGTGAAGCAAATGTCCAATGGCAAATATATTGTGGTTGGAAGATTCACGGCGTATAACGGCGTCGGTAAGTACAAAATACTGAGGCTTAACGCCGACGGCAGCCTCGACACAACATTCCACAGCCCGGTCACCATTGGCACGGGCGGAAATGTAAACACGGGTTTTGACCATGAAATCCGCAATGTTGCCGTACAGGCAGACGGGAAGGTAATCACAACCGGAGGCATCTATTACCTGAACGGCACACTCTACAGCGGTGTAATCCGGCTCAACCAAAACGGCACACGCGACACCAGCTTTGTCATTCCGGTACAATACAAATCGGTTCTGTTCGACAATATAACGATTCTCCCCACCGGCGCAATACTGATAAATGCAGGCGTCGGAATTTTAAAGTTGACTACTACAGGCGCGCTTGATCCGACATTTTTGCACAATATAAACTTCAAGCAAACTGGTGCGACCGCAGGCGACCGTAAAATGTATGAGCTCGCGGACGGAAAGATTTTGTACAACCGCACCTATACCTCGAATAGCGGCATTACGCGTATGTTCATCCACCGGTTGCTCGCCAATGGCACGATGGATATGACCTTCAATCCCTCCAACGCCGGAAATGGCGGAATTTACGGCACATATTCCGCTGTTCCATATTCCGGCGGCAGTGCAGCGGCATTGTCGGACGGGAGATTGCTGATTTGGGGACGGAACACTTCATTCAACGACCAATCTTGCGGCAATGTCGCCAAACTTACGGAACAGGGCGAACTCGATCCATCGTTCAGCCTTGACACCCAGCTTACATTTACGAATGGGGCTTCCCTGACAAAAATAATCGAACAATCTGGCGGAAAAATAGTCGTGATGAGCAACGCGCAGCGCACCGCGACCGATGGCCCTCCGATTCCTTTGCCGGTAATGCGGCTGTCGTCTGACGGAATGCTTGATCCCACATTTAACTTTACGTTTGCCAATACTTCCACCAAATTAGTTTCGACCTCAGGTGATAAACTTCTTGCGAGCGGTACCGGATCAGGGTTCGAGCAACCGGCACCATCCAGCGGTGGTTATCGTATCCTGAGATTCAATGCCGACGGATCGCCCGACGCGGGATTTAACTGCCCGTGGATTCCGGCAGATGCGGGCTTGCGTATTTTGGGTGAGGTAAACGGTAAGATCTATTTGGTCGAGCTTTCGACATTTGTAACTTACTATAACCGTATCCACAGGCTCGACTCAGAAACCGGCGCATTGGACACGACGTTTCCGTTTACGGTTTGCCAAACCGCGTTTTTGCAGCCGGACGGAAAATTGCTTGTAAAACAAGGTGTGTCGGGAGCAGGCCCCATGTTTCGCAGATTGAACGGGGACGGAACCCTTGACCCATCTTTTCATCAAAGTCCGGTAAGCCATTACACGGTGTTTGCTTGTCTTGAAAACGGAAAAACAATCCTCGAGCTGCCGGTCGGCACTTCTGTTACGCTACCGTCAGCGTTCGACGGGCACGTTACCCAAGGGATCGTCGTGCTCGATGAGAACGGGAATTTCGAACAGACGTTTTGTGATAAGAGAGATGTTAGCCTGTCGCTTCAATATTGTAAGAATCTGATAGTTTTCTACGACGGGGAAACAATAGACGGCCATTCACAACACAGCATTGTGAGGTATTCAGACGGTGCATCGGACCTTGTACCCGCCCCTACCGGCGAGGCCAAACAGTCCTTTTCAACCGGCGCCACATTGGCCGACCTCGCGGTGACAGGCGAAAACATACAATGGTATTCTACCCAGAATATTTGCCTGTCCAATGTTACCGGCCGGAACGCAACTGCGAGTATTGTGGCTTCGAACGCGATCTTGCCAATTAGCACTTTACTTACCGACGGCACGACATATTTTGCCTCACAAACCGTTGATGGCGTCGAAAGCTTTTACCGGTTGGGAGTTACAGTGGAATCCCAGCTTTCTGCTCCGGATGCCGTTCGTAAAAATTTCATAATATACCCCAACCCTGCCGGGAACGAGTTGCACGTCGATTCTGAAGAAGGTATCGATCGCATTGAGATTCTGAATTTGCTCGGGAACCTGCTTTATTCGGCAAACGTTTCAGGAGGCAACGCGACCATTTCCACAGCGTCGCTTTCAACTGGGATTTACATCCTGAATGTCCATCGTAACGGGCAATCGCAACAGACAAAGTTCATAAAAAAATAAAAAAATCCCGATTCTAAAATCGGGATTTTTTTGTATCATATCATCACTGAAGCGATCAGAGCACCAGTTTTTGTTACCAGACAAAGTCGAACTTCAAACTTTAAACCTTAAACTTCAAACCTTAAACTTTAAACCTTAAACTTCAAACCTTAAAACCTCTACGCATACATCTTCCCTCTCAACTCCTTTATTTTTGGATCATCGAGATAGTCATCGAAGGTCATGTAACGGTCGATGACGCCTTTTGGAGTAAGTTCCAGCACGCGGTTCGCGACCGTTTGGGCGAATTCGTGGTCATGCGTCGTGAACAATACCGAACCTTTGAAGTTCTTGAGTGAGTTGTTGAACGCCGTGATCGATTCGAGATCGAGGTGATTCGTCGGTTCATCGAACATCAGGACGTTGGCGCGCTGCATCATCATTTTAGACGTCATGCACCGCACTTTTTCACCACCTGATAAAACGCGGGCGGATTTGAGCGCTTCCTCTCCTGAAAAAATCATCTTTCCGAGAAAACCGCGAACATAGACTTCGTCTCGCTCCTCTTCGGTCTTGGACCATTGGCGCAACCAGTCGACAAGATTCAGGTCGACTTCGAAATACTCATGGTTGTCGACGGGTAAGTAGGCCTGGGTTGTCGTGATGCCCCAGTCGAACGTGCCGGCATCGGCTTTTTGCTTTCCGTTGAGGATTTCATAAAACGCGGTCGTCGCACGCGAATCCTTGGAGAACACGACGATCTTGTCGCCTTTGGCCATATTCAGATCCACGTTAGTGAATAGCGCTTCACCATCGACCGAAGCCGCGAGATCCTTGACGTTCAATATCTGGTCGCCTGCTTCGCGCTCCTGTTCCCAGATAATGGCCGGATAGCGACGGGAAGACGGCTTGATATCCGATATATTCAACTTCTCTATCATCTTTTTACGAGAGGTTGCCTGCTTTGATTTGGCTACGTTTGCGGAAAAACGTCGGATGAACTCCTCGAGCTCCGCCTTTTTCTCCTCGGCCTTCTTGTTTTGCTGGGCGCGCTGTTTGGCCGCCAACTGGCTCGATTCGTACCAGAACGTATAGTTTCCGGAATAATGGTTGATCTTCCCGAAGTCGATGTCCGAAATGTGCGTACAGACGGCGTCGAGGAAGTGACGGTCGTGGGATACGACGATCACCGTATTTTCGTAATTGGCAAGAAAATTCTCCAACCACGTAATCGTCTCCAAGTCGAGGTCGTTGGTCGGCTCATCCATGATCAGCACGTCCGGGTTCCCGAAGAGCGCCTGTGCAAGCAACACCCTGACTTTTAGCTTGGCGTCAAGATCGCCCATCAATGTGTAATGGTGTTCAGCGCTGATGCCAAGGTTGGACAACATCGTGGCCGCGTCAGAATCGGCGTTCCAGCCGTTCATTTCTTCGAATTGCACCTGGAGTTCGCCGATACGGTCGGCATTCTTGTCGTCATAGTCCGCGTAAAGCGCATCCATCTCGGCCTTGACCTTGAACAGCGTCTTGTTGCCCATCATGACCGTTTCCAGGACGGTATGTTCGTCGAACATGTTGTGGTTCTGGTTGAGCACCGACATACGCTTGCCCGGCTCGAGGAAAACATGGCCGGAAGTAGCGTCGAAATCGCCCGAAAGTATTTTGAGAAAAGTTGATTTTCCAGCACCGTTGGCCCCGATCACGCCGTAGATGTTACCATCTGCAAAGACGGTATTTACCTCGTCGAACAAGATCCGTTTACCAAATTGTACCGATAAATTATTTACTGTTAGCATCTTGAGTAATGGCTTTTAAAAAATGTTGCGCAAAAGTAGCAAAAAAAACGCGGCTAACCTTTATCGCAACCCGCTAAAAATGGGCAAATTACATTTAACTATGCCTTAACAAATTCTTTAAGTCCGCGCGCATATTTTTGTTGCACATCCCTTGATTTATGCCAGATTTGAAAGTGTTTCGCACATTAGCCGTTTTGTGCGCCCCAATGTTGATGATGATGTCGTGTGACAAGAAGTACGGACGCAAGGATTACACCGCTTATTTTGGAGGCGAAGTGCAAAATCCGGTGACGCGTTACGTGTTATTTTGCAAGGACGGACAAGTGATGGACACGATTCCGCTCAAAAGCGACAATACTTTTTTCAAGACGTTCGATTCACTTGCTCCCGGATTGTATTCGTTCCGACACGACCCGGAATACCAATATGTCTATTTCGACAAAAACGACAGCCTGATGGTGCGCGTCAATGCCCGCGATTTCGATGAGTCGATCGTTTTTTGCGGACGGGGCGACCAAAAGAACAATTTCCTGATGGAAATGTACCTGCGCAACGAATCCGATAAAAACCAATTTTACCCTATCTTCGACCTTGACGTAAAAGGTTTTGAAAAGGCTACCGATTCTTCGTATTTGGCATCCCAGGCGTTTTACGAGAAGAAAAAGTCCGAGATCCAATGGAATGAAGACTTCGACAAGTTCGCCAAGGCGGCGCTCGATTTCCACCATTTCGCCAAGAAGGAAATTTATCCGACGGTCCACCGCGTGCGAACCGGCCAGGATCTTACCGACGAAATCCCGGAGTCGTATTACGCCTTCCGAAAAGACGTCGATTTCAACGACAAAGAATTGTCCGCATATGCGCCCTATTTGAATTATTTGTCCCATATGCTGGGAAATATGGCTGCCATCAACTATCACAACCACTTCACCGAGGCCGATCTCGCGCTCAAGACCAACATCAACAAAATCCAGATCGCCGATACGCTGATAAAGGATGAAAAAGTCAAGAACGTCATCCTGAACAATATTGCGTTCACCTATTTGCTCGAAGACCAGAATATCGAGAACAATCATAAGTTCCTGGAGATTTTCCACAAGTATTCGACCGATGACGACAAGAAAAACGAGATCAGCAAAATCGGACAGGCGATCCAACGTCTGAAAACAGGAAGCACGCTGCCGGAAGTGGATCTCGTCGGCCTCGACGGGAAAACGATCGCTTCAGGCTCATTCACAGGCAAAAAGACCGTATTCTTTTGCTGGACGGAAAAACTTGAATCGCATTTTACCGCGGCGCATAAAAAGGTAATGGACTTTAAAATGCGTCATCCCGAATACCAGTTCGTCGCAGTCAACGTCGACGACGATCCCGAGAAATGGGCCGAAATCCTTTCCCAATATAGATTTCCCGGCGTCCTGGAAACCCGTTGTTCCGATTTCGAGGATGTGAAGGACAAATGGGCGATCACCAAGATTCACCGCACGATAATCGTAAATGCGGACGGCACGATCAGGAATGCGTTCGCCAACCTCTTTGATGTTAATTTCGAAAAAGAACTCGAAGACGGTTCTTTTGAACACGCTGTAACAATCAATAATTAATAATTGTATTACATCAGGGTGTGTTTTGCGCTGTCAGTTATTAGTTAGCGTGAAAAATTTTGGAGTATAAAACTAATCCTGACATTATGAAGAAAATTACACTGTTACTGCCGATCATCGTCGTTTCGTTTTTTTGTCAGGGACAAGTCCCAGTGCATTCGGAATCGTTATTGGATAAAAAAATCAGGTTCACCTCTTTACCGTCAGCCAAAACAGAAAATGTTTTTAAAACTCGGGCGGAAATCGAAAAAACTCATAAGGTGGTAGCGGTCATGCCTTATGAAAATTTAGGTACGACAAAATTCAAACTTCAGCTGCAGAGCGCCGAAAAAGGAACATTTTATTACGACTACGATCCAAGATACGACCAACGCTATATTTTGGACGTTGTTGGAAGTTTATAACCAGGCATGACGAGGTCCGAACCTACCTATCGGCACCATCATCCTCAAAGCAAAAACAAAAAGGCAGATTCTGATGAATCTGCCTTTTCACTTTCCCAATAATTATTAATTGTTGATTCTCAATTATCAATTACGATTTATTTCCTTTTTGGTAGTCAGCCACAAATTGCGCCAAACCAATGTCCGTCAACGGATGCTTGAGCAACCCGAGGATAGCCGACAAAGGCCCGGTCATCACGTCCGCACCGATCTTCGCGCAATTTACGATATGCATCGTGTTGCGAACCGAGGCCGCAAGGATTTCGGTCTCATAACCGTAGTTGTCATAGATTTCGCGGATTTCGGCAATCAGGTTCAAACCGTCCGTCGAAATATCGTCCAAACGCCCGATGAAAGGCGAAACGTAGGTCGCTCCGGCTTTCGCAGCCAAAAGCGCCTGTCCCGGAGAGAACACCAACGTAACGTTCACTTTTATCCCTTTGCTGGAAAAATATTTACAGGCGCGGACGCCGTCCTTGGTCATTGGCAATTTCACCACGATGCGCTCGTGAAGTTCGGCAAGTTCCTCCCCTTCCCTTATCATGCCGTCATAGTCGACCGAATTGACTTCCGCACTCACGTCGCCATCCGAAATATTGCAGATGTCGACATAGTGCTTGAGGATGTTGTTCGTTCCCGTGATGCCTTCCTTAGCCATAAGCGAAGGGTTCGTCGTCACGCCGTCGAGCACGCCAAGTTCCTGGGCTGCCTTGATTTCACTGAGATTAGCGGTATCGATAAAAAATTTCATATATAAGAAGATTATTGTGTGTTTATATTTGGGCGTTACGGCGGCTGTCTTTCATTTGGGTCAATCAACCTCCGGATTTGCCGCCGTCGGGCTTTCCACTGCTATCGGTTTTGCGGCCTCCGCTGCGCTGCGGCCGCAAAACCAATATCCGTTGCAATCCCTAACGCGTACTGCGAAAGTACGACATATTTCCCAACCGATACCAATGGCAACAACACCTCACAAAAACGCATTTCACTTACAGTCGATAGTGTTTCATCAGCATCTTTTCGTACGTTTTATCGGGAAGGATACGCTTCAACACGATAGAGAACTTCGATAAGAAAGGCCCTACCTTATAATGTATCTTCGGATCTGGCGTGTTGATGATCTTCTCGATCTCATACGCTACCATTACGGGATCGTCACCGCCGCTTACCTGCTGGTTGATCAGCTCAAGCGTTCGCCCATAGACTTCGGCATAAGCCGACGCAGGCGACAGTTCGGTGTAATAACGCCTTGAGGCAATATCGGTTGCGAATTCCCCGGGCGCCAGGTTGCACACTTTTATACCGAACGGCCTGACTTCCATGCGAATGGCTTCCGATAGCAGTTCCAAAGCGCCCTTCGAAGCGGAATACGCGGCCCTAAACGGCAATCCCGTATAACCCGCAATCGAGGTGATGTTGACGATATGCCCCGCCCCTTGCCTTCTCATATGCGGAATCACAGCTTTCATGACCTCTACCGGACCGAAAAGATTCGTCTCGAAATGCTTTCGTATCTCGTCTCCCGGAATTTCTTCCAGCGGCCCCATGATGCCAACGCCGGCATTGTTGACCAGGACGTCGATACGGCCGGCGATTTCGATAACTTTCCCAACGCAACGTCCTATCGTTTCGGGTTGGTTGAGATCAAGCGCCAGCAACGGAAATGGGGAATTCAACACCTTTTCCGGATGGCGGCTCGTGCCAAAAACGTTGTATCCTTTGTGAAAAAGGTATTCACCTATCGCTTTTCCAAGCCCCGACGAAGCGCCGGTAATCAATATGGTTTTCATTGCCTCATAGAGTTTTCCTATCGCAAAAGTCCGAATAATTTTCTAGAAATGCCTTTATTGGCTGCTCTCTTAGAAATACACATTTAACTTTTTTTACAGAAAATCTGTAACGAAGGTCGGTTTGGCAATTTTAAATTTGGCACAAGACACCTGAATTTTTAAGCCATGTCCAACAAAGAAATCTTTACCAAAAAAATCAAAGCGGGTTCGCGCACGTATTTTTTCGATATCCAGGAAAGCAAATCGGGCGACCTTTACCTTAGAATTTCCGAAAGCCAAAGGCAAAATGCAAAATTTGAGCACCGCAGGGTCATGGTATTCGAGGAAAACGTCGACAATTTTGTGGAAATGCTCAACTATGCGTTCCGGAAATTCAAATCGTTTCAGTCAAAAAAAACCAAGGCGAACTAGAAGAATTCTGTTCAGGAAACCGTTTCAGTCTCACGATTCGCTGCCTGTCTAATCAGACTCGCACCTTCCTAACATAAACTAAGGCTTAAAACAAGTAAGGCCAGAAAATCCGTGACGTTTTGAGCAACATTCCACACGGCGGTAGTCAGCCGGGTGATTGGCCGATCAGAAATCATTGGCCGTCGGTTTTATACTGGGGATGCGCATCCGGCATACGCCCTGATTCCAGTAAGGTATGACGTAACTGCAAAATAAAAATCGGATCAGGTTGGGAGTTTGAAAGGCTAAGTTGCACTTTCCGGTTGGTGTCGCGACTTTTTGAGCCGATGTGACCAGCGTTCCCGCACACTGCTACGGCATAAAACAAAAAATCCCCAAAAAGGAGATCTCTAAATAAAAGAAAAAAATGGCAAGCGACCTGCGTCGCACCGCTACAACCACATACCCTTGCTATGTTCCCATCCTGGGGGATTCTGCAGGAGCTGGTCGCGCAGGACTTGCCGTTGCAAATATACAATCTTTTCGTATTTTCGCAAGTGAGCCACGTCAATAAATACGGTATGTGCGCCCTAAATCTGAAAAAAAAACTGATATGAAGTATAACGTTTTGGCTGCCATGTTTTTAGCTCTGGCAATGAACAGTTGCGACAATCCGAAACCGGGCGAAAAATTTTTCTCTTTCGACGATTCAAAGTTTAAGTCTACTTACAAAAACGGTGAAAACGTGTCGCTCGGGATCGAAAATCCGCAGGGAAAAGCCATCGACAGCATCGCGTATTTCGTCAATGGGAAAAGGACAGCTTCCGTTAAAGGTGGTGCAAAATCCGAATATGTGCTTACTAATGCCAAATTCGGATACCAAAACCTGAAAGCCATCGTCTATTTCGAAGGGGAAACTATCGGGCAGGAAATCGAAAGCCGTGTCGAAGTCGTTTCACATATTGAGCCCAGACTATTGAATTATACCGTCGTGCGCACCTATCCCCACGATACGGTTTCGTTCACCGAAGGCCTCGAATTTTACAACAATTCTTTATACGAAAGCACCGGGCAAAACGGCAAATCCTATGTGCGGAAAGTCGATTTGGCGACGGGAAAGGCATTGCTGCAAGCCGATCTCGAACAGCAGTATTTCGGCGAAGGCATCACCATTGTCAACCACCAGCTTTTTTACCTTACCTGGCAGTCGAACGTCGGTTTTATCTATGATCCCGAAACGCTAAAGCGCGTGAGCACATTTTCTTACGACAAAAAAATCGAAGGCTGGGGCATGACCAACGATGGAAAGGTCATCTATCAATCGGATGGAACCGAAAAAATCTGGACGATGGATCCAAAAACCCAAAAAATGCTCGATTTCGTCAATGTCTACTCGACCTCAGGCAAGATCAAGAGCGTGAACGAGCTAGAATATGTGGATGGGAAAATTTACGGCAATATTTGGCAAAAGGATGCCCTTGCGGTGATCGATCCGAAAACCGGAGCGGTCGAAGCTATCGTAAATCTCGTGAATTTGCGAAAGGAACTCAAAAATCCCGCGTCGGAAGTGCTCAACGGAATCGCCTACAATAAAAAGACCAACACTTTTTTTGTGACGGGCAAGAATTGGGATAAGATGTTCGAGATAAAGATTTTCGAGTAACTGATGATCGAACGTATGACCGGCTGCTGAACAAGTAATGAAAGCCAAAAACCAATGTGGAACGCTACAAAGCACAAAAGCAGGTTAAGAGCCTGCTTTTTTTGTACGTAAATGCGTAATTTATCGTTAGTTGATTAAAATTGTGAACCATGAAATCGTATATGACCTCCCTATTTTTCATTTTTCTGTTTAGTGTCGGATGCAATTCGAGCGACAGCCCGTCTGACGATGTGGCGAATTTGCCTGCGCGGGATATTGCGGGCGTTTCATACGGCAATGATCCCGAACAAAAAATGGACGTTTTTCTACCGGCTAACCGAACCTCGGCTACCAAAGTAATCGTCCTGATTCACGGAGGCGGCTGGAGCGGCGGATCCCGTGCTGATTTTGCCTACGCGGTTCCGTGGCTCAGGGCATTTTTTCCGAACCATGCCATCGTAAATCTCGATTACAGGTTAGGTACGCAGCAAAGCCCTGGTTTTCCAAAACAGATTGAAGATATCACAAAGGCGCTCGATTACGTCAAGGCGTCCGATTATCAGGTATCGGACGATTACGCGTTGATCGGAGCCAGCGCCGGGGCACATTTGGCAATGCTTTATGCATACGAATATGACCAGGAACAACAAGTCAAAGCCGTCGCCAGTATCGTCGGCCCTACTGATTTTACCGATCCGGCCTATGTCGGCAATCCGCTGTTCCAATACGGTTTGACCGCTTTGGTAGGCAATGCCAGTTATCAGTCCAATCCCGAGATTTTTATCGAAGTGAGTCCTAGAACGCACGTAACTGCGCAATCTCCGGCGACGATACAGTTCAACGGCGGACAAGATCCTTTGATTCCGGTAACCCAACAATCGCGTTTGAAACAAAAGCTCGACGAGGCCGGTGTCTACAACGAGGCTTATCTTTATCCGCAGGGCGGACACGGCAATTGGGACGCTGTCACGAATGCTGATTTCCAGGCAAAACTGGTCGCTTTTCTGCAAAATCATTTCTGATTCGGCATTCACTCCCAACTTTTTTAAGCGGATGTGCATCTAAACGATAAAGCACCGATCCAATGCGTTTTCCATAATTCGTTTAGCGCCCGACGCCCGTCATCGCGATACTCCGCAAGTCCGATGAAGTGTTTGGGCGCTTTCGTTTTGTTTAAATCCAACTCATTCGTCATGAAACATATCTCTATCCCTAAGCCCTGCCTTGAAAACTGGAACGCGATGACGCCTGTCGACCAAGGCCGGTTCTGCGCGTCATGCGAGAAAACGGTTTACGATTTTACCCGCTCGTCCGACACCGAAATCCTTAACGTCATGTCCGGTTCAGGCAACGTTTGCGGACGATTCCTGAAATCCCAGCTCGGGCGTGAACTCATCGCACACAAAGAAAAATCGAGTTCGTGGGCAATCGCGGCATCGGGAATCCTGGGAATGTTATCGGTCGCATCGGCTCAGGCGCAAGCAGAGAATCCATCTGCCGTTCTTATGATTGGCGAATCTTTTTCGGAAGTTGAAACGGCGAGCCAACCTACACTAAAAGGAGAAATCGACAATTCCCCAAGTTGGATTTCGGGCGTGGTTTCGGATCCGAGCGGACCACTGCCCGGCGCTATAGTAAAGGTCAAAGAAACGGGAGCCGGGACGCAAACCGACGTAGACGGAAAATATGCAATAGCAGTATTCGCCGGACAAACGCTAGAGTTTTCGTTTATCGGTCTGGCCGATGAGCACGTACGTATCGACAGTAGTAAAACCTGCGATGTACAACTGCGGGAAAGCGCTATCGGACTAGGGGAAATCGTGGTGTCGGGAAAAAGCGTCTTTGAACGTCCTAATCTCGTGAAGCGGACCTACTATCGCATTCGCAACTGGTTCAGATGATAACAAACTGAATCCGTACGTCCTAGATTTTAAACAATATCCGGATCCGATCCAACAAAAAAGCTCCCGTTTCCGAGAGCTCCGATTCAAATTTATTTTTTGGCGACGAACTTTTTGGAGCCCGCGTCGTAAACGAGCTTGGTTTGGGTCGATTTGTTTTTGAGTACGACCGTACCGTCCGGTTGCAATGCACACTCAAAGCCTTCCCTCCTCACCTTTTCCTGGGTTTCGGAAACGTATTTGTCCGAACTCAGGTAGACTTTTTCAGTTATATGGTTCGCGCTTTCGATATTGGCGAGCACTTTGGTCTTCGAATCCACATCGACGATCATAGTATGTTTTTGGGTGATGTCTTCAAGTTTCGATTTCGCATCGCCTTGTTTCTTTTTTTCCGTCCAGGTCACGAGATAGAGCTTGCTGCCGCCGCAATTGATCGACTTCAGCGCGACATCGGTCGGATCGCTCAATCCGTTGCGTCTAAGGTCTACGGTATCTTTTGAGGCCAACGTCAGAAATAAATCGTTTTTCACATAATTTACCGACATATTATCGGCGCTCGCCAATGCCTTAGGACCCGAAACCGCCGATTTTGCCTTGGCTTTTCCTTTGGTTTTCTTCGATTTTTGTGCCGTTGCGACCGAAGCGGACATCAGCAGCATCAGTGCAAAAAGGATGGTTTTTTTCATGGTTGTGTATTTTGGGCAAAATACGAAATTTCTCATAGGGCGAATGTTAATTTGTTACCTTCGGATTTCCAATTCCGGATTATCAAAAATCGTTTCATCATGAAGTTTTTCCTGCGCCTCAAACACTGGCAGCTTTTCCTGATCGCGTTTGCCATTCCTTTTTGCGTTTATATCGGCATTTTCGTGTGTTCGTTCGTTCTCTATCAGGATCCGACGTTGCTCTTGCAACTGTTTCCGCTAATCCTTGTCCTGTCGCTTTTCGGGCAATACGGATGGATTTTTAGCGTAGGCAAGCTATTGAACGCCCAACTTCCCAACGATGCCGGCCTAAAACTCGGGCATTTTTATTTCTTCTTCTTTTTTCCGTTGGTTTATATCTTCGTGTTCGCGTTAGGTGTAGGCTCGGTCTTTTCCGCTTCGCCCGAAATGATGGAGCCGCACTTGTTGCCGTTTCTGCTGCTCGTGGTCTTACCGATCCACTTTTTCGCGATATTCTGCATGTTCTACTGTCTTTATTTTGTGTCGAAAACCATTCGGTCGGTAGAATTGGGCAAGGAAGCCGTGCTCAGTGATTACATAGGCGAATTCTTCATGATCTGGTTTTTTCCTTTCGGATTATGGCTGCTCCAGCCGCGTCTTAACAAATTGATTTCCCAAAACGGGAACATCGAACAAACCACGATCGTATGAAAAAAGCGCTGATTTTACTGATGCCTCTTTTGTGTATTGGGGCAATTGCCCAACCGCAATGGAGCAAACACATCGATAAGAATCTGGGTATCGAGATTTCGTATCCTCGCGATTGGAAACCGAATTACAAAAACCCGAACAAATCCGTTTCGTTCACCGCCGCTAAGATCCGCAATGGCAAGACCTCCGCGTCCCTCTGGATACACATCAGCGACGTGCCTGGCAACGAAAGTCTCGATTCACTAACCTTGGATTACATGAAAACGCTGCGGTCAGATGGCAACTTGATTCATGGCGGGAACGAGCTTGTAATGGACGGCCGCAACGCTTATTCTTTTCATACATCCGTCGAAAATAACGACCAATCGAAGATTTCCGATTTTTATCTTTTAAAAACCGATTCCAAATTTTACATCCTCGCCCTTATCGTTTATCAACGCCGTGAGTACGATTCGTATAAGTCCGATTTCCAAAAAATCATTGAAAGCCTCAAAATCAACAATCCATAAAAAAACCGGACAGTTTCCCATCCGGCTCATTATCTAATTATCTGAATCAACTAATTATCTAATCATCTCAATCGACTCATTATCTAATCATCTCAATCGACCAATTATCTAATTATCTCAATCGACTCATTATCTAATCATCTCAATCGACCAATTATCTAATCATCTCAATCGACCAATTATCTAATTATCTCAATCGACTCATTATCTAATCGATTATTTCACTTCCTCATAATCCACATCCTGGACGTTGTCGCCCTGATTCGCTTCACCTTGAGGAGCATCTTGCTGAGGCTGGCCCTGAGCGGCTTCACCCTGCTTGTACATATCTTCGGAAGCTGCTTTCCATGCCGCGTTTACCTTGTCAAGCGCAGGTTGGATCACATCGACATCTTTTGATTCGTAAGCCGCCTTCAATTCCGTCAAAGCAGATTCGATATTCGACTTGTTCGCATCAGAAAGTTTGTCGCCAAGTTCCTTCAATTGGGATTCCGTCTGGAAGATCATGCTGTCGGCCTCGTTGAGTTTTTCAACTTTCTCTTTCGCCTTTTTGTCGGCGTCAGCGTTAGCTTCAGCGTCTTTGCGCATTTTCTCGATTTCTTCCTGGGTCAAGCCCGATGAAGCCTCGATGCGGATATCATGTGATTTTCCGGTTCCTTTATCTGTAGCCGAAACCTTGATGATACCATTGGCATCGATGTCGAACGTAACCTCGATTTGAGGAACGCCTCTCGGTGCAGGCGGAATGCCATCGAGGTGGAAGCGACCGATTGTCTTGTTGTCGGTTGCCATCGAACGCTCTCCTTGCAATACGTGGATTTCCACGCTCGGCTGATTGTCGGCGGCAGTTGAAAATACTTGTGACTTCTTCGTCGGGATCGTAGTGTTCGACTCGATAAGTTTGGTCATCACGCCGCCCATAGTCTCGATTCCGAGTGAAAGAGGCGTCACGTCCAAAAGCAATACATCTTTTACGTCTCCGCTCAAAACTCCACCTTGAATTGCAGCTCCAATGGCCACTACTTCATCCGGGTTTACGCCTTTCGACGGCTTCTTGCCGAAGAACTTCTCTACTTCTTCCTGGATTTTCGGGATGCGTGTCGATCCTCCAACCAAAATGACTTCGTCGATATCCGACTTTGACAAACCAGCATCTTTCAACGCCTTTGCCACAGGCTCCATTGAACGTCTGACCAAATCATCGGCCAGTTGTTCGAATTTTGCTTTGGTCAATGTTTTTACCAAGTGCTTAGGCCCGGAAGCCGTAGCCGTAACGTATGGCAGGTTGATTTCAGTCTGTGCAGACGATGACAACTCGATCTTAGCCTTTTCGGCAGCTTCTTTCAAACGCTGCAACGACATCGGATCCTGGCGCAAATCAACACCTTCTTCGGACTTGAACTCATCCGCGAGCCAATCGATGATTACCTGGTCGAAATCATCACCACCCAAATGCGTGTCTCCATTCGTAGACAATACTTCGAAAACGCCGTCTCCCAATTCAAGGATGGAAATATCGAAAGTACCGCCACCAAGGTCGTATACCGCGATTTTCTGGTCGATCGCTTTTTTATCCAATCCGTAAGCCAAAGCCGCAGCCGTTGGCTCGTTGATGATACGCATGACTTTCAAGCCCGCGATTTCACCCGCTTCTTTTGTAGCCTGACGTTGTGCATCGTTAAAGTAGGCCGGAACGGTAATGACCGCTTCGGTAACCGATTGCCCAAGATAGTCCTCGGCTGTCTTTTTCATTTTCTGAAGCGTCATCGCTGACAATTCCTGAGGCGTGTACATGCGGCCGTCGATGTCGACGCGGGCCGTATCGTTATCGCCTTTCACTACTGTGTACGGGACGCGCCCGGCTTCTTTAGAAGATTCCGAATATTTGTTACCCATGAAACGCTTAACCGAAGCGACCGTCTTTTTAGGATTGGTCACTGCCTGGCGTTTTGCCGGGTCGCCCACTTTGATTTCACCGCCTTCGACGAAAGCGATTACCGAAGGCGTGGTGCGTTTTCCTTCCGAGTTCGGGATTACCACTGGCTCGCTACCTTCCATTACGGCAACGCAGGAGTTGGTCGTACCCAAGTCAATTCCGATTATTTTTCCCATAATACTTTGTTTTATTTTGTGTGCGTGTTTTTAACTTTCGGCGCTCGTTAGTCAATTGTTGTGCCAGTCGGGAAATTGTCAGTCAGGTATGACAAGATGACATTAGCTTGCCGTCTGGAAATTTTTAGTACTTTGCGCACGTCTTGTAATTACTAAACAGCAAATCCTTTACATGAAGCACTTCTTTCTCCTTTTGACTTTAGTTTCGTTTACCTGATCTGCCAAATTCGTTTCCTGTACGCTTCACTTCGTAGACGGACAATCGCGCAACGGATTCGTCTTCCCTCCGGAAATGACTGAAGAAAAATTTGTCACATTCAAAGAGTCCCAGACAGGAGAACCGTCAAAAATAGACAGCGATGAATTGTACAGCATCGATCTTCATTATACCGATGGAATTGCCCGGATTTTTAGGCTTTACGGAGTCGACTATATGTTCAACAAACCAAAAAAGGCGGATAAGAAAACGTGGTTCGGCAGCGTCTACGATGGCTCGATCATTTGGCTGACGCAGGTCAACAACGGGGATATACGCATCAACAATGCCGGGACAGGCTACTTCATTCACGATCCGGGAACCTCGGAAGCTTACTTTTTTTGGACAAAATTCGCCGGTTCGGTCAAGGCTTTTGGAGAAAAGAAAATGTTCAAAATCCTGATTGAGCGCCATTTCGCGACGCGTTGCCCGAAAATGGTGGAAGAAAACAAATCGGGAACCTTCAAGACAACCGACATCGAAGAAGTGATCGCCTACTATAAATCGAACTGCGATACGAAAAAGTAAGCCGTTGCATTGAGTCCGATCCTGATCGTTGCCGTGGCATCTGCGTCTAAACATCCGTCACAACATTTTGGACCAACGCAATCGATTTAGCATCTTCCATTACTATATTTGCACCAAAGCTCCAACCTGCTTTACTTTTGCAAAATGGCTATGGAAGAATGCATCTCCGTCTTTGACATGCTCAAAATCGGCGTAGGACCGTCGAGCTCGCACACGCTCGGGCCTTGGCGTGCCGCCGAACGTTTCCTTTCCGAACTTCGCGAAAACGGTATTTTTGATAAGATCGAACGCGTCAAAATTGACCTCTACGGATCGCTTTCGCTGACGGGAACCGGACACGCCACCGATTTGGCGGTAATGCTCGGACTTTCCGGACAGGATCCCGAATACATTCCGATCGACAGCATTTCCTCGATCATAAAAGACATTGAGAACGACAACGAAATCAAACTCGGAAACGAAAAAACCATTCCGTTCTCTTTCCTGATGGACATCGTCTTCAACAAGAACTTCCTGCCATTCCACGCGAACGGATTGATGTTTACGGCCTATTACGGCGACTACCATTACGAGTCGACTTTTTATTCCATCGGTGGCGGATTCGTCGTCAAGGAAGATCGTCCGAACGCCAAGGCAAAGGAAATCATCAAATGTTCGTTTCCGTATCCGATCCAGAAAGCCGACGAACTTCTTGCCTATTGCAACGATTTGGGTAAGTCCATTTCGGAAATCGTCCACGAGAATGAAAAATCGATGCGTTCCGAAGCGGAAATCGACCGCGAACTTATGCGCATCTGGAATACGATGCTCGAATGCATGTACATCGGCAGCCATACCGAAGGCACCCTTCCCGGCGGGCTCAATGTAAGACGACGCGCGTTCGACATGCACAAAAACCTCATTGGCGACAAGCCGTATGCGAATCCCCAGGAATGGCTCGAAACCATCCGGAAGACCGAAGTAAAATTCCGTTCCATCCTCAAATGGGTCAGTTGTTTTGCGCTTGCGGTGAACGAGGTAAACGCCTCTTTAGGGCGCGTGGTCACGGCTCCGACCAATGGAAGCGCGGGTGTGATCCCATCGGTTTTGATGTATTACATGGTCATAGAAAATCATTCGGCCAACAACGAACATATCAAGAAATTCCTGATGGTGGCCGGTGAAATTGGAAGTATTTTCAAGAAAGGTTCCACAATTTCGGCAGCCATGGGCGGATGTCAGGCCGAAATAGGCGTTTCATCGGCAATGGCAGCCGGAGCCCTGACCGAATTGCTCGGCGGAAGCCCTGAACAAGTATTGATGGCGGCCGAGATCGCGATGGAACACCATCTCGGTCTTACCTGCGACCCGATTGGCGGATTGGTACAGATTCCATGCATCGAACGCAACACCATGGGCGCAATAAAGGCGATCAACGCCGCAGAGCTCGCACTCGAAACCGACGCCAAAAATGCCAAAGTGCCGCTGGACAAGGTCGTCGACACAATGTGGAGAACGGCCCAGGACATGAACTCGAAGTACAAGGAAACTTCCGAAGGCGGATTGGCCATTGCCGTCAATATGGCGGATTGCTAACCTTTTTATAACCATTCCGTTACCGAGGCAAAACGCATCCAGCCGTACCTTGCCTAAAAAAGCGCATGGACTTGCTTGTCACACTTTTACCGGCATTTTTGAGAAACTGGCTTTTCAGGAAAGCGTTCCAATCTACCTTCCTACACTGATTGCGTGGATTTGAACCGAACCGACTTCGGAAGCGACTTCCAATGGGGCGTCTCTACAGCTGCTTTCCAAATTGAGGGCGCCCACGATGCGGATGGCAAAGGGCTTTCCATTTGGGATGTCTTTACCGATTCCCGATCTATAAAAGGCGGACATCACGCCCGGATTGCCTGCGATTTCTACAACTGCCATGAGCGCGATCTAGAATTGATCAAACAGCTTGGCATTCCGAATTTCAGGTTCTCGCTGAGTTGGCCGCGTATTTTTCCGAGCGGAAAACGCCCCGTGAATCTCAGGGGAATCGCCTTTTACGATAGGCTCATCGACAATTTGCTCGAACAAGGCATCGAACCTTGGGTCACGCTCTATCACTGGGATTTGCCGCAACTTTTAGAAGCCAAAGGCGGTTGGACGAACCGCGACGTCGTCGAATGGTTTTCAGATTACGCTGCCATTTGCGCGCGCCATTTCGGGGATCGCGTCCCGAACTGGATGGTGATGAACGAACCGTCGGTATTTACGGGTGCCGGCTATTTCCTGGGAATCCACGCTCCGGGAAAACGCGGTTTGCCCAATTTCCTCAAGGCGATGCACCATGCCACGTTAGCGACTTCGGCAGCGGGCAGAGTGCTGAGATCCGAAACAAAAAGCGCGAATATAGGCACGACGATTTCCTGTACGCATATCGAACCGAAGTCAGCACTGATGCGCGATATCGCAGCCGCAAAACGCGTCGATACCCTGCTCAACCGATCGTTTTTGGAACCGCTGCTCGGCATGGGTTATCCTATGGACGATTTGCCCGTGCTGCGCAAACTGCTGCCGCTGCTCTCAGCCGGAGACGAACAAAAGATGGCGTTCGACTTTGACTTTATCGGATTGCAATGTTACACGCGGGAAATTGTCCGACATTCGATCTTTACGCCTTACCTAAAAGCGGCGATCGTTCCGGCAAGCAAACGAAAGGTTTCGTTTACCGAAATGGGATGGGAGGTCTTTCCTGAGTCGATATACCATTTGCTGACGCAATTTTCGACCTATCGGAACATGCCCAAAATCATCGTCACGGAAAATGGCGCCGCCTTCCGCGATGTCGTTTCCGACGGAAAAGTTGCGGACACGGCAAGACAAAGCTACTTGAAGGAACACTTGCGGCAGTTGCATCGCGCAAAATCCGAAGGCGTGAAGGTGGACGGCTATTTCGTCTGGACGCTGACCGACAATTTCGAATGGGCCGAAGGATACAACGCCCGGTTTGGCTTGGTACACGTCGACTTTGAAACGCAAAAACGCACGATAAAGGATTCCGGAAAATGGTATTCGGCGTTTTTGAAAGGCGATGCCTCACTTTAACCGCGCAATTTTTCGCGCGACATAGCGACCGCTTTTCAACGCCGCCTCTACGGTCGCGACATCGCCTGTTCTTTCGAAAGCTTCGCCGGCAAACCATATCGTATCTTGGATGCCGTCATTGATCTTCCGGATCGCTTTCCCGCTTTGCGGCATCGTCCAGGAATATCCGCCGGACGACGGCTGGTCATGCGTGTAACGGTAGACCGCCCTGGCTTTCAACATTGACGGCAAGTCGAAATCCGGGAAAGCATCGGCGAGTTGGGACAGAAGTATGTCCACAAGCTCGTCATCGGATAACCTTCCCATTTCAAACGCTCTGTCATTGCCGATCCATCCGGTGAGAACGGGCCGCCTCAGTTCGAGCTGCGTCCAAAACGTGAATTCCTTGTCGGTAAACAAAAAACCGAGATTCGGATGCGTCTCTTCCCAAAACATCGCATCGAATTCCATCGCGATTTTCAGCACTTCCCCAAACCCGATATCGTGGAACATGCGGTCGTCGAATTTTGGTTCGAATGCAATTTGGCGCTGTTGTAAATTTCCCAGAGTGACGGCAACGACCGCGATATCTGCCGGATAGGTGTCGGAATTTGTCCGCACCGACACGCTTCCTTTCTTCCACTCAATGCCGACTACGCGTTGGTCGAGCACAATTTTGCCGCCATTGGCTATTATTTTTGCGGACAAGAATTCCAGCAAAGGCGAATATCCGGATACCGGGCGATACTGGGTTTCGGAACTCGTCCATTCCTCGCGTATGCAAAATACGCTGAGTTTTTCCGGATCGGCAAGGTCAAGTCCCTGCGCCATTTCCCTGCATTCCTGCCGAAACGACTCGAATTTTGGGCCAGCGAAATATTGCCCGAGGAATTCAGACAACGTGCAGTCGCGTTTAAGCTGGAACACCAGATTTTCAAACGTCGCCCATTGAGCGGAATTAAATGCCGGCTTGAATTTTCTATTTCGGAAAGCGGTCATGTCCATCGAAGCCGGAACCGAGGCTAGTTTCGCTTTTTTCATGAGGTCCAGGGTCAGGGCGAGATTGCCGTGGATGAATTCGGCTCCCGCTTCGATCGATTGGGTGAATCCCGCAGGCACAAACGTACGCACGCGTCCACCTATTCGTGGGCTCGCCTCGAGAATCGAAACGTCTATGCCTTTGCGGGAAATTTCATACGCAGCCATCAGTCCGGCGGCTCCCGCTCCAATTACAAGTACTTTCATGCCACTAATTTCCAACAAAAAACCGGAACTTTCCAGATCCGGTTTCTCGTCGAGTTGAGTCGTGTTATATAGTGGGTTTAGTTGCTTTTGCGCCTGTTATTTTTGAGCGTTCTTCTTTTTGCTCTTATCGTCGATTACCGCACCGGCACCTGCACCTACCGCGGCTCCGCCTAGCGTTCCTACAATTACGCCTTCAGGACCTTTTTTGTCTACAAGTGCCCCTGTAATGGCTCCCGCACCTGCTCCGATCAGCGCTCCTTTTGCGGCACCGCTAAGTCCTTTTTTCTTCGCTTCGGCAGGCGTTGCCGCTGTCGTATTGTTGTTGACTATGACGCGTTTTGTTTGAGCTTCCCGCGCTGCTGCAACCGCATTCATTGAGTCGATCACGCGCTGGCGTTCTTGTTCGGCTTGTTGTTGCGCCATCACCATTTTAATGGAGTCAAGTTCACGTTGCTGATCTTGTTGGGCTTTTTCGGCAGCCATGTCTTTACATCCCGTAAAGGCAAGGGCCGTTATCAAAACTAGTGCTAACTTTTTCATGGTAATTTACTTTTGTTGTTAGGTTATGTGCCAAAATTAGTGCCGTCGCGTTTGCGGTGTGTTATAAGATTTTCAGAAAGTGTTACAAAGCGGTTAATTGTATTTTCCGCCAATCCATCTTTATTTTTGATTGTCGAACAGACTTCGTTTTTCTGTACTATTTTTAGGCCATAATCCAGACACATTAATACGCACATGAAACGATCTGCCGGCATATTGCTATACCAAACGCAACCGCTTTCGTTCTTCCTGGTGCATCCCGGAGGCCCGTTATGGAAAAACAAAGACAGTGGTGCATGGTCGATTCCAAAGGGAGAATTTGCAGACGATGAACAGCCGCTCGCCGCCGCCATCCGGGAGTTTAATGAAGAAACCGGCCAATCGCTCGAAATTGACCTAGAATACAAAAAGCTGCGACCGGTCAGGCTCAAGTCAGGGAAACAGGTTTACGCCTGGGCGCTCGAAAAATATATTGACGCCGAAAACATCGCAAGCAATACGTTTGAGATAGAATGGCCGCCAAGGTCAGGACGCAGGATCGAAGTTCCCGAGGTGGACAAAGCCGCCTGGTTTTCGCTGGAAGAGGGCATGTCTAAAATAAACGGCGCCCAACAAGCGTTCCTGCTCGAAGTGTCCGAAATGGCCTAAGCTGCTTTGCTCGTTCACCCGACAGGCAATTTGAACCAAAATCGGCTGCCAAGCCCCAAATTACTCTCAACGCCGATGCTGCCGCCTTGCGCCTCGATAAATTCCCGGCTGATCGCTAAACCTAGTCCCGTACCGGATTTCGAACGCCCCGGAACCTGGAAGTAGCGGTCAAAAATGCGCGACTGGTAATTTTTGTCGATTCCCTGCCCGTTGTCTTTGACGCTCAGTAGAACGAATTGGTCTTCGCGTTGCGCCCAAATCGAGATGCCTGAATTTTCGTGTGAATAGCGAATGGCATTGGTCAGGAAGTTGATCAGCACCCAGGACGTTTTGTCTTTATCTGCGCGAATTTCGGGCACTTCAAGGTTGTCGGTCGCGATTGAAACTCGTTTTTGCTCGGCTTGCGTCCGGACAGCTTCCACCGCCATTGTCACGATGTCCGAGACGGCGCATTTGCCCATCGCCAACTGAATGTTTCCCGTTTCCAACTGAGACATTTCGAGCAATTCGCCGGTTATTTTTAGCAGGCGGCGGCTGTCGTCGGCGATGCTTTCCACGAGATTGCGTTGGTCGTCGTTGAGGCTTCCCGTAGTTGGGTTCTCGAGTAGTTTCAGGCTGAACTTTATGGCTGCGATCGGCGTTTTAAGTTCGTGGGAAACCGTAGCGATGAAATTCGTCTTTGCGAAATCAAGTTCTTTGAAAGCCGTGATATTCCTCAGGATAATGAAATTTCCGATGGCGATCGCATCCTTCTCTCCCGTCGGCGTGATACTGATGGCTACATTTTCACGCTCGAAATAACTTTCCTTTCCATCGGCAAATATCTTGATCACGGCCGGACCATTGGGTTTACTGACGATCAACGATTGCAACAAGTCGTTCTTTCGGGCAACGTCCGAAGCCTGCTTTCCGATCGCATCGGACGCCGTCAAACCCATTACTTTCAACGCTTCTTCGTTGGCCGAAAGTATCGTCCCACCATTGTCAAGCCCGATTACGGGATCGTGCATATTGTCGAGCAACGCCTCGATGCGCTTTTTTTCGACAAGCAGTTTATTGAGGTTGCTTTCGCTGAATTCCTCGAGTTTCTGAGCCATTACGTTGAACGAATTCGCAAGGTCGCCAAACTCTCCATTGCTGTCGAAATGCACGCGTTCCTTGTAATTCCCTTTTGCGATCTGGCGGATGCTGTCGGTAAGTTCGCGTATAGGATTGGCGATGTGGTGCGGAAGGTTCACCATGAGGTTGAACGCAATCAGGAAGCACAACGTCCCGGCGATCGCAATGACCCAATTTGCGGTTTCTGCCGTGGATTTGGCCAATTCGCTCTTTTTTTTGAGCGCGTCCATATTGAGTTTCATGACCTCGAAAATTCCCTGTCGGATATTGGCTTTTGCAACCAGGTCGTCGGGATTTTGTAAAAGCCCTGAAAAATTGCGTTTGACATCCATTGTCGCATTTTCTTCGCCGGCTTCAGTGATGTTTCCGAGCTGTTTCGCCAGGTTTTCCTCGAAAATCGCGATGGCACCGACATTTCCCGAGTTCAGTCCGTCCAACGCCGACAACATCTGACGTGAATACTCGAGCGTATTGTAATTGGCCTTCAGAATATTTTCTGTGTCCCGCTTTATCGCAAAAATGTAGAAAGCACTGAGTATCGTCAGCAATAGGATCAGCGCCAGCAGCAGGCCCACGGCCAGATTGAGTTTAGTTTTCGTTTTCATGACAGGATGACTAGATCGACGTTCGAGCGCGACAACCGATTGAGCAGGCGGTTAAAGATCGTCGTGCTCAAAATTACTTTAAACAATCGGAAATGTGGCTTGCCGATACAAACTGTCGTGATTTTGCGGTCGGATGCCACTTCCAAAATCCCATCGGCTACATTCCGCCGTTCGATCCTGATGACTTCGGCACCTAATTCCACAGCGAGCTTAAAATTGTTGATGAGATGCCGTTGCTTGTCAAGTGCGATTCTATCGGGATTTTCGACCGAGGTCTGCACATAAAGCACGAACCATTGAGCACTATTGTAATAATTGGCCAGTCGCGCGGTTTTCCGAATTACCATTTTGGCTGTTTTCTCGTTCGAAGAAATGCACGCGAGTAGACGTTCATGCAGGATTCCGGCATTTTGAGGCAATTCGGACTCCACTTTCCGGACGACCTGGCTCGCGACTTCCTTGAGCGCAAGTTCCCGCAATTGCAGGATGTGATCCGGCTTAAAAAAATTGGTCAATGCCGATGCGACCTTGTCCGGAGCGTAAACCTTCCCGTCCCTGAGCCGCTGTATCAATTCGTCAGAAGTCAGGTCGATGTTCACGACTTCATCGGCAAGTCGCAACACCAGATCAGGAATGCGTTCTCTGACGTCGACGCCGGTGATGTGCCTCACATCGGCGTGCAGGCTCTCGAGATGTTGTATATTGAAGGCCGAGATCACATTGATCCCTGATTCCAGGATTTCGAGGACATCCTGCCACCGCTTTTCGTTCTTGCTCGCGCGAATGTTGGAATGCGCCAGTTCGTCTACGATGACCACTTCGGGCCGCAGGTTCAGGATCGCCTGCACATCCATTTCATCGAGGTCCTTTCCCATGTAAAAAATCCGCCGTCGCGGAATGACCACCAAACCGTGCAAAAGCGCCTTGGTTTCCTCTCGCTCGTGCGTTTCAACATAACCAATTTTGACGTCGATCCCGCTTTTGAGCAGCGAATGTGCTTCGGTCAACATGCGGAACGTCTTGCCCACTCCGGCCGCCATCCCGATATAGACCTTGAATTTGCCGCGCCGCGACTTTTGTATGAGTTCCAAGAAATGCTGGGCTTTTGACATGGTAAAAGGTATAAACGGCAATTCCGGAAGCCTAACAACGACTTCCGAAATCACTTACAAACAAAAAAATGAAATCATAGCCTAAAACTCACCGCAAGTGTGATGCGGTTTTCCGATTTTCTCAGGTCAGGACGCCAGGATGTTGTCGGTGTGTCGATCCAGCCGTCTGGGGAAGTCGTGCCGCCAGGACCGGCGAAATACGGGATATTGCTCGAACGGTAGCCATATTCCAATCTAAAAGTGGCGAAATCATTGGGCATTACGTCGAATGTGGCCGTCCCCTGAAACATTTTGAGGTCTTTGCCAGCGGCCAACGCGTCGTTAAAATCGTTGTCTGCCACGGGCGAAGGCGAGAATGCGAGATAAGCGCCGGGATTCGTCAGGATATCGCCTCTTAGCGTCAAAGCGAGTTTGTTTTTGGCGAACCAGACGCGGTTGGCAAACGAGCTGCCGAGCAGGTAATTATCTTTGGCCGTGACGCCGTCCCCGGACTGGAACCCATAATGCGAATTCAGGCTGAACGCCGCCTGGGAAATCCCGTTGCTTGCCTTGTCCCTGAAATAGCGATAAACGACGCTGTTATCGTGGTGGAGACGGGCAACGTCGGAATTTCGGGAATCCTTTCCGTTAAGGTAAAAATTGGCAACGACCTGTAGATTCTCGTTCGGACGCCAATATGTGGACGATCCCAACCCGAGGCTTTGGTTCCAGCTGTTGTAGGACTGCCAGCCGTTGAGCAGCCATATCTCGGTCTTCAAGTACTTCGACGGAAAAAACTGCAGGCGCGCGCCCTGGAAATAGAACGGCGTGAAGTCGCATACCGAGCTGCGTTGATACGACCAGTTTTCTCCCAAGACGTAGCTTTCCAGGCCAATATAGCTCATGAAGATACCTGCCTCGAGATTCAATCCGTAAGCAACGTCGAAATGATAACCGGCCGAAGCCTCGCGAATGTATTTGAGATTGCTGATGTTCGTGTTGCGCCCGTGGCCGACGGTTGCATCCAAATCCTGCACGATCGCGCCCATCTGGCCGTATTGCAGCCACAATTTGCCGAGCACATTCTTGTAATTGGTTTCCAATCCTATGCTCGCCATGTTGATCGTAAACTCGTTCGAGCGCCCGATAGCCGAGGAAATCGTATGGGTGTTGTCTTTCGGGTGATGGAAATCATAATTGTAATACGAATCGACGTACGCCACGCCGGTAAGGATCACATCCCCGTTTTTATCTTTGAGCTGGAGCGGAAAATCAGACTGGCGGTTTTGTCCGTTGATCCAGGTCAGGTCCATTCCCTCGAATGGGATTTTTGAGGTTGCGGTGGAATCGGTTTGCCCCTGAAGGCTAAGTGTGGCGAGCATTGCGCCGGCCAAAAGATGAAATGGTCTCATTTGGATTTTGGAATTTGAGTTTTGGAATTTTCTACATTATTTAAGCTGCAACAGTCCGATGTTCAGTTCGAGAACGTTGACGGTTTCCCTTCCGGCGATCGCAGGAGTATTGATGTGTTTGTTGACGAGAAACCTTACGTCGGATTCTTTGAGCTGGCGTTCCCGAGCGACCCGTTTTACCTGTATCAGTGCCGCTTGAGCGGAAATGTGAGGATCGAGGCCACTTCCTGAAGCCGTGACGATATCGGACGGGATCTGCGATTTTTTGAGATAGGGATGGGCAATCAGGAAAGAGTCGATGCGGTGCTGCACTTGCGCCAAATATTCCGCATTCGACGGCCCTTTGTTGCTTCCGCCGCTTCCCGATGCATCATAACCGATTGCGGATGGCCGTCCCCAGAAAAAACCGGGTTTGTCGAATTTTTGGCCGATGCGTCTGTAACCGACGGTTTTCCCGTCAACGGTCAGTATCTCGCCTTTTCCGTTGTTTGGCGCCGCTTGGGCGATTCCGAAAACGACCATCGGATAATACAAACAGAAGATCGCGGCCAACACCAAAGTCAGCCTTAACATGGATAGTATATTTTTCATTTGGATTATATTTTAGATTGGAAACAGGAGTTTTGCGCCTGGTCACACCCAGATTGATACCATGATGTCGATCAGTTTGATCCCGACAAATGGCACGATGATTCCGCCAAGCCCGTAAATCAGGAGGTTGCGTTTCAGGATCGCGCTGGCTCCTATCGGTTTATACGCCACGCCTCTGAGCGCCAGCGGAATCAGCATCGGGATAATGATCGCATTGAATATTACCGCCGACAAAATGGCGCTTTCGGGAGAATGTAATCCCATGATGTTCAGGCCCCGCAAATCCGGGATGGCCGCGATGAACAGCGCAGGCACGATCGCGAAATATTTGGCGATGTCGTTCGCAATCGAAAACGTGGTGAGCGTTCCTCTTGTCATCAACAATTGCTTCCCGATCTCGATGATTTCGATGAGTTTCGTGGGATCGTTGTCAAGATCGACCATGTTCCCGGCTTCCTTGGCGGCCTGTGTCCCGGAATTCATCGCCACGCCAACATCGGCCTGGGCCAAAGCGGGAGCATCATTTGTGCCGTCGCCCATCATCGCCACGAGTTTGCCTTGTGCCTGTTCGTTTTTGATGTAGTTCATTTTGTCCTCAGGCCGTGCTTCTGCAATAAAATCGTCCACGCCCGCCTTTTCCGCAATGAATTTGGCCGTAAGCGGGTTGTCGCCCGTGACCATCACGGTTTTTACGCCCATCTTGCGAAGCCGCTCGAAGCGTTCCTTCATCCCGGTTTTGATGATGTCCTGAAGCTCGATCACGCCTAAAATTTCTCCGTTTTTGGTAACTACGAGAGGTGTTCCTCCATTTGCGGAAATGTCATGTACCTTCTCGGATGTCGTGACAGGAAAGTCATGTCCGGAATTCCAGGCGATGTTTTTTGCGGCATCCTGCGCACCTTTTCGGATATCGCTCCCATCGTATAGCATCACACCGGAAGTCCTGGTTTCGGCCGTGAAGTTGATCGATGTTGAGATGGTCGACCTCAGGTGCTCAACATCCAACCCGATATCGTGTTTCATCTTGCCGGCCAATTCGATTATGGATTTTCCCTCCGGCGTTTCGTCAGCCAATGAACTCAGCACGGCAGCCTCGACGAAATCGTGAAAACTCACACCTTCTGCCGGAAAAAAATTCGTCGCCTTCCGGTTCCCGATCGTGATCGTGCCGGTTTTGTCGAGCAGCAAAACGTCGATGTCGCCTGCCGTTTCCACCGCTTTACCAGATTTGGTGATCACGTTGGCACGCAGCGCACGGTCCATGCCGGCAATGCCGATGGCCGACAGCAAACCGCCTATCGTCGTGGGAATCAGACAGACGAAAAGCGAGATGAACGCGGCTATCGTAATAGGCGTCCGGGCATAATCGGCAAACGGTTTAAGCGTCACGCAGACGATGATGAAGATAAGTGTGAACGCGGCCAACAGTATTGTGAGCGCGATTTCATTCGGCGTTTTCTGGCGGCTCGCTCCTTCTACGAGCGCAATCATTTTGTCGAGAAAACTTTCTCCGGGTTCAGAAGCAACAATCACTTTTATACGGTCGGACAACACTTTCGTTCCTCCCGTCACCGAACTCTTATCGCCGCCAGATTCGCGAATGACGGGCGCACTTTCGCCGGTGATCGCACTTTCGTCAATTGTCGCAAAGCCTTCGACGATCTCGCCATCCATTGGAATGATATCGCCTGCTTCACATAAAAACGTGTCCCCTTTTTTGAGGAAGGAGGAATTGATTTCGTCGATTTTTCCGTCGGCAAGGATTTTTTTTGCCAGGGTTTCCTCCCGGGTCAGGCGGAGACTGTCGGCCTGGGCTTTACCTCGGGCTTCGGCGATCGCTTCGGCGAAATTCGCAAAAAGCAGCGTCAGCAATAAAATCAAAAAGACGATAAAATTGTAGGTAAAACTGCCTTCGCCCTGGTGTCCGAGTAAAATCGCCACACAGACGACGAACATGATCGCGGTACCGATCTCCACGGTAAACATCACCGGATTCTTGATCATAGACGATGGGTTGAGTTTCGCGAAAGCCTCTATGAGGGCACTTTTCAGTTGATTCCGGTCGAACAGGGAATTGGTTTTTGCGGTCATTTCAGATGTGGTTTAAGGAAAAATATTCGGCAAGCGGCCCCAAAGCGAGAGCCGGAAAAAAGCTCAATGCAGCGATGATGGCGATCACGGCGAAAATCATGACACCGAAAATTGGCGTATCGGTTTTGAGCGTCCCGGAACTTTCCGGTATGAATTTCTTTTTGGCAAGCAGTCCGGCAATGGCGACAGGCCCGATGATCGGAAGGAAGCGGCCGAACCATAAAAGGAAGGCTGTCAAGACGTTCCAAAACGGATTGTTGTCCGCCAGACCCTCAAAGCCGGAACCGTTGTTGGCCGCACTCGAAGTTGTTTCGTAGAGCATTTCGGTAAAACCGTGGGCACCGGGATTGTTGAGCCAGCCTGAAGCGTTTCCGCCGAACCAATAGCCCACTGGCGTATCCGATGAGGCAAAGTGAGCCGCCAGGGCCGTTCCCGACAAGATCAACAGCGGGTGCAGGATCGCGATGAAAGCCGCAATCTTGACTTCGCGCGCTTCTATCTTTTTGCCGAGAAATTCCGGCGTGCGGCCCACCATCAGTCCCGAAATGAAAACAGCCAAAACTATGAACACGTAAAAGTTGAGGAACCCGACGCCGCATCCGCCGTAGAACGCGTTGACCATCATCGCCAGCAGCTGCATCGCACCCGACATCGGCATCATCGAATCGTGCATGCCGTTGACCGAACCGGTAGAAATTACCGTCGTGGCTATGCTCCAGAATCCCGTCATGGCCGGACCGAAACGCATTTCCTTTCCTTCCATGGCGCCGTTTTGGGCGATTCCCATTTGGGTCAACGCCGGATTGCCGTTGATTTCGGACACAACCGTCGGCACTGCCAAAAGCAAAAACCCTATCGTCATCACACCGAAAATTACATACGAAAACCGCTTTCGTTTCAGGTAAAAGCCTAGTGCGAAAAGCATCGCAAGCGGAATGAGAAGTTGCGCCCACAATTCGACGGCGTTCGTAAAATAGGTCGGATTCTCGAGCGGATGAGCCGAATTGGCGCCGAAAAATCCACCTCCGTTCGTCCCCAAATGCTTGATCGCAACAAAGGCGGCAGCCGGCCCACGCGAAACTTCGACCGCATCTCCCTGAAGTGTCACGATGGCGTCTTTTGCTTCAAAAGTCATCGGAGTACCGGAAAAACAGAGCGCGACCGCGATAACCGTCGCTACCGGCAATAGTATGCGCGTGCAGCTTTTGACGAAAAAGTGGTAAAAATTCCCGATCGTCTCCCGCGAGCCTTGCCGCATCGCGTTAAAGACGCCGGCGGCCGCAGCGATTCCCGTCCCGGCCGAAACGAATTGCAGGAACATCAGGAACATTTGGCTCAGGTAACTCAGGCCCGTTTCGCCCGAATAGTGTTGCAGGTTGCAGTTCACGACGAACGAAATGGCGGTGTTGAGCGCAAGATCAGGCGACATGGAAGGATTTCCGTCGGGATTGAGCGGCAGGATTCCCTGGAACATCAGCAGTATATAACATAGAAGCAGCCAGAGGAAATTGAGACCGAGCATGGTTTTTAGAAATTTCTTCCAGTCCATTTCGCGCGTCGGATCTATTGCTGAGAGACGGAAAACGAGGCGTTCCATCGGACTGAAAATACCGTCGGCAAACGTTTTTTGGCCAGCGAACGTCATTGAGATGAACTTCCCGAACGGAATTGCCACCGCGACGGCGAGCCCGAAGACAAGGGCGATCCCCACAAATTCTGTATACATAAAAATGAGTTTAAAAGTTTTCGGGTTTTACGAGCACGTAAACGAGGTATCCGAAAACCAACAGTGCGACAATAAAAAGTGCAGTCATGGCTTACATTTTTTCAAAGACATCGATGGATTGGTAGCAGATCCCGAACATGGTTCCCGCAAGCAGAAGTAATAAAATTGATTCCATCAGACTCCGGAGGTGTTGATTTGCCTGATGTATTCGGATTTCAGCGATTCAGGGAAAAGGTTGGAAATGCGGCAATTGCGCAGTTCCATAAATGTCGTGAGCGAAAAAACGAAGGAGTTGGCGATGGCATTTCGGGTTTTCTGGTTGCCTTCCAAAAAGTGCTTCTCAGCCACCGCCAGGCATTTTTTGGCGCGGGAAATGTGGCCGTTGCGAATAAAGGTTTTGGTGATCTCGGCCAGTCGGTCGGCCTGACGGTAAACGGATAGGATGCGATTTTTCATGGTGAAAAAATTTATTTCGCCCCTTATGCCAAACCACATTCCGAAAATGGATGACGTTAATCAAGTCACACTATATCAAACATTTGGCTCAATACCGTTCAATTTCCGATGACTAGAAAGTCTATCAAAATGATAGGCAATTATTAAAATGGTACGGTACATAAATTTTTAATTTTTTGTCGGACGCATCAAAAAACAACTAACTTTGTATTTCAAAGTACTTTTAACTAATTAATATAGTTTGCCATGAATCAATATTCTTTTACCTCAAACCAGATCGAACCACGCAGATTCGCGCTTTTTGCCCTGGCAGGCGCGGTGGTAGCGCTTGGCGTCATCTCGTTGTTTGTTTTCGGTGCCGACAACCCGAACCCTGACTGGCCGGCCAATTGGAAGGTCAAACCCTTGTTGTTGACACCTGTAGCCGGAGCCGTAGGCGGTGCGTTTTTCTATTTTATGACCTGTGTGAAAGCCCCGAGCCAAGCCTTGAGGATCCTGCGGTCGGTGGTTGGAATTCTCGGTTTTGTCGTGGCGCTATGGATCGGGATCGTGCTTGGCCTCAACGGAACGATGTGGGACTGAATCGTTGCGAACAGGGAAACAGCCAAAAAAGTAATTGCTATTTCTCGAGTCGGTATTCCTCGATCTTGCGGTATAACGTTGCAATTCCAATTTCGAGCAATCGCGCGGCTTCGGCCTTATTGCCTTTTGTGTAGTTGAGGACTTTTTGGATCTGGAGCTTTTCGGCACCGGCGATGGAAAATGCAGAAACGGATCTGGAGGTTGTCGCTTCGGAATTGCGGATTTCAAACGGAAGCAAATCGACCGTCAAGCCATCATCTGAAGCCAAAATCAACGAACGCTCGATGGCATTCCTGAGTTCGCGTATATTTCCCGGCCATGCGTAATGTTGCAAAACCGAAACGAAATCGGGTGAAACGATCGTATTCTTGCGGTTGATTTTTTCAGAAAAGTGGGCAACGTAAAACTCGACGAGGGCCGGAATATCTTTAAGCCGCTCACGCAACGGCGGAATCTGCACCTCGAAAATATTGAGCCTGAAGTAAAGATCGGATCTGAAATGCCCGTTTTCGCTTTCGGTTTTGAGGTCGCGGTTGGTCGCGGCGATCAGCCGAAAATTCGACTTTTTTGGCGTCGTATCTCCAACCCTTACAAACTCACCCGACTCAAGGACACGCAGTAATTTGGCCTGTAACCCGAGTGGCATCTCCCCTATTTCGTCGAGGAAAAGCGTTCCGCCGTCTGCTTCCTCTATAAATCCTTTTTTGTCTTTGACCGCTCCGGTGAACGCACCTTGCTTGTATCCGAAAAGTTCGCTTTCGAGCAAATCTTTCCCGAATGCACTGCAGTTCAACGCCACGAACGACCGATCGCTTCGTTTGCTGTTTTGATGGATCGCGCGCGCAAAAACCTCTTTTCCGGTTCCGGTTTCACCAAGCAGCAATACCGTCGAATCGGTTACGGATACTTTCCGGGCGAGATCGATCGCACCACTTATCGCCCTGGATTTGCCGATGATCGCGTCGAATGAATGTCTGTCGCCAAGTTGCGCTTGCAGATAGTGGACTTTCTCACGCAATCGGGAACTTTCGGCGGCTTTGTACAACAGCGGAATGATGCGGTCGTTGTCGTCCCCTTTGACGATGTAGTCGAAAGCACCGTTCTTCATGGCCTGGATGCCGTCCGGAATGGTACCGAAGGCCGTCAGCAGCAAAATCTCCACGGTGGGAAATGCAGATTTTACCTTGCGGACGAAATCGACGCCGCTTCCGTCAGGCAATTTCACATCGCAAAGCACGACGTCAAAGTGTTGCTGTTCGAGTTTCCGAAAACCCGATTTCAGGTCCGCCGCCTGCGTCACGGAGAAGCCTTCGCTTTGGATGATGCGGGCCAGCAGTCCGCGCAATTTTTCTTCGTCGTCTATGATAAGGATGGAAATCATGCCGCAAAGGTAGGACGAATTTGGAAGTAGCGCGACCGAAAATTTCGCGTTTCCTCCTAAAGCTTTCTCCTGGTGTCGACGCAATACAGGATTTTCCAACCGTCGGACGCTTTGGCGAGGGAAAACGAATTGACACCTCCGTGGCTTAACTTCCCGTTGATGTGGAATTCGTATTTCGTCCAGACGTGGGCCATGCTGCCGTCTTGTTTGATCTCCCACGAAAGCAGTTTTTCTTCGAATTTCACGTTGGAAGGCGTCGTCGCGATCGATTTGAAGAATTCGGGTACCGATTCCACGGTGATCTTCGGTTGCCCGCTTCTTTCGCTTATGGAATGCATCGCAATTTCCTTTGCCAACGTTTTTCGCAGGGCGACGGTATCATGGGCGTGGAAAGCGGCAAAAAAGTCCTCTATCGTTTTTTTGATGGCCGGATCCTGGGCAAACGTAATTTGGGATAACAGGATTGCCGAAAGAATAAAAAATTGTTTCATGATGATTGATTTAGACGTGGTTAGTAGCCGTTTTTGGTTAATGTTACAATTTCCGCATCAGGTGATGTCGCGTTAGGGATTGGAGCGATTGCCTGAGCTCTTTGTGCGAAAACCTCAAAGGTTTTTAACCCGAAGCGAACCGAATTGTATGCAGCGCAGCGAAATAAAACCTTTGAGGTTTGGAGCGCAAAAGCGAGTGCGCAAAGCCCGGCCGCAGGCAACGCCAAAAAAAATCGCCGATTGTCGTTTGTCATCATTACCTTTACATTCCTCATTAAAAAAAACAAAATGTCAGTTGCCAAAAAAGACTACAAGCGCATCACTACGCAATCGCTGATCGAGATGAAACACAACGGAGAGCGCATTTCGATGCTTACCGCTTACGATTTCACGATGGCCAAAATGGTCGATACTGCGGGAGTCGACGTGATACTCGTGGGAGATTCCGCCTCGAATGTCATGGCGGGTCACGAAACGACGTTGCCGATTACGCTCGACCAGATGATTTACCATGCTTCGTCTGTGGTTCGCGCCGTCGGACGCGCATTGGTCGTGGTCGATTTGCCTTTCGGAAGTTATCAGTCCGATCCTAAAGAGGCGCTTCGTTCGGCCATTCGCGTAATGAAGGAAAGCGGCGCCCACGCGCTGAAACTCGAAGGCGGCATCGAAATAAAGGAATCCATCAAGCGCATCCTGAACGCGGGAGTTCCCGTAATGGGACATTTGGGGCTGACACCGCAATCGATTTACAAGTTCGGTACTTACACGGTTCGCGCAAAAGAAGAAGCCGAGGCGCAAAAACTCATGGAAGACGCCCAATTACTTGAAAAACTGGGATGTTTCGCCATCGTTCTCGAAAAAATTCCGGCTAAGCTCGCCGAGCAGGTCGCAAAAAGCGTGAGCATCCCGATAATCGGAATCGGAGCCGGCGGCGGTGTGGACGGACAGGTACTCGTCATACACGACATGTTGGGTATGAACAACGAGTTCAGCCCGCGTTTCCTGAGACGTTACCTCAATTTGTGGGATGATATGATCAAGGCGCTCGGCAACTATCACGAGGACGTCAAAAGCGGAAATTTCCCGAGCGAAAAAGAACAATATTGATTGATCCTGATAGCGCTTTGTAGTTAGGTTTTATCGGCGGCTTATGCTGTTGCCAGGTAATTTCCAAACCTAAAAAGTTTTCAAAGCCAGGCTCTCCTCTCAAAACGCGACCGTGTCATGAAGACCGTATCAAACAAGCACAACCTCCAAATACTTTACGAAGACAACCACATCATCGTCGTCAACAAGCGCGTGGGCGACATCGTTCAGGGCGACAAAACCGGAGACAAGCCGCTTTCCGAGGTCGTCAAGGAATACCTAAAGGACAAATACGAAAAGCCGGGCGAAGTGTTCCTTGGCGTGGTGCACCGCCTCGACAGGCCGACTACGGGAATTGTTTTGTTTGCCCGAACATCAAAAGCGCTCGAACGCATGAACGAGATGTTCAAGAACCGGGTCACCCAAAAAACGTATTGGGCCGTGGTGAAGCAGCGTCCTCAAAAAGATGCGGCCGTGCTCGAACATTTTCTCAAGCGAAACGAAAAAAACAATACGTCCAAAGCGCATCTCAAAGAAGTTTCGGAAAGTAAAAAAGCGATTCTTGACTATAAAGTAATAAAAGAACTCAACAATTATTACGCTCTGGAAATCAATCTGCATACGGGTCGACATCACCAGATCCGTGCCCAACTTTCGGCCATCGGTTCACCTATAAAAGGCGATCTAAAATACGGCTCGGACCGCAGCAATCCTGATGGCGGCATTCATCTTCACGCCCGCAAACTTCAGTTTCTACATCCGGTGAAAAAAGAGCCGGTCACCATTATTGCGCCGGTTCCTGACGATGTTATCTGGAAAGCGGTGTAACATATCCGTTAAATTTTGCAATGGCTTGCGACAATAGCCGATCGAGCCGGAGCGTTCTAACCCATAGTTCACTTAAAATACAAACTATGAGAACGTTAGCCCTTTTGTTGCTTTTCGGATTACCAACTTACGCCCAACTTCATTTTGGTGGTGCCACCACGTCTCAACGCGTAGGCTTGATTCACGCAGGGAACAATCCGGCTGAGCTCGCGAACCTGAATTCGCGATATGAGGTGCAACTTTTTGCGGTAAGCGCAAATGCCAACAACAACAAGATCGGGTTTGGCGACTTGTTTGGAAGCGAACGTTTTGAAAACCTCCTTTTCAGCGGTACCGAAGCGGTCGATCTGCGGTTCGACGGCGAAATCTACGGGCCCGGCTTCGGTTACAAATCCGGCAGATGGGCTTTTGCATTGGCATCGAAAGCATACGGAAGACTGGATTTGGTCGATGTGGACGTCAATATAGGAGACGCGCTGACCACTGCTACGATAAATGCACTCATCACAGGAGTCACGACGATAGACAACAATTCCAACCAACGCCTCAACGGCACGACCTGGGGCGAGATCGGCTTTGGAAGCGCCTATACGTTTTTGGATGACGGCACTCACAAATTCAGCGGTGGCGCGACATTTAAGTTACTTTTTCCAGGCTCCTACGCCAATTTCGGGGCCGATCGGTTCTCAGGAACGATCAGCAACAACCTTGGCGATGTCACCCTGACCGACGCGCAGGCCAATCTTAACATTGCCTATTCGGGAAATCTCGGAAACGAATTCACGAAATTCGGCGATTATGCCCGTTCCCTTTTTGGAAGGCTCGGCGGTGTCGCAGCAGATTTTGGCGTGAATTACAGGTTTACGGATGAAGCCGATCCCGGCAATTATCGGATAAACGCCGGGCTTTCGCTGCGCAACCTCGGTTCGATGAAGTTTCGGTCAGCAAACAATTCCGATACGAATTATGTCCTTTCCGTCCAGGGAGTTGAGTCTCTTGACCTAAACCAATTCCAGAATGTGGAAAGCCTTGAGGAAGTGGAAGATTTACTGCTCGCAAGCGGCTATCTCAACCGCACCGAGAACACTAAAACCGATTTTAAAGTGAAGTTGCCGACGGTTTTTTCCGCTTACGCCGACGTAAGGATCGTCCCGAAGTTTTACGCCTCGGTATATCTGCAGCAAAAGCTTGGTCAGGACGATGCCAACGACCAGATCACGTACCAAAATACGATTTCGGTCACGCCCCGTCTCGCGCTTGAGGATTTCGAGATTTGGTCCAATTGGACGCGAAACGAGATTTCGGGTGTCTCAGGCGGCATCGGATTCCGGGCATACGGCTTCTATGTCGGTTCGGGATCGATCATCACCAACCTGCTGAGCGACAACAAACAGGCAGATGCGTTTATCGGATACGGCTTCGGTCTCGACTGATGCGCAAATTCTGACTATATTTGGGTAAAACCACCCGATATGGAATCCCGGCCCACCGTCTCACAGCGAAAGGAAACGCTCAAAAAACTGCTTCACGTCCTGTCGCTGCGCGAAGACGCCATCATACAAGCCCTGCGTGACGATTTCGGAAAGCCGGCGTTTGAGACCGTTCTAAGCGAAACTTTCATCGTGTCCTCGACGTTGAAATCGACGATACGCAATTTACGTAGTTGGGCCTCGGACGATTGGGTGTTTCCGTCTGTGTTGAACTTTCCTTCTTCCGATCGCATCGTAAAGGAACCTTACGGAAAAGTGTTGGTCATTTCCCCTTGGAATTACCCGTTCCAGTTGGCGCTGCTGCCCGTGATAGCCGCTTATGCAGCGGGCAACTCGGTTATCCTGAAACCCTCTGAGCTCACACCGAACACTTCCAGCCTCATATCGAACATCGTCTCGGAAGTATTCGACCCTGTCGACGTCGAGGTCTTTCAGGGCGGATCGGACGTAGCAGAGAAATTGCTCGAAAGGCGTTTTGATTATATTTTCTTTACGGGAAGCGTGGCTACGGGCAAAAAAATCGCCGAAGCCGCAGCCCGAAACCTGACGCCGGTCACATTGGAACTCGGCGGGAAAAATCCATGCATCGTTACTTCAAGGGCAAACCTCAAACTGTCGGCCCGGCGCATCGTTTGGGGAAAATTCCTCAATGCGGGACAAACCTGCATCGCGCCTGATTTCCTGTTGGTCGAAGCGTCCGTAAAGTCCAAGTTCATTGCGATGCTCAAAGCAGAAATCACAGCGGCGTTTGGGGACGCTCCGGCAAATTCCCCGGATTTGGCACGCATCATTTCCGACAAACACTGGGAACGGCTCGTTGGCCTGATCGACGCGGAAAAGGTCGTGCACGGCGGGCAATCCGACAGGGAATCGCGTTTTATCGCGCCTACGTTGCTCGACGAAACCGACGGCGAAAGCCCCGTAATGCGGGAAGAAATTTTCGGTCCCATCCTGCCCGTGGTCGGATACGACAACGAATCTGACCTGGATGCCATTATCGGACGGTATGAAAAACCGCTGTCGCTCTACGTCTTTAGCGACGACAGAAGTGAATCTTCCCGGATCATGCGACAGTTTCCTTTCGGAGGCGGCTGCATAAATGATGTCGTCTGCCATTTTGCGAATGAGCGGCTTCCGTTCGGAGGCGTCGGACATTCCGGTATGGGCGCCTACCACGGAAAGCGCAGTTTCGATACGTTTGTCCACAAAAAATCGCTTACCCGAAGAGGAACCTGGCTCGACATCCCACTGCGCTACGCTCCCTATGAAAACAAAGTCGAATTCTTAAGAAAATGGTTCAAATGGCTGTAATCCCGGCTAAAAATCCTTAAACTTGTATTCCAAAAAAACATCCGGATGGAACGCACCCAAAGACGCCTCGAAGAAATTAAGACAGAAGGATATCGCATCGATTTTTCCGATGCATTCAACGACGCATTCGAAATTTATAAGCGGGTCGCTTTAATGGCCGGGCTTGCTTTTATCGTGTGTATCATCACGATTGCGCTTCTCGCTGGTGGCATCGCCTCGGTGTTTGCCATCACTTCAGGTACGGCCAATTATTTCTCGCCTGAGGATATCGCGGCGCTGTCTGGTGTCAACCTTATCATTTACATTTTGTCGACGGTAGTGCTTTCCGGTTTTGTAAGCCCGTTTTTGGGCGGACTTATGGTTATGGCCCGAAATGTAGACGCCGGTGAGGATGCCTCGTTCAGCGATGCGTTTTCGTGTTTTCGACAGCCGTACTTCGTGCCGTTGTTCGTCCAGAGCGTTTTGATATCGGCCGTTAGCGTAGGTGTTTCCCAGATAATCCAAACCTATGCGCCGGGAATCGGGTTTTTAGGCACGCTGTTCAGCCTGTTTGTTTCGTTCATCACGATGATGACCGTGCCATTGGTTGTTTTTGGGAATATGCCGCCCGTTGAGGCGATACAGGGTAGCGTGGTCGTAGTGATGAAAAGTCCGGGAACGCTGTTGGGCCTTGTGATTTGCGCCGGATTGCTGTCGCTGGTCGGACTGATCGCATTTTGTATCGGTATTTTCTTCACGGTCCCGTTTTTATATGTGATGTATTATGTGATCTACAAACATTCGGTAGGGATTACCGTCCACGACGAAATCGAGGATATAGGCGAATCTGACACTTTTTAACTTCCATTCCTGAATAATATCTCAAAGCCACGGTCGATCCCGTGGTTTTTTTATGGATTATGTGAGGTGCGACTCAGGATTTTTTTACACCCTTGTTTTATAATTCGCATATTTTCATATTTTTAACTCGCAAAAAATAGCTTTATGCCCGCATTGGGATGCTTCCCTCTTTTTGTTTTCCCTTCTGTGTTACGACCTTTGCTTTGGCTCGAATCCATCGCGGGCCGCGACCGTTTTTATTCACAGGAATGGTTCCTTGCACTCATGCTCGTGTTGACCGGGGCGCTGCTCTATCTGACTTTTAACCAGAAGACGAGGTTCAACAAGGACTTTGTGTCGAACTATTCCGAAATCGATTCCAATCCGGACCAGTTCCGCCTGTACTTGCTCTTTTTCGGGATTATTTTCTCGGTAACCGAACTCTTTCTCGAATTTTTCAACGTCCGGCTCGAAAGCGAATTGCTAGAAAACATCATTTTCAGCACCGTGCTGATCGGATTGTATTACGCAAGCGGCAAGTCGGCGTTTCTTTACCGGAATATCCGAAAGGTTTTCCTGATCGCCTTCAACGGCTATCTGCTTTACCTGACATACCAACTCACGAAAGGACCGTTTGAAGTGATCACCATCACGGAATTCCTGCTGACGTATTTTTTCTCGTTCAGCGTTTTTAAGACCATCCGGCACTACCTGACGTTCGTCGTAGCTACTTTCGCGTTGCTGTTCACGCTTTTAATTACCGAAACGCTGGACGAGCAAACCGTCGCCATACTCTTTAACGGGTGCCTGATCACGACGGTCTTCCACTACACCAAACACATAGGGCAACTCAACGCAAAAGACAAATTCCTGTTCGCCAACGAGATCGTCAACAAAGGAAATTCACTTATCATTGCCACCAACCGGAAAGGGGAATTGTTGTTTTGCAGCGAAAGCGTGAGGTCTATCCTCGGATATGAGCCCGAAGAAGTCATGGGTCTCCAATTCTGGAAACGCACCGAAGACGCCGATTTCATCGGGGAATCGTATCACGACGATTACATAGACGGTCGGCTTTACGTCCGGAAACTGCGCTGTTCCAACAGGGAATTGCGATACATCCAGTGGAAGGACAAAAAGTACTCCGACAACCTGTTCATCGGAATTGGCCAGGACATCACCCACCACGTCCAAATCCAGAACCAGTACAAAAACCTGATCGAATCGGCTTCGGACATCATTTACGAAACCGACCGCCACGGCAATTTCACCTACGTCAACCCGTTTACCGAAACGACGCTTGGCTTTTCGGCAGAGGAATTCTACGAGCGCCATTACAGCACGATGATTCGCGATGATTATCGGCAAAGCATCCGCTCCCAATACGATCGGGCGCCGAAGAATCGCAGCTCCTATCCTATCCAGGTATTTCCGTTTGTCCGTAAAAACGGCGATAGCCTTTGGGTGTCCCAAAGTGTCAACATCAAACGGAACGACCTTGGGAAAATCACTGGATTTTCGGTCATCGCACGCGACATTACGCTGGTCAAGTCGCTTGAGGACGAGAAAATCCTGAAGGAAAAAAAGGTCATACGCTACAACAACACCCTTAAAACGTTGGCCGCCCAGCGCTTCACGGATCTCGAGGAATTGGAGGACGTATTGGCCCAAATCCTGGAAATGTCGGCGAAAAGCCTCAATGTCGACCGCGGCGGATATTGGACGTATAACAAGGAAAGCATCGTCTGCATCGCGCTATTCGATACGGAAAACCAATCGAATGCGCCCTATCTGTCATTGGAGCGCAACGAATATCCGCAGTATTTTACAGCATTGGAAAACGAGCGACAGGTCGTGGCGTCGGACGTCACCAAAAATTCCCAAACCGCCGAACTTTGCCGCAACTACATTAGGAGAAACGGTATCAAATCCCTGCTCGACACTCCGATTTTTATCAACGGGGAGATTTCGGGCGTGATTTGCTTTGAGACGTTGCACAAGCATTGCGATTGGGACAATGAGGACATTACTTTCGCGAGGTCCGTTTCAGACCTTACCGCAATCGCGATCGAATCCCACATGAGGCGACAGGCCGAGAAAAACCTTGCCTATAAAAGTGAAATTTTGACCGCGATAACGCACAACACGGGCAAATTCCTGATGAGCCGCAACACGGATGAGCTTTTTGCAGGTATCCTGAATTCCGTCGGGAAAGTAACCAATGTAGACCGCATTTCGTTCTTCGTGAACAATGAGCGCAACCAGACGATACAGCAAAAACACCGTTGGATGGGACCCGTGGAAGGCGTCACCCTGCCGAATCCTTCACTCGAGGCTTTGCCCCACGAAATGGTCCGGGACATCATCGATGCCATGCGAGAGAATCGCCCGTATCACTCGGTGGTGCGCAAGATTCAAAATCCTGTCACGCGCGAATTGCTCGAAAAACTCAATTCGACGTCTCTGCTTTCGCTTCCGCTGTTCATCAAGCAAAAATTGTACGGCATGGTCGTTTTCGACGTGACCACCGAACGCGAATGGACGCGCGATGAGATCACGATCCTGGAATCGCTTGCAGGCAATATTTCGCTCGCCATCGAACGCAACATCAACGAGACGATCATCAACGAAAGCGAAGAAAAATTCCGGTTGCTTGCCAATAATATCCCGGGAACGGTCTATTTGCTCAACGCGGACGACTCCGTGGAATACCTTAACGACGACATCGAAAAACTTACCGGATATTCGCGTGAGGCGTTCTTGTATGAAGGTTTCAAGTTCTATTCGTTGCTACACGAAGACGATGCTGCCGAAGTCATCCGCCTGAGACAAGCGGGTGCCGACAAACGCGAGCCGTTCCATCTCGAGTATCGCATCCGGAAACGGGACAGTTCAATTGCCTGGGTCGAGGAATTTGGGGACGTGATCGTGCGGCAAGACAAACTGGAATTCGTCGAAGGCATACTGCTCGATATCACCGAGCGCAAGAAAAACGAGAGCGCGGTAAAGGAAAAGGAATTGGCCGAGGCCGCAAGCCGTTCCAAGTCAGAATTTTTGGCCAACATGAGCCACGAGATCCGCACGCCGCTCAACGGCATCATCGGGTTTACCGACCTCCTGATGAAAACCAATCTCGAAAACATCCAGCGCCAGTACATGAACACGGTCAACCAATCGGCAAATGCGCTCATGGAAATCATCAACGACATTCTCGACTTCTCGAAAATTGAGGCCGGAAAACTGGACCTGACGCCGGAAGAAACCGATCTGTTCAAACTCTGCCACCACATCATCAAGCTCATCGAATACGAATCGCGCATCAAACATCTTGACGTCATCCTCTCGATTGCCGACGACGTGCCAAGATGCATCGTCGTGGACGAAATCAGGCTCAAGCAAATCCTGATCAACCTGATGAGCAACGCGGTAAAGTTTACCGAAAAGGGCTATATCAAGCTTTCCGTTAAGGTTGGAGAGCGCTCGGACGACAAAGTAAAGTTGCATTTTTCGGTTACCGATACGGGAATCGGCATCCGGAAATCGAACCAGGAAAAAATATTCGACGCGTTTTCCCAGGAAGACAGCTCCACGACCAAGAAATTCGGTGGCACCGGACTGGGATTGGCCATATCGAACAAGCTACTAGGGCTGATGAACAGCAGACTCGAACTCAAAAGCGCATTCGGCCAGGGAAGTATGTTTTATTTTGATGTGGAACTGGGACTTTCCGAAAGTTGCGATTTCGAGCCGGTACTATCGGTTGAGGACCAGCTCGATTTGCCCGGCCTGGAAAGGGAATCCCCGCGCATACTGATCGTGGAAGACAATAAAATCAATATGTTGCTCGCGCGCACCCTCGTCAAGAAAATCCTGCCGCAAGCGGTCGTATTCGAATGTTCTAACGGCCAGCAAGCCGTGGCAGACTTCCGCAACCTCGCTCCCGACCTCGTTTTTATGGATGTCCAGATGCCGGTCATGAACGGGTATGAAGCTTCGAAAGAAATCCGTAAATTTAACGGGGCGGGCGTTCCAATAATTGCCTTGACGGCTGGTACGATCAAGGGCGAACGGGAAAAATGCCTCGAGGCCGGCATGCACGATTACATTCCAAAACCTATCGTTGAGGAAGATATACGCGAAATTTTGTCGGTCTGGCTTAGAAAAAAAGAAGTGTAAACCAAGAAAAAACAAATCACATGAAATGGCAAGGTCGTAGCGGAAGCGGAGGAAATCTCGAAGACAGACGGGGCATGTCCGGAGGAAAAGTTGCCGCAGGTGGCGGAATCATAGCGGTGATCGCAATCATTGCCCAAATGTTTTTTGGCGGTGACTCCGACGCAGGCCAGCTAATAAACGAAATCCAGAATCAGAGCGTACAGACACCAACCGAGCAGCGCGAACTTACGGCCGAGGAGAAAAAAATAGGGGAAATGGTTGACGTGATCCTCGGCGATAACGAAGTGGTCTGGAAACAGATTTTCGCCGAAAACGGCATGACCTACAAAGAACCCAACCTGGTCCTTTTTACAGAAGCCGTCGAAACTGGTTGCGGCAGCGCGACATCTTCGGCTGGGCCGTTTTATTGCCCGACCGATCAAAAAGTCTATATGGACATGGCGTTTTTCAAAGAGTTGCAGGACAGGTTTGGAGCTAAAGGCGGTGATTTTGCGATTGCATACGTGATCGGGCACGAGATCGGACACCACGTACAGACATTGCTCGGAACTTCCCAAAAAGTTCGTGAAATGCAACAAGGCATGAGCCAGTCACAAGCCAACAAACTTTCAGTGGCACTCGAGCTCCAGGCCGATTTTTACGCCGGCCTTTGGACCCATTACAACGAAAAACGCGTCCAGATGCTCGAACCGGGAGATATCGAAGAAGCCATGAGTGCGGCTCAAGCCGTCGGAGACGATGCGATACAAAAGCGAATGCAAGGGCACGTCGTTCCCGATTCGTTCACGCACGGTACATCCGAGCAGCGAATGAAATGGTTCATGAAAGGTTTCGAAACCGGCGACATAAAGCAAGGCGACACTTTCGAGAACCTTTAGTTACCCGAGCCAACCCTCTCGGTCCAGGCTCCTGTACTGGATGGCCTCCGCAATATGGTGCGGCAGGATTACATCCGAATCATCGAGATCGGCGATCGTACGCGAAACCTTGAGAATGCGGTCGTATGCCCTAGCCGAAAAATTGAGACGGTCCATCGCAGTCCCTAATATCTGTACGGATGCATCGTCTAGCCGGCAGAACTTACCGATGTGGCGCGCCGTCATCTGGGCGTTGTAGTGAACGCCGTCGATCTCCTCAAAGCGCGCGGTCTGGACTTCTCGGGCCTTTGATACGCGAAGCCGTATTTCCGAACTGCTTTCCGCTTTGCGCTCCTCGCTGAGTTTTTCGAACGGCACCGGCGTTACTTCTATATGCAGGTCAATGCGATCCAGGAGCGGTCCTGAAATCTTGTTCAGGTAGCGCCTCATTTCGGACGATGTATTCGATACCGGAGCCGATGTTTCCATAAAATAGCCGCCAGGACTAGGATTCATGCTCGCCACAAGCATAAACGACGAAGGATACGTGATCGTGAATTTGGCGCGCGAAATCGTGACTTCCCTATCCTCGAGCGGCTGGCGCAATACTTCGAGCACCTCCCGCTTAAATTCCGGCAGCTCATCGAGAAACAGTACGCCGTTATGGGCCATGCTGATTTCCCCAGGCTGCGGAAAGCTGCCGCCTCCAACCAATGAAACAGACGAAGCCGAGTGATGCGGGCTCCGAAAGGGCCGCTGCCGCATCAATCCGACGTCCTTAAGTTTTCCTGCAACACTGTGGATTTTAGTCGTTTCCAAAGCTTCACGCGTAGTCATGGGAGGCAAAATGCTCGGGAGCCGCTTGGCCAGCATCGTTTTTCCCGCTCCCGGCGGACCGATCAATATGATATTGTGTCCTCCTGCGGCCGCGATTTCCATGCAGCGTTTTATGGATTCCTGGCCTTTCACATCCCGAAAGTCGAAATCCGGAAATTCTGGTTGTACGAACGTCGTCCTGCTATCGATGACCGTGGGTTTGAGACTGCCCGTTCCTGAGAAGAAAGCGATGACCTCGGCAATGTCCGACGCCCCGTAGACATCAATTCCGGAAACGACGGCCGCCTCCATCGCATTTTGGGCCGGCAAAATAAAGCCTTTGAAACCTTCCTGTTGGGCTTTGATCCCGATCGACAGCGCTCCTTTTATGGGTTGGAGCTTACCATCGAGAGACAATTCACCCATGATCACATAATGACTTATGTCGTCTGGTTTCAGTTGTCCGGATGCGACAAGAATGCCCAATGCGATCGTCAAATCGTAAGCCGATCCCTCCTTTCGCAAGTCGGCGGGCGCCATATTGATCGTGATCTTTTTTCCGGGAAAATGGAGATTGTTGTTTTTAAGGGCGGCGGCAATGCGATAGGCACTTTCCTTGATCGCGTTGTCCGGCAATCCGACAAGATGGTATCCGATACCCTTGTCGGTATGGACTTCTATCGTTATGGTCGTGGCTTCAAGGCCGAAAACGGCGCTTCCGAATACTTTTACTAACATGGCGTGTACTTTTTTAAATGGCTGATATTGGTAAAGTTATAAAAAAAATATAAAGCCGAACCCGGGAATCGCACAATTTTCACGAGCCGGTTACCGACGCCGTTTCGCCCAAAATCGTAAAATTTGCCGCTATATTTTTGTTAATCAGTTCGAGCAGTTGCAAACGAATTCTTAAATGCGGGTTTCCGCATCCGACAGACGAATTTGTGCGTATATCTTTGCAAAACCAAATTTAACCAAATGATTACCGCCCCAATACCGCCCAACGACAGAGAGCGCCTCGATGCTTTGCTCAGCTATCGCGTACTCGATTCCCAACCTGAGAAAGATTTTGACGACATCACCAAACTCGCCGCCGAGATTTGCGGGACATCCATTTCGGTCATTACGCTGTTGGACGAACAACGCCAGTGGTTCAAATCTTCGGTAGGGCTTGACGTAGCCGAATCGGAAAGGGAAACTTCGTTTTGTGGCCATGTCGTGGCGCAACCCGACCAAAACCTGATCGTGGAAAACATGCTCGAAGATGAGCGTTTCCACGATAATCCATTCGTTGCCGAGGGAGGCGTCCGGTCGTACGCCGGGATCCCAATCGTGAATTGCGACGGGTACGCCCTTGGTGCGTTGTGTGTGATCGATCACAAGGTCAAAAAGCTCGCGCCATTCCAGATCGACGCACTGGAAAAACTGGCGAACCAGGTCACAAAGCTACTGGAACTCAGGCGCAACAATTACAGGCTTGTCGAAAGCCATAATGCGCTTGCCCAGCGATACCAGGATCTCGAGCAGTTTTCCCACGTCGTTTCCCACGATTTGAAATCGCCTCTGAACAACATTACGCAACTTGCTGCAATGTTCTCGGAATCATATGGCGCGCGTCTCGACGACCAGGGAAGGCAAATGATCGGGTATATCGGGCAATCGGCAAAAGAACTCAAGGGCCTTATCGATGGGATCCTGGAACATTACAAATACGATACGGTCGATGTCACACAACGGGAGAAAATCCGCCTGAGGGAATTTTCGGAATATATCGTGGCACTGCTCCATCCAAATGCAGACTTCGAATTTATCTTTCCGACCGACGATTCGCGGTTGCGGTCGAACAAAATGGCGCTTGGTCAAGTGCTGTACAATCTTGTCGCGAACGCCGTCAAATATAACGACAAGGAAAAAGGCGTAATTGAAATCGGATACGAACAGGTCGGTGAAAACGTCGTTATCTTCGTGAAAGACAACGGGCCCGGCATTCCCGAATCCCAGTTCAGGAAAATTTTCGAGATTTTCGGCACCCTCGGCAAAACCGACCGCTGCGGCAACAAAGGAACCGGAATCGGTTTGTCGACCGTTCACAAACTCGTCTCCAAACTCGACGGTCGCATTGATGTGCAGTCTGAAATGGGAATCGGCTCTACATTCAGGATAACGCTCAGGAAATGACAACAAATCGCAGCTTTGAATTAATGTTTTGTGAAACCGGACGCAGGACATTTGCCAAAGTTTTATCTTTAGTTCACTAAAAACAACATCATGGGACTATTCAACGCCATATTGGGAAACGCATCCGAGGTTTCCATTGAAGCTATCACAAAAGAGTTCGAACCGATCATCGTGCCCGGTGAAAACATCGAAAAAGCTTTCCGACTCGTCAAGGACATGTTCATTTTCACGAACAAGCGGCTGATCCTCGTCGAAAAACAACTCGTGGGCAGCAAGACCGGATATACTTCGATTCCGTATGCCAACGTGATCAAATTCTCGAAAGAGAGCGCCGGAATCCTCGACCTCGATGCGGAACTCAAGATCTGGATCAAGGACGAAATCCAACCGGTCAAAAAGACATTCGGCAAAGGAAGCGACAACATCAACGAAGTCTATCGCATTTTGGGCCAGCACATCCTCAAATAAAGTAGGCTATATTTTTTTTGGGCGCGACGGCGCGGCAGATCGAATCGTTAAAAACAACATTCGGACTGCCGCGCCGTCGGGCTTTGCGCTGCTATCTTTTGGCGGCCTCCGCTGCGCTGCGGCCGCCAAAAGGATATCCGCTCCAATCCCTCGCGCAATCAAATTAAAAAACACATGCCGTTTCAAATGAAAAAGACAAACAAACAAAACTTTTTGTAAAATAATTTAGTCAATATGTAAAATATACTTTACATTTGGTTTGAGTTTCAATATCATTAAATCAAATCAAATGAAAACACATTTCTTATTTCCGCAAAAGTTCGACATCATCGGCTGGTGTCTTTTTGTCCCTGCTTTGCTTGTCGCCATTGCCGCAATGGTTTCCGATCTCCAGTTAGACGATGCCGTCACCGCAAAAGTGTACGCCATTGCAGACAACGGCCTTTTCGCTCCCAATGGTTTCTTCCGCTTCAACGAAAATTCGATTGGAGACGAAATCCTGTTGAGCTTCCTGATCGCCGGCGGCCTTTTTATCGGCTTCTCGAAACAAAAAAACGAAGACGAACTCATCGCACAAATCCGTTACGAAAGCCTTGTCTGGGCGACCTACTTCAACTTTACGGTCATGCTCGTGGCCACATGGCTCATTTACGGCCTGTTTTATTTTGAAGTGATGGTGGCCAACATTTTTTCGCTGCTGTTGTTTTTCATCATCCGTTTTCACATCAAGCTCTACCAACTCAAAAACTCCGTGCGCGATGACGAATAACCTCAAAGTACAGCGCGCGATCAAGGACATTTCCCAGGAAGAGCTCGCCAGGCAGATCGGCGTAAGCAGGCAAACCATAAACGCTATGGAAAAGGCCAAATACGTACCGTCAACCGTACTTTCCCTAAAGATCGCGCGGTTTTTCGATGTAAGAGTAGAGGACATTTTTACGCTCGAGGATACGGACTGATATTGGTTCGGCCATCGCAAAAACGCAAAAGCCGGCCCTTTAGAGACCGGCTTTCGCAGTGAAAATCGTTTATATTATTTCTTGAGCCCGGCTTTGAGCCACGCGAGGTATTCGTCTTTGCCGACGTAGCTTATCGTAGGCGAAATATCCTTTCCGTCAGGGCCAAGCAAAACGTAAAGCGGTTGCGTGTTCGTGTTGTAGCGCGTAATGGTCAGGTTCGTCCATTTGTCGCCTATTGTTTCGATATCTTCACCTTCAGGCGTCGTGTATTGCTCAGATTCCGGGAGTTCACGTTTGTCGTCTACATAAAGTGAAATCAACACCAAATCATTTTTCATGATTTCGTGCACTTCTTTGTCCGTCCAGACGTTCGCTTCCATTTTGCGGCAATTGACGCACGCGTGTCCGGTGAAGTCAAGCATTACCGGCTTGTTCACGGATTTTGCATAAGCAAGCCCCTTGTCGTAATCATTGAACGTGATCATATCGTGGGCCAATACCGCACCTTCCGGGAGCGTCTTATCGTTCATTACGGTTCCCGTCGCTCCCACTCCATGCGGGCTTTCGCTATAATGCAAAGGAGGCGGGAATGCAGAAATCAACTTCAGCGGCGCGCCCCAAAGCCCGGGAATAAGGTAGATGGTAAACGTCAGCGTCAGCAAGCCGAGCATGATGCGCCCGACGGAAAGATTGCCGGCAGGGCTGTCGTGAGGCGTCTGTATTTTTCCGAAAAGGTAGAGTGTCAACGCTCCGAAAATCGCGATCCAGATACAAAGGAACACTTCTCTTTCCAGCAAATGCAACTGCAATACAAGGTCTGCATTCGACAGGAATTTGAAGGCGAGCGCCAATTCGAGGAACCCAAGGAAAACCTTGACGGTGTTGAGCCATCCGCCTGATTTTGGGAGCGAATTCATCCAACCCGGAAAGATCGCGAACAACATAAAAGGCAGAGCTAGCGCCAGCGAAAACCCGAACATTCCGATAAGCGGGCTGATGCCGCCTTCGCGGGCCGCGATCACCAACAGGTTTCCGATAAAAATTCCGGTACATGAAAACGAAACGATAGCCAGGGCCAACGCCATGGCCAGGATCCCGATGATGCCACCGCGATCAGCCTGACGGTCGACTTTGCTCGCCCATGAATTCGGTAAAACGATCTCGAAGGCGCCCATAAACGAAATGGCGAAGATGACAAGCAGGACAAAAAAGATGACGTTGAACCACACATTGGTTGCGATCGCGTTGAGGGCGTCGGCACCAAAAATCGCGGTAATGATCAGCCCGAGCGTCACGTAAATGACGATGATCGATATTCCGTACAGGATCGCATTGCGGATTCCCGCCGACTTATTCTTGCTTTGTTTGGTGAAAAAACTCACCGTCATTGGGATCATCGGAAAAACGCAAGGCGTGAGCAATGCGGCAAACCCGGCCCCGAAAGCCAGGAAGAAAATCGTCCACAGACCTAAGTTTTCGGTAGAATCAGGATTGATCGGATGCGAGGTAAGGTCTTTGGAATCTATGGTTTCCTTAGCCGAAATCGTGTCCTTAACCGCATCCTTTTTAGCCGTGGCGGAGTCCGAAGCCACAGCAGCATCAGGCGTTTGTGCGGCAGCAGCTTTCGTCGGCTCGTCTTCCGCAACCGGTATTTTGGGAAGTTTGAACGTAAATTTCGCATCGTCGTTGCTACAGACTTCCTTACAAACCTGGTAATCGGCCTTGACCTCGATCGTTGTCAGCTTCGGGTTGATGATTTTAACGCGTTGGGTAAGCGTAACTTTTTTCTCCCAATAGTATTCGTCTACCTCGAAAACGTCGTTGTATTGCTTCTTATAAGGACTTTCTTTCGTTTTCCCGACGAGCTCGTAATTGAACCTTGCATTTTTGTACTCCAATGTCAACGGAAGCGGGCCGTCGGCTGGAGTGAATTGGGAATACATATGCCAATTGTCGTCGATCGCGCCTTCCATGATGAGATTGAACTCGTTTCCGGATATTTTTTCGAGGCGCTGTGTCCACTTTACAGGTTTGACGATTTGAGCGGAAATGCCCGAAATGCTTAGCAATGCGAGCAGCAGGAACAGAACTTTTTTCATTCTTTGAGTGCGATGTTCAAAATGTTTGTCGTAGTTGATTGGGCGCCGAAGCGTTCGTCCGCGCGATGGCCGACGATCCAGATGATGTCGTCCCGCGAACACAAAAGCCACGCATGCTCTTTATCTCTCAACGAGAATTTCCCGTCCTTGAAGAATTTGCTGACTTTTTTGGAGTTTCCGTTCATGCCGAGAGGGTAAAATACATCGCCTTCCTTCCACCTCCTGAGCACCAGCGGAAACCTCAATTTTTCGGCGTCGACAAAGATAGCCGAATTGGATTGCCTTCCAATGGCTTTCACAAATTTTAGGCTCATTTTTAACGGAAATTCTATTGTTTCCATCCCGTTGTAAATTTTGTACTCTCGATCGGGAACCTCGTCGGTCAAAGGCGAAAGCACAAGGGCATCGCGGTCTTTGAGCAAAACGTGGCCCGGGGCAAAAACCTGTTTGCCCGATTGGGCGTCGACAAGCGCATAGATATCGCTCCAGGCCGTGAAGCCGAAGCCGCTGAGCCATTTATAGAGATACGCCTGGAAATTCGGGAGTTTTTTTAGTTCCGGCAAATCAAACCGGATTTCGGTCCCAAATGTTTTGGCCACTTTTTGGAAAACCAGCACAGCCGCGTCATCGGCCAGGGATTGGGTCTGCCGCAGAAAATCCTGGGTCGCCGCAAAGGTCTCAAGCAAATCAGGCCGCACTTCCTTTAGCGCGGGAACGAGTTGATGCCGTATTTTGTTCCTGAGGTATTTTTCGGAAGCATTGCTGCTGTCCTCTCGCCATTCCAGCCCGTTGGATTTCGCATACGATTCGATTTCGGCTCTCGTAAAGTCGAGCAACGGCCTCACGATATTGCCATTCTGCAAAGGGATTCCCGTCAGGCCTTCGATTCCCGTGCCCCGCGTAAGGTTGATGAGAAACGTTTCGAGGTTGTCGTCGGCGTGGTGGGCGGTCAGGACATAGTCGTATTTCCCGGCTTCCAGTATCTCGCCGAAATAGCCGTAGCGCAATTTGCGGGCAGCGAGCTGTATCGAAAGCTTGAAATCGTGAGCGAATTGTTCGGTATCGAATGTGGCGATGTGAGCCTGTAAATGGTTCGCAGCCGCGAATTCGCGAATAAAGCTTTCGTCTTGGTCGCTCTCTGCTCCCCTGAGGTTGAAATTGCAATGCGCTATCCCGACTTCGTAACCGGATTTCCGGAAGAGGTCGAGCATGACCATGCTGTCGACTCCGCCACTGCAAGCGAGCAGCAGGCGTTTGCCTTCGAGAAACGGGAATTTGCTTTTAAGGTGGGTTCTGAAACGGGACAACATCACACGAAGTTACTTAATAATTGACAATGAATAATTAATTAATGAGGATGCCATCAGCGACAAATGCCCTAGCCCGGGTTGAAGCGAAAAGCCCGCAGGCCGGAAACCGCTGATTTTTACAAGGCGGCCCAGCGACCGCAGGAAGCTCGGGCCGGTGCGACAAAAATGCGGTTTTGGGGCGAGGACTTGTAGCGGAAAACCGGAATTGCTTTAATCAATAATAAACAATGACCAATTGAACGTTCTCAATCCTCCTGCCGCTCGAGGACTTTGCGCATCGCTACCGCTTTCAGCAGGCATTCTTCGTATTCCCGCAGCGGGTCCGATGCCGCGGTGATCGCGCTACCGACCGAAAACGAAACGTAATGCCGTTTTGCGTTGTACAGAATGGTGCGGATAACCACGTTGAAATCGAAATTGCCTTCGGGCGTGAAATAGCCGAGGGCGCCGCTGTAGAGCCCGCGTTTGGTTTCCTCAAGGGCTTCGATGATGTTCATGGCCGCGATCTTGGGCGCTCCGGTCATGCTTCCCATCGGAAATGTGGTCTGGAGCACGTCCACGGCCGATTTGCCCGGCGAAAGTTCAGAAACTACGGTAGAAATCAGGTGGTGCACTTGGCGGAATGAATACGGTTGGCACAGTTCCTCGACGTGAACCGACCCTTTCGAGGCGGTTCGCGACAAATCGTTGCGCACCAGGTCGACGATCATGATGTTTTCCGATCGTTCTTTTTCGTTGGAAACTAGCTCTCGCCTGATCCGGGCGTCCTCGTCCGGGTTATCGCTGCGCCGCGCCGTTCCCTTAATAGGCTGGGATACGATCTTGCGGCCTTGCTTCTTAAGGTAACGCTCGGGCGAGGCCGACATCAGGTAATCGTCCGCATTGCGGAAAAAAGCGGAAAACGGCGGCTCGGAAATCGCGTTGAGGCGGCAATAGGTTTCGAGCGGATCGATCTTGGCGTCTTCGGAATAGAATTCCATACAGAAATTCGCCTCGTAAATGTCGCCCCTATGGATGTAATCGAGCATACGCCCGACCTTTTTCAAATAGTCTTTCTGGGAAATGCGCTGGGAGATCGCAAGGCGTCCGTTGGCGTGCGGCATTTGCGTATCCTGGTTGACGATGGCTTGGTAATCCTGTTTCATTTCGTCGTCGGCCATTGGCAGATAGTGCATTTCCAACTGATTGCCTTTTAGCAAAAAAAGCCGTTTGGGCTGAAAGAAAAACATTTCCGGGAAGTCAAGGCCGTCCGCGTTATCGGATTGCAGCTTTTCGACATCGTTTTTGAGGTCGTATGAAAGGTACCCGAAAAGCCAATCCTGTGTGGCTTCCTGCAATTCGCGCAGATCCTGGAAGGCTTTGTGATGGTCGGTACTGAGCGACAAAAAAGCGTCGACGGCCAGCACGCAGTCGTATTCCTGATATTTCTGGTAATAGCCGTTCCCGTCCAGAAACGTCGCCTCGCGGAAATCTTGGGCCCAATGCAGCAACCTGGCCTTGAAATCCTCAGGGTCGTTTATCGTGTGATGAGCAATCGTTCTTGTGGGCATATCGGTTCCGTTTTTCGATCGCAAAATCGATCGTTTCTGGCACGATCAAAATTACGACAAAACAATCGTCGGGACGTCTAAAAATTTTGGCACGGTTGTTAGTGAGCGTCGAATCGACAACTTCATAAGATTTACAGTATTTGACAAAAAACTACCTCACCTTTTTGAGTATTAACCTTTTAAAACCACAAATTTTATGAAAAAAATCCCATTATTCGGAATGGCGTTGCTGATGATGCTTTCCGTTTCCTGCAAAAATGAATCCGGCGGGTACGATGCGGAAGCGCCAGCCGAAGAAATAATGCCGGTGGATGCGGCAAGTAGCGAAGACGCCAAGTCTGTACAGGCCGATTCAACGGCAGCCCCGAACGCCCTGTCTTCTTCGGCGGCGGTTGAAAAAAACGACGGTAAGCACAAATTTGTCCGCACGGCCGACATCCGGTTTAAAGTGCGCAACGTGGCGCAGTCGACTGCAAAAGTCGAGGACGCCGTCTCCCAGGCGGGAGGTTTTGTCGTCAATACGGAGCTGAAGAGTTCGGTCAGCGCGACCAAGGACGTCAAGAAAAGCCAGGACAGCATCGTGCGTACGACGGTTTACACGGTGCACAACGACATGGTGATCCGGGTTCCGAATTACAATTTGGACGCCACGCTGAAAAATATTTCCAAAGAAGTCGGCTACCTCGATTACCGCATCATAAAAGCCGAAGACGTGAATCCGCAGCTCAAAGCCAGCGAGCTCGAGCGCAACCGTCTCGCAAGGTTTACCAAACGCGTCGAAACCGCGGTAAGCGACAAGGGCAAGAAACTCGTCGACATCAACGATACCGAAAATAACTTATTGTCCAAACAAGAATCCTCGGACGCCGCTTTGCTGAAAAAACTGGAACTCGAAGACAAGATCGCCTACTCTACCGTGGCGTTGCAATTGTATCAGGACGAAGCGGTAAAAAGCGTAACCTTGGCCAATCTCGACAGCGGGACGTATCGCACAAGTTTTGCGACCCAGGCTTGGGACAGTTTGAAATCCGGATGGTATATTTTGGAAGGAATTTTGGTGGTCGTGTTGAATTTGTGGCCATTTGTACTGATCGGAGGCGTACTTTTCGTCGCATGGAAAAAAATGAACCGCAAGAAATTGGCGGCTTAATAGTTTTGACGTATGATAATTTTTGAACCATTAAGGACATTAAGTTATCGAAACTAAAGAATTGGTCTGTTTCATACTAAATCCTTGATGCCTCATTGCTCTTAATGATTTGAATTCATTACGTTCAGCGCTTATCCCATCTGACGCCTTCAACGGTTAAACAAGTAAAGTCACCAAACGGCATCTACAAAAAAAGCCCGCTCAAAACGAACGGGCTTTCTTTTTCTAATAATCTAATTTACAAATTCGCTAATTCGCTAATTCGCCAATTCGCTAATTACATGTGTATCGGACGGTTCTCACTCGCCGCCAACGCCGCTTCCTTAACGGCCTCAGCATAGGTCGGGTGAGCGTGCGACATCCTCGAAATATCTTCAGCGGATGCACGGAATTCCATGGCGGTTACCGCTTCGGCGATCAAATCGGCTACCCTTGCTCCAATCATATGGACACCCAATACTTCGTCCGTCTTGGCATCGGCCAGGATTTTCACAAAGCCGTCCGTGTCGCCGCTTGCGCGTGAACGACCCAACGCCTTCATTGGGAAACTGCCCGATTTGTATTCGATTCCGGCTTCTTTCAACTGCTCTTCGGTCTTGCCTACGGCCGCGACTTCGGGCCACGTATAGACCACACCCGGAATCAGGTTGTAGTTGATATGAGGCTTTTGCCCGGCCAACGTTTCGGCTACGAAAACGCCTTCTTCTTCGGCTTTGTGGGCCAGCATCGCGCCTTTCACGACGTCTCCGATCGCGTAAATGTTTGAAACGTTCGTTTGCAAATGATCGTTGGTTTCCACGATACCACGGTCTGAAACCTTGACTCCCGCTTTGTCGAGGGCCAATCCGTCAGTGAACGGGCGACGTCCGACCGAAACCAAAGCGTAATCGCCTTGCAAGGTGATCGTTTGCCCTTTTGCGTCGTCGGCTTGTATCGTCACGCCTTCCCCGTTGTTTTCAACAGATTTTACCTTGTGGGACGTGTAAAACTTCATGCCTTGTTTCTTAAGCACTTTGGTCAATTCTTTCGACAATCCGGCGTCCATTCCGGGAATGATCCTGTCGAGATATTCCACTACCGAAACCTGGGCGCCGAGACGCAGGTAAACCTGTCCGAGCTCGAGCCCGATGACGCCTCCGCCGATGACGATAAGGTGTTTTGGGATTTCCTTGAGCTTCAAGGCTTCGGTCGAGGTGATCACGCGTTCTTCGTCCAATTTGATAAAAGGCAGGGACGACGGCTTGGAACCCGTTGCGATGATCGTGTATTTGGCTTCGATGGTTTCGGATGAACCGTCGGCTTTGGAAACTTTCACATGAGTAGCGTCCTCGAACGAGCCAAGGCCTTCGAAAACGGTGATCTTGTTTTTATCCATGAGGTATTTGATGCCGCTCACGTTTTGATCCACTACCGAACCTTTGCGCGCGATCATCTGCTCAAAATTAACCTTGATCTCTCCCGGGATCTCAATGCCGTGCTCCTTGAAATGGGAAATGGCGTCGTGATAATGGTGGGAGGAATCAAGCAATGCTTTGGAAGGGATACAGCCTACGTTGAGGCAGGTTCCGCCAAGGGTTGAATATTTCTCTACGATGGCAGTCTTGAAACCTAATTGTGCGCAACGGATGGCGGCCACGTATCCTCCGGGACCCGATCCTATGACGGCAACGTCAAATGAACTCATGGTGATTGGTTATTGATTTAGTCACACAAAAGTACGAAAGCGATTCTTATTTAGGGCAAGTTGGCATGGTGAATTCAAATTTGGCCACGACCGCAAGGGTCAAGCTCGCCCCACTTATTTTTAGAAACCTCAAAGGTTTATCCGATAAGACAAATACCCGGACGTAGCTGAACTGTACAAAGAAAAATCGGATATCGCTCGCGCAGAACCCAAAAAGGCCAAGCGGGCAAAATCGCCCGGCTCTCAGGAAAATCAAAAAAAAAAAAGCATTTTGCTATTGCAGGTTAACATCAACTTCATTTACTTTGCAATTCAAAGTACTTTTGTATGGAAGATCACAATTATCTCGACGACATCCGCGACATCAAGCAAATGATGAACCGCTCGACCCAATTTCTTTCGCTAAGCGGATTGGCGGGCGTCATGGCTGGAATCTATGCGCTGATCGGGGCGTTTGGCGCGGCGAGGATCATCGATTCACACAACGGCCAATACATCACGCTCGAAAGTGCAGCGTTTACAGCTATCGTCGGGATTGCGTTTGGCGTCCTGTTGATGTCCGTAATCACGGCCCTGATCTTGTCCCACAAAAAAGCGAAAAAACGCGACGAGCAACTTTGGAACAATTCCTCCCGCCGACTGCTTGTCAATTTCCTGATCCCAATGGTCACGGGCGGCATTTTTACCCTGCTGCTATTGAGGCACGAGGTCTACGGCCTCATCGCCCCGGTAACGCTGATCTTTTACGGACTGGCCTGCGTCAACGCGAGCAAATATACGCTCAGCGACGTGCGCTACCTTGGCATTACCGTGATCATCTTAGGGTTGCTGTGCACGGAATTTTCAGGTTATGGTTTGCTGTTTTGGGCGTTGGGATTCGGATTTTGCCATATCCTCTACGGTTCGCTGATGTATTTTAAATACGACCGGAATGCGTAATTTGCGCCGTCCGATCTCGACTTTTACTTTTGACTTTCGACCTTGAAAAACATCATACAAAATATAAACAAAGCGTTCGACCATCGCATCAGGCTCGGCATCATGAGCGTGCTTATGGTAAACGAATCGGCCGATTTTTCGACGCTCAAGGAATTGCTCGGCGTTACCGACGGCAACCTCGCCAGCCATGCCAAGGCACTTGAAGCGGAAAATTACATCGTCGTCGAAAAGCAGTTCATCGGGAAGAAGCCCAACACGAGTTACAAAGCGACGAAATCCGGCAGGCAGGCCTTCACGTCCCACATAGACGCGCTGGAAAACCTGATACGCAAGACCTAAATTTTTTTACCGTTAAACTTTGAAATACAAAGTACTTTATATTATGAAAATAGCAATAAACAATTCACTATACGTCAGCGTCTTACCGTTAGTCGGATTCAATTTCCTGTTGATCGCCTTCCGGATGTTCGTCACATCGGGAATCGGGTTCGGTTTTCTCATCTGGAACCTGGTGCTGTCTCTCGTGCCTTTGTGCATCAGTCTTTACCTGACCTCGCGCGGGACGTCCACCTTAAAAATCGCCATCGGATCGCTTATCTGGCTGCTGTTTTTGCCGAACGCGCCTTACATCCTGACGGACTTTCTGCATTTCCGGAAAATCAACCTGACCATGCCGGCTTGGTTCGACCTGCTCCTGCTCGCCTCCTACTCGATCAGCGGCTTGCTCTTCGGATTGCTTTCGATGTGGCAGATGCACCAGGTCTGGAAAAAATCGTTTGGGAACATTTCCGATCTCATGATCCCGGCAAGTGCGTTACTGTCCGGTTTCGGCATCTACCTCGGGCGGTACGAACGCTACAACAGCTGGGACGTCTTGTCCGATCCGATACGCATACTACATGACTCCGCGGTGCTGCTTATTGAATTACGGACCATCGGATTTACGATTGGTTACGGGACGCTTTTGCTGCTGGTTTATTACTTCATCCGACTCAATTCCCAACGCGACCAAAACCCATAATCATGGAAAACAGCCTTCAAATCCGCTATGCCGCCTACCTCAGGGCAACCGGAGAACTTTCTTCGAAAATCGCCTTTGCCTCCTTTTTACTGGGAAGCCTGTTGTTCGTCCTTTTCAAAATGGACACATTCGACGACGATGGTTACCTGCTGGCGTGCGGTTTCATCTATGTCCTGCTCGCGGCGATGCTCAACATGCTCGTATTGCTGAATTTGATGATCCTGTTCCTCTCCGAACCCAATAACCGCGAGTATTTCGCCATCAAAATACTGATCGTCCTGGCCAACATACCCGTCGTGATCTTCTATCTGAACAATCTCGATGGATAAACCAAAACTTTAAACTTTAAACCTTAAACTTTAAACCTTAAACTTTCAATGGAAACACCTATCAAAACCGGATTCTTACAATCCAACACCGCCCGCCTCGTCATGGTCGGGATCCTGACGCTGATCTTACTCATACCGCTCGCGCTCGTACAGGATCTCATAAACGAACGCGCCTCGAGGCAGCAACAAGTCAACCAAAGCATCACCTCGAAATGGGGAGGCGACGTGTATTTATACGGGCCTGTCGTGCGCATTCCGTATGTTGTGTATGAGGAAACCGTAATCGTGAATGAAAAGACGAAAGCCGCCGTGACCGAGCGAAAGCCGATTACCGAATATGCCTATTTTTTTCCGGAAACCTTGAACAACAAGACATCCGTCACGACCGACAAGCGCAATTACGGCAATTATGAAGCGGTAGTTTATACCTCGAAAATGAAATTCGACGGCACGTATTCGGCTCCCGATTTCTCGACGCGCGATATTCCCGATGCCGACATCCAATGGGACAAGGCCTCGGTCGTGATCAGGACGACGAACCTAAAAAGCATACAGGATGAAGTCAGGATCGACATTGGCGGCAAACCGATGACGTTCGAGCCGGTTTTCAATACTTCGCAAAACGATTCGGTCGACGCCCTCGAAACCGGATATTTCGATGCCCGGATTTTAAAGGAATCGGGCAATGTCGCGTTCAAATTTGACATTTCCTATCGCGGCAGCAACCAATTGATGATGGTCCCGATTGGCAAAACGACATCGGTCAAGATGGATTCCAACTGGAACGACCCAAGTTTCGACGGCAATTTTCTTCCCGAGACGAAAGGACCGGGCGACGGCTTTCCGGCAAGTTGGAAAATCCTGCATGTCAACCGGCCTTTCGGCCAGCAAACCTTTGGCGACCTGCCCGATTTGGCGCGGTTTGCGTTCGGCGTCAAATTCGTCATTCAGGTAGATGAGTACCAACAAAACGAACGCGCCTCTAAGTACGGTTTCCTAACCATCGGGCTTACATTCCTGATTTTTTTCCTGATCCAGATGATCAGCAAGGTCCGCATCCACATTTTCCAGTACACGATGATAGGGTTGGCCCTGGTGATGTTCTACACGCTATTGCTGTCGATTACCGAACACAGTAGTTTCTTGACGGCCTACCTGATAGCCGGCGCTTCGGTCGTGGCGCTGATCTCGCTCTATTCCTTATCGATCTTAAAGAAAGCGAAATTCTGCACGTTCATCGCCACCTCGCTTTCTGCGCTTTACGGATTCATCTACGTGATCATACAACTTGAAGATTATGCGCTATTGTTCGGCAGCATCGGACTGTTCCTGATCCTTGCCGCGGTAATGTACTTCTCCCGAAAAATCGATTGGAACAGCTAATCTTTGCAGTTGATTTGTCGAATTGATCGCTGCCAATTCACAAATTGCCTTTGGTCCGTTCAGCTATGCCTCGGGTGAGTAATTCGCTAATTCGCTAATTATCTAATTATCCAATCATCCAATTATCCAATCATCTAATTATCTAATCATGTACACACATTCTTCCCAATACTGGACCAACCATTTCACCCATAACGCCACGTTCGAGCGCGTCGACTGGGCAATCCAGCCCCAACTTTCCGACGGACAGCGCAAACGCATCCTGAAATCGCTGCAGGCGTGGCAACTGGGCGAAACATCCGAAGGCGCTCATTTAATCGCCGCCGCTAAAAAATACGCCAACCGCACCCATGACTTCATTTTTCCGATAGCCGTCGAATTGTTCATCAAAGAAGAGCAGAAACACGGCCACAACCTCGGGCGCTATCTCGATCTCATCGGCGAAAAGCGCATTGAGCAGGATTGGGGCGATTCCTTGTTCCGCAAGATACGCTACTTTAACACGAGTATGGAGCTGTGGACGCTTGCCGTGATCACCGTTGAAAGCTCCGCGCAATTGTTCTATCAATCGCTCAAGGATGCTACGGGCTGCCCGTTGCTCAAACAGATTTGCGACGACATTTTGATCGACGAGGAGCGCCATATCGACTTCCAGGCGGAGCGCATGCTGGCAATCTACCGCTCACACCATTGGTCGATCCGATGGTTCGCATTCCAGATTTACCGCGTGTTTTTCTTTTCTACGGCGGCCGTCGTTTGGTTTGGCCACCACAAAGTTTTAAGCGTCGGCAGCCCGACTTTTGGACGCTATATGAAAGATATGGGTCGGAAATTTGCCGACACGTTCGGGTTGATCCGCAAAGAAACCGAAATCGCCAAGCATCTCGTTCCCATGCGATGAGATTTGGCGGTGCCGTGAGTCCGTCCGGTTGCGATCTCCGGGCGGATCTTTGACCAAGATCATGACTAAAGACTTAGAAAACATGAAAAAAATCATTCTTATCGGACTTATTCTTTTCGGATACGCCTGCCAACGTGAAACCCGCGAGGTTCCCCAAATTCCGTTCGACAAAGCGAAATGGGACATGACGGGCGAAAACGGCTATCCTTACCGCGACAATATGCTTTCCGATCTGATGGACGACCAAGAACTCAAAGGGCTGACGCGCGAAAAGCTTTTTGACAAATTGGGTCAACCGACGCGCACCCAGGACGATTATGTATATTATCGCATTTTGGAACAAAAATTAGGCTTTGCCACACTGCACACCAAAACGCTCGTGCTGCATATCGAAAACGACGAGGTCAACAAAGTCCTGATACACGAATGATCACAGCGAAAACGCCGTCGTATTCTTGACTTCGGCAATCATGAACGAACTTTGGGTACTGCCGATGTGCTGCAGCGTGGTGAGTTTGGTAACCATGAATTGGCGGTATTCTTCCATATCGGACACGCAAACCTTGAGGATGTAATCGTAATCGCCGCTCACATGGAAACACTCCAACACTTCGTCCAGTTTCACGACCTCGTGTTCGAAACGCGTGAGGAATTCCCTCGAATGCTGCAACAGTTTGATGTGGCAGAACACAATGAAATTCTTGCCGATGCTCTTTCGGTCGAGCAACGCTACGTATCTGGATATCACGCCTTCCCGCTCCAGTTTCCGGATGCGTTCGTAAACCGCCGTCGCGGACAAATTAAGTTTTAGGGACAGGGCTTTGGTAGTGTCTGTGCTGTCTGATTGCAACAGCGAAAGCAACTTTTTGTCGGTAGAATCAAGTGGCATGTGATAAAAAATCTAGGTTGGTTCGCAAAATCGATTTATTTCGGTTATATATTCTGATTTCATCCCCAAATTAAGATAATTTTTCCGCATTTGTAATTATGTGTTGATTTTTTATCCCAGACCCGCTTCATTTGTAAGATCAAAAATTTTGTGATATGAGTTTCAACCCTGCTGACAACATACAGGATTTACAGTATTTCGGAGAGTTCGGAGGCGTCAATCCATCGATATCGGATTCGTCCACCTACACCTTCCTTTCGGCCAAGACAATGTTCGATACTTTCGAGGGAAATGCCGATGGCTGCTACCTCTATTCGCGACATTCCTCGCCAAGCAATCTGTACCTCGACAAAGCGCTCGCTTCGATGGAAGGTACCGAAGCCGCATGTGTGGCCGCATCCGGAATGGGCGCGATCACTTCGACGTTGTTGCAGTTATGCGCTTCGGGCGACGAAATCGTATCGAGCCGTACGATTTACGGCGGGACGTATGCCTTCCTTAAAAATTTCGCGCCCAAGTTGGGAATCAGGACGACGTTCTGCGATTTTACAAAGGCGGAAGTCGTGGAAAAGGCCATTACGGCAAACACCAAATTATTGTATTGTGAAACCGTGAGCAATCCGCTGTTGGAAGTGATCGATATCGCCGCCATGGCTGAAATCGCCAAACGACACAACTTAAAGCTCGTCGTCGATAACACGTTTTCGCCATTGTCGATCGCTCCGGCAAAAATGGGCGCGGACATCGTGATCCACAGCCTTACAAAATATATCAACGGAAGCAGCGATACCGTAGCCGGCGTGACCTGTGCAAGCCGCGAATTCGTGAATGACCTGAAAAATGTCAATACCGGAGCGGCGATGTTGCTCGGCCCGACGATGGACAGCCTGCGATCGGCAAGTGTGATGAAAAACATGCGCACGCTCCACATCCGGATGAAACAGCACAGCCACAACGCGCTTTACCTGGCGCAGCAATTTGAGAAAATCGGGCTCAAAACAGTATATCCCGGGCTTAGAAGCCATCCCGGACACGAACTCTTCCAGCGCATGATGAACGCGGAATACGGTTTTGGCGGCATGCTGACGATCGACGTCGGATCGCTTGATAAGGCGAACGAACTCATGGAGTTGATGCAACAGCGCAACTTGGGCTATCTCGCGGTAAGCCTCGGGTTTTACAAGACGTTGTTCAGTGCTCCCGGAAGTTCGACGTCATCGGAAATTCCTGTGGAAGAGCAAGCCGAAATGGGCCTCACGGACGGTCTTATCCGATTTTCGATCGGGTTGGACAACGACATCGAGCGGACGTTCCTCAACATGAAATCGTGTATGGAAGACGTCGGTGTGCTTCTAACAACGAGGGCGTAATCTACATTTGTATTCCAACCAGTCTGATCGTGGCATTTCAGGCTGGTTTTTTTGTTTAAGGTTTGAAGTTTAAAGTTTAAGGTTTAAAGTTTAAGGTTTAAGGTTTAAGGTTTGATTCGTTGGACCATTAAATTAAAAGCGTGAAAGCTTTCGTTATTAAGGTGTAGGTTCGGAAGCTTGGTTGTTTAGGGTTTAAGGCTGAGTGGAATTCAACTTGCTTTTCCGGTATCCGTAACAGAAGTAAAACACCAAACCGATCACGAGCCAGACGCCAAACCATTTCCAATTGCTGGGCGCCATTCCGGTAAGCAGATAACAGCAGGAAATGAGGCCCAAAAGCGGGATCAGCGACAGGTTTTTCAGAAATGCCAGCACCGCCATCACGATGCACAGGATCAGGAATACAATCATCGAACAGTTGGTAATGACGTTATCCTCGGTAAAGCGGAAGACATCTTTAAAAAACGTCGGGAACAAGTACTGGATCAATGCCGCGGAAACCACCACGATCGCAGGATAAATGAATTTTGAGTTGATATACGGAATCCGGAATTTGCCACTCGCCTTTCGCTCGGCCATCTCGGCTTCACTTTGGGGAGAAAGCACGAGCACGCCTCCGCAGACAAGTACGAACGCGAACAAGGTCCCGATGCTGGTGAAATCGAGCACGAAATTTTCATCGGTGAAGAAGATCGGCACGCCCACGACGAGGCCGGTCACAATCGTCGCAAATCCAGGCGTCTTGAACTTAGGGTGTATGCTCGAGAATTTCTTCGGCATCAGCCCGTCACGACTCATGGTCATCCAGATGCGCGGCTGTCCGAGCTGGAACACGAGCATTACGCTGGTCATGGCCACGACGGCGGCGATCGAAACGATGAAAAGCATCCACTTGACGCCTTTAAGCGCGAATATTTCGGCCAACGGATCGCTTACGCCAAGCAACGTATAGGAAACCATTCCGGTCAGGACGAGCGCCAGTATGATGTAAAGCACCGTGCAGATGACAAGCGACCAGATCATGCCGCGCGGCAAATCACGTTGGGGATTTTTGGACTCCTCGGCCAGCGTCGAAACGGCATCGAATCCGATATAGGCAAAGAAAACCGCCGAGACGCCTCCCATGACGCCTCCGAAACCATTGGGCATGAACGGCGTCCAATTGTCGATGTCGACATAAAGCGCGCCGACGACGATCACCAAAGCGATGATGACAAGCTTTACCACGACCATGATGTTCGAGAAATTCTTGGATTCTTTCGTTCCCCTGTATACCAGATAAGTAATCAGTACGTTGATGGCGACGGCGGGCAGGTCAAAGATAATGCGCAGGCCGCCCCACATCGGGGCATTGTTCCAAGCGGCGATTCCTTCGGCTCCCTTGCCGGCTTCAATGGCGTCGCGCGCAGATTGGTAGTTGATCGTAAGCCATGCCGGTAAATGGATGTGGAAACCTTCTTCCAGCAAATTCGTAAAGTAACCGCTCCACGAAAAGGCGATGTAAATGTTACCGATGGAATATTCCATGATGAGCGCCCATCCGATGATCCAGGCGAACAATTCCCCGAACGAGACGTAGGCATAGGTGTAAGCACTTCCCGAAACCGGCACGCGAGAGGCGAACTCGGCATAACACATGGCCGTAAACCCACAAGCTATGGCGCAGATCACATAAAGGATGACGACACCCGGCCCGCCCGAAAAACAGGCATTTCCGATGGCGCTGAACGTTCCTCCGCCGATAATGGCGGCAATCCCGAAGAACGTCAGGTCGCGCACGGTAAGCACGCGGTGCAATCCGCCGGAATGCTCCTCCGCGTCTCCTCCTTGCTGCAATATCGTGGTTGTGGACTTTCTGCGGAACAGTTTTGATAAGGACATGTAATGGTGTTTTGTTCGGTTGTAAAAAACAAATATAAAAACCTTGAAACGCTTTTTGGGAATATCCGAAAAAAATCGACCGAAATATATCGGTTACTCAATTCAAGTCCCAAATAAATGACGCTTCTCCAATTTTAACTGCGCTATAGTCAGACCTTATTCCGAAATCAAAACATATAATGAATCTTGATTGAATATTCGTACGGGTCGCGCCTATTTTTGCAGCACTAAAAATAACTTATAAACCGAAATAATTATGTCATTCGTAGGTAAAAAATTTCCTAGCATCAATGTGGACGCCATCTCTGAAATGGGCGACAACCTTAAAATCAACATCTTCGAGGAAGCGACCAAAAACAATAAAAAAGTGTTGCTTTTCTGGTATCCGAAAGACTTTACCTTTGTTTGCCCAACCGAACTTCACGCCTTTCAGGATGCCCTTCCCGAGTTCGAGAAGCGCAACACTATCGTAGTAGGTGCATCTTGCGACACGAACGAGGTTCACTTCGCCTGGTTGAACACACCAAAGAACAACGGCGGCATCGAAGGTGTTACCTATCCGATCCTTGCCGACACCAATCGCAATCTGTCTAACATCCTTGGTATTTTGGATATCGAATCGACGCAATTTGACGAGGAAAACGACGTCCTTCTGGTCGAAGGCTCGAACGTGACCTACCGCGCTACTTACCTTGTCGACGAAACCGGGAAGGTTTTCCACGAAAGTGTCAACGACATGCCACTGGGACGCAATGTAGGCGAATACCTCCGTCTGATCGACGCCTATACCCACGTACAAACCAAAGGCGAAGTTTGCCCGGCCAACTGGGAAGAAGGCAAAGAAGCGATGTTCGCTACGCGCGAAGGTGTGGCGAATTACCTTAATAATTAATTAGCGATTTTTATAATTAGCGAATTAGCGAATGACACGTTACCATAACGTCTCAATTGTCCTGACTGACCAGATGGCTAATTTCATCCACTAATTCGCTAATTGACCATTCGCTAATTGCCCATTCGCTAATTCGCTAATTTCCTAATTCGCTAATTTCAAATGATAATAGAACTAACAACCGATACCCTTGCCGAGGTAATTTCCCAAAACGAGAAAGTCGTCGTGCAATATTCCGCTTCCTGGTGCGGCAACTGCAGGATCATGAAGCCGAAGTTCAAGAAATTCGCATCGGAAAACGAAAACGTCACCTTCGTGATCGTCGATGCCGAGAATTCACCGGAATCGCGCAAGCTCGCCAACGTTTCCAACCTGCCGACGTTCGCGTCATTCAAAGGCGGACAGCTGCTCAACGAAACCCAGACGAACAAAGCCGAGATTTTGGGCGAGCTCGTCTCTGAAATTTCCGCAAACTGATGAAGCTGCCTGTAATCAAACAGCTGACGGAATTCATCGAGGCCAACGACCAGGATTATGTGATCGAGGCCGTCGAAGTGCTCGAAGCGTTGACCGAAGTGCCGTCGTTAAAAGACGAAGAACTCGACGTGATCGGGGAACTTATCTCGAACATGTATGGCGCGCTGGAAGTCAATAAACTGGTAAAATCGGGGATGCCGAAAAAAGAAGCGCTTAACAGCTTTATGCAGCGGGTTTTAGGCTCGATAGACAAATAAGCTTCGGCTTGTGATTGATTGGACAAAAACGCCTTCCGGTTTGGAGGGCGTTTTTTTATTTCTATATTCGTCGGCATCAAATAAAACCCAATGAAATCCCATCTCTACTTCCTGCTATCGATGTAGCTTTTTTTGTCTGAAATCAAAAACGGTTACAGGTTTTGTTACAAAAATTTACTTTGGACAAAAATTGTAACACGGCCTCAAGTCCAAATTAAATCGAGCGTGACCGCTGGTAGCCACAATTAACTTTGAGCGTTTTAATCGCAGGACTTTGGAATTTCGAAGGACGATTTTTGATTTTCCGAACTGTTTATTACTTTCTTCAAAACTTATCAAACGGATTTCCGGCAAACCTCAAAACCTTTTTATCTTGCATCAAATTTAAGCATATGAACACGAAATTTACAGCGGTTTTTCTACTTGCTTTTTGCGGATGTTTCGCCCAGGATGTGATTTACACGCGATACAACGCCGCGATACAGGCCGAAATCAAATCCGAAGGCAAAGCCACCATCACATATACGAAACCCGACGTTCCCGGTAACAACTATGTGATCGACAAAGGCGATGTCAAGGAAATCAAATACCAGGACGGGCGATTTGCGGAATTCCCTGCCGATCTTTACGAAGGTTTGAGCCCCGAGGAAACCGCGGCCGCGATCAAAAAAGTCGCCGAGGCCTATGCTTACGACAACGATAAGGACCGCAACCGCTTTAAGATCGAGTTTAAAGACGCCAAACTACACGTCACGAAGGAATCGGATACGAGAATTTACGATTTCCGCGATGTGAAGTCGTTCATGCCCGTTTCCAAAAAAGAAGGCGACAAGGCAGCCATCGGCATTTGGGTGATGACTGCTGCAAATAAACAGGCTACCAAATGGGAAAAGGGAAAATTAACGATTTACGTCGAAGGCCAGGACAATGCCTACGAGTTGTATAACCTGCTCAAGCACCTCAATAAGGCGCTCAAAGCCCAAAAATAAAGGCATCTGCAAATTTACGACGGACGCCGGCTGCATTTTTCGTAATTTCGGACTTTAAAAACACATCACAAATGTCAACGATAACACTGGGCGGCAACGCCATCCATACGAACGGGTCATTGCCACAAAAAGGCGAAACGGCGAAAGATTTCGCGCTTGCGAAAGACGATCTTTCCACGGCAAGCCTTTCGGACTACAAGGGCAAAAATATCGTACTGAATATTTTTCCGAGTGTCGACACCTCTACCTGCGCGACCTCGGTACGGGTCTTCAACCAAAAGGCCGCGGGGCTTTCCGACACGGTCATCCTTTGCATTTCGCGCGATTTGCCGTTCGCCCAAAAGCGATTCTGCGGAGCCGAAGGCATCGAAAACGTATATTGCCTTTCGGATTTTAAAGACGGTAAATTCGGAAAGGATTACGGACTTGAAATGACAGACGGCAAACTCGCCGGGCTGCATTCGCGTGCCGTGATCGTGATCGACAAAAACGGGACGATCGCATACAGCGAACAAGTACCCGAAATCGCAGACGAACCGAATTACGAAGCCGCGTTGGCCGCCATCTGAAAATGAGTTTCGAAAAGGACAATACGTTTTTCACGGGAAGGCTCAAAAGTGTGAAGTATGCGTTTTTGGGTGCCGTCAAGCTGCTTACCACCGAACACAGCGTGATGGTGCAGTTTGCGATCGGGATCGGAATGGGCATTCTCGGGTTCGTCATGCAGATTTCGGCCTTCGAGTGGATCATGCAAATCTTCGCGATCGGCCTCGTGATGAGCGTTGAGGGACTGAATACCGCCGTCGAGAAAATCGCCGATTTCATCCATCCGCAGTTCCACGAAAAGATCGGCTTCATAAAAGACATAGCCGCCGGAGCCGTTTTCTTCGCCGCCATGACCGCAATTGCGATAGGATTGCTTATTTACGTCCCAAAATTCATTTAGAATATCACCAGCCTAAAACCAATGGCCAAAACAAAAAAAACCGCAACGTCCGACAAAAACCAACCGAAGAACAAAATCAAAATCGGCCGCAGGCATGAAATCCTGATTGGGTCGCTGCTTGTGTTGCTTTCGATCGCGCTGCTGCTTTCGTTCATTTCGTTCTTCATTTATTGGAGGGAAGACCAAAGCACACTGGTTTCCTGGGCCGACAGAAGCCTCAAGGCACGCAACTGGCTCGGCAAATTCGGGGCGTGGCTCGCTGATTTCTTTATCTTTAAAGGATTTGGGGCCGCTTCTTTCCTGTTCGTAAAACTATTTTTCCTGACCGGATCGTTTTTGGTGCTCGACGTGCCGCTGCGCAAATTGAAAAGCATCTGGTTTTGGGATTTGTTCGCCCTTGTGGTGTTGTCGGTTTTGTTCGGATTTTTTGCCGATTCATTGCCCGAACTCGGCGGAACCGTTGGATACGAGATGAACGTCTTCCTCCAGGATTACATCGGAAGCACCGGAACTTTCCTCGTGCTCGCTTTCGGAATTATCATTTACCTGGTGTACAAAATCAAAGTTTCTCCCGATGCGATAAAAGGCTTTTTCGAACGCAAAAAATCGGAAATCAACGAAGAATTGGCCAAAATGAAATCGCCTGCGGTTCCGGTTGCCGACAATGCCGGCGATGCCTACAATCTCGAGGAATTTGCCGTGACTGAGGAAAATCGGGCGTTTGCCGCCGAAGAAGACGAGGAAGAAATACCCGAACCGGTACTCAAGGTCGCATCGAAGTTCGAGATCGACAAGGATGCGTTGCGTCCGACGATAGAACATCCGTCAGAGATTTCGCTCACTCCCGATTTCAAGCACGAAGCGAAGCCCGATCCGCTGCCGACACCTGTCGCCGCCGCGCATATCATCACGACCGATGACGAGGCGTTCGTGATCGAGCAGGCGCCAGAAGAAGATATCGTAGAGGAAAATCTTGCCGCGCGACTGGTAGAGGATTTCGGCTTGTTCGACCCGACGCTCGAACTTTCGAATTACAAATTCCCTACGATCGACCTGTTGAAGGATTACGCAGGCGGAGGCATTACCATCAACCAGGAAGAGCTCGAGGAAAACAAGAACCGAATCGTCGAGACATTGCGCAATTACAAGATCGACATCGCCCAGATAAAGGCGACGGTCGGCCCGTCGGTAACGCTTTACGAGATCGTGCCCGAAGCCGGTATCCGAATCTCCAAAATCAAAAGTCTTGAGGACGACATCGCCCTTTCGCTTTCGGCTCTCGGCATTCGTATCATCGCGCCAATTCCCGGCAAAGGGACGATTGGTATCGAGGTTCCGAACCAGAAACCGACGACCGTTTCGATGAAGGCCGTTATCGGATCCAAGAATTTCCAGGAAGCCGAAATGGAACTCCCGATCGCGCTCGGAAAGACGATCTCGAACGAAACTTTTGTAGTCGATTTGGCCAAAATGCCGCACTTGCTCATGGCGGGAGCAACGGGACAGGGAAAATCCGTCGGATTGAACGCCGTCCTGACTTCCCTACTCTACAAAAAACATCCGGCCGAGGTAAAATTCGTGCTCGTCGACCCGAAAAAGGTCGAACTGACGCTGTTCAACAAGATCGAGCGCCATTACCTGGCCAAACTTCCGGACACCGAAGACGCCATCATTACCGACAACACCAAAGTCGTCCACACGCTGAATTCGCTTTGCGTCGAAATGGACAACCGTTATTCGCTGCTCAAGGATGCGATGGTGCGCAATATCAAGGAATACAACGAAAAGTTCAAAAGCCGCAAACTCAACCCTGAGGCCGGCCACCGTTTCCTTCCATACATCGTGTTGGTCGTCGACGAATTTGCCGACCTGATCATGACCGCCGGAAAAGAGGTTGAAACGCCTATTGCCCGTCTGGCACAACTTGCGCGTGCGATCGGGATACATTTGATCATTGCCACGCAGCGCCCGTCCGTCAACGTCATAACGGGTATCATCAAGGCGAACTTCCCGGCCAGGATCGCCTTCCGCGTGACCTCAAAAATCGACTCTCGTACTATTTTGGACACGCAAGGTGCCGACCAACTCATCGGTCGAGGCGATTTGCTGTACTCGAACGGCAACGACGTGATTCGCGTTCAGTGCGCATTCGTCGACACTCCGGAAGTAGAAAAGATCACGGAATTCATAGGCGCGCAAAAGGCGTATCCGAACGCCTACATGCTTCCTGAATATGTTCCGGAAGGGGAAACTGGCATGAATCTTGAGTTCGACATTTCGGAAAGAGACGCGCTTTTCAGGGAAGCTGCTGAAGTTATCGTATCTTCGCAGCAAGGCTCGGCCTCGCTCCTGCAACGCAAACTGAAGCTGGGTTACAACCGCGCCGGAAGGCTCATCGACCAATTGGAGGCTGCCGGCATCGTCGGTCCTTTCGAAGGAAGTAAGGCCAGAAGCGTAAACGTACCTGATTTGCAGGCTCTCGACCAGTTTTTCGCAAATGAACAAAATGAATAAGATGAAAAAAGTATTCCAGATCGCATTCCTCCTTTTGATTGCCTTCCCGGCCCAGGCCCAGGACAAAAAGGCGAAAGCGCTGTTGGACGAAGTGACTGCGAAAGTCAAGAGTTATAAAAACATCACGATCGATTTCAAGTATTCGCTCAACAACGCCAAAGAGAACGTAAACCAGGACAGCAAGGGAAGCGTGATCATGCAGGGCAATATGTACGTGCTCAACTTTATGGGCGTCACCAAAATCTTCGACGGAAAGAAAACGTATACCATCATTCCAGAAGACGAGGAAATCACCATCTCGAAATACAGCGAAAAGGACGAAAACGCCATCACGCCGAACCGCTTGCTGACGTTTTTCAACTCCGGTTATAAATATTCGTGGGACATTACCCAAAACGTCAAAGGCCGCAAAATCCAGTATATAAAATTGACGCCAATTTCGTCCAAAGACCAAAGAAAAGAGATTCTACTGGGCATCGACAGCCAGACCAAACACATCTACAATCTAATCGAAATGGGCAAAAACGGCACCAAGACGACACTCACTGTTAATTCTTTTAAAACCAATCAGCCGTTGTCGAAAAATCAGTTTACTTTTACCGAGGGTAAATACCCGAATTACTACATCAACAAACTAGACTGATTCCAGGAGTGAAAATCCTTGATCGTTATATCTTAAAATCTTTTGTGATTACGTTCGCCACGGTGTTCGTAATCCTTTTTTTTATATTCATTTTACAGACCGTTTGGCTCTTCATCGCCGAATTGGCCGGTAAAGACCTCGACTTTTTCCTGATCGTCAAATTCCTGCTGTTCGCCATGCCGAGGATCATTCCGTTGGTATTGCCGCTTTCGGTGTTGCTTGCTTCGATCATGACGTTCGGAAGCTTCGCCGAGAATTACGAGTTCGCCGCGATGAAGTCGTCCGGGATTTCGTTGCAGCGCGCCATGCGAAGCCTTATGGTTTTTATCGGATTGCTGGCCGTTGCCTCCTTCTTTTTCGCGAACAACGTCATTCCATATGCCGAGTACCAGTTCATCAATTTCCGTGCGGACATTGGGAAAAAGCAACCTGCGATGGCCATTACCGAAGGGCAGTTCAGCGATGTCGGATCATTCAATATCAAGGTCGATAAAAAATCGGGAGAAAACGGCAACCAATTGACAGGCGTTACGATCCACAAAAAATCGGGGACGGGCCAAGGCACGACTACCGTCATCCGATCCAAGACAGGCGAGCTCATGACGAGCGAGGAATCCAATATCCTGAAACTGATCCTCAAGGACGGCGATTATTACGAAGACCTTACGCCCAAGCGATACGAAGACCGCAAAAAATTGCCGTTTGCCAAAAGCGAATTCAAGCGCTATATCATCAATATGGATTTGGGCAAACTCAATAAAATGGACGAGTCTGAAGAAAAGGTGACCACCAACAACATGCTCAACGTCAACGAGCTGCGCTACACGCTGGATTCCCTGAACAAAGACTACGACAAGAACATTATCTCGTTTGCCGATAATATTTACCAGCGCACCGGAATCCTGTCCAATGCGAACCATATAGTGGTAAAGAATAAAGTAGACACCGCCTCTGCTCCTGCCGTCAAAACGGAACTTCCGAAGGATTTGTTAGGTCAGTTCGACAATACCGACAAACTCGCTTTGCTCAAAATCGCCTCGGGCAATGTGGAAAGTACGAATTTTTCGATCGATGGTTCGGTCCATGAAATGCAGGACAGCATTAAGAACATTAACAACCACGAGCTGGCGTTTTACGATAAGTTCGTCATTGCGTATGCGTGCATCCTGATGTTTTTTATCGGAGCCCCGCTTGGTGCGATCATTCGCAAGGGAGGCGTCGGTTTGCCGATCGTTTTCGCCGTACTGATCTTCATCACCTTCCATTTCATCAATACTTTCGGAAAGAAAATCGCCCAAAGTGACGGATTGCCGCCATTTGCAGGTGCCTGGATGTCATCGTTTATCCTGACGCCATTCGCCGTAATGCTCACATATCGCGCCACGAACGATATCGGACTCTTCCAGCTAGACAATCTCCTGGAGCCCGTCGGAAACCTTTTCCGCAAGATTTTCAAAAAGAAAGAAGCAGCACAAACACAACAAAATGTCAATCAAGCTTAACACGATAGAGGAAGCCATAGAGGATATCCGACAAGGAAAAGTCATCATTGTCGTCGATGACGAAGACCGCGAAAACGAAGGCGATTTCCTGGCCGCAGCCGAAAAGGCGACACCCGAGATGATCAACTTCATGGCTACCCACGGCCGCGGACTCATTTGCGCACCGCTTACCGAAAGCCGTTGCAAGGAGCTCGATCTCAAGGCGATGGTCACCAACAACACCGATCATATGGAAACCGCCTTTACCGTTTCTGTCGACCTCAAGGGACGCGGTATCACGACAGGGATTTCTGCCGATGACCGCTCCAAAACCGTGATCGCCTTGACCGAACCTGATATAAAGCCATACGATTTTGCTCGTCCCGGCCACATTTTCCCGCTGATCGCCAAACAAGGCGGCGTCCTGAGAAGGACCGGACATACCGAGGCAGCAATCGATTTTGCCCGCCTTGCCGGTTTCAAGCCTGCGGGCGTCATTTGCGAGATCATGAACGAGGACGGTTCCATGGCGCGTTTGCCTGAGCTTGTGGAAGTCGCCAAACGATTCGACCTGAAACTGGTTTCGATCGAAGACCTCGTGGCGTATCGGATGCAACACGACTCACTTATCGTAAAGAAAGAAGATTTCGATGTGGAAACGCGTTTTGGCACGTTCCGATTGAGGGCATATGTACAAACGACGAACAAACAAGTCCATATCGCCTTGACGAAAGGCACCTGGAACGCAGGGGAACCGATCCTGACACGCATCAATTCCTCACAGGTCAACAACGACATATTGGGAACCCTGACCAACAACGCGGACCAGCGGCTCGACGATATGTTCCAGCTCATCAACGACGAAGGAAAAGGTGCGGTAATTTTCATCAACCAGGACATGGAAGCTTACGGGCTTTTGAACCGCATTTCCGAACTCAAGGAATTGCAGTCGAATGGCGTTTACAAAGCACCGAAAATCGTGATCGACAGCAAGGACTTCGGGATCGGCGCCCAGATTTTGCACGACATCGACATCTGTAAAATTCGCCTGGTGTCCAACACCCAACAAGGAAAGCGCGTCGGTATGATCGGTTACGGACTGGAGATTACTGAATACGTCGGGTTTTAAGTCATAAGCATAAACGATTAGCACCAACTTCAGGACAGTATCGGCATATCCTAATTAAGTAGCTTCCGACTTCCATCCCTCGCAGCATTAACATTCTCGACCTCTTTATTTCGAGGCTCGGGAAAACATTTCTGCAGACTCATCGTGCTAAGGCGTGAGCAAATGCGGCTTTTCGCGCTGCAATTTCCATATCAATTCTCCGAACAACGTATTGGCCCAGGCGAACCAGGATCGCGTGTATTTTTTAGGATCATCTTTGTGAAACGATTCGTGCATGAAGCCGGTTCCCCCATGCGTCGTTTTCAATGTTTGCACGCATTGCCTGATTTCGGCCTCGTCGACACTTGTCAGCGCCTGCATGATCAGCCCGATGTGCCAGATGTAATGTTCCGGCGTGTGCGGCGCACCTACTCCATTGGCCGCTTCCCCTTTGTAATAATACGGATTTGAATCACTGAGCACCATTTTGCGAGTGCTGACATAAATCGGATCGTCTACGTCGCAACTTCCGAAATACGGCATCGATAGCAAACTTGGGGCATTGGCATCGTCCATATACATTCGGTTTCCGAATCCGTCCACTTCATAGGCATACACTTTTCCGTAAACCGGATGATCGACGATCGCGTACTTTTTCAGCGCATTTTCAACTTCGGATGCCAATGCCGTACATTCAATGCTGAGCCCTTTGTCCTGGAGGATTGCCGAGGCCATTTCGCTCAACTGACGCAGCGAGACGACGGCGAAAAAATTGGAAGGCACCAGGAACGGAAATACCGTTGCGTCGTCCGATGGCCGGAACATAGAAGCGATAAGCCCGACAGGTTTTATGGGAAAACCATATCCGTCAAGCGGAGGCGTGTCGATGCTTCTCGGGGACGACCTCATGAAACTGTATGGCCCTTTGCCATCCTTGCGCTGCTGCTCGCGAAACGTATCGAGAACCAGGCGCATCGCTTTTTGCCATTGGGCATCGAAAGGCGTCGTGTCTTTGGTTTGTTTCCAGTAATGGTAGGCCAATCTGATCGGGTAGCAAAGCGAATCGATTTCCCATTTGCGCTCGTGCAGCTCGGGCTTCATCTCTGTTATATCGTTCGGAAAATCCTTGCTTCCTGTGGCTTCTTTATTGAAAGCGTTCGCGTAGGGATCGATGAGGATGCATTTCGCCTGACGATAAATCACGCCCGTCAACATCTCTTTCAACCGACGGTCCTGCTTTGCCAGTGCGAGATATGGCATGACCTGGGCCGTGCTGTCGCGCAACCACATTGCGTGTATGTCGCCCGTGATCACGAATGTATCGGGTTTGTTGTTCCGGACCGAAAAATCGACCGTCGTATCGAGCGTGTTGGGAAAACAATTCTCGAAAAGCCATGCCAACTCCGGGTCCTGTAATTTGCCCTTCATCTCTATTATCAGTCTCTCTACCGCAGCACTGTTGAACTTACGTCGGGACTTTGGGACGCGGACAACGGGAAATCCGTCCGGCAAGAAGTCGTAGAAATACGCGCCCAACGTAGCGAGCGTCGAAGCCTGTAAAAAATATCGTCGATCCATGTCCCTAAATTTACCTAATTTTTGTGTGGCATGGTGTTTTACAAACGGCTAAGGTTCTAAAAACCTTTGAAGTTAACTAATGCCCATTAACGAAAAAAGCCCCCTTTCGGAGGCTCTTCTCTTACCTTGTCGGCCGAAAGTTATTCCGTAACCAACATTTGCTAATTCACAAATTCGCTAATTCACCAATTCGCTAATTCGCTAATTATCTCTTAATGACCCTTAGCGTCTTGACACTGGCGCCTTGGGTAAAGATCACATTGTAAACTCCGGAAGGATATTGCTCCCCGAATTGCTGGGCTTCGATAGCGTCCGCCGAAACTTCACGGTTCTCCACCAATTTGCCCACCATGTCATACACTTTTACCATTACGTTCTCCTGAGAAGACAAATCCGCATCAATGGCAAAACTTTCCGTATATGGATTAGGATAGACGACGGCACGCAACGCGACCTCATAGTTTTCATCGGCCTGAGCCTCGGCGATCACGCCTTTTGCAACGCCAGACGTTCCAGGAGCGGTTATGAAACAAGCCTCGCTATAATCTGACCAGTCACCGGCCGTCATGATTGAAACCGAAACCGCATACTCGGCTCCCGGCTTAAAGCCAGGCACGTTATTGAACGAGAAATAGTTCTTTGTCCGGTCTACCACGATCGATTCGAAATTCTGCATATTGGTCAACTGGAAGCGGTAAGACGTCACCCTGTTCAGGCTCGCCGTAGCGATGAGTGTGCCTTTGGTAGCGATCACCGCCCCACAATTGGTAAGTTGCGGAACGCCTGGTGCGGCCACGGTGCACGGTTGTCCGTAAGCCGAAAACTCCCCGTTTGCCGTCTTCACCGAAACCTCGATCGAATACGTCCTTCCGTAAAGGAATTTCTCGAGCATGGTAAGGGAAAACCAGTGGTATTTGCGCTCGATGATTTGAACCTCGTTGGTCGCAACATCCGTCACACGAAATTTGTAAAGCACGACATTCGGGATACTCGTGGTAGCGATAAGCGTGCTGATGCTCGGCAAGGTTATCCCACATTGGGATGGGCTGATGGCCGCCGCTCCGCCCTGATCGAGGATAGCCGGAGTCGAAATCTGGCAAGACGGGCCGTAATAATTGAGCCACAAGCCGTTTCTTCTCAATTGGACCGATACATTATACGTGGCGGCATAGTCATAAACCGCCAGTTGGGTAAGCTGGAAATGAGGCACGGTGCGATCGATTACCTGTTCGACACCCGTTGCGGCATTCACCACTTTAAAACGGTAGCCGTCGATTGGTCCGCCCATGCTGACCGCTCCTATTACCGAGGCGATCGAGCCAAGCGTCGTCCCGCATTGAGCCGGCAAAATTTCAGAAAGTATCTGGCTACCTTCATCGATGGTCCCGTCGCAATCGTCGTCTGTTCCGTTCAACGGGATTTCACTCGCATAAGGATGGATCGACGCGACCGAATCGTTACAGTCGATTGCCGTAATCTCGGTCAGATAACCCTCGGGTACGTTCATCCCGTAGCATACCGACTGCTGGACACCCGAAGTGTATCCGTCTTTGTCGGCATCGACATAAAGCATGGCGCTTCTCCAAAGGTTGGCATCGCCGTCGTTGCAATCGGCTCCAAGCGAAGTCGTCTTAAAACCTTGAGGCGCGGTATTACCGAAACAGGCAAAAGCGGTTCCGTTGGTGTAGCCGTCGTTGTCGGCATCGATAAAGAACTCCGCGGTACGCCAAACCTGGGCGTCGGCATCGTTGCAATCTGTCGCATTCGACACGTATCCTGCCGGTTGGCTACACGCCTGCACAGGGCTTGCCGCGTTTCCGAAACCGTCTCCATCCGAATCTGCATAGTAGGTATTCGGAGCCAGGATCGTGATGTTGAACACACTCGTGGCCGAACATCCCTCGGGAGCTCCCGGATGGTTGAAGATGTAAAGTGTCGTCGATTCGGTAATCACGTCGCCGGCCTGGTAGGCGATACCGTCTCCGTTAAGTTCACTGAAATACTCGCCGTTCGCAAGCTCCTGAAGCGTGAACGAACCGCAGGAAACAACGTCCTGAAGGTGGTCGACGGCAGGCTCGGCCGTTACGATCAACTGGAAACTCGTCACCGCTGCGCAAGACGAAGCCGCGTTGTTTCGCACCCTGGCATAAACCCACGTTCCGTTTGGAGCCGAATAGGAATTCACGTTCGAGATCAGGTTGGTATTGTTGGTGGCCCCGTTAAGCGAGCTGTGGTAGCTCACGGTAAACTGGGATGGCGATTGCCCGTTCAGGACGACAGGCGTTTGCTGCGGCAGATAGAACGTACCGAAGGCAGATGGCGTACAAACCTGTAAATTTTCCGGTTGGGTCGCCGTCGGAAGGGCGTTGACCGAAATATTGCCCGGGTTGGCGCTGCCCACGATTTGCGGATTGGAACTCGTGACCCTGATGCGGTACGAAGTTCCGGTAGCAGCCGAGGCCGGAATCACAACCGAGATCGGCATAGCCGAAGTGGCGCTTACCGAACCGATGACCGTCGCGTTTGTAAAGTCTCCGAAAACGTCGCTCAACTGTACGCTGAAGGCATTCGATGGATTAAAAGTGCCGCTTGCGCCAAACGTCACGGTAAAGGTCGCTCCTTTGCAAAATGCGAGGTTGGCCGGGTTGTTCGTCCCTATGTTTTGAGCCGACATTCCGAAGGCGGAAAGCAGTAAAAAAAGTAACAATTTCTTCATTTCTGTAGTTGATTTTATTTTCAAGGCGCAAAAGTAGTCCCTTACAAATCATATCCGTATCACGACAAATAGTGATTTCGATGAAACCGATCAAATACTCGTCATATGACATCTTTTTTGTTACAAGCCCTTTATTCATAGGCTTTCGCGCCATTTTGTCGAAATTGTCCCGTTTGAAACCATAACTGGTTGACAGTCAAAATTCTTACAAATTCTATTTAGAAAATATTAACAAAACGTTACGTGTTCTGCTGTCAAAATTACCTTTGTATCAAATGTAATCTTCCCGACGATCATCCCTGTCATCGACAGCAAATCGCTAACCGACCGTCATCGGACACATTGTTATCAACAAAAAAAAGGCCTCCAAACGGAAGCCTTTTCAGTCATTCTAAATTGCAATTGCTATCTCTTGATCACGCGCAGGGTTTTTACGTTTACACCTTGGGCAACGACCACATTGTAGACACCCGAAGGATAGCTTTCGCCAAATTGTTGCACTTCGATCGCATCGGACGCGAATTCGCGTTGCTCTACCATTTTCCCGACCATGTCATACACCTTGACCGAAACGGTTTCCTGTGTCGGAACGTCCATGTCGATGGCGAAACTTTCGCTGTACGGGTTCGGGTAAAGTACCGCCCGGAATGCTACGTGATATGTCTCGTCGGCCTGGTTGGCGGCAACTCCCCTCGATATTGTCGACGAGCCCGGAGCCGTGATAAAGCAGGCTTCTCCGAAATCGGACCACTTTCCTGAAGTCATCAAGGCGACGCTTACCGAATACTGAGCACCGGCGACGAATCCTGGTACGTTGTTGAACGAGAAAAAGTGCAGTGGACGGTCGATGATCGTCGTCTCAAAATTCTCGAGGTTCGTCAGCTGGAAGCGATAGGACGTTACGCGGTTCAGGCTTGTCGTGGCGATCAGCGTGCCTTTTGTAGGGATGACGGCGCCACAGTTCACGATTTGGGGAACGGCAGGCGTCGTGACGTTACACGGTTGTCCGTATGCGGAATATTGTCCGTTTGTCCGCACGGAAACTTCGATGGCGTAGGTTCTTCCGTAAAGGAAATCCTCAAGCATCGTAAGGGAAAACCAATGGACGTTTCGGTCGATGGTTTGGAATTCGTTGCTCACGACGTCGGTTATTTTAAAGCGATAACCCGTCACGCCCGCGATGCTGGTGGTGGCGATCAGGCTGCTGATGCTTGGCAAAACACCTCCGCACTGGGACGGATTGATCGCCGCGGCACCGCCCGGGCTAAGGATTGCCGGAGTCGACAGCTGGCAAACCGGACCGTAATAATTGAGCCATTGGCCGTTTCTTCTCAATTGCACGGAAACGTCATACGTAGCAGCGTAATCGTACTGTGCAAGTTGCGTCAGAAGGAAGTGAGGGACATTCCTGTCGATAACTTGTTCGACGCCGCTGGCCACGTTGACCACCTTGAAGCGGTATCCGTCGATTGGCGCCCCAAAACTCACGGCTCCGATCACCGAAGAAATCGTACCCAAGGTTGTGCCGCACTGGGAAGGCAAAACCTGTGAAAACACCTGGCTTCCTTCGTCGATGGTACCGTCGCAATCGTCGTCTATGCCGTTGAACGGAATTTCCGTAGCATTGGGATTGACCGACCCGCGGGCATCGTCGCAATCCAAGTCGTTTGTCGAAAATCCTGAAGGTGGCGTATTGGCATTCGGCGCGCAAACCAAAACTTGCTCACCGGCCCCGAATCCGTCAAAATCGCTGTCGGCATAAAAGCCATATTGCTGATTGACCGTGACAGTCGCAGATCCGGAAATTCCCTGTCCTTCCAACCCGTTGGCGTCCGTAACCGAAACGATCGTGTACGTCGAGGTCGCAACCGGTGTTACCGAAACGGCGCTTCCCGAAACATATCCGCTCAAACTGAACACATTGATTCCGTCCGAATAAACGATCTCAAAAGGAGAAGTCCCGCCAGTCACGGCAATGCTGAACTGGGCCGTTTCTCCCACGCATAGGGTTGCGTCACCCGAAATGACGGCAGCCGTCGGAGCTGATGCAAGCGTGAAAGGCGCCAGGTCGAATTCGATCGTACCGCTTGAGGCGGCAGTCTGCCAATTCTCCTGGTCGGCGACCAATACTTTGTAGGCGGCAAACGAAGTCCGTCCGTTGCGTGGCCCGACATATTGTCCGCGTGTCGCTTTGGAGGCAAACGCCATGTTGCCGAATGTGACGTTAAGATCGGACGGGAGATAGGACGAATTCGAGCTTACGGTCCCGGATGACATCCAGCTTTCAAGGTTGCTCGAGCCCTGGACGTAAATTCCGTAGAGCATTTCGCCTAAGAATGTCGACGGATTGCTTTGGTTGCTGAAATCAGGAAAATTACCTGAGGTAGCGGCTCCCTGGTAAGCGAAAATCGTGTCTCCGCTTGCCGATAAACCGTTGAGGTTGCCCGATACTACCGCTCCTAAGGAAGCCGTCGCCGGGTTAGACCCGTTGAGATTTTCAATCGAGATTACCGTTCCGGCCGCAATGGTTTGCCCATCGTTTTTCCAGATCAGGTAATTTTCGCCTCCCCTTACGTTGTTCGCCGTATTCGAAGCCGCCGTAGAAAGGAAGCCGTTGTCGGTAAACTTGATGTATGTATCGCTTGAGATGTCGACCCAGGCCACGAACGAAAACGTGTCAGGCGTATTGAATTGGAACCCAAGAATGGCGAGGTCGCCTATGGCCAATACCGTCGGTCCTTCGAGGATGTCCGCGCTAAGACCAGACGGCTGAGGATCGATGACGTAGTTTGAAGCATCGGCTCCGGTCAAAGTCGAAGTTGACGTCACGGCTATGTCGCTCCCGATCGCCGATGACGCAAAAATCCCGCTTCCGACCAACGTCACAGCATCTTGAGCCAGAATACCGGATAGCGTCCCGGTAACAGTCGCCGAAACGTTGCCATCAAAAGCTTTGTCAAGCGCCTGGGCATTAGTGATCGTCAACGAAGCTGGCGTGATATCGGCGAAAAGAGTCGTTGGCGCGACAGCAGTGTAATTCGCCGCCTGTGCTCCTGAAAGCAGTACATTCGAAATCACGATCGGTTTGCCGTCCGCGACATTTTTGTCCGCAAAGGCCGCAGTTGGCATTCCGGACACCGTCACGTCGTCCTGGGCGAGCAAGCCTTCGATTTGCGGTGTCCCGGAAACAGTGGCGTTTGTTGTGGCATCGTAAATCTTATCGGATGCCGTCAATCCTGAAATCGCGACTTCAAGCGGCGTGATCTCAGCCGAAAGGTCGGCAGGTTGTGCAATGGCGTAATTGGACGCACCGGTTCCGTCGAGGACAAAATTGGAGGCGACCGAAATGTCGTTTCCAACGTTGACCGATACAAATGTAGCGGGCCCGCCAAACAAAACCACGTCTTCATTGGCGATCACGCCTTCGAGTGCACCTCCAAAAACCGTAGCGGAATTCGTCGCGTCGTATATTTTATCAGATGCCTGAGCTCCCGTGATCGTAAGCAGTTTGGGCGTAATATCGGCAAAAAGTCCCGTAGGTTGCGCGATCGTATAGTTGGCAAGATCGTTACCCGAAAGTTGCAGTTGGGCAGTGACTTCAATCGCGTTTCCGACGTTTGCCGAAGCGAAACTTCCGTTTCCGTCGACGTTCACCTGGTCATTCCCGACGATTCCCGCAAGCGTTCCCGAAATTTGGGCGCTTGTCGACGCATCGTAAGTTTTATCCTGGGCCGAAGCCGAATCAAGGGTAAGCGTTTTCTGACGCACGTTCAACACCTGTAAAACCGGCGCTGCGGCATCATAAGTCAAATCTCCAGGCTGGGTTGCCGCAATCGTTGCGGTTCCCGCGTTGTGGATCACGACTTCATTTCCGTTTATCGAAACGATATTTTCGTCGGAACTGGAATAAACGACTTCCAAACCGGAAGTTGTCGTAGCCGAAAGGCTGAAATTAGCATCCCCATAAACGACGTCAGCCAATTCGCCGAACGAGATGGTTTGTTCCAATAATGCTTCCGCAGAAATATTCGCATCGAGACCCGTTGGCTGCTGCAAGACGTAATTGGCGATATCGCCGGTAATGAAACTCGTCGAAGTTACCGCGATGTCCATCCCGACTTCGGCCGAGGCAAACGTTCCCTGAAGCGTAAGGACCACTTCATCCGGGGCGATGACGCCATCGAGCGTTCCCGTGATCTGGGCGTTCGTATTGCCGTCATACACTTTGTTTTGGGCCACTGCATTCAGGATCACAAGGTTTTTTGGCGCGATGTCCGCCGTGACGCCTGTGACGGGCTCGAGCGTGTAGTTGGCGACGTCGGCACCGAAAAGATCGGCTGAGACCGCAACCGGGATATTCTCCCCTGCAAACGGACTGGTAAAAAAGCCGGATACATTGACCAACACTTCGTCAGGCGCGATCACGCCATCGAGGCCGGCGGTGATTGTGGCCGAAGTTGTCTGGTCGTATACTTTGTCACCTACCGCCACGTTGGCAAGCGAAATGGCTTTTGGCGTGATGTCAGCCGTCAAACCGGTCGGCTGTGTGAAGGTGTAACTTGTAGCGTTCGTTCCGGAAAGCGACAAAGAGGCCGTTACGGCAACGTCTTGGTCGGCGTCGAAACTGGCGAACGTTCCGCCTCCGGTAACCGAAATCACATCGTCATTGACCAAGCCCGTGGCGACTGCACCAACGATTGTCGCGTTGGTCGTTCGGTCGTAAATTTTGTCCTGGACGGTCGCTCCTGTCACCAAAATGGATTTTGGAGAAACCGTGCTGTTCGGGATCGATTTGGTAACCGTAGCCGTTCCCGAAGCCAGCGCGACATTTCCAGAGTATGTCCCGGCAGTCGTCGTGGCTTTCAAACGCACGTAAACCGGCACGTTCGTGAACGATCCGCTTGTCGGGATAAGCGATTGCGTAGAGGCGAACCCGGTCGTAGCCGAAGTTTTGGACACCTCGAATCCATTCGGAGGCGTTACCGTCACGTTATTCGTAAGCCCGGTAGCCGTGACGTTAAAAGTGGTCGCAGCCGACGCCGTTCCGTAAGTTGTATTCACCGCGACTGTTGTTCCGGTTGTCGAGATCGATGGGCCGGTAACGACGGTAAAATTCCAGGTTGGGAATGTCGATTGGCTTGAACCGTTTCCGAACCAGTTCGACTGGGAAGCGAACAGAGCCAGCAATTGGGCCTTTGTACCACTTACGGTAACCGTATTGGTCGACGTGGACTGATTGGCGAAATACGCGTTTTCATAGGTTGCCGCCGACATGCTTATAAATGTCGTTCCCAGGGTAAGCGCCGCCGGGACATAAGTATTATTTGAAGTAGCCGAACCCGACGAGATAAGGCTCGCATTCGTGTTGAGGCCGTAAATCAGCGTGATGCCGCTCTGGTTGGCCCAATTCGCCTGAGCGCCTTGGTAAACGAAAAGTTGGTCGCCATCGCCGCTCAACGCGAAATTGGATGGGTTGTTGCTGTTCCAGCCCGTTCCGGACACGTTCATTCCGTTGAACCAGGTCAGGACCGTACCCGCTGATTGAGCCGATGGAGCCGTGTATGTAAGATGCCCTTCGTTGGCGCGTCCCGTCGTCGGGGATGCCATTCCGCAGTCGGTAATCCGGAAAACGGTCCCGGATACGATATCTTTCAAAAGCACTACCGAAAAACGGTCCGTACTGGCGGTGTTCATGCCAATGATGGCGACGTCCCCGGCAGCGAGCGACGTGCCCTGTCCAAAAGTTCCTGACGTAAAGCCCAAGGCCAGCGTCGTCAAAAATAAGGCGATAAAGCCGCTTAGACTTTTGCGCCAATCGTTGCCCGGCGAACCGAGCGAACGAGCCGGAAAGGAGTGTTGCTCCTGTCCCGAATCGGGTAAATTTGATCTCATTTGTACTAAAATTTATTGTTTGTCCGGATAAAGTTATCTCCTGTGAATTCCGTGTCAGGTAAGTAAAAGTTATGGCTTCGTTAACAAAAAGTGAGGATGCATTTGGTCGCTTTTTAGATGTAGTTCGTCGATAATAATCGGGTTAGAATATCACTTTTTTAGTGAGTCGGACGCCGTCCTCGGTGATGACCTGAACTAAAATCGCCTGGTTCGTGACTTCGAACGGGAACCGGATCCCGGCTGCGCTGACGTTCTCAAATCCGACAAGTTTTTTGCCGTTCACATCAAACAGTGAGATGCTGGAAATCACAGCCCCACTTACTTTGACATTGGCGCTTCCGCCTCCCCCAAACACGATGAGGTCGGCCGGTTGGATATCGTGCGTCGGATTTCCGAGGTTGGAACTGGTATATCGAATCCTGAAGCGTCCGTCGAACGTTCCGGCCGAAGTTTCAAACGAATATGAAGACGCTTTGAGGTCGTGCACGAGGCCGAGCTGGAGGTCTTCGAGGTAAATGCCCTGGCTCTCGAAAATGCCTTCGGTTTGCATCAGGTCGATGCTGAAGGTTCCCGGTGTATGCGCCCGGTAGCCCAACGGCACGATGTCGGCGTCGCTGAAATTCCCGCTTTTGCCCTGTATCGAAAATTTCTGGGATCCGATAAGCGAATAGAAATTGACGGGAACGGCATTGTCGAACAATAAGGCGTCAAATCCGGCGTCAACTCCGTCGGTGGCTTGGGGCATGTATCCGATAAGGGCTTGCTTGTAATACCCTTGGGCATTTTTGAACTCGAGCCAAAACCTGTTTTTCGGTGAGGAGGCGTTTTTGAAAAACTGGTCGTTATGGCCCGAAACACGCATCGAATTTTTGAATTTGGCAAAGCCCGTGGCCGCTCCCTTGATAAAAAACGCCTGTCCGGAAGCTATAAATCCGTTGGGAATGCTTGTGTTGGCGCCACTCGAAGGGGAAGTGCCCGTCCCGCCGGTGTAATTATAAGTAGCGTAGTCACTAAACACATATTGAAGATCGGTTACGTTCGTGTTGTGCGTCCAAAGGTAGATCGTGGTTCCCGTCCCGAGGGAAGCGGCGTTGTCCGGGTCAGACATCAACAGGTCGGCGTCGATCGCGCTTGGATACGGATTTCCGAGAAGGTTAAAATCGTTGGCGCCGTTGACGAAGACCGGAACGGTGATTTCCCCGTTATTCGGGACGCCTTCAAAATTGGCGTGATAGACCACAGGCATGGTTTGGCTGTAATCGTTCGGCCCTCTCAAGATGTAGCCCTTTCCCGATTCCATTGTCGTCGTGGCTGCATCGGCATTGACCCAGCCGTAAAGTTGTGCATCGAACCAGAAAAATTTGTCCGAACGCGTCAAAGGCGAAACATTCAGCAGCAACTCATTTTGGACGGGAGACGACCAATACGTATAATCGAATTTTCGAATAGGTGTCGTATCGCGTTTGTAGACGATGCTGCCGGAATTCGTCACGTCGTTGAGCTGGACAAGGCTTGCATTGTTTTCGAACGTCAGATTGCCCGAAACGACCCGCAAATCGTTGAGCAGTCGCATCGTGTCCTCGGGCTGGAAGTTCACGCTACCCGAATTGACGATACACGCACAAGCGCTCACATCACCGCCGGAGGTATAATTTCCTTCAAAGATCATGGTTTTGGTCGCATCCGGAAGGCCATCGCTCCAGGCCGTTCCATTCCAGGTCGTGAACCGGACGGCGATTTCGGCCGCATCGGAAAACACTTCCCCGCAAACCGCGCTGCCCAAAACCGCGCGAACATAGGTCGTTTGATTGATAGGACCGAGTGCCGCAGAGGCAAGCGTCGCATTTGAATTGACGATATCGGCAACGTTGACCGAAAAGGCAACATCTTCAGCCTTTTGCCATTTGACGATCGCACCGGTATGCCCGGACAGGATGATGTCCGATGCAAAAGTCCCGGCGCAAACCGTCTGGTCGCTGTTGACCACACCGCCGGTCGCTGCCTGTCCGACGATGAACGCGCCGGAAACGTTGCTTCTTACCGCAGGGGCGCAACTTCCGTTTAGCTGCACGTAATAATATAGTGTACCGACGTCATTCGACAACGGCAGATAACTATTGGTTTGGGAGCCATTGCCGATGTGGGCCGCAGTCGTCAGCGCAGTACCGCCAGAGGTTGTCGGCGTGTTATTGCTATACCACTGATAGGTCAATCCCGTTCCGGTCGCGGCCACGGAAACAGGCGCGAATGCATTTCCCTGGCAAACAGATTGCACGGCAGTAGACGGTTGGCTGGAAACGGCGATCGGAAGATTTCTCGTGAACGTATACGGGCCCGCCGTTCGCGAACAGCCATTGGCATTCGTATACGTATAGGTAAACGTGGTCGACGGACCCGAATAGGGATTGGCAATGCTGTAAGTTCCTCCGGAGGGGAAGCCACCTGTCAGCGCAACGGCTCCGGTCAGGCAGGTGGAAAGATTGGTTGCCGAGACCGTCGGCAGCGGGTTTACCGTTATGACCGCGTTGCCGGAGTTCCCTGTACCTAACGCACCGTTTGCGCCGGTCACCGAAACGATGGAATACGTTGTCGTGGCCGTTGGTGCAACTACTATGTTGGCATTACTTGTATAATTGTTCACCGTGAAATTCGCACTGCCGTTGGTGTAGACGAGCGTGTAAGGCGAGACGCCTCCGGTAACCTGGACGCGGATATTGGTCGAGCTTCCGGTACAAATCGAAGCCGTTCCGCTCATCACGGACGGATTCGGACCTACGATGGGCGTTCCCGACAGGTTCACATTGTCAAAACGCCAGGTCCCGGTGGCCGAAGCTTCCGTTCCCGGAGCATTGACTCTCCTGAATTCGCCCGTATTGCGATAGTGTGCGGCCAAAAGCCGGACGCCAAATGATGCAATATTGTTTACGCCGGTAATCGCGGAAAGGTCTACCCGCACCCGTCGGTAAATGTCGCCGGTATCGTCGGTCTCGAAACGGCCGTTGTTGAGGGCGCCGTTGCAAAAAGTAGTGTTAGCGGCGGTCATGGGAAAATTCGTCCAGGTCGTCCCGTTGACGGTGTACTGTAATCGGACCGTATTCGGAGCCGTGTTCGACCAGCGTTGCTCCCAGGTCAAGACGATGTTCTGGTAGCCGACCGTCGAAGCAGAAAAGCGAGCCCCGTTGCGGTCGGTGGCGGTTCCCGGATCGAAAGGCTCGAGCGCCCATGCCGACTGGCCCGAGGTTTGGGCGCCGCATCCGCTACCGGTCATTCCCGTGCGGATTTGCGTATCGATCGTGCCTCCTCCGGTGTTGACGACCGCGGAAGTCCCGTTCCCGATATTGGGCATCGGATTATTTAGGCTTCCCTGAAGCGGCTCATACGTCCACACCGCGATTTGCGCATTCGAAATCTGAAAAACTGAAAGTAAAAATATTACATAAAATAAGCCCGGTATTCCTTTGGGTAATGCTGCTTTCATTTGCCTAGGGTTTGTGCGCAAATGTAAGACGGCAATGTTGCGGCACTTTGGCCTAAAAATTATCCTATGGTTACGGAAAGGTTAAATATGCAGCTGCACTTTGTCGATAGGGAATTTTCAATTCAACGACATTCTCGTGGTGGCGGATTCCTTGAACTTCCTCGATGTAAAGACCAACGATTGGATAATCAGGGCCACTACGACGAGCATTCCCATTTCGAGTTGGGAGTACAGGCTTGAAGCCGAAGTGATTTTCCCTACATTGTCGATTTGTACTTGCCCTTCCGAAAGCTGGATGGCCGACAGTGCATCGAGTATGTCGAGGCTTTTCGTGCTCATTTGCGCTACACCGTCAAGGTTGCCGCTATTGGTCAACCCGGAAATGGCGGCGCAGTTCTTATGGAATTCCGAGAAGTGCTCCTGCTCGCTTTTCGTAAGCACGGTTTTTAGGTAAAGTGCATCGAGTTGGGCAATTTTGGAAGTTTCGGTTTGTATCGACGCTATTTTTGCCGATTCGGACAGCGCACCGTTGGCAACCGTCTCCTTGATGTGATGCAAATGGCGGTAATACTGAAAGATATACGATTCGACCACGAGCCTGTCTTTGTAAAGTGACGAAGCGGCCTGGCTGATTTGGTTGGAGTGGCGTTTTTCAGCTTGGTTGGTGACGATCAGCACCGAGAATACCACAAGCAAAAACACAGACGCAGTAAGTTTTTTCTGGATAATTTGTAAACCTTTCATAGCAGACGGGATTTGTGGGGCGTTATTACCCATCACCTGATGCGTATTTCCCCGGTTTTTTTGTAATTTAATTGCCAATTCGGTTTAAACCAATGTAAATCAAACGGATAAAACCCTGTAATAAGCTGTGGCATAGGCTTTGTTCCTCCGACGCGCATTGGCCGTCCTGGCCTCAAATCAAAATAATCCTCAAGGAATGTACCAACTAAATGACCACCCGGCCCTGTTATTGTTTTTTACCGTTTCAGTGCTTGGTTTGCTATTGCTCGATCTGGGCGTGTTTCACAAGACAAGCAAACCCGTAACCAACAAATCGGCCCTGATATGGTCGATCGTATGGATAGGGTTGGCCATGTTGTTCAGCGGATTGATCTACCACGTAGCCGGTTTGGAAAAATTCAGCCAGTTCCAGTCGGCATACTGGATCGAAAAAACGCTCTCGGTAGACAACCTGTTTATCTTCATCCTGATTTTCAATTATTTCAAACTTCCAAAGGAATTCCAGCACAAAGCCCTGTTCTGGGGCATTCTCGGAGCCATCATCCTAAGGGCGATCTTCATTTTCGTCGGCATCGGACTGATCCAGGTCACGTATCTTCCGGCAATGGAAATCTTCGGTAAATCCGTAAAGATCAACCTTGTGCTGACCGTTTTCGGATTCTTCCTGATCTACGCCGGGGCAAAATCCTGGTTCAGCAAACACGAAGACCAAAAAGATTTCGGGCATTCCGCACCGGTATTGCTCATGCGAAAGATCTTCCGCATCAGCGACGAATACGATGGGGCAAAATTCTTTACGTTCAGGAACGGGAAAAAATACGCGACCCGTTTTCTGCTCGTGGTAGCCGTGATCGAATTTACGGACCTGCTTTTCGCCATCGATTCCATTCCGGCGATCTTTGCCATCGCGCCAGACGACCCGTTCATCTTATACACGTCGAATATTTTTGCGATACTCGGATTGCGTTCGCTCTATTTCCTGCTGGCCAATTCCGTGCATTTGTTCAGCAAACTCAAATACGGCCTTGCGGTGATCCTGGCCTTTATCGGGATCAAGATGATCGTCGCTCCGTTCTATCACGTGCAAACCACGCATTCGTTGCTGTTCCTGATGTCGGTACTGGTTATTTCGGTAGTGCTTTCGCTGGCTTCGAGGAATGCGGGACACGATGTAAAACCTTTAACCTGATCTCATGGCTGCGATAACCATCGAAGAAAAATTGCGCGAACGGGTCAAGGAACTTACGTGCCTTTACGATATCACATCGATCATTTTGTTGCACGACGATTCTCCGGCAAGGACGTTAGCCGATATTTGCCAGATCGTAAAAAATGCCTATCTGCACGCCGCCGACGCCATCGTGGAACTCGACGTCCTGTCGCACTCCATCGCAACGGATGATCTCCCTGTTCGCAGTGTCAGCCAATCGGCAAAGATAGAGCTGCCGGACGAAAGACAGGGCCTTATTCGCGTGCACTATCCTGCGCCTCAATACGATGCGGACGATTTCCTTGAGGAAGAACACCAACTGCTTCAAAAGGTAGCCAGTGAAATCAGCGGTTTTTTCGACAAAATCGACAGCGCCGAAAAACAACTGCAGATGCAACGCAGCATCGAAAGGGCCGACCGCCTGACCATCCTAGGGGAAATCGCGGCCGGAATCGCACACGAGCTCAACACGCCTTTGGGCAACATCCTCGGCTTTGCGGAACTCATCCAGAAACAGAACAAAAACCATCAGATCGACCAGGATTTGCTCAAGATCATCAACGCAGCCATACACTCGCGTGAAATCGTCAAGAAAATGATGTTCTTTTCCTGCGAAATGCCCCAACGCCTTGAACAGCTTGAGATAACGCCGGTAATACTCGAAGCCCTGGCACTACTCGGTCCGAACTTCAAGAAAAAGCAATTGCGCTATGCCTTCAACGCTCCCGACGCCGCGATCAAGTCGACGATCGACAGCATACAATTCACTCAAGTGTTGTTCAACATCCTGATAAATGCGATTTACGCCTCTCCCACCCAGGCTACCATCTCTATCGACGTCGTAAATGAGCAAGGGAACGTGCTTATCAAAATTTCCGATTGCGGTCCCGGCATTCCGCCTGAACAAAAGCCGCGCATCTTCGAGCCGTTTTACACGACCAAACCCATAGGTGAAGGCACAGGTCTTGGTTTGAGCGTCGTACACGGCATTTTAAAGTCACACAAGGGAAGTATTTCCATAGCCGATAATGTCCCATCGGGCGCTATCTTTGAAATCCGGCTTCCCACAATCTGAAACCCATGCCACTTAAAAAAGAAAATATCCTGATAGTCGACGACAATTACGACATGCTCGAGTTGTTGCACCGCAATTTGAAGGCGCTTGATTTCCACACCTACAAAGCTTCTTCGGTAGAGGAAGCCTACGCCGTTTTGCAGGAAAGTCCCATCGATCTTTTGATTACCGATTTGCAGATGCCCGAAAAAAGCGGACTCGAACTGCTGCTTCACGCCAAAGAGCATTTTCCGGAAACGCCCACGCTTGTCATTACCGGTTTTCCTACGATCGACTCGGCCGTACAGTCCACCAAGCTCGGCGCCCAGGAATACCTGATCAAGCCGTTCACGTCAGATGAGCTCAGGAAAGCGATACAAACCGCGCTGCCGACACAACGCAAAACGCTCGAGGCGAAATCGGCGGAGTCAAAAGTGCAGGTAATGCAGTATTCCGGAATGGTGGGCAGCTCGCCCAACTTCCACCAACTCATCGACACCATCGAACGGGTCAAGGACAACCGCGCCACCGTGCTCATAAAAGGCGAAAGCGGGACCGGAAAGGAACTCATTGCGCGGGCCATCCATTACGGAGGTGCGTTTTCCAAAATGCCGTTCGTGGCCGTAAACTGCGGCGCGTTGCCCGAAAACCTCATCGAATCCGAGCTGTTCGGGCATGTCAAAGGTGCATTCTCAGGCGCGAACGAAACGAAGATGGGGCTGTTCGAAGCCGCCGATTCCGGAACCATCTTCCTTGACGAGATCGGCACGTTGCCATTGGGCGCACAAACCCGCCTGTTACGCGTGCTCCAGGACAAGGAAATCCGGAAAGTAGGCGCCCACCATCCACAAAAAATAAACTTAAGGATCATCTCCGCCACAAATGCCGATATCCCAGATTTGGTAAGCAAAGGGCTGTTCCGGGAAGACTTGTATTACCGGCTCAATGTCGTGACCATCGACAGTGTCGCGCTTCGGCATCGCAAACAGGACATTGCTCCTCTGTCCCAATTGTTTCTCTCCAAGTACGGATCGGAATACGGCAAACCGGAAATCGCCATTTCCGACAAGGCGATGCAGGCGCTTAAAGCCTATCACTGGCCGGGCAATGTGCGCGAACTCGAAAACTTGTTGCAGCGCCTCATCATTTTGAGCGACGCCACAATCGAGGTTAAGGACATTCCTTCGGCTTTGACCGACGCGGGTCGACCCAGTTGCGAAGACGGAGTGCTGCTTTCGTTGCGCGATGCCGAAGTGGCGCACATCAGGAAGGTTTTGGCGGCAGTCGGCAACAATAAGACCAAAGCTGCAGAGATTCTACAGATCGACCGGAAGACGTTGCGCATCAAATTATCCTGAGTAAAAATGCCCCGAATACCGGGTAAAATCTCCTCACTACCGAATTCAAAACAGCAATCATAATTAACTTGCGCGCTGTCTGTCAGTCGGTTAGAAATATTACGCAGAGTTGGCACGCATGTTGACTTTCGCACGGCACATTTAATTACGACATGAATTTTTGCTTAAAGCGGATGCCGCTCCCGGCGGTTACAATACGCCCTTCTCTTTCGTCCCAATCGAACGAAACCGAATTATCACTTCCTTTCGCCCGACCACAAATTTCCGGCATTTGTTGCAACTGCAGGAATTTGGGGCGTTGCGCATGGACACAAAACAATAAAACCTTCTGCGAACATTATGAATAACCTGATCCCCACTATGGAGGCACCAAAGAAAAGCATGTACGAAACCGTACTCGACCAGTTCAATTCGACGGCCGACGCCATCCAGCTCAACCCAGACATCAAACGCATCCTCTCGCTGACCAACAACGAAATCATCGTACACTTCCCTGTGAAGATGGACAATGGCGAGATCCGAATTTTTAAAGGATACCGCGTCCAGCACAACAATATCTTGGGTCCTTACAAAGGCGGCTTGCGATATCATCCGTCAATGGACATCAACGATGCAAAGGCACTCGCGATGTGGATGACCTGGAAAACCTCTCTTGCCGGGCTTCCCTATGGAGGTGCAAAAGGCGGCATACAGATCGACCCGCGCGATTACTCGGACGGGGAACTCGAACGCATCACACGCCGTTTCACGTTCGCGCTTGGCGAAAACATCGGGCCCGAATACGATATCCCCGCCCCTGATGTGAATACGAACGAACAAACGATGGCCTGGATCGCCGACACGTACATGTCTACCAAAGCGCCTTCCGTGCGCGCCAACAACAAGCACGTCGTGACAGGAAAACCCATTGGCACCGGTGGTTTGGCCGGTCGCGACAGGGCTACGGGTTATGGCGTTTACCTTTCCTTGAAGTTGTATTACGCCAACTTGGGCGAAGCGATATCGGGAAAAACTTTTATCGTTCAAGGCTTCGGAAACGTAGGCTATTGGGCTTCCCATTTCCTGACTAAAGAAGGAGCCAGATTGATATCGGTACAGGATGCCCATGCGACGATTTACAGCAAAGATGGTATCGATGTTGAAAAATTATCGGCTCACTCCAAACCGCGGATGAATTCGGTACAAGGCTTCGGAAGCGCCATGGAAATCCCGGCAGCTGACTTCTTTACGCTCGATTGTGATTTTATCATCCCTGCGGCCCTGGGCAACCAGATTACTGCCGCGAACGCTGCTTCGGTAAAGGCAAAAGTCATTGCCGAAGGTGCCAATGGCCCCACCGACAGCGCCGGAGAAAAAATCCTGCTTGAAAAAGGCGTAGTGATCATTCCCGATATCCTGTGTAACTCAGGAGGTGTGATCGGAAGTTATTACGAATGGCTGCAGAACCGCAACGGTGAGATCTGGTCGATGGAAGAAGTGCTTGTCAAAATCGAGAAAAAACTCTCGGAAGCCTTCGCCAAGGTTCACCAAATCACGCTCGAAAAGCAGATTGACTGGCGAACAGCAGCTTACATCCTGGCGATCCAACGCATAGAGACCGCCTATTTGCAAAGAGGGATTTTCCCATAAATTATCTGAAATGAAATACGGAAAACTTATCGCTGAAAAGCACGAAGTCGAAATCGTCAAACGCCTGCTCGCCACCAAAATGGAAATGGGCGATGTCGTAAGGCGCTCCTCTGTGGGTACTCTGGCGCGAGAGCTCGAAACGGCCGAGACTTTTGAAGACGCAAACATGCCGGTCGATATCGTCCGGTTGAATTCGATCGTCACGATACGGTCGACGTTCAACGGCGAGCAAACCTTCCAGATCGTGTTGCCTTCCCACAGCGACATCGCTCAAAAAAAGCTGTCGTTGCTGGCCCCGATGGGAATGGCGCTTTTCGGATACGCCATGGGCGACAAGGTTTCCTGGATGTTTCCATCGGGAACGCACGATATCAGCATAGTAAACGTAGAACAACCAAACGACGTAGAAGCATGACCGGGATACAACCTAAATTTCCGAATGAAGACATCCCGATCCGATATATCCTGACCGATATGGACCGCTGGAAGGATGAAATCGAGACAATGTTCGTCGAATTGTCGTTCTACGGTGATTTGCTTTCGGCTTTTACCGACTCCGATAAGATTGCGGAACAACAAACGCATTTAGGACGCATTCGGTCGATCGAGGAAGACACGAAATCGATCAGGCAGGAATTCCTGAAGTTCTCGAACCGTTTCGAAGGTATGATGGAATGTGAAGACGTGCAATGCGAAACCCATTTTTTCAACGCGTTCCGGGAGTTCAAAATTACGGCCGAACAACATCTGTCGCACTACCGAAGTTATAAGGCGACGTTGCTCGCTTACCTCAAAACCGATTGATTATTGCTTTGTTTCTCACAATGCGTTTCACCGGATTCCCTCGTTAACGCCCAGGTAGTGACATAACTGGTGACGGTTTCCGGTGGAGCATTGTTTGTTTCGGAAGCTTAGCAATTCGTTTCCGATAAGCAAAAATAATAAAGTTTAAGCCGCCCCAAACTTCCGGCCAAAAAAAAGGTGGATTCCAACAGGATCCACCTTTTTTGTTTCATGTCTTCAGGTCGGCTTACCCATTACATACCGAAAGCCGATTTGAGCTTGTCGGCAGCAAGTTTCTGGGCGTCGGCAGCCTGAGGCACCACGGCGGCCATCCCGAAAAATTCATGGGTCACGCCATCGTATAGTTTGTAGGTTGTTTCCACTTTCGCATCATTGAGCTTGTCGGAAAGCAATTTGCCTTCGCTTGCCAGCGGATCGATTTCCGCACCGATGATCAACGTAGGCGGCAAACCGGAAAGATTGGCTTTTACCAGGTTAATCCTTGGATCGGCGGCTGTCGCGACCGACGGCAACGCATTTTTTACGAACCATGCCATCATCGCCTTATTCAGCGGTTTGGCGTTGGCATATTTTACGTAACTCTCGGAGTTCATGTCGTTGTTGGCAACCGGGTAAACCAACACTTGGTAAAGCGGCATTTGGACTTTCTTGTCTCTCGCCATAATGCTCACATTGCACGCCAGGTTTCCGCCTGCGCTTTCACCGGCAACGGCTACTTTCTTAGGATCGCCTTTGAAAGATGCAGCGTTCGACAATACCCATCGGTAGGCGTCAAAGGCGGTTTGGTGGGCCGCCGGGAATTTTTTCTCGGGCCCTTTCGGATATTCCACAGAAACGACAATACTTTTCGTTTGTTCGCACAAGCCCTGGGCCCCGGCATTGTAAACTTCGATATCGGCAATCACGAACCCGCCCCCGTGGTAATACACGATGACCGGATAGGGAGCCTGTCCTCCTTTTGGCGTATAAATACGGACGTGCGTTTGGCCGCCACTCACCGGAATTGCCTTGCCGATGGTGTCGCAGGTAGGCGTCGGCGGCGTCATGTTGTGATCGGCCATGACGGCCTTTACCGCGTCGGTTGGCGTCGGCTGTTTACGGGCTTCCTGGGCCGAAAGCGTTTCGATTGGCTTTCCGCCCAACGCGCCGAGCTTTTCGATCACGACCGCCATCTCATCTTTAATTGTCGGGCCCCAGTCCGGAGCGTCACCTGTCGGTTTTAGTGATTTTGTGGTATCGGTATTTTCTTTTTGGATGCTATCGGCTTGCTGCTGTTGGGGCGCGTCGGCTTCTTTCGGGTTTTTGTTACAAGCGAACAACAGTGCCAAACTGAGCATCGAAATCGCTTTTGGAAGAGTACGGTCTTGAATCATATTATATTGGATTTGGACGCATTGCGTCGGTTACAATTCAAATTTGCCTCAATCCGACGCCTCGTTTGTTACAGGATTCCAAACAAAGATTTGACGATTTCATTTTAATTCGCTTTGTTGGAATTGTGTAAAGGACGAACTGGAAAAAGCCATTACATTAACTAGAAAATTTATGATGATTTCCGATTGGTTACTCGACGACTGGGACACCGTCCATCACACCGCAGCCTGCACCGCCATTGCCTTTGTTTCGCTGTTTTTGTTCATCCGCATATCCGGCAAACGGACGCTTTCCAAACTCAACGCATTTGACTTTGTGGTTTCGGTCTCCATGGGATCCACACTTTCCTCAATGATCCTGGGTAAGGTAACACTCGCAGAAGGTTCGACGGCGCTGATCGTAATAATTGCTCTTCAGTTCACACTTGCGTGGATGGCAACGCGTTCTTCCAAACTCGAAAAAGTAATCAATTCGGAACCTTCGCTGCTTTATTACGAAGGCCGATTTCTTCGGGAGACGATGGAGCGTGAATACATTACCGAAAGTGAAATCATAGCCGAAATCAGGAAGTATCGCATCAACCGCATCGACCGGGTCAAAGCGGTGGTGCTCGAGCTCAATGGCGAAATGACGGTGGTCCGAAAATCAGATGGACCGGGCCCTACTTCCACAGACGAATTCTTCCGAACCGACAAACCATAAAAAAACCGGGTACATACCCGGCTTTTGTTTTTGACGCCCTTATGCCTTCATCGCCTTGAGCAAGGCCGCCGTGACGAGCGCACCGAACACATAATACCCTACGGTCATCACCTGCTTTTGGGTAGAACCGGCTACCGGCGCATCGTCGAGCCCCATCGGCTCCGGCAACTTTACCGCCCCGATTCCCGCCGTAAGCCCTAATGCGATCGCGCGTGGCCATATGTTAGCGGTGCCGCCCGCCCCAATCGTGGCATAGTACATTGTGTTGCTTACGATATCCGCACCAAGAGTTGCGGCATACAGCGTATCTTCGTTTTCGATCTCCTGCCCTATCGGCTCTAAGCCTTTTTGTAACGCTTCTTCCCCTAAGAGGTCGATGCGCGGTGTTCCTTTTTTGTGCTTGAGCGACTCATGAAGAAGATTCAGTGCGATCGCGCCGCCTAACCCGGCGATAATGTTCTTTATTGCTGCCATACTATTGCTGATTTGAATTATTGTCCAATCTGAACACTTGAAATTACCCAAAATCCAAATCTGTCGCATAGAGTTTAACGTTGGCTTATGACTATCCGAAAATAAATTGAGGAAAATGGCAAATAGCTGTAAATCATGTAAGACGTCGGTTTAAAAGATAACGTAACTTGTAATTCCCCAAAATCTATTGTCATGAACGATTCCACTTCCATTGAGGTGAAATGCGATTGTAAAATTCCGTTTCACTCCGAACTGGTGGCCCATCTCAAAAGGATGTTCGTAAAGCAAGGCCGCAAAACTGAATCCGATAATCTAATCCTGAACCAGGAAGAAATAGCCGACGCTCTCAAAAGCAAGACGGTGTTCATACGCGTGGCTTTCCCTGAGCCCGTTAAGAAAATTAGCCCCTTCGTCATGAAGTCGATAAAAAATATGCTGCGCAAAGACATCGTAGGCGTGATCCGGGTTGGGAACGACGAAATCACGTTGGTTTTGCTGTAACGACACTCACCGGATTTCCAGCTCCATTTTAATATTGGCCCTGTTGTAAATGCCAGGCTCCAATGGAATCTCCACAAATCCTGTCTCCCTGTAGATATGGATCGCATTCTCAAGAGACCGGCTTGAATAAAGGATGATACGGCTGGCATTTCTCCGGCATGCTTCCTCTAAAGCCAGGCTGCACATCCTTTTGCCCAGACCTTTTCCACGCATCGTCTCCGCGACGGCCATTTTGGAGAGTTCGTATTCCCGTTCTCCCGTCTTGTGGAGCGCAAAGGTTCCCGCGATGACGCCATCAGACTCCAGAAAAAAACAGCTCCGCCTTTGTCGATGATGTTGCGCTGAGGATCGTCGAGCAGTAGCCTGTCGGATTCCTCAACTTCAAAGAGCGTGCTGATCCAGGAAAGGTTGAGTTGTTTGAAATGTTCGGCGAGATCAGCCCGGAACGGAATCAATTTAATGTCATTTTTCATCTTGTTTCGCTTTTTGGGTGCCGCGGTTCACGAGCCACACTCCGGCCAATGTCGCCGACAACGCGGTTAGGGTAATCGGCGTGATCTTTTCGGACAACAGCGCCCATCCCAACACGATCGCAATTACCGGATTCACGTAAGCATAGGTCGAAACCAGCATCAGCGGCAATTTTTCCAGTGCGTATAAGAAACAAAGATACGCTACGATCGATCCGAACAACGTCAGATAGGCAAGGCTCCACAAACTTTCGACCGTCACTTCGGACAGCGTTGCGTAATCGTCAAAAATAAGCGACAGCAGCATCAGCAAAATTCCGCCCGAGGTAAATTGCAATGCGGCGTTGGTAAGAGCCGGAGTGGAAAATTTGTTGCGCTTCATGTAGACGCTTCCCACTGCCCACGAAAGGCAGGCAAGGAACGAAGCGATGACGCCCCAGAAGTAATTGGGATTGGAAAGGTCGCTGAGATTGTCGCGAAAAATCAACGCTATGCCGCCCGCGCCCACAAGAATTCCGGAAATGGCCAGCAGGTTAGGTTTTGTGCCTTTGTCCAGGAACAGGTTGATCAGCGTGACATAAACGGGCATTATCGCTACGATAAGCGCCGCCAGTCCGCTGGGGATGTAGATTTCGGCCCAACCGATCACGCCGTTCCCAATCGTGATCATCAGCACGCCCGGAATGGCCTGTTTGCCTATGTCGGCCCACGTCAGTTTCGTGAGCCGGCGGGTCGCTGCCAGAAAAAGTACTAGCAATAATCCTGCGCTTACCTGTCGGATGCCCGAAAACAAAAATGCCGGAAAGCCCGCCACTCCAATGCGGAGCGCGTAATAAGTAGTTCCCCAGATCAGGCAGACCGCTACCAGGGCCAGCAACGCTTTCGGATTTTGTTTCATGACGCTTTTTTTTACAAATTTCAAAAATCGGAAGCAACCAATACAGATACAATTTTTATATTTTTGACCGATACAGATTGCTTATGTTCCAACCGTCCGAAGACTTTATTTACCGCAACATAGCCAACAACCTCGAAAAAAAGATCGCGGATGGCGTGCTCATGCTCGGAGACAAATTGCCTTCGGTTCGCACCATAAGTTCGGAACACGGCGTGAGCATCAGTACCGTGCTCCAGGCCTATTATCTGCTCGAGTCGAAATCACTCATCAGGAGCAAACCCAAATCGGGTTATTTCGTCACCTACTCGCCAAAAGGATTTCCCGACCCTGTCACACCGAGCCGGCCCGCTCAAACGGCGAGCCCAAACCTCACCGAAGACGTGATAAGCCGGGTGTATTCCCAAATTGGGCGAAAAGAAAATTTGGCGCTTTCGTTGAGCGTCCCGGCCATGGAACTTCTTCCGGTGGCCAAACTCAACAAGGCCATGACCCAGGCGATGCGTTCTCTCGAGGATAGCGGTACTTCCTATGAAATCGTCGAAGGAAATCCAAAACTCAGGCGACAGATCGCGCGCTACGCCTACACCTGGGGCGGCAATCTCAACGAAGACGATATCGTGATCACTCCGGGTGCTATGGGTGCGTTGACCTATTGTCTCAGCGCGCTTGTCAAACGGGGCGATACGATTGCCGTGGAAAGCCCGGTGTATTTCGGGATTTTACAGCTGGCGCAGGGACTTGGCCTTAACGTCCTGGAACTTCCGACCTGTGCCGATACCGGAATCGATACCGTCGCGCTCGAAAATCACCTTAAGGAAGGCCGCATCCAAGTGTGTCTGCTAGTGAGCAATTTCAGCAATCCGCTGGGCAGCTGCATGCCCGATTCCCACAAAAAAACCGTTGTGGAATTGCTCGATTTCTACGGCGTCCCACTCGTCGAGGACGATCCTTACGGGGATGTGTATTTCGGGAGCCATCGCCCAAAGTCGTGCAAGTCGTTCGACCGCACGGGCAATGTGCTCTGGTGCGGATCGTTTTCCAAGACCTTGGCGGCCGGCTACCGCATCGGATGGGTCGCGCCCGGCAAATACAAGGAAAAGATCATCAAGGCCAAAAGTTACCAGACGATCGCCACACCTACGCTTCAACAGGAAGCCATTGCAAGTTTTCTAGACAGCGGGCGTTACGAAAGCCATTTGCGAAAGCTGCGATCGGTATTGCACGCCAACAGCCTTCATTTCCTGCGCGCGATAGCCGAATATTTCCCTCCCGACACCAAAGTGACCAGGCCTCAGGGCGGTTTTATCCTTTGGCTGGAGCTCAACGAAAAGGTTGACGGTCTTGGATTATACGAAGAGGCGCTCAGACACCGCATCTGTATCGCGCCCGGACGCATGTTCACGTTGCAGGACCAATATCACAATTGTATACGGCTGAGTTACGGAATGGGCTGGAGCGAAACTGTGGAAACCGGTTTGAGGACGCTCGGAAAGATCGTCAGGGACTGGCGTTGACTTGAGTGCGGTCTGCAATAATCATTGAAAAAATAGGCCCCGACGAATCAGGGCCATTTTTCAGATCAAATTGTAAACGGTTTTCACATTGCCCTTGACTGCTTTTGAATACGGACAGGTGTCCTGAGCCATGTCGATCATTTGCCGGGCTACGTCGGGTTCGATTCCAGGCAAGCTGATGTTGAGCCGTGCCTCGAGCGAATAGCCGTCCTGGCCTTGCACAAGGTCGATTTCCGCATCGACGTAATGTCCTTCCGGAAGTTTAGTGTTGAAGTTGCTCGCCGCCTTTCCCAAAGCGCCGATGAAACAAGCCGACCAACCCGATGCGAACAATTGTTCGGGATTGGTTCCTTCGCGGTTGGAACCAGGCGAGGAAAGTCTGATGTCGAGTTGTCCGTCAGAACTGCGCGATTCGCCAATTCGTCCGCCTGTCGTGTGAGTAGATGCGATGTATGACACCTTTGCATGTTGCGTTTCCATCTTAAAGAGTATTTGAATTAATAATCGTGTTTACTTTTTCATGACAAGCAACGGCTTGTCTTTCTTTACCAAATAAGTCGCGAGCTCGGCGGCTTTGACTTTTCCCGTGTTTTGAGTAATTTTTCCCGGCGGGTACAAGAGCACTTCCGCGGCTTTGAGCGTAACCGGTTGCCCGCTTTCGATCTCGTATTCGAGCGTTCCTTCTATCACACAGATGATCTCTTCTCCAAGACGGGAATGCATCCCGAAATGAGTGCCGGGTTCAAAGTCGATCCGGGCCAGTATGGCTTCGTGTCCGGGGAAATTGACGTCGTGACGTTGACGATCGGTCATGGTAACACCTGAATGCTGGGCATTGGCGTCGATCGCAAAAAAGGAACCTATGGCGATAAACGCGAGGCCCAATATTAAATTTTTATTCGTTTTCATTTTGTATAGTTTGCAGTTGAACGATGTTTCGGATGCGGTGCCCTGAACTGGGCGAAAGACGGTTGTTCGTGCTTTCCAATTGGACAGGCCGGCCTAAATTTAAATGAGATGAAGGGCAATCGTTAACTGCTTGGCGCGGATTTCCGGAATAGATGTCAAAGGTGGCCAGATCAACCGAAGTTGGGCGGCTTGCCCAGCGCATTCCGCGTTGCGCTAAATTTGTAGTACCGATACCGTCACAAATACGACATCACTACATCACTACATCACAGGTTTCGTGAGGATGTGGTCATAGATCGCGAATCCGGCCTGCGCAGCACCAACATATACAAAGCCGCTCCACAAATCACTCCCGCAACGGTGGCCATAATGTCGTTCGGGTCGTAATGAAGCCCTGTTCCCGTCTGGAAGATTTCGTGCAGGATCAAACCGGCAAGGGTCACGGCAGCGACGGCACCAAGCAGCAACAACTTCCTGCCGGGCCTAATTTCGATAGTGGTGGCGGCACGCATCAGCAATACGAAGGCCAATCCGAACGTCATGCATCCGAAAGCAGCCAGGAAATTTGGCAACCAGCCCAGAATGTCGCTTGCCCAGCCATATTGCGATTTTCCGTAGACGGGGCGTACGAACGTCCGGATGGCTTCGCTTCCGATAAAAACGATCGCAGGCAGTGCCAGAAAAAAACGGGTTGTTGCGTTGTTCATCTTCGTTATCGCCATAACGTTGCGCTTTTCGTCCGGACTTTACGTGTAAAAAGCCGAGGCACTACGATTACCTCGGCTTTCACACACCCAATCCTATTAACTTAGGATGCCTAAAGATACGCCATACGATAGTTCAACACACGTTAATTAACGCAACATCCTAATAATAAAAATTCAATGGTTTTGCGTATTTTTGCAGATGGACAAAAAACAATTGAAGCATCACGCCGCGCGGCTGGAAAAAGCGATGGAAAGTTTGGCTACGCTCGATGATACGCTGATCGAAAAAGCCAGGGAAGCCAACCTGAGGCTCGATTTTGTAAGAGCATGGACGATTGCGCCCCGATCGAAAAAAGAAAAACCGATGCCGCCCATCACACTTTACGGGACTTCGCTGGTAACGGGTAAGACTTCCGCGCTTTCCAAACTTGAGAAAGATCTCGCCAACACATTAAAAAACATGGAGCGGCTCTGAACAATCTGCTTTGCAGTCCACAAATCTTTCATTTCGATTGACTACCTTTAAGGGTAGTAAAAGTTATCGCAACGACGATACGGATACGCTCAGATCGCATTAAATGTTTCCATCGGAAAATAAGAATCGCATTGGCTTTGGCGGAGGCTGCCATTGGTGCACCGAAGCTGTTTTCGAGTCGCTCAAAGGCGTGGTCGAGGTACGTCAGGGTTGGATCGCGTCCTGCCCTCCGAACGAAGCGCTTTCGGAAGCCGTCATCGTTACTTTCACCGACGAAATCCCAATCGAAATATTGATTGAAATCCATCTGATGACGCACAGCAGCGCAAGCCGGCATAGCATGAGGCAAAAATACAGGTCGGCTGTTTACTGGTTCGACGAAAAAGATGCCGAAGCGATAAGGCGCCATATTGCCCGCCTCTCTCAGGCCAACGGCGTTGATTACATTACCGAAGCACTTCAGTTCAAGGAGTTCAAATTAAATAAGGAAACGCAACTGCATTACTATTCAAAAAATAAAACCGCCCCGTTTTGCCAGACGCATATCAGCCCGAAACTCGCCCTGTTGCGCCAACGATTCGGAAAGCACGCCAAACAGGATTTTTAGAATGTCAACTTAAACAACCCATCGTATGCTAAACTGGAACGATATCATCAAATTTGCCTCTCACGCCAATCCCGAACCGCCCAAAACAGTGCGCAAATCCGAAGAAGAATGGAAGGCTCAACTCGACCCTGACGTTTACGTGGTGACCCGTCAAAAAGGAACCGAGCGCGCCCATAGTTCGGAAATGTGCAATTTATTTGAACCCGGACAATACAGTTGCGTATGTTGCGGCACTCCCCTTTTCGATTCGGGAGAAAAATTCCAAAGCGGCACGGGCTGGCCATCGTTTACCCAGCCGGTTTCGGTAAATAACGTAGCCTACCACAAGGATGTGAGCTACGGAATGGTGAGGATCGAAGCACTCTGCAATGTTTGCGAGGCACACTTGGGACACGTTTTCCCTGACGGACCCGAACCCAGCGGACTGCGTTACTGCATCAACGCCCTGTCGCTCGAAAAAACAATGAAATAATACGAACGGCGTCGGTAACGAAGTCGTCACAATTAAATTCAACTATGGAAAATCAAAAAAAAGCCTATATAGCCGGCGGCTGTTTCTGGGGAATGGAAGACCTGTTCCGATTGCGTCCCGGCATCATCGACACAGAAGTCGGATACATCGGCGGCCAAAACGAACATCCTACGTATCGCAACCATCCCGGTCATGCCGAAGGAATCGAGATCACGTATGACGCCAACAAAACCTCATTCAAGGAAATCCTCGACTATTTTTTCCGCGTGCACGACCCAACGACCGTAGACCGTCAGGGAAACGATCTGGGATCGAGCTACCGTTCGACGATTTTCATCCAGGACGAGCAGGAAAAGGCCGACGCCAAGGAAATCATCGAAATCGTAAACGAGTCCGGGCGTTGGGACAATCCAGTCGTGACTACGCTCGAGCCCTATTCGACATTTTGGCCCGCCGAGCCGGAGCACCAGGATTATCTTGTAAAACATCCCAACGGATACACTTGCCATTTTGAACGGTTCGGCACGTATCTGTAAATAAGATGGAAGTTTTTCCCGACAAAACGACGAGAGTAGGATCGCTCCATCGCCGGGAAAATCGTGTAAGACGATGCGATGCTGATTTGCAAACCTTATAATTCTGTGGGCAAATATTGTAAAACGCAGCATATTCCGCATGGTTAACTTTATCGGATCGCATTATGCCCCGATAATTTAGTTTAACATGAACGAATTCTTTCACGACCTTATCCGGAACCTAGAAGGTTATTACAAGCAAATCGTAGACATCACGCCAAAATTTTTGCTTGCGATCATCGTAATCGTCATCGTGTGGCTGATTGCGACGCGCGTACGCACTTTTACGGACAGACGGCTAAAAAGCCGCATGCACGACCCGTTACTGGCCACCTTCATCGCCAATCTGGTAAAAGCGGTTTTGCTGATCGTGGGTGTTTTCCTGATGTTCCGAATCATCGGGCTGACCACGATGGCGAGCAGTTTGCTTGCCGGAGCCGGAATTTCGGCTTTCGTCATCGGGTTCGCATTAAAGGATATCGGGGAAAATTTCCTCGCCGGAATCCTGTTGGCCTTCAAGCGGCCGTTCAGCGTTGGGGATATCATCGAAAGCAACGGCGTAAAAGGCAAAGTCCTGGCGCTGAACCTTCGCGATACGCAAATCATCAGCGACGGAAAAGACATTTTCATCCCCAATGCGCTGCTGATCAAAAGCACGCTGATCAACTACAACCGAGGCGGATTTTTACTACAGGATTTCACTGTCGGCCTCGAATTCGGTTCCGATTATCGCAAAGCGATCAGCCTGGTGAAAGAACTGCTCAAGCAGGACATCTCAGTGACCGACGGACGCGAGAATATCGTCGTCATTTCGGGCATCGTCGGGACGGCTCCTCAACTCAATGTGCGCTATTGGGTAGAAACGGACGACAAAATCAGCAATGGCCGCGTGCGTTCCGAAGTACTCATCAAAATTCTGGAAGCGTTAAAGGAGAATGGTTTCGTAGTCAAAAAAGACTAACCCGTCTTCAGCATATCTTAACTATCGGGCAATCGTTTTCCATCTCGTCACAATCCCTAACAAAAGAAATAACGCAAGGTCGATCCCGGCTTTTTGTGTACTCGGTCGTATCGGAAATCGATCCGCTTCGATTCCGCTTCAATCATCCAGGTTAAGGCGACCATTTTTGTTACATGTCAACGCATTTGTCAACATGAATTTCTGGCTGTGGAAGCGGCTTTGCGTTAAATTTGGTAGCCTATGTCAACCCGGCTAAGTGGGTTTGACCGACATCAACCAAAATTTCCAAGCATGAAAACGAAACTACTACGCCTAGCCTTTTTGCTGGTCACCACCTCGCAATTGTGCGCACAACAACAGCCTGTCGAGTCCTTCCACGGTATATCGCATTCGCGTACGATGGGACTTTTATCGAAGATCCAAGAACAAAAAACACCTCCTGAGAATCTGTCGCGCGCACGATTGTCCCAGACGCCGTTTTACGGGAGTCGGGTGCAGGCGAATGCCAACGAACCGCAACGCCGGGCTTCCGATGCGGATTACGGTTTCAATTCATCCGATTACCAAGGCTTGAATATTCCCATGAAAAGCGTGGCCGACGCTTCAGGCAATGTCTATACGACCGGAATCAGCGCCGACGCCGAGAATCCCAAAGGAAATTTCGTCACGATAAAAACCGATGCTGCCGGAACGATCGCATGGTCGACCCGAAAACCCGTCGTTGATTTCGCCGTGGAATATGGTACGGCCATCGCCATCGACGCCTCGGGCAACCCGATCGCAGTGGGCATGCACTGGAACGGCACCAACATGGACGCCCATGTCGAAAAACTCGATGCCGCCACAGGAACCGTGATCTGGCAGTCGAACTATGAAGGCATTGGCAACGGAATCGATATTCCGATGGCGGTAACCGTCGATGCCTCGGGTAATATTATCGTGGCAGGGATCACATTCGCCACGACAAGCATTCGCTATATGGTTTTGAAATACGATGCGGACGGCGCCCTGCAATGGTCGTTCGCCGACACCAACCTCGTGGACAACGTCTGGAACGAGCCTTCCGCGGTCGCAGTCGACGCCTTGGGCAACATCGCCGTTACGGGATTCGGGTCAACGTCGGATTATTATCAGACGTATTACACCATAAAACTCGACGCCAACGGCAACAAACTCTGGGGAAGAGATTATGCTTTCCAGGTGCCATCCGATCCGGGCGATCCCGACAGCGAACCCGTAAACGCCAATGCGGTGGCCAGCGATGTCAAATTCGATACTGAAGGGAACTGCTACGTCACCGGGACGCTCGACACCGGAGCCGGGACCATGGGCACGCTCAAATACGATTTGGACGGGAACCAATCATGGCTGTCCGTCCACAAATCAGGGATCGATCACACGAGCGCGCACCAGTTGGAAATTACCTCCGATGCGATTTACGTTTCGGGACGCCATATGGGCGACTGGATAGAAGACGGATTGGTTTTGATCTCGTACGATTTTGACGGAACCGAAAACTGGATAAGCGAAACCACGAATCTCGCCGACACGAAAGTGCCTTACTTACTGCTTGACGATTCGGGACGCCCGGTGATTTCGGGATATGGGTATGACGACAACAACAATATGCTGTGCTCCACTTTGCGGTACCAGCCTGACGGAACCATTGTAACCGAGACGAATTTCCTCATCGAAGCCGTCCCGACCGAAAGCCTCAACGGACTCGTCGGATTGTCGCTCGACCAAAGCGGGAACCTTACCTTTTCGCTTGCCTACACTTACACCGCGCTCGGAAACGTCTTCCGCACGACAAAAATCCCATTTGCAGCGGGCGACCAGCAACCCATCTGGAACGCGAACTTTTCCGGGACATCGCGCAACAACAAGCGGCTGCTTTCATCTGTGGCCGGACAAGACGGCAATGTCTTTATCGCCGGGAGTTTCGGACAGATCGAAGGCGAATCGTACATCGTGAACTATTATCTCGAAAAATATGCAGCTGACGGATCGGTCGCCTGGCAAAAAGCGTTCAATCCGGCAAACGGGAATGATGTCAACGGCATACAATTGCAGGTAGCACCAGACGGCAATGCCATCGTTTACCTGATGCCGTACGGTTTTGGGGATCCTGTGCGGCTCAAAAAATACGATGGTGGAGGCAACCTGCTTTGGGAATACGAAAAGACGGTCGCCACGCCTGGATTCGGCACCTTCTTTCTCGACGGTTCGGGCAACAGTTATCTCAGTGGTGCTTCGCGAATTGCCGAGACGGACGAGCAACCGGTGTTCACGACAATCAAAGTCTCAGCCTCCGGACTCGAACAATGGACGACCCATACGCCGTCTGCAAATGCCGCTGACAACATTTACGAAATCAATTCGGGCACCAGTGATGCCGATGGGAACATCATCGTATCGGGCGCGGTTGGATCCGGCAGCTTTTTCTCCCAAAATGTAGACGCCGCCCTTCTCAAATACGATCCCGATGGCGTGCTGCAATGGTTTTCCGCGACGCCGGCCTCCGGAAACAATTCGGCATTCGCCAGCATCTTCACTCAGGCCGACGGCAGCATCATTGCCAATGGCGCACTGAGTTCACCCGATACCGGGCAGGAAAAGATGCTGTTGCGCAAATACGACGGCGCCGGGATCCAACAATGGGAAGCTGTCGTGGAGCAGGATGGACGCAACGTAAGATCGTACAAAACGGTTTCGCTGGACAATGGAGAGTTGGTTACAGCGGCATTCAGCGTGATCTATGGCGTGGAAAACAAAATATTGGTAACCCGATTCGACGCCCAGGGAAACCAACTGTCGATGAGTGAGACCGCATTGGCGCATTTTTACCGCGATATTACTACGGACGGTCAGGAAGTTTACCTGCTTTCCCAATATTACGATACGACGATGCCGCACCGCCTTTTCAATTCGTCTGGATCGTTCTATGCCGGAAAAGTCTCCAAAGTGACTCCGGGAGAAATGCTTGACGAAAGCCTTGTCGGGCCGGAATTGTCTCCATTCGATCCCGGAAATTTCGTCATCGACGGCCAGCGCCTGCTCATTCCGGGCACTTTGGAGAGTGAAGCCGCAGTTTTTCAGGGCGTTTATTTTTTCGCATCCGATTTTGAAATGTTGGGAACCGACGATCCCGTGACGTCTTCTCCCGAAGCGGACTGGCTCGGACAAAACTATCCGAATCCGGCCAAGGGAACCGTTTCCATCCCGATCGATTTGCCGTATGCCTCCAACGTCGACGTGACGCTTTACGATACGACCGGACGTCGCATTGGCCAGGTTCACAACGGAAATCTGCCGCAAGGGCCATCTGAAATCTCGTATTCCGTAGCCGGTTTGGCCAGCGGTATCTATTTCTACCAGGCTCGCACGGCAAGTGGAAAAAAAGCCTCGCGAAAGCTTGTCGTCGAATAAGGATCGGCGGTAATCGCGACGGCAGATGGTGGTTTCCGCAGTCCCGTTTTTGTAAATTAGCCCGAAATTGCATCGGTACATGCCAACTTTTAGATTCCGACCGAAAACCAGCCTGACGCCGATTCTTTTGGCGATTGCCACAATGGTCATCTCGTGCCGGGAGCAGGATCGCGAAGTTTCCGGTTCGTCAACGGCAAGTCGTACCGATAAAGAAGTCGACCAAAGCGTCGCCCTAAATGACAAGGCTATCGTAGCCTGGCACAAAGGCGATTTCCAGACCGCGTTGCAGTTCATCAAACAATCGGTCGAAAACGCCAGGCGCAACGGTGACGAAAAGGAAATGGCGCGTGCCCTCAACAACCAGGGGCTCGTGAATTGGAGCCTCGAAAATTCCGATGTGGCCCTCGAGTGTTACGAAGAATCAGGGCGCCTCGCCGAAAAACACGACATGTCCAAGCTTCTGGGCTTGACGCATACCAACCGCGGCCTGATCTACAAGGCGCGCGATAAATTCGAAAAGGCGCTAGAACACAACGACAAGGCGATCGCCATTTTCAGCAAGGACAGCAATTACCGGGAACTTGCCATTGCCCTGAACAACCAGGGCCAGATCTACAAGCGCCAGAACAAACCCGGCGTTGCCAAAAGCTACTATTTGCAGGCGCTGGAAAATTACCGAAAGGAAAATTACCAGGCCGGGATGGGCGCTACCCATTACAACCTTGCCGAGATTTACAAACAGGAAAACCTCAAGGCCGAGGCCCTTGCCAATATCAGGGAAAGTATCCGTTTGGGAATGGCGGCCAACAATCGGGTACAGATCAACGACGCCTATAAAATGCTGGCCGAAATACACGAACATTTCGACGAGCAGGATTCGGCATTGAAATATTACAAGATATACACTGAGTTGAATACCAAGCAATTGCTGAGCAACCAATCGGACAAGATCGCAGCTTACCAGGCTGAACTTGGAGCCGAGGTCAAAAACCTTCGCATTGCCAACCTGCAAAAAGAGCAGCAGCTTTCCCAGAGCAGGCTTTGGCTCGTGGCGATCGTCTCGGTTTCGCTGTTGCTTCTGGCATTGTTGGTTTTCTACCGCTATTTTCTCAGGATCCGATACCGCAAACAAAGCCTTGAACTCGAATTGGAAAGTTCCAGGCACCTTGTCAAAGTCAGGGAACAGGAACTCAAAGACTACATTCTTGACCTGTCGGAAAAAAACCGGACCATCAACGCAATGCAGGACCAATTGCGACTACTCAATACCGAAACCCGCGAAAGCATCGGATTCCAGCAATTACTCGAGCAAAAAATCCTGACCGATGACGACTGGCTGGTCTTCAAAGACAAATTCAAGAACATCTATCCTTTGTTTTTTACGCGCATCAAGCAATCCAAAGTATTGCTATCGGAAGCCGAAATCAGGATCATCATGCTGCTGCTGCTGAATCTCACGGGAAAGGAAATGGCAGCCACGTTGGGCATTTCGGACCAAAGCGCAAGAGTCGGGAAACTAAGGCTCAAGAAAAAGTTGCAGTCGGAAGGCTTTCCTGAAATCGGCGACTTCATTCCCTTTTTGGTCAGTAAATAACCAGTTGCCGACCTTAGCAACTGTTTGAGACTGTTAGCGGATCCTATATCGGATAGTGAACCGTCGCATCCGGAATCAAAGCCGACGCAATATCGCCAGCATCAAGCATCGGACGAAAACTTCTCGCTGCGAAAATCCGGTCACTTGTTTGACCGACGCGCGATTGCCGACCGTAATTGTACGTGCGAAACCTCCAATTGTGTAAGCCGAACCATTCTCTTGCGACGACCTTTGACGTTCTAAAATCCCAACAGTTTCAATATGGAAAAGAATACTTCAACCAAGCAAGGCGATGGCGCCGTTATGCCCAAAGAGGAAGTCGAGCAACAGCAATATTACGACATGGTTGTGTTTTGCCACCTCAGATGGCAATTCGTTTACCAACGTCCGCAACACATCATAAGCCGCTTTTCAAAATCGATGAAAATCCTTATGGTAGAAGAGCCCGTTGGCTTTAATAACGAGGATGAGGCAACGGCGATCTTTACCGAGGTCAATCCCAACCTGCATATCCTTCAGCCCAAAGTGCGCGATATAGAAGCGATTGCCGAGGTCCTGAAAGATTACGTGAAAAACGGCAGCATTCCTGTCGGATGGTTTTATTCTGCAGCGTTCAGCCCGTTGCTGTCGGCGTTGAAGTTCGATACGGTGGTGTATGACTGCATGGATGAACTCGCGTTGTTCAAAGACGCGCCGCAACTCATCATCGACCAGGAAAAATACCTGCTCTCGAATGCCGACATCGTGTTCACAGGTGGGAAATCCTTGTTCGAATCCAAGCGCGAGATGCACGACAATGTGTATTGTTTTCCCAGTTCTGTAGACGAGGCGCACTTTGCCACGGCCCTTAACGGAATCGAAATCCCTGCCGACATTTCCAATTTACCCAAACCTGTCGTGGGTTATTTCGGCGTGATCGACGAACGTATCGATCTTGAGATGATTGCCGAGACGGCCCGCAAAATGCCCGAAGTTTCGTTTGTGATGATCGGACCACTGGCCAAGATAAGCCAACACGACCTTCCCAAGGAGGCCAACATCCACTACACCGGCATGAAAAGCTATGTGGAACTTCCGAACTACCTCAAAGGCTTCGATATCGCCATGATGCCGTTCGCACTCAACGATGCCACCAAATTCATCAGCCCGACCAAGACACTCGAATACATGGCCGCCGGAAAAGCGATCATCTCCACGCGTATTACGGATGTTCTGCGCGATTACAGCGAATGCGTAAAGTTCGCAGACGACGCCGATGAATTCAGCAAGCACATCTCGAATTTGCTGGCCACACAGGACCAACTTTCGACCATTTCCCAATACCGCGAGATCCTCGACAATACCTCATGGGACGCTACGGTTGCCAAAATGCAGTCCATCATCAAAACGTTCGCCTCATGAAACATTGCGACATATTGATCATCGGAGCCGGAATTTCCGGAGCCGTGCTTGCCGAGCGCTATGCGAATCTTGGCAAAAAAGTACTTATCGTTGAAAAGAGAGACCACATCGCGGGAAATTGCTATGATTTCATGGACGCGAACAACATCCTGGTTTCGAAATACGGCGCCCACCTTTTCCACACGAATTTTGAGGAAGTCTGGGAATATGTCAACCGCTTTTCAAATTGGTACGATTGGGAACACAAGGTCATCGCGCGCGTTGGCGACAAGACGGTGCCGATCCCGGTCAACATTACTACTGTAAACACGCTTTTCGGAACCTCGATCTCCAACAAAGCGGAAATGGCGGAATGGCTCGAAGCGAACCGCGTGGCTTTCGAGAAACCCTCAAACGGGGAAGAAGCCGTGCTCAACCGCGTCGGTGTGGAATTGTACGAGAAAATGTTCAAGCATTACACGAAAAAGCAGTGGGACAAATATCCTGCGGAGCTCGACGCCTCAGTGCTCGAGCGCATTCCCGTGCGACAGGACTACGACGACCGCTACTTTTCGGACAAATACCAGGCGCTGCCCAAAGGCGGATACACCCAACTGTTCGAGAATATGCTTTCCCACGAGAATATCGAGGTTTGCCTCGACACGGATTTCTTCGACGTACGCGATACGATTCAAGGCTATGAGAAATTGTTTTACACCGGCCCGGTCGACCGCTATTTCGAATTCAAGCACAGTTTGGTTGAAAAGCTCGAATACCGCTCGATCAATTTCGTAACGGAAATGCACGATGTGGAATTCTACCAGGAGAACTCGGTTGTGAATTATCCGGGGACCGAAGTCGACTTCACCCGGATCATCGAATACAAGCACTTCGGCAACCAAATATCCGATCGCACCACCGTCGTCAAGGAATTTACCGTGGACGAAGGCGAGCCCTACTATCCGGTTCCGAATCCGCGCAACCAGGAAATCTATTCGAAATACAGGGAAGAGGCGGAAAAGCTGACCGACGTACATTTCGTCGGACGACTGGCCAACTACAAATATTTCAATATGGACCAGGCCTTCAAGAATGCACTGGAATTGTTCGAGTCGCTTGAACCGACGATGACCGAGATTCCGACGACCCTAAAAACAGCTGTCTGATGGCGATTTTCAAATCATTCCTGATGGGCGGCTTCGAATGCGCCGACCACGTCAACCGATCGGGTGACCGCATCAATTTGCTAAAGGAAACCCAGCACGACCTGCGCGTCGAAGACGATTACATTGCCCTGACCAAATTGGGGATCAACGTAGTTCGCGAAGGCATTTGCTGGAGCGCTGTCGAACTTGCTCCGGGGCTTTTCGATTTCTCGGAAGTCGGAAACCGTATGAGTTGCGCCGAAAAACACGGCATTCAGCAAATCTGGGACCTGATCCATTTCGGTTATCCGGACGGCCTCTACCCTACCCATCCGCATTTTTGCGACCGTTTCGAGCAATTGTGCATCGCTTTCGCGGATTTTCATTCGGCGTTTTCACAACAGCAACTGTTTGTAGTTCCCATAAACGAAATCAGTTTTCTGTCTTGGCATTCGGGCGATGCGCGGGGCACGGTGCCTTTCGCGGTGAACAGCGGCTGGGACATGAAATACCACTTGGCGAAAGCTGCCATTTTAGGGATTCGGGCGTTGAAGGAAACGGTTCCGGATTGCCGCATCGTACTCGTGGAGCCGCTCGTCAAGATCCATGGAACCCTGGGTCAGGACGCCCTTGAGGTTTTCGAGATGAACGAGCACCAATTCCAGGCCATGGATATCATCGCGGGCCGCATTTGTCCCGAACTTGGCGGAAGCGAAGATTACCTCGACATATTGGGCTTCAACTATTATTGGAATTGCCAGTGGGAAATCGGGACGGGATCGCTGCCCTGGCCCGAGGAAAGTTTCAACCGTCGCACGGATCTATCCCAGTTGCTTGGCCTGGCTTACGCCCGATACCAAAAACCGATGTTCCTTTCCGAAACGGGCCATTTCGGGATCGGGCGCGTCGAATGGCTGTCGGAAATCCTGGCCGAATGCCACAAGGCCATCCGGGCCGGTGTTCCCTTGCTTGGAATGTGCATTTATCCTGTGATCGACCGGCCCGATTGGGACGATCTGTCGGTGTATTTCGACTGCGGCATTTACGATCTCGACCGCAATAAAAACCGTATTCCGCACGAAGGGTCGCTCAAGACGATCCTTCTTATGCAGAAAATGATCGGACATCAACAGTCACACTATCCCGAAGACCAAAACGCGTCTGCAAACACAAAAATTGATACGAATGGAACTGACCAAGACAATTACCGGAATCACCTTCAGCACATTTGACCTCCTCCATGCCGGACACGTCCAGATGTTGCGCGAGGCCAGGTCGATGTGCGACTACCTCATTGTGGGATTGCAGACCGATCCTACGATCGACCGACCTGAAAAGAACAAGCCGACGCAATCTGTCGTAGAGCGCTATATCCAGCTCAAAGGCTGCAAGTACGTAGACGAAATCATTCCCTATGCCACCGAAGCGGACCTCGAAGACATCCTGAAATTACTCCACGTCAACATCCGCATTCTTGGCGACGAATATAAAGACAAGGATTTCACCGGCAGAAAATACTGTGAAGCCTCTGGGATAACCCTTGTCTACAACAGGCGCGACCACCGTTTTTCAAGTAGCGGGCTCAGGCGGGAAGTGGCGCAAAAAGAGGGTTTGAAGAAGGTCTGACCTTAGATCAGGCGGCTACCGTCCAAACTGAAATATTGTTATCCGTTCGCCTCCACATCCGGCGGCAATTGCGCAGCGGCGGCTTCGTCGACAAGCCAGATCAGTTCGCCCGAGACAGGTTGCAAAAGTTGGGACGGATAACGCTCCGGGTCGCGATCACCGGAAATGACTTGACCCAACGCATGCGCCTTATTGGCTCCGAAAGCCATCACCACGTTTTGCCTGGCCTTGTTGAGCAATGGCGCGGTAAGCGTGATCCGGAACATTTGCTGGGGCTCGAGATAGTAAGCGGCGACCCATTTGGTTTTCTCGTGCAGCACCTCGGTCCCGGGAAATAAAGAGGCCGTGTGGCCGTCATCGCCCATTCCGGAAAGGATGAGGTCGAATTCGCCCGAAGGTCCCAAATGTTCGCGCAACAGGTTTTCGTATTGCCCGGCTTGCTGAGCAGGTTCGAGTTTTGCGTTCCACATCGGGAAGACGTTTTCTTTTGGGATCCCCACCTTGTCCAGCAGCAGCGCATTGGCCATTCCGGCATTGCTTTTTTGGTCTTCTATCGGAACCCAACGCTCATCTCCCCAAAAGACAAATGTGTTTTGCCAATCTACTTTTTCAACATGGTCGGCATCAGATAGCAGTTCGTACAACTTCGCCGGTGAGGAGCCACCCGTCAGCGCCACGGTAAACTTTCCTTTATTTGCCATGGCTCGCTGTGAGGCTTCGATAAAAATTTCGGCTGCCGCCTGGCTCAATTGCAAAGGGTTTTCAAATATACGGATCATCTTATTTTTGTTTTTTTTGCGTCGTATGCGCATTAAGCGACCAAACGTGTCCTTGCCTGGCAATCAGGGCTTCGGCACTCTCCGGCCCCCATGTTCCGGCAGCGTAGTTCGGGAAGTCCAGCGAATCGCGGCTCTCCCACGCTTCGAGGATCGGCGTGATCACGTCCCAGGCTTCCACAACCTGGTCGGAACGCATGAAAAGCGTCGTGTCTCCCTGCATGGCATCCTGTAAAAGGGTTTCATAGGCTTCGGGCGTCTGGGTCGAACAATTGTCGTAGTCAAAGATCATTTCCGCCGGATTCAGGTTCATTTCCAACCCGTGCTTTTTGGACATGAACCTCAGCCTGATATCCATCGACGGCTGGATGTTGATCGTCAATCGGTTTGCCATAAGGCTGTCTTCCTGGGTTTTCGAAAACGTGGAGTGAGGCACGGGACGGAACTGGATCGTGATCGACGATATCTTCTCCTGCATCCTTTTCCCGGTGCGCAAATAAAACGGAACATCCTGCCAGCGCCAGTTGTCGAGATAAAATTTGATCGCCGCGAATGTTTCCGTATTGGAATATTCGTCAACCTGTGACTCCTCTCGGTAACCCTTTACCTTGTTGCCCTGCACCCAACCGGCGTCATACTGGCCGCGTACGGCATAGCGATGCACTTCCTCGGGACGTATGCGGCGAACCGCCCTCAACACATCCACTTTCCTGTTCCGGATTTCTTCGGCGTCGAACGAAACCGGCGGTTCCATTGCGACCATGCACAAGATCTGCAACAAATGGTTCTGTATCATGTCGCGCAAGGCTCCGGCTCCCTCGTAATAGCCGCCGCGTTCCTCCACGCCTACTTCTTCGGCAACCGTAATCTGGACATAATCGATGTAGTTGCGGTTCCAAAGCGGTTCGAATAGCGTATTGGCAAACCGGAACGCGAGGATGTTCTGGACCGTTTCCTTGCCGAGATAATGGTCAATACGGTAAATTTGTTGCTCTTCGAAGGTCTTGACGAGCAATTTATTGAGTTCGATCGCCGTCTGTTTGTTGTGCCCGAACGGCTTCTCAATGATGATCCTGTCGGTTTTGGGATGGTCGGCGAGTTTTGCCTTCTTGATGTTGACGCTGGCGGTTTCGATGAATTGGGGCGATACCGAAAGATAGAACAGCCGTTCGGCCCTCATGCCCCATTCCTTGTCGATGGCGTCCATTTTCATGGCGAGCGCCTTGTACGATTCCAGGTCGTTGATATCGGATACGAAATAGCTCACCGATTTTTCGAATTGTGCCCATTTTTCGGGATCCGGCTTGCCCTTTCGTGAAAATTTGCCAAGGCTTTCCAACAAATGATCGGCATAATCGGAATCTTTCAATTTGGTGCGCCCGAGTCCGATAAGGGCAAATTTCTCGTTCATCCAGCCGTCGAGGAATAAATTGTAGAAAGCCGGAATCAGTTTTCGGTTGGCAAGGTCTCCTGTACCGCCAAAAATGACGATGATGGTAGGATTGGTGTGTTTAGCGGAAGGCATTGTCGTGTTTGTTGGTTTAAGATATTGTGGTTACTCCCAAATGGTGTGGAAGAAACCTTCCTTATCGGTGCGTTCGTAAGTATGGGCACCAAAAAAATCGCGTTGCGCCTGGATCAGGTTCGTCGGAAGGACGGCGCTGCGGTATCCGTCGAAATAACTCAGTGATGACAGCAAGACCGGAGCCGGTATGCCTTTGTCGATGGCGAGTTTTGCAATCGTGCGCGCCGCGTCCTGGCGATCGAGAAGCGTCTTTGCGATATCGGAATCCAGCAAAATATTCTGCAATCCAGGGTTGTCGCTAAAAGCTTTGCGGAAGCTCTCGAGGCAAGCCGCCCGGATAATACAGCCGCCGCGCCAGATCTTGGTGACTTCCTGCAGGTCGATTTCGTACAGGTATTCTTTCGAGGCGGCAGCCAATTGCGCCAAACCTTGTGCGTAAATGGTGATCATCGCAAAATAATACGCCTCCTGCAGCGACCGGAAAATCGGTTCGAGATCCGTCTTTGTGTCGTCGGATGCCGCGTTTTGCAACAATTGGGAAGCCAGCAATCGCTCTTGTTTGTGGGCCGAAAGATTTCGCATGCTCACGGCAGCGTCTATCGAAGGAACGGCAACCTGTAAGTCCATCGCGTTTTGGGACGTCCATTTTCCTGTTCCTTTGGAGCGCGCCCAGTCGGAGATGACGTGAACCAGCAAACTACCGGTTTCCTCATCTTTGAATTTGAGGATTTCCGCTGTAATTTCGATCAGGAACGATTGAAGTTCGCCTTGGTTCCAATCAGCAAAAAGCTGTTGGATCTGTTCATCATCGGCTCCCAATCCACGCTTGAGCAGGTCATAGGTTTCGGAAATGAGTTGCATGATCGCATATTCGATACCGTTGTGCACCATTTTGACGTAATTCCCTGCCGAGCCGTTTCCGAGGTAGGCCACGCACGGCTCTCCGTTGACTTTTGCGGCTATCGCCTCGAAAATCGGACGCAGTCTTTCATAAGCCTGTTTGTCGCCACCCGGCATCATGCTTGGGCCAAAACGAGCACCGCTTTCGCCTCCTGAGATTCCCATCCCGAAAAAATGGATGCCTTTCTCTTTTAAGGCCATAAATCGGCGGTTGGTGTCGGTAAAATAAGAATTGCCACCGTCGATGACGATATCGCCCGTTTCAAGGTGTGGCAACAGGCTCTCTATGGCCATGTCTACGGGAACGCCTGCCGGGACAAGCAGCATGATGGCCCGGGGCGTCGTCAGCGACTGGGCGAAAGCTTCGGGTGAGATCGTACCAAAAACGGATTGACCCGGTTGTGCGGCGGCCTCGAACAGCGCGGCCTTTTCGGGATTCAGATCGAGTCCTGCGGCGGAAAAACCGTGGTCGGCGACATTCAACAGGATATTGCTTCCCATTACGCCGAGGCCTACCGTCCCAAAATCGTATTGATTCATGTGATATGTGTTATGTATTATTATTGTGTTTGTTTTCTAAGGCGATCACCTTGTCCAATCTGCGTTGGAAGCGCTCGCCTCCGTCGTATTTCGCGTGGAGAAAGGTTCGGATAAGTTCGGAAATCAAAGCCGCGCCCAAAACCCGTCCGCCGAGGCAGATCAGGTTCAAATCGTCGTGCTCGACACCTTGGTGGGCCGAATAGGTTTCGGTTATCAAGGCTGCGCGGACACCCTTGAATTTATTTGCCGCGACCGAAACGCCTACGCCGCTTCCGCAGATGGCGATCCCTTTCGCCACTTCTCCCGAAGCAACGGCAGTGGCCAACGGTATGATGATGTCAGGATAGTCGTCCTGGGCGTCATAAGAAAACGCACCGTAATCTTTGACATCAAATCCCGCGTCCAAAAGTTCTTTGAGAACCGTTTGTTTCTGTTCGAATCCTGCGTGGTCGGAGGCGATCCCTATCTTCATGGTCAATTATTGAGTAATGCCTTGGCTCTTTTGTACACGTTCTCGGCCGTAAACCCGAAGTGTTCCAAAACTTCGTCTCCGGGCCCGGATTCCCCAAAACGGTCAATGCCGATAACATCGCCCTGCGTCGAAACATATTTGTACCAGGCCTGCGTCACTCCGGCTTCAACCGCCAGACGCTTTTGGATGGACGGCGGCAAAACACTTTCCCGGTAGGCTTTCGATTGCAGTTCGAAAAGTTCAAAACTCGGCAGGCTGACGACACGGGCCGAAATTCCATCCTGTTGCAGTTTTTCCTGGGCCGAAAGGACGAGCTGCACTTCGGAACCCGTAGCGATCAATATGATTTCGGGAGACTTTTCCGAATCGCGCAAGATATAGCCGCCTTTGGAAAGTTGGGAAGCCGATGCGAATTTTTCCTGGTCGATAACCGGAAGCTTTTGTCGCGTCAGGATCAATGCGACCGGCCCTTTTTTGCGATGCACCGCGACTCGCCAGGCAGCTGCGGTTTCGTTGGCGTCGGCCGGACGTATCACCGTCAGGTTTGGAATGGCCCTTAAAGCCGTGACGTGTTCCACCGGTTGGTGTGTCGGCCCGTCTTCTCCAAGCCCGATGCTGTCGTGGGTAAAAATGTAGGTCACGGGCGCTTCTGTCAAGGCCGCCAGTCGGATAGCCCCGCGCATATAATCTGAAAAAGTCAGGAATGTGCCGCCGTAAGCCCGAATGCCGCCGTGTGCCGCCATTCCGTTTAGGATGCCGCCCATGGCGTGTTCGCGAACGCCGAACCAGATATTGCTGTTGCCGTAATGTCCGGCCTGGAAGCTGTCTTCGCCTTTGCCCGGTGTGCTGTTCGAGCTCGCCAGGTCCGCAGAACCGCCAATGACCCAAGGCACGTTCTTCCTGATGGCCTCGAGTACCTTGCCGGAAGCTTCGCGCGTCGCCAGTGACTCTCCTGACTCGAAAGTCGGGAAACCGGCGTCCCAACCTTGCGGAAGCTCGCCATCTAAACTGGTTTGGAATGCGTTTGCTTTTTCGGGATTCGCTTTGGAATAGGCGTCGAATTCAGACTGCCAATCCTCGTATTTTTGCATTTTTGCTTCGACGTGACTGTCGAAAAGTGCTTTGGCTTCGTCGGGAATATAAAACGTCGCATTGGCATCCCAAGCGAAATGTTCCTTGGTCTTTTTGAGATTTTCCTCTCCCAACGGATTGCCGTGGACTTTGTTGGTTCCCTGTAGCGGACTTCCGAAACCGATGATCGTCTTGACGGAAATCAGCGTCGGTTTTTGGGTTTCCTGCTGAGCCGCGCGGATCGCGTTTTCGATTGAAGCCAGATCGTTGCCGTCTTCTACCGTGATCGTATGCCAGCCGTAAGCATCGAACCGCTGCGTTACGCTTTCCGTAAAGGCAAGACTGGTCGGGCCGTCGAGCGAAATCAGGTTGTCGTCGTAGAGGTAGATCAATTTCCCTAATTTGAGGTGGCCGGCAAGAGAGGCCGCTTCCGATGCGATCCCTTCCATAAGGTCGCCGTCGCTTACGATCGCATAGGTATAATGATCGATGATTTCCTTCCCGTATTGTTCAGCGAGAAAAGCCTCGGCGATCGCCTCTCCTACGCCATTGGCAAAACCCTGGCCCAGTGGTCCGGTCGTGACCTCGATCCCCGGGGCAAGCGTAGATTCCGGATGACCCGGCGTTTTGGACCCTAATTGCCGAAAATTGCGCAACTCCTCCATCGGAAGGTCATAGCCGTAGAGGTGCAACAGGCTGTAAAGCAATGCCGAGCCATGCCCCGCCGACAGGATGAAGCGGTCGCGATCTGGCCACGAAGGATCACCAGGGTTGAATTTCAAAAAACGGCTCCAGAGCACATACGCCATAGGCGCGGCGCCCAAGGGTAATCCGGGATGTCCGGAGTTTGCTTTTTGGACCATATCTGTCGATAGGAATCTCAGGGTATTGACGGCTAGTTCGTCATGGGCGGTGAAGTCTGGTTGCGCCATGTTTTGCTTTTTCCCCAAAGTTAAGATTTGCCCGGCGGATAGCCGCATCCGATGCCGACAAATTTTCAATAAGGGCTTCCCAACCCGATCGAACCGACGCCATCGCCTACAGCTTGACTTGGATCCCGATGTCGCGCAATTGGACAATATCCATACAAAACCGACAAGAATTCGTGTTTTTCAATGGAGAAGATGCCGAGGTTGCCAAACGAAATTCTGCACGGAAATAGCGGCACGTTGTAAGTATACAGCCGCGAACAATGGCGAACTTTAGCCAATAGGCCGCATCGCGAAAGCGGACATTTTTCGACAATTAAAAAACACGATATCATGGCAGACAACAAATCAAAAACCGGTAAGGCGGATCGCAACAAAGTGAGCGGTTCGGAAAACTACGAAATCCAATATTTCAAAGAAAAGCTCGGAGTTTCAAGCCAGGCTGTTTCCGGAGCGATACGCGCAACGGGATCGAACGACCGAAAAGTGCTTACTGATTACCTCAAAGCCAAGCACAACAAGTAACTATAACCGAAGACACATGCAAACGAATCCACCTTTTGACAGTAACAAGACCGCCGGCCTTCACCAATCGTATTGGACTGAGACGGCACCATCCTTGGCGTTTGGATCGATTTCAGCCCATGTCGTCACGGAAGTGTTGGTCGTCGGGGCCGGAATTTCCGGACTTACGACTGCTTATTACCTCCTGAAAGCCGGCAAGCGCGTCGTAATTGTCGACGACGGGAACGCAGGCAGTGGGGAAACCGGCCGAACCACCGCTCATATTACGTGTGCCCTCGACGACCGCTACTACGACATCGAACGCATCTTCAGCAAGGAAGACGCTAGACTCGCAGCCGAAAGCCATACCGAGGCGATCCGCCAAATCGAAGCGATCGTAAGCCAGGAAGGTATCGACTGCAATTTCATGCATATCGACGGTTTTCTGTTCCGACACGAAACCGATCCGGCCAAAAACCTCGACAAGGAATTCGAGGCGACGCAACGAGCGGGAATTCCGACCGACTGGGCAGTTCCGCCAGGGATAGACGAAGTTCCGGAAAACCGCGCGATCCGGTTTCCTTCCCAGGCGCAATTCCACGCGATGCACTATTTGAATGGACTCGCCCGGGCCGTAGAAAGGCTCGGCGGCAAGATTTACACGCAAAGCAAGGCGACCGACATCACGTCGAAAGGCGCGAAAGTCAACGGATTCGATGTCGCTGCCGACCAAATCGTCGTGGCTACCAACAGTCCCAGCAACGACATTTTCGCGATGCACACCAAGCAGGCCCCATATCGAAGCTACGTCATCGGCGCCCGCATCAAGAAAGGCGCATTGCCGTATGCGTTGTGGTGGGACACGGGAGACCAGGAATCGAAATGGACCAGCTTTCCCTATCACTACGTCCGTTTGGAACCTCTCGACGACGCATACGACCTGCTTATCTCAGGAGGCGAAGACCACAAAACCGGACAGGCAGCGTCCGAAAACCTGCCCGAAGAAGATCGTTACACCAAGCTTGAAGCCTGGACACGCGGCTATTTCCCTCTAATCGAAGATGTCCGTTACCGCTGGTCCGGACAGGTTATGGAACCCGTTGACTGCCTCGCTTTCATCGGGCGAAATCCCGGAAACGACAACGTGTATATCGCAACCGGAGATTCGGGAAATGGCATTACGCATGGCACGATTGCGGGAAAATTGATTACGGACCTGATTGTCGGCAACCCAAATCCGTACGAAAAACTGTATGATCCTTCCCGTATATCCCTTTCGACCGCGAAAGATTTTATCTCCGAGCAGGCCAACGTAGCCAAACAATATGCGGATTGGTTTTCGAAAGAGGACCTCCAGGATGCCGAACAAATCGCTCCGGGACAAGGTGCGGTAATCGGTGGCAGGCTTGACAAAAAGGCGGCCTATCGCAACGATGACGGTACGCTTGAGGTGTTCAGTGCCGTTTGTCCTCACCTGGGTTGTATCGTAAGGTGGAACAATGACGAAAAAAGTTTCGACTGCCCTTGCCACGGTTCGCGATTCGATACGAAAGGCTGTGTGCTCAACGGCCCGGCAACGAGTGACCTGGAAAAACGGAACATGAAACCAGCATCGGATGGACAATAGCTCAACAAAGGCCAAATCGCTTCAAAGCAACCTCGCTTCGCTGTTGAAAGGAGCGACTGATGCGAAAATGCCGACCGGTATCAAACCCATGCTGGCGACCCTTACCGAGGCCCCTTTCGAAAATCCCGACTGGCGCTATGAGGTCAAGTGGGACGGTTATCGCGCCTTTGCCTACGTACAAAACGGACAGGTCGAACTTTCCTCCCGCAACAATAAATCGTTCAGCGAGAAATTTTACCCGATAACGGAATTGATGTCGAAATGGACGATCAATGTGGTGCTCGACGGGGAAGTTTTGGTCATCGGGAAAGAAGGCAAAGCCGATTTCGGGGCGCTCCAAAACTGGCGCAGCGAGGCCGACGGCGATTTGGTCTTTTATGCGTTCGACATTTTGTGGTACGACGGGAAAAATACGATGGAATTGCCGCTTTCCGAACGTCAGGCTATTCTGGCGGCCATTTTGCCGACAGGTGACGATCGCGTCCGGATCAGCAAAGTATTCGATACGAATGGACACGATTTCTTCGAGGCTGCCAAAAAAATGGGGCTCGAAGGCATCATGGCCAAAAAATCCGATTCGAAGTATCTGCCCGACAATCGGTCGAAAGCCTGGCTCAAGATCAAGGCCAACCAGCGACAGGAAGTCGTCATAGGCGGGTTTACGATCAACGAAGGAAGCAACAAAATGTTCAGTTCGCTGCTGCTCGGCGTTTACGAGGGAAAGAAACTGCAATACGTCGGTAAGGTGGGTACGGGTTTCAACGCTAAGATGCAACGCGAGATGATGGAAAAGTTCCGGGAATTGGTTACCGATAAGAATCCGTTCGAGGTCGTGCCGGACATCAACAAACCGTCGCGCTTCCGACCGAATCCGCCTAAAGCGACCGCTACCTGGCTCAAGCCCGAACTGGTCTGTGAGGTCAGTTTTACCGAAATTACCTCCGATGGCGTTTTCAGGCATCCGTCGTTCGAAGGCATGCGGAGCGACAAGAAAGCCAAAGAAGTCGTCCTGGAAACGGCCGTCCCTGTCGAAAAAGGGACCGGAACAAAAAAAACAAAGGCTTCCGCCCAGGCCAAAAAGCTGGTAACGGCCCCGAACGATGCCGGACGGAGGACGCTGCTGAATCCGAAAGAAGAAACCCAGGTCAGGAAAATCAACGGACACGATCTCAAATTCACCAACCTGAGTAAAGTGTACTGGCCCGAAGACGGTTTTACCAAACGCGACCTTTTTAATTATTACTACCAAATTGCCGACTATATCCTGCCGTATCTCAAAGACCGGCCGTTGTCGCTGAACCGTTTTCCCGGCGGCATCCACGGCAAGAGTTTCTACCAGAAAGACGTAAAAGACAAGGCACCCGACTGGGCAAAGACCTTCCCGTATACGACCAGTGACGGGGAAGACAAGGAATATCTGGTAGGCGACCAGGAAGATACGTTGCTCTGGATGGCCACGTTGGGCTGCATCGAAATGAACCCGTGGTTCAGCACCGTAAAGCACCCTGACCATCCCGATTATTGCGTAATCGATCTGGACCCGGACGAAAATACATTCGAACAAGTAATCGAGGTTGCGCAGGAAGTCAGGAAAATCCTGGACGCCATCGGCATTCCGGGCTATCCCAAGACGTCGGGCTCCACCGGGATCCATATCTACATCCCGCTCGGTGCCAAGTATTCGTACGACCAATCTCAAATGTTCGCCAAACTCATCGTTACCCTGATCCACAACCAGTTGAGCGATTTTACGAGCCTCGAGCGCCAGATCAAAAACCGGGGCGGGAAAATGTATCTCGATTTTCTGCAAAACCGTCCCGGGGCCACTATAGCCGGGCCCTATTCACTGCGACCGAAAATTGGGGCGACCGTTTCGATGCCGCTCGATTGGAGTGAAGTCAAGCCAGGGTTGAAGATGAGCGATTTTACCATTTCCAACGCCGTTGCGCGCGTAAAGTCGGTGGGTGATCTTTTCAAAGGGACGCTGGAAAAGGGTATCGATATGGAAAAAGCGCTTGTTCGCGCCCAGGAAATGCTCCAATAAAAAAAATCCCGACGAAATGCCGGGATTGATATCTGTTGCTGATTGTGCGTAAACTAAAGCTCGTCTGAAAAATTTCTGTAACGAAATCTCTTACGGGAATATCACTTTTGATCTTTTTCGGCAGGCTCCTGCATTTTTTTGAGTTGCTCGGCCTGTATGGTTGCCGGCGTGACGTTTCCAAGGGCGACCTGCACCTTGTTTTTTAAACCTGAAACCACTTTGTCTGAGCCGGACATCAGCGCCTCATAGCCGTCTTTGGCGACGTCAGCGGGATCGGCCATCGCATCCTTGTCCTGGGCGACCTTGCTCGAGAGCATGCCTGCCTTGTTGAAAAAGTCAGTATCGGTCACACCCGGAAGCAGGGCCGTTACGGTAATTTCGGTAGTTGACAACTCCGAACGCAAGCCTTCGGTAAACGATAACACGAAAGCTTTGGTAGCGTGGTAGACTGCTTGCCAAGGCCCGGGTGTCGTACCGGCGATCGAGGCTACGTTGAGGATTTTTCCGCTGTTGCGCCCCACCATTTCCGTGACGAAATGTTTGGTCAGGATGACCGTCGCTGCAATGTTGAGGTCGATGATCGCCAACTCCCTCTCGAGTTCATTGTCCTGGAACAAGCCATATGCGCCCTGTCCCGCGTTATTGACGAGGACATCGACCATTATGCCTTTCGATTGTACCTCATCGATGACCGCCTGTACCTGGTCTTTCTGAAACAGGTCTTTTGCGATTGTGACCACTTCGATTCCTTCGCTGCGAAACTCGGCCGCTTTGCGATCCAGTTCGTCCTTGTTTCTCGAGACGATGATCAGATTGTACTTATCCCTGGCAAAGAGTTTGGCAAGCTCATAACCTATCCCACTTGTGGCACCCGTGATCAGTGCGAATTTTGCATTTGACATATATTCGGTTTTTAATCGTTCGTAAATAGTATCGGAACTCCAAGTTAGCAATCGACAATGCAAAGCGCTTACACTTAAACCGGAAATGCTGGCAGGATAAATGCGATTCGGACATACGGCTTTGCATCCAATAGCCACGATCATGTCAGCCAATACCAAAATCGTGTTGGCGACATTATTTAATATCCCGAACCTAGGACGGAAGAAGCGTCTTGATTACCTTTTCTGATGCCGACTCGCAAAAGTCGAGGCCACTGTAATCCGGGTTATAGCCGCCGATATGCGGCACGGCCATGATGTAGAGATTGGGAATTGCCGCCCCGAAAATATCCGCTACCTGAAAATGGTCGTTGATCGCCGCACCCGGCACTTTTAAAAAGGCTTTATCGGCGTAGTAGAGTACATTATCGCGTGAGGCGGCATTTGCCTTATCTGCAAATTCCACCGTTGCCGGAGCAAGTAATTCGGCCTCGAGCAACCCTTTGAACGGAAAGGCTTCGATGGGCAAATGTGGCTGGCCGGTACAGTCGACGAAAGTCTGGTAATGCTGGCGTACCACGCGTCCGTCGCTTTGCGTAAAGGTTACGGTGGCGCCCGAATGCTCACCCGGTTCGATGGTTCCGTCCTCCCCGACCGCTATCAGCTCAAGCCGGCCCGACTTGTGCAGCGCCAGCAATTCCAGACAGGAGCTTTGCGGAATAAAGGCGATGATTAGCGATATAAGCGGCATCAGTACTTTTTGGAGCCTCAGCATGTCCTCGGCACAAAAATATTTGGCTGGCGGATTCAGTGTGAAACTCAGCACGGCCAACTGCTCTTTCCAAAGAATCGATTCTTTCCGACGAATCGATTTTTCGGCCTGCTCGTACTCGGCTTCAAGCAAAACGAACGGATCGAGCGCCTCGCGAAGTTCCATCATCTTGTCTACGAACGCTTCCAGCGAGAGGTCTTTTATCTGGGCATAGAAGCCAGGATCCTTGTCCTTGAACAATTCCTTGAAGTTTTTTTCGAAGACAAAGTCAAGCGAGATGAAATTGTTGTTGTTTTGGCGGTGTTCGGCGATTTCTGCTTCGCTCAGTACGGACTGGCGGAACAAGTGCGGGTCTTCCAAATGAAACCGGACGGCAGGCAGGAAACCGTTCCTTGTGTGCAGCACCATCTTAAAGTCGTTGCAGTCTTTATTGACCGCATATCGCAACCTGTTTCCGTCTTTGAAAAATTCACCGTTGTGACGCGACAGCGTGCGTATGGCGTCGATGGCGGTCAGCGACGCTCCTTTGATTCCTACGGTGTGGTTGATTTGAAGCGCGAGTTTGGAAGGAGGATAAGGCGAGTCGAAATAACCCGAAGGCAATGAGACATGCGGTGGCCAGAAATGTCCCGAGCAAATTATGGTGTCGGTCGCCACGAAGTCGCCCTTATCCGTTACGATTTTGAACAAACCTTTCTTTTGGGGCAGGATATCGTGCACCGCTGTGTTGAGGTGAACGTCTGTTTTAATTCCTATTTGGGCCGCTTTTTCAAGAAAAATATCGAATTGGTCCGATAGATAGCGCCCAAACAACAGTCGTGGAAAAACTTTGTACGCGCTGAAATTTTGTGGATCGATGTCGTATCGCTCCAGGACGGATGCCGGAGCCGAGCGCAGCCATTCGAGCATCCCCTGGTAAATTTCGGGGATTTCATTTGCCGAAACATTGGTGACGTGCTCCGGATTGGCGCCTGCCGCGCTGTATGGAAGACCCGCGCCGAGCCGATCGTTTTTTTCAAAAATGGCAACCCTGACCTGGTTGTTCCCGGATTCGACGATCCGCTTAAACATAAACATTGCCGCAGGGCCACCTCCTATGATGGCGATATCTTTGGTATTCATGTGACGAAAATAGCCACTTTGTCTCTACCGTCCTTTTTTACATCCCCACTTTTATTTGCATAATTCGCTTGAGAACACGAATCACCGGGTAATGTCATCATCGTAAAAATATTCGCGAAAGTGAGCGCCGGAACAAAGAAAGTATTACCGTTACCCAATCCAGCGGGTTGGTTGCGGTGTGAATAAGGTCATTGTTTGATCAGGAAAATTCATCCGCACTTAAAACCGATTTGTTTTCCTCCGCCAGTTGGAAAAACTACAACGGCATATTTGCTGAATGGCTTACTGGTAACAACAGTAAACAACTTGAAAAAACAACTGCTTACTTTTTGACCGCAGAAGTCGCGAATCCAAAATTCAGCCCGCCTAACGCGATGATATTGTTCACCTCGCTGAAGTTCTTCCCGAACGTCGCGGACAGGAATACGTTGTCAAATATCTTGTACTTCCCTATTGCCGCCAGCCTGAAGTCGGGTTTTGAATCGACGGTAAGATTGAATCGCTGTATGTATTCGAGCCCCAATGTGAATTTTTCGACCTCATAATTATAGCGGACACCGACATCGCCAAGCTTGACGCTTTCCTGGTAGCCATCGAGGATCTCATTGCCGAGATAGCGGATCATGCCTGTAAAACTATTTTTTTCGCTCACATATCGATTGAAATTGACCCAAACGCCCCAACGCGAAAGCAGCACATCGTCGAATGACTGGTTATTGGTTATTCCCGTGATCGCCGCTGCGAAATCGATCGAAAATATGGGATGTTCCAGTATGTTCAGATAGCGCGTCCGTAGTTCGGCGATTTTTTCGCTGTTCCCATCCAAATCTTCGGCGGCCAGCGAATTGATTGTTTTGAGCAAGTCGGTTGCCGTTGCGATGGAATCCTTGTTCCTATGCTCGAACAACCGGGCGCGCAGGCCGGCACTGACCCTTGTCGTATCGTTACCTTTGAGGGTTGCCCCGGACACCGAAATATGCCTCCAAACATAGTCTTGGTTGTTTTCTAGGATTTTCTTGGCCGTCAATTTCGGATGGTCAAAAAGCCAGTATGGGGCGAATTCAAGGGCACCGCCTCCGTTGCTGAGCATCCCGAGCAAACTCGCGCTCACACCTTGGGGCGTCGACGGCTTGGCAATCGATTCCGGCGTTTTGTCAAGCAGGATGAGTCCGGGAGAAGCGGGTGTTTCGAGGTCCTTCAATTCGACGGTTCCCTGTGCCCAAAGAGCGCTCGTCACACCTAAAAGACATAGCAGCATTTTTAATTTGAACAGATATTCTCCCTTAAAGCGAGCGAATCCGTCACTGGAATATTTGCCCTTATCTTCTGTATCCTCATTCAACTGAACGCCATCCTGGTTCGTGAACTTTGTGGTAACGATGGCCCGTGGCCCCATTAATTTAACAACGTTGTGCACCACTTTGTACGTCTTATCCTGCAGGGCGCCTGCCAATCCCAACGAAATTTTTGGCATCAATGCGCCGGAGTGGATTTTTTTGGTGCCGTCGAATAATTGATGTCCGCCGGCATCGCCGTTGCCGATTTCGGCTTCGATAAAGATTTCATCGGTTTCGCTTTCTAAAAAAACGATGCGCGGATTGGGTTTCGATTCGTGTTCTTCAATAGTTAGTGTAGCTTTTGCCATGACTGAATGTTTTTTGGTTTTATCAAATGTAAACTACTGAAAATCAAAAAACAATCGCTGAAATCAGGTATATTCACAACGCGTCAAAGCACCTCATTTATCTTGTCAGCCGCCGCAACTCCGTAGCGCAACTGCCCGGGCGGCAAAATACTGTCCAGCCAAAAAAAAAGCCCGGAAATTTCCAGGCGTTTTATCAGGGATTACCAGAGCCGCCGCTGGCTCCGTAAATCTGTCCGGTGGCATAACTGGCATCATGGGCGGCCAGTTGTACATAAATCGAGGCGAGTTCAACGGGTTGGCCCGGCCTGCCCATGGGTGTCTGTCCTCCGAATTGTTTGAGCTTCTCCATCGTCGCGCCTCCGCTGACCTGTAGCGGTGTCCAGATCGGGCCTGGTGCAACGCCGTTTACCCGTATGCCTTTAGGGCCTAACTGTTTGGCCAAAGATTTTACGGAATTCATGTTGGCAGCCTTTGTCTGGGCATAATCGTGCAGTTCCGCCGACGGGTCGTAGGCCTGCTCCGAAGTCGTCACGATGATCGCCGCACCGGGACGCAAGTGTGGCAATGCGGCCTTGGTGATCCAAAAAGGCGCGTACACGTTCGTTTTCATCGTGGCATCAAAATCTTCAGACGATATGTCGAGAATGGATTCACGCGTTTGCTGACGCGCGGCATTGTTTACAAGAATGTCAAGACCGCCAAGCCCTTTCACGGCCTCGTCGACCAGTCGCTTGCAAAAAACCTCATCGCGAAGGTCACCGGGAATCGCGACGGCTTTTCGCCCTTCGGCCTTGATGAGCTGGACGACTTCTCTGGCATCCTCTTCTTCGGTCGGATAATAATTGATGGCTACATCGGCACCTTCCCGTGCAAAAGCAATGGCAGCGGCGCGACCCATTCCCGAATCGCCACCGGTGACAAGCGCCTTTCTCCCTTTGAGCCTGCCCGATCCTTTATAGCTCTTCTCGCCATGATCCGGCCTGGGTTCCATTTTTGACGCAAGGCCCGGCCACGGCTGGGATTGTTCCTTGAACGGCGGACGCGGATATTTTGAGGTAGGGTCATCGGGCAAGGCAGCGGCAAAATCGTCACTGTCCGGTAACTCGGAAGCGGATGCAACAGGGTTCACGAGCGTTGTGGCCACGATGGCGCCCATTCCGGTAAGCGCTTTTCGCCTGGATATAGCGTTGGTATTTTTCATGGTGTTGGTATTTAATTTGGGAAGCAAAATAATTGGAATTGAAGGTAACCGCGTTACACAAGTTTTTCCACTTGTGCTACTTTTTTGCACTACCGCTCTGTTTACCTTTCGCAAATGCAACTCCCGTTGCAATTTTGTGTCAAAACTCTCGCAAAAAAATATTTGACACAAAATCTGTGTCACCTGTACTTTTTTTTTCATTTTGACACAAAATTTAATATCAACACATTTCCTTTTTTCGAGACGACGAACAGACACAAGATCGCCCCCGCCATACTATCATTCCCATAATAGCTGACTTCGTCCATTGCATTAATAACACTCCCAAATTGCCCGTAATTTTTCCCTAATTGACAAGACGATTTGCGAATAGCCTTTTTATTTTGATGAACTTTACTTAAAACTTTGCAAACCAATGTCGCGTTCAGGGTCAATACACACCATTGAAGGTTTCGAGCGTTGTTTATTTGAAACGGCCTGCCGTCAGTTTAAGGACTGCCGGTCCAACGATTGGTCCGATTCAAATACTATTGTAATGTTCGACAGCGTCGGCTCTGGTAAGTCGGAATCTAAATTCGAATTACTGACATTCATACTCGATCGAGAGTTTCGTATAGAAAGCGCCTCCGAGCAAATTGGATTTCACACACTTTCCATATTGAAAATGCCCTTTTACGAACTGATCGCGACCGAGTCTAAAGCTTTTTGGTCAGCATTGGAAGCGCACATTGTAGCGCGCAAGTATTTCTCCGGTACATTCCAGATCACTTTTGTATCTCAACAAAAAACACTTCGTCCCGCCTTGTGCTCGATAACCCGATTGGGAAATAGCGGACGGACGGTAATCATGGGGATTTTTGTGAACTGCCACCACGCTCTTATGATGGAACCGGTGGTACCCAAAAACACTGTCAACGAGGAACGGCTTCGTATTGAAAATCTCTACCATTATATTTTTGACAACCTCGACGGTCAGCTGCCATCGACGCGGGAGCTGGCCAGGCTGTTCGGCACGAATGATCACACCCTGAAAGAGGGATTTCGCAAGATGTTCGGCACTAGCATCTACCAATTCTACCTTGCTGAAAAATTAAAGCGCGCCCATTTATATATCGAGCAGAGCACGATACCGTTGCACAAAATCGCCAATGATCTTGGATTCGGCACGTATGGGAATTTTACCAAAGCGTTCCGGAAAAAATACGGATACACGCCTTCGGCGGTAAAACGTTGGGAAGATACTGCATTTTGATGCGGCACCCATAATGTCCAATTTTGCACCCTCTTTTTTCCCGATTTGAACTTGAATCCATTTTTGGCAATCGGAACTTTACCAATATTAAAATGAGATTCCATGTTAAAACGAGAAAGGTTAACACGTCTATTTACTGACCTGGTTTGCTCGCTTTACACCTTACTTTTTGTGTATGCAGCATTGAGCAAACTACTTGATTACAAAACATTCATGCTGCAATTAGGTCAATCTCCAATGCTAAGCGCTTTCGCAAACTGGATTTCCTGGTTGGTGCCCTCACTGGAAATAGTGATCGCATTATTACTTTTTATCCCAAGGTTTAAATTGACGGCGTTGTTTGCCGCATATATACTGATGTCGATGTTCACTGCATACATTTACATCCTGCTTAACTACAGTTCCTTTGTCCCCTGCTCTTGTGGAGGAATATTAGACTCGCTGACATGGTCGCAACATATGGCCTTCAATCTCGCATTCGCTCTACTAGCGGTGATTGCCATCCTAGCCTACCCGTACCATAATTCTATGAAACTCCGAAACTATGCAGCTTCGATCTAAAATAATCATTTTGGTTATGGGTGCCTTAGGCGCAGTAGCCACGGTAGCAGGATTGTTCGGAATATCAGAACGAATAATCCATCACCAAAACAATTTCGTAAGGCGCTTTCCACACCATGTGGCGTTTGAAAAAAGCAAGATCGACTTGGTATACAACTCTTACTATTTTGCTGGTTTCGAAAACGGCAAAGCGTATCTCGGGAATTCCACGACTCCGCTTTACATAACGGTAGTTGATTTGAAAACCGGGATTCTTAAAAAATATCAGATCAAGGTAGATGGAAACGAAGTGAAACTTAAAGCGCCCCGGATCAGAATACGTGGAGATGTGTTTTATTTATACGAGGGTTCTGCCCCTTATATTTTCAGAGGGAGCACAAAGGACTGGAAAGGAAATTTAATCTCGAATTCAGGAAAACGATTCACTATTCTTGAACCTACGAATACTACAAACATAGCCCTCCGCTTTGAGAAAAGCGGCAATGGAGAAGGACTTCTGGGCAGGCTTAACACGGAAAAAACGGAAGACCTTTATTTTGCAGAGAATTTGCTCGAAGCACAATTCGACGCTTTTTTCGATACCGATGGTTGTTTGACTTATGACAGGAAAACCGCCAGGCTGATATACACCTATTTCTACCGAAACCAATTTATTGTCGCCAGCGACGATCTTACCTTGGAATTCCGCGGCAATACTATCGACACAATATCCAAAGCCCAAATACATCTTGCAACATTGAAGGACGGCAGAAAAACATTCGCAAGACCTCCGCTTACCGTTAATCGCATTACGGCAGCCGACGGAGGATTATTGTTTGTGAACTCTATGTTACCCGGTCAATTTGAGAACGACGCACTTTGGAAACAGGCAAGCATCGTAGATGTCTATGACCTTAAAGAGCAGACATACCGCTCAAGTTTCCCAATTTATCACGTGAACGGCAAAAAGATGAGAGCTATGCTCGTAGATGGAACAGAGCTTTATGCACTTATCGAAAACCAATTGGTTCGTTATGGATTGAGAGAGAATCTTAAAGCTACTACTAAGAATGAAAAAACGGGCGGATAAACTGCCCTAGATATACCGGCCAGTATCAGGGGATGATCGAAAACCTGGAAAAGAGTAGATCGCAACCACAAATTTATAATTATGAAAACTACTTTGAAAGGCATTGTTATGCCTGTGGCCACCCTTGTACTGGGTGCTGCCGGAGCTTTCGCAACGACCTCAATGGCAAGCGATGAAGCGCCTACCATTATCACCGGGCGCTATTATGTGAGCAGTGCAGATCCCTGCCATCTGTCTGACGTCGAGTGTACCGATGTGTTCAACGACAATGGTGCTTGTACAAGCCCACAGGGAACACTTTGGAAAATGGACTCCCCTGTAACGTGTCCATTGCCGTTGTATAAAATACAACCGTAACACATTCATTAAAGCAATGCAGCGCCAATGAGCGCTGCATTGTCATTTATGGGTTAATGGGGATTCGTCCAGGCGGGCTTCAAACCTCCCTTTAGATAAAAATCAAACCATTGACCCGCTTTGACCGTAACGTCCATTTGTCCGGCAGCATGACCGAAAACGTGAGACTCGCCGGGATAAATCAGCATAACACTCTCTTTTCGAAGGCGGCGCATGGCCAGATGCAATTCCATTGTTTGGCTGACTCCGACCTGAAAGTCATTCTGTCCGACATAAAGCAACAAAGGCGTTTTTACCTTCGCCGCATGCGTTATTGGCGAATTGTCAAAATACCCTTGGGTGTCCTCAAAAAAGCTTTTTCCCATACGCATTTGATTTTCTTCGAAACGCCAGAAATTTGTATTATGGCCTGCGGCGTTTTCCGTGAGATAGCAATTTGCGAGATCTGAAACACCTGCACCTGATACCGCCGCTGCGAACAGTCGTGTTTGCGTGATGATGAAGTTGGTTTCGTAACCCCCAAAAGAATGCCCCATCAGGCCTACTCTATCCCTATCGACGGGAAATTTTTCCAAAACGGAGGCAGTTGCGTTCACAACGCATGTCGTGGCCGAGAAGCCAGGCTCACCAATAATGTAATCGATATCAGGAAAGAGCACAAAATAATCCCGACTGGTGTAGTAAGTAGTATTAAATGCCGCAGGGTTCCGCAGCGATGGATTTACAAATGCACGTCGCCGATGGCTTTGTTGTTCATATACATTTACTATCATAGGGTAGCTGCGGGCCGGGTCGTAATCAAACGGGAAGCAAAGGACACCTTTCAGCTTGCCGTGGTTTCCGTGAAATTCTATTGTTTCAGATTTGGACCACTTGTAGCGGGCAAATTGCGGGTTTGACTGAACAATTACAGTTTTTGAATGTGTGTCAGACAGCACGAGCGACGGCGGCATATCGGAATCCTCTTCAAGATAACTGAAGGCTTTACCGCCCGAGGAAAGCTTCATCTCAGAAATCCGCTTATCGCGATAAACCAAACATCTCGTTTGCCCGTCTTGATTAGTCACGAAATAGCCCGATTGTTGATGGTCGGGTGTATTGGCACGAAGAAGGAGTGGGTTTTTAAAGGAAACGAGTTTGCTTCTGGTATCCAGGCGGAAATTCACGCCGGGCAACTCAGGGGAAATTCTTTTCACCTGGGTCCCGTTAGGATGAACCCGCCAAACGCTGAGCCCGTCAGATAAAAGCACCGCTTTTTCATTCTCTTCCCATGCTACGAAGCGCAGCTGATCCTTTAACGCGGCGAATTCCTTTATTTTATCGATTCGCGCAGTAGTTCCTGTAGCCACATGGATGATATAACCCAACCCATCATTAAAGTATGCTATATGGTTTCCATTGGGACCAGGAACAAAAAGATTTAACCCGTCCGATTGGTTCTTCACCAACAGTTCGCTTTTCCCGTTTGTAAAATCAATAAGATAAATATCGCGGTAATTGTCAGTGCGAAAAGAAAGCTTATACCCCTGTTCTTCGTAACCCAAGCCGTATTTATTTGCTGACAACATGTCTATAGAACGAAATCGGGCGTCCAGCTCAATTATTTTGTCAGTTACCGGTTGCCATACAAACCAGTAATGTCGATTGGTTGCTATGCCCGACCGGGCACTTTCAAGTCGCGTATCGTGTGCATTCCAGATATGAGGGATATCCTTTGCTGGCTTCTCAGAAGTTTGGTTGGCTGTCGTCGTAAATAGAATATGCTTACCATCGTCAGATACCACCAGATGATTTACGTAAAATGCATCAATCTTGCGGTTAAATCTGTCTAAGGCCGTCGATTCCAGTACCGCCTTTTTTTTGGATTTCACATCAAACAGGGTAAGATTTTTAGGAGGTGTCTTTTCGTCGGGTTTCAGAGTAAATGCCACTGTATTACTTTTCCTATTCCAGGTGAGATTGGCAAACAGTCCTTGGTCAGCCTTTGCCATAATTTGGAGGTCTCGTAATTTGTCGACGAGGACTAAACCGGCAATTACTTTCTCGTCACTCTTTTGGCAAAAGGCAACGGCGTTTTTGTTGGGACTTAGCGTCACACTGGCAATGTTTTCGATTTTTTGAATGAGTACGCCATCCAAAGACCGCAACAGAACACAAGAAATACCGCCTTTTTTGTTCGTTGTGAGCATCAAATACCCTTCTCCTGAAAGCACCTCGATGGCCGATATGTTTTCCTCCTCCCATTTTACACCTGTGATAAGATCATACATAACGAAGGCGCCCGTAGACGATAAGCTATAAAAGTGGCCCTCCCCAACGAACTTTCCGGAATTATGTCCTGGCAGCACAAATCCTTTTCCCGTGCGGGCGTGCTTTAAAAATAAACTGTCTTTCCCTTGAACATACGATAGCGTATAAGTTGTCCAGATGCCCGACGGCGATAGTTCCCCATTTGAAAGCGTTGCCCATTTGTCGTATTCCTCCTGTGTGGGCAGCAAAGCCTTTGCAGCCTGTCCTAATACCGGACAGGCACACAAAAGCCCCAAAAAACTAACCCAACTAAATATCATGGCTCTCAATATCCGGGATTTTGAGGCAAAAGGTTCGGATTAAGCAAAATCTCCGCTTCCGGAATCGGCAGTAACGCATCGTCGCTGTCCCATCCGGGTTTGGTTTGCGAGAGTATGGTATCGAGAAGGCCATAACGCTTCAGGTCAAGAAAGCGGTGCCCGTGCTCGCAAAAGAATTCAAGTCGGTTCTGTAACAGGATGTCAGATAATATTTCGCTTTGTGAAACCGCGCCGGTATTACCTACGCCTGCGAGATTTCGGATTAGGTTTAAATCTTCCTTGGACGTGGTCAGTTCACCTAAACGGGCTCGTGCTTCCGCTCGTAGCAGGTACATGTCCGGCAGGCGGAAAACAATTGAATTTTCGGCCACGGTCCCGGAAGTCGCTTTGTATTTATAAGCATGATGCCAGGTAGTGCTTCCATCAGAAATAGCCCTGACCCAGTTTTGCCTTCGCAGATCGCCCGGCGGAAAAGCGGCTAGCAAATCCTGCGTCAAAGCGCCATTGGTAGGCGGGCCCGCGTTGAAGATGAACGTCGAAGCCTCTAGTGTGCCGAAACTGTTGTTTGCCGGGCTGAACTGCCAGATCGTTGCCGCACTTTGCTTGAGGAAGGTTTGAGCTAAATCTTGCACGTTCTGGTACAAGGCCGTTTCGTTAATCACGGCGGAGGCTTCATTTTCGGCCATTTCATAATCGCCGGATGCCAACCCAATTTTCCCTACCAGCGCGCGGGCTGCCATTTTGTTGGGACGGGTACGGGACGGTGCCAGGTAATCCAGCGGCAACAGCGACACAGCTCGATCAAGGTCTTCCAGACATAACGCGCGCACCTGGGCTATCGGCGTACGCGAAACGTGTCGGTTTTGCTCATAGTCTGTTGTACGGATGTACGGAATGGGGCCGAATATTTCAGAAAGGTAAAAATGAAGCATGGCACGCGCAAACAACGCCTCCCCAAGAATTCTGTCCTTATCTGCCGCGGGAAGCGCAGTAGAATTGCCAATACCCTCGACGATGGCGTTACAGCCGTAGATTTGGTTGTACGTGGTATTGAATAAAGTGCGCACTTCCGCAGTGGTCACCGTAACCGAATTTGCATAGTACTGGCCGTAGCCGTTACCTGGGTTGCCGTAATAATCAAGATCATCGGCATAGAGCCCCATCGAAAAAGAAAGTCCCCGGAAGTTCCCGCTGAACAAACCGTTATCACGCATCCGTGTATAGACTTCAGTCATGGCGGCGTGAGCGGTGGCCTTTTCCTCGAATACGTTAGGAGTATTCAATTGCGAATTTGGCAAATCCACCTCTACAAAATCATCGCAGCCCGCAAGCAGCAATGCTGCTATTGCGATAATGACCGCGGACAAAGCGAGCCTGCAGGTAAAGGTACCCGCACCCCAGCAACTTTCAATATTCTTATTTAGTTTCATGGCTGTAGTTTTTAAAATGAAAATTGAATCCCAGTATTCCATATCCGTAGCGGAGGCAAGTAACCAACTACCGTAAATTCAGGGTCGGCTCCATCGTAAGGCGTAATGGTCAACAGGTTCTGAGCCTCGAAAAAGAACCTGAGACTGACTTTCTTTGTCCACTTTGCCGGCACGTTGTAAGAAAGCGAGAGCGATTTGAGGCGGATGAACGATGCATCCTTTATCATTGCATCGCTTTCGATGTACCGCCCGTAGGCGACAGACGCCGCAGTATTGCCGACAGTCGCATACATTTGATGAGACGCGACATCGCCGGGCTGTTGCCAGTGGTCGCGAACGCTCACGGGCTGATTGGACTCCGTCCCTGGCATCCCAAAAAAGCTTTCCTCCCCAAAGTTTTCCTGCTTGACGAACTGGAAGAGAAAATCAAGCGAAATATCCTTGTAGCGAAACTGGTTCTGCAAGCCACCGTAGAATTTAGGGTTGAGATCTGCAATGGTTTTCCTGTCGTCTAATGCCGTGATCTGCCCGTCCCCGTTTACGTCTTTAAAGGTGTAGATACCGGTTTGTGGGTCAACGCCTTCCAAATGATACAGCTTGCGGATGTTCAACGGCTGCCCGATAAGATACGAAGTCGCATAAGGGCTCGACTCGAGATCAGGGAATTCCAACAGTTCATTGCGAGCGACAGTAAGATTAAAAGAAGTGGTCCAATTGAAATTGCGCCCTTTCACGTTCTCTGTACGCAAGGTAAATTCAAAGCCGTTGTTGAGTACCGAGGCATCGAGATTAGCCTGAATGGTTGAAAAACCTGTCGTACTGGGTAACGGAAGGCCTGCGAGCTGGTTGTCAGAAACATTCCTGAAATATCCTGCCGTGAGGAAAATCCTATCGTTAAAGAAACCCGTCTCAAGTGCCACCTCGAACTTGCGGTTACGCTCCCAGGCAAAGTTAGGATTGAACAGCCGGCTTGGGCCCATACCTATAACATTATCGTACCCAATGCCCGAAGACGAATACGTGTCCAGAAATTGGTAATCCCCAATCTGGTCGCTGCCCGTCGTGCCATAGCTTGCGCGAAGCTTTCCGAAGCTTAAAAGATCGCTGTTTTTAAGTAGATTCTCTTTCGAAAAAATCCACGCGAAGCCCGTCGCCCCAAAGCTGGCAAATTGCTTCCCGGGGCCAAAGCGGCTTGAGCCGTCACGCCTGCCCGTAAGATTCAGGACGTACTTTCCCTTCCAGTTGTAATTGACGCGCCCGAAAAACGCCTGGTAACGATACTCGACGATGTTGTCGAGCTGAGTGGTTCGGGTAGTTGCTGCCGCAAGGTTATAGATAAGGCTGTTGCTGGGAAAGCCCGTTGCGGTTTGAACCAACTGCGAACCTGTTTGGCTTTGAAACGTCCCACCCGCCAGGACATCAAGGCGACCTTTTCCGAATTCACGAACCCATTGCGCCTGCGGCTCCATGATCCATGAACTCCTCTTGCTCGATGAGGCCACCACCGACGCCCATTCGGGACCCAATCCCGTCGCGGGGCTGTAAATCGTGGACGGTGATGCGGTATACTCGTCATTACTGATCGAGGTATATCCCAAATTGCTCCTTATTTGTAAGCCTGGCAACACTTCATACGATAGCAATCCGCCCGTAACCAAATCTTTGGTATGAGACACGTATTGCCCTTCGAGTTGGCGCATCGGGTTGTTGAACGTATTGTTTTCCCAATTCAGTTCTCCTGTATCCGTGTAAAGCTCGGGTGAATTGGGAGCCAGGCGTACCGCATCACGAGTCAGGTCAAGCCGCGGCTGGTCGTTCTTCTGCGCCGTATAACCAACATTCATGGTTGCCTTGAACTTTTTGTTAGGCGATTCGTGGTTGACGTTAAGGCGCATCCCTCCTTTTTTGTAGGCGAAATCCTTGATGTAGACACCGGTCTGTTTATTAAAATTTCCTGTCAACACAAACTGCGTCTCATTCGAGCCTCCCGAAACGGCGGCGTCCACATTGGTAAATTCCGCGACGCCACCTAAAAGCTTATCCTGCCAGTCGGTGCGGCGCGTCCGATCCCAGGTGCCGTTAATATCGTAAGCGGACGGCGGGATAGCGCTTCCCGAGTTGAGATAGGCTTCCTCCCGCATTGCAACGTATTCCTGAGTGTTCAGCAGCTTGGTGAACTTGGCAACACTCCCCAGGCCGGAAGCAAATTTTGCCGTAAAACGTGTCTTTCCCGCCTTGCCCCTTTTGGTGGTGACAAGCACCACACCGTTTGCGCCACGGGATCCATAAATGGCGGTAGCATCGGCATCCTTTAAAATTTCAATGCTTTCGATCTGCTCGGGATTGATCGTGCTTAAAGGCGATGGCTGCCGGACCATCACAGGGGAATTAATACCACTCCCTATCCCGTCGGGCGAGATGGGAACACCATCAATGATAAACAATGGATTGTTCCCTGCCGCCCGCAGGCTGTTCTGGCCGCGGATCTTGATGTCGAACCCACCGCCTGGCGTGCCGCTCGTCTGGATGATATTGACACCCGCGACACGGCCTTGCAAGGCACCCAGCATTTCAGTAACAGGCTGATTGTCTATTTCCGATGCTGTAACCCGCGCAATACTCCCCGTACGCTCCTTCTCCTTCACCGAGTAATACCCGGCATTTACAACAACGTCTTGCAATGACAATACATCTTCCTCAAGCAGGATTTTTAGCGACGTGTTGCTCCCCAACGTTATTTCAGCCGTCTTATACCCGACAAACGAAAAAACTAACATTTCTCCGGGTTGGGCATCTATCGAGAAATTGCCCAAGGCATCGGTAGTGGTTAAAACAGTTTTGCCTTTAACGGCGACGGTCACGCCCGGCAAAGGCCCGCGGGCATCGCTAACGGTACCGCCAATGGTTTGCGGCTGTACCTGAATGTGGTTTGGTTTAAGCGGTATGCGCAATTCTGAGGCGTGGGCGCTCACATGCCCAGCCGCGTTTAGCAACAGCAATACAGCCGCTGCCTTACGCAATGAAAAGTTTTTCATACTTTGGTAAGGTTAAATGAAACTTTGTTTTGTTTGCATCGAATGAAAGCCCTTCACGGAAGTTTGGCGACTGAGTGAGGGGCTTTTTTAACTCATTGACACACAATGATTTTTGGTTACGAAATCGATTGCGTGAATTAGGCGTTTTTTGTTAGTTCATCATAGGCAATCAGCTTAATTGGGTTAAAGAGCCTACGCGGTGTGGAATAAAAAAGCGTGGGACTCAGCTTATCGGCTCTATGGCACTGGTATACCTGCACACGAATAAGTGAGCCCACGCCCGGGTCGTGAGCAGGTCACTTGTCCTCCTTGTGCTTGAAATTACCAGTTTCTAGAGCAGGATTCAAAGCGAATGCTTCTAATGCTTTCTGTAAGAAGTATCGCAAAAATATGTAATCAATTGCGAATATAATAAATAATATCAAAACGCGGATAGCTGTCCGAATTTTTTTCTTCGGTAGAGACGAGATTTGCCTTAATGCCTAACCTGAGTCGAACAATATGTGAGTTTATATCCAAAGAATGGATACGCAAGGCCAAGTCCAATCGGGCTTTTGCCATCGAGCACAATATTGATGAGAAGACGGTGAGGCGAATTCTCGAAGATGAACACTACAGTATTACGTTGGAGACTTTGGCCAAGATACTCGAGAGCCGTAATTTGAAGTTGGGTGAATTTTTTACTATCGTGAATTTATAAGAGGCTGGCTGGCATCATCGTGGTTTACCCTGGTCGCCATCGTATAATCGACTGTTTCGTAAAGATCCGTATAATTGCCCCATGATCTTTTCAAAGTCGGTTCTCGCCACTACATTTCCTTAAAGGACTTCGCCGGATCGCCTTTATCCATATCGTTCCTCAACTGTTCGATATAGAAAGGTGTCGAAAATCCGTACCGCTTCCTAAAGGCGCGTCTGAGGTTTTGAGCCGTACCGAACCCTAATGTTTCGGCAAAGGACTGCTGGTCGAAATTCCTGTAAAGGATTTCTTTTTCCAGCAAGCGATAAGCATGTTCCGCTTTCAGGTCATTGATGTAGCGGACGAACATTTTGTTGCGGTACTTCTTGATGATATAAATCAGGTATTTGGTGTTGGTGTTCAACAGTTTGGCTACAGCGAACTGCGTCATGTTGCTTCCCAGATACAAATGCCGCTGCTCAAAATCCATCAGGCTTGCGTACAATTCGGACTCTTTCTCGGGAGTAATTTCCGCGGCGGCATAGGCAATTTGTTCCTTCTTATCGGCAACATCCCCGTTTTGTAGCAGGTCATCGTAATGTTTTTGGAAGCGGCCTTTCAATTGGCGGTTGCGCCGATACAATACGCCACCCGTCGCGCAACTCAAAAATGCAATTGAACCTATCGACCACATTATCATTTGGTTATCCTGTTGCTCCGTCTCCAGATCATCGATATGGGCGTCGTTTGTAGTGTGTACTTTGTTGGACACGTTTTTAAAACTGTTCCCGAGGATGCTGTCCGCCTTCCGCAAGTGAAACGAATAGCGCAAGGCTGTTTTCGTATCACCGATGGATGCGTAATAGTCCGTAAGCATTCCTATACCATCGCGCAAATCGCTACTTGTATAATCGTGTTTCATCAGCGTCTCATCCACTTTCAGCAAATACGGAATTGCCTTTTGCCATTGCCCCAGGCCAACCAGGGATTTTGCGATATAGTAATACGCCACCGCCTCGTTGCGCAAGTCGTTAGCCCTTGTCAATTCGGGAAGTGATTGCCGCAGCTTTACCAAGGCCAGCTCATAATTCTTGCGATGGTATTGGTTCATCCCTTCTGAATGCGCGAAATAAAACACCATATTGTCGTGCCGGGATTTTAAGGATTCGTTCAATCCCAATTCATTTACGGTCGTAGAAAGGTCGTATTTGCCCAACCTGGTGTAACAAAGTCCCAGATGGTGAAGCGAATTCAACCAGGGCGTCCCCTCGTCCTGCTCATAAAACGAGACACAATCTTTCAAAAGTGCCAGCGCAGATTCATACCGGCCAAGGAAATACTTGGTTTGGGCTAAATTATACTTCAGCTTGTGGATCAGGTAATGGTCATCAGATTGCGAAATAAAATAATCGGCAAGCAGGTAATTGTCGAGCGCATCTTTGAGGTTGTTCTGTCCGTAATATGTAATGCCTTTTGTGAGGTAAGCTGAGCCTATCAATTTATCGATATTGGTCTTTCGTGCAGCGTAGATCATACTGTCAGCATACGCTATCCTGACCTCCGGTTTGGAAACATATAGCATACTTTTATAAGCTTCCACCAATTCTTCCCTATCGTTACGCGATTTTGCCTTGGCAAGATAAACGCGCGCGTACAATTGCTGTTTTCCCGAATCCAGATTGTCATCATCGAGTATCTCACGGAAATACAGATAGGTTTTCCCTGCCAGCGTATCAGGAACTGCCGGTTGCTGAGAATAGCACCGAAGCGTAAACACAGCGATAATAATTGCCGGAAACAGCCGCATAAGTACAGGCAAGGCCATCGCGTCATGGGGAATTAGTTAAATGAAATAGTCGGGTGATTCCGAGTTACTAATGTAAAGAAAAATCACTCATAAACACTGGCTTTGCCTGTTATTTAAACAGGTGAAATTCCAAGAATTGAACGCAATAAATTCCCGTAAACGCAACAATTACGGGTTGTACAGCAAAAATCGGCCGAATAGATTTGTCTCGAATTCAAATCAAAACGGCTTGCGCAGGCAGGCATAGTTCAGATCACCCGGGCGAAATGAACTGATCGAAAAGAATCAGTAACCATTTCAAAAACAAACCATGAAACACTTATATCTATGGATGATCTTATTGATCCTCAGTTCCTGTCATTCCGAGGAGGATTTGACGACCCAAACATCACAGACCCATCAATTCTCGAAGTCGATGGCCGGCTATCCGGAAAATAAAGCAAATGCCTTTGACAGTGCCGGCAAGCTTCACAACGAGCTATGCCTGGCTTATGAAATGGCTCCCTCTCCTATTTTATCCATGGGAGACGCCATAGACTTGACCGAGTCGCTTTCGTTAGCGAACGCATCTATGGTTCAACTAACGCCGGGAGGCTTTATACCGCTGTCGGAATCGCGATTGGAGTTTATCTTGGCAGATAGCCTGCAAGCGCTCCAGGTCATCGAACAGTCAACTCTGTCGCTCAAAGCCAAAATCAGTCTGGCGAATTTTCTCTCGGTGCTTGAACTCTATAAATCCCAAGAAAAACAATACGCCCAGATCTATGATTTTATCGTCAACTATGAGGATTCGATAACACAGGATCTAACGTTTTCGAGCGCCGATAAGCAGATCTTGTTTACCACGACTTCCATCGCCCGCTACGCCCATCATTTCGCCAGCCTGCGTAAAAAGAAACCGCCGCGGGATAAAGATTGGGACATCAAGACGGCAAGCATATTATCCGGAACCGACGGAAGCCGGCAAAACACGACTGCAGCCATTCGAATGTCCGTTGCCGCAAGCCTCTACGTGAACAGGTGATGAATCCTAAGTTCGTCTTTGTGCCGCCGCATCTTTCGCGAGGTGCGGCTTTTTTTCGCCTGGTTCATGTTAGCAGGCTAACTGAGTCGTGCATCATTCCCGATCTGACATCACCATCTGATAATTGCGGGTTAACTTAGCGAGAGTATGCAAATTTTGGCCACTATGTTACTTCACGAGGAATCCGGGTCAATACAACGTTTTGGTAACTTGATGGTTACGGTCGCCTGTCGCCAGATCGATCTTACGTTAAACAACACAACGCGCGCGAAGCCTCCATTGATGTTACTCGCAGATTCCTGCATCGGCATTAAGACATCGGGATTGGAATTGATCAGCTTTATATTAGATGCTGACTTCAGGATTGAACATACAGCTGTCCATATAAATCCACGCCTTTCCCTCCTGAAAAAGCCGTTTATTGAGTTGCTTGCGGAGGAATCGCGACCGTTGTGGTTACATGTCCAAGATATACTACCTGGCGCTGACGGGTTTGTCGGGACGTTTCAACTCACACTGATCGACCAGCAAAAGCGCTTTCCGGCCTTATGTTCCGTTAACCGGCTCGTTAACAGCGGTCGGGCCGTGGTAAATGCTGTCGTTTTTGCAGATGTGAGACCGTTTCACGGTAAAATTCCGGAAGAGGTGACCGTCAACCACGAGATGATCCGGCTCGAGAAGTTGTACCACTATATTATCGAACATCTCGACGAGCCGTTGCCATCTGCGTTTGACCTTGCCAAGCTCTTGGGAACGAACGACCACACGTTGAAAGAAAGCTTCCGCCGAACATTTGGCACGAGCATTTACCAATTTTAAATGACAGAAAAACTAAAGCGGGCACATCTCTACATCGAGCAAAGCACGCTGCCGCTGCACAAAATTGCCACCGACCTCGGGTTTGGGACATACGGGAACTTTTCAAAAGCGTTCCGCAAAAAATACGGCTGCGCCCCTTCTGATGTCAAGCGTTCGGACGGGTCGGCTGCGAATGATTGAATTAGAGAATCCTATATTCGAACAGTTGAATGTTATCTATCTCTACTACTAATTTTTTTTTCTCAGAATAGATATATTCTTGAAAGACAGTTTCTAATAAATCCTTGTTTCAATGGTCCGCGGAAGTTACCATTGGCGCTGAGCGAGAGCCTCTCCCTGTCTAATGATGGTTCAAAATCATTACTATTTCAAGAAAGGTAAAAGAAAGACTTAGTTGCGATAAAACAAACGTACTAAACAGTTTGGGTACAATTAATGATAATTCTTCAACTTTTCCATATCTATTTAATGGGATGCTATCTTAACTTTGTTGCTATCAAATGTGTACAAATAATTTTATAACGAACCTCACACTAATTCTGATGATCTGAAGACAACTGCTTTTATTTAATCTTGACCGTCATCATCTTTAAAATATACATGTTTACGCTGTTCAAAATGCAGTAACCTTATTAATTTAGCCAGAAAATTCCAGCACATACGTCATCAAATGTGGTAAACTTTTAATACATTCTCTACAATAGCGAATGCAACTGGCGCTAGGTCAAACTAAGGAAAAGTTGATTTCAAGTAGCTTCTTAGGTTTGGTAGATGTTTTGAAATTTTCCCATTAAGTTTCAAGCGACGCTGCCATTCCGAATCACGATTCGCCTCTCTGGTAATTTCGAAATCAAATGATTTCCTATCCTCTAACTCTTTTTTTAAAGTAGATCAGTAGTCATAAATCCAGTTCCCAATTTTGCTCTATTCCTTTCAACTCAGGCTTACTCAAGAGCTTTTAGCTTATTCTACTTTTAGCGTAAAACGAAATACTTTGAAGGTAAACGAATCCTAAATATACATAGTATTTTCGCACCGCCTTAGATCGAATATTTAAGGATAATCATCAATTATCACGAATCGTTAACCCTTATTTCAATTGCTATGAAAAAGATTTTTTTTGGATTGCTGGCCGCAGCACTACTGACCGGCTGCGATGACGATGCCCTGGATGCCAGTGGCAGCACTGTGACGGAGACCCGTGAACTTGAAGAGTTTAACAGGCTGAACATTAATGCAGGAAGGAACATCAAGGTGATGTATGCTGACCACACCGGGATAACAATTACAGGGAGTGACAACCTGGTCAGGCATTTGCGGTCGGCAGTAAGTAACGGGCAGCTTAGCCTGGATTATGACCAGGACCATATCAATCACGAAGATGTGGAAATTACAATTACGCTGCCTTTTTTTAAAGACCTCAGGCTAAACGGAAGGCGATCCCTTACAACGCATGGCCTGTTTGATCATACGGAAAATATTACCATAGTTAGTCATGGCGAAAATGATCTAAGGTCTGTGGATCCATTCACTACGGGAAGCATGAATATCAGCCTCACCGGCACTGGCAATGCCGATTTCCGTACATTGTCCTGCCAGAATGCTAAGGCGTCGATTACCGGTGATGGCAAGATCTATGTGAAGGCAGAACAATCCCTGAACGCCCTGATTCATGGCAGCGGACACATTTACTATGTTGACCATCCCCAGATAACATCGGATATTACGGGCAGCGGCTCGATTTCATCGATATAGTCCGGACGTGTTTGCCTCGCTGCCAATCACGCCATATCGCTTTCGCCAGTTGGCCTATCTTTCTGATGTAATTGGAGGCTATAAGGCTCTATACGCCGTTAAAACTGAGTCATATCCACGTAAAACATTGCTCCTAAGGCATACAACCTTCCGGAGCAATATTTTTCGGGATAAAATTGTTGTCAAACTTGCCTCTTCATAAATCATCAACCCATACCTCAGGCGCTTTAACCGACATATTAGGCCTTATTGTAATTCATTAAAAAGTGCTATAAAATGCCCATGTCGGGAAATTACCGCAGACAGTTGTTTTGCAGGAAGCTGAAACCAGGCGTTAAGATTACCGGCTATTTGAATGCAAGGTGATGGTCATTGTGGTAGTTTAGTTAATTTTGCCGATTAGTATCACCTACACCCAACATGCTGCCGCCAAGGATTTAATGCTGCTTAGAGATGGCCTGATACTTTTGAATCTGTACGATAGAAGTATTTTTAGTACGGATTATAATCGATATAATCTGATTTGTTATGACAACGTGCAACACAAGGCTGGACGCTCTTTATAAATCCGAAGTGATTACACTTCCCAACATCAAGATCGTTAGCAACGAGAATGTGCAGGGGGAAAATATCATTCTTTATGAAAATGGCGAGACATCACCATTTCACAGGAAAGATGATACGGTGCTGACCTTCCTGGTCGATGGCAAAATCAACTCTTTTTATGAGGGCTTACCGGATCAGTTCCAAGTACGCTCGCGCTCGTGCACGTTTGTTTATGGACCCTGCGACAACGAGCACCATATATTGCCCCATGATACCATTGACAGCATGGCAATAGGCTTTAACAAAAGATTTTTTTATAACCTACTGCAGGAAGACGACAGGTGGATGGAAGGTATCGTCAACAAGATCGAAAAAAATCAACCGTTCAGCTTTTCGCGGGATGCTTACAGACTTACACCTGAAATGTTTGCTATCCTGAACAAAATACGAACTGCACGCTCACTGCCGAGCTTGAGGACCTTGCACCTCCAGAACTTTGTGAATGAATTATTCCTGTTGCAGCTGCAGGAAATCACGGCATCTGAGGAGCCTGCGTATGCAACGGGCATCAGGGAAAATGATCGCAAAAAACTTCAGGGGATGAAGGCCTACCTTGACACCAATTTCCTGGAAGAACTGTCTCTCGCAGAGCTGGTGAAGATTGCAGGATTAAATACCTATAAAATAAAAACCGGTTTTAAATCACTCTACGGCAAAAGTGTTTTTGAATACATACGCTGGAAAAGAATGGAATATGCTCATAGCCTGCTTGCCAATGGGCTATACAACATCACTGAGGTATCGTCAATTATTGGCTACGAGCATGTGCAGCATTTTTCCACCGCATTTAAGAAGCATTTTGGCACCTCACCCGGAAAATATAAATACTAACCCACAATTGTTACAACCTTACGCGTAGTTTATAATACTCAGCGGGTAAGGGCCACTGATTAGTTCCTGATATTTTTGCTGCGCTAATTAAAAAATAAAGCAATGAAGCAAAAATATGGCCCCTACTGCAGCATCTGTGCAGTAATACTTCTATGTGAGGCGGTGGTGGCACAACAGTATTGCACACCTCTTCCGGGCCCTAGCTGCGACACGGACAAAATTATGAATGTCAATTTTGCGGACATCAGTAACCACATCAATCTCGCCTGGCCAGGTTACTACCGGAACATCCTACCCTTTCTCGGTCACCACGGAATTTGATTCGGCAGCGGCTGGTTTTACTACAACCAGGAACGACGGCCACACTAAATGTACAAAACCTTGTAACAGGGATATACATTTTTAAATTTTGACCGAATTAAGGAACCAGTGCCATCAGGTTCATTAAAAATTAATAATATGAAACATTTACTTTTTCTTTTTTCACTACTAGCTTCCCTGCATGCCTCAGCACAACAGGAGGCTAAGAACTGGATATTTGGTTATAATGCAGGTTTGGCATTTAATGCCGATGGTAGTATAACAGCTATATCGGGTACTGCCATAAATTCAGCCGAGGGCGCTTCCTCTATTTCAGATGCCTCAGGAAACCTGATGTTATATACTGACGGCAGGAATGTGTATGACCGCAACCATAACATCATGCCTGGAGGAAATTATCTCTCAGGTACAGGATTGATGGGTGATACCTCCACCACGCAGGCAGCGGTTATTATTCCCAGGCCCGGGCATCCGGATATGTATTATATTTTTACACTGGATGAGCCGCACCACCAGAATGCACAGGCATATCCACTTCCTTTTAACGGAACTTACAGCAACCCTTCCGGCACGATACCGCAGGACGATGACGGGCTGAATAATGGCTTGAATTATTCCGTTGTCGATTTGAGCCTCACCGGCAGCAATGGCAGCATTGGCGATATACAGGTGCGTAACCAGCATCTCATTACCTATAATCCGGCTGTTGTTGATGAGTTAAAATATAAATGCTCGGAAAAGCTTACAGCGGTGCGCAACGCATCAATGTCGGGCTATTGGGTCGTGACACATTTCAGGGACCGTTTTTACGCCTTTGAGGTTACGGCCAGCGGTGTAAACACGCAGCCTGTCGTAAGCCATATAGGGCCCGATGTGTCACTGGGAGGTTATCGCCGAAATGCCATAGGTGCCATGAAAGCATCAAGGGACGGGCAAATGATTGCAGTGGCGCATAACCAAAAAGGAACAACTACCGGTACGGTGGCATTAAATGGTGGCGTATATCTGTATGACTTCAATCCTTCAACGGGAATCGTTTCCAACCAGCGTATTGTAAATACAAACACAACCCCTTATGGCATTGAATTTTCACCGCTTCGAAAGAAACTCTACGTTACCTACGAACATTACAACGGTTTTGGCGGATTGTACCAGTACGATCTCCTGGCGCAGGACATCGGTGCTTCTTTAGTAATGTTGAGCGTCGATGACTATGGGGCACTGCAGCTTGCACCTGATGGAAAGATATATAAGGCCCAGCAGGCTTCTTCTTATCTGGCTGTTATAAATAATCCTGAAGCGGATGGCGGTAACTGCGGCCATGACAGTTTTGGGCTGTTCCTGCCCTATCCGACCTTCTCTTCCGCGGGTTTGCCGAATTTCATTGCCACGGCACTGACGGTGCTTGAAACGCCCGAGCACAGAATCCCCAAATTACTGATCTACCCGAATCCTGTTAAAGGTTCTTTCTCCATTGCCGGAGCTGTTGAGAATATTTTAAATGTTTCACTCCTAGATATGAGCGGTCGCCTCCTGCGGCAGTGGGATGCGCCTGCTATGTCAGAGGCTCTTGATATTTCAGGCATTACATCAGGCACCTATACCGTCTGCATAACTACCCAGACAGGAAAAAACCGTATAAAGATAATAATTGAATAATTTAGATTGTCCATTAAGGCACCCGGTTTCAAGAAGCCGTAGCGTGTTGAATAGCATAAATGATGGCTACATACAATATCGAACCCGCTTCTGTAAATGATTACGACCAGATAATTAATGTCTGGGAAGCATCAGTAAGGGCAACGCACGAATTCCTGAGTGAAAGTGACCTGCTGCTGTATAAGGAATTGCTATCTACAAAGTACCTCGCCATGGTAAAACTATACTGCATCAAGACAGATGGGCAAATAGCAGCCTTCGCAGGTGTTGCTGGAAATTCCATTGAAATGCTCTTTGCACACCCTTCCCATTTTGGTAAAGGTGTTGGCCGGTCGCTTACAGAATTCGCAATCAGGGAACTGGGATGCAGGGCCGTGGATGTAAATGAACAAAACAGGATAGCGCTTTTATTTTACATCAAAATGGGTTTCGATGTGACTGGCCGGAGTGAAACGGATGGGCTTGGAAAGCCATATCCCATATTGCACCTGCAACTGGCCACTTAGCTGGTATGTTTAGCCAACAAATAGGGAGGTAATTAAACAACCGGATTTAAATACAATTTTACTTTTATAAATATGAGAAATTTGATTCTTTACATTTCCTGCTCTTTAGATGGGTATATTGCCAAACCTAATGATGATCTTGGCTTTCTAAATCTTGTACAAATAGAGGGAGAAGATTATGGTTATAACGATTTCATCTCTACTGTTGACACGGTAATACTTGGACGCAGGACATACGATTGGGTTATGGGCGAAGTACAAGAATTCCCGCATTTTGACAAAGAGGTATACGTCATCACTCACCGTGAACAGCCTGCCAAGGGCAATATAAACTTTTATGGTGGTGATTTGCAGAAACTTGTCCTTAAACTAAAGAGTGAAAGTGGCAAAAATATTTTCTGTGACGGGGGCTCAGAAGTTGTAAACCAGCTATTTACCTACAAGCTTTTTGATGAAATTATAATATCTATTGTCCCGATAGTAGTAGGTAACGGCACCAGATTGTTTAAAGACGGCAGGCCGGAGCAGGAATTTAAACATTGCGGAACGAAGACTTATAAAAGTGGATTGGTTCAACTCCATTATAAAATTGCCTAGTCTCATTTGATTAATCCTTTAACCAACTGTTCAACGACGCAAGTCGTGCATCTTATGCACTAAACTATCCTTAAGCCATCCAAATGGAAGAATCATGTTTCGTTATACAGCAATCAAAATAAGAGTCCATAAGGACTCTTATTTATTTACACTATTAACTATCGTACAAACAGTACGTTTTATAGAGGTGGTATCTCCCGGAGGTCGTAAAATATTCGTTTTCCGTATGAAATTCCCGCCTTGATCATTTCATCAGCACCTGTAGATGGCCCGCCAATCCTTAATACTGCATCGCAGTGCTGTATAAGTCTCAGGGCAACGGGATGGAACAGCTCGTTAAAGATGCAGTCGCCTACCGCTTCTGAACCTGCGGCTTCTATCAGGGGGAGCGCAAACCATTCGCCCAGAACCGGCAGATGCCCCATTCTATAAATTTTGAGCGCCGTATCGGTCATCGCCTTGACATTTGCTTCGATAAGCGCCGGATCATCATTCGTGCCTGACCTGTAGGGGCCGGCAACCAGTATCATCATGTTAGATTTTTCCATTAGAAAATTATATGCTTATGACTTAAACATTTCCATCCATAGCATGACCGGATGTAAGCCAGGCTACTTTCTGTTCAGGGGTGTGCTCTGCTGCCAGTATTTTGCCGTACAAATCAGGCTTTCTTGCCTTAATGTAGCGGCTGCCACCGGCTGATTCAAGCTTATCGGAAGTGAGTGTTGCTATCGTGATGTCCGGGCCCAATGCTGTACATTCTGCTATTATTGTCCCGAAAGGATCCAGGATCATGGAGCAACCATTCTTAAGCTGATCATCATCCATTCCTATCGGATTGGAAAAGACACAATATAGGGCGTTGTCAAACGCTCTTGCCGGAAGCCATTTCATAAGCCACTCCCTACCCTTAGGACCATTAAATTCTGCTCTAAGTTGTAAGCTTTCCTGCTCCCGCTTGTACCACAGCTCCGGATCGACAAAACCTGCGCCCGGCCTTGGTGAAGGTGTACACATGGTTACATGGGGCATCAGCAGTATGTCCGCTCCCAGGAGTTTGGTTGCCCTTACATTCTCGATTATATTGTTATCATAGCAGATCAATATGCCAAAGTTCCATCCATACAAGTTGAAAACGCAATAGGCATCACCGGGAGTAAGGTGTGGATTAATAAAAGGGTGAAGTTTCCTGTATCTAGCAACAATGCCTGTTTTGTCAACACACACATAAGCTTTGAAAAGATTATCGTCAGCATCCTTTTCAAATAACCCAGCGCATATGGCGATATTATTTTTTGCTGCTATTTCAGTTAGCGCACATATGCTTGAGCTATCCTGCAGGTTCTCAGCAATTGCAAGCATCTGCTGTTTGTCCAGATGCCTGGCAAAGGTATAACCCGTTATTGAGCATTCATGAAATGTGATAATCCTGGCTCCGCCTGCCGCTGCCTTTTCGGTCAATTTCGTGATCTCGCTAAGATTGTAGGCTTTATCTCCGCTCCTGTTTTCAAATTGCGCTGTTGCGACCTTTAAATCCTCCATTATTCTATTTTTGACCGCAAATTTAAGAGGGTATTGTGTCGAATAATTGTACATTTTCGTCAGGTAGTGAAACTACATTGACCGCGAGGCTGTCATTTTTGTGGTAAGCGCCAGGTGTAATGCCTGTAATTTTTTTAAATTCACGGATAAGATGTGCCTGGTCGAAATAGCCGGCATCATAAGCAACCGGCGTAAAATCTTTAGTTGTTCGGGACTTGCCAAGAAAATAATGCAGCCTTATGATACCTCCCAGCTTTTTTGGGCTAAGCCCAACCACTTCATTGAAGGCGCGCTCCAGTGAGCGTTGTTTGCATCCCACGTGGTCAGAAAGTTCGTTAGATGAAAATTGGCCCTTCTGACGGAGTATCCATTCGGTGGAGGCAGATACAACGGGATGCAGGTTAGCTTTGGACTGACAAGCCAGCCTGGAGAAATAGGTGTCAAGTATAGACGCTGCCTGCCCATGACTTTTAGCAAAATGCAGCTCATCATGAAGGGAGGTCGCAGCTGTACCCATTACCAGGGTGCAATCAATAAGTTTATTTTTTATTGTATTTGCAGGGATATTAAAAAGGCTACTTAACCCGTAAGGGCGGAACACGACTATGACAAGGGATAACCGGCCCATAGTATTAAAAGTCCTGTAGTCAGTTATTGGACCGTATAAAAACGAACTCGGGATTATTTCGTTGTTGTCTCTTAACAAAGAATCCATGCAGAACACGATTCCGGTATTTCCATCGGCAAATATCCGTAGCGTCATGTTTAAAGCCTCTACACTGTCAATAAAGAGGTAATGCTTTATATACGGACGCAACGGTATTGAAGGAAGTATCTGCATGTGTCAAAATTTTTTAATGGACATAAGCGCACTTGCTCACAGCTACTCTGGTGTCCCCTCTTTATTAACGCTTCGAATAGTGTCAATGGCATCCTCGCTGAATCCACAATTCTGCAGCACGCCGGTTATAAATGCTGTTTTTTGCGCCACGTACCACTCTAATGTACGCGCTTTTGAAGCAAGCTCCCGCTTGAGTGTAGCGTATTCTTTTACGGACTCAGGATGAGCACGTAAATAATCCCTGAATTGCAAATGGTTCTCAAGGGAAAGAGAACCATTGATACAGACGTACAAATTATGGGACATACATTTTGCCTCTCCTTTTAAAGGGACATTGGGCTCCTTAGCTGTAAAAGCGTGCCTTCCTGGTAAACCCAAGGTCCCCACGTAACTATATCCGAGGTCTTGCAGGCGATAGATAATCTCAGCCAATTGTGCTTCACCCTCAATGATTATATCAATATCAAGTATTGGCTTTGCAGCCAACCCGTCTACCGATGTGCTGCCCACATGCTGTATCTCCTGAAACAAACCTTCAAGATGCAGCTCGTAAACATCACGTAATTGCTTGTATGCTATAGGCCAGAGAGACGAATAGGGTTCGATTTTGATTAATCTCGACATTTAAAAAAAACAGGTTTTATAAAAATGCAAAGATAAATTTCTAGTTGGAGAGAAGTGACTCTAAAGGTATCATAAGATACGCAGAACGTATAAACTTCAGTTAACCCTAAATGTTTGACAATCTGGCACCTCTGTCTGCTGCTGAAATTTATATGTGATGGGCAATCAGAAACTGTCTTTTATCTATTGCGTAACATAAAATCCCTTCTGAGTAATAGCTCTAAAGTTGAACAGGGTAGATTTGTTGAAAATTTGCTACAATGGGTAAAAAACTTAAAATAGGATTAGTGGCGATGTCGGCTTGGTTCCACATTTGAAACCAACCACAGTGAACACTCCACAATCATCTGATCAGGAGGTAATATCTGCACTTACGACTTGGTATTAATTCAATTTTTAAAGATAAATCTGAGTTTTTAATTTATTGTATAATAGTAATTTTGTCATCATGAGCAAAAATTTAGCAATTACAAACCGCCTCCGTGAAGTTTTACTTGATGGATATTGGGTTGCTAACACCAATTTTAAAGCGCAAATTTTAAGCGTCACTTGGGAGCAGGCAACCCAAAAAATTGGTAATTTAAATACGATTGCCGCCCTAACCTTTCACATTAATTATTATATAAGAGGTGTGTCAGATGTTTTTGATGGACACGAACTGACAATTAGTGATAAATACAGCTTTGATGCTCCACAAATTCAATCTGCTGAAGACTGGAAAAATCTCGTGGATTGCTTTATCAACAATGCTGAAAAATTTGTGAATCAAGTCGAGCGATTACCTGACACAATGCTGGGCAAGATATTTGTAGACGCAAAATATGGTGACTATTTACGAAATATTGAAGGTATAATTGAACATAGTTACTATCATTTGGGTCAGATATCATTGATTAAGAAGATGCTCTCTGATTTGTAACCTTCGCAAAGCTGGTGGACGGGCAGAAGTCCGCAAAATTTAAAGATACGCAGCACGTATTAATTTATGATTATCTATCTACTAATTGAGCACATATAACGCCGTTAAAGTAACATGCCATGATGGATATCGCTCAGGATTGTGTGAAAAGAATCCATCTCTTCGATATCGCGTACTTTTAAATACTTTCTAAGTAATTCGTTTACAATTCCAACTCATACTTTTATAAAAAAAGAATAATGAGAAAAAGAATAAAAATAGGCATCACAGTTGTGATGTTGGTTTGGTGTGCAGCAATATCGGCTCAGAATAGGGAATGGAAGTGGGCCAGGTCATCTCAAAATTCAAACACAGCTAACATTACCACCCTTTCATCTGATCAGCAAGGTAATATATATGCTGGGGGAACTTACGCCCCTCCAATTTTGTCCTTCGGAAGTAATACAATCGTCAACAATAGTCCCGGTACAAACTTTTTCATTGTAAAATATGATGCTGACGGTAATGCGCTTTGGCTCCGAAAAGCGACAAGCTTACAGTGCTTTCTGCACAGTGCCACTACTGATGCTGACGGTAACATTTTTGGTGTTGGCCACTTTTTTAGAGATATAACTTTAGGGAATATAACGCTTAATACGCCGTCTACCTGGTGCATGGTTATATTTATGATGGATAAAGATGGTAACTATATCTGGGCAAAAAGTGTCGGGGATAGCCAAAGGGTAACACCTTCTAGAATAGTTACGGACAGTAATGGTGACTTATGCGTAACAGGTACTTTTTCATGTCCATCCGTGGCATTTGAGGATTTCACTCTGGAACGTGTCGGCATCCAGGACATATTTGTGGCAAAATACGATAACCACGGAAATGTACTATGGGCAAAGAGAGCCGGAGGTACAGCAGGCCAGAGTTCAAACGCTCTTGCTGTCGATGATGAAAATAATATCCTGATAACTGGTGATTTTACGTCATCGATAACTTTTGGAAGCAGCTTGTTGACCAGTTCAGGGTCAGCAGACATTTTTGTGGCCAAATACGATACAAATGGAAATGAAATATGGGCTACATCAATGGGCGGACCCGATTACGATACAGCGTCCAATATAGCCACAGACATGGAAGGCAATGTAATTATAGCTGGTGATTATTATGACGATATTACGATTGGCAACGTTGCTCTTTACCATACGGGACAAGCAGACGCTTCTGATATCTTTATCGCTAAATATGACATGGCGGGATTCCCGGTATGGTGCAAATCCCTGCAGGGTGACCTCAAGGACACGTGCAGCGGTATTGCCACGGATGCGCTCGGCAACATCGTCATTACAGGTTTTTTCCTATCAGGAACGCTACATATCGAGGACAGTACAATCCTGACCAATTCAACAGGCCAACGACAATTGTATATTGCGCAATTCAACCCCGAAGGCTTTTACGGATGGGCCGAAAATCCTGGCGCGCACGGCAATAATCATAGTGCCGAAATAGCAATTGACCATCAGCAAAATATCATTATTGCGGGATCTTATAATGAAGCGTTATCTCTTGGCGACAATATCCTTGGTGAACCAGGAAATAATGCATTTGTCGCAAAATACGGCGAAGCAATTTTGGGAACAGATTACCCAGTAAAAAATGAGGTGCTGCTCTATCCCAATCCAGCTTCCGATACGATATATGTAAGTTCAAACTTTCCTACTGGCGTCGGGTACGTTATACATGACATTCAGGGAAGAACAGTCCAAACAGGATCTATATCCAGTGGCATAGTTGATGTTTCCAAATTATCGCAGGGATTTTACGCACTGTCAATTGGTGATAATGTGTCAAAGTTTATAAAGGAGTAATTTTTCGGGCCGCTCGCATTGACATAGAAAGGATCTCAGGAAATCTGATCTAAAGCCATTTTATATCAATTTTCAGGAATGAACCAACAAATGGCCGGCGTGTTCGGATCCCCGGGCAACAAAGCCAGCCGTCAGGCGACCTGAACTGATACATTTTGGATGGTCCGCATATTTCCTCAGTATTTCTTCAGCGATCGGAAGCAACGGAATTTTTGACGCCGTTTCGGTTTTCTGACGGTTCTTAAATATCCAGCGTTGCCCATCGATGCCAATCCCAATATGATCGGTCGTAAGCTGCTTCACGTCAATGTAAGCCAGTCCCGTAAAGCAGCTGAATATAAAAATGTCACGAACATGGGTCAGTCTCTCGGATATAAATTTCTTGCTATAGATCTTCTGTATTTCCTCCTCGAGCAGGAATTCACGATCCACTTCCCTGGTTTTCCCTTTTTAGCTCGCAAAAGGATCCTCTTTCATCCATTTGTTATCCAGGCATATCTGAATGATCTTTTTGAAATTTTTGAGGTATTTTACAGTCGTATTATTGTTGCATTTCCTGATGCTGCGAAGATAAAAATCATATTCCGCGACAAATTCATTATCGATTTTACTCAAGACGATATCAGATACCTTGTACTTCCATACCATAAACTCCACAGTATGCTTGAGAGAAGTTTCATAGCGTTCCAAGGTCCCCGCGGAATATTCATGTGGGACAAGCACTTTGATTTTGGCATTGTGATCCTTAAAAACATTGATGATTGTTAGTTGCTTGTCCGCCTTACCGGAAAGAATATTGGAAAACGTAGCGACATCAATTTTTTGATCCGTGGCGATAAGCTTCTTTTCTATGGCGGCATTATTTGCAACCAGCGAATCAAGGTGGCTGTTTATTAACTGGGCTAACTCCGAAGCGCCGGACATTCTTACACTTTTAAAGCACCATCTTGCAGGATCGACATATTTACCTGTACTCTTTTCGATTCGTTTACCACCAATAGTTGTACGGTGGTAGATAGGAATAAGTCCGTTGGAGTTGACTTTAGAACGTTTTAGATAAAACAGATTGATAATGACTGCATTCATTTTGCTGAACATTTAAACATTATAATTTAGTTTGAATGTCAAAGCGACGCAAGATGTTCATTTCCTGAACTGCCTAATTTTACTGGGGTTTCCAAGCAATTCGGGTACCTGAGAATCTTTTTGACCTTGGTACTCGAATTCGTACCCCTATCAGGTGCTAAAATTTGATTCAAAATGAATTGCTATAAAATGGAAAACCCTCTAAATCATACGATTTAAAGGGTTTCGGGTTGCTTTAAAAGCTTTTCAGCGGAGAAAGAGGGATTACTTACGTGATCCCAAGAGGGGAAACCTTACAGCAAAAGCGAAATGCTTGAAATGCATTTCTCCTTTTTTATTTACAGTGAGAAGGAGCTTAAGCAAGCTTGCTCCTTCTCACTGTAAATAAAAAAAGCCGGAAACTTTCGTTTCCGGCTTTTGCTGCGGAGAAAGAGGGATTCGAACCCCCGGACCTGTTACAGTCAACAGTTTTCAAGACTGCCGCAATCGACCACTCTGCCATTTCTCCAATAAGGTCTGCTAGCGTTCCCGTTAGCGGATGCAAATATAACAAGGCTTTTCTGTTTTCCAAACATTTTTTAGACAAAAAAATAACGTTTGATACTCCTCAAACTTAAACCCTTTAAAATCAATACTGACGAATTTAAATCGACCAAAATTAATGCAACGCCTCAATCGGTGATTTCATTTTTCTTCATGAATTTATCGATCTTTTTCAGGCTGTCGTTGATAAAACTGACTTTGCTGTCTGAATTTACGTCGTATGACAAAACGCCTTTTACCATCCAAACCTCTGCAATTTCAGAATTGTTCAACGTAACCTCGTTGTAAAAATCGTTGTCGCTGGTCAGCACGTATTGGTCGTCCTTAAAACCAGAAGGCGAAACCCTATTGAGAAAAATTCCCTTGGTTTTCGTCACGATCACAGCTACCTTATTGTCCTTGACCTCGGCCAGAGACGACGCGCTACATACCACAAAAGAGTTCTCATCAATCAGCGGAAACATATTGTTGCTCACCACCTGGAATGCCTGGGAGTTCTTTATGTCGATAAAAGGGAAACTGAATTTTGGCACCAATTCCATCAGTGATTTACGATCGGCACCCGCCGCATATTGGAATTGCACTTCCTTGGTTATCAACGGAGTGGCGCCAGAAATTTCTGTTCCGGATTTTTTGTCAAGGAAAATTTCATTGAGATCCAATTCGTAAAGATCGCATATTGAGATAACCGTCTCATAGTCGAGACTGTTCCTCTTTTTCCATGTGGATATGGTGTTTGGCTTAATGTTCAGGAATTCCGAAAGCTGGATATCCGTCTTTAATTTTAATAACGATTTTAAGCGACTGATAACGTTATTCGCATTTTGTGAGTTTTTTTCTTGCATAATCGCAAAACGTGTGTTACCTTTATCTAACGAGATAAAAATATGGTTATGAATTCTTACTAAAAATTCAACCATATAAATCGTCGGGGGCTACAATTTATACAGCCTAAAGGCCATAACAACCCGGATTTCACGGATCATGTCAGGGTCAGAAACGGAGACATTCGCAATTTGAGAATTTCCGTTTCGTTTTTGAAAATTAATTCACGACTATCTGCAATGTGGTATTTCAGAATTCGTGTGAAAGTGACAAATATAGAATTTTTCATATAGCAATCTATTAAACAAAACAAAAATTTTAAAGCAATTACGAATGAAATAGTTAAATCACACACACCGTCCCACACCTCACTATTAACTTAACACTTTACTTATGAAATTGAATTCTACATTCACAAGGATGTATGTATTCCTGTACATCTTTGCCTTTCTGTTACCGATTTTGTTCTCCCAGGGAGCAATCGCCCAATCGGTAAGGGTCTTTCCCGAAACGATTTCGAGCCAAAGCAATTCCGACAATGTCGCCAACGCGGTAGACGATAATCTCTCGACTTTTGCCCGCGTACGCGCCAGTTCCGGGCTGGCGCTTGGAATCGGTGCCTATTCCGGCCACGTCGAACTTCAGTACGACACCACGCTTCCGGCCAACACCACCTCTTACGTCAAGGTCCGTACAGACGACAATCTCCTGCCCGCACTCTTGGGTGGAAGCCTTGGAGGGCTTTTGTCGAACGTGCTTGGTTCCGTGCTCATCGGCAACCAGGAATTCACGATCCAGGCCAAAAACAATGGAACCGTCGTGCTTCAGGGCGACAGCCAGGACATAGGCGAATTCGCCACGAACCGATTGCGTATCGTGACCGATGAGAACGGCGACTTTTTTATCGCCATCACGCCGGCCCAAGCTTATAACCGCATCCGGCTTACGAATCGCATCGGAAGCCTTCTCGGCCTGTTCAACACCCGAAACCTTGATGTCTACGACGCATTTTATATCGCGACTGCAGACAATTGCGGTCAACCATCCTATACTTCGTTCTCCGGAAGCGGCATCACGCTCGACCTCCTGCAGATAGCCGGTGCCGGTGTAGACGATCCCGAAAACGCAATTGACGACAGTACGACAAATTTTTCACAACTCAGTCTCGGCATCCTGGGCGTTGCAGCCTCTATCGAGCAAACGGTCTACTTCGACGGACTTTCCAATCCGAATGACCAATTCAATGTACGATTGCGCCTCTCGCCTTCCCTACTCGAGGTAGGCGTTGCCAACAACATACAGATCATAGCGCAGAACGGCCCAACCTCCGTCCAGACGATTACGCTGAGCTCGCTGCTCAACCCGGAAGTCATCGGTCTTATCCAAGGTAACCAGATCGTGACGATCCCGGTACAAACTTCCGCTCCGGCCAATCGTATCACTGTGCGGCTTTCCGCCCTGCTCAATGTACAGTTGCAGCAAAGCATCGACCTTTTTGGTGTTACCAGGGTTGCGAGAGCGCCTGTGATTACGGATTCTTTTACGCTTGCGCCGAGAATTTGCGCCGGAAGTACAGCTTCACTGATCGCCAATACCGCGGCGAATTATGAATTGCACTGGTACTCAGCCGCGACGGGCGGGACGCCATTGGCAGTGACCACGTCGGGTCAACCGTTTGTAACGCCGGTCCTTGCAACCGACACCTCGTTTTATGTTGCTGCGGTCAGGATCGGATGCCCCGAAGAATCTTCCCGGGTTCGCATCAATGTAGACGTGGTACCATTGCCGTCAGCGGCCGATATCACTATCGCGTCGCCTCTTTCGGCCTGCCAGGGCAATATTACGCTTACGCCGACGACGGTTCTTGAGAACGCTGTCATCCGATACTATACGAACCAAAACATGACCCAGGAAATCGTCACCGGATTTACCGGAACTCCGGGCGTAACCTATGTCAAGAACGACGCGACGGGCACACTTGCGATATCCGGCCTTTCCCAGGCCAACTCGCCTTACACCTATTATATCGCCCTCGAAGTGGAGGGACTTTGTACGAATGCGACGGGAACACTAAAGGAAGTGGTCGTCAACTATTCGGAACAACTTGTGGTGCAGGCCAATACGACGCTCGAGGGATGCGGATCGGCCAATTTAGCCGACGCCATCCTGAATTTCGACCCGAATAACACTTATCTCTTTTTCGACGCGGCCAACAATCCGGTAGCAGCGGAAGCAGCGGCGAACATTACTACGAGCGGAAGTTATTCCATACAGGCGCAAGGCCCTAACGGAACCTGCGCCTCTGCCTTGGTTACGGTAAACGTAACGATCAACCAGCAACCCGTGATTACCACGGCGGCGACTGCTTTGGTCACAAACGTGGGCAACACCGTTACTCTCTCTGCCACCGCCTCTGCCGGTACGATAACCTGGTACGATCAGGCCGGAACCGCTCTGGCTTCAAACGTAGCCGGCCCATTTGCCACTACCGGAACTTTCGCTTTTACGGGAATCGCAACCGTCGGAAGTTGTACGGCAAGCACCACTATCACCGTAACGGTTCTCGACGCCAATGAGTGTCCTCCACTTTTACAGCCAGCCTACGCTACTACGCAAAGCTCCGGATCGGTGATCACGGGTGGTGTCGCCAACGGCTCGAATGCCGTGGATGCAAACCTTCAGACACATTCCACTATCGTTACAGGACTTGGATTGCTCGGCATAGGAACGACCTGGCAAACGCTTCAGTGGCCGAATACCGTTGCCGCCGGAACGCCCGTCACAGTAAAACTCGGTTCTGAATACAGCGGGTTGACGCTCATCGGAGGGTTCTCTGTCGTCGGCACGAAACGCAACGCCCAAGGAATTCCCGTTGAAATCGGAAATCCTCAACCCGTGTCAGGCTCACTGCTGGACCTGCTGCCGGGACAAAATACTTTTGAATTTACATTCGTTCCGGCTAACGCATCCGGGCCGCAAACATTCGACGGTGTCCGCATCATTGTATCCTCGTTGGTAAGCGTCGCGCAAAACGCAAAGGTGTTCGAAGCCTATTATGCCACGCCAGCCACCCAGGTCGCTTGCGGTGACGATGCCCGCGATGTGCTTTACGGAGCCGTCGATCTTGGAGTCGGCGCCCTGACCTCGACCGTAAGCGTAACGAATCCGTTTCAAGCCATCGACAACAGCCAGACCACGGCCGCGACCCTGTTTAGCGGAGTAGGCGTCCTCGCCGCCGCGGAAATGACCGTCGTATTCAACACACCGTCGATTGAAGGCGACCAGGTCCGCATCCGACTTTCCAAACCCGGAACATTGCTCACCTTGTCGCTGTTGAACGGGCTAAGCGTACAACCTATGTTGGGCAACGCGCCGTCCGGCGGTCTGATCTCAACGGGATTGTTGACGCTACAACTGCTTGGCGGAGGCGAGGCGGCCGTAGTGACGTTCACGCCGACGGCTACCTTCGACAGGTTGAGGATACGGTTTGGAGGTGTTGCAGGCGTCCTCGATCAACTCAACGTTCACGATGTGGAACGACTTGCCAACACTCAGGTTATCGATGCCGATGAGAACAACGAAGTCACGGCTTGCCAGGGCCAAACCATTACTCTTGAAGCCGCTCCTATCGCCTGTACCTCTTTTGTATGGTACGATGCGGAAGTTGGCGGAAACGTCGTGGCCACCGGAAATTCGTTTACAATCCCGGCTAGCTTGCCTCAAGGCACCTATACGTTCTGGATCCAGCCGATCCGCTTCGGGTGCGCGTTTTTGAGCCGAGGCAGCGTAACGGTCAATGTTACTGAGACTGCTCCTGCGGACGCTATCGAATCGGTAACGATCAACGGCGGTTCCGAAACCTCGATTTGTGCTGCCGACGGAAACGTCACCCTTGTCGCGAATCTTGATGCTGAGCTTACTGTCACGGATCCCGTTTTCTATTGGTATTCCTTTGATGGGACGACTCAGACGCTGATTGCCAACCAAACGACGTCCACACTTGCGTTGACCGGACTGGCGCCGGGTTCTTATACGTATTTCGTCGGATTCAGTTCTGCTGAATATTGCCAGACGGCCCAAGCCGACCGAACCCGTATCGATTTTACGATCCTGCCGTCTTCGGTCGCAGCCGATATTTCGGTTTCCGACACTGGAATCTGCCTTGACGGAACCGCCGTCATCACGCCTACAACTACGTTGGCCGGAGCCCAATTCACCTATTATTTCACAAACGACACGACCCAACAGATAACCGATGGCCTTACAGTCGGCGGCGTCACTTACGACATCGCTTCAAATGGCGTCCTTACGATTACAGGACTTGACGAATCGGCCAGCCCGTATACGTATTACGTTGCGGTGTCGAGCAATACGACGTGTATCAACCAAGCCGGAAACCTCGAAGCCGTTACGGTCACAGTGGGTAGTTTGCCGACACCGACGACTGCTGAAACGACACAGAATTTCTGTGCTGCCAACAATCCTACGGTGGCCGATTTACAGGTCAATGAAACCGGCGCCATATTCTACGATGCCGCTATTGGAGGCAATGTATTGGCTGCCGATACGGCTCTAGTAAACGGAGGAATCTACTATGCGGCCTTGTCGGATGGCGTCTGCGAAAGCGAAACCCGCCTGGCCATTACCGTAACGATAGGAAACCCTCCGACACCGACGACCAACGATAACGAGCAGAACTTCTGCGCCGTTGACGCGCCGACCGTAGCCGATATCCAGGTCAACGAAACCGGTGTCGTGTTTTATACGACGCCAGCAGGCGGCACGGCTCTCGATCCCGCTACGCCACTTGCTGCCGGAATTTATTATGCTTCGAGCGTAGACGGCGCCTGCGAAAGCGAAACCCGCCTGGCGATAACGGTCGTAATCGGTGATCCAGAGACTCCGACTACGGATGACGCGACACAGGATTTCTGCGCCGACCTGAATCCGACAGTAGCCGACCTTGCCGTCAATCAAACCAATATAGCGATTTACGACGTCGCTACAGGCGGACAACCGTTGACGCCGGAAACTCCTTTGGCAACTGGAACGTACTACGTGGCGGCAATCGAGGCCGGTACGAATTGCGAGAGCACCGACCGCCTTGAGATCGCGGTTAACGTAAGCAATGTAAATACGCCTTCTACAAATGATACCACACAAGATTTTTGCCTGTCTGCCAATCCGACCGTTTCGGATATACAGGTAAACGAGACAGGTGTGACGTTTTATGACGCAGCCGATGGCGGAAGCCCTTATGACGCCTCCGCCCCATTGGTTTCGGGAACATACTACGCAGCTTTGACAAATGGCGTCTGCGAAAGCGACGAACGCCTTGAGATTGCGGTAACCGTTGCCGATCCGGCCGCGCCGACCACAAACAATGCGACCCAGACGTTCTGCCAGAGCGACAACCCTACGGTGGGCGACATCCAGGTAAATGAGGCGACCGTTGTTTTTTATGACGCCGTTACAGGCGGAACCGCTATCGATCCGTCTACTCCATTGACGGCCGGCACCTATTTCGCAGCCAATGTGGTAAATGGTTGTGAGAGTTCGGAAAGGCTTGAGATCACGATCATCATCGACGATCCAGGCACGCCGACGACGAACGACGCTACACAAAATTTCTGTGCCTCGGGCAATCCGACGGTAGCCGATATCCAGGTCAACGAAACCGGAGTCGTGTTCTTTGACGCGGCATCTGGCGGCAACCAACTTGATCCGTCGACGCCACTCGTTGCGGGCATTTACTATGCTGCTTTCGGAAACGTGACGTGTTCGAACACGACGCGTCTCGAAGTGACCGTAACCATCGGAAACCCACTTACGCCGACGACAAATTCCGCTTCGCAGACATTCTGTGCTACACAAAATCCGACGGTAGCGAACATTCAGGTCAACGAAACTGGCATTGTGTTCTATACGACGGCAACCGGTGGAACACCTTTGGATACGACCACACCGCTTGTCACGGGAACTTATTTCGCGGCCATTTCAGACGGGGCATGTGAAAGCGGAACCCGTCTTGAAATTGCGGTAACCGTGAGCGATCCGGCTACGCCCACCACGACAGACTCTACCCAGGATTTCTGTCTTTCGGACAATCCAACGGTGGCGGACCTGCAGGTCAACGAGACCGGTGTTGTATTTTTCAGTTCAGCAACCGGGGGAACGCCTCTTGAGGCCTCGACGACTTTAGTGAACGGCGTGTACTACGCCTCGCTTTCCGTCGGTGATTGCCAAAGTGCAATCCGACTCGAAATCGCCGTCAATATCGTCGATCCGGCCACGCCAACGACGACTGACGACACCCAAATGTTCTGCCTGGCCGACAATCCAACAGTGGCAGATATACAGGTCAATGAACTGGACGTCGTCTTCTACACTGAAGCGACCGGAGGCACGCCTCTATCGGCTTCGACGCCTCTTGTAACAGGAACATACTATGTGGCATTGGTCGTGGGAGACTGCGAAAGCGCCGTGAGACTTGCGATCGAGGTCATGGTTTCCGGTTCGGACACCGCGGTAATTACCGGTGGAGGCGACACAACCTGCGTTTCACAATCGGTAACCTATTCCACTACGCCAGGCATGACCAACTATGTCTGGACCGTTACAGGCGGGCAAATCACTGCCGGAGGCGGAACCAACGATAGTTCGGTAACCGTAGAATGGCTGTCAATAGGGACGGGTAACATTTCAGTTGTCTTTACCGATGTGAACTGCGGCAATACGACGTCGGCTTCGCTGAATGTGAACGTCAATGTCTGCTCAGATCTCACGATCTCCAAAGTGGTCGACATCTTCAATCCTACGATTGGCCAGCACGTCACGTTTACCATTACCGTCAATAACGAAGGCATCAGCAACTTTACGGATGTCATCGTAAACGAGATGCTTCCGTCAGGATATACGTTGGTGAATTTCAGCGCTTCGGCCGGAACCTACCTCCCGTTGACCGGATGGTGGACGATCCCGGTCCTGGTAGCAAATGATTCGGCTACGCTTACGATCACGGTCATTGTGAATCCTTCAGGAAATTACCTGAACAGCGTCACGATCGATGATTCCGTGCCGGATGATTCCACGGTGCTCAACAACGGAGCTGAAGCATGGGTAGAACCACTCTGCTTGATTGTCTACAACGAATTCACTCCGAATGGCGATGGCGACAACGAGACGTTCCGCATCGATTGCATCGAGAATTATCCGAACAATATGCTGCAGGTCTTCAACCGATACGGCGTAATGGTGTACAAAACGCGCGGTTACCAGAACAACTGGGACGGTATCGCCAACCAGAATTCACCTATCAACGAAGACAAGATGCTTCCCGCCGGAACCTATTACTACACGCTCGAATTGGGCGATGGTAGCGGTGTTACCAAGTCGGGATGGTTATACATCATGCGATAACCGGAATCAGCCATTAACTAAAACTTTGACGCAATGAAATTCAATATATATGCAATCAGTGTGGCATTTCTCGTGATGTTTTCCATTAGCGGGAATGCCCAACAGGATCCGGGTTACACACAATACATGTACAACCCGCTTGTAATCAATTCCGGATATACCGGCTCGACGGGAGCTCTTGAAGCCGTGCTGATCCACCGCTCCCAATGGGTTGGTATCGAAGGCGCGCCCGAAACCCAGTCATTTACGGTCCACAGCCCGCTTTCAAATGAAAAACTTGGGCTTGGCTTCTCGGCCGTCCAGGACAAATTAGGCCCGTCAAGGGAGATTTACCTCGACGGTAACTTCTCGTACACCATCGATTTGAACTACAATACCAAACTCGCCTTCGGACTCAAAGCCGGGGCGAGAATCCTCAACATCGATTGGTCGAAAGGACGTTTTTACGATGAGGACGATGCGTTGCTGAACCAGAACATCGACAACAAATTCATCCCGCAGATCGGTGCCGGTGCGTATTTGTACGGCGATAAATGGTATGTGGGCGCGTCTGTCCCGAGCTTTATCAAAAGCGATTATTATGACGATATAGCCGAGGAGGTCGATCCCGATCGCCTTCACTTCTACCTTATCGGAGGTTACGTTTTCGATCTTACCGACAACCTGAAATTCAAGCCGGCCGTTTTGGCAAGGGCAGTTTCGGGCGCTCCGGTTGAGTTCGATGTCTCGGCGAACTTTATGTTCATGGAAAAATTCGTGCTCGGGGCCGGATACCGTTTCGACGATTCGGTTTCTGCTTTGGCCGGGTTCCAGATCTCCCGCGATTTCTTCATCGGATACGCTTACGATTTCACTACGAGTGAACTCAACAAGTACAACAACGGTACGCACGAAATACTGTTGCGCTTCCAGATGAACAAGAAAACCAGCCAGATCAAATCACCGCGATTCTTCTAAAACCTCCAAACATGAACAAGTTTTATATCATCATAGCGTGCCTGGTCATTTCGGTGGCCTCGGCACAGACCAAGCTCAAGCGAGCCGAGAAACTTTACAAGCAGTATTCGTTTACCGAAGCTGCCAAACTGTACGACGAAGCGCTTTCCGAAAAGGAAAATCCGGGAGCCGAAATTTTGAAGATGGCCGGGGATTCCCATTACAACATCGGCCAGAAGCGAGAGGCGCTGAAATATTACCAGATGCTTTACGAGGTCCAGGGAAGCACGATGCCCGGCGAGTATTTCATCCGGTACACCGAATCGATAAAGGCGACGCTTGATTACGCCAAAGCAGACAAGGTCACTAAGGAATTCCTCGAGGCAAAAGGCGACAATGCCCTCATGGCCAAATATGCATTGCAGAAAAAGCAAATGGACAGCCTCGCAAAGGAAAAACCGTTGTACACGGTAAAAGTATTGGATGCAAATTCCAACAAGTCCGATTTTGGGACCGCGTTTTACGGACAGAAAATTGTCTATGCTTCGGCAAAGGATACGACGAAGTACAACGAGAAGCTTTACAACTGGAACAAGCAGCCGTTTCTCGATTTGTACGTGGCCGAACGCAATGTTTCGGATGGTTCCCTGATCAACGTCCAACCCTTTTTGCCTCAGGCCATGACGCGCTATCACGATGCGGCGGCCACTTTTAGCCCGGATCTCAAATGGGTCTATTACACGCGCAACATCGTCAAGAACAACAAAAAGCTCGTCAACGACAAGACGGGAACAAACCAGTTCAAGATCGTGCGCGCGCCTCTTCAGGAAGAGTCAAAAATCGGCAAACTCGAAGATCTTCATTTCAACAATAACGCCTATTCTACCGGGCACCCGGCTGTTAGTAGCGACGGCAAATGGTTGTTTTTCGCTTCGGATATGCCCGGCGGACAAGGCGGTTCGGATATCTACGTAGCCGAAATCGACGCGGCAGGAACCGTTGGGCCGGCCAAAAATCTTGGTCCTACGGTCAACACTCCCGGAGAAGACATGTTTCCGTATTTCAGCAACGGTATGTTGTATTTCGCTTCCGACGGCCATTTCGGTTGGGGCGGACTCGACATATACGAAACGAAAATGAGCGAAAACATGGCTTTTTCCGAACCTAAAAACCTCGGATCACCCATCAATTCCAACAAAGACGATTTCGCTTATATCGTGGATGCCGAAGACAAATTCGGGTACTTTTCCTCAAACCGTGAAATGGGAAAAGGCGACGACGACATTTACTACTTTACCAAGGTCAAAGCGCCTTGCGACGAACTGATTTCCGGTAAGGTCACCAACGCGAAGTCGAAGTTGCCGATCGCCGGGGCAACCGTTAGCGTTACCGATTTGATGGACACCGACGTCTCTTCGGCCACGACCGATGGGAACGGCGATTACGTCGTCAAGGTACCTTGTGGCAAAACCTACAAAGTCGCCGCTACCAAAGCCAACCACAGCCGTGAAGAAAAACAGCTTGAGATCGGCAAAAAGAACGGCAACCAGACCAAAGATGTGAATTTCGAACTTACGAACTACGATGATCTAATCACCAAAAAAGACAATGTCGAGAAGATCACCGTGAACCCGATCTATTTCGAATACGACAAATGGGACATCACGGATGTTGCCGCGGTGGAGCTCGACAAAGTGGTCTTCGCGATGACCAAATTCCCTGTCTTAAAAATCAAGATCGAGTCGCATACGGACTCGAGAGGAAAGGACGCTTACAACCTGAAGTTGTCCGACAACCGCGCCAAATCTACCAGAGACTATATCATTTCAAAAGGAATTGATGCCACGCGCATCGAAAGTGCTATCGGATACGGCGAAAGCCGCTTGACGAACCGATGCAGGAACGGCGTCAAATGTACGGAGGCCCAGCATTTGGCCAACCGCCGCTCTGATTTCATCGTGATCGATAAGTAAGTTAGGTTACTTAAGTTTGGGTGTTTTGAAAGCCGTCCGGGGGGGCGGCTTTCTTTGTTACAATCGGTAAGATATCGCGAATTCTAACCGAGGCCGATCCAATTCTCAATTGCGTCAGATCGGAACACACCTCCTTGCGTACATTCGCATCTCATCATCAAATCAACATCCGCACGCTGTCCCGAATGGGGGCGAAAGCTCGAAAAACGCACTGTTTATGCAGAAAATCGTATTCTTTACGTGGCTTGCACTCGCCTTTCAGTGCGTGGCGGCCCAATCATCATTCGAATGGATCAGGACGCCGGCCATCGACCTGAGCTCAAATGGTAACCTGGTGGGTTATTCCGTCGCCTGCGATGCCGTGGGAAATGTATGTTACGCCGGTTATGAATCGGACGGGATCGCGTACGGTTCGGATATTTTTGGAACAGTGTTCATCAAAAAGTATGACGTACAGGGCAATTTGCTGTTTTCAACGAATATCACGGGCCAGGCTGCAATCCGGAATATGGTCTGCGACGGCCAGGGAAACCTTCTGCTTGCGATAGGGTTTCGCCAAAGTATGACGATTGATGGACAGGCGTTTTCCACTTCAAACCAAGGCGTCGAGCCCATGCTCGTAAAATTAGGTGCCGATGGAACGCTGCTGTGGCAAATGATCCCGACTATAGGCGAATCGGTAATAGAACATTTCAACGCAATCGCCGTCGACGCGTCCGGCAACGTCTACATCGGATACGGGAATTACGACGATTCCTATCTCGTCAAACTTTCGCCTTCCGGAACGCATCAGATGACGCTTTTGCAGCACAAGGTCAAGATGCTTACCTCGATAAGCGTTGACAACCTGGGAAATATTTACACGGCCGGGTCATGTGCGGAAAATACGGCCAGTTTCAATGGCATCTCCGCTCCTACCGATCTCACTTATAATGTTTACGTTTCCAAGTATGACGGATCCGGAATCTTCCAGTGGGTGAACTATGTCGAGGACATCACTTGCCCGTTTCCGATCGTAAAGGCTAAAAGTCCGGACGCGATTTACTTTAGTTCTGCCCTTTCGGATGCGTTTGCGCTTGGTAATTTGTCTTCCGAAGGCCCGATTTCGGGTGCCGAGGATTTTTTCGTATCCGAACTGGATTCGGAAGGCATTTTTCAGTGGATAAGAGAAGTTCCGGGAGAAGGACAGGCCGGTCCCGGCAATCGCAATGCGCTGGAACTCGACGAAAATGGTAATGTGTACTTCACAGGAAGCACGCGTGGCGCAATCGCCTGGAGCGGTTCACACCTGACCGAAGCCATGGGCTTTCACGCCGACGCCCTGGTTCTCAAGTACAATTCACAGGGTGAGGTTTTACTGGCCAAAACGGTTTTGGGAGCGTCTGAAAATCGATTTGATGCTGTGGCTGTCAACGGACAGGGCGAGATTTTCCTTAGCGGATTTTCATACGGCTCCGTCTCGCTCGACGACATCCACCACGAATCGGAAGAACGGTTCACCTTCCTTACCAAACTCTCCGGTCCAGGTCTCGGACAGCCTTCTCACCAAACTTCCGAAATCGGCCTATATCCCAATCCTGCAAAGGATTACATACAAGTAAGCGGAATTTCTTCCGACAACAACGCTACTTTTTACAACGCCCTCGGGCAAAAAATCAAAACGGCAACACTTTCTCCCGACGTGAAGTTCCCGGTAGGCGATCTCTCCCAAGGCGTCTATCTGCTAAAGGCGGAAGGCATGCCCACAAAACGGTTCATTAAGCTATAAATGTGAATTTGTTTGAAATTATAAAACCGTCAGCGCTTAACTGGCGGTTTTTTTTTGATGTTTTCGGCTTGTATAATTTCAAGGCTCACGGTATCAGAAGTTTCAAAAAGTGACGGCCCGGACGTAAGTATTGAACATTGATCTGGGATCCTTATAATAGGGTTAAGTCAGTTTTCCGAACATTCAGCTCGAACAGGTCATTGTGTGTATCTAAATAAAGTGACGCTATTACGGTTTTACAAAGGGGTTTGCTGGCGGTTTGCAGTCGCCAGATTCCGTTACCCCGAGAATAAAAAACGGAATATCTAAAATGGAATTCAAATCCTTAAACGATGCTTTTGCTACCAGCTTTATCAAATCACTACCACAACTTACCAGACTTGACCTAACGGGCAACGAAATCAAAATCCTTGAATTGGTCTTATCCTATACGCGGAACGGTCAAAACTTTTATATGAACCACACAACGCTTGCGGATTATCTTGTCATGGGTCAGACCAAGACCAAAGCTAAGTCAGTCGGCAACATAATCGCCAACCTAAAGAAAAAAGGATATGTTTCCACCGTGACCACACCCAACTACAACGGTAAGAACGGTGGCTCATCGACCTCCATTACCGTAAACGAGGCGTTCCTCCAAGCGCAGCTCCACGCCGTCTTTAACACAGAAATGCCGCTCACGGAAAATCCTCCGCAAGCCGCGCCAGTATTGGAATTAGAGGAAAATAATTTACACGGTCAAAACCTAACCGCGCCAGCCTCTACGGATGCAGAAACCTCATCATCCAACACCGAAACCGACGAGGATTTTATAGCCTTCATGCATGCCGACAGCGATGAGCCGAGGCCGATACCAGACTTACCTTGTCTGGCCAAACCCGATAACCTTATCGACGAACCAAACGACGAGCGCAACGAGGAGTTAGAAGGTCTGGCCGAGGTCGCAAATGAAATCGAAAGCGTTGACACGTTCAGGTTCTTTCTCCAAGAGCTGCTAACCCGTAGGCTCATGACCAGAAAGAAAGATAAGTTGCAGTTCATCATAAACCAACAAGGGTATGACTTGGAAAAGATGAAGGGAGCTTTCGAGGCGTTGATATTGCGAGCGGCGGCGTAATGGCTCGTGTGCTTAGATTATAAAAGAAAACCCTCGCCGATCCGGCGAGGGTTTTCTTATTTTGCTTTTTTGATAAAATCCTTTATGTCAACCGCTGGACGAGGTAAAGGCATGTATGGATATGCAAAATCCTGCTTAGTAATAGTCAGTTTACCGAAACTATCTTTTACAGTCCAAATAACAGTCTTACTGTTATCTATCTCACTTCTTTTTAATCCTTTCCTTCGCTTGTCCGTATTATTAAAGTAATGCTCTATGCCTGTATAAACATCAAAAGAAGTTCCATTAGCAGCATCTACCGAATATTGCGACTCCTGATTATTATCCACGTTTTCTTGACCAGTTAACGATTGTTCGCCAACGTAAAGTGTTGTCAAGTACGTATGCGGGTCTTGTTTATCAATATACATTTCATAAGTGCAATCCTTACAGGGATTACTTTTTGCAAAACTATCTAACACTTTAGACATGTCGCTCCGAACAATCATCCTATTGGTTTCGACAGATTTATTGCACGAACAGAATATAATAATTGAAATTACAAAAACAGAACTTACTTTCATCAATCTTAGTTTTTAAGCATTCCTTTCCAATCAACAGACTTTGCAAAATTCCTCAAGCTTGTTTTACCTGTCTGTATATTGTCAGCGTTAATATTCGGCATTGTCTTAGTTAAGTCCATAATTCGATAATTAACGGGAGTTCCCTTTGAATACGCAGAAGCAAAAATAACACTTAATCCGTCGGTACCCTTTTCATTCTGCATAACAAAGACTGGTTTGTTAGGTGTCGCATTGCGAGCAAAATCCAAATCTCCCCAACCATCGCCTGTATATGTTGATGGGCCGAGACCGCTTAAATGAGCATGAACGCTGCCAACAGTATTGAACTGCTTACCAGTCAATGGGTCTTGTAGATTTCCATTCTTGAAAGTATATCCCAAATCTGAAGCATTCCCTTCCGAACCAGAATTTTTATAGTCTGGAAGAACTAAGGCACTCGTCTCGCCTATAACAGCAAGTTGTTCTCTACCTGTGGCCTTTGTATTGTCCATTACTCTTGAATAAGCATCTTGTTCTTTCGAGTACATTATGCTTCCGTCTTTTCTAAAATCTGCTGTTCCGCCGCTCGCTGTTGTTTGCTTGTCGGTTGCGCCTACATACGTTCCCTTATTTCCGAGGTCGGCTTGAGACTTTACATTAGGGTCAAATTGCATAATCCCCTTTTTGTCCTTGTACCAATCCGTTGCGGACATTCCGTCAGGGTCGATAAAGAAGACAGGATTATTCATCGCATAAGTATAAGGCGACCACCGTCTACTTTCTTCCGCCAACGGGTCAATATTCATCCACCGCCCAATTGCAGGGTCGTAATTTCTCGCCCCATAGTCATACAAGTTAAGCCCCAGCTCATCCTGCCACTCCTTCCCATTGTATTTATAATTATACGGCAAAGGGCTTTGGACCGGCGGGAAAACCGGGAAACTTTGTAACAGCGCCACGCTCAAATTCTCCTCCCTGAATTCCAGAACGTCGCTGGAGTAGTTGGCATGTTTAAGTCCAAAAGGGTAATAATGGTTTTCCTCGAGTACCTTGAGCTGGCCATCGTCCGGGTCGAGTGCGTAATTAACGCGTATATTGCCCAGGTGGTCTTTGTATTGGTAAACGTAGTTGAAGTTGTTGATTGAGGTCGGCGTCATTTTCACGTACCCCTCTGCGTGCGGGAAGAATTCGAGTACACCATTCTTGTATTGGAAGCCATTCATGTAACTCACGTTGAAGGAGAATCCGCCGAAAACATCTGGGATGTTCTTTAATATTTTACGTCCAGTCGCATCGTAGACGTACTGGATATAATTACCGGCAGAAAAGTCAATCCTCAAAGGCAGATTTAGATGATTGTAGCTAATATTAGTAATACTTTTGTTCAAGTCCGACTTTAAATTTCCATATGCATCATAGTTATAATCGTCTAACGCGCTGGAATAGTCGCTATCGTTGTAGCCTGAAGGATTCTGTTCGTGGTCGATAACCTTGGTAAGCCTGTTAGAATCTACGGGATAAACGTATTGGAGATCGTCTATCATTATAGCGGCAAGAGGAGCGTCAAGGTCGCCGTACCGTTTTAGCAGCCTTATATTGCCGTTTTTGTCATACTGCAGTTTTTCATCATAGTTGCCGTTAGGCATATTTTCAGAAACTTTTTGGTAATGGGATTCCACCATCCGGTTTAACCCGTCATATGCATAGCCATACTTTCGCCATGCACCTGAACCTTTCCAGTAAGTTTCAGAAATATTTCCGTTGTACAATGGTTTAACATCGCCGTAAATACTGACTGGCTGATCATACTTAATTTCCAAAGCGAAAAGTTCGTTGTCTCCACAATTTATGGTACAGGCATTAGGCGAGTTGATGTTTGTCAACCATCCCCTTACATTATATTTGTACTGTACGTTTTGCAACGGTTGTCCGGTTGGATCCTGCCCGATTTCCTTGCGAAGGACATTACCTAATCCATCATAGAAAATCTTATGGATCCTTTGCGGCGCGCCACCATTGATAGTCGAAGTTGTCATTTCCAACCTTTCTTCTGTGGTATAGGTAAATTCATTGCGGATCACTACTTCCAGATTACTTGAATGATGAGTGGTAACCGTACTTTCGAGTCGGTCATGACGTGCAGCGGCGAAATTATGCTCACTCATCTCATATCCGCCGACATAGTTGCTCGAATAATTTCTCAAGACATGTCCGCTACTGTCATAAAGTATATAAGAATGCGTACCTGCATTACCTGGTGTTAGATGTGTCGGTTCGAGAATCCTTATCCAAGATCCGGTAGCCGCTCCCTTGTTACCCGACCGTACAGCTTGTTGATTGATTTCAGTAGGTAAAGGCAATAGCTCAGACGGTAGAAATCGGTAATTGTCGTAGTAGTTGACAGTCAGCAAATAATAGTTTCTATGAGGTTCACTGGCCGATGTCGAATAATAAAAATTTATTACCTCACCGGGAATAGTAGAGGCTACATTTGTTTGACTTTCAAACGATACTACTTCGCTATCAAGCCGCTGTTGAAACAAGTTACGCGAAGACGATGTAATTTGACCGTCAACTTCGTAACACCAGCCGGTATAGGCAATCCTGCCAAAAGCATCGTACTTGCTAAATAACCAACCTTCCGTACCTTTTTCCTGTTCCGGTCCAAAGGGATTTAATGCGGGCCCGGTAAGGCGGACGCGGTCAAATTTGTCATATATAAGGTAGTCCCAACTTTTTCCGGGTAGTTTTTTTTCCACCAATCGGTTACGCCTGTCATATCGATATTGATAACAAAGTCCGTTGAGCTGGGAATCGTTCCAACTACTAAAGTCAACTTTCGGCGGAAGTACGAAAGAGAGATTCCCGAAATTGTCGTAAACATAATAGGTATCATGTCTGCCTCCTTCGGAAAGAGTCGTCACAACTGATTTTAAAACAATTCTGCCTTCTTTATCTTTATATTCGATAGATGAATTGAGCTCGTTGTCGCCAGGAGACCAGTTTTCGTTTCGAGTAATAGTTTTAGTAAGCGTGTTTGGAGCATAATATTGCGAGACCGACGAAAGTGAAGCAGGATAGGCGCCATTAGTTAGGGTTCCAACTACGGCTTTAATGTTTCGTACTTCATTGCTGACATTGGTTTCGTAAGCAAATCGTGTCGTATGGTCGTCATCAGAAATCGGGTTTGCAGCCCAGGAGTCTCCAGGTGCTGACTGTTTTAGCACGCGGTTAAGCGGTGATGGCTCAAACAATTTTTCGGAATAAAAATAATTTGTTCCTCCATTGTATAAGGAATGAAACGAAGCACTTTGGGTCAAAGCGTCAGATATAAACGCCGCCGAATTTCCTGATGACTCATAACTCAGGAAATCTTTAGATTGTCTTCCGGACGAATCATATTGAATATGAGTAACTAAATTTTTTCCGGAACCGGAAGATTTCCTTAAAATTTGTTGTTTCGGCCTTCCAAGACCATCGAAATAGACTATCTCAGTTGTGATATCCGGAGAATTTTGATCTAATATAGTTAAAGATTTGGCTTTATAGTTATTCTTAATTGTGTAATTTTCGGTTGTTGTCTGCCCCATTAGCATCACGGGAAACGCAAGAAGTATAAAAGCAATTTGTTTCATCGTACTAAATTATGGGTGGAAATATTTGAAACTCGTATCGAATGTTTGCAATATGTTATCCTCGTCATCCAATATTTTATCTAATTGGTTAAGGGAGTTGTACCTATATTTTGTCGACTGACATTTTGGATCTACAATCATATGCAACTGCCCTAAGTTATTGTAATAATAACGAGTTACCAATGCATTGGGATAAGCCTGTTGAGCGGCGCAGTCTTTGGGCGTACCAATGGGGGTGTAGGCACTGTAAGCAACAGGAGCGATTCCAGTCCAGTTCTCCACCTTGAGGACGACTTGATTTCTAGAATTGTAGGCGTACCGAAGATTTGGCCCGCTCCATTGTCGGAGATGCGAAAGATTGCCGTTACCATCGTAGTTGACGAACTCAATCGTGTTCTCAAGTATTCCCGTCCGATTTGCGATTTGCAAATAACCTGGGAGGTAGACGGTCGATGAACCAACTTGAAAGCTTCTGTATATGGTTCGTTGGCGGGACAATAGGGTGCCTCCTTTCCATGATTCGGTTTGTACCGGGGTAGAGATAACATTTCGCTGTAGTAACGCCGAGTAAAAAGTAAGGTTTGACAGGCCAGGCAAGCTACCCGAGGCGGCAGCATTTACATAGAAACTACGGGTTTCTAGATTGATTCCTGAATCACTTGTACTTTGAGTAATTTTTGTAGGTAGTCCTACGAACTCTCCATAGGTATATATCTCAAGATTAGATATTTTTCTGTAACCTGTCTCATCGGTTGCGGTTAAAGGTACGGGATCAATATATTGTAAAGTTTCTTTTGATGCAAGCTCCGCCCTGATTGATTCCACCGGATAAGCTGCGGTTGCATAATTTGATATGGTGTTTCCCATATTGGTTCCGGTAGCCATGAACGTCAAATTGAAAATTTGCTTTGCGATAAAATTTATCACGCGGAAATCTTCCTGATAAGTGTAGGTATTTCGAATCTCGCTGATTTTTGCGAGAACTCCATCTTGTTTTCGGAAAACTTTTTCCGCGAGTAGCGAGCCGTTCCTCGCATTGGGAATACTGACATCGTGACTGATATGAGATTCCATTAGACTTCTGTAAAGGTTAAAAGTAGATGAAATTGCCGCTACGGGTATATTTATGTCGCCGTAATTGGAAAAAAAGGAGAATGTTTTTTCAGTCCCGCCATTTTCAAAATTATCTCCCCCATAACTTGTCGTAACAACAGGAAAAAAGTCCAGATTTGTATTTCCTGATGAATCTACAAAGTCAGAGCTGAGATTATAGAAAACTGTATAAAATTCAAGCATATTAATTGCCGTAGTGCTATAGCAGCACGAATTTCCATTACAGATATAATTATATATCTCTTTACTAATCTTCTGGTATCTTTCAGGTTTCCAAATAGGCAACTCTGCTAGGGAAGGGGTAATTTGATTTATGGCTCCGTAATAGTAACGCTTTATGTTTTCCGGCTGGTTAGTACTTGCGTAATCTGTTTGACGCTCGAGATATACACCAACATCATCTACCGCAACGTAACCATCAAAATTATCAAAGTGAACATATGCTTCCAGTGGCAACGGGTTTATCGTCTGATCATCATTAATGGTGATTTCTGCACGATACGCGACACCCTGCTGGCACGGATAGGTCGCGGAAGTTTCTTGTATGATCGGGTTTTCCGAATTCATCGGAACAGGATTAGGCAAATGAATTGAAGTTGTAAACAGTACTTGATTAGTTACCATATCACGCAGGCGAAACGTAGCATAATCCCTATTTATATATGAGGTATAACCATGTCCGACCAATTTTATAAAAAATGTGATAGGGCTAGTTTCAAAAACCTGTATCGGTACATCTGGCTCCTCACCAATTTCGGAAGGGTGGGGATATGTATCTGATAAGATATTGGGTTGTACGATTTCGGGATAGACCTCATCCATGTTTCTAATCGCATACATGTGCTTTCTAGAATATACTTTTTTTCTTGCTTTTTTAGCTTGGTAGTCAAAGTGAGTGCTGCCTCCCGTTGGATAATAAATGTCTGTAAGGGCACCAATCGAAGCATATTCAAAATCGGGACTTCTATCTGCAAGATTGTGGACATCAAAGGGATTCATTGAGTTAGAATCTGGGATTAATGTATTGTTGCTTTTACCATTGTAGTAACCAGCGTAATCTTGCGAATAGGAAAATCGCGCAGGCAAGGATGAAGGATTTTTATACTCAAATTTGAACAATTGATTTCTCCTACCTGTTACCGAGTCAGGAATATCCATTCCTTTATCAAATTCGACGTTTTTTAGGAAAAATCTTGAGTCACTATTAGCTGTATACGAAAAATGAATAGTTTTAAAGATTTGGCCGCTTCTTGAAACTTCAATATTCAGCAATCGTCTTTTAAAATAAGGGCTGTTGACACTTTCTGAAATAAAGGTCGCTGTTTCGCTATTGTCTAAGCTGATAATCTTAGAAAGGTATTTTGCGCCCGTTATTTTAGTGGTCACCCAAGTGGTGGTAAAAGTATCGTGTCCACTGGACGAATTCAAGCACTGGGGCGCACATGCGCCGCCGTCTCCAGTACACGCCTGATTTCCCCCATCATAAAGCATGCGTTTTCTTAAGTTTTGTATTTGCTGTGTCTTTATATTGGTTTCTGTTCCAATACTGATGTACTCAAATTGTAAGGTTCCCTTTATTGGATGAATGGCGTATTTTAAGTAAAATGCACTTACCCCTTCGCTCGGACCCGCTGAAAAACTTGGCCCGCTGTCATAAATTCGGCGTGTAGACTCAATATAGTTTAGTCCACCAAAAACATACCTAATCCCCTCAGGTGTAGTAATAGTAATTTCGTGAGTTTGTGCAAAGGGGGCGGTAGCCTCGATTTTTAAATGACTTTGTTTATTCAATACTTGGGGATTCCATTGAGCATCAAAGAAAAAGCTGCCAGAATATCCAGGAAATGAAAACTGGAAGATATCTACCTCAGAATCATACTGAGAGCCGTACGCTAAATCTTGCAATTCATCTGCTTTCGTAGAGCCGTCCTCAATGATTCCATCCAAGGTATAACCCTCTAAAACAGCATCGTTCCAAACAACTCTAAATGTCGCCATTTCGTCAGGCTTGTCTTTAACAGCTCTTGTTATGACGCCGCCGGCTTCCAGTGTCCAGTTAATCCCAACCCAAGTCGGCGTGTCGTTGACCTTGACACCTGCTCCCGAATAATTAAGACCAATAGGAAGCTTTAAGTGTGACGCTTGAACGGTATATAGTGGTAGATTATAGTTGACCTTTCCTGAAAATTCATTGGGAGTCAGGTCTGCATATTTTGTCATGGCTGCAGCCTCAGGAGATGGCGGTGTGTAGTCAGGCAGTTCGCCGATACCATCTTGTGAATACAACAAACTAACTGAAAAAATACTAAGCATAATTAATATGTGCTTCATCAGAATATCATTTTACTTATTAATAGTTTTCATCACCTTAACTGAATCGTCAGATCTATTAGTCTTGATGTTGACGATGTATATGCCCTCTGGCAGACCGTTCAGGCTTACTGGAACGGTGCGTTCAGAAATAGGAAACGACTGGAGTTGCCGGCCGGAGATATCAAAAATGGTAGCCGTTCCTTTTTCAAACTCGTAGCTCACTACAACGTTCGTAAAGTCATTAGCAGGATTCGGGAACGCCTCGATGTGTCGTCGTGCTTTCTCCTTTTTATCTTTGTCCTTAAGTTTTACGACCCAAAAGTCATTTCGCCCCAGATTATTTGCCTTTTGTCTTGACGCAGGCGATTTTTTAGCCGACGTATCGTTGGAATTCCTGTTTTGTCCATTTCCGGCTCCGAATAAATTTCTGTTTCCCGCATCGCCTTGTTGCAACAAATCTCCGGGTGCGTTTACTCCAAATTTCAATGGGCCTTCCTTCTGGCCTACTGCGTCATTAGCCGCATCAGTCACGGTAGTGGATTGTTCTTTGTAATAATCGTTTGCGGCATCGCGCGCATCGTTTACATAACTGTCCATATTTTGTTGGGCGGTATTGGCGATGGCCATATTGCCGTCATCGCCAATATTGGAAAGGCTATCTTTATTTTTATTAGACCTTTTCTTCGTCTTGACTGCCTGTGGGTTGGACGTGCCTGCAAGTAGGTAACCGCCGTCGCGAGTTTCGATCAACTTGTACAGGATGTCCTCCCCGTCGCTCCCAAAGGTTTTGTTCCAGATTTCGGTGCCGTCGGCTTTAATTTTCAAGGCAATGTAGTCGTTGGTTCCTTCAGGATCGGATGCGCGGTTCGGCTCGGATTTGGCGTGTCCGCCAATAAGCAACGTTCCGTCGTTATTTTCGATGACAGAAGTCAGGATGTCGTATTTGCCAAAGTTGTACGATTCCTGCCAAAGACCGTTTCCGTCCACATCCATTTTTATTACCCAAAAGTCGCTCCCGTGGCGGCTCGACGTCGCTTTGCTGAAGCCGGAACCCGAAACGGAGTTGCCAGCTGCAATATAATGGCCATCCGACGTTTGGATCACGACTTTTAACTGGTCGTCTTTTGCCCCTCCATAGGTTTTCTGCCAAACCATTTCGCCTGCATCGTCAAGTTTTAATATCCAGAAATCGCCTGCACCGTTACATTTTGAAATCTTGTCCCCGGATTCCGAAGAAAAAGAATACGCTCCCAAAAGGAAACCGCCGTCAACCGATTGGATCATGCTGCGGAGTTCGTCTTCATGGCGTCCCCCATAGGTTCTTTGCCATTTGATAATACCCGAATTGTCGAGGCGTACCAGCCAAATGTCTGTCGCGCCTTTTGATTTGGCTGATTTGTCGCCATTCGCGTCGGATGATGAAGTGCCGCCCAAAAGAACGCCACCGTCCTTTGTTTGTATGGCACTAATCAGCACGTCCGAACCAAATCCGCCGATTGTACGTTGCCATTGTTCGCCTCCACCTGCATCGAGCTTGATCACCCAATAGTCGTTGTCGCCTTTGCAGTCTTCTTTTTTGTCGTCGCTTTTAGGGCTGTTGGATGTTCCCGCGAGCAAGAATCCGCCATCGGTGGTCAGTTTGATGCTTTGCAGCAAGTCGATGCCCGATCCGCCAAAAGATTTTTGCCAAACCAATTCTCCGTGCTCGTCCATCTTCCAGACCCAATAATCCAGGTTGCCTTTGTTGACAGACGTCTTATTACCGGTTTTATCTGAAAGCGAACTTCCGGCGAGGATAAAGCCATAATCAGCCGTTGGTACGGCGTCGAAAAGATAATCAGCATGTTTGCCTCCGTACGATTTCTCCCATTGAATATCTTGGGAAAGCGCGGAAGGCGACAGAAGCAGACCGAGCAATAGTAGCAAGATCCGCGAGTTGCGAAAAAGTTTCATGAAGCGAAATTTGTTTATTTATCGTTGACATTTGGATGTAAACATTTTAGACGGGTTGGTGGCCCGTCGGCAATAAATTCAGATTTCTTAGAGTCGGATGGTTAGGCCGTTTGTTTTCGTGTGGACTAAGTTATCGGTTTGCTCGAATGAAGAAACCTTCGGCAGAAAATTTATTAAAAACATAATCATTTAATTAAATTTCGATACGATCGTAGTATTATAGTGAATTTTGACTACACTTCACTATAATATTAACATTTTACACAAATCGGCACACACTGGAGTTTGAAAGTTTCGGTCGTTAGTTTGTGTCAAAACCGTTGCAAAATTAAAATTGACACAAAAGCTGTGTCAATTTTTTTTTCGAATTCATTTTGACACGAAATGGGCATCGGGCTTCCTCTGCAAGTATTCAGGACAACAATACGAAAAAATGGATTTCAAGATTTTCGTACTAGAAACTTCAACACGAATTTGATACCGACGACGATCACAGAAAAACCACGATTGCGGTTACAAAAACCGAGAGACGATTGTCAGAAGTCCAAAAAGTCCTTCTAAAAACTGTACGCTATCTTTATCCTCATAACTTCATGCGGAGGCCCTTTATCCGCAGCGCAGCGGAGGATAAACAACAAGCCCATTCCGCTTAGTCGCGGCGTTTAACCACGCAGGCGGGCCCCTGAGGTTCCGAAATTTCGCAGAAATGAAAAGCTGTCTGAGCCTACACGGTTTCGAAACCATGACAAAACCCTAAGGCGAGTTCTTTTCATTTCCGAAATGAGGAACTGTCAGGTCGCCGAGCGGTCCCGCCGCTCCCGCATTTTTGCTACTTTTTCTGCGAGGAAAAAGTCGGCCCCGCCGGCAGGCGACCCGCGGTAGCGAAACTCGACAGCGCAGCTGGCGCAAAAGATTAAGTATCATAAAAACTATAAAACGCCAGCAAGCGACCCGCGGTAGCGCCCCCGACAGCGCAGCGGGTGCAAAAGAATTCCGCAAAGTAAGTCCACCAACACGACCTGCGGTAGCGCCACTCGACTGCACCTAACTGCGTTTTTTTTATGGTTCGGTCCCTCCAAATCCGCAAAAAAAAATCCAATCCCCGAACACTGCCGAAGATTGGAACCTTAACTTAAACTTTAAACCTAAAACTTTAAACCTTAAACCTTAAACTTTAAACCTACAACGTCCCCATATCAATCACAAAACGATACCTAACATCCCCTTTGGCCATGCGCTCGAATGCATTCTCTATGTCTTTGATGTCGATCATCTCGATCTCGGAAACGACGTTGTGGTCGGCGCAAAAGTCGAGCATTTCCTGGGTTTCGGCCAATCCGCCGATCATGGAACCGGCGAGCACCTTGCTTCCGGCGACCAAACTGAATGCGTGCAATTGATAAGGCGTCGGCGGGATTCCGACACAAACCATGACGCCTTTCGGCTTCAATAACCCGAGGTAAGCGTTGAGATCGTGGGGAGCCGATACGGTATCGAGTATAAAATCAAAATATCCGGCAACCGACTTCATCTGCTCGGCGTCTTTGGTCACGACAAACTTGTGGGCGCCCAGTTTTTTGGCGTCTTCTTCTTTGTTCGGGGACGTACTCATCACCGTCACTTCTGCCCCGAAAGCTACCGCGAACTTCACGCCCATATGGCCCAATCCGCCAAGACCGACAACGGCGACTTTTTGGCCCTTGCCCACTTTCCATTGGCGCAGCGGCGAGTAGGTGGTGATTCCGGCACAGAGCAACGGTGCGGTCGCGGCCAGGTCGAGCTTGTCGGAAATGCGCAGCGTAAAGTCTTCGTGCACGACGATTGTGTTGGAATATCCGCCTTGGGTAAGCGTTTTTTTATCCTGTTCGTATCCGTTATAGGTAAACGACGGGCCGTTTTCGCAGAACTGCTCCAAACCGTGCTGGCAGCTGTTGCACTCGCGGCACGAGTCGACAAGGCAACCTGTCCCGGCCAGATCCCCGACTTTGAACTTCTTGACGCTGCTTCCTACTGCGACCACGCGGCCTACGATTTCGTGACCCGGAACCATCGGAAACACCTCGTTGCCCCATTCGCCTCGCGCCTGGTGAAGATCCGAATGGCAAACGCCACAATATAGGATATCGAACTGCACATCGTGCGGGTTCAGGTCGCGCCTTTCGAATTCCCATGGTGCAAGCGGCGTCTTGGCGCTCTGGGCTGCGTATGCTTTTGCAATTGTTGTCATAATAGTTTGATTTGTTTAGAATGTTGGACGAATTTACGTATATGGGTCGTATCTGCTTTGGGAAAATGATGAGTTGAATTGGTCAGTGGGAGGTTTAAAGTTTAAGGTTGGAAGTTGGCAGTTGGCAGTTGGTGTACTGGATTTTGGATTTGTGTTATAAATGCGATTTTTAAGATTTTGTACATTTTTTCTGTATGGCGGATATTTGAATTACGTTTAGCTTTACGGGTGGGTGGTGGCGGCTTTATATTCAATTGATTATGTAGCTATTATCTGACGAAACTTCCAAACGTTTCAAAATTGCTATCGGAAAACCTCACTAAACATTCGCATGCTTCAGCAACAACGCCTTTGTCGCCATCAGGCCATCGACTTCACTTAACCGCGTCCCTTCGTATTCGACGCCGATGAATCCTCTATAACCTGAAGCCTTGACCAATTGCAACATCTTTTTATAGTCGATCGTGGTTTCCTCTCCCGCCATATTGAAATCATACGACTTCGCACTGACGCCTTTTGCGAACGGCAACAATTCCTGCATGCCTTTATACCTATCGTATTCCTCGATACATTTGCCAGAAAAGCGCTCGCTTCCTTCGCGTTTGAGGCAGAAATTCCCAAAATCCGGTAAGGTTCCGCAATTCTTCATATTGACGTTTTGGATTATTTTGGCCACTTTGGCTGCATCCGAAGACAGCAACTGATGGTTTTCCACGATCACATTGATCTTGCTCTTAGCCGCAGTTTCGCACAGTTTGCGCAAACTTTCCGCCGATTTTTCCATCCAGACCTGGGGCGTTTTCTCCGTTTCCCCTCCAAACAGGTTCACGCGGATGGAGTGACAGCCTAAGCCCGCGGCCGCGTCGATCCATTTGTGATGGGCATCGATGGTCGCTTGCCTTACTGCATTGTCGGCGGTGGAAAGGTCGCCTTCGTCCACCATGATGAGTACGTTTTCAAGACCGTGATCGTCGCTTCGTTTTTTGAGTTCGGATACGGTCCTGACCAATTCCGATTCCTTCCCTTTTTCCGGCAAATAAAACGAGCTCACGTACTCCAGGCCTTCAAATCCGAATTCTTTGGCGACCTTTGCGAATTCCATAGTAGGCAATACCTTGCTATTAAAGGCATTGTGAAGCGACCATTGCGCGAGCGAAAGTTTGAAGAAAGGCTTGGTATCGGGAGTCAGCCAATCCATATCGTCGCCCAGGATCACAGGTAATACAAGATGTGAAAGCGACGTGGCCAATCCGAACTGGCCCGTGCGTTTGATAAAAAGACGTCTGTCCATAAGTTGGTTCGATTTAGGTTTAAAGTTAGGATTTTATTCGTCAGATGAGACGCAAATCCCTACTTTTGAAACAACCGAACACCAAATGACCAACAAAAAAATCTACGCCGTCGTAGCCGTTCCCTTGGTGGTGGCTTTTCTATTTTGGCTGTTTACCGAAGCCTTCAACCTGATCAGCGCACCGTCCGACACCTCGCTGCTGATTGGGATACTGCTGGCGAGCGCCGGTTTGTTCATATTGCTCAAACTCATACAATTCCTGTTAAAAACTTTTCTCAGATGAATAGAAGACTATTTTACGCCATCGCCGCTTTGGGCGTTTTTATCTTTATCCTGATTTCGTTCAATTCGTGCAATGAGCGCATCGACGCGGGTTACGAAGGTATCCTGGTCAAACTTTACGGAAGTGACAAAGGCGTCCAGGATGTAAGTCTCGTCACCGGACGCGTCTGGTACAATCCGTTTACCGAAAATGTGTACGAATTTCCGACGTATGTGCAGACCATCAATTACACCGCTTTTACCGTGAATGCGAAAGACGGCTCGGTCTTTACCGTAGATCCGACGCTGTCGTTCAAAGTACGCGACGGACAAAGCCCGGTCATCTTCAAAAAGTACCGCAAGGACATTCGGGAGATCACAGAAACGACATTGTTCAATTACATCAAGGATGCTTTCCGCATAGAATTCAACAAATATTCGACCGACAGCATCATATCCAATCGCGAAAAATTCGAGAACTCCATCCAGACCAACATGGGCCAATTGCTCAAGAAAGAAGGTTTCATCCTCGAGCAGATGACCTCGGGCATCCAATATCCGGAAACCATTACCGAAGCGATCAACGCCAAGAATGCCGCCGTCCAGCAAGCCATGCGCGTCGAGAACGAACTCAAGGTTTCCCAGGCCCAGGCGCGAAAACTGATCGTCCAGGCCGAAGCCGAGGCAAAAGCCAACGAATTGCGCAAGCAGTCGCTCAACCCTTTGTTGATCCAACAGCAATTCATCGAGAAATGGGACGGAAAAACACCTATCTACGGCAATGCTCCCGCGTTTTTCAAAAACGTGCAGTGACGTGAAGCGCGTGGAAAGCATCGACGTCGTGCGTGGGTTGGCCATGGTCGTCATGGCGCTCGACCACACGCGCGACCTGTTCCACATCCCGGGTCTCGATCAAAACCCTACCGATCTCGCCACAACGAGCCCGGCCATTTTCTTTACGCGCTTTTTCACGCATTTTTGTGCGCCCACGTTCGTTTTCCTCGCGGGCACATCCGCTTTCTTATCACTGAAAAAAACCGGTGATATCCGGGCCAACCGCCTTTTTTTGATCAAGCGCGGCCTCTGGCTCCTTCTGCTTGAATTTACCGTCGTCACGTTCGGTATCTGGTTCGACGTTGGGTTCCACACCTTTTTGTTCCAGGTGATTGCAGCCATTGGGTTCGGGTTCATCTTGCTGGGTTTCTGCCTGAGACTTTCGCCGGGAATAATCGCCTCTATCGGCTTCAGCCTGATTTTGATTCAGACAATTCTGCCGTTTGTTCCCGTTCCGGAAGGCCCGCTGAAGACCTCGATCGGCCTGCTTTTTTTCCCGAATTTCTTTGCCCTGGGTTCGCACTCCCTGGTTTACGCCTACCCGATTTTGTCCTGGACGGCCATCCTGTTCCTGGGTTTCGGCACTGCGAGACTGTTTACCAATCCAGGTTACCAAAGTCGTTTGCTTGGTATCGGCTCGGCTTTGCTGGCGGCCTTTGTGCTGTTGCGGTTTTTTGACATTGGTGATATCGCAGCTTGGTCGTTACAAAAAGACGTTGTTTTTACCGCAATGTCGTTTTTGAACGTGACGAAATATCCGCCGACGCTGTCGTTTTGCCTGCTCACTTTAGGCGTGATGTTCGTGCTGCTCTGGCTGGCCGAAAAAGCCAACGGAAGCGTGACCTCGGTGTTCCGAACGTTCGGGAAAGTGCCGCTGTTTTATTATCTGGTCCACTGGTACGTCATCCATATCGCGCTCCTCTCGCTGCTGTTTGTCCAGGGCGTTCCGCTAGAGCGGATGGACTTCACCGGAATGCGCTTCGGCCGGCCCGTCGCTATGCAGAGCGGCGTGTCTTTGGTTTGGGTATATGTCATTTGGATTGCGGTCGTGGCCCTGCTCTATCTTCCGTGTAAGCGATATGCGGCTCACAAGGCCTCTCGTTCCAGCGGCTGGCTTCGGTATTTGTGATTTGGTAGAAAAAAAACGTGGTTTGGTATAATTCCCGAACCTAAATTTGCCAATTGTGTTTACTTCGCAACGCAAACCGTAAACCATGGACGCCTGCTTCGCAAAATCCTGTTCCCAAAACCGTTTCATCGACTTTCTGATCGAGGGCCGCTTTCGTTTCTGGCGGCATTTCATCGTGTGGTGCTATATGTTGGGAACGTTCGTCATCTCGCGCTTCGGCGAAGATTCGGGCCAACCGCTGGCCATCGCCAAAAGCGTGATATGGAACGCCTATTTTCTTTCGATGTTCTACCTGAACATGTATGTGCTGATCCCGCGGTTGCTCTACAAGGAAAAATACCTGACCTATCTTTTTTCGCTTTTCGTGGTGATCATCGGCGGTTACCTCTCGCTTGCTTTCCTTTCGGATTTATATCTCGACGGCTACTCGTTTACCAGAAGCGGGCGCACTTCCGAACTCCGGGGCGCGATGCATCAATATTTCATCGCGATCCACATGATTGTGCTGATGGTATTCGCTTCCACATCGATCAAACTTTTCCAAAGATGGGCGCGCGATACCAAACGCATATCCGAACTCGAAACCCATTCGCTACAGATGGAGCTGCGCGAACTTCGCAACCAGGTCAACCCGCATTTTTTGTTTAACATGCTCAACAATGTCAATGTGCTGATCCGTAAAAATCCCGACCAGGCCATTGCCACGGTGCACAAATTATCGGACTTTTTGCGCTACCAGTTGTACGAAAACAACGCCCAGGCAGTGCTGCTGAAGCCCGAAATCCATTTTTTGCAGGATTTGCTCGCGCTCGAAAAAATGCGCCGTGACGATTTTACGTTTTCGCTCGATGTAGACAATACCATTCCCGATCTCGAAAAAGCGGACAATCTTATGCTTCCGCCTAACCTGTTCATCAGTTTTGTGGAGAACGCGATCAAACACAGCGCAGACTCGGAACATCCTAGTTCTATTGACGTGCATTTTACGATTTCCGATACGCACCTGTTCTTTAAGTGCAAAAACACGAAACCATTAGAAAAACGACAGGAGAATCAAGGTGGCCTCGGACTGACGAACGCCAAACGACGCCTCGAACTGCTTTACGGAGAAACCTACGACTTGCGCATTTCCGAATCGAAAACGCAATACGAACTAACCCTGACCATCCCGATATGAACTGCATCATCGTAGACGACGAACCGCTGGCGCGCGAAGGCATGTTGCTTTTGCTTGGGGAAATTGATGCGCTTTCCGTCGCGGGAAGTTTCGGGAGCGCCAAAAAAGCGCTGGACTTCATAAGGGAAAATACCGTCGATCTGGTATTTCTTGACATTCAGATGCCAGGATTGACGGGACTCGAATTGGCGGGGATGATTCCTGAGGAAACGCTTGTGATTTTTACGACGGCTTTTTCCGAATATGCGCTTGAGAGTTATGACGTGGACGCCGTGGACTATATCGTCAAGCCTATTTTGAAGGAACGTCTCGAAAAAGCGGTGAAAAAAGCGTTTTCGTATCACGAACTCCTTGTCGGGAAAGACAGCAAGACGACCGTGGAAAGCGCTTCGGAGGAATTCATCCTGGTGAAATCCGACAGGAAATTCCACAAGATTGCGTTCGATGACATCCGCTTTGTCGAAGGCCTGAAAGACTATGTGGTGATCCATTGCAGAAGCGGCAAGCTGATCACGGCCATGAACCTTCGCACGATTTCAAGACTGCTTCCGCCGGGCGATTTCGTCCGCGTAAGCAAATCGTATATCGTCAACACCAAACACATCACGGCATTCGACAACCACAGCGTGAACCTAGAGACTGTCGAAGTGCCGATTGGGGAAGTGTACCGAAAAGAATTCCTAAAACTGTACCTCGGGAACAACAATACGCTGCTTTAACCTTTAACATCATCGATCATGAAAACGCATTTTTCAATGCTCATGGGCTTGCTATGCCTATGCGCGACTGCCCAGGAAAAACAGCAAGTCCAGGATTCGGTACGCAAAATTATAACCGACAAGTTCCCGCGCACGCGCACGTTCGACTTGCAATACCGGGCGTACGCACCGTCTGATTTCGAATCTGAATTGTTCGACCAAAAATACGTCCGGGGCCGCATCACCGATCACCAGCAATGGAAAGCCGCGATGAATTTCACGCTTTTACGGAAACAGCGCTGGAACCTGTCGGCTAATGTAGATTACCGTTACGAAAGTTTCAATATCGACAATCCGGAAATAGTATCGGACGCCCTCGGGCCGTTCTCACAAAACGAAGGCTATCACTACATCGGAGCCACGATAGGCGCGATGTATTACGCAAGTTTATTCAAGAAGCCCATCATCTATATCGCCGCCTTGACCGCCGACGGTTCCCAAAGAGAAGTAGAGCGGCTCAAGGGAACCATTGGCGCCACTTTATTGCTCAAGCGCACCGAGCGCACGGTAATCGGCCTGGGATTTGTGATCTTGCTCGATCCGGCCTCTCCGGTTCCGGCGGCTCCGGTTTTTACCGTCGATCACAAGTTCAAAAATTCGGCTTGGTCGCTCGACCTGATTTTGCCTCAGCGGCTTATGCTCAAACGCCCTGTGTTTTCCGATGGGCGCGTTTCAATCGGGACCGAATTGTCCGGAGACGGCTTTTATATGTATGCCGACAATCCCGGTTATGCCGACGTCTACGATTTTCGCCAACTCGAATTGCGATCGGGACTGACCTACGAACATAGCATCGCTAACGGATTTGTCGCCTACGCCAAGACCGGAATCGCCAACATGTTCAATATGCGCGTCTCCGAGCGGGCCGTCAATACCAACGACTACATACTGTCGGCCCATCAGGATGCCACGGGCTATTTGTCATTCGGGCTTTCGTATAATCTTCCGTCATCAAAATAATCCTATGAAAAATCGCATCATTTCCGTATTCAAAACCTCGGTCACATCCCAAAAGAAGGCACTTTTGTTGCGTCCGTATCTCGATGGGCTACGCAATATCAGTCAGTGGAATTTCGATCTCGAAGACCGCGACAAAATATTGCGCATCGACAGCGAATCCCCGGTTTCGGTTTATGTGATCGGCATTTTGAACCGAAAAGGCTTCGACTGCATCGAGTTGGAATGAACTTGTAACATTTCGGCGATTTTCGTTACTTAGAGTCATCATCAATCACTCTAAAATGAAAATCACATCTTTTCTGGCCGTTGTCCTCATGGGGATGTTGGTCGTACAGGCACAAAAAAAAGAACGCGCCCGCGACTTTGGGATATCTTTCGACGGAAAACCCGGGACTTACAATGCCATTACCGATGTTTCCGGCGTACTCGTCGGGTATAAGACGAACATTTCGGGAAGCGGCAAAAAGGCCGTGAGAACGGGTGTAACCGTGATTCTTCCGACCGGTCAAAACGACAATTCAGCTTATCCTGCCGGATATTTTAGCCTCAACGGAGACGGAGAGATGACGGGAACGACCGTGATCGACGAGTACGGATTGGGTTACGGCCCTATCGGGATTACCAACACGAACAGCGTCGGCGTGGTACGCGATGCTATTGGCGAATGGAGCTCCAGAAAGTTTTCAAAAGGCGAACTCGTCGATTTTTCGTTCGGATTGCCAGTCTCGGCCGAAACTTTCGATGGCATGCTCAACGACATAAATGGCCTTCACATAAAGAAAGAGGACGTTTTCGAAGCGTTGGACAATGCCGCGTCAGGCCAGGTCGCAGAAGGAAACGTAGGAGGCGGGACCGGAATGTCACTGTTCCATTTCAAAGGCGGAAGCGGCACTTCTTCCCGCGTTTTCAAGATCGACGGAAAGGAATACACCGTAGGCGCCTTCGTACAGGGAAATTTCGGAGGACGCAAAGACCTGCTGATTTCAGGCGTTCCGGTCGGGAAGGAAATCACCGAAGCGATGCCGAAATTCAACAGCCAAAAAGAAAAGGACGGTTCCATCATCGTGATTCTCGCTACCGATGCGCCGCTTTTGCCGTCCCAGCTCAAGCAGATGGCCAAGCGTGCATCCATAGGTGTAGCGCGGACGGGCGGGTTTGGATATAACAGTTCGGGCGACATTTTTCTGGCCTTCAGCACTGCGGCTCCCAAAACGAATGACAAAGGGACTTTACAAACCTGGACGGCGCTTCCGAAAGAGTTGCTCGATCCCGTTTACCGTTCGGCGGCGCTGGCGACCGAAGAGTCCATCATAAACGCCCTGATGGCGGCCGAAACCATGGAAGGCTACAACGGCAATATTATCTACGAAATTCCAAAGGATAAACTTAAGGATGTTTTAAAGCGATACAACAGGTTGGGAAAATAGCCGATTCCGATGCAAAGTTAGTTGCACTGTCTTTCATTTTTTGGTCAAGCCGACGATAAGCAGCCCGATCGTTGCAACCGACGCAATAGCCCGGATGATATTCCAACGGTTCCAGGCGGCCTCGAAAGCATCCCTGAGCGTTTTAAGATTTTGGGAAGAAAGATCCTGGGCGTCGAGCATGTTGTTGAGCGGCACGTTCGCGAAAACCGTTACGCCCATCACGCCTGTCCAATAAAACACGGAGGCCGGGACGATCCACCAGAATATCGGATTGCCATATTGTTGGTAAGCAGATATCGGAAGTAGAATTGCCGCACCAAAAAAAACAGCGAAAAAAACAGGATTTTGTATCTCGCGATTCATCGACTGCATAGCCGAAAGATAATGGGCGTCAGAAAGTTTTGACAGTCCGGGAACCACTGTGACGGCCCAGCTGAAAAACACACCTCCGGAAAGGACGGTCGCCAAAGTACACGCAACCAAGATAAAGTCTGGCATCGGGAATTTCATGTTTTCTTTCAAAAATAGGAAATTCACATTTGCAAAAATCGACCGCCGATTTCGTCATAGAAAAAAACAATGACAAAACCCAACCAGAATATACCAATTGGTATAAATTTGCGTCAGAAAACTGACCAATGGGAAAAGCGGAAGTCACGAGGCAATTCATTATCGAGAAAAGCGCGCCAATTTTTAATAAATTCGGGTACGCCGGAACCTCGATGCAAGACTTGACGCGAGCCACCGGACTGACCAAAGGCAGCATTTACGGGAACTTTGCGAACAAAGACGAAGTGGCGCTCGAAGCCTTCAAGCACAATGTTGGGAAGATGTCGGCTTTTTTTGAATCAGAAATGAGCCAAGTAAACGGATACAGGGAAAAACTATTGGTTTACCCAAAGACGTACGACGCTTTTTTTACCGGTAATTTCATCGAAGGCGGCTGCCCGGTGTTGAACACTTCAGTAGAATCGGACGACACGCATCCCGCACTCAAAGCCCAGGCGAGGAAAGCGTTTTTGAATTGGAAACAGTCCATCGCGAACCTAATTGAACTGGGAAAAGAAAAAGGTGAGTTCGAATCTTCCGTCAACGCGGAATCGGCTGCCTTTACAATACTCGCACTCATCGAAGGCGGAACGATGATCGCAAAACTAACTGAGAAAGAGGTACATATGCAGATGATTACATCCCATCTGACACACTTCATCGAAACACTCTAATTTTTTTTAAACCAAAATATACCGAACGGTATAAAAAGCGATTTACATATGAAAATTTCAAAAAACACAATCCTGATTACCGGCGGAGGTTCCGGAATAGGCTTCGAACTCGCCAAATTACTGACCGGGCAAGGCAATAAAGTCATCATTACCGGCAGGAACAAAGCCAAACTGGAAAATGCCGTCGCTGCACTCAAAAGCGCCAATTACATCCACGCCGATATCACCGATGCCCATGATGTGAACCGACTCGTCCAGACGTTGAACATCAACTTCCCTTCGCTCAACATACTTATCAACAATGCCGGGACGGCTCAATATTACCGCCTTACTGATGATGGCGCCGACACTTTTGACAAGGCCGGCGACGAAATCCTGACGAACTATCTATCGGTGGCGCGCCTTACGGAAAAATTGCTGCCGCTGCTGCGCAAGAATGGTCCGGCCGCGATCGCGAACGTTTCATCGATCGTGGGCTTCGTTCCGACAGTGCACCTTCCGACATACTCGGCAAGCAAGGCCGCGCTCCACTCCTACACCCGGGTGTTACGTCATACCTTGGCTGCCAGCAACGAGGATGTCAAAGTGTTCGAACTCATGCCGCCGTTGGTCAACACGGAATTTTCAAAGGCGATCGGAGGCGAAAAAGGAATGGATCCAAAAGATGTCGCACAAGCGCTCGTAAGCGGAATGGAGCACGACCTTTTCGAAATCCACCCGGGTATGACCGCGGACCTCTACCAACTCTATCTTTCCTCTCCTGAAGCTGCCATGGCCGCAATCAATAACTGATGGAACCGGGAGCATTTGAATTTCTGCGCGGACAGATCGGCTTGGAAGTGACGGCCTCACCTTCGGCATTCATGAACTGGCTGCGGCCCGAGATGCGCCTCGTCGAAAAAGGCCACCTCGAATTTGCCTACACCGTGCGCCCGGAAATGACCAATCCGTTCGGTACGCTTCACGGAGGCGTGATCGCCGCGATTATGGACGACGCCATCGGAGCGACACTGATTGCGTTTGAAGAACCTTTTTTCTATGTATCGATCAATCTCGCCGTCGATTATTTCGCTTCCGCCAAAGTCGCGGACGTCGTGGTTGCGGTCACGTCGGTCAACAAAAAAGGGAAAACCGTCGTAAACGCACAATGCGAGTTGTGGACGGCGGACAAGTCAAGATTGCTCGCAAAAGGCTATACGAACTTACTAAAAACACATCCAAAATGAAACGAGTCGTCATTACAGGTTTGGGCGCCATCACGCCCCTTGGGAATTCCGTTGCCGAATTCTGGCAGAATATCATAAAAGGAAAAAGCGGTGCCGGCCCCATAACCAAATTCGATGCTTCCCTTTTCAAGACGAGATTCGCGCACGAAGTCAGGAATTTCGACGCCGAACGCTATTTCGAACGCAAGGAAATCAGAAAATACGACCTGTTCACCCAATACGCGGTGGCAGCGTCGGACGAAGCACTTGCAGACAGCGGCCTCGATCTTGGAGCGCTTACCGATGCCCAACGTGCCGAGATCGGCGTGATTTGGGCATCCGGTAATGGAGGGATTTCGACATTCGAGCAACAACTTGAAGAATTTTATGAAGGAGATGGAACGCCACGCTTCAATCCTTTTTTCATACCAAAGATGATCGTGGACATTGCCGCCGGCGTTATTTCGATCCGGCATCGGTTTTACGGCCCGAATTATGCGACGGTTTCGGCCTGCGCCTCATCGAACACGGCCATCATCAGCGCCTTTGACACGATTCGGATGGGAAAAGCCGAGATCATGGTAACCGGCGGTTCTGAAGCGGCGATCACCAAATCGTCTATCGGAGGCTTCGGGGCATCGCAGGCGCTCTCCAAAAACAACGAAAATCCTGAGAAAGCCTCACGCCCGTTCGACCGCGACCGCGACGGATTCGTGGCCGGCGAAGGAGCCGGAGCATTGGTACTCGAGGAACTGGAGCACGCAAAAGCCAGGGGCGCGAAAATTTATGCCGAGATTGCAGGAGGCGGAATGGCCGCCGATGCCTATCATCTCACGGGAACGCCGGCGGACGGGCACGGCGCCAGGCTCGGAATGGAAAAAGCGTTGAAAGATGCGGGAATCGCAGCCAATAAGATCGGAAGCGTAAATGCCCATGCCACCTCGACACCACAAGGCGACCTGAGCGAACTCAACGCCGTCCAATCTGTTTTTGGCGATCATCCCGTACTGATAACCGCAACCAAATCGATGACGGGACACTTGCTTGGTGCGGCGGGCGCGATCGAAAGCATCATCAGCGCATTGTCGGTCAATACCGGAATCGTCCCGGCCACCATAAACCTTGAAAATCTCGATGCCAATGCGCCCCAAGGCCTCCAAATCGTGACGGGAAATTCCGTAAAAACAAGCCAGGAATTCGTCATGAACAATACCTTCGGATTTGGCGGACACACCGCCACGACGATTTTCAGGAAGTTCAGCGACACGTCCGATTAATTTGCCGGGCACGGTTTACGGCCAGGATACAACCGCGATCCGTCAATGTGTCGCAAAAAACGGAGCCGATTTGCATTTCCTGGATCGGTCTCCACCATCCTGCGGTTTCACGCACAAATGATTTAAAGTGGGAATCGGATAGTCAGAACCAATAACTGACCACAATGTTTTCAAGTCCGAAAAGCAGCAACATGATCCAGACCGGAATGAAGACGAAACAAATGGTCGTTCTTCGTTTGTACATCAGGTAAGCCGTCCAGATTCCGGAGATGGCCATGCTCGCGTTTCCTAAGTGTTTTTCGAGGCCAAATCCGAGTAGTGCATTGACGATCAGCAAGGCTAAAAACGGGGCGAACACCAAAAGTACGATGACGAATGTACCGACGAAAGGCGTTTGGGCGATGTCGAGAAGCGTCTCGTTGTCGGTCTCGATGCTGATGAGCATGGCGATGGTGTTTTTCCGATGTAAATATAGCAATTACACCTTGAGCAATGCCTTAAGCAGCATTTCGTTCTCCTTGTCGAAACAGACGAAAGTTACACTGATCTCACGTTCCCCTGTCGAGAGGAATTCCCGAACCGCATCTACAGAAATCTTGGCGGCCTCGGCCTTCGGATAACCATAGATTCCCGTACTGATATTCGGGAACGCCACGCTTTTGCAGCCGTTTTCAAGGGCCAGTTCCAATGACTTTCGGTAGCAGCTCGCCAGCTTTGATGCCTCGTTTCGATGCCCGCCGTTCCAAACCGGGCCAACGGTGTGGATCACGAATTTTGCCGGTAGCCTGCCCGCTGTGGTGATTACGGCCTCTCCTGTTTTGCAGCCGCCCTGTCGCGCGACGATATCGCGGCAGGCATTGAGTATCTCTGGCCCGCCCGCCCGGTGAATTGCGCCGTCTACTCCTCCTCCTCCTCCCAAAAGTGAAGTATTGGCTGCGTTTACGATGGCGTCGGCAACGAACTTCGTGATATCGCCCTGCACTACTTCCATAACTTTTTATTGGAAAGTTACGCTTTGTTCGACAAATCCCAAAATCCGGTTAATAGATCGTTTTGAGGAAATTCGGGGATTTTCTGGCACAATTACTGCGCAACGACGCCCTGTGAAAAAGAACGTTTTAACCTACACCGTCTTGGCGGCCATAGCCGTTTTTGTTTGTGGATGTTCCGGGATTACGCGCCTTACAGATGCGATAGTGAGTCCTGACGCCCGAAAAGTTTACTTACGTGACCTCTCCGATGAAAAACGGCGCGTGTCATGGCAGGCTGCTTACGAATCTGCGTTTTCGGACAGTCTTAGCGTCCCTCTTCCGTATGGAGAGAAAGGCCGCTTCCAGCCGGAACTCGATGTTGTGTACAGCTACAATGTTGGTTTGGAAGAGGGCCAGGTACTCCAGGTAGAGATTGCCCAGGAAAACACGGCGCAGCGCCTGTTTATCGACATTTTGCAAAGCGACGGAAACACGTATCGATCCCTGGCCAAATCGCAACCCGGAGCAACTAAGCTCGAAGCAGCAGCGGTGTTTTCAGGCATTTTCAAGGTGATCGTCCAGGCCGAGGCCGGAGCCACCGGAAATTTTTTCATCAGCCTCAACAAAAAGCCGATGTATGCGTTTCCTGTCGCCGGAAAAGGCAATGCGGCCATCCAGAGTTTTTGGGGAGCCGTCCGCGACGGAGGCAAACGCAGCCATGAAGGCGTCGACATCTTTGCCAAAAAAGGAACACCCGTGATTGCCGTATCTGACGGAACGATCACGCGTGCCGGCGAATATGGGATCGGCGGCAAACAGGTTTGGCTGCGAACGAGTATTTTCGGGAAATCGATATATTACGCACATCTCGATAAAATTGCCGTCGAAAGCGGAAATTCGGTCAAAACCGGCGATACGGTCGGCTTTGTCGGCAATACCGGAAACGCCAAAGGTGGCGCCCATCATTTGCACTTCGGGATCTACTCAGCCATGGGTGCCGTGAATCCGTTGCCTTTTATCTTCCGCACCCAGGAAATCGGACAGCAGGACTACGCAAGACGTTTCGATACGACGGCATTGCGTATCCGGGAAGCAAGAGCAACTTTGCGACTCGGGCCCGCGACAAGTTTCGAAAAGATAGGCGAAGCGGCACCGGGACAAACCGTGACCTTGCTCGGCCAGCACAATGCGTGGCTCCACGTACGCACGATCTCGGGCGTCAGGGCATTCGTACACGCATCACTTGTAAAAGTCTAGTCACGTTTTAATCCGTCAGAAGTTGAACAACCACTCGACACCAAACGGGTCGATCGTCGCCGCTGTTTCGCCTGGCTCCGGATCTGCCGTTTCCGTTCCCGACAACTTCCTGAAGACGCGTTTGCGTATTTCCCGATCGCCGCTCTCCAGAACCAACGCGATACGTCCCGGCGCAGTGGTTTGCCCTAAATCAGAAGCCAGGAGCGTGAAGAAGGAAGTCGTCAGTTTGGCGCGTAACACGATATCGCGCATGTTTTCGGGAAGTTGGCTTTTCACATCATCAGATAAACCTTGCACGTCGAGCGTTCCGCCAAAGCATTCGCGATAGAACTCCATCGCTTGTCGGCAATTTCCGCTAAAGGCAATCATAGGACGCAACGTCATCGCAGTGGTTTGCATGATGCTAAATTCGGCCAATCATATTGAGTGCGCACTGTGTTTTTGCGACACGTTCAAGGGTAGATCGCGACACCGGATTTCGCTATATTTGTGTAAATCCGATGGCGATCAGCATGAAAAAAATATCGATCTACGTTCCCAAAAGCGCGGTCATGGAAGCCGTGACACCCGCCTACCGCTTGTTCAACACCGCCAATCGCTTTCTGGAAGCTTCGGGAAAGGAGGCGTTTTTCGACGTGGAATTCGTTGGGCTCGAGCGTCACATTCAGGCCCAGGATGGCGAATACACGATTGCAACCTCCAGGCTGCTTTCTGATGTAAAACGCACCGATATGGTCATCATTCCGGCACTGTACGGGGATCTCGACCACGCCTTGCAACTCAACAAGGACGCCATCGAATGGATCGTAAGTATGCACGAAGGCGGTGCCGAAGTCGCTTCGTTATGCCTGGGTGCTTACTTACTTGCCGATACCGGGCTCATCGATGGCAAGCGTTGCTCGACGCATTGGGCCTATTGCGACGATTTTCGAAAACGATTCCCGAACGTCGAGGTCGTAGACGGGGCGATAATTACGGATGAAGGCCGTATTTACAGCAGCGGAGGCGCGAACTCCATCTGGAATATGCTGCTCTACGTGTTGGAAAAGCACACGAGCCGTGACATCGCGATCCTTGCAGCCAAATATTTCGCTATCGATATCGACCGCGACAACCAAAATGCCTTTACGATATTCCGCGCACAAAAGGATCATCGCGACAATGAGATCCTCAGAGCCCAGCATTTCATAGAGGAAAATTTCATCGATCGCATCACCATCGATGTCCTTGCCGATAAGGTCAACGTAAGCCGCCGCAGTTTCGAGAGGCGTTTCAAGAGTGCGACCAACAACACCGTGAGCGAATACATACAGCGCGTGCGCATCGAGTCGGCCAAACGGACCTTCGAGGCCTCGCTCAAGAATGTCAACGAAGTCATGTTCGATGTCGGCTATACCGATACCAAATCGTTCCGGGAAGTCTTCAAGCGGATAACGGGTTTGACTCCCGTGGAATACCGAAATAAGTACAGTAAGAATTGAATAACGCAGCGCGGCCGATGTCGGTTTTTTGCATCGCCCTTTCAAGATATCGTCGTTTCGCCTCTTGACTTCCGGACCGTTTGGTATCGAACGAACAATCCAAAAACCGGAATTGGACAGCCTTAACTTGGATGAATGCACGCCAATCGCAATAAGGGCAGGCATTCGTGCAAATTCTGAAGTATTTTTAAAAAAATCTTAAAAAAATATTTTGCCTGCAATAATTAAATTTTACCTTTGGCACATAACCAGTTATTTCATTTAAAATGAACGAAGGAACCATCAAATTTTTCAACGAGACCAAAGGTTTCGGATTCATCACCCCAAGAGATGGAGGTGCTGACCTGTTCGTACACGTTACAGGATTAAATGGCCGTGTTCGTGAGAACGACAAAGTTACTTACGAAGTACAACAGGGAAAAAGAGGACCAAGCGCAGTAAACGTTACCGTTATCTAAGATATCCCAGTACCTGTAAATTGCTAGAGCTGCCTTATTAGGCGGCTTTTTTTATATTTTGTATTCGAGCGTCAATTCCATGTCGGTCATGGCCAGGTTGGCCGTTCGCCCGAAATTGAGCGCAATGTTCCGGTCCGGCCGGTGTCCGATCGGCAATCCGAAAACAATCGGGAAATCGTATTCGGCAAAGAAATTGAGCAACATAATTCTAAAGGCCTTTTCAATTGTGTGTTCGTCGGGTTCCGGAAATTCAGCTACCATGCAATTGCTCGTCTCATTGTCCTTTATCGGAATGATGAAATCGCCGACCAAAAGCGCCTTGAGTTTGTCGAATTTGCCCGACCGTTTCATCGCATAAAGCATCCGTTCGATACTCATGAGGTTTTCGTATGTATCTTCGATGAACAGTATTTTCCCGTATGTCTCCAAATCCGAACGCGTACCGATTACGGTATGTAAAATTGAAAGGTTCCCGCCGACAATCTCACCTTTCACGTCGGCAATTTTGTGGTTTTCGAGGCCGCCGAACGTAAATTCAGAAGTCGGCTCAAAGAGCAATTTTCGCATGCTCCGGAGATCGGCGGGGCTTGCCGTCTGGAATCCGAAAAGCATCGTTCCATGAAGGGTTTCTATGCCGAAATTCCGATTGATGTGGGCATGCAGGTAGGTGATGTCGCTGAATCCGACAAGCCATTTCGGATGATCCGTAAACCTGGAAAAATTTAGTTTGTCGAGAATTTGTACGGTTCCGTAACCGCCACGGAGGAAAAAAATTGCCTTGATGCGATCGTCGTCCAATGCGTTTTGGAGATCGCGCAGGCGAACTTCCGAACTCGCCGAAAATTGGCAAAAACCGCCATCGGAAATCGTTTCCCCGACAATTGTCCGCAGTCCCCAATCGTCGAATGTGCGCGTAACGAATTCGGTATTGTAAACGCCTTTTCGCGCAATGTTCAGCAAATAGACGGTATCGCCTTTCTTGAGATGGGCCGGACGCTTCATAAAATAGGTTTGCACAAATGTAGCCAATGATCGCTAATTTTTTTAACTTTAGTCAAAATCAGCATTATGAGAAGGTTTGTACTTCTTGTCGCTGCGGCGCTCGCGCAGACGGGATTCGCACAGGAAATCGAAACGGTTTTTCACACGGCTCCAAAAATCGAAACTCCCGACGAATTGGTAATAGTGCAACCCAATCTGATGCCGAACTTTACCAATCTTGCTCAGAAAGGCGACGCCTATGCCAATTTCAGGCTGCCGGAACAACAGTTCGGGCGTAGTGCGGATCTGTTGAAGAAAAACACACTTTATTTTGCAGATGGACTCGGTGGTTACCGCAGCTATGATATTTACGATTCGTGGATGAAGCCAGGCCGAAACTACCAGACGTTTTTCGATTTTTCCCAGCCCTGCCCTACCGGTTTATCGCCACAAGGGCCTTATGATGCGTTCGATGTCTCGAGTACCGTCGCGTTAGGCGTGCTTTTCGAGGCGCTCGATCTACCCCAGCAGGTGAAGATTGGCAAGCGCGTCAAGATTTGTCTTTGGTAATCAATACTTGATCTGGCAATTCGTACAGAAAAAGCTTCTCCGCTTTCCCTTGCCTGTTTCCTTTTTGACAATCGGCAAATCGCAACGTTCACACTTCTTCTTCGTGTAAACTTGCCAGTTGCGCTTGAGCTGGCCCTTCTTTTTAAGGCGGAGAAATTCCTGGGCATAAGCCACGACCTCCTCAAGTAATTTTTTCTTTTTGGCAGATGGAATCTTGCCAGTTTGCGATTCCGGATGGATGCGCGCGCGATACAACACTTCGCATTTGATGATATTTCCGATGCCTGCGAAGATTTCCTGGTCGAGCAGCGCATCGCAAATCATGTTTTCGGGAGCGACACGCAGCTTTTTTCGCGCTTTGTTCTCATCCCACTTTGCATTCATGACGTCGGCTGTGAAATCGTAATCTTCGGAAATCGTTCCTTCGACAAGCTTTACGTGCGATGCGTAAAAGTTGAGCTCCCCGTTTGAAAACCGGAGCCCGAGCCTGATCAGTCGTTTTTCTTTTCGATGGTCTACCGAATAGGATCCGAACATCAAAAAGTGGACACGCACATAAAATCCATCGAACGACATCAGGAAATGTTTTCCCCAGGTTTTGAGCGAAATTACTTTCTTGCCGTTAAGCCTGTCGATGTCGATTTTCGCATTTCCGATAGCTTCAAGCACCTTATGCCCTTCGAAATGGGCGGTTTCTTCGTGAAGTATTTTTAGCGTAGGACCTTCTGGCATTTTGTTTTTGGTTTACATAAGTTAGGCGCCGTGGCCGAGGCGAAGCGAAAGTCCGCCATCGATCGTATAGGTCGTTCCGGTAACATAGTCTGAGTCGGTTGACGCCAGAAACACTGCCAGCCTGGCAATTTCAATGGGTTCGCCCGGGCGATGCAGCGGAATGTTCCCGGACTTTTCTTCTCGAATCGATTTGCTATCCACTGCCAATTGGTTCATCGGTGTCAGGATCATGCCTGGCGCGATATTGTTGACCGTGATTCCGAATGGCGCCAACTCTAGTGCCATGGAACGCGTGAACATCCGCAAGGCGCCTTTGCTCGAGTTATAATCGGTATTGCCCGGTGTGGCAATGTCTTCGTGTATCGAAGAGATGTTGATTATTTTCGAACCGCGACTCGATCCGGCTCTGCGTGCGAGCCAGCGCGTAGCGAAAAACACGCTGTAAAGGTTGGTCTTCATCACTGTGTCGAATTGCTCCAATTTCATATCGGCCAATGCCACATTCGAGCCGTTCACGGCAGCATTATTGACGATGATGTCTACTTTTCCGAAGGTTGCAACAACTTTGTCTAAAGCGTTTTCGACCTGTTTTTCCTTGGACACGTCAATCTTTAGAACGAGTGCCCGACGACCAGTTTTTTTGACGATCGTTTCCGTTTCCAATATCCCTTTGCGATCGGTATGATAGCAAATCGCGACATCCGCCCCTTCCGAAGCGAACGCCAACGCTATTGCCTGCCCTATTCCGGAATCGGCACCGGTCACAAACGCAATCTTGCCTTCTAATTTCATGGTATACGATTAAAAAAGGGAGCAGGAACTTTCGCTCCTCTCCCATTGTTTACAGCATTGCGCTACTCATTTTTTTTGTGCCGATGCCTGCTTGAGCTGATTGTCCGCATTGGCGATCTGTGCGTCGTAGTTCGCACTGTTGCTCATACCCTTTGCACGGGTGTAGGCGTCTTTCGCTTTTTGATAGTGTTTCGAAGCTTCGCCAAAGTTCTTGTTGTCGAAGTGAAGTTTTGCCAGTCCGGCTTCTGCATCACCCATCATTTTGACGGTCGGTTCGGCATTGTCGCCCTTGCGCATGAGGTATTCCAAATCGGTAATCGCAGTGAGGTAGTGAGCCGACGACGGTTCCATCTGCATCGCAGCCTCGACGCGGGTACGACGGCATGGAGCATCCGGATTTTTGGCCAAAGCACGTCCGGCAGTTCTCATGGCGGTCGCGAAATCTCCAGTCTTTTGGGCCGATTGCGCCTGCTGGCAAAGGTCGGTATCCGTTTGGGAATATCCCGCTCCGGCAACGGTAAGCATGGCGAGAAGAAGTAATTTTTTCATGATTTGTGTTTTTGTTATTCACTTAAAGTTAGGTGTTTTAGGCGGCGACGTAGTGCAAAATGACAAATCCTTAACATTTTATTGCGATGAGACCACCTAACAGATATGTCCAATGCGGCAGCGCGTGACTTGCGAGAAAAAAAAACCGCCCCTCGGTAAAAGGGACGGTCTGGAAAAAAAACTAAAAGATAAATTTATTTCTTGACAAGGCGCTGGCTCGAAGTTCCTTGGTCAGTTGCCAATTTCACGATGTAAACTCCCGCCGCAAGGGTCTGGACGTTCATAGTGTTCTGAGCGTTTGCGACAAATGTCTGTTGCATTACTTTTTGTCCTGTAACATTGTAGATTTCTACTGTGTTCAGCGTCGCTCCGGAGGCTACTTCGATATTCAGGACGTCCTGGGCAGGGTTCGGGTAGATCCCAACGATTCCTTTATCGAATTCTCCTGTTGCAAGGTCGTTTGTGACATTGATGAGGTAATCTTCCATCTCTCCAAAAAAGGATTCAGGATCAAGCGGGCCGCAAGCGTATTCCCATGTAAAGTTCGCCGCTACTGCTGCCGCCACGACAACCCTCATTCTTGTAGGTCCGTCCAAGGCGGTTGTCGGGATGGCAATATTTCCCGTTACCACGTATCCGTCGGTAGCGTTTCCGGTCCCGATATAGGTAAACTCGTCTTCACTGAAGATATAATCTTGGTTGTAATCGATCCACACGCCTACCGATTCCGACGAAAAGCCGTTGCCTGTAGTGACGGAAATCGGATAAGACTCACCAGCTTCTGCTTCCAATGCGGCAATTGTTCCCGTGAAATCACTGTAGCCGTAATCAGTATCGCCACATTCCGAATCATTGTTGATTGAACCGATGGTCACATTCAAAATCAAGTCGCCATCATTACAGTCGAAAGGATTGCTTTCGTTTGAAGTACAAAGGCAGTCCGCGCCGTCATTTTGGGCGACACTGATTGGAGTGGACGAAGCACTGAGGCCACTGTCAGTACACGTTACCGTTACGCGATAGGAAGTCGCAGCTGCTTGACCGGTAACTTCGAAAACTCCGGTAGATTGGGCGTCCCCGACGTCATTCCAGGTCTCTCCTCCATCAGTAGAAGATTGCAATTGGTAAGAAAAACCGATCGACGTTCCGGACACACTGGCGCTTACAGTAAAGGTCGTCGAACCGCAAACCGAGGTTTCTGTAGCGGTTGCATCCGAGATCGTCGGAGTTCCGTCGCATGGCGTTCCAGCGGTTACATTGATAGTGTAATCTTCGGTTTCCGAATAGGACGGCTCGCCGAATTCGTCCAAGCCCGTGACGTCGACACAAGAGCCATCGCCGAAATCGAGGTAAAGCGTCTCGGGATCATCGCCCCAAATGTTGTAAAACGTCCTGATACGCATACGGGTGGAACCGGCAAGAGCAGACGCCGGTATCGCGATCGAAGTAGTCAACGTGCCGCTCGGAGTCGTGCCGACGTAAAAGAATTCGGTCTCTTCGAACAGCTGGTTTTGGTTGAAATCGATATACGCGCCTACCACTTCGTCACCGCCGTCTCCAACGGTTACCGAGAGCGTATAAGTAGATCCTGATACCACGCTTGCTGCGGTCCCGGCAGTGAAGTCCGAATAACCTTCTGCGCTATCGCAGCCGCTGTCGTTGTTGATTCCCGCGAATGAAACATTCTGGATTTGGTCCCCGTCCGAACAATCACTGACAGGTGGCATACAGTATTGGCTGTATCCCGCCGCCGACACGGTCAAAAAAAGTGCAAGAAAAGATTTCTTTACACCGCTAAGAGTAATTTTAATATCAAATTATTTAGAATTTTAGTTGAAAAACATCGTATATCTCAAAGTTATGGCTTTAGCCTAACGGACAGTGCTGGAATTCTCTTATAAAAAAGTTAAAGTTGAAATAACGTAACGAATGAAGCTGTGGCCAATGCGTAATTTTAAGAAAAACGGGAAGCCATGGCCGATAAGTCAAAACCGCTGCTTTGCTTTAACGATTACGGAATTTACTGCGAGGTGGCCAACGTCTATCTCGACCCTTGGCGTCCAGTTGAAAACGCCATCATTACCCACGGCCATTCCGACCATTCGCGTTGGGGACATAAAAATTATATCACACACCACCATAACGTTCCTATAATAAAGCACCGCCTTGGCAATATCAATGTGGCCGGTGTCGAATGGGGCGAAACCTTTAGCGTCAATGGCGTGACCTTTTCGCTTTTTCCGGCGGGACATATCGTGGGAAGCTCGCAGGTGAGAGTCGAATACAAAGGCGAAATCTGGGTGTTTACCGGAGACTATAAAACCCAGGACGACGGGCTTTCCCAACCCTATGAAGTCGTCAAATGCCACACGTTCATTACCGAATGCACGTTCGGGTTGCCGGCGTTCAACTGGCTGCCCCAAGACGAGGTTTTTGGCGAAGTCAACAACTGGTGGGCCGAGAACCAGGCGGAGAAAAAAACCTCGATCATTTTCGGATACACATTGGGAAAGGCACAGAACATCATCAAACACCTCGATACGTCAATCGGGAAAATTTACACCCACGGCGCTGTCGAGAACATGACACAGGTGGTTCGCCAGATCGTAGATTTGCCGCCTACCGAACTTATTACGCGCGACACCAAAAAAGAAGACCTTTTGGGGAACATCGTAGTGGCACCTCCAAGCGCCCACGGGTCGATATGGCTCAGGAAGATGTCGCCTTTCGTGACGGCCACGGCTTCCGGCTGGATGGCATTTCGCGGTGCGCGTGCAAGGCGAGCGATCGACAAAGGTTTCGTATTGTCAGATCATTGCGATTGGTATGGGCTGCTCGACTCGATAAAGGCAACGGGTTGCGAAAAGGTGATCGCCACCCATGGCTATTCCGATATTTTTTCGCGTTACCTGAGAGAAGAACTCGGATATGACGCGCGCACGGCCAAGACACAATACGAAGGTGAATCGGCGGAAATGGGCGCAAGCCACGAAGGTGACGAATCACTCGAAAAAGAAATGGAAAACGCCAGTGAGATAACGGTGGATAAAAACGTCAAACTCGAAAAAAGCATCAGGACGCTGCTCAAGTGATAAAGTAGTGTGTCCGACGCCCGCGTTAGGGATAGCAGCGGCATCCTTTTGGGCGGCGCCCCAGCAGCCGGACAAAAGATAAAGCGGATAGCCCGGCGCCGCCACAATGCCGGCCTGAAACCAAAAACCGTATCGGCGCAACGCCCAAAATCAAGGCTCCGCCACTTAAAAAATGAAAAACTTCGCCAATCTCATAAAAGCGCTCGATTCGTCAAACAAGACGTCTGTAAAGGTGGACGCGCTTGCGAATTATTTTGCCGATGCGTCGGATCAGGACAAGGTTTGGACGATCGCCATTTTATCGCACCGTCGCCCGCCCCGGCCCGTCAACACCACGTTGCTGCGGCTTTGGGCAAACGAGCTGGCCAATATCCCGATGTGGCTCTTCGAGGAAAGCTATCACATCGTGGGCGACCTTGCCGAAACGATAGCGCTCGTGATTCCGGTAACACGCGAACACTCGGACAAGTCGCTTACCGAATACATGAGGGAAATGATCGCGCTCAAAAAGAAATCGGACGAAGAAAAACGCGCCTATCTTCACGAAAACTGGCTCGCGCTCAACTTTTACGAACGCCTTGTCTTTACCAAACTCATCACGGGGAGCTTTCGCATAGGCGTCAGCCAAAAACTCATGACGCGGGCCCTATCCAAAGCCGTCTCGGTCGATGAGGACCTGATCGCGCACAAGCTCATGGGAGAATGGAATCCTGACGCGGTTTCGTTCCAGGAGCTGATCCTGGAGGAAAAGAGCTCGGATTTCCTTTCGAAACCGTACCCGTTCTACCTCGCCTATGCGATCGAAGCCAATGTTTCCGATCTCGGGAATGCGCGCGATTGGAGCATCGAACACAAGTGGGACGGCATCCGTTCCCAATCGATCGTACGCGAGGGCAACCTCTACATTTGGTCGCGGGGCGAGGAGCTGGTTACCGATAAATATCCGGAGTTCGGCGCTTTCGCGGATGCAATTCCCGATGGAACCGTTATCGACGGGGAAATTCTTCCGTATCCGGACGGACAGATCGGCACGTTCAACGATTTACAGACGAGGATCGGACGCAAAACGGTTTCGGCCGCGCTGCTCAAATCGACGCCCTGCATCATCAAAGCCTACGATTTGCTCGAATGGGATGGACAGGATATCCGACAAAAACCGTATGTCGAAAGGCGTAAATTGCTCGAAACCTTGCTTGCCGGAATTCCGCAAGGGACGATCCCGCTGCACCTGTCAGAGCGTATTTCGCTGGATTCGTGGGACGATGTCACCAGGGAACGGGAGCGCGCCAGGGAGCTGCATTCCGAAGGATTGATGATAAAAAAGAACGATTCTCCTTACCAGGTCGGGCGCAAAAAGGGCGACTGGTGGAAATGGAAAATCGAGCCGCTCGCGATCGATGCTGTATTGACCTATGCCATGCGCGGTCACGGCCGCCGCTCGAATCTCTTTACCGATTATACGTTTGCGCTTTGGCAGGACAAGGAAGATGGCGAACGCGAACTCGTAACATTCGCAAAAGCCTATTCCGGCTTGACCGATGCCGAATTCCGACAGGTCGACAATTGGATACAACGCAACACGATTGAACGGTTCGGGCCGGTGCGCAGCGTGACACCGGAGCTGGTTTTCGAGATCGGTTTCGAGGGAATCGCGCTGTCGAAACGGCATAAAAGTGGCGTGGCAACCCGGTTCCCAAGGATTTTAAGATGGAGGCACGACAAGAAAATCGACGACGCGAATTCCATTGAGGACCTGAAGGCTCTCATTTGTTGAATTCGTACGAGATGTGAAGTCTAACGTCGTACCGTCAACTTTAAACCTTAAACTTTAAACCTTAAACTTTAAACCTTAAACTTTAAACCTTAAACTTTAAACCTAAACCCTTGAACCGAACACAGCTTTTCCAAACCGCCGAATCCTGGTTCGAATCCCAGGGTTGGCAGCCATTCCCGTTTCAAAAAGAAACCTGGACAGCATTCCTGCAAGGCAAACACGGCTTGCTGAATGCGCCCACGGGAAGCGGAAAGACGTATGCGCTTTGGATGCCGATACTGCTCGACTACATCAAAAAGAACCCAGCGATATCGAAACAAAGCGGCGCCCAACGGAGTTTAATAAAACCGGGATTGAAAGCGGTTTGGATCACGCCGTTACGCGCGTTGTCGGTCGAGATCAAACAAGCCGCGGAACGACTCGTGGAAGGTTTGGGCATCCCGTTCGAGGTGGCGATCCGTTCGGGCGATACCTCGGCAGCCGAACGGGCAAAGCAAGCCAAAAAAATGCCGGATTTGCTCATCACGACGCCTGAAAGCCTGCAACTGCTGCTCGCTTCGAAAGACTATCCGAATACGTTCAAAAATTGTACGGCTATCGTCGTCGATGAATGGCACGAACTGCTTGGAACCAAACGAGGCGTCCAGATGGAATTGGGTTTGTCGCGCCTCAAGTCCGTCGCTCCGAACCTGCGCATTTGGGGCATTTCTGCTACAATCGGGAATCTTGAACAGGCGCGCCAGGTTTTGCTTGGGCCGGATTCGGAAGCTTACGAAAACTCCGTATTGGTAAAGGCGGTCCTGCACAAAAAAACCAAGGTGATTTCCATTATCCCGACCAAAATGGAGAGTTATCCGTGGCGGGGCCACATGGGCTTCCATCTCATAGACGACGTGGCGCGGATCGTAAAGGAGAGCCGCACTACACTCATCTTCACCAATGTAAGATCGGCCTGCGAACTTTGGTACCAGCGGCTTTTGGACAAATATCCGGAATTTGCCGGCGAAATCGCGATGCACCACGGCAGTATCGACCGCGACGTCCGCATTTGGGTAGAAAATGCCATACGCGATGAAAAGTTGAAAGCCGTCGTATGCACTTCCAGCCTCGATTTGGGTGTCGATTTTGCGCCCGTGGAAACCATCATCCAGATAGGCGGGCCGAAGGGTGTCGCCCGGTTCATGCAACGCGCGGGCCGCTCGAATCACAAGCCGGGTAAGGAATCGCTGATTTATTTCCTGGCGACGCACGCCATAGAACTCGTCGAGGCATCGGCACTAAAGAAAGCGGTCGAGAACAATGTCGTGGAAGACAGGATTCCCTACCTCAATTCCTGGGATGTGCTGATCCAATACCTGAATACGCTGGCGGTTTCCGACGGATTTCTCCCGGACGAAATCTTCAACGAGGTCAAATCGACTTTCTGCTACCAGGCCATGGAGCGCGAACAATTCCAGTGGTGCCTCAATTTCATCGTGCACGGCAGCCAGAGTTTGCAGGCCTACGACGAATACAAAAAGGTCGAGATCGAAGCCGACGGGCGCTATAAAATCAACAAGCGATCGACGGCGACACAACATCGAATGTCGATCGGGACGATCGTAAGCGATGCGGTCATGCAGGTAAAATTCTTTTCAGGCGGCTTTATCGGCTCGATAGAAGAATGGTTCGTTTCTAAATTAAAACCCGGTGATGTCTTTCAATTCGCGGGCCGTCAATTGGAATTGTACCGGATCAAGAACATGCAGGTTCTTGTAAAATCGGCAACGCGAAAGCCGACGCGATTTGCAAGTTGGATGGGCGGCCGGCTGGCACTATCGGCACAAATGTCCGAACTGTTGCGACAGGAACTCTATTCGGCCAACCACGGCAAGAAATCGCCTGAATTACAGGCAATGGAACCGGTCTTCAAACGACAGCGAAACGAATCGATCGTTCCTGAAGCCGACCAGTTCCTCATCGAAACCTTTAAAACGCGCGAAGGGTATCACGCCATTTTTTATCCGTTTGAAGGCAGGTTCGTCCATGAGGCCCTGGCGTCGCTGCTTGCCTATCGCATCTCGCTGCTGGAACCGATCACGTTTTCGCTTGCCTATAACGATTACGGGTTCGAATTGCTTTCCGATAAGGAAATCGACATGCAATCGGTTATCGACAACGACCTGTTTACCGCGCGTTTTGTGCACCAGGATTTGCAGACAAGCCTCAATGCCACCGAGATGGCGCGACGCAAATTCCGCGATATTTCGGTCATCGCCGGCATGGTGTTTTCAGGATATCCGGGCAAAATCGTCAAGGCCAAACACCTCCAAAGCTCAACGCAACTTTTGTTCGAAGTTTTTCGCGATTATGAGCCCGATAACTTACTTTTGCAGCAAGCTTACCGGGAAACGTTCGAACACCAATTGGAAGAGGGCCGACTGATCCAGTCTTTGGAGCGCATTGAGTCGCAAACCATCGTCTGGAAACAGTGCGAACGGCCGACGCCATTCAGTTTCCCGATCATTACCGACCGTTTGCGCGAACGCCTCTCAAGCGAGACATTGGCCGAGCGCATCGCCAAAATGACGGCTTCTTACATGAAAGGGATAGAATGATTCAGGAGATTACGATTCACGGGAACCACTTTGTTTTGCACGCTTCGGGCGCCGTGTTCTGGAAAGAAAGAAACATGCTTTTGATTTCGGATGTGCATTTGGGAAAGGTTTCCCATTTCCGGAAGCACGGCATTGCGTTGCCAAAAGCCGCATTTACGGGAAATTTCGAACGGTTGACGGCAGTGGCTGATTATTTCCAGGCGGAAATCGTTTGTTTTTTAGGCGATCTTTTTCACAGCAGCCTTAACAGCGAATGGGATGTTTTTTCCGATTGGGTGAATTCCCGTCCGGAAAATTTCCTGCTGATCATAGGCAACCACGACATTCTCCAACCTGAAAAATACGAATCGATCGGGATGGCGATCGCCTCCGAGTTGAAAGTTGGAAATTTCCTGTTCACGCACGAGCCTGAAGAACAGGATGGATATTTCACGTTTTGCGGACACATACATCCTGGCATCAACCTGCGTGGGGCAGGCAGGCAATCGATGGATCTGCCGTGTTTTTTCCAGTCGAAAAACCAGATGATACTGCCGGCATTTGGCGAATTTACCGGCAAATGGATCATGGAGCCGTGCCAGGGTGACCTGATTTACGGCATCGCGGGCAACGAGATATTTGCAGTTCCGGTCAGGGAAAGGAAAAGGCGTTTTTCGTAATTCAATTTCGCGCCGCGTCTCCAGATATAACAGATTTTTAAAAATCTGTTATATCTACCAAATTTAACCACTTCCACAACTCGGCAATTACAGTTTTTCTGTACTTTTTCCCAAACTTTCCAATTCCCCCAACTCTTCCCTGAAACCAATTACTTACCGTATTACCGATAAAACGATTCATTTTGTACTTTTAAGCCATGCAACTACGAACCATAAACGTTACCCGCTACATTCTTCCGTTAAGGGAAGGCGGCTCACTGCCGGCATTGGCGGAGGGAGACGACGATTTCAAATACGTACTCAAGTTCCGCGGGGCGGGACACGGCGTGAAAATGCTTATCGGCGAGCTCATCGGAGGTGAAATTGCGCGAGCCCTTGGCTTCAGGACGCCGGAGCTCGTTTTCGCCTTTCTCGACGAGGCTTTCGGACAGTCCGAAGCGGATGAAGAAATCCAGGACTTGCTCAAGTTTTCTCAGGGCCTGAACCTGGCCATGCACTATCTTTCGGGCTCGATTACATTCGATCCGGTGGTGACAGACGTAGATGCCCGGCTCGCTTCCCAAATCGTTTGGCTCGACGCTTTTCTGACAAATGTCGACCGCACGTTCCGCAACACCAATATGCTGATGTGGCACCAGGAATTGTGGCTTATCGACCACGGCGCCTCATTGTATTTCCATCACGCGTTCACCGATCCCGAGAGCCATGCCAAAAGCCCTTTTGCCATGATCAAAGACCATGTTTTGCTGAGGCAGGCGAGTGAACTCGAGTCGGTAGATGCGCAATTCAAGGCAATGCTTTCGGATGAGACGCTGTCAAAAATCGTCAATCTCATTCCCGACGATTGGTTGCATTGGGAAGAATCGGACTTATTGCCGGACGAGATCCGGAAGGTTTATGTCGACTTCCTGAAAGTAAGGCGCGACAATTCCCAACTATTCATCAAACAGGCCAACGATGCAAGAGCAGCTCTATGAATTTGCCGTGATTCGCGTCGTGCCGAAGGTCGAACGAGAAGAATTCATCAACGCAGGCATTATTTTGTTCTGCAAGCGCAAAAAGTTCCTTAAAGCGGTTTGCCTGTTGAGCGAATCGAAATTGCGGGCGTTTTGCCACGAGACCGATTCCGCACAGGTGATTGCCAATCTTTCATCACTGGAGCGCATCGCCTCGGGCAGCAAAGATTCCGGCCAGATCGGGCAAATGGAGACGGCGGAACGTTTTCGCTGGCTGACGGCCATCCGCAGTACGGTCATCCAAACTTCGCGACCGCATCCTGGATTTACTTCAGACCCTGAGGCGACGCTGCAACGGCTTCTTTCCGAACTTGTTTTATAAATTCTTTAAGAGTGACGGATTTCCAAAAGAGTATATTTGTTACGAATACCGCTCACTCAATTGCGAATGTCCAATCCCGAATACCCGAAAAATGTGCTCTTAGACGACCGTTTCCGCACCATTGCGGACGCGGCTCCCGTAATGATTTGGATGTCAGGCGCCGATAAAAACCTGCATTTTTTCAATAAAGGCTGGCTCGACTTTACCGGCCGCACTCTCGAACAGGAATCGGGACAAGGATGGACACAAGGCGTTCATCCCGAAGATTACGAGCGCTGTGTTGGAAGTTACGTTGCCCGATTTGACGCACATGAGCCTTTCGAGATCGAATATCGCCTGAGGCGGCACGACGGTAATTACCGATGGATTCGCGACAAAGGCGTCCCGAGATACGAAACCGACGGAAGTTTTGCAGGCTATATCGGGAGTTGCATGGACGTGCACGATTCGCGGACGCTGAACGAGCTTCTCGAGGAAAAAGTCGCGTTCCGCACCGAAAAACTGCGGGAACAAAAAGAATTTTCAGACACGGTTTTCAACGCTTCGATCGACGTCATGATCGTCTACGGAAAACATCTGGAGTTTTTGGCCCTCAACGACGCCGCCAAGAAGATGTACCGCATTACCGATGATGTGATCGGCAAAAAGGTCGTCGATGTGTTTCCGAAAGCAAAAGATTCCCAAGGCATTGCCGAAGTGGCGCGCGCGCTCAAAGGCGAGACGATCCACAATGAGATGTACTTTTCCGAAATTGCCAGCGTCTATTATGAAAATTTCATGATCCCACTTAAAAAAGCGGGTGAGGTTTACGCGGTTCTCGTGATCGCGCGTGACATTTCCAACCGCATCAAATCGGAAAACAAATTAAAACAGCTCAACGAGAAACTGACGTCCCAAAACAGCGATTTGCAATCGAGCAATGAAGATTTGGAGTCGTTCAACTACATTGCGTCCCACGACTTGCAGGAACCGTTGCGCAAAGTCAACATGTTCGCGGGCAGAATCCTCGACAAAGACGGGAATAACCTGTCGGATCAGTCAAAAGATTACTTTGACAGACTGACATCGGCCACCACACGCATGCAAGCCTTGATCCAGTCGCTTCTCGAGTATTCGCGCATGAATTCGGACGATATAAAGTTCGTCAAAACCAACCTTAACAAGACGCTTAAAGAAGTCAGGTCAGGGCTCGACGAAGTCATCAAAGAAAAAAACGCGACGATCGAATCGGGCGATTTGCCTTCGATCTCGGTAGTGCCGTTGCAGTTCCAGCAATTGCTGCACAACCTGGTTTCCAACGCATTGAAATACTCAAAGCAGGACCTTGCGCCCGTCATCAGGATTTCGGCAGAAAAAGTCACGCTCCCGGAGAAAGGGTCTCGTGAGTTTTGGAAGATTTCGGTATCCGATAATGGCATCGGCTTCGACCCGGAATACAAACACAAGATTTTCGAGCTTTTCCAGCGGCTTCACGGCAAGATGGAATACGAGGGAACGGGCATCGGACTGGCCATTTGCCGCAAGATCGCCAATATTCATCACGGCTTTATCACCGCCGATGGCAAGCCAGGAGAAGGTTCTGTTTTCAATGTTCATATCCCTGTTAAAATTTAAGCTGCATTTAAGATTAGCCAACCTATAAATCATTACTTTTACACCTTATAACCCACTCTATGATCCACGACAAAAATATCGTTGAAATCCTATTGGTCGACGATGACCAAGATGACAGAAGCATTTTCAGCGACGCTTTGAGCGAACTCAAGATCGAATCGAACCTGAATATGCTCGAAGACGGTCGTGAACTTGTGAATTATCTTGAAAACACGAAAAACAAACGTCCGGACATTATTTTCCTCGATTTGAACATGCCGTACAAGTCCGGTGTGGAATGTTTGAAGGAAATTCGGTTGATCGAGAAGTTCCGCGATCTTTCGGTGGCGATTTATTCGACTTCGAATTCCGAAAAAGACATGGAAGATACGTTCATCAACGGGGCCAATATCTACATCCGCAAGCCAAACGATTTTACACAGCTCAAAAAAGTGCTTACGGAAGTCTTAAGCATCAATTGGCAGTTTCATACTTCGGCATTGAACAAAGAAACGTTTTTGCTCAATATTTGAGTTCCCCTTTAAAGTATCGCGCCTCCCAATCGGGAGGTTTTTTTTTGGAAGAAATCCGCCACGTCAATGAGGATTTTGAAAGGACATCTGTAAATAATATAATATCCCAACCTTTCCTTATAAACGAAAAAGCGCGATTGTTCCGCATTTTTGTAAGTGATTTCATTGTATTATTTTCCAGGCAAACATTGATTTCCCGGCGGCTTGCCTTACCTTTAAAGAAAGCATCTCGAATTGAATAAATATGTACGCAAAAGTCTGAAAATTACAGCCTGGACGGTTGGTTCCGTCATTGGCCTGTTCCTGCTTTTGGTGTTGCTGATCCAGGTGCCCGCCGTACAGAATTACCTGCGCGGGAAAGCCGTGACCTATCTCGAGAAAAAAATCGGGACGCCGGTGCGCATCGACCGCATTGAGATCGGGCTTCCGAAAAAAGTCATCATCGAAGGGATTTTCCTCAGGGACCAAAAAGGCGACACCTTGATATTGGGCGAAAAGATCGCCGTGGACATCAGCCTTTTCAAGCTTATGTCGAATGAGGTCGAGATCAATTCGGTAGACCTGAAAGGCATCAATGCCAACGTGATCCGAAACAAGGATTCCGTATTCAACTTCGATTACATCATCAAGGCTTTCGACTCTGGCCAACCGTCGGACCCGAACGCCAAGCCAATGAAAATTTCGGTTAAAAACGTAAATCTCGACCGTATCAAAGTTCGGTTCGACGACGCGATTTCAAAGAATGACCTCGAAGTTTCCCTTCATCATTTCGACACCAAAATCAAGAAATTCGATATTGACAAATCTGATTTTGAAGTGCCCAAGATCACAATGGACGGCCTCAGACTCAAATTGGCCCAAGGTGAACTGGTACGCGAAATCGGCGAAAAGACAGCCGAAGTCGCCGATTCGCTTGCCCAAAACCCGAGTTTTACCTTAAAGTTAGGCGAGATCGATTTTACGCGCATCGCCATTGGTTACGACAATGCAGGGACGAACCTCAATTCTGGCCTCACGCTCAAAAAACTAAGGATGAAGTTCGACAAGACCGACATCCAAGGCCAGACATTGGCTGTTTCGTCTATGGAAATGAACGGCCTCAAAGGCGGGTTTACGTTAGGAAAGGCCAAGCAGCAAAAAATCAAACGCGAGATAGCACTCGAATCAAAAGCTGCCACGACGGGCTGGAACGTCACGCTCGGCCAGGCAGCGCTTACCGATATCGACTTTCGCTTTGACGACGAGAACGCCCAGCGCGTCAAAAAGGGAATCGATTACAAACACCTCGCCCTTTCCGGATTTGAGCTTAAGGCAACCAATGTGAGCTATAGTCCCGACGTAATTTCAGGGAACGTAAAATCGTTGAAGATGCGCGACAAGAGCGGCGTGGTGATCGAAAAACTGCAAGCGGAATTTTATTACGGGCCCAAACAAGCCTATGCGAAAAACCTGTATCTCAAAACGCCCAAAACCGAAATCAGGGACAGGCTTGTGGCGGGTTATCCGTCTCTGGAGTCACTGTCGGATGCGCCGGGCGAACTTTTGCTCGACGCCGACCTCAAAAACAGCAGGATCGCGTTTGAGGATATTTTACTCTTCGTCCCGACGCTCGAAGACACCAATCCGTTCAAGGACAACCCAAAAGCGGTCGTGTTCATAAACGGCCAGTTGAAAGGCAAGCTCAAAGACCTGTCGATCCCGAATCTTGAAGTGAGCGGCATCGGCAACACGCGCATAGCGGCAAGCGGGCGGATTACGGGTCTACCCGATGCCAAAACCGCTCGCTTCGATCTCAATATCAGGCAAGTCCAAACGACGGCAAAAGACATTTACGGCTTTGTTCCCAAAGGCACGATCCCCGACAACATCCAACTTCCGGCGAAGATAAACCTGGCGGGAACTTTCAAAGGCTCGGCCGATAACCTCGTCGCGAATCTCGATGCGAAGACGAGTTTCGGAAATGCCAAAGTCAAGGGCTTTTTCGACGGTCGCGCCAAAAACCGGGAGAAATATGATGCCGATGTGGTTCTCGACAATTTCGACCTCGGAAAACTCATCAAAAACGATTCTATCGGAACCATCAGCCTCAAAACGAAAGTCGTCGGCACGGGACTCGATCCCAAAACCGCCGTGGCCCAACTCAACGGACGACTCCAAAAAGCGGAATTCAACGGTTATACGTACCGCAACCTGAACCTCAAAGGCGATATCAAAAACGGTCAATTCAACGCCGTCGCGGATATGAGCGACCCGAACCTGACCTTCGACTTGGTAACGAGCGGCAATTTCAGGGACAAGTATCCGTCGGTAAAACTATTGCTCAACGTCGATATCGCCGATCTTGAAAAACTCAACCTGCACGCTGGCCCGATGAAACTCAAAGGAAAGGTAGATGCCGATATGGCCTCCACGAATCCCGACATGCTCAACGGGAAAGTGAGCGCGTATCATTTGGTGATCGCCAATGCCGAAGAACAATTCCAGCTCGATTCGATTACCGCGACGGCAGCATCTACCGCAGATTCCACCAAACTCAACGTAAAGTCCCAATTCCTCAAAGCCGATATGCAAGGCCGGTTCAAGCTGACCAAAGTCGGGGCCGCCATTACCCAGACGGTTTCCAAATTCTACAATCTCAGACCGAATGCGGAAGCGCGGAAGGAAGACCTCGGAGAGCAATCGTTCGAACTCAGGGCCGACGTCCACAACGATCCCGTGCTGCAAAAACTGGTTCCGAAACTGACGCGCCTGGAACCCGTGCATCTCGAGGCGAAATACAATTCGGCAGGTGACAGCCTTTCGGTTTTAGGGACGATCCCGAGATTGGTTTACGCCGAGAATACCATCAGCGGCGGCGCGATAAACATTCGCACCGAAGGCGATTCGCTCGTGTACAACATCAACATCGACAACATCGAAAACAAAAGTTTCCAAATTCCCGATACCAACCTCGGCGGAAGCGTCAAGGACAACACGATCGCCTATAACCTCGTGGTGCGCGACCTCGAAGGCAAGGAACATTACACGATTGCTGGGGATTTGAAAGCGATCGAACAACTCAACGAAATCCATTTGGATCCGAACGGACTCACACTCAATTACGATCCGTGGAACATCGATCCGGCGAACAGGATCCGATTGGGAAATGGAGGCGTGAACGCCCAAAATTTCAAGCTCGAGCGCGAGGGAAGCAGCATCGCATTGCAATCTGCCGGGGACGATATGAACGCTCCTATCGACGTAACTTTTACCGATTTCAAGATCGAGACCATTACCAAGATAATCGCCAAGGAAACCAAGGACGGCTTCTCGGTCGCCGGCAACCTCAACGGAACGGCCAACCTTAAAGACTTGCAGACGAATCCTGTCTTTACTTCCGATCTGACCATAGAAAACCTGATGGTAAGCAAGGACACCGTCGGAAACGTCAATATCAAGGTAGACAATGCCGTTGCCAACACGTATCGCGCCGACGTCGAAATTTCCGGCAACGACAACCAGGTCAACCTAAACGGAAACTATCGCAGCGACTCCAAGACGTTCGATCTCGACCTTGACATGCAACGTCTGCAAATGACGAGCGTCCAAGCTTTTACCCAAGGCCAGATCAGGAAAAGCAGCGGATTTTTGTCGGGGAAACTCAAGATTACAGGCAATGCGGACGATCCCAACATCAACGGGGAAGTAGTTTTCAACGACGCCAGATTCACCGTTACCGAACTCAATTCCGCCCTGAGCGTCCAAAAAGAGCGCATTTTGTTTACCGACGAAGGCATCATTTTCAACTCGTTTTCATTCGAGGATGAAGAAAAAAACCGACTCAACCTCAACGGGAAGATCCTGACGTCGAATTATCGGGATTTCGCCTTCGACATGAAGATTCGCGCCAACGATTTCCGCGCCGTGAATTCTACCGAAAAAGACAACGACCTGTTTTACGGAAAACTGTATTTCGATACCAATCTCGACATCAGCGGCAACCTCAACCAACCCGTAGTGACGGGCTCGCTCAAAATCAACGACAATACGGATTTTACGGTCGTTTTACCTCAATCCGATCCCGGAATCGCCGACCGCGAAGGCATTATTGAATTCATAGACGTCGACAATCCGCAACTTACCGAGAAACTCATGACAGAGGCCGATTCGCTCAAAACATCGGTATTCAAAGGAATGGATGTTGACGTCAACATCGAGATCAACAAAGAGGCGAAGCTTTCGCTGGTGATCGACAAAGGGAACGGCGATTACCTCGAGCTTAAAGGAGAAGCCAGGCTCAACGGCGGCATCGATCCGTCGGGCAAAACCAATTTGACCGGTCGTTACGAGTTATCGGAAGGGTTCTACCAGATGTCGTTCAACCTCATCAAGCGAAAATTCGAGATCGCGGACGGCAGCTACCTCCTGTGGACGGGCGATCCCACGACGGCCGACATCAACATCACAGCCGTTTATACCGCCAACACCGCTCCTATCGATCTTGTCGGAAACCAATTGGGCGCCGTCTCGAATTCGATACGGAACACTTACAAGCAACGTCTCCCGTTCCAGGCCAAGCTCATGATGAAAGGCCAATTGCTCAAGCCCGAAATTTCGTTCGACATTGACCTTCCGGACAAAAATTACGGTGTTTCGTCCGATATCGTCGATGCGGCCCGCACCAAACTGGCGGAATTGCGACAGGACCCGGCAGAGCTCAACAAACAGGTTTTTGCGCTGTTGCTCCTGAACCGGTTCATAGGAGAAAACCCGTTTGCGAGCCAGGCTGGCGGCATGTCGGGAGAAACTTTTGCTAGACAGTCCGTAAGCAAAATATTGTCGCAGCAGTTGAACAACCTCGCTGCCGAACTCGTGAGCGGCTTTGAAGTCAATTTCGACCTGGAATCATCGGAAGATTACACCACCGGGGCACGCGAAAACCGCACGGACCTGAATGTCGCCGTTTCCAAAACGTTGCTAAACGATAGGCTCAAAGTTACGGTCGGCAGCAATTTCGGACTGGAAGGCCCGCAGCAGGCAAACGAGCAGACGAATAATATAGCGGGTGACCTTTCAGCGGAATACCAGCTGACGCGCGATGGCCGTTACGCCGTGCGCGCCTACCGCAAGAACGAATACCAAATGGCTTTGCAGGGACAAGTGATAGAAACCGGCGTGGCCTTCATCATCACCATGGATTACAACCAATTCCGGGAATTGTTTCACCGAAGTGACGAGGAAAAGAAAATGATACGGGACGAAAAGCGTGCGAAACGCGACAAAAAAGAAGCCGAAGCACGCAAAAAAGCCGCCAACGACGCCAAACTACAAGAGATTCAGGAAACCGAACCGGAAACCGACGAAGACTGATTCGCGTCGAAGTAATATGAAATAACGACTTGAATGAAGATCGAGAACAGACATCGCGACAATATAAAAACGATCCCAGAAAAAAATCGCATCCCATCCGCATTGAGGAAAATTGCGCTAAGCTTTGCGTTGCTTTTCGTCATTTCGTGCTCCAACACCAAATACCTCAAGGAGGGCGAATTGCTGTATTTGGGTGCGGAAGTGGACATCAAGGAAGATTCCATGCCGAAAAAGAACAAAAAGGCGCTCAAAAAAGAACTCGAGGGATTGACGCGTCCGCGACCGAACAAAGCCATTTTGGGATTGCGCCCCAAGCTCTACATCTGGAACCTCGCCGGCGAACCTAAAAAAGAGAAAGGCTTTCGCAACTGGCTTCGGACCAAAGTAGGAGAAGAACCCGTGCTGTTTCACCAGGTCGACCTTGACTACAATGCGGAAGTACTCCAAAGCTACGCTCAGAACAAAGGCTATTTCAAGGCGATAGTCTCCGCCGATTCTACGCGCCGCGGCAAAAAAGCCAAAGCGAAATACACCATAACGCCGGGCCCGAGATACACAATCAAAAGCGTTACGTTTCCTGAGGATTCCGTAGACTCCGACCTCGATTCCACCATCGCCCGCACCAAAAGGAGATCGTTGCTCAAAGTAGGCGAAGGTTTTGACCTCGATATCGTAAAGGATGAACGCGATCGCATTGACGGAAGACTGAAACAAAAAGGCTATTTCTTTTTCAGCCCCGATTACCTGAAGGTCCAGGTCGACAGCACCATAGGCGAGCACAAAGTCGATCTGTTCCTGCGCGTCAAAGACGAGACGCCGGCCGAGGCCAAAAAAATTTATAAGATCAACGACGTTTTTATCTATCCGAATTTCAACGTTCGCAAAGACACCATCGGGATCGATTCCACGGATGTCACGTATTACAACGACTTTGTCATCATCGACAAGCAAAACCTGTTCAAGCCGCGCATTTTCGACCGCACGATGTATTTCAAAAAAGGAGACGTCTACAGCCGCACCGCCCATAACCTCACCTTAAGCCGATTGACCAACCTGGGTGTCTTCAAATTCGTCAAGAACGACTTCAAGGTCGTCGACGATGAAGAAGGCAACAAACTTGACGCATTTTATTACCTGACGCCACTTCCCAAAAAATCGATCCGCATCGAAGTGCTCGGGAAAACCAATTCCGCTAATTACACCGGTAGCGAACTCAACGTGAACTGGAGCAACCGCAACACGTTCAAAGGTGCCGAATTGCTCCAGATCACCGCATTCGGCGGGCTTGAAGTACAGGTTTCGGGCCAAAACAAAGGGTTCAACGTCTACCGCGTCGGAGGAGAAGCCAACCTTGTCTGGCCGCGTTTCATCAGTCCGTTCAAGCTCGAATCCCCAAGCGGCTTCATGCCAAGGACACGCGCTTCCCTCGGGTATGAATACCAGATGCGGCAGCAATTGTACTCACTGAATTCGTTCAAAGGCTCTTTCGGCTATTTGTGGAAGGAAAACGCCAGGCGGGAACACGAGCTGAAAGTCTCGGAAGTCACCTACGTCAATCCCGGCAACGTCACCGACCTCTACCGGGAGCGCATCCGCCAGGACAGCACCGGAACGCTCGAGAAAGTCATTCGCAAACAATTGATCTTCGGGCCGGTTTATACTTATACTTACACGAACACGATGCGGCAGCGCCTCAAGCACACGATTTACTTCAAAGGCATGCTTGACGTGGCCGGGACCATTGCGGGATTAGCCACCGGAGCCAACGTCCGCAAAGGCGATACTACGAATGTTTTTGGCGTTCCGTTCAGCCAATACGTAAAAATGGAAGCGGATTTCAGGCACTATTGGAAATTCGGCGAAAATACCCAACTCGCCAGCCGCATCATCGCCGGTTACGGACACGCTTACGGAAATTCATACGACTTGCCGTTCATCAAACAATTTTTCATCGGAGGAACCAACAGCATAAGGGCATTTCGGGCCAGGTCGCTCGGGCCGGGAACCTACCGACCGGACGTGAACCGGGACGAATTCCTGCCTGACCAATCCGGCGACATTAAGCTTGAGCTCAATACGGAAGTCCGCCAAAAATTGTTCAGTATCGTCCATGGAGCGGTGTTCGTCGATGCGGGTAACATCTGGCTGCGCAACAACGGAACCGAAGAAAATCCGTTGCCCGGAGCAAAATTCACGAGCAAATTCCTAAGTGAACTCGCTGTGGGAACAGGTTTGGGTTTGCGGTTCGACCTGTCGTTCCTCGTGCTTCGAACCGACCTCGCCTTCCCGTTGCGCAAGCCGTGGCTACCAGAAAACGACCGTTGGGTGCTCGACAGCATCAACTTTTCAAGCAGCACCTGGCGCAAGGAAAACCTCGTGTTCAACCTCGCGATCGGTTATCCGTTTTGATTTTTTCGAAGCTTTTTCCGGCTGTCCGCTTATAGCTTTCTTAAATCCGGCGCTTTTGATTCCGTCGCAAAAAGGCTTCCGCTGGTCGCCATTCGCGCCGGGCAAAAGCAGCCGTATTTTTCAAAAGGCTACCGCTTCCATCCGGGCTATTGCGTCACGCCGGGAGGTAGACGTAAAACGAAGCACCCTTGCCGCTTTCACTCGTGGCGGTAATGAATCCTTGGTGGTTCTCCACTATTTTCTTGCACAACGCCAACCCGATTCCCGTTCCTGAAAATGAAGTCCGTTGGTTGAGTCTTTGGAAAATCGTAAAGATCTGGGTGGCGTATTTCTGGTCGAATCCAATGCCGTTATCGGTAAACACCAATTCGACATAGAGGCGGTCGGGATATAGATTGTGCTCAAAACCAACATCCGATCCCGTCAGCGTTCGGCACGAAAGCCTGATTCGGGGACTGTCGGCGGTAAATTTCAACGCATTTCCGATCAGGTTCGAGAACAACTGATTGATCTGTAACGGGACGGCGATGACCGTCGGCAGCATGTCCGCATCGATATGGGCGCTTCTTTCCTCGGCAAGCAGTTCAAAATCGACGAGCACGTTTTGGAGCACCTCGTTAAGGTTCACCTTTACAAAATGTTCGTCAATGCGCGAAAGGCGGCTGTAGTTGAGCACGGCTTTGATCAGGTCGCTCATGCGTTCCGCCGACGAATTGATCTTTTCGAAATAACGTCTCGATACCTCGGCATCGTGAAGGTTGCGCTCCAACATGCCGGAAAACATCTGGATCTTGCGCAGCGGTTCCTGCAAATCATGAGAGGCGATATAGGCGAACTGCTCGAGTTCCCTGTTCTGGAATTCGAGTTCGGCATTGTATTTCTGCATGCGGTCTTCGCTGATTTTGCGCTCGGTAAGGTCGCGCGTCACTTTAGAAAAACCGATGACGTTGTCGTAGTCGTCGTGAAGGGCCGTGATGGTGACGCTTCCCCAAAAAACAGTGCCGTCCTTGCGGATGCGGTAGCCTTCGTGAATGGCTCGGCCGCTGTTCCTGGCTTCGGTTATCAACGTCTGCGGCAACTGTCGCTCGCGATCTTCAGGCAAGTAAAAAATCGTGAAGTTCTTGCCGACGATTTCCTTATCGGAATAGCCCTTGATCTTTTCGGCGCCCTTGTTCCAGTTGAGGATCGTGCCGTCCGTGTCAAGTAAAAGTATCGCATAGTCCTGGACTTCCTCGGTCATGCGTTGGTAGCGTTCTTCGCTTTCCTGCAGCTGGCGGTTTTTCTCGGCCAGGCTTTTCGTGCGTTCATACACTTTTTCTTCCAGGATCGCCGTCTGGAGTCGCTCGTCTGTGATGTCGAGGACGGTGCCGTACATACGCGTAGGCTGGTTGGCCAAATCGCGCTCGGCCCTTCCGTTCAAGCGGATCCAATGCAGGGAGCCATCGTTCCACACGATGCGTGCCTCATAAAAAAGGATTCCGTCGAGCATGGCGCTGGCAACCGCCGCATCGCGTATCGGCTTGTCGTCCGGATGGATTTTGCTTACAAAGTCAGTGTGGGTACAATCCCGGGCATCGGCATATCCGAAAATCTCCGCCAACCGATCTGAAAAAATAAAGCGTTCTTCCTCTAAAATCCAGTCGAAGCTTCCCATCCTGGCGGCTTCTATCGCCAATTTGTATCGTATGGCGCTGCCTTCGATCTCTTTGCGCGCCACAACGCTGTCGGTAATATCATCGGCTACGACCACGATTCCTGAGATTGTCCCGTTTTCCTCTTTCAGCGGCTCGTAGACAAATTTCACGTAAATCATTTCGCTGCGGCCGTTCCTGTAAAGTTTGATCGGCATTTCTTCCGCAACGTAGGTTTCACCGGTATCATACACTTTTTCGAGTAAAGCTTTGAAGCCTTGAGGCACCATCTCGGGCAACCCTTGTTCGAGCGGCTTGTGCAAGATTGCCTGGGCGGACTTTCCCCAGATTTCGATGATGCGTTCGTTGGCGATCTCTACCAGAAAGTTGCGCCCTCTGAGCAAACAAATTGCGACCGGTGCATGCTCAAAGACGTTTCGAAGTTGGGAATTGACGTGCCGCCTGGACTTGCGAAGCCGCAATTGGGCCATCACACGCGCCTGAAGTTCCTTAGCCGAAAACGGTTTGACGAGATAATCGTCCGCGCCGAGTTCGTAGCCTTCGATCTTCGATTCCTCCCCTGCCCGCGCGGATAACAGCAAGATGGGCGTATCGGCGAATTCCGGGTTGTTCTTGATGCGTTTCATCATCTCGATCCCATCCATGACAGGCATCATGATATCGCTGATCACCACATCCGGACGTTCGGCATCCATCATCTCCAATCCCTGTATCCCGTTGGCAGCGATCACAACTTCGTATTGTGTCCCGAGTATTTTTGCGATGTAGGCGCGCATGTCCGAATTATCGTCGACAACCAGTACTTTTTCAAGACTTTTATGTCGGCTTATCTCATGAGGTCCGGCGGTTTCGGCCTCGGTCAGGCTTAAACTGTCCAGCCCGTAAGAATTCGGGATGATTTGGTCGAAAGGCGTGCTTTCATCAACCAGGTCGGTCGATTCCAGATGTGCGCGTCCTACCGGAATCCTTACCGTGAACCTGCTTCCTTTTCCGAGTTCACTCTCGGCCAGGATTGTCCCGTGATTGAGCTGGACGAGTTCGCGCACAAGCGACAGCCCGATCCCGCTTCCTTCAAAGCTGCGGCCCGTCGCATTCCTGACACGGTGGAAGCGTTGGAACAATTTGTCCATTTCATCGGCGGGAATGCCGGTTCCCGTGTCGGAAACTTTCATTTCGATAAACTCGCCGTTTTCACATATCGAGACGCCGACTTTTCCTGAAAGCGTGTACTTATACGCATTCGACAATAGGTTTAGCACTATTTTCTCCCACATTTCGGTATCTACATACGCTGCCGATTTCACTTCGGACTTCACCTCGAAATCCAGCCCGGCCCTTTCAAACAACGATTGGAACGAACTGGCGAGCTCTTCCGTATAACGCCCGAGGCAGACGCCCCGAAAAATCGTTTGCATACGTCCTGCCTCGATGCGGCTGAAATCCAGGAGCGAATTCACAAGTCTCAACAACCGCATGGCGTTGCGGTGTGTAATCTCCACATTTTTCCGGTTGTCCTGCAAAGTTCCGTCTCCAGGATCGTTGAGCATTTCCTCGAGTGGCCCGAGCATCAGTGTCAACGGCGTTCTAAATTCATGGCTGATATTGCTGAAGAAAATCGTCTTCGACCTGTCGATTTCGGCGAGTGCCTCGGCCCGTTTTCGCTCGCGTTTGATTGCATAGGCATTCGAAAGGGCGCTTGTTATCTGGTCTGAAACAAGTCGAAAAAAGCCGATGTAATCCTCATCGACCAGGCGGTACGGATTCATGCCTACTCCAAGGATCGCGAACGGCAAGCGATGATTCGACTGAAGGATCGGAATCAGCAACGCCTTATCGGAGGACCGCTGCCAGAACGTCGATGGCAGTTCCCCGAACCGTTCGGTTATACCGGAAACTAGTTGTATCGAGCTCCCGCCTATGGCTTTTGAAAGCTCCTGGTAATGCGCCGCATCCTGGCTAAGATCAAGTATCGGAGCCGATAATTGCTCAGGCAAGTGAGCCGGAGTTTTACCGACGAGGTGTAAGCGGTTGCCGCTTTCTTCCACTTCGTAAAGCGTCGCAAATGGAAAATCCTGAGGGTTTTGGGCGAGCACGTCCAAAGACGCCTCGTAAATCGCCTGGTTGCTTTCGAGGCTTAGAAGTGCCTTGGCCAGGTCCTGCAAAGTGCGCATTTGCCGTTCGCCCGTGATGCGCGCCGTGTCGTCGGTATTGGCGCAAATTATGCCCTGCGGTTTCCCGTCATCTCCGGGAATCGGGCTGTAGGAAAACGTGTAATAGGTTTCTTCGGTATAGCCGTTGCGCTCCATGAGCAACAGCAACGCCTCGTCATAGGTACCGGTATTTTGTTCGAGACATTGGCGGGTGCGGGGCTCGACTTCGTGCCAGATTTCGCGCCAGACTTCAAACGCAGGCTGCCCTAGACATTCGGGATGCTTGCCTCCTACTATCGATTTGTAAGCGTCGTTATAGATGTTGATGAGTTCTTTTCCCCACCAAACGAACATCGGTTGTCTTGAGGTAAGGATAATGCGGACCGAGGTGCGCAAACTTTGCGGCCACACGGACGGGTGACCCAATGGTGTCTTGCTCCAATTCTTGTTCCGGATCAATTCTCCAAGTTCCCCTCCGCCTTGCAGAAACGATTCATCAGATGGTAATGTCATAGGCTATTTCAGTATTTTACCCAATAATTCCTGCAAGCCTTGCACCGACGAGGGTTTGATCAGGAAATCCGTGGCTCCGAGAGCGAGCATTTCCTGAGTGGTCCTTGGAGCAGCTGCAGTCGAGTAAATATACACTGATACGGCGTTCAGACGTTCAATTTTCCTAATTTCTTCGAGGGTTTCCTTTCCGTTCATCTTCGGCATGTTCATGTCAATGAAGATAAAATCGGGCAAAAATGCCTCATCTTTTAATTTTTCCAATGCATCTATGCCATTTGAGGCGAACATGCATTCTAAGTCCGGATCGATACTATTGGCCGCATCGCAGAAAAATTCCTGGTCATCCACGTCGTCATCAATAAACAAACATTGCCTTGGGGAAGCCATTTATCAGAATTTAATTGAGTGATACTAAAATATGTTTTTTGGGTGAGATCGCCCTAACTTTTCATCATTCCCGAAGCAGCAAACCGCATTTTGAGATACGTGATTCTGGTTTGCAACCAAAGTTTGGAACTTATGATTTTCAGTGGATTGTTTGCATTCATGGCCGATCTTTTTGGAATGTTACAAAGGTTGTGATTTTGTCCCGCACCTTATTACAGGATTATGGGCGGTAGTTGTAAAATTCCCGCGTTAACTGTTAAAACTACAAGCTTTGCAACAAAACATATAAGCTAAAGCTGTAACATTTTGCCAAACTTTGCAATTAAATTTCAGCACATGAAAGCACTTTGGAAAGGCGGCATCAGTTTCGGTTTGGTAAACATTCCGGTCAAACTTTACAGCGGCGCCCAAACTCACCGCATCGATCTCGATATGATCCGGAAAAAAGACCAATGTAGGATCGAATACGTCCGCGTGTGTAAAAAAGACGGTAAGGAAGTGCCTTGGGATGAGATCGCAAAAGGATACAAAAAAGAAAACGGCGACTACGTCATACTCGAGAAAGAAGACATTGCGCGCGCCATGCCCGAGAAAACCCAGACGATCGACATTTTCGAGTTCGTCAAGGAAGACGAGATTCCGTCCAAATATCTTGAGAAGCCCTATCTTGTCGAGCCCGACAAAATTGCCGCCAAAACCTATGCGCTGTTGAGGGACGCCTTGAAAAAGTCAGGCAAGGTCGGCCTTTGCAAGTTTGTGATCAGGACATCCGAACACTTGGGAATCCTTACACCGCAGGACGATGCCATCGTGCTGATCCAAATCCGGTTCGAGCAGGATCTCCGGGATCCCAAAGAGCTTAAACTTCCGACCAAGAGCGTTACCATCAGTAAGAAAGAACTTGATATGGCGCTCAACATCATCGACCAATTGACCGACAAGTTCGAACCCGAAAAATACAAGGACACCTACAAAGACGAATTGCTGAAACTCATCAAGAAAAAAGCGGCGGCGAAAGGCAAAAAAGTGGTGGCGGAAGACGAACCTAAAAAGAAAAAAGAACGGCATCCGGCAGATGATTTGCTCGATCAATTGAGGGCAAGCCTGGAGGCGATCAAAAATTAAGTGAAAACTTGACTGGAAATTGAAAGACACGAAGAATGGATCAAAGCCTCGAAAAATACAACCAGAAACGCGATTTCAAGAAAACTGCGGAGCCAAAAGGCGTCAAGAAGGCCTCGAAAGGTAAGCTTAAGTTCGTAGTCCAAAAACACGCGGCATCCCATCTCCACTACGATTTCCGGCTTGAGATAGACGGCGTCCTCGTGAGTTGGGCCGTTCCCAAAGGCCCGTCCGGAAACCCTGCCGACAAACGCCTGGCGATGCATGTCGAGGACCATCCGATGGACTATCTCGACTTCGAAGGCACGATACCGAAAGGCGAATACGGAGGCGGGACCGTCATGGTTTGGGACATCGGGACGTATGAACCGGAAGGCGGGATTGCCGTAGCGAAGCAAAACGCCGAGATGAAAAAAATGCACAAGTCCGGATCGATAAAAATCGTGCTGCACGGCGAAAAACTAAAGGGTAGTTGGGCGCTCGTCGAAATGCACGGGCGGGGCGAAAACCAGTGGCTGCTGATCAAACACAAAGATGAATTTGCGGGTAAGGACGTCACCTACAACCCATTTTCTATACTTACCGGTCGCGATTTTGACGCCATAGCGGAAGGAAATGAGGAGTGGACGAGCGATGGTAAGAAAAACAAGACATCCCCAAAGAAAGCCGACCCTAAAAAACCTAAGACAGAAAAACAATCCGGATCTGCGACAGAGTTCGAGGCACATGACCTTGCAGATGCCAAACGGCTCGAAAAATTCCCATCTGACTGGAGCCCGCAACTGGCCACGCTTGCGAACGAGCCGTTCGATAACGAGGAATGGCTGTTCGAGACCAAGTTCGATGGTTACCGCGCACTGGCGCAAATCCGAAAAGGCAAATGCGAACTGGTTTCCAGGAACGGCATTTCGTTCAGTAAAAAATATCCGGAAATTGCAACCGCTCTCGACGATACGGCTACGGATATGATTCTCGACGGAGAGATCGTCATCGAAGATGAAAAAGGAAAAAGCCGCTTCCAATGGTTGCAGAACCGGGACGACAATCCGAATCGAGGCACGATGAAATTCTATGTGTTCGACATACTGTATTTCGGGAATTACGACCTGCGATCGCTCGACTTGCTGCTGCGTAAAAAAATCCTCAAGGCCGTGCTTCCCAAAAAGAAAGGTTTGGTCTTTTCCGAACACACCATCGGCGACGGTCTCAAAGCGTTCCGAAAGGCCGAAAAAGATCAGGGAGAAGGCATAATCGCAAAGAAAATTTCTTCCACCTATATTTCCGGCAAGCGAACGAAAGACTGGCTCAAGATCAAGACCGAAAAGCAGCAGGAAATGGTCATCGGCGGGTTTACCGAACCTTCCGGAGGCCGAAAAGGGCTTGGCGCTTTGTTGTGCGGTTACTACGATGGGGACGACTTTATGTATTCGGGAAAAGTCGGCAGCGGATATACCGAGGAAATCCTGAACGACCTCCGGGCAAAACTCGACAAGATCGAACGCAAGACACCGGCTTTCAAAAATCCGCCAAAGGAAAAACAGGTGCATTGGGTAACGCCCAAGTTGGTGGCCAACATCAAGTTTTCCGAATTTACCGAGACGAATTCGATGCGACACCCGGTTTTCCAGGGTTTGCGTGTCGATAAAAAAGCTTCGGAAGTAACGTTGGAATTGCCAAAGCTCGACACTGATTCCGTCGCTTCGGCCGATTCCGCATCCGAGAAAAAAGTCGCCGTTGAACAAAAGACGAGGCCCCGAAAAAAAGCTTCCAAAACATCCGATTTAATAAAAATCGCCGCCACCGATGTAGCCGATATCCCATCTCTTTCAAAAAAAGTGGAATTTTCCAATCTCGACAAACTTTTCTGGCCGGAAGAGAAAATCACAAAAGGAGACGTGATCGCGTATTACAACTCGATTTCTGGTGTATTGCTTCCTTACCTAAAGGATCGTCCGCAATCGATGCGACGCACGCCCGACGGTATCAAATCGGAAGGATTTTTTCAGAAAAACGTAGAAGGAAGCGCCCCGAAATGGGCCAAGACACGCAAGATCAAAGCCGATTCCAAAAGCGAGTCCGTGACCTGGCTGTTGTGCAATGACAAAGACACGCTGCTTTACATGGCCAACATGGGTTGTATTGAGATCAATCCCTGGAGCAGCCGCGTGGGCTCTCTCAACAACCCGGATTATATCATTTTCGATTTGGATCCGAAAGGCGCCCCGCTTAAGAACATCGTCAGGACCGCACAAAAAGTGAAAGAGATCCTCGATAAACTCGGTGTTGTCGCTTATATCAAAACCTCAGGCGGCAACGGGTTGCATGTGTTCATCCCGGTCAAGCCGGTCTATACATATGAACAAACGCGCGAATTTTCCCATCTGGTAAGCCAAATGGTGCACAGGGAGCTGCCGGATATCACGAGTCTCGAGCGCCTGCCGTCCAAACGCCAGGGCAAAGTTTACCTCGATTTCCTGCAAAACGGCAAAGGCAAGACCATGGCGAGCATTTATTCGCTGCGTCCCCGCGAAGGTGCCGGAGTCAGCACACCGTTGGACTGGAGCGAAATCGATGATGATCTCGACCTTAAAGCGTTCAACATTCACACTATCTTAAAGCGCCTTGAACAAAAAGGCGATCTTTGGGCCGGTTTTTTTGACGACGCGATCGATTTGAAATCGTTGTTGAAGAGTTTGTGATTAATTTCCAGGCACTTTTCCTTCGCTCATACTCCGGATGCGAATCGAGAAAATACGCAATCTGTTCCCGGAGTCCATCCTCTAATTTGGTGGCCGGCCGATGACCTAACAATCGCTGCGCCTTGTCGATCACGGCATGCGTCCGCAATTGGTCGCCCACTCGTTTTCCAGCTTTTCGGATCGCGATGTTTCGGCCACGAAGCCGTTCCACGATACGGATGCCGTCGAGCGTCGAGTGTTGGATATCGCTGCCGATATCGGATTCGGGCTGGTAAAGGCTCGTTTCAAGTTAGTCTTCCTCTCAGCCTTGGCCTTCAGGTCTCAATAATTGTTCAGGCGTTTCCATTGTCAGCTGTGTTGCTGAGACCGGATGGATATAAATCTGTAGACGAAGTAAAACGAATTGCCCGCACCCAGGGACTTACCGTTTACGAATTCGGCCCTTTCAGCCCGGAAATCGTTTACGCCTTCGGACAAAAAATCCCGAAAGCGGCTCCGGTTGCGGCACCTTTCGGGATTTTAGCGATGTCGGCGGACAGCCTGAAGGTAAGGGAACGATCCGACAGCGAAAAAACGGAGTTTCATCAATCTGAACACTTCCAAAAAACGCGAGAAACTAGCACAAAACAGACTGTATCGTGATTTTTACATCGTGTCCGACCAGCAAACATTATTGATAGAGCAACGCTGCAAGTCGTTTGTCGCGGTTGTAGATGTCCTCGTAAAAGGAAACATTTCCGTCTGCATCCGCCATCGCGGTAAAATAAGCGATATACACCGGAATCTTTCGATCGAGCGGATATTGTTTCTCGGTTCCCGAGTTCATATGTTCGTCAATTTGCTTTTTGCTCATCTTCTTATCGTCTTCGAGAATTAGGTAGGCCAACTCCTTGGCTTTCTGGACGCGCACACAACCATGGCTGAACGCGCGTTCACTGCGGTTGAAAAGACTTTTGGCAGGAGAATCGTGCAGGTAAATGTTGTTTTGGTTCGGAAACATGAATTTAACAAGTCCAAGCGAGTTTTTCGGACCCGGCTTCTGGCGGTAATTGCTACCGACCTTTTCCATATTCTGTTTGTCGAGGTAGTCGGGATCTTTAGCCAAGGCAGGCTCGATTTCCTTTTTGACGATACTTTTCGGAATGTTCCAGTATGGACTGAACACCAAATAACTCATCTTTCCGCTGAATACGACTGTTTTGTTGAGCGCCTTTCCCACGACAACGTTCGACTCCAGCACCGATTTCCCGTCTTTGATATAGGTTAGATGGTAAGACGGTATGTTGACGGCAACGTATTCGCTGGCCTTTTCAAAATCGGCGGGAATCCAGCGGCAGCGCTCCATGTTGACGACGATCGTCTTGATTCGCTCGGCAACTGGAATATTGAGCGCGCTGACAAGATCGGGCGTAATGGTCTTGCCATCGGTATATTGGCGCTTGTTAAAACTGATGATCGCCTGTTCGAGTTCGTCGTCAAATTGCTGGCTGCCAGAATCCGAACCGATGTCGCCGGTTAGGGCCATGCGTTTCCGGACTTGCGCCACGGCTGCATCGGAATCGCCTTTTTTCAAGATTTTTTTGCCTGGCAAAGCGATCGTGGCCCAACCTCCTTTTTTCTCGATGTCGCGATATTTCGCCAGCGCTTTACGCAGGTTTTCGTACTGGGAAAAGTTTTCCATTTTGCCTTCTTTGAGCAAACTCGGGTCTTTCATCAACGTGTCGAGATAACTCACATAGGAAATTTTCTCCCGGGGCAGGAACCAACCCATCTTACGGCTTTCGGCTGGCGGAATTCCGGCGTAGACTTTATCGACGTAAAAAATGTAAAGCGCACTTACGAGCAAATCGTCTTCGGTTGACGGTTTTTTGGTATCCCTTTCCTCGAATAAATCGGCGTATTCGGATTGGTACGGAAGCGCTACAGGAACGCCTTCTTTTTCGATCTGAAGCGATTTGTCATACAGTACTTCGGCAAAATCGATGCGGCCGTCTTTGTCGTACCAAAGCATTTTATTTGCGGATGATTTGTAAAGGGCGTCGATTTTGGCTTTTGCCGGAGTGAACTCCGGGTGCTTCGCATAAAATTCGGAAACTTTTTCGGTATCCAATGCATAGCGATCTTTAGGGTCGGCGGACAGTTGGCCGTCATTTTTCTTACAGGAAAAAACAAAAATCGAAAGGCATAGCAACAGTAGTAATTTGGGCATCTTGAACATCATATCTGTAATCTTTTTCGGCTAATTTACTGTTCGCATATCCGGCAAACAAGGCGCTGTAAAAGATTATGGAAATGATGTAAGCAGTCGTCAGCCCTGATTTTTGCCCTTAAAAAGATACTTCCGCTTGATGTGGACGACCTTCTTATGGTTCGGATAATGACGCTTATCGGTAGCATTGTTAAATACAAAGGCGCAGATCAACAGGATCATCGCGCCCGTAAACACCGGCGACAGTACGTAGCCGAAACCGAGAGCCTTGAGCTCCGGAGAACCCGTCGCGGCGATCAAGGCAGTGGCGCCACCCGGAGGATGCAGCGTTTTGGTAATTTGCATCAGTACGATCGAAAGCGAGACGGCCAACGGTGCTGCGATCCACATTTCCGGAACAAGCTTGGTCACCGCCACGCCCGTAATGGCCGAAACCAGGTGACCGCCTATGAGGTTGCGCGGCTGGGCCAACGGACTTTGGATCACGCCATAGACGAGTACGCACGATGCCCCGAACGAGCCGATCAAAAAGATAAAGTCCTGCTTAGGAAAGGCTTCGTATTGAAGGTAAGCGATGATTCCCATCCCGACGAACGATCCCAGGAATGCCCAAAAATGTTCGCGAAAATCGACAAGCGTCTCCCGATAAAGTACATAACGCGTCTTGCGATAGGTTCGTTTGATTTTCTCTATCGGCATCAGCTCGCGGGTTTGTAGGTATAAACGTTATAGCGATACATCTTTTGTGAAGCGATTTTAGACAGCACGCAAACCAACAGCAGCGGCAGGATCAGCACATAGTTCCCGGTTATTCCGCAGACCAGGAAAACGGCGGTGAAAGGTGCGTGTATCGTGGCGCTAAGGACGGCGCCCATTCCTATCAGCATAAAATTGATCGGAATCAGGTGGGCGTTGAAAAAATGGTTGGCGACCATGGCGAACAACAGTCCCGCAATGGCGCCGGTGACGAGGCTGGGCGCGAAAACACCTCCGTCCCCTCCTCCCCATAGCGCGACCGAAACCAAAAGCGGTTTAACGATGAGAAGCGTCGCAAGCAAGCCGGCAAAGCCAAGTGAATACCGCGTATTGGAATCGAGGAAAAGCTCCGACAGCCCGTGATAACCATCACCGTAAAGTTGCGGCAGGACGAGCAGGCAGCCGCCGATGATCAAAGCCGCGACAAGTATTTTGTATTCGGGACGCGAGAAAATTGCCGGACGCGACTTGAACCACAAAACGCTTTTGGTAAGGTATACGGAGTTCAGGCTCGCGAAAAGCGCAAACCCGATGAAATAAGGAATGGCCCCATAATTCCAGTGGGTTACGTCGACGTGAAAAAGGTCCGAAGGCGATAGGAAATGCGCCATCACCAAAGCAGAAAAACACGCCATGGCCATGATGAGGAACGACTTTAGCGACCGCTTTCTTGTAATGACTTCAAGCGAAAACAACATTCCCGCCATCGGGCTGTTGAACAAAGCCGTCAGTCCCGCCGAAATTCCGGCACAGATCATTTCGGTTTTGTATTTCCTGAAAAAACTCTGGCGATCATGGGTCACCGATCCTACTGCAGCCGAAGCCACGACCGTTGAAACCTCTATACCGGTCGGCCCGCCGAAGGCAACGGTGAGCAGTCCGTTTACAAAATGGGACGGAACTTTGTACATCGGCAAACCTTTTCCCGTTTTCAGGCTGTCGAAAACTTCCGCAATTCCCTTATTTTCCTTTTTCCGAAAGACATACTGGCGCAACAGAAAAATCATCCCTAATCCGAAAACAGGGAAAACCACGAGTAAAAAATTACTATGCCTGGTTTTTTCGAACAGCATTTCCTCGTAATGTTCGGTGGTCAGCTTCAGCGAAATCGCAACGAACGAAGCCAAAACACCTATCAAGAGCGCGATACCGAGCAATTTGGCCCATTTGATCAAAACAAGTCTTGCGCGCAGTTTGGATTTGGAAGTCATGTAGAAGATTTATGCAAAAATAGTTCACCGCACCCAAAATTCGAACAACCTTAACATTTTACCGTCTGAGCAATTCCCAATCGCTGAGGCTTGCTTTTATCGCTTCCATCACCTTGTTTTTGATGAGACGCCTTAAAACCGCGCGCGACCCGATCCAGAGCAACCCGGAAGTGAGCCAGTTGAAATCGGAGAGGTTTAAGATGATTTTTTCGACCCGTTGCTTGACCGGACCTGAAAAACGCTCCAGATCCTTTTCGGAAAGCGAGGGCCAATCAGTCCCTGAGGAAAAAACCGGCATGGCAAATGTTCCCGGCACGGGCCTATCGGTGAATATCGGGATGATCTGGTAGCGCATATCGCCGGTGGCCATAGATCCGAAACGCGTTTTGTCGATGCCGGAATATCCTGCGGCAAAAATCGGATTGAGCTCGAGTGCATCTGCCGGAACCGTAAAATAGTCCCTCAGGAAAACTTCGCAATTGTGGCGCCCCAAGAAGTAATCGTGAATTCGGAATTCCTTGTCGATAAAGCCGCCAAAGCCGCCAAGCGCACCACAGGCAATCGCCTTTTCACCGAAAAGTTCGTTAACGAGCTTACCGTCTTCGTCCCGAATTTGGCGGGAAGGCGAAATGATGAATTTCCCGGCATCTGCCATGAACATGCCCACGCGGTAATCGAGCGGCTTTGCGCGCATTTGGGCCGTCATCGCCGACAGTGTCTTGCCAATTACCGGAAACAGTGCCTGATCAAACTTGAATTCCCCGGGCGATTTGCTCGGAAACGGGTCGATCATCATAATCGTGTTCTCAAACGACTCGTATGTCGAGTTGATCTTTGAGAGCAGTTCGCGTCGTTTGTCAAGCGAAACCTCTTTGAGCTGGCGCTCCTTTATCGTAAAATCGTCGAGCAGGTCCCGCACTTTTTCATAGGGTTCGTTATTGATCATTCCACCGTCGACATTAAGGGTGCGAACCGTTGCGGAAGTCAGCGGGCTATTGTTGAAAATGTCGCGCAGCCACGGGATGTCTTTTACATATCGTGCTTCCCTTTCGATGATACGCGATTGCAATCCGACGGGAAACGCACCGGTAGCCATAGCCGCGTCTTTTGCCGTTTTTAGTGCGGCGTTGTCTTTGGAAAAATCGAGCGGTATCCAACCAGGAGTGTTTACGGAGACCGGTGATCCCGAAATCTCGAAACAGGCGTAATCATTATGTACCGACATATTGTACTTTTCCTTTTTACGGCCCGAGACGAAATCGACATTGTAATGGAAACCGCCAAGATTGGAAAGCGTGGTGAAAACCTTGACGGGCGATTCGAAATAAGCGGGCATCGAGCGTTGAGGAATCGAAGGCGCGAACATTTTGTCGGCCACTTCATCGATGAACTTGGAATTTAACAGGGAAATGATCTTTTTGCCGTCGATGTCCGAATTGTCGAGCATTTTCGGAAACATGTCGCGATGGGTAAGATCAACCCAACTGTGGTAGAATTTGTTTTCCGGATGTTCATCGAGCAGACGCCCTTTCTGAGGAACCTCCACCGCAACGATATCAGAGTGGATCGCACTGGCTGCCAGCATGGCCGTCATGCCTCCGGCCGAAGCGCCGCCCATGACGGGAATGGTAACGGTGTGGTTGGGAACTCCGTCCTGACCTCGCCTGCGCTGCCAATCTTCTAGCGCTTCAAGAAGATAATCCATTACGCCGGCAGTGTAAGCGCCAGCCGAAACGGCACCGGCCATACAAAGCCCAATCCTGAACGGTTTCATATCACAAAAAATTAAGTGTAAAATGCAAAAAACCTACGCTATCAGCCAACATATTGGGAAAGCCTAAGATACGCAATATGAAGTACCGTTTACCGAAACAAAAAAAATCTCCCGGAGGAGATTCATTTGTCAGAGCGTAAAAACTTAAACCTGGATATGGCCCCAGTTCTCGCCTCGTTTGATTCGGTAGAGTTGCATCTCGCTCACGCCGAACTGTTTGGCAAGGATTTTCAGCCTGGTTTTTCGGTTCGGGTCGAGAATTTGTTTTTTTAGTCGGATGACTTGGGTGATGGTCAGTTTGTGACCGTCGGATTTCATGCGGTCCTGGATTTGCTTCTTTTTGGCCGCCTGAACATAAGGGCTTTTTTTGTAGAAATCGAGGAACTCTTCCCTGGTAACCCATTTCAGGTTCTTATAATGATCGTTTCCTCTTTGCCGGTCGAGGTGGATCAGGTGGACGTGATCTTCCGTGGGTTGCTCCACAAAATGTTTTCCGACCAATTTGTAAAGGAAAATGATCTTGTTGGTGATTTTCGTGCCGGTGTTGATCTTGTAGGCAAGGACGCGATAGCCCTCGGTAAGGCTGCCTTTCAGGATGGTCCCGTCGTCGAAAGTGTCGGTGTAGCTCAGTAAACGTCCGTAATTGGAAACTGCGTAACGCTTCCTCAACGGAGCATCAATAGCAATTTCCTTAAACGTTTCAGATGCATAAAGTCGCAGCATACTCGTCTAGGTTTTGGGAAATATTAGTCTTTGGATTAACAAAGTTAGCATTAGCGCGGACTTTGCAAAGGCATCGGCTTTTTTTTTAGCTTTTTTTAAGAAACACCGGGTCGAACGTCTGGGTTTGTAACCAAAAATTTACAACAAAACGCCATTATGCTGTAAGGTAATTGCGGGAGTGCAAAAATATCTTTGTAAGACAACGCAAAACAAACTGTCATGAAAACCGAAGCCACGACCAAAAGAAATTTTTCCAAAATAGACAAAGCAGGAACCGATCCTAACCGTTACGCCAGCGTCTCCAACATGGATGAGGCTAAACATTATATGGGTGACGGCAAGAATTTTTTCGGATACACACCCAATATCGGCAAGATCGAACGCATCGCCATGATTGCCGCGGGATCCTACTTACTGTATAAGGCACTTTCCGGTAAAAAGAAAAGCATTCCGCAAAGTATTGCCGGAGGAACGATGCTCATCAGAGGTGTAAGCGGCTATTGCCCAATTTACGATGCAGCAGGAAAAAATCCCAAACTTTCCGGTAGCAACGTCAATATCCGCACGACGGTGGTGGTAGACAAAACACCGACGCAAGCTTACGACCAATGGCGCGACCTTAGCAGTCTGCCTCAAGCCATGAAACATCTCGAAAGTGTCGAGGAAATCGACCATCTGCGTTCACAATGGACGCTCAAAGGCCCAGCGGGAATCGGCCGCCTGAGCTGGAAAGCGGAGATCCTGATGCAGGAACCTGGAAAAATCCTGAGCTGGCATTCGCTTCCCGGGTCGGCGATCGACAATGCGGGTAAAGTGAAATTTACCGACATCGGATCAGGAAAAACCGAAATCGAAGTGGTCATTTCCTATCACGCCCCTCTCGGATTTGCAGGTGAAGCCGCCGCAAAATTGTTCAATCCGCTATTTGAGAAAATGGTGAAGTCCGATATTGAAAATTTCGTACAATCTGCAGCCGACGCCCGTCCGCAAATGGTCTGACCAAACGATAACCCAAACGCAAAGCACCGGATCGACACTCGTTCGGTGTTTTGCATTTAAAAAAACATTATGGCTCTCATCACCAAACAAAATCTTACCGACATCTGGAAGATGCTCAAATGCACCTTTAGCGATTTTATCGCCGACAGGGCGCTGAAACTCAGTGCCTCCTTATCGTATTACACCGTCTTTTCGATGGCACCTTTGCTGCTGCTGATGATCTCGCTTTTCGGATTTTTCTTCGGACGCGAAGCCGTCCAGGGACACGTTTTTCACGAAATAAACGGATTGATCGGAAACGAAGCCGCGCTGCAAATACAGGAAGTCATCCGCAACATGGAATTGTCCGGAAAGACAACGACGGCCTTGCTCGTAGGGATCGTCACGCTGATAATCGGGGCCACGACGGTTTTCGGCGAAATCCAGGATTCCATCAACATGATCTGGAAAGTCAAGGCCAAACCGAGACGAGGTTGGGTAAAAATGCTCAAGGACCGACTGCTTTCCTCTTCTCTGATCATTGGTTTGGGCTTTCTTATGGTGGTATCGCTTATGGTAAACGGCGCACTTATGGCGCTCAACGATTGGTTGAAAAGCTTTTTTCCCGAAATGACGCTAATCCTGTTCAACATCATCAACCTGGTGATTACGTTCGGCGTGATAACGGTTTTGTTCGGCATCATCTTCAAAGTGTTGCCCGACGCTTACATCGACTGGAAACACGTTAGGATCGGAGCGTTTTTTACGGCTTGCCTTTTTATGATCGGACGCTACCTTATCGGATTATACATCGAGACGACAAGCACGGGAACTGCGTACGGAGCCGCCGGAAGCATGATCGTAATTCTCGTCTGGGTATATTACACTGCCGCAATTTTATATTTCGGGGCGGAATTTACACGCGTGTATTGCGAATTCACGGGAGCCCGCATCAGGCCAGCCGAATATGCCGTTTATGTTGAGGAAAAAGAAGTGGAGCGCAAAATAGATGCGATTCCGCCTCGCGCCACGCTTTAAAACGTGCAACCTCTGAAAGAAGAATTGTAAGCAGGCATCGCCTTTAAAAACTTACATTAAATTAAAAAATAAAATCATGGACAATCAGGAAAACAAGACCGACCACGAACACGAGTTCGACGGGAAAAAAGACCGCAATTTTTATCAGAAACCGTTCGACGACGTCACCGATCCGCTGCCGCAGATAGATGAGCAATCGGCCTCACTATCGGAAAAAGACAGCACGAAGAATGGCGCTTCTGACGAAAATCAAACTGCGCAAACCGAGACCCAACCGGAACCCGCCAAAGCCGACGACATCAATGAAAAAGACCCGCGCGATCAAGGCGACAGTTTACGTGACTGGGATTCCGAACACAACCGCAGTTCGAGACAGCGATAACCTATTTGACGAAATGCGACTCGTATAGCGAAATCCAATCGTTAGGCGTCAGTTTGCCAACGAGCTCGCCAATCAATTCAAACGGAATGGCTTCTGGCTTTTTGAAACGCATGCAACTTTTTCCCATATCGAGTTTGAGTTTCGAGTGTTTTGGAAATTCGGTTACAAACCAATCCAACAAACCTTGATCGCTGTAAATACCCATGTGGTAGACCGCGACAAAATTCTTTTGGGACGCGATACTCAGGAATGGCAGCGGAAGCTCGGCATTGCAATGATAGCCTTTCGGATAAGTCGATTTCGGCACTATCCAGCCTATCATTCCGTACGAAATTTGTTCCTGGAACCCTTCCGGCAAATTTTGATTGATCGTTTGCCTCAATTTTGAAATGGCGTCCCTTCTTTCCGGATCCAGTTGTTCGATATACGCTTCTACAGAATTCGTTTGCATGTCATAAAGTTTCTCCAAAGATACACGCATCGGTTAAATTGGCATCGAAATTGGAAAATGTGCGGAAAACGTTATCTTTAGAAACCTAAAATCACCGTATGAAAAAGATACTTTTGCTAACAGCCTTGCTTCTTGGGGCTTACGTAACGGTTCAGGCTCAGGAAAAACCCAAGAAACGTCCGGTAACGGAAAAACCAAAATCAACTGCTACGGTAAAAGCCGAACCTACTCCAGAGGGTCAGGCGAGCCGCCAAAAAGCTGCCGAAGACATCAAACGTAGCCGTGCCGAAAAACGCGCCAAAATGGAGGAAACACGCAAAAATGTGCGCGATCGCATCGCAACGGATACTACTTCAAGTTCAAGAAAATAATTATGAAATCGAAGACGTTTGCCTCTTTTTTGTTGCTTTTTGCGAGTCTCTCTATCAAAGCACAATTGAAACCGATCGCTTATTCGGACGGCTCCCAGAAACTCAATGGCGTGTTTGTAGCTTCGGGAGAAACTTCGGCTGCCAAACCGGGCATATTGATACTTTCGGCCTGGATGGGCATTCAGGATCATGAAAAACAAGTGGCTGCCGAACTGTCCAAAATGGGCTATCATGTATTTATCGCCGATATTTTTGGCGAAGGCAATTATCCTAAGAATCCTTCGGAAGCGGGCAAACAAGCCGGGCATTACAAAAACAATCCCAAAGACTACCAAAGACGTATCCAACTCGCGCTTGACCAATTGGTCAAAGCAGGAGCGAATCCGGACAATATCGTGGCCATCGGTTACTGTTTTGGAGGGACGGGCGTTCTCGAAATGGCGCGTTCGAACATGAAAGTCAAAGGCGTAGCTTCGTTTCACGGCGGTTTAGGCAAAGACAAATCGCGTCCGAACGGGGCAATTTCGGCCAAAGTCCTGATTCTTCATGGAGCGGACGACAATTTTGTCCCCAAAAACGAAATCGAGGCGTTCCAACAGGAAATGCGTGACGGTAAAGCCGACTGGCAAATGAATTATTATGCGGATGCTGTCCACGCCTTCACCGAAAAATCGGCGGGCAGCGACAAATCGAAAGGTGTCGCTTACAATGAAAAAGCAGACAAGCGCTCTTGGGAAGCGTTGAAAGTCATGCTCGATGAAACGCTAAAGAAATAAGTTTCAGATAAATATATTCGTAAAATCGGGATGGGAAACTGTCCCGATTTTTTTGTTGATCGCAGCCATCATTCTCCAACCCGAACCGGATGCGCTAATCGACTAATTCGCTAATTGACTAATTCGCTAATTGACTAATTGACTCATTCGCTAATTGACTAATTCGCTAATTCGCTAATTGACTCATTCGCTAATTGACTAATTGACTCATTCGCTAATTCGCTAATTGACTAATTCGCTAATTGACCAATAAATACTATTTTTGGGCAAACCAACCAAAACATGTCCGGACACAGCCCGCTTCGCCAAGATAAAACCTGTCTCAACTGTCGTCACGTAGTCGAAAGACGCTATTGCCCAAACTGCGGACAGGAAAATACAGATTCGCGAAAGACATTCCATCACCTGTTCATCCACTTTTTTGAAGACCTGACGCATTATGAGAATGCGTTCTGGAAAACGATACGCCACTTGCTTTTCAAGCCCGGCCGGCTTACAGCCGAATATCTCTCGGGAAAACGCCTGTCGTATCTCGCGCCGGTTCGCTTGTACATTTTCATCAGCTTCGTGACCTTTTTTGTAATCAGTCTGATGCCATCGGATAACGAAAACGAAAGCCATGACACCAAGGGCGATAAAGACGCTAAAAGCGAACAAGAACTGCTGAGCCTGAAATTTCCGGAAAACGATACCGTCCCGCCGAAACCTACTGTTCCGGGAAAATTGACACGTGTCAACGGAGAACTGGTTTTCGTCGAGGATACCGCGACCGCGACTCCGGAACTGTCACCCGAACAGCTCAAACTTGGCGCAATTTCCATGAACGTCAAGGATAACGACGTCGAAAAGCCTCGTAAAGTGAAAGGTTTCGGGTCATTTTCTACGGTTCGCGAGCTCGACTCGATACAAAACACGCGACCGGAGGGACAAAAGTTGTCCTGGTTCGGATATCGCCTCGAAAAAGTCCTCGTCATGGTGCGCGAACGATCCAACGAAGAAGACTATATGAACGATCTGGGGCAGGAAGTAGTTCACAACATCCCGAAAGCGCTTTTCCTTTACATGCCGATTTTCGCGTTTTGGTTGTGGCTTTTCCACGGCAAAAAACGCTGGTATTACTTCGATCACGGCATTTTTACACTACATTATTTTTCGTTCATGTTACTCACCTTGTGTGTAATGATGACCGTTACCGCTTGTGTGAGCCTTGCGAAATCCGATGTTTTGAACACTATCATGGTATTTGCCTGGATTTTCCTTTTCGGATGGTGGTTCTTTTATTTTTTCCGGTCGCACAGCCGTTTTTACGGGGAGTCCAAAGCGATTTCGCGCCTTAAGTCGCTGGCGCTGTATTTCATAAACATGTGGCTGATCAGCTTTTTTACGCTCGGACTTTTCGCTTACACGATTTTGAACATGCATTGATTGTAACTTTCTTCAAAAAATCGTTACTTACTGAAGATTAACCAAAATAGCTTATGAGAAAATACCTGATTTTAGGTGCAGCCTTGCTCGCTTTGTCCTGTAAGAGCACCAAAGGAGATTTGAATTCGGAAGCGACCGTGACCAAGTATATGAACACGATCACGTCGGCCGAACTGAAAAAACACCTTACCATTATCGCATCCGACGAAATGGAAGGACGTGAGACAGGATCCGAAGGCCAGAAAAAAGCCGGGCGTTACATGATCGACCAGTACAAAGCCGATAAGATTTCGTTCCCGAAGGGCGCGTCCGATTACTACCAGAAAGTTCCGGCGGCCTTCCTCAATGCCAAACGCAACGAAGGACTTCCTGATTCCGAAAACATCTGGGCCTTTATCGAAGGTACCGAAAAGCCGGATGAAATCGTCGTGATTTCCGCTCATTACGACCATATCGGGATGAAAAACGGACAAGTCTACAACGGAGCCGACGACGACGGATCGGGAACTGTCGCACTGATGGAAATTGCCCAGGCGTTCCAGAAAGCCAAAAAAGACGGATATGGACCAAAGCGTTCCGTGTTGATCCTTCACGTTACCGGCGAGGAACACGGCTTGCACGGCTCGCGTTATTATTCCGAAAATCCACTTTTCCCGTTGGCCAAAACCGTAGCGGACGTCAATATCGACATGATCGGCAGACGCGATGAGCCTCACGCCAAATCCAACAATTACATCTACGTCATCGGTGCGGACAGGCTTTCAAGCGACCTTGACAAAATCGTGCGCGAGACCAACGAAAAGTTCGTCAAGCTCGACCTCGATTTCAAATTCAACGACCGCAACGACCCGAACCGTTTTTACAACCGTTCCGACCATTATAATTTCGCCAAACACGGCATACCGTCTGTCTTTTTCTTTAGCGGCGTGCACGAAGATTACCACAAGCCAGGAGACGAAGTCGAAAAGATCGAATGGGATGCGTTGCTAAAACGTTCCCAACTTGCCTTTGTGACAGCTTGGGAAATCGCCAACAGAACCGACAGGCTCGTTGTCGACAAGGACGGAAAATAACCTGGAGAAAAAAAGACGAATTTAAATAGAAAGCCCGGAACTGTTTCCGGGCTTTTTTTGTGGCTTTTGAAACCTTGGGTGTTTAGCGACGTCAAAACATCTTCGTTTATGAGAGCATCGAGTACTGTTGCGATAGCTCTTGTGAAGCTACCATCAACATTTTCTAAACGATTTAAATTGTCCCAGATAAAAAACCATTGCCCCAATAGAGAATCAAGACGGATTGTGTCGTGATGCGCTAAAGTTGCAATGGCTGATTAAGCGTTTATGCATGTTCTGTCGTAAGTTGCCGTGGTATCCGAACGGACGTTTACCTAAAATTTCTCATTTTTGACGATTTGTACTTTCCCCGTCGGAACCGTATCGGTGGAATCCTGGGTAACGATCACGTTAAGAATCTTGATTGGGATATCTGGAATTCCGTCCGAAGACGCTTTCATATCCTGTATCAGATTTTCAAAATCCTGTGGACTCAAAACCAGCGTATCGCCGTGGTCGATCCTGTGGGTAATGATGTAATCGCGAATTCCCGCGACCGACATCTTGTGTAAAAAATTGAATTGTGACATAGTTAGGTTGTTTTACTTAAAGATAGCGATTGATCTGCTGAACGGGGAATCTTTTAGGCTTTAATTATGACCAAAACTTAATTGTCAGTTGATTATTTCGGTTACCGGTAACTAGTAAACTCGCTAATTCTCTAACCCGCTATTTCACCAATTCGCTAATTTACCAATTCGCTGTTGTTAACACACTAGCCGCGAATTCGCTAATTCATCAATTCGCTAATTCGCTAATTTGCTAATTCGCTAATTCACCAATTCACTGTTTTTAATACACTAGCCGCGAATTCGCTAATTCGCTAATTAACTAATTCGCTAATTAAAACCGCTTCTTATACTCCGCCAGCAACCAGTCCGAAAAAAACAAGGAATTGTAGGCATCGCGGTTTTTTTCGTCATTTTTTTCAAATGCGCTCAGCTTTTCCCGATACTTGACAAGTTGGTCGGGCGTGAGCATTTTACGGTAATCGTCTTCCTGTCTTATCAGCGTTTTGATGAAAAGATTGGTGTCTTTCTCGTTTTCACTGACGATCATCGTGTTGTAGATCGGCAGCAGTTCGCGGTATTGGTCGATGAAAAGCTGCTTGAATTTCGGGTTTTGCGCTTCCGAATAGTTTACGATCTGATAGGTCACTTTGCCTTTTGTCTGCCAGAAAGCTTCCTCCCCTTTTTCCGCTTTGTGTACGAATTGTTGCATCATCATGACCTTCGTCTCGATCGATTTGGAAATTCGGGCGTCGTTGTTCTGGGAAAAAACAACACTTGACATCAGCAGTGAAAGCAACAGCAACTTTTTCATGTCCGGGATTTTTTACAAAAATAAAAAAAGCCCCGATAGTCGAGGCTCTTAAATTTGGTTGTGTTGTTTTGTGGTTGTATTTTAGAATTCGTATCCGATCTTGAGCCCGAGGCGCGGCACCCATTCGTCCACATTTCGGTTGTCGATGTAGCCTTTTCCCTTAATCTCGAGTTTCCACATGATTCCGACAAATGGATCGACCGCAACCGGCCCGAGTTTTATTTTGTAGCCGGCTTCAGGACTGAAAAACGAGAAATACGAATAGGTTCCTTCATCACCGAAAATCCCGAAATCGTCGTCATACGAAATACGGCCATACGACAGGAAATTTCCCAAATAAGGTCCGCTGTTCCTGCCCATGAAATAGGTGCGCTGGCCTAGCTCGACCACGAAACCTTCCCCTTCGAGATCATCGATACCTGGAACGTTTACATCGTATTTCATCATACCGTAGGCCACGTTGACGACTTTCGACGAATAAAAGCTGAAACTCTTGGAGTCCATCGCTTTCGTCTTTTTGTTTCCAAGGAATTCCACGCTCAAACCAACCTGGTTCAACTCGGGAAAAGAACCAAATGCCGATACGGTCACATTCTTGTCATAAACGCTCGTTTCGCTTGCGGTATGCGTCTTGCCGTCGTTGGTAGTAGTCGTGGTTGTGGTGGTCGTGGTTTGCGCGAACCCAGGACAAAATGCCAGGAAGGTCGCGAACATCAATACTTTTCTCATCATTTTTGCTTTAGGTTACAGCGAATTTACGAACCTCCAACGTAGTGTACAAGCAATATGGAAATGATGTAGGGTTGACGATTTTAAGTGTAAACCGTCGGAAAGTCAAGGAATAGCTCCCAAACAAAAAAACGGCTTCGATTTCTCAAAGCCGTTTCAAATCTAAGGGTGAATGACGGGGGTCGAACCCGCGACCTTCGGTACCACAAACCGACGCTCTAACCAACTGAGCTACAATCACCATGTTTTTGCGAGTGCAAAGATATACGAACTGCTGATATTTGCAAACAAAATCCGGATAAAATTATATCAAATCTCCTAAACTGCTGACGCCCAAATAGCGTTCAACGGTAAAACCTTCGCCCATGTCGGTTCCGATGAGCCTTCCGAGATCCTGTGCACGATAGTCGAGGCTCTCCAAAAAGTTCTTTGTGGCGATCGGCGTCACGGGATCTTTACTGTCCGGATCGTAAAATTGGGACGCGTAAGCGAGGATCGCCTCCACCCTTTTGGCATTGAAGCCGGTAATGTCCACGACAAAATCAGGCGTGATGTTCATCCATTGGATATAGTGATAGACAACTTTAGGACGCCACTCTTCCTGTCGCTGCCCGTCGTATTCCGTTTCAATTTTTCTCAGTCCCGATAAAAAACACGCGTCCGAGACCAATTTGCTTCCCTTGCCATGATCGATGTGACGGTCTTCAATGGCGTTGCACAGCACAATTTCCGGCCGGTATTTGCGGACCATACGGATTACGGCAAGTTGGTGTTCTTCGTCGTTCACGAAAAAACCATCGCGCATATTGAGGTTTTCGCGCACCGAGACGCCCAGCACTTTTGCCGCGTTGGCCGCTTCGATGTCGCGTATTTCCGCCGATCCGCGGGTTCCGAGTTCGCCCCGTGTCAAATCGACGATGCCGACTTTTTTTCCAAGCGAGATTTCCTTCGCTATCGTTCCGCCGCAGCCTAATTCTACGTCATCGGGATGGGAACCGAATGCCAGTATGTCAAGTTTCATTTGTTGTGATATTGTTGGGTTGCTCATTTGTTCGATTAATGACTGTCGGATAATTTTTAGCCACTTGGCTTTGGCTTCACAGCACTTTTCGCATCGTAAGCGATTTGTTGACAGTTTCAAAAAACTCCTTTTCCGCGTCGCTGTCTTTGGTGATGCCGCAGCCCATGAACAACTGCGCCTTGCTCGCAACGACTTTCATGCAGCGCAGGTTGACATAAAGATCCGTTTTGCCGGAGCGGTTGAGCTCGCCAAGAAATCCTGCGTAATACTCGCGCTTGTAGCCTTCGTTGTCGAGGATGAATTTTCGGGCATCGGCTTTCGGCAATCCGCAAACGGCCGGCGTTGGATGCAGAGTCGAGATGACCTGTCCCAAATCCTGGCTGTCGTTCAATTCTCCCTTGATGTCGGTGCGGATGTGCAACAGATTTCCCGCTTTCGCCGTGTAAGGCGCCGTCAATTCGATTTCGGATACGATCGGTTCGAGGCTGTTCCAGATAAAATCCTTGACGAGCCGCTGCTCTTCTTTCTCCTTTTTTTGCCATTCGACCGTTTCCTCTCCCTCGAACTTTTGGGTGCCGGCAAGGGCCATCGTCTCAAAACTATTGCCGCTGGCTTTGAGCAACGTTTCCGGAGTGGCGGCCATCCAAATGTCGGTTTTGGGATGGAACCACAAGTACACGAAAGCCGTCGGATAGGAAGCTGCCAATCTCCCAAACGTTCCGATCGCATCGAAATTTACGACGTCTACCGATTCGGTACGCGAGAGCACAACTTTTTCGAAAGTCCCGTTTGCGATCGCCTGTTTTCCTTTGCCCACCAATTGCTCGAACTTTAGTTTGGCGTTGGTATCGATTTGAAGCGATGGCGCGGGCAACGCTGGGAATTGAGGTTGGAACGCTTCTGTCTGGGAATCGGAATCGGAATCTGGCAAAATCCAGGATTCATCGCCCGAAAAAGGCGCGAAAACAAATCCCGAATCGCTCCATTTATTGCATCCGTGCGAAATCTTGCCTCGTTGGAAGATCCCGGTTGCCTGTTGCTCTCCAGGCTTTCTGAAAAGGACAAAAGGTTTTCCATCCGCAAGCCAAAGTTGTGCTTTTTGTAAAAGTTCCATCAGCGTTTTCTTGGTAAGACCATGTTCGTAAGTTTGCAAAGCGAAATGAGGTTGTCGTTTTCGTCAGTAACCCGGATTTCCCAAAGATGGATAGTCCCGCCTTTGTGGATGATGCGCGCCGTACCGAAAACCGTCCCGTTGCGTTTGGCCTTGACGTGGTTGGCCGATATCTCGATGCCGCGCACTTCCCGTTCTTCAGGATCGACGAGCATCAGCGAAGCCGCACTGCCGACGGATTCCGCCAGAGCGACGGTGGCTCCGCCATGCAACAATCCCATCGGTTGGTGAACCTTTGGCGTAACGGGCATTTTAGCTTGGAGAAAATCCGGCCCGGCATCGATGAATTCCATTTCGAGCGTGGCCATGAGCGTATTTTCTTTCGAAAAATCGTTGCAGAACGCAAGCACTTTTTCTTTGTCGAACATAAGGAAGTATTTTGCGTAAAAATACAAAAGGGAGTTGGTTGTTTAACGTTTCAGGTTCAAAGTTTGCCGATTTCATCCAACCTTAAACTTTAAACTTTAAACCATAAACTTTAAACTTTGAACATTAAACTATAAACGCATACTTTTACGTCCATAATGCCGTTCCAACGTAAACCTTTACCAATGCGCAATTTTATTCTTCTTTCCTGTATCGGAATCCTTACTTTTTTATACTCTTGCCGAAGCGATTTTGAATTCCAAAAAAGCACGGGCGGACTGCGTTTCTCACGCGATACGGTTTATCTCGACACCGTTTTCACGAACATCGGATCGAGCACCTACACCCTCAAAGTCTACAATCGGAGCGATAAGGATATCAAAATTCCGACGATACAATTGGGCAAAGGCCTCGATTCCAAATATCGCATCACGGTGGACGGCATGACGGGCGAAAACAACCGCGTTTTTCGCGACGTCGAAATGCTCGCGAAAGACTCCATGTACATCTTTATCGAAACGACGGCCGATGTCGCCCAGGCCGATCCGACGACGTTTTTGTATACCGACCAGATCCAGTTCGGGGAAACAGGAAATTTCCAGAACGTCGAATTGGTGACGCTCATCCAGGATGCTGTGTTCCTGTATCCGCAGCGATTCGACGACGGCACTACCGAAACGCTGCCGCTGGGTGACGAGCAGATTTACGGCTTCTTTCTCGACGAAGACGACCCGAACCACGGGAACGAATATCTGTTTACAGACGAAAAGCCCTACGTGATTTACGGTTATGCAGGAGTCGCTCCCGGAAAAACGCTGACCATCCAGGCCGGAGCCCGCGTCCATTTCCACGATTCATCCGGGATTTTGGTGGCCAATACAGCCACTATCAATGTTGAAGGAACAGCCTCGTCTCAAGGAACCCAGGACGGAGAAGTCATTTTTGAAGGCGACCGTCTCGAGCCGCTTTTTTCGGACATTCCGGGCCAGTGGGGCGCTATTTGGCTCACGCCGGGAAGCACCGGAAATTTCAGTCACGCCACGATCAAAAATGGTTCGATAGGTTTGTATATCCAGGCCAACGCGGGGACGGTCACGATAAACAATTGCCAGATTTACGACAATTCCGTTTACGGCGTTTATGCGCAAACGGCTAACATTACGGGTCAAAATACGGTGATCAATTCGGCAGGGGAAGCGACTTTGGCCTGCACGCTTGGCGGATCCTACGATTTCACCCATTGTACGTTCAACAACAACTGGCAGAGTTCGAGCCAGTTCGCGGTTCTGGTCAACAACAGGCTCATGGACGGCACACAGGAAATACAGGGTTACGACTTGACGGCAGCGAACTTCAAAAACTGTATCATTTACGGCTCCAACCAAGTGGAAATGCTGTTGCAGAAATCACAGGACCAAAGCAAGGCATTTGAATATTCGTTCGACCATTGCCTGCTGCGCTTCAACAACAATACACTGGCGGCCAATCCCTTGTATAACTTCGAGGAAAACACAACGCGTTATCCGGGTTTGAAACGCAACCTGAACCCGCGATTCTGGAACATCGGCACCAATAATTTGAGGATTACAACCGAGTCCGGTGCTGTCGGGATTGCGAACCCTTTGAACGTGTTTTCTCCTGATCTCGACGGAAATGCCAGAATAACCAAAGATGCGGGCGCTTACCAAAGTGCGGACATTCCGGAAGAAAACTAAGAATTATATGTTATTATAAAGACCGGATTTGCTGTCAGATCCGGTTTTTCGATTTTGCACGAGATATGCGTTAGGGATGCGAGCGGATATCCTTTTGAGAGGAACGAACAAAAGATAGCAGCGGGCAGCCCGGCGGCGGCTTGGAAAATGCGATCAGCTTTTTTCAAGCCGCCGAAACGCCCAACCTTTAACTTTAAACTTTAAACCTTAAACTTTAAACTTCGAACTCTAACTTTCAAACCCTTTCACACCCTAATCTTTTTCCCTAATTTTGCACCCGTAAACACAACTCACTTACCATGATCCATTTTTTCGGAAATGAAAGCGACACCGTTTTTGCAGTCCAGACGCAAAACGAGCTTTCAGGCGAGACTATCTCAAAATTGAACTGGCTTTTCGGCAACGCACATAAAATAGAGAAATCCGCCCTTGCGGGTTTTTTTATTGGCCCTCGTGCCACCATGGTCACGCCCTGGAGCACGAATGCCGTTGAGATTACCCAAAACATGGGAATCGACGGCATCGTCCGCATCGAAGAATTCATAAAGGTCGATGCCGATTTCACGGATTATGACCCTATGCTTTCCCAACGCTATCGCGGAATCGACCAGATCATTTTTACCTTCGACATCAAACCGGAGGCGATTCTCGACATCGACGACATCGCCGCTTACAACAACCAGGAGGGTTTGGCGTTGAGCGAGGACGAAGTGGAGTATCTGGAGAATCTGTCGAAAAAGCTGGGCAGAAAATTGACGGATTCGGAAGTTTTCGGATTTTCCCAAGTCAATTCCGAACACTGCCGACACAAGATTTTCAATGGAACTTTCGTGATCGATGGTCAGGAAAAACCGACGTCATTGTTCAGGCTGATCAAGAAAACCTCGGCCGAAAATCCAGGCGATATCGTATCGGCTTACAAAGACAACGTAGCGTTTATAAAAGGGCCAAAAGTCACGCAATTTGCACCGAATTCGGCCGACAAACCTGATTTTTACTCAGAAAAGGAATTCGAATCGGTCATTTCGGTCAAAGCCGAAACACATAACTTTCCAACTACCGTAGAACCATTCAACGGAGCCGCGACCGGTTCCGGAGGCGAAATCCGCGACAGGCTCGCCGGTGGTCAAGGCTCACTCCCACTGGCCGGAACAGCGGTTTACATGACGTCTTATTCGCGTTTGGAAGATGGCCGAAACTGGGAAAACGGGATGGCCGAGCGCAAATGGCTTTACCAAACGCCAATGGACATTTTGATCAAGGCGTCGAACGGCGCTTCAGACTTTGGCAATAAATTCGGACAACCATTGATCACGGGTTCGCTTTTGACCTTTGAACACGAGGAACACAACCGCAAGCTGGGTTTTGACAAAGTCATCATGCTCGCCGGCGGGATCGGATACGGAAAAGCCGACCAATCGATAAAGCAAAAACCGAAAGAGGGCGATAAAGTCGTCGTCCTTGGTGGAGAAAATTACAGGATCGGAATGGGCGGAGCCGCGGTTTCGTCTGCCGACACGGGCGCTTTCGGATCGGGAATCGAATTGAACGCGATCCAACGCTCCAATCCTGAGATGCAAAAACGGGCGGCAAACGCCATCCGCGGGCTTGTCGAAAGCGACCACAACCCTATAGTATCGATCCACGACCACGGAGCCGGCGGACATTTGAACTGCCTTTCGGAACTCGTTGAGGAAACCGGCGGAAAAATCAACCTCGACGCTTTGCCTGTGGGCGATCCGACGCTTTCCGCAAAAGAAATCATCGGAAACGAATCCCAGGAAAGAATGGGATTGGTCATCGGCAAGGACGATGTGGAATTCCTGCAAAAAGTGGCCGATCGCGAACGTTCGCCAATGTATGAAGTGGGCGACATCCTGAACAACCACCGCTTTACGTTCGAGTCCGCGAAGACAGGCGCAAAACCGATGGATTTCGCCATCGAAGACATGTTTGGCGCTTCGCCCAAAACGGTCATGAACGACGTAACGGTCGAACGCGACTACAAAAACGCCAGTTATTCGGTTGCGGACTTCCAAACTTATCTCGAAGCCGTGCTGCAGCTCGAAGCCGTCGCCTGTAAAGACTGGCTCACGAACAAGGTAGATCGCTGCGTGGGCGGGCGCGTGGCCAAACAGCAATGCGCCGGGCCGCTACAATTGCCGCTCAACAACGTCGGAGTCATGGCGCTCGATTTCAACGGGAAAGAAGGAGTCGCGACTTCGATAGGACATTCGCCCGTGGCTGCGATCATCGACGCCGCGAAAGGGAGCCGGACGGCGATAGCGGAATCGTTGTCGAACATCGTCTGGGCCCCGATAAAAAATGGTTTGTCGGGCGTTTCGTTGTCCGCGAACTGGATGTGGCCGTGTAAAAATGAAGGCGAGGATGCGCGTTTGTACGAGGCTGTCGAGGCGTGTTCGGAATTCGCGATCGCGCTTGGCATCAACATTCCCACGGGAAAGGATTCGCTTTCTATGAAACAAAAATATCCTGACGGAGACGTGATTTCCCCGGGAACGGTCATTATCTCGGCCGCCGGAAACTGCACCGACATCACCAAAGTTGTCGAGCCTGTTTTGCAGAAAAACGGAGGCGACATCTACTATATCAACCTTTCGGACGACATCCACAAATTGGGAGGTTCTTCGTTTGCGCAAATTCTGAACGTGGTCGGAAGTGAAGCTCCTGACGTAAAAGATGCGGCTTCGTTCAAAAAGACGTTCAACGTTTTGCAGCAATTGATCACCGACGCAAAAATCCAGGCCGGCCACGACATCGGAAGCGGCGGTTTGATCACGACGCTTCTGGAAATGTGTTTCGCAGATCTGAATCTCGGTGCTGACATCGATTTGTCGTCGTTGAACGAATCCGATTCCGTAAAACTGTTGTTTTCGGAAAACATCGGGATCGTATTCCAGGCCGATGCGTCGGTTGAGGGAATTTTAAAAGCGAACGGCATTGCCTTTTTCAACATCGGAAAACCAACGCAAGGCAACACGGTTTCAATCAAAAACGGCAACGACAATTTCGAACTCAACGTTTCGGAAATGCGCGATACGTGGTATAAAACGTCTTATCTGCTTGACAGAAAACAGTCTGGTGAGAAAAAAGCAAAAGAGCGTTTCGAAAACTATAAAAACCAACCGTTGCAATTCGAGCTTCCCGCTCAATTCGATGGGAAAAGGCCGGTGATCGACGCGTCAAAACCTCGTCCGAAAGCCGCCATCATACGCGAGAAAGGATCGAATTCCGAGCGCGAAATGGCCAATGCGATGTTCCTTGCCGGATTCGATGTGAAGGACGTCCATATGACAGACCTGATCTCGGGACGCGAAAATCTCGAAGACATCCAATTCATCGGGGCTGTCGGCGGATTCTCGAATTCGGACGTACTCGGATCCGCAAAAGGCTGGGCCGGCGCTTTCCTTTATAACGACAAAGCGAAAACGGCACTCGAGAACTTCTTCAAGCGAGAAGACACGCTATCGGTTGGCATCTGCAACGGCTGCCAGTTGTTCGTCGAACTGGGATTGATCAATCCCGGTCACAAGGTGAAACCGCGCATGCTGCATAACGATTCGGCCAAACACGAAAGTTCGTTTACTTCGGTTAAGATCCAAAAGAACAATTCGGTCATGCTTTCGACGCTCGAAGGAAGCAGACTAGGTGTCTGGATTTCGCATGGTGAAGGGAAATTCGAGCTTCCGCTGCCCGAAGATAATTACGATGTCGTGGCCAAATATGCCTATGAAGGGTATCCGGCGAATCCGAACGGGTCGCATTATGACGTGGCGATGATGTGCGACGCGACCGGACGCCATTTGGTGACGATGCCGCACATCGAACGTTCGGTTTTCCAATGGAACTGGGCGCATTATCCTCAAGGCCGCAAAGACGAGGTTTCGCCATGGGTCGAAGCGTTTGTGAATGCGAGAAAATGGATAGACGGGCGCAACTAAGATAATTTCAGCAAAAGACCTTGATTTAGGGTCTTTTTGCATTTTATACCGCTTCGCATTTGACGAATTCCACAAACTTGGCGCCGATCCGGAAGGTTTCGACAAAATTCACGTTAGCTTAAGGTTCTTGGGCGTTCAAACACGGGAGAACCATTATATTTGCAAACAAAAAAATATATGTTCCGCAAGCACATACTTGACCCTTTGCGCGATTGCCTGGTTTCGTCCGCTGCCCAAAATGCGTTTTGCATCGGGGAAACCTTTTATTCGTATTCGGATTTCGGGAAAAAGATCTCGAGCATCCGTTCGGTGCTCAAAGACCAGCAAACCGGAAACCGCATCGGGATCGTGGCCAACGATGACCTGGAAACCTACGCCTCCATTTTTGCCGTTTGGTTCGAGGGACTTGCTTATGTGCCTTTGCATCCGATGCAACCGCTGGAGCGCAATCTCGATATAGCCGGACAGGCGGGGATCACGTTGCTGCTGAATTCCGACGGCAAAGCGGAATATGTCCACCAGGTCACGACCTCGGATCTTCCCGAAGCCGCATCCGACTTCGATTTTACCGAAGTTTCCGACGATTCCCTTGCCTATATTCTGTTCACTTCCGGAAGTACGGGAAAACCCAAAGGCGTCGCCATCACGCGCGGAAACGTGGGCGCGTTCATGGCCGCGTTCTGGAAGGCCGGTTTTGCCATCGACGCTTCGGATCGTTGCCTGCAGTGTTTCGACCTTACGTTTGACGTTTCGGTACAGTCGTTTTTGGTACCGCTTACCAGGGGCGCCTGCGTCTATACGATTCCGCATGACCAGATAAAATACAGTTATGTGTTCGGCTTGCTTGACGATCATCAACTGACATTTGGCGCGATGGCCCCGTCGATGGTGCGTTTCCTGCGTCCGTATTTCGATGAGATCGACGTTCCCTCGATGCGTTATGTGATCATGACCGCCGAAGCGTCTCCGCTAGACTTGATATCGGAATGGGCGAAATGTGTCCCGAATGCCGAAATTTTCGATTTTTACGGCCCGACCGAAGCCACGATCTATTGCACGTATTATAAAATGCCAAGAATCGCTTCCGCCAAAGAACTCAACGGCATGCTTTCGATCGGGAAACCAATGGACGGAATCACAGCCGTGATGCTCGGCGAGGATGGAGAAATCCTTCCGGAAGGCGAAAAAGGCGAAATGTGTATTGCAGGCCCTCAGCTCACGCCGGGCTACTGGAACAACCCTGAAAAGAATGCCGAGGCGTTCCTGAACCTCGAGCTAAACGGTGAAACGCGACGTTTTTACAAGACCGGGGACGTTTGTTATTTCGATGCGGATGGCGACATCATGTATTACGGCAGGCTCGATTACCAGGTCAAAATACAAGGTTATCGCATCGAATTGGGTGAAATAGAGTTCCATTGCCGGGAATTTCTTGGCGGACATAACGCTGTTGTGATCCCTGTCGAAAATGCGATGCGCAATACGGAACTCGTGCTGTTCGTAGAAAGCGCCGCCGATGTAAACGAAACGCTTTCCAGCTATCTCAAGTCGAAATTACCTTCTTATATGGTGCCGGCAAAAGTGGTGCTTCAGGACGTTTTCCCAATCAACACCAACGGAAAAGTCGACCGCAACAAACTAAAAGCGATGTTGAACTGATGGAGATACTATTGAGGAAAGCCGGCCCGACCGATTACCCGTTTTTGGCGGAAACCATCATCAACGCCGAAAAAAGCGGCGGCCAAACCCTGACTTACACGACGATTTTCGGTATTGCCGAAGAAAAGGCTAAAGATTACATCATCCAAATGCTCGACGAAGAGATTGAACACTGCGAATTTTCTGCGGAAGCATTCCTGATTGCCGAATCCGATGGAAAAGCCGTCGGGGCCGTTTGCTGTTGGATCGAGGCTGCCGATGGCATTGCATCGTCGATTCTCAAAGGAAACCTGTTGCGCCATACGCTTCCGAAAGACAATTTCGAGAAGGCGATTCGACTAGGACCGATAATTTCGGAATTGCATATGGAATACGAGGCGGGAAGCATACAGGTCGGATTGGTTTACGTGACCGAAGCCGCGCGCGGAAAAGGCTTGGTAAAGCGATTGCTCGACGGGAAGATTTCCGAACTTCGCACTGGCGATCAGCACGTTTATATCCAGGTTTTCGGAAATAACGCTGCGGCGATCCGGGCTTACGAAAAATACGGTTTCGCTACCGTTGCCCAAAAAACAGCCATACATCCTGAAATCAACGCTTATATGCCAAGCGACACCAAATTGTTAATGAAATTAAATACCGCTACCGGATATGAACCGATCTGAAATCACTGAAAAACTAAACACCATTTTCCCAACCGTATTCAACAAGCCGGGGCTTTCGATAACCGAATCGCTGACTGCAAGCGACGTCGATGGATGGGATTCGCTCACGCACATGATCCTGATCAGCGAGGTCGAGAAGTCGTTCGGTATCACTTTCAAACTGAAGGAACTCAACAAAATGAAGAACGTTGGCGATATGATCGAGATCATCGCTTCAAAACTGTAAGGCGTGGTTTTTACGTCGCTTCACTTTTTTGTTTTTTTTCCGCTGGTTTGCGTGCTGTCTTATCTGACGCCGGCCAGATATCGTTATATCACACTTTTGGTGGCCAGTTATTATTTTTACCTGAACACCAAACCGATTTTCCTGCTGCTCACGGCCGGCATCACGCTGTCTACCTACGCTTTCACGCGCCTGATGGATGCCACGCCGAACGATGACCGCAAGCGCAAACTCATGTGGTGCAACGTCGTTTTGATTTTACTGCCGCTTTTTTTCTTCAAGTACTTCGAGACGATAAACCGGGAAGTCATGCAACTCATGGCCGGTCTCAACCTGTCGTATCCCTTGCCGGACAACCATTGGCTGCTTCCGGTGGGAATCTCGTTTTACACGTTCATGGCCATCGGCTACACGATCGATGTCTATAATGAAGAACTCGAAGCCGAAAAAAACATTGGCATCGTAGCACTGTTTGTCTCGTTTTTTCCGCTCGTCCTTTCTGGCCCTATCGAAAGAGCCGGGAACATGCTGCCTCAGTTCCGCTCGCCCGAAAAACTGGCCGCTTCCAATCTCTCCAAAGGGCTAAAACTCATGCTTTGGGGCTATTTCATGAAACTTGTCGTGGCCGACCGCCTCGGTATCTATATCGACGAAGTTTATTCCGATACGGCAAGCCATAACGGAAGTTCGTATCTTATTGCGATGACGCTTTACCCTTTCCAGCTTTATGGCGATTTGGGCGGGTATTCCCTAATTGCCATCGGCGCTGCCAAAGCGATGGGATTCAACGTGATGATGAACTTCAGGAGGCCGTTTTTTTCGGTTTCCATGTCCGAATTCTGGAGGCGCTGGCATATTTCGCTGATCACCTGGATTACCGATTACATCTACACGCCTTTGTCGTTCTCGTTCCGCAAACACGGTAAATGGGGCATCGTGATCGCACTGTTGCTCGCCTTTTTGATCAGTGGGATTTGGCACGGAGCTTCGCTGACTTTTGTCGCGTGGGGATTGTTGCAGGGCATTTTTTTGAGCGTCGAGGCGTACACGGTCAAATCAAGGGCTGATTTCCGACACCGGTTCGGTCTTGGCAAGCAAGCCTGGTTTATAGCGCTTTCGTGTATTTTTACGTTTTCGCTGTTCGCCATTTCCCAGGTTTTCGCGCGTTCTTCTACCCTTTCGGAATCGTTTACCGTGTTCGCCAAATTGGTATCCGACCACGGAAATCCGTACGTCGACTTTTCGAATCTTACGATAGGACTCGGATTCCTGGCGTTGCTGATGCTTTCCGATTTCAGGGACGAATTCCTGCCCGGAAAATTCAGGATTTTCGACAACCGCAGTTTTGCAGTCCGGTTCCTGGCCTATCTCGCGATTTTCTTTTGCATTGTGATTTTTGGCGTCGTCAGCGACCAGTTCATCTATTTTAATTTTTAGGCGATGAAGGCATTTTTCCTTAAACTCGGAGTTTTCGTTATCGCGGTCGTCGCGCTGATGACGCTTTTTATGTCGCAATTCGGACAGTATGTCGATTACTTCTACGGGAAATTCACGACACCGGCCCAACATTCTCTCATTACCGGGGATTCCAAAAGCCTGTCAGGGTTACGTCCGGCCCTGTTCGACGAACAATTGAAAGGGCAATTCGAGCTGCCGATGTTCAATTACAGTTTCACGATGTCGCAGGCCGTTTACGGAAGCTGCTATCTCGAAAGCATCAGGCGCAAGCTCGATCCCGACACTAAAAACGGCCTCTTTATTTTATCGGTAAGCCCCTGGATGTTGTCCGAACGGCCGGGTGACGAGGTAGAAAACGGTGTGTTTTTCGAATCGGACATGGCGCCTCACAACATGCGTTTTCCGAACATGAAACCCAATCCGGAGTATTTTTTGCGCAATTTCAACAACTTCCATTTCAAGGCGGTTTTCAGACAAGCCTCACGCCTGCACGAAGACGGATGGTACGAAGAGCATAACGTCCCGAACGACGAACGCGAACGCGCTGCGTTGCATCACCATCACGAGGGTTTGTTCCGGCAACAGTCCAAAATTTGGAAACCTTCCGGGTTCAGGATGCAACAGTTAAAAAAAACCGTGTCCTTCCTGAAGAAACACGGAACGGTCGTCTTGTTGCGCATGCCGTCGAGCGCGAACGTCAACAGGATCGAGGACGCCTACTGGCAAAATTTCGACAGCGAATTGCAGCAGGTCGCCAAAAGCGGGGCGTCGTATCTCAACTACGCCAAAAGCTATCAATTCCCTACTTTCGACGGATCCCACCTCGACTACGACACCGCGACGGCTTTTGGGAAAGCGCTTTGCGACACCATCCGAAATTTTCCATCCGTAAAAAACAAGCTTCCCCAATCCTAAAAGTCACACTTTCATGGATTTTTTTTTGGAAGTAACGCCTTACATTTTATTCGTTTTGCTATTTTAGCGCCAACCGACCCGATATGGAACACCCGACCTGCCTGAATTGCGACAATCCTGTCTCGAAAAATTTTTGTGAAGTGTGCGGCCAACGAACCAATACTCACCGCATCGATTTCAAGAGTTTTTTTCTGCACGATCTTGTGCATGGCGTATGGCATCTCGACCGCGGCATCCTTTTTACAACGAAAGAAACGTTCACGCGCCCTGGCAAGGCCGCCCTGGACTACATATCGGGCAAACGCGTTCGCTACTACAACGTGTTCTATCTGACGTTGCTTGCGCTAGGTTTGAGTTTTTCGGTCTCCCATTTTCTCGATGGCTATCTGCCTCATACCGATGAAAAAATCCCGACGGTCTTTGCCTTCCTGATCGACAACCTCAAATGGTTCATCGTCGGGATGATTCCATTCATAGCGTTCAACGGTTATGGCATCATGGACAGGCTCCACCTGAATCTCGCCGAACATTTCATCATCGCGGGCATTTGCCTGTTGGGATCTACGTTGCTTTCGTTCCCGGCCATCCTGTTCTCGTTTTTAGCGGAAAAGACCGGATATGCGTTGTTTGAAATACTTTCAGTCGTTGTCGCTGCCCTGATTATTTTTTTCCCGGTATATGTCTATGCCAACGCCAGTAGCGAAAAGTACAGGTGGTGGGAACTCCTTTGGCGCTTTCTCCTATTTTATACGATCCTTATGATTCAAGGCAGTCTCGTCGCCTCATTACTATTGCTGTTCTGGTAGCGGAACGCCGTACAAGGCGTACTTCCAGACCGCGAATTTTACCAGTTCATTGAGGATTTCGCACGGCTTTTTTTAATAATTTGCAGAAAACAAACACCAATGTCCGATATCAAACGACTTTTCGACTTTCCATACCACCAACTCAAACACTATAGCCGTGAGGATTCGCTCGTTACCAAACAGGACGGCAATTGGATCAAGACTTCCACACAAGAATATCTCGCAAAAGCCAATGCAATTTCTCGGGCGCTGTTGAGGATAGGCGTGCAGAAAGACGACAAAATCGCCGTGATTTCACACAATAACCGCACGGAATGGCATATCCTCGACATCGGCATCCAACAAACGGGCGCTCAGAACGTTCCGGTTTACCCGACGATTTCCGAGGAAGAATACGAGTATATCCTGAACCATTGCGAAGCCACGTATTGCTTCGTTTCGAACGACGAAGTATTGTCGAAGGTAAACGCCATCCGCAACAATCTTCCGAAACTCAAACAAGTCTATTGCATCGAACAGATTTCAGGTTGTAAGAACTGGTCGGAACTTCTCGAGCTTGGGAAAGACGAGAGCAACCAACCTGAAGTCGAAGCCAGGAAAGACGCGATCAAAGCAGATGATCTTGCCACGATCATTTATACGTCAGGCACCACCGGCAAACCAAAAGGCGTCATGCTTTCGCACGATAACATTGTTTCAAATGTGCTTGGCAGCGAGAAACGAATCCCGTTCGAAGCCGGTAAGTCGCGTGCGATGAGCTTCCTTCCGATCTGCCACATTTTCGAGCGCATGGTCGTCTACCTGTACCAATATTACGGCGTCGGGATCTACTTCGCCGAATCGATAGACAAAATCAGTGAAAACATCCAGGAAGTAAAACCCAACGTGATGACGGTCGTGCCGCGCCTTCTCGAGAAGGTGTACGAAAAGATCCACGCCAAAGGTTCCGAGCTTACCGGAATCAAATACAAGCTTTTCTTTTGGGCCATCGGACTTGGCGAATGCTACAAGCCTTACGGACAAAACGGATGGTGGTACGAATTCCAGCTCAAATGGGCGCGCAAGCTCATCTTCAGCAAGTGGAAAGAAGCCCTTGGTGGACAACTCGGCCTTATGGTTTCGGGAAGTGCCGCATTGCAGCCGCGTTTGGCGCGTATGTTCGCTGCAGCTGATATTCCCGTCATGGAAGGCTACGGCCTTACCGAGACGTCTCCTGTGATCGCCGTGAACTGCATCCGCGACAGGCAGTTCAAAATTGGAACCGTCGGGAAACCGATCCCGAATATCGAGGTCAAGATTGCCCAGGATGGCGAAATACTTTGCAAAGGCCCCAATATCATGATGGGCTATTACAAGGACGACGCGAAAACCGCCGAGGTCATCACCGACGGCTATTTCCACACGGGTGATATAGGCGAGATCGACAGCGAGGGTTTCCTCAAGATCACGGATCGCAAAAAAGAAATGTTCAAAACCTCCGGCGGAAAATACATCGCGCCTCAGTTGCTTGAAAATGCCATGAAACAATCGCGTTTTATCGAGCAGGTCATGGTCATAGGCGAAGGCGAAAAGATGCCGGCAGCTTTCATCCAGCCAAACTTTGCGTTCGTAAAGGATTGGGCGCGTATCCACAAGCTCGAAATCGGCGAGAACAATGAAGACATTGTTTGTAATGAAGCCGTCAAACAGCGCATCTGGGAAGAAGTCGAAAAAATGAACGACAAGTTCGGGAATTGGGAAAAAGTCAAAAAAATCGAACTGACGCCACAAATTTGGTCGATCGACGGTGGCGAGCTTACGCCGACGTTAAAACTCAAGCGCAAGAATATTCTGGAAAAATACAAGGATTTGTACCAAAAGATTTACGGATCCAGAAACGAGTAATGCTAAGCACTTAAAGCGTTTTGTAGATTCGCGCGGTTTGCGGCAGCTATCGGATTTACACAACGCGAATCGCTGTCCTCTCTTGACATAACCGCGAACTCGCGAATCTTGATCTCCCCGACTAAATTCGCAAATTCGCGGCTAACGTCTTATCCTTGATTCCATAGCTTTGTAAAGATCGTTGTTGCGTATCACTCCACTTTTATTACGGCCGTCTTTTCCGAAACGCCGTTTTCATTAATGGCTTCGATCGAAAAATAATACGTTTTCTTCAAGTCCATCGTCTTGAGCCAATACTCGTTGAAATCGTGTATCATGATGCAGCTGTACAATTTGTCCGGAGCCGTCCCATAATACAAATTGTAGGCGAACGCATTGTCGACCGGTTCCCATTTTATGTAGGCGCTCCGTTTGTCTTTCTCGGTTCGGAGTACGATCAATTGGCGAACCTTATCCGGTTTGGCCCCGTTTCCGTTTCCGAAGACACGCAATCCTGAAATCGCGAATTTTCCGGTCGGCATATGGATGTTCTCGAGTTTGATGTAACGTGTTTGGATGGATTTTGGCAATTCGATATAATCGTGGGGAACGTCGGTTTTGTTGTTGCTTTTATCGACGAGGACTTTCCATTTTTTCCCATCGTCAGAGCAAAGTATCCGATATTGATGATAGATTCCGGTCTGCTTCCCAAGGAATTCCACATCCTGGTCGGCATAATTGATTTGAATGGCGTTCACGGTGGATTTCTGCCCTAAATCAGTGGCGATCCACTCCCCTTTGCCGGCGGTTTTCGCGCTCCAATACGTCTTGATGTTTTCGTCGTTGGCATTGTTGGCAAAAAAACTACCGAGGGTCGAGGAAACGGTTACCGGCTTTTTATAGTTCAGCAGCATCCATCCGGGAAAAGTTTTGCCGTTTTTCCTGGCCTCCGGCGCATATTGCGGATAATCGCCAAACGCCGTATTACACCACATGACATCGTCTTTGTCAAATCCTGTCGGCCAGATTCCGATGCGGCGCTCCCAAGTGTTTTTCACGCACACAATCGTCGTCGATACATGCCAGTACTGCCCGAATCTGTCCTTGAACGATCCGCCATGACCTGCTCCGCGGTTGAATCCGCCGGGTTTGAAACTCAACGGATCGGATTGTGGTACCACGTTCGGTTCCAGGTCAAACAAAGGCGTGTCGGCCACGACTACACCGTCGGCATAACCGCTGAATTCGGTTCCCGGCGCTCCGTACTGGAAATAGTATTTGCCGTTGTGTTTGGTCATATCGGCACCTTCAATGAACGGATCGAGGAAAGTATTGTCCATGTGTTCGCCGAAACGCTGCCATCCGTAGCGCCAATCCTCCAGAAAATACATTGGGCGACGGCTGCCGATGGGTTCAAAGGTTTTGCGGTCCATCTCGACGCCAAAAACGGGATGCTTGTTGCTCGAGCCGTTGTACATGTAAAATTTACCGTCGTCATCTGTAAAAAAACCGGGATCCCAACCGCCGATGGCAAGTGAATCTTTTATCACGAACCACTTGTTGCTCGCAGGATCCGTACTTCCCCAAAGCGAAAATGTCTTGGTGTAAGTGCTTCCGAAAACCACCATCGTATCGCCAACGATGCCAACTCCGGGTGCGCACAGGTCATCTTTGGTATCGTTCCACGGCCTCAGGAAACTTTTTTTGTGGAATTTCCAATTGAGCATGTCGGCGCTTTGCCAATATCCGCCTTGGTTCGTGGAAAAGAGATAGAGGTCGTTTTTGTAATTTACGATGACCGGATCGGCCGTGGCGCGGTGTTTTCCCCAAGAAGTAAAATTCTCATGAGGCGTGTACCCGTAATCGATGTTGACAGGGTTGCAATACGTTTGTTGTTGTGAAATCGCAAGCATAGGCACAAGAAATGCGACAGCCCGCGCAATGGCTTTGATCATCTTGAAAGGTGTTGGTTTGAAATCTTTAAAATTATCAAATTTGATGTAGTCCTGACACGAACCGTACACATCATCGCCACATCAGACACAAAATTTTACGATAATTTATTATGCATGCATACTACTTTTTATTATATTTGGATTCCACTCGCCCGACATGAAAGACAAAACAATAGACTACATCCTTCGCGCCACATGGCAAGCCGTCTCGAGAATGTACAACGAAGAAGCCAACAAATACGGAGCGACGATGGCCACGGGATTCGCCCTGCTGAGCATGGATCGTGAGGAAGGGACACCTTCGACGGCTTTGGGCCCAAAAATGGGTATGGAGGCCACAAGCCTTACCCGGACGTTGAAATCGATGGAGGAAAAAGGCCTGATTGAGCGTCGGCCGAACCCTGAGGACGGACGCGGCGTCTTGATCTACCTTACGGATTTCGGTCGCGAAAAACGCGAACTTTCCAAAAATACCGTATTGCAGTTCAACAACATCGTCCGCCAGAAAGTAGGTGACGAAAAATTGCGGCATTTCGCCGAGGTCGCCGAAGCCATAAACGAACTCATCACCGAAAAAAATATTTTCAATACAACCGAACAACTAAAATGAAAAGGACTATCAAGAAAGTGGCCGTCGTAGGCTCGGGCATCATGGGCTCGGGAATCGCCTGCCATTTCGCCAACATTGGCGTTGAAGTACTGCTTTTGGACATCGCTCCGAAGGATTTGACCGAAAGCGAGACCAAAAAAGGATTGACGCTCGAGAGCAAATCCGTTCGCAACCGTATCGTCAACGAACATTTGCAGAACGCGCTCAAATCGAAACCTTCGCCTATCTATCACCAGAAATTCGCCAGCAGGATCTCAACCGGGAATACCACCGACGACATGGCGAAACTGTCTGATGCCGATTGGATCATCGAAGTCGTCGTGGAAAGGCTCGACATCAAAAAACTTGTATTCGAGCAAATAGAAAAATACCGCAAACCAGGCACACTGGTTACTTCGAACACTTCCGGGATTCCGATCCAATTCATGAGCGAAGGCCGAAGCGAGGATTTCCAGCAACATTTCTGCGGCACCCATTTTTTCAATCCGCCGCGTTACCTCAAACTGTTCGAAATCATTCCGGGACCTAAAACATCGCCGGAAGTACTTTCCTTCCTCAATGAGTACGGCGAAAAATTTCTTGGGAAAACCTCAGTGGTTGCCAAAGATACGCCTGCGTTCATCGGGAACCGCATCGGGATTTACGGCATACAATCGCTTTTCCACCTCGTAAAGGAAATGGGATTGACCGTCGAAGAAGTCGACAAATTGACCGGCCCGGTCATCGGACGACCGAAATCGGCAACGTTCCGAACGGTAGACGTCGTCGGCCTGGACACGTTGGTTCACGTCGCAAACGGCCTATACGAAGGCGTTCCGAACGATGAAGCCCACGGACTGTTCAAGCTTCCCGAGTTCGTATCCACGATGATCGAAAACAAATGGCTCGGAAGCAAGACTGGGCAAGGTTTCTATAAAAAAGTCGACAAGGACATCCTGACTTTGGATTTGGATACGTTGGAATATCGTCCGAATAAAAAAGCGTCGTTCGCCACGTTGGAATTGACGAAAACGATAGAAAAACCGATCGACCGATTCAAGGTTCTGATCACCGGAAAAGACAAGGCAGGGGAATTCTACCGCAAGAATTTCGCAGGAATGTTCGCCTACGTTTCCAACCGAATCCCTGAAATCACGGAAAATCCGTACAAGATAGACGATGCGATGAAAGCTGGTTTCGGATGGGAAAACGGCCCGTTCGAGATTTGGGACGCCATCGGCATAGAAAAGGGCATCGAACTTATCAAAGCCGAAAACCTGACCTATGCTTCGTGGGTCGACGACATGCTCGCGTCGGGAAACAAATCGTTCTATGCCGTCAAGGATGGTGCGACTTACGCCTACGACATTTCGTCGAAAACACAGCAAAAAATTCCCGGGCAGGAAGCCTTCATCATCCTGAACAACATACGTGAAAACAAAAAAGTTTGGAGCAATCCGGGCGCGACGATACAGGATTTGGGCGATGGCATCCTCAATCTCGAGTTCCACTCAAAAATGAATACGATTGGAGGAGAAGTCATCCAGGGCATCACCAAAGCCATCGACTTGGCCGAAAAGGACTTTCAGGGCATCGTCATCGGAAACCAAGGCGCGAATTTCTCGGTCGGGGCCAACATCGGCATGATCTTCATGATGGCCGTAGAGCAGGAATACGACGAGCTCAACTTCGCCATCAAGCAATTCCAGGATACGATGATGCGACTGCGGTATTCGTCTATCCCGGTCGTGGCGGCGCCTCACGGTATGACGCTCGGAGGCGGATGCGAACTTAGCATGCATTCCGACAAAGTCGTGGCTGCCGCCGAAACGTATATCGGATTGGTCGAATTCGGCGTCGGTGTGATTCCCGGAGGCGGTGGATCGAAGGAAATGGCCTTGCGCGCTTCGGACCAGTTCCACAAAAATGATGTAGAGCTCAACGTGCTCCAGGAATATTTTCTGGCAGTGGCAATGGCGAAAGTCTCGACTTCAGCTTATGAAGCCTACGACACCGGAATTCTGCAGAAAGGCAAAGATGTGATTGTCGTGAATCGCGACCGACAGATCGCCGAGGCAAAAAAGCACGCATTGCTTCTCGCCGAAGCCGGTTATACCCAACCTATCCGCCGCAAAGACGTGAAAGTCCTCGGGAAACAAGCCTTGGGAATGTTCATGGTGGGAACCGACAGCATGGAAGCCGGGCATTATATTTCCGAACACGACAAGAAAATCGCAAACAAGCTGGCTTACGTCATGGCCGGTGGCGACTTGTCCGAAGCGGCATTCGTATCGGAACAATATCTGCTCGATTTGGAGCGCGAGGCATTTTTGTCGCTTTGTACCGAGAGGAAAACGCTGGAACGCATCCAGTTTATGTTGACGAAAGGCAAACCTTTGAGAAATTAAATTCCAGTTGTAAATGAAAACCGCATATATCGTAAAAGCCTATAGAACCGCAGTCGGAAAAGCCCCAAAAGGTGTTTTCCGATTCAAAAGACCAGATGAGCTGGCGGCTGAAACCATCCAACACATGATGAACGAGTTGCCCCAGCTTGACAAAAAACGAATCGACGACGTCATGGTGGGAAATGCCATGCCCGAAGCCGAACAAGGCCTCAACTTCGCCCGATTGATCTCACTCATGGGATTGAAAGTGGATGATGTTCCAGGTGTGACCGTCAACCGTTACTGCGCTTCGGGATTGGAGACGATCGGAATGGCAACGGCTAAGATCCAGTCCGGAATGGCCGACTGCATCATAGCGGGCGGGGCCGAAAGCATGAGTTTTATCCCGATGGGCGGCTACAAGCCCGTCCCCGATTATGCGCTGGCCAAAAACGGTCACGAGGATTATTACTGGGGAATGGGATTGACCGCAGAAGCGGTCGCCACGCAATTCAAAGTTTCCCGTGAAGACCAGGACGAGTTCGGATTCCAATCGCACCAAAAGGCGTTGAAGGCGCAAGCCGAAGGGAAATTCGACAAACAGATCGTCCCGATCACCATCGAGGAAAACTACGTGGACGAAAGCGGTAAAAAAGCCACGAGAACGTACACGGTGAGCAAAGACGAAGGCCCGAGAGCCGACACTTCCCGGGAGGCACTCGCCAAACTGAAACCTGTCTTCGCCTCAGATGGATCGGTCACGGCAGGAACTTCATCCCAAATGAGCGATGGGGCCGCGTTTGTAATGGTCATGAGCGAAGAAATGGTCAAAGAACTCAACCTCGAACCTATCGCGCGCCTGGTGAGTTTCGCTTCTGCTGGAGTCGAACCGAGAATTATGGGCATCGGCCCTGTCAAGGCCATTCCGAAAGCATTGAAGCAAGCCGACATGAAATTGGAAGACATCCAGTTGTTCGAACTGAACGAAGCCTTCGCCTCACAATCACTTGCCGTCATACGCGAACTTGGGATCAATCCTGAAATTGTAAACGTAAACGGAGGCGCGATCGCACTTGGCCATCCGTTAGGTTGTACGGGCGCGAAATTGTCGGTTCAATTATTTGACGAGATGAAACGCCGCGGCGACAAGTACGGAATCGTGACGATGTGCGTCGGAACCGGACAAGGCGCGGCAGGGATTTACGAAGTCCTCTAATGTCAACCCATGACATTCGGTCCTAATTCGCGAATTCGCGGCTAAAGCGATCAAGTGCCCCTGGCAAATCAGGCCGAGCGCGGCGAGGCCGCCAGACGGAACAAACCGTTAAGATTTCGCGTCAAAAAAAACCAGGCCGAGCGCAGCGAGGCCGCCAGACGAAAAACTAATCCGGTCGAGCAAAGCGAGACCGCCAAACAAAATAAAATGGAAACAGCAATCGAAAAAGACGTAACCCGCGGCGGGCAGTTTCTAACAAAGGAAACCAGGTCCGAGGACATTTTTACACCCGAAGACTTTACCGAAGAGCAACGCATGATGCGGGATTCCGTGAAAGAATTCACCGACAAGGAACTTTGGGCGCAAAAAGAAAAGTTCGAAAAAAAAGATTACGGATATACCGAAGCCTCGATGCGCAAAGCGGGTGAAATGGGCTTTTTGGGTGTTTCCGTCCCCGAGGCATACGGTGGGCTCGGCCTGGGATTCGTCGATACGGTCCTGGTCTGTGACTACATTTCGGGAGCGACGGGATCCTTTTCGACGGCTTTCGGCGCACACACCGGGATCGGGACGATGCCCATTACGCTATACGGAACCGAAGAACAGAAGAAAAAATACGTGCCTAAACTTGCCTCTGGAGAATGGTTCGGCGCTTATTGCCTGACCGAACCGGGAGCGGGATCGGATGCCAATTCCGGTAAGACCAAAGCCGTTTTGTCCGCCGATGGAAAATATTATTCGATAACCGGACAGAAAATGTGGATTTCGAACGCCGGTTTCTGTTCGCTTTTCATCGTCTTTGCGCGTATCGAAGACGACAAAAACATCACCGGGTTCATCGTCGAAAATGATCTGTCGAATGGCATTACCTTGGGTGAGGAAGAACACAAGCTCGGAATTCGCGCCTCTTCGACACGACAAGTTTTTTTCAACGAAACCAAAGTTCCGGTAGAAAACATGCTTTCCGAACGCGGAAACGGCTTCAAGATCGCCATGAATGCGCTGAACGTCGGACGCATCAAGTTGGGTGCGGCTTGTCTTGACGCACAACGCCGTATCACTTCGGAGGCGGCAAAATATGCAAACGACCGTGTGCAGTTCAATACTCCAATCGCGTCATTCGGCGCAATTCGGGCAAAATTGGCGGAAATGGCGGCAAATTGTTATGCTGGCGAAAGCGCCACGTATCGCGCGGCACACGACATCCAAACCAGGATCGAAGCGCGTGAGGCGGCCGGAGCCGGACATCAGGAAGCCGAGTTGAAAGGCGTTGAGGAATATGCGATAGAATGTTCGATCATCAAGGTCGCGGTTTCGGAAGACGTCCAGAATTGTGCAGACGAAGGCATCCAGATTTTTGGCGGAATGGGCTTTTCGGAAGACACGCCTATGGAATCGGCCTGGAGAGATGCCCGTATTTCAAGGATTTACGAAGGCACGAACGAAATCAATCGTATGCTATCGGTTGGCATGCTCATCAAGAAAGCCATGAAAGGGCACGTCGATCTACTTGGTCCGGCAATGAAAGTACAGGAAGAACTCATGGGAATTCCGGATTTCAACACTCCGGATTTTGCGGAATTGTTCAGCGAAGAAAAAGAAATCATCGCCAAGCTGAAAAAGACGTTTTTGATGGTAGCCGGAGGCGCGGTCCAGAAGTACGGCCCCGAACTCGATTCCCATCAGCAATTGCTAATGGCTGCGGCCGATATCCTGATCGAGATCTATCTAGCCGAATCGACGATACTGAGAACGGAGAAACTCGTAAAATCGGTTGGGAAAGACGCCGCTGAAGGGCAAATCGCAGCTGCGCAACTTTATCTCTACAAAGCGGTCGATATCGTCCAAAGCAAAGGGAAAGAAGGAATCGCTTCTTTTGCCGAAGGGGACGAGCAACGCATCATGATGATGGGATTGCGCCGTTTCACGAAGTACGCCAACATGCCGAACGTCGTGGCGCTTCGCGAGACGATTGCACAAAAAGTCGTTTCGGCCAACGGATATCCTTTTTAAAAGAAACGGCATCTTCTGCCAAACCTAAGTTGAGACAAAAGATGCCGCCACGAAAATAGTTGTTAATAATAGTTTAGTTAAGTTGAAGCGTCCTGGTTCCCGGGGCGCTTTAGTTTTTTACGAAACGCAGGATCGCCATATCACCCGCCATCAGCTGTAGTTTACCGTCTGTAGAGATGTCGTAAGCGTTTACCTTTTGGATCGCGCCCATGAACGTTTTTTCGCCGTCGCCTGGACAGAACATTTTAGTGGTAATCATATTTTCGCTGAAATTGAGCTTATTCCCAACCACGGTGATCGGCCCGGAATAATTATTACACCCGTTTTTCCCTGAAGCGCGATTCTCTTTCAGGTCGATAAACAACGTCGGGGGATTTCCCGGATAAAGGGTTCCCAAATCGCCTCCCGAGACATACTCCAATACCCAGTTTCCGTCGAGCGCGCCGGATTTCGTGAACTGAGGCTCAGCTGGTTGTTTGCTTTTGCATGATGCCATTAAGGCGAAGATGGAGAAAAGAATCAGTTTTTTCATATTCGATGAGTTTGTGTTGTCAATTAAATTTACGGATTTTAACCATTCGGAGTCAGGGACAGCTATGGAAATTCCGTCCCGGTTGCTTATTTTTAGCCCGATTAAAAACTACTATTATGAAATTACTTGGAATCGGGTCGCGCATCAACCATCCTGAATATGGAAAAGGTGTCGTGACCAATGTTTCGTCCAAAGAATATTGGGTTACGTTTATTGAAGGCGGATTGGAAACCATCGCGCTTGACGACACTTTCGATGTGATTGAAGCTTCGGAAAACGAAGTCGACACGGTGAGCTTCTTCGACGTCGAAAAATCGTTGAAGTCGATCCTGCGCAAATGGAGCGATGTAACCGAGACCGTACCGATTGCCGACAAATGGAAAGGCGGCAACCTAAAGCTCGAACCCGGCCAAAACGGCGTGCAGGGCAAAGATGTCCCGATCGATACGTTCTTCAACAAAATCGTCATGGTCCGCGACCGACTGCGCGTCATGGAACAAAAAATAAACGCAAGCAATCTTGACAATTCCGAGAAGGTCGAACTGCAACAGTATATCACACGCATTTACGGGTCACTGACGACGTTCAACGTAATGTTCAAGTTGCAGAGCGATTATTTTGTCGGGGAAAAGAGCAAATAGATGTAGTTGATGACATGCCGATATTACATTGGATCGTCAGGCGATTTTTGCGATGCGTTCCTAAACCGGCAATTGTAAGTATTAAATAGGCGAACTTAGTGCTTTGGCGACTTCAATAAATTAAAAAAGCGGCCTTTGAGGAAGCGGCCGCTTTTAACTTGCATGAGTATATTATTTAGAGAGTAATAGTATACATCCTGCAAAAACCAAACAAACATTTATTGTAGTCCCTTGAATCTTTATGATGATCTACATGACAAAGATGCATCTATTCCAAAGCGGATTCGTTACACGATTTTTTTGATTTGTTACAGGATTTTATTTGAACGAAAAATCATGGACAAACTAAAATTTTTCTTGGTAGTTTTCGCATGAAATCAATCAAAAAATTCCCCATTATCGCGATTGGATCGGATTGAATTGTTGTAATTTACCGTCTCCGAATTTTCCTTCATAAAGCGTCAGATCACAACAAAAAAAAAGGACCGTATTGCTACGATCCTTTTCTTGTTTTTAAACGATAGGTTTAGACTGCAGAATTTGCCTTCTCCACCATTCCGTTGGCCGTTTGTTCAGCTCTTCCGGTCAAATCGTTGAATTTCGATTTTACGGCGTCGAACTTTTCTTTGGCGACATCTACGATATTACCGTATTTGTCCACCGCCTGGCCTTTGATATCGTTTCCTTTATCTTTGATTTTTTTGCGTGTTTCGCTCCCTTTATCTGGTGCGAACAGAATTCCTAGTGTAGCGCCAATCGCAACTCCGGCGAATAGACCTACCAATACATTCTTATTCATGATATTGATTTTAGTGATTAGACGTTGATTATTACAGCGTGACTTAAAGTGGTCGTCTTCCCTGGATTACTCTGAGCAATACGACGATGATCGCGATTACCAACAAAATGTGGATTAGGTTCCCGGCTACGAAGCCTCCGAAATATCCGATAGCCCAAAGGATTACCAGGATTACAGCGATGGTGTACAAAAGATTTCCCATGATTTCTGTGTGTTTTAGTTAGACTTATTTGTTATTGAGGTTGTGGTTATTTTAATTTCGACTGAACATCTTTCGAATGTTGCAGATGCGTTCTCAGACCAGTAAGTGTTTTTTCGGCCCAAGCCTTGATTTCCGCATCGGTACCGTCAGCGATGTACTTTTCGAATTTCTCGATGGTCTCTTCATGCCCTTTTACCATTTTATCTGCATAGTCCTTGTTGAACTCGTCAGCTTTTTTCTTGTTGAAATCCTGGACCGTTTCGGTAACATCTTCAGTTGGTCCGGCCGGAAGACTGATGTTTTTTGCTGCGGCAAGCGCTTTCATTTCTGCAGATGATTTCGTGTGGGCATCCACCATCATCGTACCTAATGCTTTTACATCGGCGTTAGCGCTCTTCTGGGCAAGTTTCCCAAGTTCGATCTCTTTCATATCGACTTCGGCTACTTTCATAAGGAAATCCGAATCATTTTCCTTTGCTTCGTTTTCTACACCGGTTGAATCATTGTCAAATTTGGCTTCGTTTTGCTCTTCGGCAACTTCTTCTGTGTCAGCGGCTTCTTTTTTGTTGCAAGACTGGACCGTTAGTGTAAAGGCGCCAAGGCAGAACATTGAAAGTGCGCACAATCTGAGGAAATAAGAATTTTTCATCGTTTGGGATTTAGTTATTTGTAATTTGTATTTGTTGTTTACAAAATTCCCAAAATACGAGGCATTAACCGTTACAGGATATTTCCGTAATCTTGCAATATTCCTCTTTAAGAACTGTTTAAGCAGTTATTGCGGTAGGTAAACGGTAAAAGTTGCCCCGTTCCCTGGGTCGCCCTTCGCGAAAATATAGCCGCCATGACTCTCCGCCATCTTTTTGCAAATGGCCAGCCCTATTCCCGTTCCGGAGTATTTTTCCTTGTCGTGCAGCCTGTTGAAAAGCACGAAGATGCGCTTTTCGTATTCCGGTTCAAAGCCGATACCGTTGTCTGAAAAAACAATGCGATGGAATTTCTTACCGCCCGGCTTGTTTATTTCCTGGACCTGGGATGCGTCAATTACCGAATAGGTGATGTTGATCTCCGGCCTGGCGTTTTCCTTAGCATATTTAATCGAGTTGCTGATAAGGTTTACGAACAACTGCTGGATTTGGTAAGGCGTAACTTTTACCGTAGGAAGTTTGTCCGCAATGATAAGCGCATGCCTTTCCTCTATCGCCTGGGCCATGTCGATTTTCGCGTTGTCGAGCAATTCGTTGAGATCGGTAGGTTCGGCTTTTTTGTCGTTCCGGTTCATGCGCGTGTAGACGAGCAGGTCATCGATGAGTTTTTGGGCGCGGTTGGCCGATGACTGGATGCGCGAAAGGTAATTGCGCGACGTATCCGACACCTTTTCCAAGTCGTCGTTGTCTATGCGCGAAATGAACATCTGGATTTTGCGCATCGGCTCCTGGAGGTCATGGCTTACGATGTGGTTGAAAGACGAGAGTTCCGAATTGCTGACCCTGAGTTCGTTGTTGCGTTGCTCGAGTTTGGCCGTACTGCGATGCTGTGTCGTCACATCCCGATCGATGCCGATGATGATCTGGCGGCCGTCCTTCGTTTCGATCAACTGGCTCGTCGTACTGAAATAGCGTATCTTCTTGTCCTTTCGAACGACCCTGTAATTCACTGCAAATGGCGTGAGGTTCCTGGACTTGAGAAAGCATTCCTCTACCCTTTTGCGATCCTGGTTGTGCACGAATCTTAAAAATTCAGCTATCGTAGGTTCAAACTCACCCGTTTCGCATCCCAACAATCGATAGCGGTTGTCCGATAAAGTCAACTCCTGCCTGTCAAGGTCATATTGCCAATGCCCGATCTGGCCGATGCGTTCGGCGTTTTCAAAGGTTTTATTGGTCAGGCGCAACTTTTGGTTGAGCGAGCCCGTGCGCTTGAGATTGGATTTTAGCGTAAGAAACGTCAGCACGAAGATCGCAATCGAAAAGATAACGAGAAACGAGGAAGTAAAAGGAGTGAATGTGATCTCGTTGCGATGGTCCGCTTCCTGTCGTTCCAGAATACCGGTTTCATGTGAAATGATGCGGTTTATCTGAACGCGGATCTGGTCCATGACCATCTTTCCACGCCATAACGACGCGAGGAATTCAGGGTCGTCCGCTTTGTATTTCCTGGCCTGTATCTTATTGTCGCGAAGTGTCTCGAATCGCTTGTTGATGAGTTTGTACAGTACATCGAATTCCTTTTGCCGTTGCTTGTTTCCGCCTACTTTGTTCCCGATGGCCAACAGCGATTTGTTGATGCTGACGTGACTGTAGCGATACGGTTCGAGATAGCGCTCGTCTCCCGTCAACACGAAGGCGCGGTTAGCCGATTCCACATCCTTGAGTTCAGAGAACAGGCGCTCGAGATCCACCCGGATGTTGAGCGAATACGTGATGGCTTCCTGGGTCCGGTTGAGCGTGCTGATTTGCTTGAACGAAATGCTCGCTATAAAAAACAGCAGAAAAACCGAAATGACGAAAGCCACGGTCAGTAGCGTTGACGGCGATGTGAGCTTCCGTAATTTCATAGGCATTTAAATACTGAATAGGAAAGTGTCCCTGTTCAATCCTCCGGTGTGAAACTGCCAATTGACATTGAGCACGTCGGTCAACGCCTTTTTGAGGCTGTCGAAGTCGCTGGGCTTGCGAATGTAGACATTGGCTCCTTTTACGAAGGCCGTCTCGATATCGCGCTCCTCTGCAGATGTCGAATAAATGGCTACGGTCATGTGCTTCAGGCGCTCACTGAGACGGATCGCGTCAAGACATTCGAATCCGTTTTTGCAGGGCATGTTCAGGTCTAGGAAGAGAATATGGGGCAATTCATTGTTTTCATCTTCAAGGAATTCCATGAGCTTTTCGCCGTCGTGAACCGTAGTGATTTCGGTCTCGGCTTTCAGGGATTCCAGTGCATCTGCAAAAAACAGGCGATCGTCCTCATCGTCGTCCGCGAGCAGTATGCGCGTTTTGATAGGTTTCATCTTTTCGGTGGCTTGTTTGGAAGGAATAAAAGTACATTATTCCTTAAACAATTCCTAACGCGCCCCTGCCCTCTTTTTAATGATGCGCTGAAATGCGGTCGGTGTCAAGCCCGTGGTTTTTTTGAATTGGTTGCTCAAGTGGGCCACGCTGCTGTAATTGAGCTGGTACGAGATTTCCGTTAGCGTCAGTTCTCCTTCGATTATGAGTTGTTTGGCACGCTCGATCTTCTGGATGATGATGAAGTTCTCGATGGACGAATACGTGACTTCCGAGAACAGGTTCGATATATAGCCGTAACTATGGTTGAGCCTGTCGGCCAAATAGGTGGATATATTGGTGTTCGGAAGCTTTTCCTTTTCGTATATCATTTCGATGATGATATCCTTGGTCTTCTCGATGAGTGTATTTTTATGGTTGCTCACGATCCTGATCCCGTAGCGCTCGAGAGCCGCTTCCAGCTGTTTTTGGAGATCCGGTTGCAGCGTGCCTCGTATTTCTACTTCACCTAATTCCTTGAGTTCGTATTCGATACCGAAATCTTCGAGTTTTTCCTGCAAAATCACCTTACAGGCGAGGTTTATATCATACTTTACGTAAAGCTTCATCTAGGTTTGATTTTATGTAAATATATAGTAAAAACCGTAAAAGCTGCAAAATGTTCTGTCATATAATTTTCGTATTTTGAACTTGAATAACTGACCATCATGCAAGAAAATGCAACACCATCCGAGGGTTTCGATTGGGAAACCTTCCTTCGCGGAAGCGAGGACTGGAGCTTCCACTGGGAAATCGTCCTGCGTACCGCCATCATGTACGTCGTGATCCTTTGCGCGCTCAGCGTCCTGGGAAAAAGAGGCGTAAAACAATTATCTGTTTTCGAACTGGTGATCATCATCGGTTTCGGCTCAGCGGCCGGAGATCCCATGTTCTACAAAGATGTTGGGCTCGTCAATGCCGTGGTCGTACTGTCAAGCATCATCATCCTGTACAAGATTACGACCCACCTCGTTTTCAAAAGCGAAAAATTCGAGCAGCTCATAGAGGGCAAACCGATCTGCCTCGTGAACGATGGAAAATTCTCGATTTCGAACTTCAACAAGGAAAATCTTGGCTATGACGAGTTCTTTGCGGAAATGCGCGTCAAAAGCGTTTCTCATCTTGGCCAGATCGAAAAGGCGATAATCGAAGTCTCGGGAGAGGTCAGCCTCTATTTTTATGCCGATGCCGACGTGCGGTTCGGGCTGCCGATACTGCCGGAGCTTTATGCCGAAAAACACCGGTCGATCCTGTCCGACGGCATTTATTCCTGTAGTTTTTGCGGACATACCGAACAGATCGCGCCTACCGATACTCATATTTGTCCCGAGTGCAAACGACAGGAATGGGTTACGTCCATAGACAAGAAGCGGATTTCCTGATTTTAAACAATGGCGTTTTGACACCTTCCGCCAGCGATGGAAGCGGAGAGCCTTTGCGCAAAAAAACGACATTCGGGCCCGGTTTGGGGCGGCGACCAACGGAAGCCGCCCCAAACCGGGCCCGAACGTTTTTTTGAAAAAGCTTGAGCGAACAGCGCGGTGCGCAGCAGGCGGCCAAATCAGCTGGCCACCATTTCGCCCCCGTTGACATGAATGATCTGGCCGGTAATGTAACTCGCATCCTTGCTCGCCAGGAAAACGTAGGACGGCCCGACCTCGCTGGGCTGACCGGCGCGTTTCATGGGCGTATCTGACCCAAAGTCGCTGACGTCGTCGAAAGTGGAAACGATGAGCGGCGTCCAGATCGGGCCGGGTGCGACACCGTTGACGCGAATGCCTTTGGAAACCAACATCGTCGAAAGCGAGCGCGTAAAGGTCACGATGGCGCCTTTCGTGCTGGAATAGTCGAGCAGGTGTTCGCTTCCGCGATAGGCGGTAACCGATGTCGTATTGATGATGGTGTCGCCCTTTCCCATGTGTTCGACTGCTTCGCGAACGAGATAAAACATCGGGAAAATGTTGGTTTCGAATGTCCCGGACAATTGTTTTTTGCTGATATCCTTGATTTCAGATTCTGGAAATTGCTGGGCGGCATTGTTTACGAGGATGTTCAACTTTCCTAATTTTTCGACCGTTCTCGCTACAGCGGACTTGCAAAACCGCTCGCTTTTGAGGTCGCCCTTGATGAGCAGGCATTTGACTCCTTCTGCTTCCACCATTTTCTTAGTGTCCTTGGCATCTTTGTCTTCGCTGAGATATACGATGGATACGTGTGCGCCTTCTTTGGCGAAATACACGCATATGCTGCGCCCGATTCCGCTGTCTCCTCCGGTAACAAGGGCGACGCTTCCTTTTAATTTGGCGCTGCCTTTATATCCGGGATAGACAATTTCGGGTTCCGGTGCCATTTTGGATTCTTTGCCGGGACGCGACTGTGTTTGTTCGGGAAGTATGGTGGGTTTTGCCATGTCGTTCGTATTTCTGCAAAGTTAGACCGTGGTCGCTGTCGGGCATTACAGGATTTAAACCGTCCGATGCAACGTTATCGGCTGAACTTGCACGCGCCGCTTCAGATAGCTGGATCTCATGTCCATCGCATGGTGATTTGCCTGAGGTTATGCAGAAACAAACCTGGAAGGCGTTAAACACTTGTTAACCGCCACGAAACCGCAACGCTTTATTGCCTAACTTTGAGAAAGACCTAAAAACAATGACAATGAAAAAAATATTCCTTTCAGCATGTGCATTAGCCGTATTGGTGGCTTGTAAATCGGGCGGAAAACAAGATTCCGGAGTCACGCCTTCCAAAACGATCAAGGTGGGACTGGCTCAAAAACTGGATAGCGGTGTTTCCGGAGAAGCGACGTTCACCGAGAAAGACGGGAAAGTCACCTTTACCGCGACGATGTCAGGGCTCAAGCCAGGCATACATGCGATCCATATCCATGAAAAAGCAGATTGTTCCACCAACGACGCTTCGTCTGCCGGCGGACACTGGAATCCGCTGAAAAAGAAACACGGCAAATGGGGAGAGGGCGAATACCACAAAGGTGATATCGGCAATTTCCCTGCGGACCAGGACGGCAACGGAACCATTACGATGACCACCTCGGAATGGTGCATCGGATGCGGCGATCCTGCCAAAGATATCGTCGGGAAAGGGCTTATCGTGCACGAAAAAGCCGACGATTTCGTCACCCAGCCGACAGGAGACGCCGGCGGACGTATCGCTTGCGCGGGAATCATCAAATAATTATATCGAAATTTCCAGAAAAGTCGGGACCTCACATTCCGACTTTTTTTTACCACAATCTATAATTATTGATTACTAATTATTAATTGATAATTACCTTTGCCGCATGATAAACCCATCGGTACACGGCTGGATCGACAAATACTTTATCGGGCTCAGCAAGTCAAGCGACCAACCGACAGGGGAAGCCGAGGTTTTTTATCGCGAGATCAGAAAAACCGGGTTCGTCTACGGCCATATCATCTCTTATTATACGAGTCGCAAGATCGAGAACCACGGCTGGCTCGACGAGGAAGTTTCCAAATTGGCGCTGCTTGTGATCCTCCACCGGTTATATGTGGAAATCAGAAAAGTGGACAACCGCGAAATGTTCGTTGCCGAAACTATTGCGTTCTACGACGAAATGCATCCCAAAGGACTTAGTTTATTAAAGAAAGTCCTGCCCGGACAGCCTCCGTCACTTCAACTGGAAAGCATCATAGACGAGCGCGTCCAGACGAACGAGAACATCATCAGCAAAAATTTTTCGCACATCGTGACCAATGCTTTGTTGTTCATCGACGTGATCGCCTTCCAGAAATTCCTCGAAAGCGGCAGCCTGCCTGAAAAATATCTCAAGAACGCCGAAGAACTCATAATTGGAGTCGTTTCGTTGGCCTTGCAGACCAAGGTGCGCAAATCCCAATACGATACGTTGTTGATACGTTTGTTCGAGGCCTCGCTTCGGTTCGGGAAATTCTCGAACGTTTCCGTGAGCAATCTCGAGTCGCTCGACCTTAGTTTTTTCAACAATCCGCTGGAGCGTTATTATCTGCTCGACCTCGCGGGAATGTCAATGTGGAGTGATGGCGTGCTCGAAAACGAAGAGCGTTATTTTCTTTACAAAATCGGGGAATTCGTTCGCCTTTCCGATAAATTGGTAGAGGAAAGTATGTTCGAGGTAAACGATTTCATCTCAAAGCACAAAAAAGAAATCGCCTATTTCAATTATTCGAATCCGGTAAAGCATTTCTACGATCATATGACCGAGAGCGTTATCGTTTTGATAAAGCGCAACCGCAGCCGACTGGTCAAAGAAATCACGCAAAGCGGCGAATTGGTCAGGCTACTTGCACAATCGACCCAACGCGATCTCGATGAAAAGGAAAAAAAACGCATGCGAAAACAAGTGCTCGACATCTGCAAAACGATTCCGTCGCTGACGATTTTCTTATTGCCCGGCGGTAGTTTATTGCTTCCGATATTGATCAAGTTCATCCCGCAAATGCTTCCGTCCGCCTTCAACGAGAACAGCGACCACGAGGCATAGACGGTTCTTTATCGATTTACCGATTTCCAAATTCACCAATTTCCGAATTCGCTAATTCGCTAATTCGCTAATTCCCTAATTCGCTAATTCGCTAATTCGCTAATTCGCAAATTAAAAAAAAGAGCCGAAACTTCCGTTCCGGCCCAAGGGTCACTTTTAACTACCGAGTTACTTTTTGAATTGCAACTGGTAAACGTTGTCTAGATCCTTATTGGAGTCCAAATCGACTTCCAAATCGGTCACATATCCTGAATTCAATCCGTAAACCCATCCGTGAAGCGTCAGATCCTGTCCGTTTCTCCACGCGCCCTGCACGATCGAAGTCTTGGCCAGGTCGAATACCTGTTCCTTGACGTTTACCTCGACGAACTTATTGAAACGCTCTTCCTCGTTTTGAACCGCGTCGAGTTCGTCCTGGTGCTGGCGGTAAACATCTTTGATATGGCGAATCCAGTTGTCGATGATGCCTATCGACTGGTTGCCCATCGCCGCTTTGACGCCTCCGCATCCATAATGTCCGCAAACGATAACATGTTTTACCTTGAGTACGTTGACCGAATAATCGAGTACACTGAGCATGTTCATGTCCGTGTGGACGACCATGTTGGCAATGTTGCGGTGAACGAAAACCTCTCCCGGTCTTGTCCCGGTAATCTGGTTAGCAGGGACGCGGCTGTCCGAGCAACCGATCCAGAGCAAAGGAGGATGCTGCTCTTTAGCCAGATCCTTGAAAAATTCAGGGTCGAGTTTTAGTGTGTCTTCTACAAATTTTCTGTTGTTGTCTAATAGTTTTGTATAAAAATTGTCCATTTTCACAGATCGTTTTAAAGTTTAAAATTAATCATTCTTGTCCATTGCATCTTCGGCTGTCGGTGCAAATTCACTTTTGCGCGACTGCTGGCTGGCGTGGCGCCTGATGGCTTCCTCGCGATGGTGGACGCTTACTTTGTTGAGGCCTTCCTCGGAATTCTCGAGGTTGTAGGCATCCTTGAAACCTTTGAGCCTTACGCGTATGTTCTCGTCAACGGCCCTGGTGGTGGTAAATTCATTGATCAGGTCAAGGATGTCGTGGGCGATGTAGACCGTATCCGACGCATCGATGATCACTTTAGAATTTCCCGGAATCTTGCTTAGCGTCACTTTGATGGCTGCTTTATTGAGAAACGACACTTCCTGTGCCAGGTCGATATGGATCACGTCCCCGTCAGCATATTGCTCCTTTCGGAAGTGATACGCTCTTTTAAGGTTTCCTCTAAGGATGAAAATCACGCTGATTACAAGTCCGAATGCTACGCCTTTAAGCAGGTCGGTAAATACGACACCGAGCAATGTGGCGATGAACGGAATGAACTGATACTTACCTTGATGCCAGAAGTGCATGACCACCGCTGGTTTGGCCAGCTTGTATCCGACGAGCAAAAGCACGGCAGCAAGCGTCGCCAACGGAATTTTATTGAGAAGTACAGGCATCGACAGCACGCATATCAGCAACAATGTTCCGTGGATGATCGTCGAAAGCTTCGACTTCGCGCCAGCGTTGTTGTTGGCCGAAGTACGCACCACGACAGATGTCATTGGCAAACCGCCAATCATTCCGCTGATGATGTTTCCGATTCCTTGCGCTTTGAGTTCCACGTTCGTATCGGTATATCGTTTTTGCGCATCCATGCGGTCCGCAGCTTCGATGCAAAGCAGGGTTTCGATAGAGGCCACCACGGCAATCGTCCCGCCGGTTACCCAAACGTTCGTATTTCCGATCGCACTAAAATTTGGCAAGGTGACAAAATTGGCCAGATCGCCAATCGACTGAGGAATGGGAAGCTTGACCAAATGCTCGCCCGAAATTGCAAAACTGCTGCCGGTGCTGATGAAAATCTGGTTCAATATGATCCCGACTGCAACCGCAACCAAGGCGCCCGGCACCAACCTGAGTTTCTTCAGGAATCCGACTTTGTCCCACGATATAAGGATCGCCAATGACACCAAGGTAATGATGATGGAACCCATTTGCACGTAATCGAGCGCACCGATAAGCGACTGAAAAGTATTCGAACCTCCGCTCTCCACAAAAGATTCGTCTCCTTCAAAACCAGCGTCATAGCCCACGGCATGCGGGATTTGCTTTAGAATGATAATGACGCCTATACCCGCAAGCATTCCTTCGATGACGTTATTCGGAAAATAATTGGAGATCGTCCCGGCCTTGAGGAATCCGAGCACGAGCTGTATCGCCCCGGCGATGATGACTGCCAACAGGAATATGTCGAACGCGCCGAAATCCGTGATGGCCGTCAATACGATAGCCGTAAGACCGGCCGCCGGACCGGAAACGCTCAAATGTGACTTACTGAGAAATCCTACGATGATACCACCGATTACGCCGGCAATGATTCCGGACAACGGAGGCGCACCCGATGCAAGCGCGATCCCGAGACACAGCGGAAGCGCGACCAAAAATACCACGAGACCCGACGCAAAATCAGACTTGAGGTATGTAAAAATGTTTGTGTTTTTCATGACCTTTAGAGATTTAATACAATACACGGACAGGCGCACTTTGCGCGGTCCTATTCAATTGCATCAAACCTGTTCGGGAGGCGGAATGAGGATGCGGGCCGAGAAGGAATCGACCAGGTCGGTAGCACCGCCTTTGACGGGAGCCGACATTTCCTCTATCGAGATCGGGATATGGGAAGCGTAATCGCACTTGAGTTCCGCCTTGATTTCCTTGGCAGACCATTCCTCTTCGGACATGTTGTACACGCAAGTCGTATCGCATGATTTCTTGATCATGCCGATGATGGTCGGCGTGGAAAGAAAAATGACGAACAGCAGTAAAACAAGTCTTACGATAGCTCTCATGTGGCAAAAATAGACGGTTCAGTCTTTTTTCCCAATCTTATGTAGATTAATTTAAAATAAATTTAACGGGAAAGCGTCGGCCTGAAACTTTCGAAATCTTCAATTCCAGGCCGATTCTTTTCAGTATCAGATACTTTCCTCAAGCCAGGCGTTCATCATCCAGATTGTTTTTTCCTGTTCCGAAATGAAGTCGCTTACCATCGAATTCGTACCCTCATCGCCGATCTCACCGGACTTCTGCAAAATGTCGCGTTCGATTTTGAGCAAGGCCGCGAGCGAATCCACGATCAGTTGAACGGCTTTTTCATCGTTCGAGACCTTTTTCCCGACGGCGATTTTGCTGTGGTCGATATAATCCTGGAAAGTGTGCAAAGGCGTTCCTCCAATCGTAAGGACGCGTTCCGCTATCATGTCGATCTTGAGTTGGGCGTCGTTGTAAAGCTCTTCAAATTTGACGTGCAGGTCAAAAAAGCGCTTGCCGCGGATGTTCCAATGAATGCCGCGAAGATTTTGGTAATACGTTTGGAAATTCGCCAGGAGCACATTGAGATCGTCGACAAGCTTTTCGGACTCAGCCACCGGAAGACCTAACATATTCGTTTTCATAAAGTTGATTATTTTGAAATTCGGAACTTAAATTTAAAGCAATTTTCGATAATTAAAAATTATAGTTTTCTTATTTTTATCACAAATTCCAATAAATGACCATTACGCAATTACAATACGTGCTCGCAGTTGCCGAACACAAAAATTTTACATTGGCCGCCGAGAAATGTTTCGTCACCCAGCCAACGCTGTCGATGCAGATACAAAAAGTAGAGGACGAACTGGGCGTTTTGATTTTCGACCGCAGCAAAAAGCCGATCCAACTTACGGATATCGGCCAGAAAATCGTCACGCAAGCCAAGAACATCGTCAATGAATCCACGCGCATCAAAGATATCGTCGACCAACAGAAAGGTTTTATCGGAGGCGAATTCCGCCTTGGGATCATACCGACGATCATGCCGACGCTGTTGCCGATGTTCCTCAATAACTTTATCAAGAAATATCCGAAAATTAAATTGGTGATCGAGGAGCTCAACACCGACGAAATCATCGCACGCCTAAAAAACGGCCATCTCGACGCCGCTATCGCCGCCACTCCGCTACAGGAGGAAAAACTGAAAGAAATCGTATTGTATTACGAACCATTCGTGGCTTACGTTCCGGAAGGTCATTCGGTATCGTCAAAATCAGAGCTGTTGATTACCGATCTGAATGTCGATGAAATATTGCTGCTTCAGGATGGTCACTGCTTCCGCGACGGCATATTAAACCTTTGCAAGCGGTCGGATATAAACGAGAACGGGCATTTCACGATCGCCAGCGGTAGTTTTGAAACGTTGATAAAGCTCGCCGACGAAGGACTCGGCACGACGCTTCTTCCCTATCTCCACACGCTCGATCTCAAAGAAGCCGACAAAAAGAAACTGCACCATTTCCAGGATCCGAAACCGTCGCGCGAGGTAAGTCTTATTTTCCCCAGGACGGAGCTGAAGATTCATATCATAGATGCGCTTCGTACGACGATTGCCGGAGTTGTAAAAGGCGCGATCGTGTTCCAGAATGTGGAAATCATCAGTCCGCTCCCGAATAAAAAATAGGCAAAAAAAAGAAGCCGATGTGGCTTCTCGTTCAATCGATGATGGTCAGGCAAGGCTTCAGTTCCGGCTTTTGTTTGGTAAAGTAATCCAACCAGCGTTTTAACATCTCGATTTCGTAAGGAAGCAGCACTTTAATGGCTTTCCTCAACTCCTTTACGAACAGTTTGGGATCAAAACTCACCCGCTCGAGCACATTTTTAGTGTAATCGTAAATCATTCGCGGCATAATGTAAGATTTAGGGTTTCTCTTTAAAACATTAAAACATTGAGGTAAAACTAAACATCTTCAAGTTTCCGACCAAGAAAAAGCACCAGAAAACATCGATTAAATGCCTTTTATATCGATAAAATACATAATTTATGAAATTAATTAAATAATTTTCTTACAAAAAATACAAGCAATTGAAATAAAAAAAGGAGCCGTTTAAGCTCCTTTTATTTTATTTGTTCACGTATATAAGACAGGGTTTCAGTTCGGGTTTGGCCGTGGTAAAATTCTCCAGCCATTCTTTTAATTGTTCCACCTCGTAAGGAAGAAGGACTTTTAAAGCTTTTTTCAGTTCCTTGGTGAACAGTGAAGGATCAAAACTGACTCTTTCCAGAATCTCTTTTGTGTAGGAAAACATGGTTCTCTTCATACTGCGATTGAACGTTAATTGAGGTAATTTGATTGTTGGTTCTCTCAAATGTAATCAAAAATTACATCGATTGAGTCGAGATGGAGTTGTTAATTAACAATAGAATTTACAACGGAATCCGCAAACACCTGACCTATAACGCGGCCATCGCATCAGATTCTTAAAAAAACCTTAAAATTTAGTAAGATGAATTTTCTGACTTTAACGCCCTGAACATCTCGCGCTTTCCCGGAGGTCCTGCCAATTTCCCGACCCGAAATCCGGATTCAGTCATGGCGCGTTTGATCGGGCTGCGTGCCGCATAGGTTACTAGTACGCCCTCCGACTTCAATGCTGCGAACATTTTGGCGAAAATGCTGGCGCTCCACAATTCTGGTTGAACCCGGTATCCGAAAGCGTCAAAATAAATTAGATCGTATTTGGAGACATCGTCGATCTCGTGAAAAAAGCGCTGCTGTTTGGTTAGCGTAAAAGTTGTGGAGACGGCGATTGGAGTTTCCCAGGCGCTTTCGTGTATTTTCTGAAATTCCGACCGATACGCTTCCGCCTGTAGCGACTCCACATAGTTGAGCTGCACGACTTCGGTTGCGGGAATCGGATACGCTTCCACGCCCGTGTAATCAATGGTTTGTTTGAAGCGCTGGGATTCCAAAAACGTGATAAACGCATTCAACCCAGTCCCGAACCCGATTTCTAAAATAGAAACAGGCCTTCCCTCAAAAAGAGAAAGCCCGTTTTTTATGAATACGTGGTACGCTTCCTGGATCGCGCCGTGCCTGGAATGATACGACTCGCCCCAATCCGGCAAGTGGATCGTAGTAGAACCATCGGCCGTGCGGATGATTTCGCGTTTCACTGTTTGATATACAATTTTTTAATCCTCGCGATCGGGCCTGCACATTTTACCTGATGGCATTGTATGCAAGCGTCCACGCCATCGTTGAAGTGCTTTTGCGCGTTCTTCGGGTCTTTGTAGATCAATTCCTGGGCCTTGATGAAGTCGGCGGCTTTTTCTTTGAAGAACGCATCGTTTTCAGACGGGTCGGTCATCGCCGCGCTGTGGATCTTTTGGAAATGGCTCGGAAATTCACCAATCGTTTCTCCATTCCTGATACGTTCCTTGAGCCTTTGGTTGTCGACATACATTTGCTCCATGAGCATCGCCATTTCAGACATTTCGTACATTTCGAACTTCTTGCCCGATGCCGAATCCTTGGCCACAACAGTAGTATCTGCAGTTGCCGTCGACTCAACTTTTTCCTTGGATTGGCATCCGAAAATAAGCAAGGCCGAAGCCAGTGCCGTCAAAAATCGCTTCATTGCGCTAAGAGGACGCCGTCCGCAAGGAAAGCATACGTGATTTGAGGTTCTTTGATTTTGTCTATTTCCTGTTGGGATTTGCCTCCGTCTTTCGCATAATGCTTGAGCTCGGCCACTGAAATCTCGTCAATGTACGCCTTACCGCTTACGATAGCCGTGGAATTGTCAGCGTTTAGTGGAACGAAAAATTCATAATCCTTGAATCTCACAAAAGCGTTTTTCTTTTGCGGAAGATCCATTTTCATCCAACATCCTTTTTTCTTGCAAACACTCGAAACCTTCGACTTGAACTTGATCTGGATCGTATCGCCTTTTTTGAGACCTTCATATTTCTTGAGCATGGCAGCATCGGAAAGCGCTTTGTCGGCCGTAATTTTCTTGCCGAAAGTCGCATATTTAGGCTCTTGCTGTTCCGTGGACAAAACTTTCGGAAAACGCGAATCGGCCGGCGCAGCTTCGAAATTGGCGGCGAGAAGCCTGGATTGTTTCGACGGGAAAAGCGCAACCGTGTCCTTTTTAATGGTATCGGCAGGAGTTTCGGCCGGTTGGTCCGGAGCAGGCTGGCTTTCTTGCTTGCATGATGCGAACGCGACCAAAGCCGCCGATAGGAACAATACTTTTTTCATATTACTAAGGAATTTTCGTTATCGTTTGCGGCAAAAATAATCAGTTTTTCCGACAAGCGGCTATAATTTAACCTGTTAATGTCCGATTGGGACGACAGCTGTGTTTTTCGGACAGAAGCCAGTCAGAAATATTTGGTGGCGCGTGCCTGGCAGCAAGGTTTTTTAGTATTTTAGCCCACGAGGACGCTATTGTCCGAACATTTACAAATTGCAAAACCAATCAATTGTAAGTCAATTACTTGGCCGCGTGATTTCCAAATACGATAATGGAATGAGTCCAAACACCGACGACGAAATCGATGTAGTAACCGCCGCTTCGTCCAAAATCGATACGGTAGATTTCGAGAATTTACTATTCGGGAATATTTTTTCCGACCACATGCTGAGTTGTGATTTCCGCAATGGCAAATGGGAAAAGCCCGAGATCAAACCCTATGAGCCGTTCCTGCTCGATCCTTCGGCCAAGGTATTCCATTACGGACAGGCCATTTTTGAAGGGATGAAAGCTTACAAACACGAAGACGACAACGTCTGGCTTTTTCGTCCGGACCAAAATTTCGATCGCTTCAACAAATCCGCTGTTCGATTGGCAATGCCGGAAATTACCGAAAAAATATTCATTGACGGCCTCAAACGCCTGCTCGACATCGAACGCAATTGGATCAAAAAAGGAAAAGGCAATACGCTTTACATCCGGCCTTTTATGATCGCCATCGGATCAGGCGTCGTAGCGGCACCATCGACCCAATACCGGTTCATGGTGATTCTTTCCCCTGCCAAGGCTTACTACTCGGGAGAAGTCAAGGTCATCATAGCCGATCATTACAGCCGTGCGGCAAATGGCGGGATCGGTGCGGCGAAAGCGGCGGGGAATTATTCCGCACAATTTTATCCTACTAAACTGGCCAACGAGAAAGGCTTCCAGCAAATCATCTGGACCGACGACGCTACGCACACAAAACTCGAAGAAGCCGGAACGATGAACGTCTTTTTCCGGATAAACGACACCCTCCTCACCGCTCCGACGAGCGAAAGGATTTTGGACGGCGTCACGCGAAAAAGCCTGATCGACATCGCAAAAAGTCTTGGCATTGACGTGGACGTACGCCCGGTTCTGGTATCGGAACTCGTCGAGGCGGCGCAAAATGGAAGCCTCAAGGAAGTATTTGGTGCCGGAACGGCCGCTGTGGTCAATCCAATCGTCGGATTCAGTTATGACGACCACTACCACGAATTGCCCAAAATGAGTAATTCTTATGCCTCACTACTTAAGGAAAAACTGACAGACATACAGCACGGGCTTTCCGCCGATGAGTTCGGATGGATGGTTAAGGTTTAAGGTTTAAGGTTTAAGGTTTAAGGTTTAAGGTTTAAGGTTTAAGGTTTAAGGTTTAAGGTTTAAGGTTTAAGGTTTAAGGTTTAAGGTTTAAGGTTTAAGGTTTAAGGTTTAAGGTTTAAGGTAAAATTCGTTTTTCGGGATTAATGATCGAGATTTTCAATTTTAAACTTTTAACAACTTTATACAATCCAAACTTCGAACTTCAAACAACCCAAACTTTAAACTTTAAACAATTTAAACTTCAAACAACCCAAACTTCGAACTTCAAACAACCCAAACTTTAAACTTTAAACTTTAAACAATTTAAACTTCAAACAACCCAAACTTCAAACTTCAAACAACCCAAACTTTAAACTTTAAACAATTTAAACTTCAAACAACCCAAACTTTAAACATTTCAACCCTTAAACTCCTCCGAAACCTGTCCCAGAATTTTAGAAAAATCGGGTTTGAAGTAGTTCGGGCCTTTCATGACCTTGCCGTCTTGGCGATAGATCGGCTTTCCGTCCTCACCTAATTTGCTCATGTTGCTGCGCTGGATTTCGTCGAACACTTCCTCGATCTTGTGTTGAAGACCGTGCTCGATGATCGTTCCGCAAAGGATGTACAACATGTCTCCCAACGCATCGGCAATTTCTACGATATCGTTGTTTTGCGCGGCTTCAAGGTATTCCTCGTTTTCTTCTTTCATCAGGTTGAAGCGCAACATATTTTTGTTTGAACCGAGATCTGCTTTGGGTTCGAAGGCATAGCCGAGGTCGAAGGAAGTGTGGAATTCCTTGACCGAATCGATTTGTTTCTGCATCGTAGACTAGTGTTTAATTCAATTGCAAAATAGCGACCCTAACAATCTGTTTGACTACCTTTGCACCAAATTTTTGCACAATGTTTTCAAACGGCCAACTCGTCTTTGCAGGTATTTTTTTAGTCTGTTTCATCATCGCCGCAATCTTTGTCTATAAGAAGGACGCCGCCTTGCACAAACGGGTTTACAAAGGAAGCTATTGGGTGCTCGTCGTTTTCCTGTCGTTCATAGCGGCTTTGTTCGCCATCAAATTTTATCTCAAAGGCTGATTTTCCGGATGTTTTTCCAATTCGTGGAATCGGTTTCATAACTTTAGGCCTCAAATTACCTGTTTGCCCCTATGCGGATACTGAAGTACATTTTCCTGCTCATCTTGCTTGCCTTCATAGGCGTGGCGGTTTTCGTCTCCACCCAAAAAAGTGAATACGACATTGTAACCACGCGCGTGATCAAGTCGCCGAGAGCCATCGTGTTCGGCTATGTAAACGACTTTCGCAACTGGGAAAATTTCAATGCGTTGACCAAAGAAGACGCATCGGCCAAATTCGTATATCCCGCCGTCACGGTCGGTAAAGGCGGGTCGGCTTCGTGGACGTCATCAGATGGAAAGGGAAAAATCACGACGCTTTTCGCAAAAGACAACGACAGCCTTTCCCAGAAAATGGTGTTCAACGACACCGAATCTCAAATTTCCTGGAAGTTCGAAGACGAAGGAAAAGCTACCAAAGTCACCTGGAGACGCAAAGGCAAAGTCGGATTTTGGTACAAAGTGCAGTCTGTGGCCAATGGCGGCCTCGACAGGCTTTTGCGCGCCATAAGTGAGCAGAGTCTGGCGGATCTCGACAAAACGCTGGTTTTCGAAATGACGACATATTCGATCACAGAGAACGGCATCGTCTATAAAAGCGGAACCAAATTTCTTAAGCAGACCATTCTCAGCACGATCGACAACGCTCCGAAAAACCGTCGGATCATGCTTTCTAAAATGCAGCATTTCTTCAGGAAAAATAAGCTGTCGGCAACAGGAAAGCCATTCGTGCTTTTCCATTCTTATGACGTCTCTAAAAAGCTAACCCGTTTCTCAGTGTGCATTCCCATAAAGGATGAAGTGCGGACGACACCGGAGAGCGATATTTCGTTCGGGGAATTCCGCACGATGCGATCTGTAAAAATCACGCTGAACGGCGATTACTCTCATTTGCCGGAAGCATGGGGAAGAGCAGACGGTTACCTCAATACCGCCAAACTCGAACGCGATCCTGAAATCAGGGCGATCGAAGTGCTTACCAAAAACATTGAGGATGTCAAAAGCCCTTCGAAATGGGTGACGCACCTTTACTTTCCTTTGAGGTCGGCGGCCGCCCCGGCTCCAAAGACTATCGTTCCGAGAGCGATCGCACCAAAGCCAAAGCCCGTCCAGAACGACCTGGATGAATTTTCCATCCAATAAAATTCGGGATTAAACCTTAGCAGGCAATCTCACTCTAACCAGCCCGTCACGCATCCGAAAGGGCGACGCGACGGAATAAATCGACGGTTTGGAAGAACAGGAGTTCATAAAGCGGTTGCTCGACCCGAAGACGCAAAATGAGGCGTTTCGGAAACTCATGCACGATTACAAAAGGCCGCTTTACGCCCACATCCGAAGCATCGTAATCGATCACGATGATGCCGACGACGTGCTCCAGAATACCTTCGTAAAAGTGTTTCAGTTCCTGTCCGGGTTTAAGGGCGATAGCAAATTGTTTTCCTGGATGTACAGGATCGCCACGAACGAAGCCATCACGTTCCTCAAACAAAAAGCGAGGAAAAGCGGAATTTCAAATGAGGCGCTTCAGTCGAAAATGGTTGACAATCTCGAATCCGACATTCATTACGATGGTAACGAAATGGAACTGAAACTGCAAAAAGCCGTCGCCTTGTTGCCGGAAAAGCAACGACTGGTTTTCAACATGAAGTATTTCCAGGAGATGAAATACGAGGCGATCTCGGACATCCTGGGCACTTCCGTCGGAGCTCTTAAGGCGTCTTATCACCACGCCGTACGCAAAATCGAGGATTATGTCAAGGCGAATTAAACTTTACGAACAATGAAAAGTCAAAGCGAAATGAACGATTTCAACCTAGGTAACAAGCCGAAGCTGGGCAGCGGTTTTTCGATTCCAGAGCATTATTTCGACGGTTTTGAAGATAAGGTCCTCAAGCAGGTCGCCGCGCGGGAAACCAAAGTGCTTCCGTTGTTCGTCCGTTATCGCAAAACGTTTTACGCCGCCGCCGCCATCTTGCTGCTATCGCTTCTGGTTCCGATTTACAATCTGGTCAGGCAGCCGTCGGAAAGTATTGACGATGCGGCTCTCGAGCAATATCTCGCTTACGAATCCGGAATCAACCAGCTCGACCTTATTTCGGCAATGGATGAATCCGATATTGAAAACATAACGGAACAATACGTGCTTCCCGTCCCGGACGAAGCGCTAGAGGAAGAAATCCTTGACAATGCCAACATCGAACACATCATAACTGAATGACAATGACAACCAAACATTTCCTCCTGCTATTGCTCGCTTTCGTTTCTCTTGGCGTTTTCGCTCAGGGCGGCGGGCTCAAACAAAAAAAAGAACAGATAAAAGCCCTGAAAGTAGCGTTCCTCACAGAAAAAGTGCAGCTCTCTACGGACGAGGCCGAAAAATTCTGGCCGATCTACAATGCCTTCGACGACAAGCAATTTGAGTTGAGGCGCGAAAAGATGGATGCGTTGCGCAATCGGCTCGATGAGGGCGAACTTGAAAAAATGTCAGACAAGGAAGCGTCGTCCGTCCTGGCGCAAATGGAAAATACAGAGTCCGAAATCTACCAACTCCGGAAAAAACTTGTCTCTGATTTACGCCCGATCATCGGATCGCTCAAAATCCTCAAGCTCAAAAAAGCCGAAGAAGATTTCAATAGGAAGCTGCTTCAACAATTCAAAAAGAAAAAAGATTGACCTGAGTCACACCAAAGGGAGCCTGAACGGGCTCCTTATTTTTTGAAACGGATGCGTACGACCTTTTCCTTGCCGGCCGCATAAGCGGTACTATCGTCCTTGAATCGAATCGTGAACAAGGAATAATCATTGTGCAACTGTTCCCAACTCTTGCCGCCGTCGTTGGAATAATGCAAACCTGAAGCCCCGACGGTCGCGATCGATCTTCCGCCGGACTTCGGGACATACTGTACGCAGGAGGCATAACCGAAGCCTTTGTTTTCTGATATGAGCGCCCAGGTCTTGCCGCCGTCGGAGGTAACGGCCTTGTTCTCCTGGTTGCGATTCGGGCGCTCGTAATCGCCTCCTGCAACGAATCCTGTTTTGGAATCGTAAAAGTCCGCGGTGAAGATTCCCGTCATCGATTTTCCGGAGATGATAGGCGTATCGTAAAGTTTCCAGGTTTTTCCTTTATCCGGTGAAAACAGCACGCGCGCCTTTCTTCCTCCGGTAACGATCCAGGTGTTGTTTCCCTTTACGACGATATTGGTATTCGATGCAGCGAACGCCGCTTCGCCTTCGCCTGTCCTGGGCAGCCTGGCACACGGAATCTTCGTCCAGGAGTTGCCGCCGTTCCGGGTTACCAGTACGCTGAGGCAGTCCTCTACCGGGTCGCCCATCGCGATTCCCTCCTTCTCGTTCCAGAATTTCATGCTGTCATAGAAGATTTTTTTGTTGTCATCCGTATGGACAGTTTGCGCCTTGCCGCTTATTTTGTCGACTTTTACCAGGAACGCGGGGCTTCCGGCGTTGAGCAGGAAGATACTTTTAGCAGTTTGGGCGATGCTTCGGAACTCAAGCGAATCAGGAGAAAATTGCCGTTCGAAATGTTTTTTGGAGACGACGTCGTAATAGCCATATCGCGACTTGTCGGCTCCATACCAAATTTTATTCCCGTCGATGAGGATGGCGCGGGACGAAAAGTTGCCCGCGAGTAAGGTGTCCACATCGACCTTTTTGTAATCATGGGATGTAGCGCGCCTCGTGGGCGAGGAAAACAAAGAGAAAATCAAAAGTAATGCTGTAAGATATTTCATGGCGTCCGGTCATAACTTGTCAACGAAAGTTAGGCAATTAAATCCGGATGAAAAAGGGTAAAATTCTTTTGGCACGGTGTTTGGAATTCCGCTCTCAAATTCAGAAACCAAATTCTCCGAATCATGAAAACCAAGACCATATACGCATTATTCAGCCTGTTCATAGCGACCGGGCTCTTCGCCCAAAACCGCACGACGGTAACGGCAACGAATTACGATGTGAGCGACAACCTTGACCTGAAGGCCGTCGCTTCCATTTTCGGGGCATCCCGAAACCTTGAGGATTTTGAGCAACGGCTCAACGATCCGGCCAACCAGATTTCCAACCTTGACCTTAACAACGATAACGAAGTCGATTACCTGCGTGTCATCGAAGTCAATCAGGACAACACGCGACTGGTGATCCTCCAGGCCGTTCTGGATCGTGAAGTCTACCAGGACGTCGCAACGATTGACGCGGAACGAAGTGCCAATGCGGTACAGGTTCAGGTTATCGGCGACCCTTACCTTTACGGCCCTAATTATATTTATGAGCCCGTCTATGTGACGCGCCCTGTATTCTTTGATTTCTGGTGGTCAGTCGGCTACCGGCCTTATGTATCGTCATGGTACTGGGGATATTACCCTAATTATTGGCAGGTATGGCATCCGATGCCGATCTATCGCTACCGCAACCACGTACACGTACATGTAAATGTCCACAACCATTACAATTACGTGAACGTCCGCCGAAGCCGCACAGCCGAGACGATTTATCGCGGAAGACGTGCCGATGCCTATGCGAGACAATATCCCGAGCGCTCGTTCAGCCAGCGACATGCAAACGTAGCCAACAGGCACGAATTGGATAAGACGCGCCGCCTCGATCGCGGGCGGAATGCCGAAGGAACCCGTACCACACGTGCTGCAAGAAATGAGGGAGGGCGCACTTCTACCCGCAATTCGGAAACTATCCGTACAAGGGACAACGTCAAAAACAGCGATACCCGGACCAAAAATTATCCGACTCGCGACAATCCAAGAACCGGTCGCGACAATAACAACACCGTGAGAAACGCGACACCTCGCACGAACGATGTCAAAACCCGTGAATCGGCAAACGAGAATGTTAGAGCCAAAACCAGTCGTCCCGAAGTACGAAATCGTACCGAGAGCATGCCCCGTACGACAGGGCGCGAGGATCAACCCAACCGCGCCCAGCGATCGGAGGTGCCAAGAGTTGAGCGTTCCGAACCACAACGAATCGAGCGCCAGCAAACTCCGAGGGTGGAAAGGCAATCAGCTCCCCGCGTAGAAAGGCAATCAGCTCCGAGAATGGAACGCCAATCGGCTCCGAGGATGGAGAGACAACAGGCGCCGCGCGTGGAGCGTCAGGCTGCCCCGCAAGTTCAACGACAAGCCGCTCCCCGATCTGATCAAGGCGGCGGAAACCGTGGCAACTCTGGCGGGGGACGCGGACGGGATTGATATCACGACCCTATATATTTCCCAAAGCATCACTTGACGTGGTGCTTTTTTTATGCGATAAAAATAAAGTGCGCACTTGGTTTTAATATACTTAATAATCATAACTTTGTGACCTTATTCTTAACGGAACATGAGTGCACAACATCACGGCCTCCACAATAAACTTACGTTTGCGGGCCTATTGATCACCCTCGGCATCATCTACGGTGACATCGGGACTTCCCCACTTTACGTAATGAAGGCCATAATTGGTGAGCACGCCATCAATAAGGATGTCGTCCTGGGCGGAATTTCCTGTATCTTCTGGACGCTGACCCTTCAAACAACCATCAAGTACGTACTCATTACGCTTAGTGCCGATAACCACGGCGAAGGTGGTACGTTCGCATTGTATGCGCTTGTCAAGCGGACGAAAGTCAAATGGCTTATCGTGCCGGCGGTCATAGGCGGTGCGGCTTTGCTTGCGGACGGCATGATCACGCCTCCGATTTCGGTATCGTCGGCCGTAGAAGGTGTCCGCACGTTTTATCCAGAGCTCAACACCGTTCCGATCGTAATTGCGATCCTGGTCATCCTGTTCACCATACAACAATTCGGGACGAAGCTCGTAGGGAAGTTTTTCTCTCCCATGATGCTCATTTGGTTTTTGATGCTCGGAACACTTGGCATCATCCAGGTTTTCGGACACATGGAGGTGCTCAAGGCGCTCAATCCGTATTACGGATATGAATTGCTCAAGATCCACCCGGAAGGTTTTTATGTCCTCGGATTCGTATTCCTTTGTACCACAGGAGCCGAAGCTCTTTATTCCGACATGGGGCACTGCGGTCGCAAAAACATCCGCGTCAGCTGGATTTTTGTCAAGACGATGCTGGTGCTCAACTATTTTGGCCAAGCTGCTTATCTGATACAACATGAAGGCCAGACATTGCAAGGTCTTGGAGGCGATTTCGGAAACCCGTTCTACCTCATGATGCCGGATTGGTTCAAGCCTTTCGGAATCGTGATTGCGACTTTGGCCGCCGTTATCGCTTCCCAGGCGATGATCTCAGGGTCGTTTACGTTGATCAACGAGGCGATGCGACTTAGTTTCTGGCCAAAAGTGAAGATCAAGTATCCGAGTGAAATTAAAGGGCAGCTTTACATTCCATCGATAAATTGGCTGTTGCTCGCCGGATGTATAGGTGTCGTGCTCCATTTCAAGGAATCCAAGCACATGGAGGCCGCATATGGATTGGCGATCGTATTGTGTATGATCATGACCACGATATTACTCAACTATTTCATGATCATGAAGCGCTTGCCGTGGTACGTATTTTCTCCTATCATCACGATTTATTTGCTTATCGAAGGCTCGTTCCTGATGGCCAACCTTGACAAATTCCCACACGGTGGCTACGTTTCGCTGTTCATTACCTGCGTGCTCATCGGCGTGATGGCGACCTGGTACAAGGCCAAGCGCATTTCCAAGAATTACACGAAGTTCGTCAAGATTGAGGATTACAAAAAAGTACTCGCCGAGCTTAGCGTCGACCTTTCCATACCGAAATATGCGACGCATCTTGTCTATATGACCAATGCCAACCGCACTGACGAAATCGAGGAAAAGGTCATGATTTCGATCCTGCAGAAGCGTCCGAAACGGGCCGACATCTATTGGTTCGTTCACGTCAATATCTTAAATGAGCCTTACAAACGCGAATACAAGGTGACCGAGATCATCCGGGACGATTTGTTCCGCATCGATTTCAACCTTGGTTTCCGCGAACCGACGCGTATCTCGATGATGTTCAAGGAAGTGCTGAAGGACATGGTGCAAAAGGGCGAAGTGGACGTCACGAGCCGTTACGAGTCGTTGAACCGCAACAACATCGTGGGCGATTTCAAGTTTGTCCTTTCGGAAAAATTCCTCTCCAACGAAAGCGATCTCGGGTTTGACGAAAAAGTCATCATGAACACGTATTTTACGATGAAGAAATTCAGCTTGTCCGAGGAGAAAGCGTTCGGCCTCGACAGCAGTTCGGTAAAGGTGGAAAAGTTTCCGCTATTGCTGCATCCGCCGGAAAAGATGGAATTGACGCGCGTTTATCGCAACAAAGAGTAGTTATTTCCTGATGATTTTCCCCGATTGTCTCGAAGCGTTGGCCGATATGCGATAGAAGTAGATGCCACGGGCCAAAAACTCGAGATTAAGTCGGTCTGCATTTGCGATGGACCGCGACATTAGTTTGCGTCCCGAAGAATCGAACAATTCCAAAAAGCCGTTCCCTTGCATGCTAATCGTCACGATGTCCGAGAATGGATTCGGTGACAGCCGTGTTTTCGTTCCCGCTGCCCCGGATACGGAAAGTGACTCACATTGTTCGCAATTCCGTTCAAAGGCTATGTCTTCGTCCGAAGTCAGCAAGTCGTTGAAGGACGCGCCCGCTTCACAATCCTCGCGTAAATTCGCCTTAAGCCACGGAACCAAATAGTTTTCGATAGACTGATGCTGCTCGCTCCTGGAAATGTCCGGCCCGGGTGAACAGGTCGCTTCCCCTAACTGGCATAAAAAATTGAAAGCCGCCATCTGGCAGTGGCTCGCGCCAAGAATACTGATGTACGTTTTGCAATTGCCCGAAAGGGCGTCATACATCGGCAACTGGTTGGCAGGCGGAGGCGTCACGCAGTCGTTTGCACCAGCAATAATAAGCGCAGGAACGTTTATCGAAGCAGCTGCCCCTATAGCAGAAGGATTCGTCTCGGCCGGAGCTAAAACAGCCAAGGCCGTAATCGCCGGGTTTTGCTGCATCCCGAGAAAGGCCGCTCCCCCACCCATGCTATGTCCCATAAGGGCGCTCGACGGCGAGAGATGCCCGAAAAAAAGAGAGGCATCGTCGCCATTCAGGGCCTGCATTTGGGAGACGCAAAATGCGAGGTCCTTTCCAAATTCGAGATGGGACGGGCTCAAGCCGCCCTCCGTTTTGGGGAACACCATGACAAAACCATGAGGCACCAACATTTCCCTTATGTTCTCATAGGCGTCGTATCCCATGACGAATCCGTGGCCGAAGACAAGCGTCGGAAACAAGGCATCTTCGGAAATGGGCACATTATCGCCAGCCTGTCCGGCAGGATAGTAGATCTCCACGGCAATGTTCCGGTTATTGCGAGAGGCGTCCACGAACGTGGTAGCAACGTGTCCGATTGCGTAATTTTGCGTCCATCCGACAATAGAACAGAACAATAGCCCCAAAAAGTAGTGTTTCGTTTTCATAACTTGCTATTTTTGTAACAATCTAAGTTACACTAAATAGTCGTCGGAAACACGTTAGGAACTGCAAAACATTTGTTTATGCCCGAACGCAATCGCTAAATTTGTGGTACATTTGCCGCTCAATTTCCAAAAATGAGATTACACCGAAACTTGGTTTATACCACGATAGATTCCCTGAACGCCATTTTCAACGAAGGCGAGTATGCCGATAAGGCTGTTGCCCGCGCCCTAAAAAAAGACAAACGCTGGGGAAGTGCCGACCGCAAGTTCGTCGCGGAAACCATTTATGAGATTGTACGCTGGAAAAGGCTTTACGCCGAAATTGCCGAAGTCAGGGAACCCTTCGACCGGGACAACATCTGGCGATTGTTTGCAGTCTGGGCCGTTTTGCGTGGTTATCCGATCCCGGATTGGACGCAACTTCAGGGCACTCCCGAGCGCAAGATCAAAGGTCGTTTTGACGAACTTTCCAAAACGCGTAAACTCAAGGAGTCCATTCCGGATTGGATGGACGAACTCGGCGTCAGGGAACTTGGAGAGGAAAAATGGGCAAAGGAGATCCATGCGCAAAACCAGCCGGCAAAGGTTATTTTGCGCGTCAATACGCTGAAGACCACAAAAGAAAAACTGCGTGCCATTCTCATGGACCTCAATATCGAAACGGATTATCTCGACGGCCAGCCCGACGCTTTGGTACTCAGGGAACGTGCCAATGTGTTTCTCACCGATGCGTTTAAAGAAGGTTTTTTCGAAGTCCAGGACGCCAGTTCGCAATTGGTTGCGCCTATGTTGGATGTACAACCTGGAATGCGGGTCGTCGATGCCTGCGCCGGAGCTGGGGGAAAAACGCTTCACCTGGCCTCGTTGATGCAGAACAAAGGCCAGTTGATCGCAATGGATCTTTACGAAAGCAAGCTCAAGCAACTCAAACTTCGGGCGAAGCGAAACAGTGCGTTCAATATCGAGTACCGCATCATCGATTCGACTAAAGTCATCAAGAAATTGCAGGAAAAAGCCGACCGCGTCCTGATCGATGCGCCTTGCAGCGGATTGGGCGTGCTCAAGCGCAACCCGGATGCGAAATGGAAACTACAACCGGAATTCATCGACAACATCCGAAAAGTCCAGTCTGAAGTGCTGGAAAGCTATTCAAGGATGGTAAAACCCGGCGGAAAACTCGTTTACGCTACCTGCTCGGTGCTACCATCTGAAAACCAGGAACAAATCGAGCGTTTCCTGACCACCGACGCCGGCAAAAACTTTACCTTTGTGAAAGACGAAAAAATCCTGGCTTCCGAATCAGGATTTGACGGATTCTACATGGCATTACTAGAAAGAAAACAATAAGGAATATCCAAATGAGAAAATTTTACGCATTAGTCGCCACTGCCCTCTCTTCACTTGCATTTGCCCAACAGGGCGCACCCGCGGCTCCATATTACAACGGCTTCAACTGGACGCTTACGGGAACTTCCCTGAGAACCGCATTGGCAACACTGACGATCAACAAGCATACGAACAACCTTAGTTATTCGGAAGTTTGGGATGCTTTGCAACTTGTAGACCGCGACCCGTCGAATACCAGCAATGTACTATTGGTTTACGGATGGGAAAACGGCGCTGACGGTGACGATACAAACGACCGTTCCCGCGACCGATTCGAGAACGGAGGAGATTTGGGTGAGTGGAACCGCGAACACACTTTCGCCCAGGCGCTCGGCAACCCTGCATTGGGTCAAACTGGTCCGGGAGCCGATGCCCATCATTTGCGCGCTTCGGATGTGCAACGCAACAACATGCGCGGCAACCTGAAATTCGCGTCGGGCTCGGGAATACCTTCGGGAACGTCCGGTTCGGGTTGGTATCCCGGAGACGAGTGGAAAGGCGATATCGCCCGGATGATGATGTACATGTACCTGCGCTACGGCAGCCAGTGTCTTCCGACAGCAGTGGGATTGGGCGCAACGGCTTCGACCGACGCCAACATGCCTCAGATCTTCCTGCAATGGAATGCCGAAGATCCTGTTTCACAGTACGAGGACAACCGCAACAGCTATATGGACAGCAATGGGGCGTTCGCCCAGAGAAACCGCAACCCGTTTATCGACAATCCGTACCTGGCCACTGTCATCTGGGGAGGTCCTGTCGCACAGAACCGCTGGCCGAACCTTTCTACCGTCGACTATGCGTGGGAGACTTCGGTGTCGGTTTACCCGAATCCGACGCACGGCAAAATCAACATCAGCAGCGAGGCCGATCTTGAGGAAATCGAAATCATTTCGGTCAACGGACAAGTCATCATGCGTGTCCAAAACCCAGTATTTTCAGATAATACGTTCAGTATCGACAACCTGCCGAAAGGATTTTACCTGATGCGGATTACATCGGACAACAAGTCGATGGTCAAGAAAGTACTCGTCAACTGATAGTTAAAAGCATCACAAGCTCCCAGGCCGGGAGCTTTTTTTTTGTCCGATCGTTACCTCCTTCCACGTTGTGGTTCGTCCACTTAACTGTTTGTTCATCAAAAGTTAAAGTTTGCCGCTGAACGACATTTCCCATTACACTTGCCGTCCAAAATAAATTTAATGAGAACATTTTTACACTGCTGCTTCCTGATCTTTGGACTCGGCGCTTTTGCCCAAATCCCTGCGGGCTACTACAACAATGCTACCGGTTCGGGCTATGCGCTTAAGACGCAGCTGTACAACATTATCAAGGGACATACGACGAAGTCTTACAATCAGTTGTACGTGTGCTACCAGACGTCAGATCGCGATTATTTTTACGAAAACGACGGCACTATTCTCGACGTATATTCGGAAAAGCCCGGCGGAACCGATTCGTATACATATTCGGCTACGAATTCAAACGACCGCTGCGGCAATTATGCTGTGGAAGGCGACTGTTACAACCGCGAACACTTGATGCCGCAAAGCGTTTTCAACGAGGCGTCCCCAATGGTTTCCGATCCGCATCACGTCATACCGACTGACGGAAAGGTCAATGGAATGCGCAACAACTTTCCTTTTGGCGTCGTGAATAACCCGACCTGGACTTCGACAAACGGATCGAAGCTCGGCAATAATTCCACGGCCGGTTATTCCCAAAAGGCATTCGAGCCAATCGACGAATTCAAAGGAGACGTTGCAAGATGCATTCTCTATTTTGGCGTCCGCTACCACAATACCGTGGGAAATTACGAGCACGCTATGCTGGACGGCACGAACCAACAGGTTTTCAGCAATTGGTTTTTGCCGATACTGCTGCAGTGGCACCAACAAGATCCTGTAAGCCCAAGGGAAATAGCGAGGAACAACGCGATTTATGCGTATCAAGGCAATCGTAACCCGTTCATCGATCACCCGGAGTATGCGTGCGCTATTTGGTCGGCGGGATGCGCATTGGCAAACGAAGCGTTTTCTGCTTTGGACAATGTTTCGATCTATCCAAATCCAAGCAATGACGGCCGTTTCTCGATCCAATCGGAAATAGAAATCGATGCAGTCGAAATCGTCAACGTCAACGGACAGGTCATTCGGCACATCGAAAGGCCTACTTTTGAAAATAATACGCTTGTGATTTCGGACCTGCCAAACGGCTTTTATTTTGTGAAAATGTCGGCGGGAAACCGCGGGACGACCAAGAAGCTTATTGTGCAATAAACCGGCGGGACTTTAAGATGCTTGGCCGCGGGAATGCACATCACATTCGGATCTGCGGGAAAAATTTCTGAAGAGCTCAACAAAAATCCCGGCCGATAGTCCGGCGGTTTAAAATGCTTGGCCGCGATTCGCCTCACATTCGAATCTGCGGGAAAATATTTCTGAAGAGCCCAACAAAAATCCCGGCCGATAATCCGGCGGTTTAAATGCTTAGCCGCGAATTCGCGAATGCACCTCACATTCGAATCTGCGGGAAAATATTTCTGAAGAGCCCAACAAAAATCCCGGCCAATAGACCGGGATTTTTTATTCAAGCGATAAGTAGAATCACTAATTGTTCATCGAAACCAGGAACTCTTCATTGTTTCTCGTTTTCTTGAAACGGTCGTTGATGAAATCCATAGCTTCTACGGGATTCATGTCCGATAAGTATTTGCGCATGATCCACATTCTTTGCAACGTGCTGTCGTCGAGAAGCAAATCGTCGCGGCGCGTGCTCGAAGACATCAAATCGATGGCCGGGAAAATGCGTTTATTGGCGATTTTTCGATCGAGCTGCAATTCCATGTTGCCGGTTCCTTTGAATTCCTCAAAGATCACCTCGTCCATTTTGGAACCGGTTTCGGTCAAAGCCGTTGCGATGATACTCAACGAACCTCCGTTTTCTACGTTGCGCGCGGCTCCGAAAAAACGTTTCGGTTTCTGAAGCGCATTGGCATCCACACCTCCCGAAAGAACTTTTCCGGAAGCAGGCTGAACCGTGTTGTACGCCCGTGCCAGACGCGTAATCGAATCGAGAAGGATCACCACGTCATGTCCGCATTCTACGAGACGTTTGGCTTTTTCAAGTACGATGTTAGCGATTTTGACGTGTTCCTGCGGTTCGCGGTCGAATGTCGACGCAATCACTTCACCACGCACGCTGCGTTGCATGTCCGTAACCTCTTCAGGGCGCTCATCGATCAGCAACACCAAAAGATAGGCCTCAGGATGGTTGGCGGCGATCGCGTTGGCGACATCCTTCAGGAGCATCGTCTTACCCGTTTTAGGCTGGGCGACGATCATGCCGCGCTGTCCTTTCCCGATAGGGGAAAACAAATCGATGATGCGTGTGGAAATCGTGCTCTGCTTTTCGGCCAACTTGAATTTTTCGGTAGGAAAAACCGGCGTCAAATGTTCGAAGGAAATCCTGTCGCGCACAATTTGAGGATCGTGTCCGTTAATTTTCAGGACGCGCACAAGCGGGAAGAACTTTTCGCCTTCCTTCGGCGGGCGCACCACTCCTTTTACAGTGTCGCCTGTTTTGAGCCCGAAAAGGCGGATTTGGGAAGTCGAGAGATAAATATCGTCAGGGGAAGCGAGGTAATTGTAATCCGAAGATCGCAAGAAACCATATCCGTCAGGCATCATTTCCAGAACGCCTTCGCTCTCGATTATTCCGTCGAATTCGTAATCTGCATCGCGATAATTCGTCGTTTTCTTGTCCTTGCTGAATTTTTGGTTCTGGTGCTGGCCTTGTGCATTCCCGTTTTGAGCGTTACCATTACTTTGATTGCCGTTCTGGTTGCCCTGGTTTTGGTTACCGTTCTGGCTACCCTGGCTTTGGTTACCGTTTTGGTTGCCCTGGCTTTGGTTGCCTTGGTTTTGATTTCCTTGGTTGCCGTGCGGCTGTCCTTTCTGGTTTTGGTGCTGATGCCTGTTCTGCGGTTTTTCCTGCACAGGTTCCGCAGCCACGGGCGTCTCGACTGTTTCAGTCTTGTATTCGGTCGACGGAGCGGCTTCTGCGGCGGGCGTGGCGGCGTTTTCGGCGGTCTTGTTGAAACTTCCCGGTTTACGGCCCCGCTTTCCTTTTGGAAAATCGGTTTTTTGGACATTTTCCTGAGGTGCGGCTTCCGGTTCTGCAAACGCCATCTCGGTTTGCGGAACTTCTTTCGCTACAGGAGGTTGCGGTTGATCCTGATCCTGAGAGCGGTCGTTGCCGATGCGGGCGCGTTTTTGTTTATCTTGTTTGACCTCCGGCTGGCCAGGTTTAGGGTTGGCAGCGTCGTGATCCAATATTTGATATACCAGTGTGTCTTTTTTTATCCCGGCGAATTTAATTTTTCGCGCTTTGGCGAGATCCTGGAGCTCTGGAAGCTTCAGCTCTTTTAACGAAGAAATATCCAACATGAATGAAAGATGGGGATTAAGTGGGAATGGAAATGCAATAGAAAAATGGGTGGTGGTTTAACGAACCGTTGTTGAAGTACTTACGGTTACCTGATGCAATATTACGAATAAAAATGTTTTTTCCAATAGCAATTATCAAAAAGAAAAATTATTTTTGCGGAACTAAAAAAATGCCGGATGCTCCAGCGAATCCAAACCGTTTACCTTATTTTCGCTTTTGTGGCGAGTGGCGTGCTGCCTTTTGTGTTTCCGTTGTGGACACAGGACGGCAAACCGGTTTTCTTTATGCAGTCGTCAGTTTATTCGATACTCTTTGGGTTGAGCACGACGCTTGCTTTGCTGGCCATCCTGACGTTCAAGAAAAGACAACAGCAGTTCGTGATGAACCGGCTGAACATGATATTAAGTTTAATTTTGTTAGGGTTATTTCTGTACCGATCGCTAAATGTATCTGGAGACGCGCCTGTCGTGTCTGAGAAAGGTATTGGGATGTTTCTTCCTATCGTTTCTATCGTTTTCCTTGTTCTTGCGAATAAGGCCATCAAGAAGGACGAAGATCTCGTAAAATCTGTCGACAGGTTGCGATAATCCGATGAAACTTAGTTTATTTTAGTGCGAAGAAAAGCCCGGATTCACGTCCGGGTTTTTTTGTTACCGAATATCGGTAGCGGCTAAATATCCCTAAAATTAGGGATATGCAAGTGTCACTATTTATGCTACATTTGAAAGCAATACCAAACAAATGAACCCGAAGATCAACATTTATCTGGCCGATGACCATCAGCTTCTTATAGATGGTATGCAGGCCGTACTTAAAACGCAATCCGGATACGAGGTTGTGGGTTATTCCCTCAACGGAGAAAACCTCATACAGGACGCCGCTTCAAAAAACGCCGACATTCTGGTAATGGACATCAACATGCCGGTCAAAGACGGTCTTGAAGTTTTGCGAGGACTTGGCACCCAAACCCTTCCTTTTCGGATAATCGTCCTTTCCAGCTATGACGATCTCAAATTGGTAAGAGAAGTCATGAAACTCGGCGCATCGGGTTATATGACCAAACAGTGCGCAGGGGAAAATATCGTTGAGGCCATACAAGTGGTTTACAATGGAGAAGAATATTTCTGCAAGACCATCAGCGACAAAATTTTCAACACGTTCGCCAAGAACAATCCGAAAGTCAATACTTCGGCCAGCACTTTCCAGACCAACCTTACCGGTCGCGAACTCGACATCATCCGACTGATCTCCCTCGAATACAGCGGAAAGGAAATCGGGGAAGAACTCTTCATCAGCCAGCACACGGTAGAAACCCACCGCAAGAACCTCATGAAGAAACTCGAGGTAAAATCGTCCGTAGGGCTCGTGAAGTACGCCATCAAAAACAACCTAGTCAATCTTTAAATAGCCAACTTATGCCAACATTTTCCTATCTGGGCACTTATGTCCTAAGCACGAACGACGATCAAAATTACACGATGGAGTTCTATATTCCGAACAATTGCAACTATCGCTCAACCGGATCGTCAGGCCAATTTTGTATTTCGATCTCCCTGAAACCGGGTCAAACACAACCTTCTACTAACTTCGTTTCAAACACAGAAAACTACATTTCGTCCCGCACCGGCCTCACGGTGGAATTTGACCAACCAGATCAGGGAGGTGTTAAAAAGCCGAAAATAGTAGTCGTTTGCTAAAAGAGATGAAATCGACGCTGACTTGCGTAGTCGTTTTGATCGTCCAGGGTCTTTACGCCCAGTCCATGACTGTACGTAAGGACTCTTTCAACATTTATTTTTCCCGAGGTGAATATGTCAAGGCGCTACAGTGTTCGGACAAAGCGTTGGCCCACTACGCGAAAGAAAGAGATCTCGTCGAACATTGCCGGCTGCTGATTAGGCGGGCCGCGGTGTTTGAAAAACTCGGTGCCGGCGAACGCGCCATGGAGACGCTCTACCGCGCTCTGGCAGCGTCCGAGGAAAGTGACGACGCTATCCTTCGAGCCTATGTGTTCAAGGAAATGGGCAAGCTGTACGGCAATCGGCTCGACAACCAGGCCGCGATAAAAAATTACCACCAAGGATTGGCGCTGGTAAAACACATTCCGAACGATAGTTTGGAAGATGACCTTGTACAGGGACTTTTCAAGTTTTACCGATTCTCAAATCGGGACAGCCTAAAATATTATATGGCAAAAGCAAATAAGTTCATGACCGCCAAGCGAACTCATGAAGGCTATGCGATCGCCCACAACAACTCTTTTGTTTATTACATCACGGTCGGAGATACCGCAAAAGCACGGAAATATCTCGACACGTCTATCTTTCACGCGAGGAAGTCGAATTGGCAGAAAATGCTCGTGGCAACGCTAAATAATCAAGCCGCGATGTATTATAAAGAGAACAAGTTTGCCGAAGCGAAAACATATTACGACGAACTGCTCTCATTGATAGCACATGATACGACTTCATCGGACAAGGGAGATTATTACTACACCTATTCGGGAATACTGGCAGGACTGGGACGTTACAAAGAGGCCTATTCATATGCTGAAAAATCGATCGAGCTTCAGGACGACCTTTACGGAGAAGAGGTCAACAGCGCCCTGCGCGATATGAAGACCAAATACGCGCTGAAGGAGAAAGATGAAAAACAAGGCCGGGAGCGCCTCGTCTACCTGATCGTGATTGCGGTTTTCGTCATTTCTCTGATCCTTTTGTATTTCTTTTACCAGAACAACAAACTCAAGCAAACGAACAAAATCGCGTTGATCGAGCGCGAAACCCAGCAAAATCTGCTTTCTGCAACGCTCGATGCGAGGGAAGTGGAGCGCAAGGAAATCGCAGCCGTGCTACACGATAACATCAGTGCGTTGCTCTCCTCGGCCGGATTGCAGCTCATGGCGTTCTCATCCGCTCAAGGCAACACCTCGGAAGAGATTTCCAAAACACGCAACATCCTCAAGGAAGCCCATGACAAGGTGCGCGACCTTTCTCACGAGCTCGTCCCTACCCTTTTGGCAAAATTCGGTTTGGCGTATGCCCTCGAAGACATGTGCGAGAAATATTCTACGCCCAACCTGAGTTTTCAATATTCGGACAACGGCAAAGTAGCGCGTTATCCCGAGGATTTCGAAACTAAAATCTACTTTATCACAAGCGAATTGCTGAACAACGCACTCAAACACAGCAAAGCGACCATTGCGAAATTGGACGTAAATGTCGAGGATGGCCTCAACATCTCGCTCGAAGACAACGGCCAGGGTTTCGACATTACAAAACCAGACGGTTTCGGCCTTACGCAGATCAAGGCAAGAATTTCGTCCATGCAGGGTAAGGTCAATGTAGCGAGCAAGGTCGGTCAGGGAACCACTATCAAAATTTGGGTACCGCTGTGATTCGGGCGAGGCAATCGAATTGTTTTTAAGCGACAACAAACGTTTACAAACGACAACAAACGCTTACAAACGAATACAAACGTTTGACTACCGACGCTTGTCGATTATTATTGCAATCTTTGTCCCGGGGGGCGGCCCCCTACGCCTCACACCAAACAACCTGCAAAAACCTCAAGCGCAAATCCCCTCACTTCTTCCCCAATTCCACAATTTCCATGTCCCTGATATTTTCTCCGTCAATTACAAAGCGCAACATCGTCCGAACCTGGTGAAAACCGCTTTTACCGGCCGCTCCCGGGTTCAGGTGAAGCAAGCCCAACTTTTTGTCGAACATGACCTTGAGAATGTGCGAATGACCGCAAATAAAAATTTTGGGAGGATTTCGCTTCAATTCATCGCGAATTTGAGGATTGTATTTGTCGGGATAACCACCGATATGCGTGATCCAAACCTCGACGTTCTCACACATAAACCGATTGTGCAACGGGAACTCAAGGCGGGCCGCGGCCCCGTCAATATTGCCGTAAACGGCACGCAACGGCCTGACGGTTTTGATAGAATCAGTCACCGAAAGGTCGCCGATATCGCCCGCATGCCAAACCTCGTCGGCCTGGGCCACATATTTAAGGATCACCTCGTCGATATGGCCGTGGGTGTCAGAAAGCAGTAGTATTTTTTTCATCTGAAGCTATTTCCCGCTGTCCGCTTCCAGCTTTTTCATCCGCCTTGCTTTTTCTGCCTCGCTTCAGGCTTCCTCCGGTCGCCTTCACCGTGGCGAAAAAGCAGCCTGCGTATTTCAAAAGGCTGACCGCTTCCATCGGGGCTAGGCAAAAGTACAAAAACAACTTGCGTTTTATTAACGTTTGCTAACAGTTCGGCCGACTTTTGAGTGAGATATTATCCGTACTTTTGCGTTCCGCGACAAGCCGCGAATCCCGGCTCGATGCAGACGTTACAACATGCGCTACTTCCTCGAATTTTCGTATAACGGCACTCACTATTGCGGCTGGCAGATCCAACCCGATGCGGCGTCCGTGCAGGGAACGTTGCAAAAATCGCTGTCGACGCTTCTCGGAGAAACCATCACCATCGTCGGAGCCGGCAGAACCGATACCGGTGTCCATGCCAAACTGATGTACGCACATTTCGATACCGAAGCCTTTTTCGAAATTCCGGTCCTCCTCCATAGATTGAACTCGTTTTTGCCCCAGGACATTGCCGTGTCCGACATCATCCCTACACATGACGACGCACATGCCCGCTTCGACGCGACGGCTCGCACTTACGAATACCATATCCACACGAAAAAAAATGTATTTTTAGAGCAGCTCAGCTGGCAGCATTCGCGCAGACTCGACCTCGAGCAGATGAACCTCGCAGCCCGTCAACTGTTGCTCCACGAGGATTTTGAAAGTTTCTCGAAAACCAACACGGACGTCAGGACGTTTCGCTGTAACATCACCGAGGCGCATTGGGAACAGCTTGGCGACCGATTGATATTTACCATTTCCGCAGACCGCTTTTTGAGAAACATGGTCAGGGCCATCGTAGGTACGCTCATCCAGGTCGGCCTGGGAAAAACCACCGTAGCGCAATTCAATACGATAATCGAAAGCAAGAACCGCTCAAAGGCCGGATTTTCGGTTCCTGCGAAAGGTTTGTATCTTGTCGCGATCAAATACGATTACATAAAACCACCAGCAACCCAGTCGCATCCATGAAGGCAAAAGCATTCGATACCCGCCTGTTTTCGCGAATTTTACAGTACACGAAACCGTATCGCGCGCGTTTCTACGGCGTGGTCGTTTCGGCCATATTGCTTTCCATCTTTGCCGCATTGCGACCTTATTTGCTCAAAAGTACTGTTGACGACTACGTGGCCCGGCACGATGGACAAGGTTTGCTTTTTTATGTCGGCCTTATGGGAATCGTACTCATGCTCGAGGTTTTTTCTCAGTTTTATTTCGTGTATTGGGCCAACTGGCTCGGCCAGGATATCATCAAAGACATCCGCAATAAGTTGTTCCGGCATTTGCTCAGTTTTCGTATGAAATATTACGACAACGCGCCCGTCGGACAGCTCGTGACGCGTTCGGTTTCGGATATCGAACAAATCGCGCGCATTTTCAGCCAGGGACTTTTCATGATCATTTCGGACATGCTCAAAATGATCGCCGTGTTGATTTTTATGTTCGCGATGAACTGGAAACTCGCCTGGATCGCGGTCTTGGCGATGCCTGTTTTGGTTTACGTCACCCGCATTTTTCAACGCAAGATGCAATTGGCGTTCGAAGAAGTGCGTACCCAGGTGGCCGCCATGAACACTTTTGTCCAGGAACGCGTGACCGGAATGAAGATCGTGCAGCTGTTCAACCGCGAACGCATAGAGGCGCAAAAGTTCCGCGAGATCAACGACAAACATCGAAAAGCCTGGGTCAAGACAATTTTATACAACTCCATTTTCTTCCCCATCGCGGACATCATTTCAGCCTTTACGCTCGGAGCGGTGATTTACTACGCTTCTACGCTGATTTTGGGAGGAGACCAGACCACGTCGTTCGGCGACATGACCACCTACACGATGTGTATCGCGATGCTGTTCAACCCTTTGCGTCAAATTGCGGACAAATTCAACGAAATGCAGATGGGAATGATATCGGCCAACCGCGTTTTCGAAATTCTCGACATTACCGATGAAGTCCAGAAGACGGGCGAAATCGAAGCGCCGGCGTTCAAGGGCGACATTGCCTTCCAGGGCGTACGTTTCAGCTACACCGGCAAGGACGAGGTCATAAAGGGCATCGATCTTACCGTGAATGCGGGCCAGACCGTTGCGATAGTAGGATCGACGGGAGCCGGAAAATCGACCATCATCAACCTGCTCAACCGCTTTTACGAAATCAACGACGGCAGTATCGCCATTGATGGGGAAGACATCCGAAACTACAGGCTTAAATCGCTGCGAAAACAAATCGCCATTGTACTCCAGGATGTTTTTCTGTTCGCCGACACGATACTCAACAATATCACGCTCCACAACCCTGACATTTCGCGCCAGGATGTGATCAACGCAGCGAACCGCATCGGCGTTCACGAATTCATCATGAGCCTGCCCGGCGGGTACGATTACAACGTCAAGGAAAGGGGCGTCATGCTCTCCTCGGGCCAACGCCAGCTCATTGCGTTCCTGCGTGCTTTCGTGAGCAATCCCGGTATCCTGATTTTGGATGAAGCGACATCATCTGTAGACACATATACGGAAGAACTCATCCAACGTGCAACCGAAACCATAACGGCGGGACGCACCTCTATCGTGATCGCCCACCGTTTGGCGACCGTGGTCAAAGCCGACAAGATCGTCGTGATGGACAAAGGCCTTATCGTAGAAGAAGGAACCCATCAGGAATTGCTCGGCAAAAGCGAAGGTTATTACCGCAACCTGTATTTCTCCCAGTTTTTGGTCGAAGAAGAGAATCAATCGTAAAAAGACAACATCCCAAAATAAGCCAGTGTCAGGAAAAGCGTATCGACGAGGCCGTGAATGACGATGTTGATCCAGATGTTGCGCCACTTGGCATAAACCGCAGCGAACGCCAGCCCGAAAGCGAACGTGACGACCAATCCCGTTGGTCCTTGGTACAAATGAGGCAACGAAAACAAAATCGCCGATAACAAGACGTTTAGCGAATCCCTCCGTCCGAATACGGTTTCCAATTGCAGGAATGCGAATGCCCTGAAAAACAATTCTTCCCCAAACGCGGCCGAAATCCACATAAAGGCCAAATATTTTAAATAATTCGGCAAGTCGCCTTCTATAAAGTTGAATGCCGAGTAATCGGCTGGTTCTTTGAAAATCAGGCTGGCTTCGGGTTGTATCAGGAAGTCCATCGCAATTTCCAGCGGAACGAACAGCGCCAAGGCAATTTCCAATTCCCTCCACCTGAAAGACGCGAATCCCAACCTGCTAACGGACTTAAATCGAATCCAGGTTAAGAGCAACACAAATCCGATTACCACGATCATCGTGAACGGGAACCGGGTCAGCGGATTGAACAACAAAGCGAATCCCAATGCCAAGGCGAGCGCCGCTCCCGATGGAGTTGATAGGTATTTCATGATTGATGATTGACGATTGCGTCATATGACCACATCTCCTTCCAAACGTTACATGGGCCCAATTACCCACTATAAAAGTTTGGCAATCAATGCAACATGCCGTATAATTGCTCTTTTAATCATCATCAATTATCGAAACAGTTATGAACGGAAACAACGAGACGGCGTTCGCGACCGCGCTGCCAAAAATCATCCTGAACGGGCAAGGCCAGTCCCAAAATGTGCTCGGCGACGTACAAACCATCAAATTGTCAGGAAAAGATACCGACGGGCTCTTTACGGTCGTCGAAAACTACAACGAGCCCGGAGTCGGCATCCCGATGCACATTCACGAAAATGAAGACGAGATCTTCCATATCATCGAAGGCCAGATGGAATTCGAGACACAGGGCAAAACAACGCTTTTGTCAAAAGGCGATATGATCTTTTTGCCGCGCATGATCCCGCACGCCTTCAAGGTCGTCGGCAATGTGAAGTGCAAAGCGATCGTGACGGTCATTCCCTCCGGAATCGAGGAAATGTTCGAGTCGTTAGCCGCCTTGCCTCCCGGTCCGCCGGATTTTGAGAAAGTGAGTGCGATCTGCGCCAGGCAAGGGATTCGGTTCTTGTGAAGCATCCGAATCTGAAGTACTGAAGTGAAAAGTGCCGAGGTGATTCCGTCGAGGGATTACTTCGGCATTTTCGTAAAAATTACCCGCGTTAATCGCGATTTCGCCCGACTCACCCGCTCTATCTCGCAACTCTTGCACTTCACCACTAATTTCCGTACTTTCGCACTGCAAAAAATAGTCAATATGAAATACGACGTTATAGTTTTGGGAAGCGGTCCCGGCGGTTATGTAGCTGCCATCCGCGCGGCGCAACTGGGATTCAAGACCGCTGTTGTCGAAAAGGAAAGCCTCGGTGGGATTTGCCTTAACTGGGGATGTATTCCTACGAAAGCACTTTTGAAATCGGCTCAGGTTTTCGATTACCTCAAACACGCCTCCGATTACGGACTTACCGTAACGGCCTACGACAAGGATTTTCCCGCCGTGATCCAGCGTTCGCGCGGTGTCGCTGACGGGATGAGCAAAGGGATCCAGTTCCTGATGAAGAAAAACAAGATCGACGTTATCGAAGGATCGGGCAAATTGAAGCCAGGAAAAAAATTGGACGTCACGTCAAAAGACGGCAACAAGACCGAATATTCAGCCGACCATATCATCATTGCCACCGGAGCCCGTTCGCGCGAATTGCCGAACATCCCGCAGGATGGCAAAAAAGTAATCGGTTACCGACAGGCGATGACGCTTCCGGAACAACCCAAATCGATGATCGTCGTAGGATCTGGTGCGATCGGAGTCGAATTCGCCCACTTCTACCATTCGATGGGAACCGAAGTCACGATCGTGGAATTCCTTCCGAACCTCGTGCCTTTGGAAGACGAAGACATCTCGAAACAATTCGAGCGTTCGATCAAGAAAGCCGGTATCAAAGTCATGACGAGTTCCTCGGTAGAACGCATCGACACGAGCGGAAACGGCGTGAAAGCGTTCGTCAAGACCGCTAAAGGCGAAGAAATCATCGAGGCAGACATCCTGCTTTCAGCCGTCGGAATCAAATCCAACATAGAAAATATCGGCCTTGAAGAAGTCGGCATCGCTACTGATCGCGATAAGATCCTCGTAAACGACTGGTACCAAACCAACATTCCGGGTTATTACGCTATCGGCGACGTCGTTCCCGGACCTGCGTTGGCCCACGTCGCGTCTGCCGAAGGCATTACCTGTGTCGAGAAGATCAAAGGGTTGCACGTCGACAAGATCGATTACGGTAACATCCCGGGTTGTACGTATGCCACTCCGGAGATCGCTTCCGTCGGCATGACCGAAAAACAAGCCAAGGAAAAAGGGTACGAACTCAAGATCGGCAAATTCCCGTTCTCGGCCTCCGGAAAAGCGAAAGCTGCCGGAACGCCCGATGGATTCGTAAAAGTGATCTTCGACGCCAAATACGGCGAATGGCTCGGCTGCCACATGATCGGTGCCGGCGTTACCGATATGATAGCCGAAGCAGTAGTTGCGCGCAAACTGGAAACGACGGGACACGAAATCATCAAGTCGGTTCACCCTCACCCTACCATGAGCGAAGCCGTCATGGAAGCCGCCGCCGATGCGTACGGAGAAGTGATTCACTTGTGACACGACCGGCACCAAAAAGTGCTGGCCAAATATCGAAACGAAAAATCCGCTGTGAAAGGCGGATTTTTTTATTGGGAATAGTCGTCTTTGCCCTATTTTACTGTCGCCACTTCCTGTTTGGGCGTTCCGGACGCAAGGCGCAAAGTGGTCATAGCCATTTCGGTGATTCGGCTTCGCCTCGGTTGCCTTGCGCCGTCGGGCTGTGCGCTGTATCTTTTGCCCTTCTACAAAGGTTTTCAAAACCTCCGCGTTTTCAGGCAAAAGGATGCCGCTTCCATCCCTAACGCGAATCTCGTCCGGAACGCGACTTGCGCAAGAAAATCACGACCGCCTGCACAATGGCCACGATCCACATCAGCAACCCAATGCAATCCCAGGAAGGCCACACGCGCAGACGGCATTCCACATTTAAGGCCTTGGGCAGCGGATTCGGAAGCAGCGATACTGGCGGCGGCCACGATAAGGGCAAACTGCAGGAATGTCGTAGCGAGCACAAGCAATGCGAACTTTTTCGCCGAAAGGCCGGCCCTGCCAAAATACAATTGGAGCAAAAGCGGCACAATCAGGGAAAAAGACGTTAGAGCAGCCATCAGCGAATCAGTTCGAGCCTCGACAATTCTTCGGTAATTTGCGCCACCTGATCGTCAGTCAGCGATTGGTCGACGGCTTTCGCGTTCTGGACGGCCTGCTGCTCGTTTCGGGCACCGGCAAGTGCTATTGTAATGCCGGGCTGTTCTAGCGTCCAGAGCAAAACAAGTTGACCGATCGAAAGGTTTTTCTCGTCGGCTATGGGTTTTATTTTTTGCAGGAACTCGTTGGTGCGCCTGATGTTTTCATCTTTGAATTGCCACAAGTCCTTGCGATGGTCGCCCTCCGAAAAGGACTGGCCAGGCTTCATTTTTCCCGTCAGCAAACCGCGGTCCATCGGGCTGTAAGCGAGGATTCCTTTGTGATGTTCGATGCAATACGGAATCATTTCTTTTTCGATATCGCGTCTCAACATTGAATACGGAACCTGATTGGAAGCAAGCGCAACATATTTTTCGGCTTCGGCCATTTGAGCAGTGTTGTAATTGCAGACGCCCGCATAGCGCACTTTCCCATCGCGCATGAGTTGGTCTACGGCCTTAAAGGTTTCCTCAATCGGCGTTGTGGAATCCGGCCAATGGATTTGATACAGATCGATATAATCGGTCCGCAGGCGGCGCAAACTGTCTTCGCATTCCTTGATTACGCTTTCGGCACCCGCAAATTTGTAAATGTCGATATCCTTGCCAAGGTTGTTCTGGCTTTTCATCGCAAAGTCGCCTTTTGCCAAATCCCAACGCATCCCGAACTTGGTAAGTATGTGTACCTGGTCGCGCGGAATGCCCATCAATGCTTCCCCTACGATCTGTTCACTCGCTCCCTGGCCGTAAATCGGGGCCGTGTCGATGGCGTTGACACCCTGGTCGAATGCAGCCTCAATCGCGCGGATAGCGTCATTCGACTCGTTCCCGCCCCACATCCAGCCTCCGGCCGCCCAGGCACCAAATGCGATCGTGGAGAGATGGAGATCTGTTTGTCCTAGTTTCCTGTATTTCATTTTTTACGTTTTCGTATTTGTTGATTACATGCCTTTTCACTTCGGCTAAAGTTTCGGACTGCTGTTCATTACTAATGCTTGATTCTTAATTCTACGATACGGTTCCGCGTGAGGGATTGCGCCATTGTTTGAGCTCTTTGCGCAGTGTAGCGCAGCAAAAGCGAGTGGCAAAAGCCCGACGGCGGCGACAGTATTCGTATCATGGCTTGATGTGGATCCGCCGTCACGCCCCATCAATAATCGGTGGATTGCTGCCGCAACTTGTCAAGGGCGACCGAATTATAGGGAACGAGCCACAACAGGACGGCAAAATACGCTGCGTGAAACAATTGGCCGGTGATGGCGCCCCAATCTTCGATGGTCGTGGATCCGAAAACCAAAAGCGACATCGTCATGATGCCTGCAAAAAGTGCCTGTCTCGTAAAGAGCCCGGCCAGGACAAGCAGCCCGATCAAAAGTTCCGCTATTGGTAAAACGTAGGCGAACGGCCTGACGATTTCGGCGGGCAGCATGGAATTTTCCATCGCCGAGACCATCCAACCGGCAAAATCCTCCATTTTGGGCAAGCGCACCAGGCCATGCCCGAAAAACGAAAACCCGATTGGCAGCCGGGCGGCAAAATAGGCGTAATTGTAGTGTGTCATCGCGATTTGATTTGTCACTAATTTACACAATAACGGCCTTACTTTTTTTGGCGTACTACTTTTTAACGGCGGCATCAACTTGCAAAAGGACGTTCGCGCGCAGTCGTTTGCCCTGAATTGGTTACATTTAAGTATCTAATCGTATATCATGAAATCAAGCGTCCTGCTCATTTTTGGATTAATTTTGGCCATGTTGCTTTGCAATTGCGACGGGTCGGGTAAAAAATTGGATGGAGATTCGACAAAATATAAACCCGTCGAATACGTCAAGGTCAACCATCCGGATTGGGCAAAGGCCGCGACGATTTACGAAGTCAATATCCGACAATACACCAAAGAAGGCACCTTCCGGGCGTTCGAATCTCATTTGGCGCGCCTGAAAGACATGGGCGTAGACATCATCTGGCTTATGCCGATCCACCCGATTGGTGTCGAAAAGCGCAAGGGAACCCTCGGGAGCGAATATTCCGTCAAGGATTATTTTGGCGTGAACCCGGAGTTCGGTAGCCAAGCCGATTTCAGGCACCTGATCCAAAAGATACACGAGATGGACATGTACGTCATCATCGATTGGGTCGGAAACCATTCCGCCTGGGACAATCCGTTGGCCAAACAGCATCCGGATTGGTATTCCAAAACGCCCGAGGGCCATTTCCAGCCGACGCCCTGGTACGATTGGGACGACGTCATCGATTTCGACTATGACAATCCCGAACTCCGCCAATACATGACCGAAGCGCTCGTTTACTGGGTCAGGGATTTCGACATCGACGGCTACCGTTGCGATACCGCGGGCTTTATCCCGACGGATTTCTGGAACAATGCCAGAGCGGAACTCGATGCGGTCAAACCTGTTTTCATGCTTGGGGAATGGGAATCGCGCGATCTGCACGAATATGCCTTTGATGCCACCTATTCCTGGTCGCTTTGGAATGCGATGACAGCCGTGACACGCGATGGGAAGGGCATCGGACAACTCGTGGAATATCTCGCACACGACGAAAGCACGTTTCCTAGAGACGGCTACCGTATGTTGTTTACCGACAATCACGACAAGAATTCCTGGGAAGGCAACCAAATAAAAAACTTCGGACCGGCGCTAAAAGCTTCCATGGTCTTGTGCGGGACCATCAACGGTATGCCATTGTGTTACGGCGGACAGGAAGCCGGGCTCGACCGCTCGCTGAAATTTTTCGACAAAGACGAAATCGATTGGTCAAATTTGGCCTATGCCCCGCTCTACAAGGCGCTTTTCGACCTTAAGCACGACAACAGGGCGCTTTGGAACGGCAACCACGGCGGGCGCATGATTCGGCTATACAACGATAAGCTGGACAAGGTCATTTCTTTTTCGCGCACGAAAGACGGCAACCGCGTGGTCTCGATCGTGAATTACAGCGCAGAAAAGGTGTCGGTACGGCTGGATACGAAATATCTCAAAGGCACTTATCGCGAAGTATTTTCCGACAAGCAAATCGTATTTACCGGAAGCGACGCACTCGATCTTAAGCCCTGGGGCTATCTCGTGCTGACAACTTCGACCAACTAAACATAAACCATGGATAATAAATCGATATTGGAAAAGGCCAACGCCGCGATCGAAAAAGGCGATTACGAAGGATTCCTGGCATTTTGCACAGCAGACACGACGTGGGAATTCATTGGCGATAAGACGCTCACTGGAAAAGAAGCCGTGCGAGAGTGGATGGCATCCGAATACCTCGAGCCACCTCGGTTCGCAGTCGAAAACATGATCGCCGCAAACGAATTCGTCACGGCAATCGGGACCATCTCGTTGACGGACAGCGATGGAAAGTCGACAAATTACTCTTATTGCGATGTCTGGCTTTTCCGCGATGGAAAAATGGCGCAACTCAAGGCGTTCGTCATCGCAATTTAAATCGTTTTCAATGCCTCGATCAAAACGTCTATATCCGCTTTTGAATTGTAATGGCTGAATGAAATACGCAACGACGGTTTTCGGATGTCTTCGTCTGCCAGCATCTCGGCCAAAACGTGAGAAGGTTTGGCGCTTCCGGATTGACAGGCGCTTCCGCGGGAGAGCGCGATGCCTCTCATGTCGAGGTTGAAAAGGATCATCAGCGCCTTTTGCTCCTCCATCGGAAGACAGACGTTGAGAATGTTGTAAAAACCGTTTTCGGCGCTACCGTTCACTTTAATTTCCCCGAAAGCTTTCGTCAATGACGTTACCGCATAGGCTTTCAAACCAGCGATATAACTTCGTTCATCTGACAAATTACTGTAAGAGAGCTCAAGCGCTTTGGCCATTCCCGCGATATTGTGGACACCTTCGGTTCCGGGTCGGATTCCCTTCTCCTGCTCGCCTCCGAACATCATCGGATTCACGATCAATCCTTTGCGGATGTACGCAAAACCGATCCCTTTCGGGCCGTGAAACTTGTGGGCACTTGCCACGGCGAAATCGATCGGGAGTTGCTTGAGATCGAACTCCGCCTTGCCAATCGACTGGACGGTATCGGAATGAAAATAGGCATTGTATTGCCTGCACAGATTGCCCACTTTGACCAAGTCGAGAACCGTTCCGACTTCGTTGTTGACGTGCATCAACGTGACAAGCGTGGGTACGTTTTCGGCAAGCAGCGCCTCAAGTTGGGAAAGGTCCACTTCTCCGTTATTGGCGATATTGAGGAATTGCACGTCAATCGAAAATTCGCGGCCGAGGTGCTCAACGGTTTCCAACACGGCGTGGTGCTCGATTTTGGTGGTGATGATGCGCTCTACCTTAAAGTCGGAAATCGCGCTTTTGATGATCCAGTTGTTGGCTTCGGTCGCGCCCGATGTAAATACGATCTCCTGGGCCAGACAACCCAAATTGGAAGCGATCGACTTTCTTGCCGTTTCGATCACACCCTTGGCATGTCGCCCGAAACTATGGGTCGACGAAGGATTGCCGAAGTCTTCGGAAAGTACTTTTGCGATTTCGGCGACGACTTCCGGTCGTAGTTGTGTCGTGGCCGCGTTGTCTAGATAAACGGTATTCATTTGATTTTTTTGGGTTGTGATGTCTTTATTTCAGAGGCAAAATGCTGATAGCCGTGCCGCCGCCGGGCGCCAGAGCGAGCTCGATCTTCGATTTGGAACTTACTTCAATCGTACGGATGGCGTATGCTTTCGGGTTCTTTTGCCAGTCGGCGTCCTTCGCATCTTCGTAAATAACGGCCTTGTATTTTTTGCCAGCCGGAAGAAATCCTAATGAGATCGTCGTCTTGCGTGCATTTTCATCGGTGATCGCACCCACGAACCAGGCGTCTTTCGCTTTGGCCTTGCGCGCCATCGTAAGGTAATCACCAGGTTCCGCTTCGAGTATTTTGGTGTCGTCCCAGTCTACGGCAACGTCCTTGATGAACTGGAAAGCGTCGGCATGCTTGTCGTAATTTTCCGGCAGGTCGGCCGCCATCTGGATTGGAGAATACATCGTGACGTACAACGCCAATTGTTTGGCCAACGTTGTCTGCACTTGTTCTTTCTTTGACGGTTCGTAAGCACTCATCCTGATCTCGAAAATCCCGGGCGTGTAATCCATCGGGCCACCGAGCAGGCGCGTGAACGGCAAAATCGTTTCGTGTGCCGGTGGATTTCCGTTTGACCAGGCGTTGAACTCGTTCCCGCGTGCTGCTTCGGCTGAGACGTAATTCGGCCAGGTTCTGTGGACACCCGTCGGACGTGACGATTCGTGGGAATTCACCATGATTTTCTTTTCGGCGGCACGCTGTACGACCCAATTGAAATGGTTCACCATAATTTGGCCGTCGTGCCATTCACCTCTTGGGATGATGCGTCCGACATATCCGGATTTCACGGCGTTGTAACCGTATTTTTTCATATGGTCGAACGCGCGGTCAAGCCTTCTTTCGTAATTCGAAACCGAACCTGAAGTCTCGTGGTGCATGATCAATTGTATGTTTTTGCTTTTGGCGTAAGCGGTAACTTCTGAAATATTGAAATCCGGGTAAGGCGTCACGAAGTCGAAAACTTCTTCCTTCCAGTTGCCGAACCAATCTTCCCAACCGACGTTCCATCCTTCGATAAGCACGCCATCGAAACCGTGTTTGGCGGCAAAATCGATATAGGTTTTGGCGTTCTCCGTAGTGGCTCCGTGTTTTCCCGTCGGAATCAGGACGCCCGGTTGCGCGTTCTGTGCATTTTGCGACCCGGCGTAATCCCACGTCGATTTCCCGACGTGCATTTCCCACCAGATGCCCACGTATTTCATCGGTTTGATCCAGTTCGTGTCGTCAATTTTGGAAGGATCGTTGAGGTTCAGGATCAGGCGGGATCCGACGATATCGCGGGCGTCGTCCGAAACCATGACGGTTCGCCAAGGCAACTTGCAAGGCGTCTCGAGATACGCGAGATCGCCGATCGCATTGGGCGCGAGATCGGCCCGGAACGTAAACGTCTTCGGATTCAGGTTCAGGTGCATCACCGGATAGTTCACGACGGCAGCCTCGAAAATATTGAGGTAAAGATCGTCGTTGGTTTTCATCATAAGCGGCGATTGCACACGCGTGGCTTCCATCGGGCCTTTAAATCCTATACCATTGCTGATTTGGGACTGGTCGCCGTTGATTTGCGAAAGCGCCGATTCCGTATACACATATTCCTGGCTGTCGAAATCGCCCGGAATCCAAAATGCCTTGTGATCGCCGGTCAGGTTGAATTCGGTGATTTCGCGTGTGACCTTGAAATATTTCCATCGGTATTGGTTCGGGAACTCATATCGGAACGCAAGACCTTCGTCGTAGAGGCGAAACACGATGTTCATCTTGCGCTCGGTCGTCGTTTGCAAGAGTTCGACCTTCAGTTCGTTATAGTGGTTGCGTATCGAGGATTGTTCGCCCAACACAGGCGACCAGGTTTCGTCTCCCGTGGCCACCTGTGTCCGGACGACTTTAAAATCGGCATCGAGCGTTTGCGGTTGCTCCAGCACGAGCCCGAGAAGGCTTTGCTCGATTATCGGACGCCCTTTGTATTCAAGCGTGTAGGCGGGTTTGCCATTGTCCACGAGCTTGAATTCGGCTTTGAGTTCTTTAGAAGGAGACATCAACAGTTGTGCGGATGCCGCCATCGGACTCAACGCAAGGGAAAGGAAAATCAATTTTTTCATCGGATGTTCGAAGGTTTGGAAGGAGAGCAAAGATACTAATATCGGTTAAAATTGTTCTAATAGCGAATGCCTTCGGTAACGGCTATCGAAAAACGTTTATTTTTGCCCAAAATAATTGTCATGAAAAAAATCATTGCGACCCTGTTTTTCGTTTTTGCCCTTAGCGGATGTGACGACGGCGACCTGATATCCGAAGAAATCGACCTGGCCGATGCCGAGGTGGAAGCGTGTTCGGCCACCGAATCGGACATTCTCTACAAAATGACCGACAGGCAGGCGATGATTCTTGAACTCGTCAACCTCAATACCGTGCTGCCAGCCGTGCCGACGCTCGAAGGGAGCCCGAAAATCATTCTTATAGGAAACACGACCGCCAGGCTCGTTTACCGCGTGTACAACGGGGAACCTGTGGAGGCCAACATCTGCGCAAGCATACAACCGCCCACGCCAAGAGTGATCGAAGAATGGGAAGCCACAGCCGGAAACCTCGAAATTACCACCATCGCACTGAAGATTCCCAACACTACGCCGGGATTCCAGGGAGGCGAAAGGATCAATGAGCTGCGTCACGCAATCGTCGTGCGCAATGTAAGCTGGAGCACGCCGGCCAATCCTATCATCGACCCGATTGTGGAATTCGGCAATTACGACGTGGCATTCACGGCCCCGGAGCTCAACGGCTACACCAATATCGCCAATGGGTGCGCCAATGGCATCCTGTTTAAAAAGAACGCCGCCACTGCCTTTGCAATCGATATCGACCCGGCCCTGCTCGATACAACGGTTTTGAACACGCCAAAAGTGGGCCTGATTTCAGGAAACGCAAACACCGTAACTTTCCTGAGGTTCCCCGAAGGCACCAATCTCAACTTGCTGACGAATGAAAATTTCTGCGCGCTGCTGTCGAGTTCCACACCAAGTCCGGCTCCGTCGGAAGTCTGGCTCGGGGAAGATGGCGTTGCCGGCGTCAGCGGGATTGTCGAAGTGACCACTACAACCGTCGGAGGCGTATTCACGCACGAAATCAGGCTCAAGAATGTGACCCTGACCGAAAACGACGGATCGCTTTCATTTAAGATTGCCGATGATTTGCTTTACGGCGAGTATGTTCCCTAATTAGGAATTCTGCCGAAAATACACCTCGGTCGCACCCTGCCCGTACTTTTGAAAGCTTGCTTCGCGGAAGTCGATTCCGTCGTATCGCGCGAGCATGAAATCCAGCTCCGACTTCAGGATGCCTTCGCCGACGCCATGGATGAGGACGATCTTGGGAATGCGGTTCCTCATGGCAAAATCGAGGTGTCTTTTCGCCGTATCGAGTTGGATCGTGAGGATATCGAAATTGGTCAGGTGCTTGTGATTTTTGACGAGCTTCTCGATATGAAGATCGAATTCAGGAGGCGGAATTTCCCCTTTGACCTTTTTTTTCGGACCCGACACATGACGTTTAGGTTCTTCCTTAGTCGATTTTACCTGATGTGGATTAAAACTTCCGATTTGATTGCGTAACTCTTTGGAATCGTTTACCTTAATCAACTCATTGACAAAATATGTCATCTGAAAACCGTCGGTCGTTTCAATCGTGACCCTGTCGTTTTGGACGCTGGAGACAATGCCTTCGAATGCATCGTCGAGCACCGCTACTCTATCCCCTATCTGAAGTTTCATCGTGTTCGTCTTCGTTGTGTTTGGAAGGTATTTTGGAGCTGAGTTTCATGATGCCCAACATAAACGCTATGACGGCCAATGCCATCACAACGGGATTGGGATGCTCCTTGGATTGCTCGTAAAACGCCAGGGCAAGTCCCGCGACGATCACCATGTAAAACCAGTTTTTCATTTTGCAAAAGGCCAAATGTAAATAAAAAATCCGCCCGGAGGCGGATCCAATTTTATCTCTCGAAGTCCCGTAAGGTATTCGTTATGATGGACACGCAGTCGAGCAGTTGTGCTTCGGTCATGACCAACGGCGGTGCGAATCGAATGATGTTGCCATGGGTCGGTTTGGCAAGGAGCCCATTGTCGCGAAGTTTCATGCAAATGTCCCAGGCCGTGGAACTGTCTTCGGAATCATTGATGAGAATAGCGTTGAGCAATCCTTTCCCTCTCACGAGCGACGCAATGTTCGACGTTTGGATATAAGCACCGATCTTCTCGCGGAACAGTTTCCCAAGGAAATCCGCATTTTCTGACAGTTTTTCGTCCGAAACCACTTCGAGTGCGGCAATTGCGACCGCCGCAGCGATTGGGTTTCCTCCGAAGGTAGAACCGTGTTGTCCCGGCTTGATGACGTTCATGACCTCATTGTTGGCAAGTACGGCAGAAACTGGGTAAACACCGCCTGAAAGGGCTTTGCCGAGGATCAATACGTCCGGCTTTACGTCTTCGTGATCGACTGCCAATCGTTTTCCGGTGCGCGCCACTCCCGTCTGCACTTCGTCGGCTATGAAAAGAACATTGTATTTTTCGCAAAGCGCCTTGGCTTGGGCGAGATAGCCTTCCGAAGGCACATAAACGCCGGCTTCTCCTTGGATAGGTTCTACAAGGAAGCCTGCGATATTGGTCGAATTTTTAAGCGAGTTTTCCAGAGCCCCGAGGTCGTCGTACGGAATCTTTACGAATCCAGGCGTGTAAGGCCCGAAATTGCGCCTCGCCCCTTCGTCGTTGGAAAACGAAATTATGGTAGTGGTTCTCCCGTGGAAATTACCTTCACAGACGATGATCTCAGCTTGTTTTTCAGCGATCCCCTTGACCTCGTAAGCCCATTTCCGGCAGATCTTAAGCGCGGTTTCCACGGCCTCGGCACCGGTGTTCATCGGCAGCATTTTATCAAATCCGAAATATTCCGTGATGAACTTTTCGTATGGGCCGAGCTTGTCGTTGTAGAACGCACGCGAGGTCAGCGTAAGTGTTTGCGCCTGCTCCATGAGCGCCCCGATTATCTTCGGATGGCAATGCCCCTGGTTCACGGCCGAGTAAGCCGAAAGAAAATCATAATAGCGCTTGCCCTCAACATCCCAGACGTAAACGCCTTCGCCCCGGCTGAGCACAACCGGCAATGGATGATAATTGTGGGCACCGTACTCGTTTTCAAGGCCCATGAGCGCCTCGGATTTCGTGGTTTGCAAAACTGACATTCCTGTATTATTTAATTGTTGCCTACGATTCCTGCTTAAGGGGAGAAATCACCCGATTCGGGCAAAAATAATGAATAATCGGCAAAAAATCCCACACAAACCTGTTGAGTTTTTAACTGTAACGTTGCGCTTTGTTAAATCTGGATTGTTTCATTGTAAACTTGCCGTTAAGCGATATATTTGATGTTTACAACAACAATTCCTTTACTATGAAAAAAATTACGCTTTTCCTTTTTATGGCTTGCCTGCCGCTGATTTCCTGCAGTTCCGACGACAGTTCCGACGGACAAAGCACGCGCAAGATCAAGGCGACCATCGATGGGACTCCTTACACCTTCAACACGGTAAGCGTTGGCACACAAGAATTTACCGACAATGGCTTTACGTATACCGATGTGACCATAACGGGATCTATCGATAACGATCCGTCGAAGACCATCTCGATCATCATGATGCAGGGAGAGACCGGAAACGACGCGAGCTGGTATTTCGGACTGCAAGAGGGCGAACGGGAATTCCAGAAAAACGGCAGCTTTTCTACTGTTGTTTCGGAGAGCACGAACAATTTCGTAAAGGGGACTTTCTCAGGCACCGTTGTCGCGACCGACGATGGGGAAACCAAGGTAATTACCGATGGAAGCTTCGAGGCGACATATTGATTGCAAAGCTGATCCAATAAAAAAGGCCCTTTAGTGGGGCCTTTTGCTTTACAGTAATTTTGCGTTGGACGATATCTTCGCATTTAGCAGCTTCGAAATCGGACAATTCTTTTCAGCTTTCGTCACGAGTTCCTGGAACTTCTCTTCTGAAATTCCGGCTACTTTTGCCGATAATTCGAGTTCCGAGCTTATGATCGTGCCGGCTTGCAAATCGATGTCACAACGGGTTTCGATGGATTCGATTTCAAATCCTTCCTCTGTGATGAAAGCCGAAAGCTGCATCGTAAAACATCCCGCGTGAGCCGCTGCGACCAATTCTTCCGGGTTGGTCCCGACGCCTTCTTCAAATCGCGTCTTGAACGAATACTGGGTATTGTCAAGCGTTTTGCTTTGCGTGGTCAGTTTTCCTGCTCCTTCTTTGAGCGATCCTTGCCATACGGCGGTTGCATGTCTTTTCATTGTTTCTTTGTGTATTTGTTGAATTGTGTATGTGTTGATCGTTAATTGGTCACCTTAGCTAGACTACGGTCGTTCCGAAAATTACGGTGAATTTCGCGCCTTTGTGCGGACCTTTGCTCTCGGCAAGTAATTTCCCATCGTATTTTTCGACGATTTTCCGACACAAGTAAAGCCCGATTCCCATGGTTGGCTCATTTTCGGTACCCTTGCGCGCCATCGGCGAAAATTTACGGAAAAGCGAATCGGCCTGGCCCGGTTCAAAGCCAAGGCCTTCGTCGATCACGCTGATCGTGACCGCCTGCTCGTCCTCGTGAAAATTCAGCCGGATACACGAACCTCGCTCGGAGAATTTTATGGCATTGTCGAGCAGGTTGACCAAAACCCGTATGAGCAAATCAAACTCGATCGGCAATTGCAGTTGCGGTTTGTTGTTCTCGACCACGAGCGCGAGCGCTTTTTGGGAAAAATCGTTTCCTTTCTCTTTGTTGATTTCCGAGATGACTTCGCGAATGGATATCGTCCGGAAAACCGGCAGGCGTTTGGCGATGTCTTCCTCGTCCTTTATGAGCCTGATAAAATTCTCTATAAACCGAAACTGCTGGCCAGTCGATTCTATTATCAGCCGCGCGTATTCATCGATTTGGGAACGGCTCGACTCTTCCGGAATCAGTTTGGCCAACGCCTGGGAATTCGTAGCGAAATTCTTAAGATCGTGGGAAAGCAGATAAATCAGGTCGAGTTTTTCGGCCCCGAGCGCCTGGTTCTCCTCGATCGTGCTTTGGACGTTGCTCATCAATATCCCGACCTCGTCCTTGAAACTGCGCGGCAAATCGGGAACGACGTTTTGCAGACGGTAGCGTTCCAACTGTTGGGAAGCGACCTGCACAGGCTGTGTTAGTTTCTTGAGCAGCATCAAAGTGACCGCGGTGGCCAAAAGCGTCAAAACAAGCGTGAAAAGCAGGATCAGCGCAGGCTCCTCCTGTACATCCGAAAATAAAACAAGAAAAATAAGCCCGATAAGCGGAACATGAATGCCGAGGAAGGCTACAAAAAGAAACTTATACGCATAATTTTTACTCAGGAAACCAATAGAGGAAAGGCGTTTATAAAGTAACATGTAGTTGTTTTTGGAGGTTTAAAGTTAGGACTAATAATCTTAGGAAAAAGTTAAACAACTTTATTTTTGGACGGCTCGCATCGCGGTTAATTCCGTAGAAAATATTGTGCGGCCCCGTATCAGGCATCGCAAAATCCGCTTATCAAAAAACTCCCGATAATAAGCCCAAAATTCTCAATTGTCATTACTTTTGCGCCATGGCAAGAAAAAACAAAGACAACATCGTCTTCGAGAACATTAGCGTGCTCGACGCCGGAGCCAAAGGTGTTTCGGTCGCAAAAGCCCCGGACGGAAAAGTGATTTTCATACCGAATGTAGTTCCCGGGGACGTCATCGATGTACAAACCTTCAGGAAGCGAAAAGCGTATTACGAAGGCAGGGCGATTAAATTCCATGAGTTTTCCGAACACAGGACGGAACCTGTTTGCGAACATTTCGGCGTTTGCGGAGGGTGCAAATGGCAAAATATGGATTACGAACGTCAATTGCATTATAAACAAAACGAGGTACTCAATCATCTCCAGCGCATCGGCAAGGTGGAATTGCCCGAATTCGAGCCTATCCTAGGATCTGAAAAACAATTCTTCTACCGCAATAAAATGGAATTCGGGTTTTCGAACTCGCGTTGGCTCACCCAACAGGAGATCGCCTCGACGACGGACCTCGACGATCGCAACGCCCTGGGTTTCCACATCCCGAAAATGTGGGATAAAATCCTCGACATCCACAAATGCTGGCTGCAGGAAGACCCGTCGAACGACATACGGAATGAAGTCAGGAGGTTCGCGATCGAGAACAACCTCGCGTTTTTCGATCCGAGAAATCACGAAGGTTTGCTGCGCACGTTGATGATCAGGACGGCATCGACGGGAGAAGTCATGGTATTGATCCAGTTTTTTGACGACAATGCATCCGAGCGCGGACTCGTCATGGACTTTTTGTCGGCGCGCTTTCCCCAAATCACTTCCTTATTATATGTCGTCAACCAAAAGCAGAACGATACCATTTACGACCAGGACGTGAAAGTATACAAAGGGCGCGACCACATTTTTGAAGAAATGGAAGGCCTCAAATTTTCGATAAATGCCAAGTCTTTTTATCAGACGAATCCTTCACAGGCGTATGAACTCTACAAAGTAACACGCGATTTCGCCGGACTTACCGGAAACGAACTCGTCTATGACCTCTATACCGGAACCGGCACGATCGCCCAGTTCGTCTCCAAAATGGCTCGAAAAGTAATCGGTGTCGAAAGCGTGCCCGAAGCCATAGCCGAGGCCAAGGAAAACGCCAAACGAAACAATATCGACAATTGCGAATTTTTCGTAGGCGACATGAAAATGGTTTTCAACGATGATTTCATCAACACTCACGGGCATCCCGATGTCCTGATAACCGATCCTCCCCGCGATGGCATGCACAAGGACGTAGTAGCCCAAATCCTCAAGATCGCACCTCAAAAAGTGGTTTACGTGAGCTGCAATTCGGCCACACAGGCCCGCGACCTTGCGCTTATGGACGAGGCTTACAAAGTGGTACGCGTTCGCCCTGTGGATATGTTTCCGCAAACGCACCACGTCGAAAATGTCGTACTTTTGGAAAAACGCTGATTTTGTTATGAAGAGAATAATGTGCGGATTGGCCCTCACGCTCGTCGTGTTGCTGACCCTGAACTGCGAGCGCGACGACGTTTGCGCAGGATCGACACCCACGACGCCCCGCGTGGTCATTGAATTTTTCAATTACACGAACAATTCCCAACCGAGGAATGTGACCAATTTTACCATTAAGTCTGCCGATAACGATTCGATTATCAGGTTTACCAACGTAAACAAGATTTTTGTCCCGCTCAAAACGTTCGAGACCTCGACGACGTACACTTTTACCATAAACGATGACGACGTTCCTCAAACGCCTACTTTTGCGGATACGGTTACGTTTACCTACGCGACAAGGGACATTTACGTATCCCGTGCCTGTGGCTACAAGACCGTCTTCGACCTGAGCCAGGAGACGGGAATCCCGGGCCTTGTCGTGAACAACGGCGCTGGCGGCAACTGGCTTGAGACGGTAATCATTGACAACCATACGATAGAATTCGAGGATGAAACACATATCAGGATTTATTTTTAGCCTTTTTGTTTGTGCGATCGGATTCGCCCAACAGGATTCGGTTGCGGTGGTTGCCGATACGGCCGTGCCGAAGTTCACGCGTCACGGGTTGCGCGTCGGCGTCGACCTGTTCAAGCTATCCCGGACGTTTTGGGATGACGGTTACCGCGGCATAGAACTCGCTGGTGACTACCGCCTGACGCGAAGTTACTTTCTCGCCGTGGAGTTGGGAAACGAGGACAAGACGACCGATGACGACCGCGTGAATTTTACCACGAAAGGCACCTATCTGAAATTCGGGTTCGATTACAATTTCTACGACAACTGGCTCGATATGGACAACGTTATTACGATCGGGCTGCGCTACGGCTTAAGTTCGTTCAGCCAAGAGTTGAATTCGTACAAGATCTATAATCCGAACAATGATTTCGGGGAAGAAATCGTCGTGGTGTCCGGAGAGGAATTCAACGGACTCAGCTCGAGTTGGGCCGAAGTCGTACTGGGCATGAAGGCCGAGGTCCTGAAGAACATTTACGTCGGATTCAGCCTGCGCATGAACTACATGATTTCGGAAAAGACGCCCGATAACTTCGCCAATCTCTATATTCCGGGATTCAACCGAACCTATGAGGGAAAATTCGGTGTCGGTTTCAATTACACGGTTTCGTATTTCCTGCCGATTTACAAATCGAAGGTCAAGAAAGCGGACAAAAAGGAAAAAAAGAAATAAACGCATCGACTTGCGTTATTCCAACTACTTCACTTCCTTCACACCCTTGACGAACATCCACGACATGTAAATCTTCATGCCGTCGTTGGTGCGGATCGCCTGGAATTTCGGAGAAAGTATGGTCGTGGCCACAAAAGCCGTGATCGGACGCCATAGCCCGGAAAGGTCGGTAAAATGCTGGATCAGGAAATACAGCGGGATGTACAGGATCGCAAAAGCGACGAAATTGTACAACAGCGCTTTGGTTTGTGGCGTCATGGCTGGAATTTGGCTTTTCGGCTGCCCTCGTACATCTCGTATTTGACGAAACGTGCCTCGAGGCTTCCGTTGAACAGTTTAATTTTTCTCGATGGCTTTAGTCCTACGAACTTGAGCGCTTCGATATTGCCCGTTATGAACCAGGCGTTCGTATTCGGATACGAGGTTTTCAACGTATCCCCGACCTCCCGGTAAAAACGCTCGAGATGGATGTCAAGCCTTTCCCCATAAGGCGGATTGAACACCATGTGAAGCGGGCCTTGCGTTTCTTTTTGCGTATCGAAAAAATTGCGCTCGTATACTTTGACATAGTCGTCGAGATTCGCATTTTTCAGGTTGTCCTTGGCTTTCATCACCACAGACGGCGCCTTGTCGTATCCGATGATCGAATAGTGGAATTCGCGCGTCTTCTTGAGCAATCCGTTGACAATCGTCTCAAACAGCTCGTTATCCCAATCTTTCCATTTCTCGAACGCAAACTCCCGTCGGTTGATGTTAGCAGGGATATGGCACGCAATCATGGCCGCTTCGGCTAGGATCGTCCCCGAGCCGCACATCGGATCGAGAAAGTCAGACGAGCCGTCCCAACCGGAAAGCAACAACATGCCCGCCGCCAAAACTTCGTTGATGGGCGCAATGTTCGTCGCGGTACGATAGCCGCGATGGTGCAGCGACGCTCCTGAAGTGTCGAGGGAAACATTGCACTGGTCTTTACCGATATGGACATTGATGCGCAAATCAGGATGGATTTTATCGACGCTCGGGCGTTGTCCGGTCTTGTTGCGGAATTGATCGACAATGGCGTCCTTACACTTTTGGGCCACGAACTCCGAATGGGAAAAGTGGTCGGAATGTACCGTCGCGTCGATCACGAACGTCTGATTGGCGTCAAGATATTCGGACCAATCGAGCATTTGGATGCCTTTGTAAAGGCTCGACTCGTTGAATGCGCGGAACTTGTGTATCGGCTTCAGGATTTTGAGAGCCGTGCGCAACGCCACATTGGCCTTGTACATAAACCCTTTATCTCCCAAAAAACTGACCATGCGGATGCCAGGCTCAACCTTTTGGGCGCCCAGCTGTTGTAACTCCTTGGCCAGAATTTCCTCAAATCCGAAGAAGGTCTTGGCGACCATCGTAAAATTATTTTCCATGTGGAAATGGCTTAAACGCTGCAAAAATAGACTAAATTTGCAAGATTCATCCCATACGTCAATGCCAAATTCCCAAAGTACGGATCCAAATGCCAGCAAACCTCAAAATTGGTATGCTTCCTGGTTCGACACGCCTTATTACCACATTCTTTACAAAGATCGCGATTACGCCGAGGCCCAGTTGTTTATGGACAACATCACGGCTTACCTGAACTTGCCCGACCAAGCTAAAATCCTCGACCTTGCTTGCGGAAAAGGTCGCCATTCGATTTACCTGAACCGCCTTGGCTATGATGTAACGGGAGCCGATTTGTCCGAAAACAGCATCCAGGAGGCTTCGAAATCTTCAAATGCGACACTTCATTTCAAAGTGCACGACATGCGCGAGCCCTGGGAAGAAAAGTTCGACGCCATTTTCAACCTGTTCACGAGCTTCGGTTATTTCGAATCGGACGACGACAACGCCACCACGCTCAAGGCGATCCACGACAGCCTGTCGGAATACGGATTCGCCGTCATCGACTTCATGAATGTCCACAAAGTCGTTTCGGGTCTCGTGCCAAAAGAAACCAAGACGGTCGACGGCATCGAATTCCATATCAAGCGGTTCGTGGAAGACAATCACATCGTCAAGGAAATACGGTTTTCAGACAATGGCCAACAGTTCGCCTTTCAGGAAAAAGTACAGGCGCTCACGCTCGATGATTTCCAGGCAATGATGGACGAGGCCGGGATCTACCTGCTCGACGTCTTTGGCGATTACAAGTTGCGCAAATTCCACAAAACCGATAGCGAACGCCTAATCATGGTCTTCAAATGATGAATTATCTCTTGCCGCTGCTTTCCGTGCTCATCGGATTCGCATTTGCGTTGTTCCTGCGTCCGCAAAAGAAATCCAACCTCAAATTACTGCTCGCCTTCAGCGGCTCGTTCCTGCTGTCGCTGACCGTGCTGCATTTGCTTCCAGAAGTGTACGAAGCGACGCTCCACGCACACGATTCGCACGGACACGGACATTCCCATGCCACTTCGATCGGGATTTTCATCATGGGCGGCATACTGTTGCAGATCGTACTCGAATTTTTTTCAAAAGGAGCCGAACACGGACACGTTCACGGACACGGCCAAATGAACCGAATTCCGTGGTCGCTGTTCATCAGTTTGTGCCTGCACGCCTTGCTCGAGGGCTTTCCCGTGGGCCATCATCACGATCTGGCCTGGGGCATCGCCATTCACCATCTGCCCATTGCGATCATCCTGACGCTGTTCTTTATCAATTCGGGAATGAGCAAGTCGAAGGTTTTCGGCTTTATGCTGACGTTTGCGCTGATGACGCCTCTGGGAACTTACGCTTCGGTAGCCCTGCCCGTCCTCTCTCACTATTATGCCGAGATCACGGCGGTCGTGATCGGGATTTTGTTCCACATTTCATCCACGATTATTTTCGAAGCCAGCGAAAACCACAAATTCAACATCGCAAAGATTACCGTCATCGTTTTGGGCATCGTGCTGGCCAGTTTCCTCTGATTATGGGCGATGCCTTCGGCCCAGGCTGTCGGCGGTCGCTTTTGCCAAACCTCAAAGGTTTGCGAATAGTAGCGTCACGACCGAACGATCTCCAAAACCTTTGAGGTTTCCGACAAAGAGCTCCGACAACGCCTCCATCCTTATCGCGTCCCGTTGTCGACGACCAAGCTGCGGACCGAAACAAAATCCGGAACTCCCGTCCCATATTTCCTATATTTGCCATGAACCGAAACCGCAATTTCGGGAACCAAGGAAAAACCACATCATGGCAGACTTCACCAAAACCACCGAACAATCGTCTCGATACGAGGCACTTGAAAACATGCCCGTTTCCGTGTTATTGGCTAACATCAACAACGAGGACAAAACCGTTCCGCTTGCCGTAGGAAAAGCCCTTCCGCAAATCGAGGCGCTCGTGAGCCAAATCGTGTCCCGAATGAGAAATGGCGGACGACTTTTCTATATAGGCGCAGGAACTTCCGGCAGGCTTGGAATCGTCGACGCTTCGGAATGCCCGCCGACATTCGGTGTTCCTTTCGACCTCGTGAACGGCATCATCGCAGGAGGCGATACGGCCATACGGCGCGCGGTAGAAAACGCCGAAGACGATCAACAACAAGCCTGGATCGATTTGCAAAACGCCGATATTTCCGCAAACGACACCGTAATCGGGATCGCGGCTTCGGGAACGACGCCGTATGTGATAGGCGGCCTCGATAAATGCAACGAGCACGGCATCCTGACCGGCGCCATAACCTGTAATTCAGGAAGTCCGGTCGCCCTGGCCGCAAAGTTTCCCGTCGAAGTCGTCGTCGGGCCGGAATTCGTGACCGGAAGTTCGCGCATGAAAGCCGGCACCGCACAAAAACTGGTGCTCAACATGATCTCTACGGCCACGATGATACAGCTCGGGCGCGTCAAAGGCAACAAAATGGTCGACATGCAACTCAGCAACAATAAACTCGTCGACCGGGGCGTGCGTATGATCATGGACGAAATCCCGGTTTCTTACGAGGAAGCTTCCGAAATGCTGGTCAAATTCGGAAGTGTCAGGAAAGCGGTTGAACACTACGATCCGAAAAGACTTGAGCTGTAATGGGTGCAATTGGAGCGGTTCTGCTGCTGGTATGCGTGGCGCTTTGGATAACTGCTTTCTGGCTCGTCAGGAAATGGCGGTTGCGCAACCGGTTTTTGAGTGGCAACGTGGTCGTATTGTTTCTGTGCCAAACCTTGATCTGGACGGCCAATATCGTCGAAACGAGGCATGACCGATACGGTTATTCGATTATTTTCGCGTCCGTTTTCTTTTTCTTGTTCCACACTGCCGCTGCATTTGCGTTAGGCGTGTATTTCAATTTGTCAATCAACAACGTAACTCATAAAAATGCCGACGGACAAAATCTTACTGAATAAAGGAATCAAATTCCTCGCTTTTGCGCTCCCCTTGTTTTTCATTGGGCCCACCGTAATTTACAACGCGTTCCAAAACCAGCATACCGCCTGGCATTATTTGGTGTTGGCCATAGGCGTACTAATGTGTTTTGGTGCCGTCTATCTTTCGTTTCGCGGATTGTCGACGATTGTCAGGAGCATGACCGACTGACGCAGCTATTCTAACGCTGCAATTGTGCCGAAAATCCTGATTTAATTCGGAGCATCAACTTATAATTTGCCGTGATGGCTCGATTTTATCTCAGACGTTGCGCAAAGTGCTGTAAGCGAACGGAACACTATCTCTAGGTGCGTGTAAGATTGCGCTTTTGGTTAGGAGCCGCTTTACCGGTGCAAATACACGAAAAGCTGCACGGCTTCCCGTCGCGCCCTGATTATGACAAACAGGGAATGTCCAAGCGCCGAATCTGTGACATCTTTTCTCAATTTTTTATTTTGTCACAAATTCGGTGTCAATTTTTTTTTTACGTAACAGTTTGTCACAACTATTCGAAAACCCGGGTACGGTCAAATTTCAATAGCAGATAAAGTTCCGGACATGGTTTACGGCATTTAATTCATATCCAGATTTTTCTACGCCGGTATCCCTTTCGTCAATTGTATCTTTTGACCCAATTTTCGATTTTGTCCAGCACGACCTTTTCAGAGTCGGGCTGGTTCATCCCGCAATCGTGCCCCTTTCCCGTCATGGTAACGAGCTCGTTTTTGACGCCCGCTTTTTCGAGGGCATTGCGCATTACCGTGGCTTGGGAATATAGCACAAGGTCATCCTTGTCACCGTGAAACAACAAAGTGGGGATGTTTTTGATCCTGGCATACGGGCTGATCGCAGTGAACGCTGCGTTTGGCTGCTCATCTTTTTTATAGCTGGAATTTGCCAACTTTTCCACGACGGCGGCCAATTGCATCCGCTCGATATGTGCTTGGTTTTCTTTGGTGTCAAATTGCGTCGGGCCGCAAAGCACCGCCACGGATTTTACACCTGAGTTTCGCGTATATGCATACAACATTGCCAGATGGGCTCCCGCGCTAATTCCCGATACGTGATATTCTGCCGAAGCAAACCGATGTTTGGCCGAAAGTTGCCTCATAAGCGTTTCGGCCAACGCGATATCGTCAAGCAAATCTTTGGCGCTTATTTTTTCGCTCACGTAACGGTAGTCGATGTTGGCCACGACAAAACCGCGGTCGCGTAAGTCCCGTGCGGTCTTATCGGTGTATTCCTTGCCTCCGAGACTCCAGGCGCCCCCGTGCAGCATCAGGACGACCGGTGTTTTCCTGTCGTGTTGCACCGGCAGGAACAAATCCAGGTTTTGTTGGGCTTCCTCCCCGTATTTGAGGTTTCGAAAGTCCTGTTGCGCACAGCTACTCTGGCTTGCGACAAAAAACAACAACGCGATATATAACTTCATCACTTCCTTTTTAATAGTTTGGCCATTTCGTTGGCGAATTGAATTCCAAAATCCATATAACCGGCGCTGTCGTAGTGCCAGGCATCGGAATAACCGTATTTTGACGTATTCCTGACGATAGCCGAATTGGAGTCGCCCGAGACGAATCTTTCCTGCATGGCGCGCACCACATCGCCGTATTTCATCAAAATTCCGGTCTCGTTCTGGCCCGAATCCGAGATCTTGCCGATGACCACCGGTAAATCGTTGTTTCCGAAAACCTCACGCATCTTCCCTATCAGATGCGCTAAATTCTTGTGGTATTCATAGGCGATTTCTTCCGTAAAACACGCATCGGCCTCGCCTTGCATCCAAAGGATTCCCGAAGGCACGAGCGTATCGGGCCTTCCGTCTCCGTTTATATCTTGTATCGCTTGGGCGCCTTTTACCGTTTTAAGGAAAAAATCCCATTGATTGGGCTTGCCGCGATATTCGGGTTCCCAACAGCCGAACGGGCCGGTGGCCAGGCTGTCGATCCCCGATCCATTCCTTGCATATTTGACGATCGCTATTTTTTCACCGGGATACAATTCCCGCATTCGCTCGGCGAACGTCATTTCGGGGCCGAAACGCGCCGACAATTTGTTTTGTTTGCCGTCGGTTGAAAAGTCGGTTCCGTGACCCGGGCGCAGTTGCTCCCATTTGCCCACTCCCAGACCGCTTTGGCCATCTCCACCGCGATTGCCATCGAAAATGTATACGTCCTGCATGGGTCCGGAGAGTTCTGCGGGTAGATCTTTGACGTACCCAAACCCTTCCATGTTGGACTGGCCGCCGAGATAAAACATCCGGAAAGTGTCACCCTTGGCAGATGGCTTTTGCTTTTTGACCTGTGCCGCAGATGAATGCATTCCGGCGAACAAGGCAAAACTGCAAATAAAAAATCGGGATAAGCGGTAATTAAGCATTTGTAGTCGTTTGTTGTCGTTTACTGTCGCTTGTAAACGTTTGTTGTCGGAAAAATACGAAAAGCGTTTTAATTCGCAGGAACCAAATTTGACGGATTGTGGCGAAATTATCCCGCTCGAGCTTTACCGGATGGAAATCCTGAACTACTTTTGCAAACGGGCCCGCAGCCGCGATGGAAGCGAAAAGCCCACAGTTCCCCGACCGTGATTTTTGCGGATTGGCGCGGCGACCAACGGAAGCCGCAGCCCGGCCGCCAAAAAACCGGTTGGGGAACGAGGACTTGAAGCGGACAGCGGGATTTGCTGCCCAAATAAAAATCAAAAAGATCAATGAAAAAACTGTTTTTACTTTTGCCGCTTGCGTTTTTGTCTTGCTATCAGGCAGAACGCGACTGTAAGGATTTCAAAACCGGGACTTTTGAATTCACGACCGAGGTCGACGGCGTAAAAAAGACGACGACATTCGTGCGCACTGAAAACCAGGAAATTGATTTTTATGACGGAAAGGCAGACACCGCCTCGATTAGATGGGTAAACGACTGCGAATATATCGTGCAGAAATTGCATCCCAAAAATATGGCCGAGCGCAAGGCGATTGCCATGAAAATCTTGACCACATCGAAAAATTCGTATACCTTTGAGTTCGGGATCGTCGGGAGTGCGGCGAAACAAAAAGGTACCGTAACTAAAATAAAATAATACGCATAGATGGAAGTTTTCCTGAATCCGAACGCCTGGATTGCCTTATTGACACTGACTTTTCTCGAGATCATACTCGGGATCGACAATATCATCTTCATCTCGATCACTACGGGAAAACTACCGCCGGAGCAGCGAAAAAAAGCGACCAAAATAGGAATGTTCCTGGCGATGTTCATGCGCATTGCGATGTTGTTCGGGATCAGTTTGCTGATTGCCATGAAAGAGCCTTGGTTCAATATCGAGACGTCTTGGCTGGAAATGCACGTTTCCGGACAGGCCATCATCCTGTTTCTCGGCGGATTGTTCCTGTTGTATAAAAGTACGGTAGAGATCCGTGAAAAAGTGGATTATAAAGGACACGAGGAGAAGCAGGTCAAGAAAAGCGCCGCGAAGTCGTTTGGCAACGTGATCTTCCAGATCATCCTCATCGACATCGTATTCTCTTTCGACAGCATCCTGACGGCCGTGGGAATGACCAACGGCGTCGAAGGGGCAATTTACATCATGGTGACGGCGGTTGTGATTTCGGTACTGATCATGATGCAGTTTGCGGTCCCGGTTGGGAATTTCGTGAACAACCATCCTTCGATCCAGATCCTGGCGCTGTCGTTTTTGGTGCTTATCGGATTTATGCTTGTGACCGAAGCGGCCCACGTTTCCCACGCGTCGTTTTTTGGAAACAGCGTGACGTCCATTCCGAAAGGCTATCTGTATTTTGCCATAGCGTTCTCGCTGTTGGTCGAGTTCCTCAATATGAAAATGGACAAGCACAGCAAAAAAAATTCACCGGACGAACCTGCCTGATTTTGAGATATTTCATCGTAATAACCGCTTTTTTATTCCTGCTCAAGCCGGTGCTTCCGGTTGTGGAATATGCGCTCAATTACGATTATATCGTGGTTTATCTTTGCGAAAATAGGGCCGAACCCGAAATGCAATGCAACGGTAAGTGCCATTTGATGAAGGAACTCGCGAAGGCGTCCGAAACCGAAAAACCGGCTTCCCAAAACGACAAAAAAGGTTTCTCCCCTATTGAACTATTTTGCAATATCGATGTGAATACCGCAGTTTCGGACGAAATTCCGGTTACTGAAAATCGCATCGGATACTTTCATACCACTTCCAATCCCGTCGGTTTTGACGGTTCTGTTTTCCATCCGCCTGTCGTGGCATAGTTGATTATTCGTTTTTGAACCAGCATGGTTCTCCTTTTTAACGCCCATTGGGCATACATCAACTATATACAGAATCGAATGAAAACGACAAAACTATTTGTTGCCGCAATGGCAGCCGCTTCCCTATTTGTCTCTTGTAACAATGACGACAGCGCCCCGGCGGCGACCGGAACCGGAAAACTCAATCTCGAATTTGACAACGTCTACGCGGGAAACAACCTCATTTTGGAGACACAACCCAACACGACATCTGGAAATGAAGTCCTTAAAGTAAGCTTGCTTAAATATATAGTGAGCAACATCAAATTGACCAAATCTGACGGAACGGTCTTTACCTATCCGAAATCCCAAAGTTATTTCATCGTTGACGAGACCGATGTCGCCTCTCAAATCCTGAAATTGGAAAATATACCGTCAGGCGACTACGTCTCGGTAAGCTTTGGGATAGGCGTCGACCAGCAACAATGGGAACTTGGAGCCGACGGACAGGGCGATTTCCTGGCGTTGGCGCAAACCGAAGACATGCTGTGGTCGTGGGGCGCAGGGTACAAATTCCTTGCTTTCGAAGGTACGTTCACTTCGCCGGGCGTAGGTTCGCCAACCGTTTTCATGGTGCACACAGGCAAGACCGGAACCGATTACAATTACACTTCGGTCACGTTGCCGCTGACCAATGCAGCCTTGGTCCGCACGAACATAACGCCCCAGATCCACGTATTTGCGGACGCTTCTAAAATCATCGATGGCCAGAACAATATCCTGCTTTCCGAGAATAATTCCGGCGGAACGGGCGCTATGATCATGGGCGGCGCCAACTTGGCTTTAATTACCGCAAATTTGTCGGAAATGTTTACGATAGACCACGTTCACAACGACTGATGAATCGGTTTTTCGTTTTAGCTTTCATCGGGCTGGCCGCGTGCTCGCCCGATGATTCTGATTATGTGGACGTTCCGCTGGAGGTAGCCAGGCCGTCCAATTTCCCGGATTTCGCCTATAATTTTAACGCCAATCCTCCTACCGAGGCGGGATTTGAACTCGGGAAAAAGATCTTTTACGACGGTCGCCTGTCTTCGGACGCAACGATTTCGTGCGGTTTCTGTCACATCCAGCAACACGCGTTCACCCATCACGGCCACAGCCTTAGCCACGGCATCGATAATGCGGTCGGCATGAGAAACACGCCTGCGATCCAGAACATGGCGTTCCAAAATTCGTTTATGTGGGACGGCGTTTCGGACAATCTCGATCTGCAACCGATCATTCCGATCACGAGCGAGATTGAGATGCACGGGAATTTCGCGGCCATCGTCACGATGATGCAATCTGACGCCCAGTACCGCACGATGTTCAAGCGCGCCTTTCCTGATGCGGAAATCGATACGGAACACTTGCTCAAAGCGCTCGGCCAATTCATGGCGATGATGCAAAGTTCCAATTCAAGGTTCGACAAATTCCGCCGCAACGAAGGTCCGGGTACGCTCTTGAATACCGAAATGGCGGGCTATCAGTCGTTCCAGCAAAAATGCGGCTCGTGTCACGCCACAGATTTACAAACCGACAATTCGTTTCGCAACAACGGGCTCTCGTTCAATGCGCAACTCGGCGATTTCGGGCGTGAATCCGTAACGGGACTCGCCTCCGACCGTTTCAAATTCCGTGTTCCGAGTTTGCGCAACGTCGAAAAAACCGCGCCTTATATGCATGACGGAAGGTTCTACACCCTTTCTTCTGTGCTCGACCACTACGCATCCAACATGGTCGATTCTCCGACACTCGATCCTGTCCTGCGACAAAACGGCACGATCGGGATTCCGCTTTCGGACTTGGAAAAATCGAACATCATCGCATTCCTCAAAACCTTGACGGACGAGGAATTCCTTACCAACCCTAAATTTTCAGAATTCTGATGAAGAAATTCCTATTGTCCTTTTTATTTCCGACGCTGTTGTTTGCGTCCGAAAAAGACAGCCTTTCGATAGACTACAAACACAAATTTGCGCAAATGCTCGACGATTGCGACGCTTGCGGATGTTCGGCAACTGGAGGAAGCATGGGCTTCGCCTCGCTGCTCAACACGAATTTCGTCGGCTTGCGCTACATTTACCAGCGTTATTCGAGCACTGATGGGCTTTATGCCAACTCGCCCTGGTATACCGAACAGTTCAATTCCGTACAGGTTTGGGGCCGCATCCCGATCTTTAAAAATACCCAGGTAAGCGTTTTGCTTCCGTATCACAGCAATTCACGGGAAACGCAGACGGGCTCCAACACGATTTCCGGTGTGGGCGATTTGACGGCGATCGGGTTGTACCGCGTCTATCAAACGATGTCCGATTCTACTTTCCTTGCCCATACGATACAGCTTGGAGCCGGAGTAAAAGCGCCTACCGGGAAATACGATGCGACCAATAATGGCTCGATCAATCCTGGTTTCCAGCTTGGGACAGGGAGTTGGGATTACTTGTTCTTGGCCGAACATATCGCGAGACGCAAAAAATTCGGTTTGCAAACGATGCTCAATTACGTCGTCAAGACCGAAAACGACAAGCATTATCGTTTCGGAAACCAATTCAGCTATTCCGGAACGCTGTTCTGGCTTCACGAACGAAATGATTTCTCTGTTTCGCCCCAGCTGGGAGTTGCCGGGGAAGTATCGGAAAGCAACCGGCAATATGGCCAACGCGTGTCTGAAACCTCGGGAAGCGTCGTCTTTGGTAAACTGGGCTTGGAAACCGGCTTGGGCAAATGGTCGGCCGGCGCGCAATTTCTGCTTCCGATAAGCCAAAACCTGACCGGCGGGCGCGTCGACGCGAAATACCGCTTCGGACTCAACCTGAACTACAGTCTCTGAAAGCATCGACCATCATCATCATGATTAATTTTTTAACTATTAATTGAGTTTTATTTACATCGATTATAAACAGTAACGATTTGATGAACTGAAACGCCAAAGCGATACCCATTTCAAAATTTTCGCTTAAAGCCGCCATAACATAGCAAGAATAGTTTTGCCTCAACAAAAAAACACAACCATGAGAAAAACAATTCTTGCTTCTTTGGCGGTTTCGGCGGTTTTGGCCGTTAGCTGCGGCGATGACGATTCGGGCCCGAAAGTCAACAACAAAATCAATTTCACCACAAATTCGGATATCCCGCCATTGGTCTATGGCATGACGGGTTTCGAAAACCTGGAAATCTCCACGCTGATCACCAGTGCCGACGACCTGAGCCAGTCGCCGTCGTTCGTTTATGGCGCCCAACCTGACGGACAGGGCCTGATGAAAGATCCTTCCGGCAAGGGTTACATCATGTTCACCAACCACGAAATCCTTAAATCGGTGTCGCGTGTGTATCTCGACGAGACGTTCAAGCCGGTAAAAGGCGAATATATCGTAGACGGGATCGGAGGCTTGACGCGCTTGTGCTCGGCTACATTGGCAACGCCTGAAATACACGGTTTCGGCCCAATCTTTTTGACCGCAGGCGAAAGCGGGGAAGAAAGCATGGTGCACGGCATCGACGTATTCAGCCCGGTAAGCGACAAAAGCCGCACTGACCGTGTGCTTCCGGCCCTTGGAAAAGCCAGTATGGAAAATGCCGTGCCGCTTCCGAAGAACGTGTATCCAGGGAAAACCGTGATCCTGATAGGGGAAGATCAATCGTATGGAACGGCTCATGTGAGCGCGGGGCAGCTCATTATGTATGTAAGCAACACCGTTGGAGATTTACAGAACGGAAAACTGTACGTGCTCAAGAGAAACGATGGCAACCAGGTCGAGATGAACATCGCGCTCAACAACTCCTACCCTGTAAGCTGGGTGGAGATCCCGAACGCGGCGTCACTTACGGGAGCCGTGATCAATACGACGGCCAACAACCTTGGCGCGATCCGCTTTTCGCGCGTCGAGGATGTCGATTACCGCAAAGGCAGCAAAGCCAACAACCGCGAGGTCTATTTTACGGCGACAGGACAGGCTACGAACAATCAACCGGTCGAAGGTTACACCATGTGGGGACGCGTATATCGCCTTAAAATGGATGCCAACGACCCGCTTAAAGGAAGCATCGAGGTTATTGCGGAGGGCGACAGCACACCGGGAACCGGCATGATCAATCCGGACAACCTTTGCGTAACCGACAATTTCGTGTACATACAGGAAGACGGCGACAGTTACTATCAGGCGGCCCAGCACGATTCGTATATCTGGCAATATGACATCCGCTCCAAAGCGTTGAAACCTTGGCTCAACATGAACCACAAGCGCAACGACGCAGCGTGGAACGGCCAATTCAACCAATCGGGAGAAATGCGACTCGGAAGCTGGGAGTACGGAGCGATGATCGACATTTCCGACATCATCGGCGTACCCGACACCTTCCTGGTCAACATCCATCCTCACACCTGGCAAAGCGATGCCTTCCTGAATGCGGACGGCAGCGGAACCAATACGAACAAAGAGGCGGGGCAAACCGTCATCATCCGAAACGTACAACGCTAACCACCAAATGCTTACTTGACAACCCTGGACATCTAGGGTTGTTTTGTTTTATATGCCATGAGATATCTTAGCCTGCTTTTATTGACTTTCCTTGTCGGATGTCATCTTGAACCGCGACAGCTCACCGTGAAGGAACAGCTTCTTGAGAACATCGATTCACTGGAAACGGAAATCGTCACGTTGCGCGATCTCGTCGAAAAGAACGGATCCCAGTCCGGACTGCAAAAGCAATTCACGGGCTGTCGCACATTGTACAAGCATTGCGAATGGGCCGTCGAATATTTCCAACCGTCTGTCGCCCGCTTCATAAACGGCCCGGCCCTTGACGAGGTAGAAGCGGACGAAAACCGGTTTTTCCCGCCGGCGGGTTTCCAGGTTGTCGAGGAAATGCTGTTTCCGATATACGACAAGGCCAACCAAAATGAGTTGAAGCGGGAAACAGGCGTTCTGCTTTCCAATATCCGACAAATCCGGACTCACTTGCAAGCTGTCGCGATTACCAACGACTATATCGTCGACGCTCTCCAACAGCATCTTTCGCGGATAACGGCATTGGGTATTACGGGTTTTGATTCTCCGGTCGCGCTGTTATCGATACCTGAGACAGCCGAGGCGATGTCTTCCATCAAAAACGTCATCGAGATGTCCGACGTCGGAAAACGCCCCGCCGATCTTGGAAAATTACTCTCCGACGCCTCGCGGTATTGTCGGGAAAATCCAGGTTTCAACTCGTTCGACAGAGCCGCTTTCATCTCCAATTATCTGATTCCGATTGGCAACGCACTCAAGGAATTCAGGGATTCCAACCAGATCGCATCGGTGCCGAGGACAAATGCGATACGATCGTCTGCAGCGACTTTTTTCGATAAGAATGCGTTTGACGTCGATGCTTTTAGCCCATCAAAAGAATACGGGTTCACCAATGAAAAAGCGCAATTGGGAAAAATGCTGTTTTACGACAGCCGCCTTTCCAAAGACCAGGATCGCAGCTGTGCGAGCTGCCATCATCCTGAGAAAGCCTTTACGGACGGATTGGCCGTCAATGTCTCGCTGACCGGATCCAATCTCGTGCGCAACACGCCGACGCTGACGTATTCCGCATTCCAAAATGCGCTTTTTTGGGACTTGCGCCAACCTGATCTCGAAAAACAAAGCGCGGACGTGATTGCCAATAAAGACGAAATGCATGGGGATCTTACGCTGTTTTTGCCCGTCGTAAAAAAAGACGCCAAGTTCAACACCCTGTTTTCCAAAGCGTTTCCCGATGAAAAAGACGTAAAAAACTGGCAGATACAGAACGCCCTGGCGAGTTACATCCGGAGCCTGAACGCTTTCGATTCCAAATTCGACCGTTATGTCCGGGGCGAAAAAACGGCGATGGATCGGGACGAAATTACCGGTATGAATCTCTTTATGGGTAAAGCCAAATGTGCCACTTGCCATTTTACACCTTTGTTCAACGGATCGGTTCCTCCGCGTTATTCGAAAACCGAGCAGGAAGTTCTGGGAACGCCAAAATTTGCGGACGGGAAACAAATCAGCGACGATCCCGGGCGGTTTGCCGTTACCAAAATGCCGCAATTCCTGCACGCCTACAAAACGCCGACGGTTCGCAACGCCGCGGTAACGGCTCCGTATATGCATAACGGCGTCTACAAATCGCTTGAGGAAGTCGTCGATTTTTACGATAAAGGCGGCGGAACCGGGCTCGGATATGATGTACCCAACCAAACGCTCCCAACCGAAAAGCTCAACCTTACCGCGAACGAGAAAAGCCAATTGGTTGCATTTATCAAGGCGCTCACCGATTCGGAGTACATAAAAAATAAACCTGACCTGCGACGGCGGCGTTGACAACCGATTTTGGCGGACGTTGTTGCTTGCCTCAAATAGTAAACGCGAATTCGCGAATTTGCGGCTTTCTTATGGCTGTATATAGCAAGAAATTGTCACGCCTATATTGGAATTCTATTTTGTTTTGACGCGTTTTACCGCCAATAGTGTTTCGTTATCACCGTACACCAATTTGGCACTGATTTGTAAAGAGGAATCTGACAATCGATTTTGGCGGACGTTGTTGCTTGCCTCAAATACTAAAGCCGCGAATTCGCGAATTTGCGGCTTTCTTATTGGCTGTATTTAGCGAGAGATTATACTTCTATACTCGAATCCTATTTTGTTTTGACGCGTTTTCCGCGAATAGGGTTTCGTTATTGGCCGTATACCAATTTGCCTCTGATTTTTAAAGAAGAATCTGACAACCGATTTTGGCGGACGTTGTTGCTTGCCTCAAGTACTAAAGCCGCGAATTCGCGAATTCGCGGCTTTCTTATTGGTTGTATTTAGCGAGAGATTATACTTCTATACTCGAATCCTATTTTGTTTTGACGCGTTTTACCGCCAATAGTGTTTCGTTATCACCGTACACCAATTTGCCTCTGATTTTTGAAGAGGAATCTGACAACCGATTTTGGCGGACGTTGTTGCTTGCCTCAAATACTAAAGCCGCAAATTCGCGAATTTGCGGCTTTAGTATGGCTGTATATAGCAAGAAATTGTCACGCCTATATTGGAATTCTATTTTGGTTTGACGTTTTACCGCCGATAGTGTTTCGTTATCAGCCGTACACCAATTTGACTCTGATTTGTAAAGAGGAATCTGACAATCGATTTTGGCGGACGTTGTTGCTTGCCTCAAATAGTAAACGCGAATTCGCGAATTTGCGGCTTTCTTATGGCTGTATATATCAAGAAATTGTCACGCCTATATTGGAATTCTATTTTGTTTTGACCCGTTTTACCGCCGATAGTGTTTCGTTATCACCGTACACCAATTTGGCACTGATTTGTAAAGAGAAATCTGTCAACCGATTTACCGAACGTTGTTGCTTGCCTCAAATACTAAAGCCGCGAATTCACGAATTTGCGGCGTTGGTATTGGCTGTATCCTGTTCCGCCCCAATTATCTAATTATGTAATTTTCTAATTTTCTAATTGTCTAATTATCTAATTATCTAATTGTTTAATCAAGCGACAACGTAATCTGCCCTTCGTCATCGATTTCCGTGTCCGGTGCTTCTCCTAAAACAATTTCCGGTTCGGGAATTTCTTCTACAGGGGCGTCGTAAGGCAACGGCTCCAAGAGATTGACCTGCTTGAGTTTGTCGCTAGTCAGTTGGTTGCCGAGCGCCTTAAAGCCTTTGACGGCAATAAAACTTTCGATGTCGATCGTCTGGTTTTCCTTCTGCACGCCTTTAACCTTGGCAAATATGATTTCGGCAACCGGGCGATAATCCGTGGAAACGATCTCGAGTTGGGAATTCGGATGTTCCGTTATAAAACTGTCCTCTTTATTTTCGTTCTCTACAAGGAAACGTTTTACGAAGTAGCGCTCTTTTTCCCCATCGAAGTAAACCGCGGAAACCGGTTTGTTCGGAATCCATTTTTCGAGGATGATCATGTCTTGGTCGAAGTGTGTCGACAAATCCGGAATGATGACCTTGAGTTTGCCCGATGATGAGATCACGAGCAATTTATCGGTCGGACGGAATTCGCCCAAAAGTTCGCCTCGCCCGTCGGTATTCAAACGCTGGACGGTGTCGTCAAACCAGATTTTCCTCGGCAGAAGCGTCGAAATCCCTTTTTCCTTGAGCTCGATTTTCTTGATTGGATACTTGGAAACCGTGTTGCCTCGGGAATTTCTACCCTTGATGGCCATATCGGCGAAATCGAGGTCGAACTTGAGCTTTTTGATGGTTCCGATCTGTCGCAAAATCACCGTAATCACTTCGGCTTCACCGTTCGGGTTTACCGAAAAATACAACACCATCGAACCGGCTTTTTCCTGTGTGAGGTCGTACATTTTGTCGCGCGTCACGCCCGAAACGTTGAAGCGCTTGATATAACTCGAGCCCGATTTCCCGTCGCGGTAGACCATATTGTAGATCGTGCGCTTGTCATTCTTGTCGAAAACCGCCGCGTGTATGATGTCCTTTCCGATGAATTTCTTGTCGTCGACTTTCGTGATCATCATGTTCCCGTCGCGCAGGAACACGATCACGTCGTCAATGTCCGAGCAATCGCCTATATATTCGTCTTTTTTGAGACCCGTCCCGATGAAACCTTCTTCGCGATTGACGTATAGTTTCGTGTTGCGCAATACCACTTTCGTCGCCTCGATATTGTCGAATGAACGCAATTCGGTTTGGCGTTCGCGCCCTTTGCCGTATTTTTCCTTCAGTTTCGTAAAAAACGCGATCGCGAAATCGACGATATGTTCCAGATGATGCTTTACCTGGGCGATTTCACCTTCGAGCGCCTCAAGTTTTTCCTGGGCTTTGTCGATGTCGAACTTGGAGATGCGCTTGATCCGGATTTCCGTCAAGCGGACGATATCCTCATCAGTGACTGCACGCCTCAAATGTTTCGTGAACGGCTTCAAACCTTGGTCAATCGCGCGGATCACGCCTTCCCAGGTTTCTTCCTCTTCGATCAGACGATAAATCCTGTTTTCGATGAAAATGCGTTCAAGCGACAGGAAATGCCATTGTTCCTCGAGTTCGTCGAGCTGGATTTCGAGTTCGGCTTTGAGCAATTCGACGGTGCGATGCGTCGAAACCCTAAGCATTTCAGAAACGCCCACGAACCGCGGACTGTGGTTCTCGATCACGCATCCCAAAGGTGCCACGGACGTCTCGCAAGCCGTAAAAGCGAACAGGGCATCGATCGTCTTATCAGGCGAAACACCCGGAAACAAATGGATCAGGATTTCGACTTCGGCAGCCGTGTTGTCCTCGATTTTCTTGATCTTGATCTTGCCTTTGTCATTGGCTTTCAAAATCGAATCGATAAGGGACGAGGTGTTTGTCGAAAACGGAATTTGCGTAATGACGAGCGTATTTTTGTCGAGCTGGGAAATTTTCGCCCGGACACGCACACGACCGCCGCGCATTCCGTCATTGTAGTTGGAAACATCGGCGATTCCCTGTGTCGGGAAATCAGGATACAACGTAAAAGGTTTGTTCTTCAGGATCTTTATCGAAGCATCGATGAGCTCGTTGAAATTGTGCGGCAACACTTTCGTGGACAAGCCGACGGCGATTCCTTCAGCGCCCTGGGCGAGCAACAACGGGAACTTGACCGGAAGGTTTACGGGCTCGTTGCGGCGTCCGTCATAAGATGCCTGCCATTGCGTGATTTTCGGGCTGTAAAGGACATCGTGGGCAAATTTGGTAAGACGCGCCTCTATGTAACGAGAAGCGGCGGCTCCGTCTCCCGTGAGAATGTTTCCCCAGTTTCCCTGGGTGTCGATAAGCAAATCCTTTTGCCCGATCTGCACGATCGCATCCCCAATCGACGCGTCCCCGTGCGGATGGTATTGCATCGTATGCCCCACGATGTTCGCCACCTTGTTGTAGCGGCCATCGTCGAGTTCGCGCATCGAGTGCATGATGCGACGCTGGACCGGTTTGAAACCGTCTTCTATCGCAGGAACGGCCCGTTCGAGAATTACGTAAGACGCGTAGTCGAGAAACCAATCCTTGTACATTCCGGTGACTTTGGTGATCGTGTCCTCGGGATTGGCTTCGTGCGTATCGAAAAAGTGGGCGCTTTCCGCAGACGAAGCATCGTGGGACAAACTCTCGGAGGAATGCTCGTCAGGAGTTGGTTCGATGTCGTCGAAATTGTCGTCTTCGGGAATGTTGTTTTCTTCGTCTTCTTGCATTGTTGGGTGCCTGAGTGCCTGAGAACCTGAGTGCGTAAAAAAGCGAAACCGATAATCTGGCGATATTTTAGTGTTCTTTTGGAACGTAAATTTTGTTTTTTGTAACCAACCGCAGCCCGGATGCGAGCGGCTATCCTTTCGACAGCGCCTTTAGCTGGCGAAAGATAATAGCGGGCAGCCGGATATGTCTGCCGCAAATTTTAAAAAAATGACTAAACAAATGTGATAGTTCAGGACAGTTAAGACGTCTGCATTACGTGGTTCTCAACTATTCTGAACTGTTCAAACCTGCTTCAAATTGCCCAATTTCCAAATTATCTAATTACTTAATTTTCTATTTTCTAATTACCTAATTTTCCAATTTCCAAATTACTTTTCCACCACATCCAATTCCACTTTCAAATTCCGGATGATAAATTCCTGCCGATCGGGCGTATTCTTGCCCATGTAGAATTCCAACAGCGATTCGATCGTCGTGGCGCGGTCGAGCATCACGGGATCGAGCCGGATGTCGGCTCCGATAAAATGCACGAACTCATCAGGGGAAATCTCTCCTAGTCCCTTGAATCGCGTGATCTCGGGTTTTGGCTTGAGCTTTTCTATCGCGGCGACGCGTTCCTCCTCGGAATAGCAATAAATGGTTTCTTTCTTGTTCCGGACGCGGAACAACGGCGTCTGCAAAATATACAAATGCCCTTCCTTGATGAGTTCCGGGAAGAATTGCAGGAAAAACGTAATGAGCAACAGCCGGATGTGCATGCCGTCAACGTCCGCGTCCGTGGCGATCACGATGTTGTTGTAGCGCAAATCTTCCATGCTTTCCTCAATGTTCAGAGCGGCTTGCAACAAATTGAATTCTTCGTTTTCGTATACGATCTTTTTGGACATTCCGTACGAGTTCAATGGCTTTCCACGCAGCGAAAAAACGGCTTGGGTGTTGACGTTGCGCGATTTCGTGATGGAACCTGATGCAGAATCTCCTTCCGTGATAAAAAGCGTACTTTCGAGGCTCAACGGATTCTTCGTGTCAGGCAAATGCACGCGACAATCGCGCAGTTTCTTGTTGTGAAGGCTTGCTTTTTTGGCGCGATCCCTGGCGAGTTTGCGAATGCCTGAAAGTTCTTTTCGCTCGCGTTCGGCCTGGAGGATCTTGCGCAATAAAGCATCTGCCGTCTCAGGATTTTTGTGCAGGAAATTGTCGAGGTTTGTCTTGATGAAATCGTTGATGAAGGTGCGCACCGACGGCAGTTCGGGCCCCATTTCGGTGGAACCCAGTTTCGTCTTCGTCTGGGATTCGAAAACCGGTTCCATGACCTTAACGGATATGGCCCCGACAATCGATTTGCGGATGTCGCTCGGCTCAAAACCTTTGTTGTAAAATTCGCGCACAGTCTTGACGACGGCTTCGCGATAGGCGTTCAGGTGGGTTCCGCCCTGGGTCGTGTTTTGTCCGTTGACGAACGAATGGTATTCTTCTGAATATTGAGTTTTTGAGTGCGTCATCGCGATCTCGATATCGTCCGCCTTGAGGTGGATGACCGGATAGACCATGTCCTCCTGTTGCATGTCTTCTTCGAGCAAGTCCTTGAGCCCGTTGTCTGACGAATATTTCTCGCCATTGTAGTAAATCGTAAGCCCCGTGTTCAGATAACAATAGTTCTTGAGCATCCGGATGACGTACTCGTTGCGGAACTTGAAATTCTTGAAGATCGCTTCGTCCGGAATGAAAATCACTTTGGTGCCGCGGCGTTTCGTGGTTTCGATCAGGTCTTCCTCAAGCGTAAGCTCGCCGGCCGAAAATTCCGCGGCTTTTTGTTTGTCGTCACGTACTGATTCCACTCTGAAATGGGACGACAATGCATTCACGGCCTTGGTTCCGACGCCGTTCAACCCGACGGATTTCTTGAACGCAAGCGAGTCGTATTTTCCGCCCGTATTCATCTTGGAAACCACGTCGATGACTTTACCCAAAGGAATGCCCCGACCATAATCGCGAACCGAGACCTGCTTATCGCGGATCGATACCTCAATGGTCTTGCCCGCGTTCATAACGAATTCGTCTATGCAGTTGTCGATGACCTCTTTGAGCAGAATATAGATCCCGTCGTCCGGAGACGAGCCGTCCCCAAGTTTCCCGATGTACATGCCGGGACGCATGCGGATATGCTCCTTCCAGTCGAGGGAACGGATATTGCCTTCGTCGTAATTGGTCAATTCAGCCATTGCGGGGAGATCAGTTTTGTGCTAATATAATTCTATTGCGCGCGCGGGGAAAGCCACGGCGTCTAAAGTTATTAAGAATGATATTGACAGAATGGCGTTCGGCGCGCGGCGAGCGAAGCGAGCCGCCAAACGCCCAGCAAATCTAAAAAAATTCGCAAATCCGCGGCAAAAACCAAAACCCGCGGCGCAGCGAAGCGGAGCCGCCAAACGCCTAGCACTTAATTTCCTTAATGCCCTTAATGGTTTTAACACAATACAGCGAGCGAAGCGAGCCGCCAAACGCCAGCAAATCGAAAAAATTCGTGCACCATCGGCAAAAAACCAAAACCCGCGGCGCAGCGAAGCGGAGCCGCAAAACGTACAGCAATCTAAAAAACTTCGCGAATCCGCGGCAAAAAACCAAAACCCGCGGCGCAGCGAAGCGGAGCCGCCAAACGCCCAGCACTTAACTTCCTTAATGCCCTTAATGGTTTTAACACAATACAGCGAGCGAAGCGAGCCGCCAAACGTCCAGCACTTAATATTCTTAACGGTTTAACACTGTGCAGCGAGCGAAGCGAGCCGCCACACGTCCTACGATTTCATCCTCAAGACTTCCTGATCCTGTACGTCGCCACCGACTCCTGATCGACAAAAATTGTAAGGAAACCAGACGCCCCTTTCTCCAACGCCACCTCAAATTCCGCCACATTGCCCTTTCGCGTCAACTGAGCAAAACGAATTTTCCCATCGCTGCTCACCGCATAGGCCACCTTATCCGAACGCAGGTTTTCTATCTTGAACGGAATGACATGATTATTTGGCAACGTCCCGGATTTTGGAAACGCGATCCTGAAATCAGCCTCAATGTATTCACCGGAAAAAAGCGGCAAAGACGCGAACTCTTCGGCGGTTTTGTCAGCGGGCAGCCACTTGGGTTCATCAGGGAAATGATTTAGGAAAAACAGGTTCGGATCTGTGAAAAAATACCCTTCATTGAACTTGTTGACAAATTTTCCGGTTGCAGTACTCACCGAACCTGAGCCCCATGTCACGTCGATCATTTGCCATTTGCCGTCAATGCGCACGGCGTTCCAGATATGGTCGGCGGAAGTAGGCAACTTTCCGATATGCGTCGGATGGGATTTGGACGTACCCGGAATCGCGATCGCCTCAAGCCCGACAAGCTTTGCAACCCTGTCATACAACGCTGTATAACCACGGCAGACTCCCTTTTTAGACTTCAGCGTCCGACTGGCCAGCTCAAGATTGTATTGTTGCAATTTGCGCTCCTTCTCTTCCGGTGTCCGATAAGAAAATGCAACTTTACCACCTTGGTTCGATCGCAGTTCGACTAGATCATAGCGCACGTTTTTGGCGATCCAGGTATAAACTGCCCGTGCTTTTTCAATATCGGAAGTAAAATCGGAATTGATCCTGTCGGCCAATTTTTCGGGAGATGCGAAATTGTTCGGGTAAGCACTTACCTTGCTGTCTACCGAAGCGAAATCCTGGGCCGACATCGAAGTTGTGGTTAACGCAATTATCAATAAAATGAATTGGGAAAAAAATGGAAATTTCATACGCGCCGTCCTGCAACATGTTTGCCACAAACCGTTAACGCCCTGATAAAGTTTTTAGTATGTCATTGGTAATGATGCAAAATTCCGGTATCGGTCAACGACCAGAGCGCGGCTTTCTGATTTCCGGCCTTGAGGCAGTTGTTAGCCCAGGCGTTGCAGGTGTAAAACAAGTTATATTTTCCGTGGGCTTTGAAAAACAAGTCGTGATCGCCATAAGACGCGTCCGGAATCAACACCGGTTTCCCGTTTTCAAGAAAGAATTGCGACTCGGCGAACGCGACCATCTTCTGATATTCCGATTTGCTGACCATCACCTTGACGCAGCGCCCCGATTCCTTTACCTCGTGGTGGAACGTCGCATGCATGAGACCTGTGCCCATCCAGAACGCGGCCTTGAACGCCGTGCTGGCCTTAAGATCGCTCCATTGGGGCGTATTGAGGTAAAAATCGTGGTCGCCCCAGCCTATCCCGACATATTGAAACGTTGAATCCTTTGAAACGGTCTGGGCCGGATGTACCCAAGGCGTCCAGTCTTTGTAGACCGTTTTTATCGGAAAAACGATGTCGGTGTGAACGCCGTTGGATTTGATGTAGATTGCCACGTCCTGAGAGGCATTCTGGTCTTTGGAATTAACGGGAATCCGCGAAAGCGAAAACATCACGACCAAATAGGCGACGAGGAATGCCGCGATATATTTGAGGATTTTTAAAAGGTAACGGCTGATCTTCCTAACGTTCGGCATCCGACTTGAATTTTGCAATTTTCCCGCCCAACTCCAAATCGAGTGCCACGCTTTTGATTTTGCCCGCCTCCTGATCAAAATTTTCATAAAACAACGGAAGCGAGAACGTTTCCTTCACTTCCATCCCGAAACGGGACAGGTTCGACGCCGCCAACTCAAGCACGCCTTTCCCTCCTCTCTGGCCCGGGGATGCAGCCATAAGCAGCGTCGGTTTGTGACCAAAAACGTCTTTGCGGATGCGCGAGGCCCAATCGAATGTGTTTTTGAAAGCGGTAGAATACGTGCCGTTGTTTTCCGGCAGCGAAATTACCAGCACATCGGCAGCATCGATCATATCGAGGAATTTCTGAGCGGTCGGATGTGCGCCGACCTCCTTCTCCAGATCGACTCCAAACAATGGCATCTCGAAGTCGCGCATGCTGTAAATTTTCGTCTGGCTTTCGCCGAAAAGGTTAACCGCATAGGTCACGAGACGCTTGTTTATTGAAGTTGTGGAATTGGAGCCCGAAAAAGCGAAAATCTTCATTTTTTTGTTTTTGGCAATGATAACGATTTCCACACAGATTCGCACTATCGCGGGGCGTTTGCCAATTGTCTTGATATTCCTATTTTTAAGCAAACCAGGACAGCATGATTTATTATACAGAAAAACCGTTGAGCCTCGTAATCGAGGTTTTGCAGGAAAGAGGCTATACAGAAGATTTCAACCTGCTCGAAGAGGGAATCACCTATAAGGAAAACAACGCGCCGATTGACCTGTCGGAACTTGTGATCGACAAAACTTACCGGTTTACGGGCTTTAACGACCTCGACGACGAAGCGATCCTGTATGCCATCCACAACAAAGCCGACGGCGCCAAAGGCATTTTCGTAAACGGCTACGGCACCTATGCCGACCCAAAGGCAAATGCCATAATCGACAAGATTGCGGTTAACGACGACGGACAGGATTGGGCAAAATAAAAAAGCACGCCAAACCTGACGTGCCTTTTATATCGCTAGCGTATATTTGAAGCTTAGACGTTGAATCGGAAATGCATCACATCTCCGTCTTTTACTATGTATTCCTTTCCTTCGACGCGTAGTTTCCCGGCTTCCTTTACTTTGGCTTCCGACCCGAACTGCACGTAATCGTTATACGCGATGACTTCGGCACGGATGAATCCTTTTTCGAAATCAGTGTGGATCACGCTCGCGGCTTTTGGGGCCGTATCGCCGATATTGATCGTCCAAGCGCGAACTTCTTTCACACCAGCGGTAAAATAGGTTTGTTGGTTCAGCAATTTATACGCGGCGCGGATAAGCACCGACGCACCTGGCTCGGCAAGACCGACATCTTCAAGGAACATCTTGCGTTCTTCGTAGGTCTCGAGTTCGGTAATGTCAGCTTCCGTACCGACCGCCAACACAATGACTTCGGCCTGCTCGTCCTTCACCATTTCGCGTACTTTTTCAACGTAGGCATTTCCGGAAACGGCTGAGCCTTCATCCACATTGCAAACATAAAGCACCGGTTTTGTGGTAATCAATTGGAAGTCTTCCATCAAAGCGATCTCTTCTTCGTTTGCCGGAACAACCGTACGCGCCGATTTCGCCTGAAGCAACGCCTCCCGGATTTTGTTGAGCAATCCTTGTTCGGTTTGCGCTTCTTTATTGCCGGTTTTCGCAGCGCGGCTCACTTTCTCAAGACGTTTCTCTACTGTTTCCAAGTCTTTGAGTTGGAGTTCGATATCAATGGTCTCCTTATCCCGGATAGGATTCACATTGCCGTCTACGTGTACGATATTGTCGTTGTCGAAGCAGCGCAAGACGTGGATGATCGCATTACACTCCCGGATGTTGCCGAGGAACTGGTTCCCCAGGCCTTCCCCTTTGCTCGCACCTTTGACCAATCCGGCAATGTCGACGATATCAACCGTTGCAGGAACCACTCGTTCAGGATTGACGAGTTCTTCCAGTTTCTCAAGACGGGGATCCGGAACGTTCACGACGCCGATATTGGGTTCTATCGTACAGAACGGAAAATTGGCACTTTGCGCCTTCGCATTCGACAAACAGTTGAAAAGGGTTGATTTTCCTACGTTAGGCAATCCGACGATTCCTGCTTTCATGGTGTATATATTTCAAAAAGTGCGCAAATATACGCATATAATCGGGCAAATGCCAATTATATAAAAGGCGCTCAGAATTGTATAATGGCCGCCCTGACACTATCGCTAACTTTGTAACCATAAAACAACAAGACACGATTATGAGAACAACAATCTTTACAATAGCAACAGCTTTTTTCGCCTTGGCGGTCCAGGCTCAGCAAGTGCAGAAAGAATCCACTACGACAGTTACTACCGTTAAAGATTCAGATGGGGAACGCAAACTCGTCAAGACACAGGAACAGGTAGCGACCCAACAATTGCAGTTCCAGGACGGAGAATCCAAAGCGCTTAACAAAGACCTTGCAAGTACTCCAACCCAGGTAATGTCTACCACTACGGTAACCGCACCTGATGGAACCACTCGGGTTGTGGACGTAGACCGCTCGGCGTTTTACACATCTGGCTCGAATAAATACCAGGTACGACTTGACAATGTAGGTTATTCGGTAATGGATGGAAGCAAAAGATCCGCCGTACTCCGCAACCTCGGGCCAAACGCCTATATCTATTCCGCCAAAGGAAAAACCGCTCACGCTTATTTCGACAAAAACGGAAATATGGTGGTAAGCACTTACGATCCGAAAACGGATAAGATCACAACCGAAACCTATACGAAGAACTAAACTTCTTAGCAGTCACTATATACCACAAAAAATCCCGGAGTCAACACTTCGGGATTTTTTTATTTCCTCGACGGAGGCGTTCATCAACATTCGTCAACTTAAATGAGTCTGAGCGCCGATACACGCAATTACTCATTGTGCAGAAACGCCTGGCGGTTGAGCAGCGTTTCATCGCTTTCTACGCGATCGACGTCAGGCACGCAGCAATCTACCGGACAAACCGCAGCGCATTGCGGCTCTTCGTGGAAACCTTTGCACTCGGTGCATTTTCCCGGAACGATATAATAAATGTCGTCGGAGATAGGCGTTTGCGCGTCATCGGCGTCAACTTCTTCCCCATTCGGGAGGATCACTTTTCCGCGAAGCGAAGTGCCGTCCTTGTAACGCCAGTCGTCGGCTCCTTCGTAAATCGCGGTATTCGGACATTCCGGCTCGCAAGCCCCGCAGTTGATGCATTCGTCTGTTATGATAATGGCCATTTCTATTGTTGTTTTGAAACCGACGTTCGACATTTGGCGTTCGACGTTCGACTTAAAGTCCTACTTTTGTGCAAAATTACGCCAAAACTCGGTTTACGCAAAACTATTATGACAGCTTTAGAGAAAAAGGACGCATTCATAAAACTCGGCAATTTCCTGAGACAATTCGCTACCGATGAACCTATTAAGGACGATTCGGTTGTAAACAACGCCGATTTCTTCGACGCTTTCGCCGATCTCATCGAACTTTCCCAATCCCACAACGGTTGGTACACGCCCGAACAAGTGCGATTCGCAGCGGCTTCCTGGGCCGAATCGCTGACAGATACCAACCTTTCAAAATGGCTATCGAACTATGATTTACCTGATGTGCAACCCAAAACCGTAGGGCTCATTTTGGCCGGGAACATTCCGTTGGTCGGGTTTCACGATTTCCTTTCGGTACTTCTCAGCGGCCACAAGGCGCTTGTAAAACTTTCGTCCAACGATCAGAAGCTGTTGCCATTTCTCGCCAAATACCTCGTTTCGGTGTCGCCTGCGCTTTCCGGCTTCATCGAATTTACCGATGGAAAACTCGAAGGTTTCGACGCCGTCATCGCTACGGGAAGCAATAACACAGCTCGCTATTTCGAGTATTATTTCAAGGACAAGCCAAGCATCATCCGCAAGAACCGCAATTCGGTGGCGGTGCTTACGGGATCGGAATCGAAACAACAACTCGAGGCGCTGGGCGAAGACATTTTCCGTTATTTCGGATTGGGATGCCGCAACGTGTCCAAATTATTCGTTCCCCGCGGATATGATTTCACGCCATTTTTTGAAGCGATGTTCGCACAGCAAGACGTCATCAAATACGAGAAATACGCCAACAATTACGATTACAACAAGGCGGTTTTCCTGATGAGCAACTTCAAATTGCTCGACAACGGATTTTTGACCATAAAGGAAGATTCTTCGTACGCATCCCCTATCTCGAGCGTCTTTTATGAATTTTACGACGATGTTTCGGATGTCGTCAAAAAACTCAATCAGGATGCCGATCAAATCCAATGCGTCGTTTCGGCCGGTCTAACGGATGACAGCGTCGCTTTCGGACAAACCCAAAAACCCAATCTTGGGGACTACGCAGACAATGTCGATACGATGGATTTTTTGATCGCGCTGTAGTTGCATGCACAGCTACTACAACGTTTTCTGTTGATAAGATGGGTTAATTATTGATAAAAACCGTCCGTGTTTCGCAATCTGTTTCCGAAATTTGCTGAAATTTTTCCCAAACAGATGAAAAAACATAACTATAGCGCCGGGCCGTCGATCCTTCCGCAGGAAGTTTTGGAAAAAGCCGCGGCCGCCGTGCTCGATTTCAACAATTCGGGTTTATCGCTTATCGAAATCTCGCATCGAAGCAAGGATTTTGTCGCGGTTATGGAAGAGGCGCGGGCGCTGGCTCTCGAACTTTTGGGACTTCAGGGCAAGGGCTATCAGGCATTGTTTCTACACGGTGGTGCGAGCCTGGAATTCTTAATGGTTCCCTACAACCTCATGACCAAGGCCGGGAAAGCTGCCTATCTCGATACTGGAACCTGGGCCGCCGGAGCGATCAAGGAAGCAAAATCGTTTGGGGAAACCGTGGTCGTGGCTTCGTCAAAGCCTGAAAACTACAACCACATCCCAAAAAATTATTCGATTCCTTCTGACGCCGATTATTTCCATTGCACGTCGAACAATACCATTTTCGGTACGCAGATGAACGCTTTCCCGGATCTCGAAATTCCGATGGTTTGCGACATGAGTTCGGATATTTTCTCGCGCCAACTGGATTTCTCGAAATTCGGGTTGATTTACGGCGGCGCCCAGAAAAACATGGGTCCTGCCGGCGTGACACTCGTCGTGGTCAGGGAAGATATTTTGGGCAAGACGGGTCGAACCATCCCGAACATGCTCAACTTACAGCAACATATCGAAAAAGAAAGCATGTACAATACGCCTCCGGTTTTTGCTACGTACACGTCTCTCCTGACGCTGCAATGGCTTATAAACCTGGGCGGAATCGCTGAAATCGAAAAGCGAAACTACGCCAAAGCGGAACTGCTTTATTCGGAAATTGACCGCAACCCGTTGTTCAAAGGAACCGCGGCAATCGAAGACCGGTCGAAAATGAACGTGACGTTCTTACTGGAAGACGAAAGCCTGAACGGGAAGTTCGATGCTGCCTGGAAAGCAGCCGGAATTTCTGGGTTGGCGGGGCATCGCTCCGTTGGCGGGTACCGCGCCTCGATCTATAACGCCATGCCGATTGAAAGCGTACAGGTTTTGGTCGATGTCATGAAAGAAACGGAACGTTCGGCGTAAGAAGACGAATTGCGGCCGCGATAGCAGCGGCATCCTTTTGAGCGCTTCTTTAGCGGTCAAAAGATAGAGCGGATAGCGCGAAATGCCCGCCAAAAAACAAAAACCAAACTTCACGAATCGATTCAATTGAGCGCCTGAAGCCATTGGCCGAATGTTGCCAAACAACGATTCAAAAACGAACAGTAAAATGAAAATTCTAGCCAATGACGGTATCTCAAAAGCCGGACAAACCGCTCTCGAGAACGCCGGATTTGAGGTCATCACCAGCAAAGTCGCCCAGGAACAGGTGGCCAATTTCATCAATACCCACAAGGTCGACGTGATCTTGGTGCGTTCGGCGACGAAGGTCCGAAAGGATATCATCGACAATTGCCCGAGCCTGAAAATCATCGGGCGCGGCGGTGTCGGGATGGACAACATCGACGTAGATTATGCGCGTTCCAAAGGGTTGCAGGTGATCAATACGCCGGCTTCTTCTTCGGAATCTGTGGCCGAATTGGTGTTCGCCCATTTGTTTACAGGCGTGCGCTTCCTTCACGATGCCAATCGCAACATGCCACTTGAAGGCGATTCGAATTTTGAGGGTTTGAAAAAGGCATATGCGTCTGGAACGGAATTGCGCGGCAAGACGCTGGGAATCATTGGTTTCGGGAGAATCGGCCGTGCCGTGGCCAAGATCGGGCTCGGACTAGGCATGCGCGTGATCGCATCGGATAAATTTGTCGGAAATGCGGAAATCAAAGTCGATTTCTACAACGGACAGTTCATCAACGTCGATATCGTGACCGAACCCATAGAGGACATTTTGCGACATTCGGATTTCGTTTCGTTGCACGTTCCTTCCCAGGACGGCTATGTGATCGGCGAGGCGGAATTCGAAGCGATGAAAGATGGGGCGGCCATCATCAATGCCTCGCGCGGAGGCGTGATCGACGAGGTGGCGCTCATCAACGCATTGGACGACGGGAAAATCTCGTTTGCGGGTCTTGATGTCTTCGAAAACGAGCCGACTCCTGCCATTCAGGTTTTGATGCATCCGAAAGTGTCGCTCACACCTCATATCGGCGCGGCAACGAACGAAGCCCAGGATCGCATCGGTACGGAATTGGCGGAACAAATCATCGGATTGCTCAAACCCGGAACGAACTGATTGTAGCCCAAACGCTATAAGGCCGCTTCGTGCGGCTTTTTTTGTGTCGTTACCCAGCGGATCCCGTCTCGCTTTTGAAGTGTTTCGGTTGTGTTTTTTGTAAGGATTTCTGGGACGAAGTCTTCCCGGTGCGTGCCGTTTTTGTGATACAGTCTCTCGGTCGGGATCTGGAAGCCGATTTGGGTCTGCGACAACCGGAATCCGTGCCGCCTCCGGGCGTTTCGGTAAGGTCGAGTACGAGATTTTTGGTTCCGATTAAAGAATCGAGGGCCTGATCAAATTGCGCGATCAATTCGTTGCGCCCGAGCGAGTTGTTGATTTTGATGTAAGCCGTATCAGAATTACAACATTCCGCAGTCGAGCAGTGTCCCGTAGGATTTCGGATTGAATTCGTCCAGAAAAAATCGCGGGTTTTCTTGTTCTCGATCGTGGTAATTTTTCGTTTGACGTCGTGGGTTCCGGCAAACAGCATGTCGAGGGCGCATTGCAGCATTCGCGGAGAATGAACGGTTGTAAACTTCGGCAGAAATTGCTGGATTTGGTCGGCGACTGGCTTTCCGTTGAAATGGTGGACGCGCATTCCGATTTTAATCCCGCAACGCTCGGGGCCGAAACCTTTGCGAAGGTCCGTTACGATATAATTCCCATCGATGTATTCAACGTACATATCCTGTCCTGACGGGATCAACCTGTTGGAATCCTGCAAATTGGTATTTAGGGAAACGTGGCCGTTGTGAAACTCGTGCAACACGTTTTCGAGCGATCGGATAAAATCCCGGTCGTTGGCAACATTATTTATCTTAGGACGGTATATCGACTTGACTTTGTCCCAGTCTATGTTTTGCTGTTTGAAATACGCATAATTGTCGTTGATATAAAACCGGAATTCATCAAAATCTTTTTCGTAACGGCTTTGCGCCTGGGTGATCAACGACAGCAGAAACAATGGTATGAACAGTAATGCCTGTAAGAAAATTGCGGTTTCATATCGAGCAATACTACTAAAAAGTTTGCATTCCGGATTCCTGGTAAAAGAAACGTTAAGCCGTTCCAACCCTCGCGTCGCATTGCGTATCTTTATAAGGAAAATCACAAACAATGAAACAACTACTTGCATTTGCTGTGCTTTTCGTAAGCGTCATCGCCTGTTCGACCCAACAGCCGACCACGTCTTCACCTGAAGCCAGAACGAAAAAAGAGGTCGCCTCTTCCAAAAGCGACACCATCCGGATTGCCAACGACTCGCTCGAATACGAAATCCTGATCATCGATCCCGGTTTCAACAGCTGGATGCTGACCAACGGTCGCGATCGAGGGTTTTACTCCCAATCTTATCTCGAAGGCCGGAATATTCCGTGGGTGACAGAATGGAATATCAGGGCGCGTTCGCCGCGAAATTTCCAGGGCGACCTTTACACCATGGAAATCGACTATCGTCCGGGCATCAATTATGGATACGAAGTAAATTACCTGTTGTTCAACTACCTTACCTATTTTCAACTCACGAAAGACCAACGACTCGGCGGACCGATACCGCGGTTATAAAATTTCGGTTTTGGCAAAGTATTCGTACTTTTGGGCCATATCCCTTCCGAATGAAAAAACTCAAGGAACGTTGGGGAATCACGTCAGGATTCCAGCTTACCGTCATATTTATCGTTTTTGCGCTTACAGGATCGACCTCGGCATACCTGTCCAAGCCGATACTGGGCTGGATGGGACTTGAAAAAGAAGCGGTTTCGGCATGGATCTATTACCCGCTTTACATCATCCTGATTTTTCCCGTCTACCAGGTCTTACTTATCGCCTACGGGACGATTTTCGGGCAGTTTAAATTCTTTTGGGCGTTCGAAAAGAAGATGCTAAAAGGCGTCGGACTTGGATTTTTGTTCAGCGAAAAAAAAAACGCCCGTGATTGACGGACGTTTTGGTGACTATTTCTTTTTAAGCAGATACGTATAGCACCACATCAGCGTAAAGCTCGGCACGATATCGGTAAATGGAATGATTTCTTCCAAAAAGGAGAACACACCCGCGATTTTCCCTGTAGTTCCCTTGTAAAGACGTGCCATCAGGATTGCCGATAAAGGCGCCCAGATCACGTCTCCAAACTCCCCGATGAACGGGAGCGAAAAAGACAACATGCCTATCGCATCAAAAAGGACGCTCAACATCAAATCGCGCGTCCTGTTATCCCGTGCGGCCTCAGCCCCGGGCAATCCTAATTTCTCTTTCACCATCTCGTTCACGAATAAAGCCATATTATTTTTGATGTTTCAGCTGCGCCTTGTACTTCTCCCTGACCTTTTCGACTTTCGGTGTGATCACAAAAGAACAGTACGGCTGCTGTTTGTTTTGGGCGTAATAATTTTGATGATAATCCTCGGCCGGATAAAACGTCGGCGCTTTGGTCACTTTGGTCACAACTTTCTTGCCAAAGCCGTAAGTTGATTCCTTTTCAAGTTCCTGGATGTAAGCTTCAGACAACTCTTTTTGAGCCGCGGTATGGTAAAATATCTCGCTCCTGTATTGGGTCCCGACGTCATTTCCCTGTCGGTTCAGCGTCGTAGGATCGTGGGTTGCGAAAAAGATCTCGAGCAATTCCCCGAAATCCAACTTTTTCGGATCGTACGTAATCTGGACCGCTTCCGCATGCCCCGTGTCTCCGGAGCTGACTTCGTTATAAGTTGGGTTTACGGTCTTACCGCCAATATAGCCGGAAACAACGCTTTTCACGCCATCGATTTCCAGGAAAACCGCTTCGGTACACCAAAAACAGCCGCCACCGAACGTAGCGGTCTCCAAACCCTGCTGTTCGCTGAGTTCAATGGATTTGCTGTGGTTCTCCTGCGCTTTTTGTTGTTTTTCCTTGGCCATGCACGAGAAGAAAACGGCCAACATCGGTAAAAAAATCAATTTTTTCATAGTAATGTTTAGGAATGCAAAATTACGCTGAAAATCGTGGTTTGGATTTGACGTTAACGCAAGTTTATTTGTTGTTGAGTACGCTTCGCCTCGCCCGGACACGTCTCGTCTGTCATCCGCTAATTTGCTAATTGCACCATCCGCTAATTATCTAATTCGCTAATTCGCTAATTCGCTAATTAGTTCGTTTCTTTGCCAAAAGCCATCCCGATGATACAAGCCCGCAACATCCAAAAATATTACGACCAGCTGCACGTTCTCAAGGGCGTTGATCTTTCGATCGAAAAAGGAGAAGTGATATCGGTTGTCGGAGCCTCGGGCGCGGGAAAGACGACATTGTTGCAAATCTTAGGGACGCTTGACAAGCCGTTCAGACAGGAAGGAACGTCGCTCGTGATCGACGGACAGGACGTCCTGTCAATGAACGATGCCTCGCTTTCGCGTTTCCGGAATCTTCACCTCGGTTTTATCTTCCAGTTCCATCAGCTATTGCCAGAGTTCAACGCGCTGGAGAATGTCTGCATTCCTGGCTTCATCGCCAAACGCAACCGGACCGAAGTCGAGAACGACGCTAAAAAGTTACTCGATTACCTCGGATTGTCGCATCGTATTTCGCACAAGCCAAGCGAATTGTCCGGAGGAGAACAACAACGCGTTGCCGTGGCCCGCGCCATGGTGAACAAGCCGTCGGTAATTTTTGCGGACGAGCCTTCCGGAAATCTCGACACCCAATCGGCGGATAATCTCCACAAACTTTTTTTCGACCTTCGCAATGAATTGGGCCAAACCTTCGTGATCGTGACGCACAACGAGGAACTTGCCGATATGGCAGACCGAAAACTCGTCATGAGCGACGGTCTAATCATTTCCTGAGATGTTGCTCATTGCCCTGACCTTCGTCTACATGGTCTTTACGACCGTCAATTTCGGGGCTTGCGTGAATTCACTTTTTAAGACGAGGACTTCAGATGTCGCGATAATGGGCATGCTCGGTCTTTTCGGGATAACGATGTTTACTTCCGCCTGGGCCATTTTCTGGCGCGTAAACTGGGAATTTCACATCGCCTTGCTCGCAGCCAACATCGTTCTTTTTTTCGTGTTCCGCAATGCGGTGGTCGCCGTTTACCGACTGTTCCGCATCCGGCTCGGCAAACTCCCTGAAAGCCTCAGGTTACTTTTGCTCGTCAATTGCCTGCTGATTCTTTTTAAATCGGCATCGGCTCCGTTTGTTCCCGATAACGAATCCTATTATATCCAGACCGTAAAATGGCTCAACGAGTTCGGTCTTTTCAAAGGTTTAGGCAACCTGCATATTTTTCTGTCCCAAATGAGCGGCTGGCACATTGGCCAAAGCGCGTTCAGTTTTTCGTTCCTTTATCCGAATTTTAACGATCTCAGTGGTTTTTGCCTGCTGCTTGCCAACGTTTATGCGATCTTCCGGCTGCACGATTATTTCGTCAGCGGTTCCAAGGTTGCCCTGATCATGGGCGTCTTTCCGATGGCCAACGTGTTTTTTCTCCAATTCACGGCAGCGCCATCGCCCGACATTCCGATTTTCGTGCTTACCTTCATGGTGATCGATATTTTTTTCTGCCACTTCGAAAACCCGTCGCGGTCCAACTTCAACTTACTGGCTATCTTGGTACTTTTCGCTCTTTACATCAAAATCACTGCAGTTGCCATCGCCATTTTTCCAATTTATTTGCTTGCGACCCAATTCAGGCATTTACTGTCCAAACGCATGGTGTCGGTCGGGATCGGCGTGCTCGGATTGTTTGTGATACGCAATATGATCACGAGTGGCGTGCCGCTTTTCCCGTTGCCTTATGATTTCGGATTCCATCCTGATTTCGCAATTCCAAAGCACATCGCTGCCTATTTTTTTACCGAAAGCCGTCCCTACTCTTATGGTTTGACCGCGGCGCAATTCGAAGCGATGCCGTTTTACGAAATATTTTGGCATTGGTTGCGGATGCCGAAACTCCACGGATTCTTTAACGTCGTCGCAGTGGCTCTCATCCTGATAAGCCCAATGCTGATCGTACGCTTTTTCAACATACGGCCAATGTGGATCGCCTATTGCGCCATGACGATCCAATTGTCACTGCTGCTTTTCCTCTCTCCCCAATACCGTTTCTTTGTGAATTTCATTCTGTTTTTCGGGATTTTTGGCGTCACGTCCATCGTTTTCAAAAGTCGTTCGATCGTGGGAGTGTCGGCGGTTTTCAGCATGCTTTCGGCTATCGTCGTTTTTGTTCCGATGAGGCTTGGAGCCGTTACTGATAACCATCTTACGTCCCAAACGCCGGCATTCGAGTGGAAACGGATGTTGTTTCCACATCCGAATTCGAGGTCGGACGGTAATTTCCAAAAAATCCGAAATGGCAACCTCGACTATTTTTCGCCTGTAAATGATGATTTTTTCTGGAAAACCGCCGACGGTCCGTTGCCGTGCGTAAATAAAGATCAAATCCGATTTTTTGAGCGGCGTTTCGGTGTGCGTCCGCAATTGAAGGGAACAAAGTTGGCCGACGGTTTTGTGTCCGACACTGTCCGATAATTGGCATTGATGAAGCGAATGCCTATTTTTGTATCAGAAATGACACCCATGACGTTTGACGAGCTGAAATCCTTCCTGGACGAAAAATCCGACCTCTATAACAATCCCAACTTCATCGAATCCGACCCGATACAGATTCCGCACGCTTTTTCGCTAAAGGAAGATATCGAGATCGCGGCATTCCTTTGCGCTACCATCGCTTGGGGCAACCGGAAATCGGTAATTGCCAATTCCCGCAAAATGATGGCGTTGATGGGCGATTCTCCATACGATTTCGCAATGTCGCACTCCGAACGCGACCTGGAAAAGTGTGACGGTTTCGTGCATCGGACGTTCAATTCCGTCGATCTCAGAACCTTTCTCGCCGGGCTCAGGCACATTTACCAGAACCACGGCGGCATGGAGGCTATTTTTACCGCACATGCAAACGATCTGCAAAGCGGCATAGTTGAATTCAAAAAGCGTTTTTTCGAGATTCCCCACCAAGTGCGCACCCAAAAACACATTTCCGACCCGTTGCAGGGAAGCGCCGCAAAACGTATTCACATGATGCTGCGGTGGCTCGTTCGACAGGACAACAAAGGCGTCGACCTCGGGATTTGGAAAGGTATTTCGCCTGGTTCGCTCTCGTGCCCGCTCGACGTGCATTCCGGAAACATCGCGCGAAAATTGGGAATCCTGAGCCGAAAGCAAAACGACGCGAAAGCGGTTTTGGAACTCGACACGAAATTGCGGCAATTTGATGCGAACGACCCGGTCAAATACGATTTCGCTCTTTTCGGGCTTGGTGTGTTCGAAGGATTTGCAAATGACGGAAGCGAGGGTAAGTCTTAATTAGGAGATTTTGCTTGTATAGTTTTAACGTTAATGGCAGATTTTCTGTAGTGGTGCGATTTTAAAAACGCGTAAATTCACCACGGGTGGGGCCGGGGAATGCCGCAAACGGGAAATCGGTCGTATCCAAGGCCAATAATTCGATGGATTCGCCATTCAGTAGCCGATAATCTAGCCATCAAAAAATGAAACTCCACATAAAAAATATGGTCTGCGACCGTTGTAAAATGGTTGTCCGCGATGCACTCGAACAACACGGATTGACGCCTCTAGCCGTGAGTCTGGGCGAAGTGGAGCTTTCCGGAAGATTGTCGGACGCTCAAAAATCCGAAATAGGTACTTCGCTCAAAAAACTTGGTTTCGAAATCATAGATGATAAAAAACTTCGCACGGCCGAAAAAATAAAAACCTTGATCATTTCGCTCGTGCATCAACAGGAAACGGCACTGAAAGTCAAACTTTCGGATTTTCTCGCCTCGGAACTGAAACAGGATTACAGCGCGCTAAGCAATCTGTTTTCACAACAAACGGGCAACACGATCGAGCGATTCCATATCCTGCAAAAAATCGAACGCGCCAAAGAACTTTTGCAATACGACGAACTCAACCTCGCCGAGATCGCGTCGGAACTTCGCTATAGCGACCCATCCCATTTTACGCGACAATTCAAAAAAGTGACCGGTGTGACGCCTAGTGAGTTTAAAGCTTCCCAATCTGCACGAACGCCGCTCAACCGACTGTAATTGGGCCGGATTCTTCCAAAGTTGTGCAAGCCTGATGCGCTGATTATCCCGAAATTTGCAGGACAAACCACATATCATGACCCATACCTATCATATTTCAGGAATGACCTGTTCGGGATGCGAATTCAAGGTCAAAAGCCGTTTGCTGCAAGTGGATGGAATCACGGCCGCAGACGTTTCCCTTGAAAACGAACAGGCAACGCTTTCGATGAACGCGCACATCGAAATTTCCAAGCTGCAACAAGCATTGGGAACCGATGGAAAGTACACGATTTCTGCAGATCCTAACAATCAAGCTTCCGAAGCCCCAAGAAGCTGGTTCGAAACGTACCGCCCGATTTTGTTTATTTTCGCCTATATCTCAGCCATTAGCTTGTTGGCGCAACTGGAAAACAGCGCTTTCGATCGGATGCAGTTCATGCGTCACTTCATGGCTGGATTCTTCCTGACGTTCTCTTTCTTCAAAATGCTCAACCTGAAAGGTTTTGCCCAAAGCTATGTTATGTACGACGTGATTGCGCGTGCAATTCCGGCCTGGGCATACCTTTACGCGTTTGTGGAGCTCGGTTTAGGGATTGCCTATCTCGTCGATTTCAGTCCGATCGCAACCAATCTCGTTACGTTCGTCGTCATGTCGTTGAGCATTATAGGCGTATTGAAGACGGTGCTGGATAAGAAAACGATACAGTGCGCCTGTCTGGGAGCGGTTTTCAACCTTCCGATGAGCACCGTGACCATCATCGAGGACGGCCTTATGATCGCGATGAGTGGCTGGATGCTTTGGACGTTATTGTAAAAATCCTGGCAGGCTCACTCGCGCGAGGCGTTATTGGCTTTTAACATTAACGGCAGATTTCATGTACTGGACATAAAGTGGAAGTCCTTAAATTCACCACGGGTGGGGCCGGGGAATGCCGTAAACTTCCTATCGGGATGCGGAACCGTCAGTTACGTGGCGCCGTCACTCAATAAACCCTATCTTTGCAAAAAAAATCAGATGGCCTTCGAACAGTTCAACCTCCCGAAATCTTTGCAAAAAGCGATTGACGACCTCGGTTTCGATCAACCTACGCCGATTCAGGAGAAAGCGTTTCCCGTCATCATGTCCGGGCGCGACATGATGGGAATTGCCCAAACCGGGACAGGAAAAACGTTCGCTTATTTGCTGCCGCTGTTCAAACTCTACAAATTTACGCCCACCGAGACGCCAAAAATCGTCATTCTCGTTCCTACGCGCGAATTGGTCGTGCAGGTTGTGGAAGAAGTTGAAAAGCTTACCAAATACATGTCGGTTCGCGCGTTGGGAATTTACGGAGGCGTCAACATCAATACCCAAAAAACCTCGGTTTATCAAGGAATCGATGTTCTCGTCGGCACGCCGGGACGCGTCATGGACCTTGCATTGGACAACGTCCTGAGGTTCGACGAGACGCAAAAGCTCGTCATCGATGAATTCGACGAGATGCTCAACCTCGGTTTCCGTCCCCAGATTACCTCCATCCTGGCAATGATGAAGACCAAGCGGCAAAATATCCTTTTTTCGGCTACGATGACGGACGATGTAGACGAAGTCCTCAACGATTATTTCGACTTTCCTGAGGAAATTACGCTTGCTCCCTCGGGAACGCCTCTCGAAAAAATCGAGCAATTGTCGTATTCCGTCCCGAATTTCAACACCAAAGTGAACTTGCTCAAACAGCTGCTTCAAACCGACGAAAGCATGGAGCGCGTGTTGGTTTTCGTCAATAACAAGAAGATTGCCGACATGTTGCACGAAAAGGTCGACGAGGATTTCGAGGGACAATTCGGGATCATCCATTCGAACAAGTCACAAAACTACCGCTTGCATACGATGGCCGATTTCCAGGAAGGAAAACTCCGCGGGTTGATTACCACCGACGTCATGGCGCGCGGTCTCGACATCCGGAACATTACCCATGTCATCAATTTCGAGATGCCCGAGCTTCCCGAGCAATACATGCACAGGATCGGACGTACCGGACGTGCCGACGCGAGCGGCATTGCCATTTCTATGGTTGCCCCGAGGGAAGAAGACATCAAAATCGAAGCTGAAATGCTGATGGACCGCGAAATCGACCAACTCGAATTGCCATCTGAAGTCGAAATCTCCACCTTGCTCATCGGACCGGAGAAAGAAAAGGAAAAAATAAAATTCCTGCTCAAGAAACCGAAACTTGACGGAGGTGCTTCCCATCACGAAAAATCGGCTAAGAACAAAAAAATCAACCTCGGCGGACCCGGAAAGACCAAGAAAAAAACGGGATCGGTCAACAGAGGGTTGTTGCGTGCCCAGGCAGCGAAGAAGAAAAAAAAGTAATCGCTCGTAAACGTATATTCTGTTTAGTTGACGTTTTGAACTGATTGTTTTCTCAGGTCATTCGAATTCCAGCAACGCCAGATACGGGTCCCCTTCCAATTGCAATACTTGCGCGAACGCCGGCTCGGTTTTCATTCCCGCCAATTTTAAACGGATGATTTCGCTCCGGAATGTCTCGCCCTTTTCTTCCAGGATTTTGTATTCGATAACCATGTGTCGATATCCCATTTGCGAACGCACGGGAAGCGGCTGCCCGAAAATCTCGAATTCATATCCGGAAAAAATAAAATTGCAGACTACCGTTTCCAGTCCGTGAAGATTAGCCTTCCTCAACATAAACGCCTGTTCGTTCGAGAATTCGGATTCCAGCTTTGCGATAAAACCCGTCTGGCTTTCGAAACAACAGCCAATGTCGAGATCGCTTGAGGCTACGTCGATTCCAATCGGGAAAGTTCCGATAAGTATCGGATCGAAACTTGCCAAACGCCTCATAATATCGCCGTCGACGAGCACTTTGTAAACTCTTTTCTGGCGCTGGTTTCCCGTCGCGAGATATCCGATATCGGAAAAATCGATCATTTTACTTCGTCGAAAACAAGGCAAACCGGGGCGCACAGCTCGATTTTTTTGCCGGTTTTCTCAAGCAGTCCCGTCGAAGCATCGCGCTTGAAAATGGTTATGTTGTTGGAATTTTGGTGAGCGATCAAAACGAATTTTTCATCCGGGCTCAACGCGAAGTCGCGCGGACCGTTTCCGCCCGTCGGCAGCGTCGATTGGTGCGTCAGCCGCCCGTTTGTTCCAATTTCAAATACCGAAATCGTGTTGGCCTGGCCTCTGTTAGTGGCATAAAGAAATTTTCCGTCCGACGAAATCTTGATGGCGGCGGCTCCATTCTCCCCTTTAAAATCCTTCTGGACAACGCTTGCCTCCTGGATGCGCTTGAGTTTACCGTCACTGTAATTGAATGCGGTGATCGTCCCGTCGAGTTCCTGGAGCACATAAACATGGTTGCCATTCGGGCTGAACGCGAAATGACGCGGGCCGCTGCCCGTTTTGATAGGAATCGTGTCCTGGAATTCCAGCACCTTTTTGTCCGCGTCGGGATAGTATCGGTAAACGTAAATGCGGTCGGTGCCGAGATCGCTCGTGAGCACGAACTTTTTGTCGGGCGAAAATTGCGCCATGTGGACGTGAGGCGCTTCCTGCCGTTTTTCATTTGCTGAATGACCTTCGTGGGCGATTACCTGCACGGATTCGGTCAGCCCGCCATTACTTTTGCGTTTAAAGACGGCGATCGTTCCTCCGGAGTAGTTGGAAACCAACACGTTATTGTCGTCACTGATGATGTGGCAGGGATCGGCTCCTTTTGAATCGACGCTGTTCACGTAAAGGATGTCGCCCGATTTCGCATTGTAATTCAACGCTGAAACCGAACTTTTCTTTCCGTCTTCATTGACCGCGTAAATGAACTTTTTGTCAGGCGAAACCGAAAGGTAACTTGGGCTGACGAGTTTGCCGGTAGAAGATTTCTGTCTGGAGTCGGCCGTTTCGGGATTGAAATCGAAAACGTAGATGCCTTTCGAATCGCAAGAATTGGTATAAGTTCCCACGAGCAGGTTGTATTTTTTTTGGGCGGTGGCCGAGGCGGCAAAAGTCAGGATCAGCACGGCTAGGATTTTTTTCATTTTGGATGTATTGTTTTTCAAAGTTAGTGAAGTTCGATCGAAAACCGCTTAGTTACCGTTGCCGTGGGTTATCAGGATGGCGTTCGACGCGTATTTGTCGTCGGATTGTTATTCGGTCAACCAGGTTTGGGATTTCGGATTTTTCTAGGCGTTCGGCGGCTCCGCTGCGCTGCGCCGCTGCCTCATTTTCCGCTTGTGAAATCTTTCGCTTTCTAAAATTCCGATGTGCTTCACGGCACGCAAAAAATTGTCAAATGTGAGGCATGCGATGTAAATCGACCGTCAAAAATCCGTATTTTAGCCACCTAAAAAGCGGAATGCAGTTCAGACACCCGGAAATCCTTTACTTCCTTTTTTTACTGGTAATTCCAATTATCGTCCATTTATTCCAGCTCAGGCGTTTCAAAAAAGAATATTTCACGAACGTCAAATTCCTTCAGGAACTTTCGATACAGACCCGCAAAAGTTCACGCATCAAAAAATGGTTGCTGTTAGCGACCCGTCTATTGCTTTTGGCGTGCGTGATCATCGCGTTTGCGCAGCCTTTTTTCAAAGCGAAAGACAGCAAAAGTGCGTCGAATGAACTGTACATTGTTTTGGACAATTCGTTTTCGATGCAGGCCAAAGGGCAAAAAGGAGAATTGCTCCGGCGCGCTGTCGAAGATTTGCTCGAACACACGCCCGAGACCCGCAACTTCTCGCTGATCACGAACACCGAGAGTTTCTGGAATACGGACATCAAATCAATACAAAAAGAACTGCAAAACCTCAAGTACAGCGCAACGCCTTTCGAGCTCGACAATTTACTTGCGAAAGTCAACGCGCGAAAATCCGCTTTCAGCAAGGACATCGTCGTGATTTCGGATGCCGCCGGTCTCGAACAAAAAGACCTCAGGAGCCTCGACAAGGAATCCAGTACGTACTTTATAACGCCAAAATCCGAACAAAAAAACAACGTTGCGATCGACAGCGTCTACCTGAACCAGACGATGGACAATTTTTACGAGATCGGCATCAAACTCGCGCGGTTCGGGGACGAAGAAAAAGAAGTACCGATCGCGTTGTATGACGACGGAAAATTGATCGCCAAGACCGTGGCCAAGATGGACGCGAAACAAAAAACGATGCATTTCACGATCCCGAAATCGGACTTCAACGGTTACGCCCAGATAACCGACAACGGCCTGAGCTATGACAACGAGCTTTATTTCAGCCTTTCCAAACCCGGCAAAACCAACGTAATTTCGGTCGGCGACGCTTCGAAAAGCGGTTTTCTCTCCAAGATTTACACATCGGCCGAATTCAATTTTGCCAATTTTCCAAGCCAAAGCCTCGACTATAACATCCTTGAGAAACAGGACGTCATCATCCTCAACGAACTCAAGGACATTCCGCAGGCGTTGCAGACAACATTAAAGGCGTTTGCCGAAAAAGGCGGTAACGTCGTGGTGATTCCGTCTGACGAAAGTTCGGTTTCCAATCTCAATGCGTTCGCGTCAAATTTTGGAGGTTTTCAATTCGGCAACCTGGTTTCGAACGAAAAACTCGTGACCAAGATCGCATTCGCCCATCCGTTGTACTCGGGTGTTTTCGAAAAAAAGATCGACAATTTCCAGTATCCGAAAGCAGCAAAATCGTTTGCCGTTTCAAGCGCTTCGGCTCCCATCCTGAGCTTTGAGGATCAAAGCCCGTTCCTGACATCGGTTGGAAATTCGGTAGCTTCGATCTATATTTTTTCGGCTCCGATTTCGGCCTCGAACTCCAATTTCCAAAATTCGCCTCTCATCGTTCCAACGTTTTACAACATGGCGCAGAACGCCCAAAGGACGGGAATCGTCTCGGTGACCATAGGCAACGGCCAACCGTTCGTGATCGATGCGAACCTCGGAAAAGACGAGATCGTCGAAGTCAGCGGCAAAGGCGAAAAATTCATTCCCGTCCAGCAAATACTGAACAATAAGGTCAAAATGACGTTCAACGACTATCCGAATCAAGCCGGAAATTACACCGTTTTCAACAAGGATAAGGCGATCCGAAATGTCGGCTTCAACTACGACAGGACGGAAGGCGATCTCACGTCGAACGCCAATTTGCTTTCCGGTTACAAAACCATCGATTCGGTCGAGGCCGTTTTCGACACCTTGCAAGCCGACCGGACCAACACCGACATCTGGAAATGGTTCGTGATCCTTGCGCTTATTTTTCTGACAACTGAACTACTGATCCAAAAATTCGTAAAATGAACCTGATCGTCCGACAAGCCAAGATCGTCGATGCAAGAAGCAAGTTTCACAATGAGATTGCCGATATTCTTATCGAAGACGGCTTTATTTCCAAAATCGGCAAAAATCTTAAAAATACCGGAAAGTATCAAGAATTGGAATTGGACAACCTTTGCGTTTCACAAGGTTGGTTCGACTCCAGTGTCTCGTTTGGCGAACCCGGATATGAAGATCGGGAAACCATTTCCAACGGACTTTCGGTAGCGGCCAAAAGCGGTTTTACGGCTGTGGCGCTGCAACCCAATTCCAATCCTGTAATCGACAACCAATCGCAGGTAAATTTCGTGAAGTCGCGTGCGAACGAGAATGCCGTCGATCTGTATCCGATCGGCGCGCTCACGATGAAATCCGAAGGGAAAGACCTCGCCGAACTTTACGATATGAAAAACGCCGGAGCGATCGCTTTCGGGGATTATGCCAAAAATATCGACAATGCCAACGTGCTCAAACTTGCCTTGCAATACGTCCAGGATTTTGACGGTTTGTTGATCGCGTTTTCCGAAGATTCGAGCCTCAGGGGAAACGGCATTGCCAATGAAGGTATCAACGCGACCAAACTCGGCTTGAAAGGCATTCCGAACCTGGCCGAAGAATTGATGGTGGCGCGCAACCTGTTCCTGCTTGAATACACGGGCGGAAAACTGCACATTCCCACGATTTCCACCGCAAAGTCCGTACAACTCATAAAGGAAGCCAAGGCCAAGGGTTTGAACGTCACTTGTAGTGTTTCGGTACATCATCTAACGCTAACCGATGACAAACTAAACGGATTCGACACCAGGGTCAAAGTGTCGCCCCCGCTGCGCACCGAAGCCGACCGAAAAGCGCTCGTCAAAGGCGTGAAAGATGGTACGATCGACGTCATCACATCCGACCACAATCCGATCGACATCGAACACAAAAAAATGGAATTCGACCTGGCCAAAAACGGTACAATCGGTTTGGAAACGGCATTCGGCGCATTATTGAACATATTTTCGGCCGAACTCATCGTCGAAAAACTTACAGCCGGCAAACCGATTTTCGGGCTCGAAACCTCGGGCGTTTCCGAATCGTCTAAAGCCAACCTGACGTTTTTCACAACCGAAGGCACATCGGTCTTCACCAAGCAGGACATAGCGTCAAAATCTAAAAATTCCGCTTTTCTCGGAGAAAAACGCAAAGGCAAGGTGTACGGCATATTCAACAACGGCCAATTGATCTTATCATGAACGAAGTCGTAGAAAAAGGCAAGACGGCCGCCATCACGAGCTATATTTTATTGGTCGGGGCGCTTATCGCACTGTCGATGAATGCCGAAGACAAAAATCCGTTCGCATCATTCCATATACGGCAATCGATAGGTTTGTCGTTGCTCTTTATTTCGCTCGGACTTTTGGTGAGCCCGTTCGACAGTTGGATGATTACGGCCCCGATGTATCTTTTCGTCTCTATTTTGTGGACGTATGGCCTAATTACCGCCGTTCGGGGCGAAGCGATTCCCGTGCCGATATTCGGCAGATTCTTTCAAAAATTCCTCAGCAAATTCTAATGGACACTTCCCTATTTTACCTCGTTCGCGAGCCGGAAAACAAACGCGATAAAAACCCGCTGCTGTTGCTTTTACACGGCTACGGAAGCAATGAAGAAGACTTGTTCTCGTTCGCCTCCGAATTGCCGGGCGATTATTACGTGATTTCCGCCCGGGCCCCATATTCGCTAGGTTACGGCTTGTCGTATGCCTGGTATTCGATCGACTTTACTGCAGATGAGAAAAAATTCTCCGATCTCGACGAAGCACGCGAATCACGCGACATCATTTCCGGGTTGATCGATGAACTGTCGGCTAAATTTCCGATCGACAAAAACGACGTCACGCTCGTAGGATTCAGCCAGGGCGCGATCCTGAGTTATGCCGTAGCCCTCTCCTACCCGGAAAAAGTCAAACAGGTTGCGGCTTTGAGCGGCTATCTGAACCCGGACATCATCGCGGCTGATTTTGAGACAAAAGACATCACGAATTTGCGTTTTTTCAGTTCACACGGTTCGGTCGACCAGGTCGTTCCCGTGGAATGGGCCCGTCGCAGCAAACCGTTCCTCGACAAGTTGGGAATCGCGTCCGAATACCGCGAATATCCTGTCGGCCACGGCGTAGCTCCACAGAATTTTTTCGATTTCAGGAAATGGCTGCTGAAGAAATAGGTCTTACTACTCGTCTTCGGAAGACGTTTGTTTTTGGTACAACTGGGAATCGATGCGTTCGAACGTGAACTTGTTGTCGGCCTCGACGAAGTATTTGATCAGCACCTCGCCCCAATATTTTCCGTCGCTGAAATCGGCGATAACCCAGCGGTGGTTGAGCACTTTGACCTTGTTGATGATGAATTTCGAATCCCCTATCTGGTCATATGGAACCAAACTGTTGCCTTTTGGGTTCTGGTTCATGTCGATGATGGTATTGGAAACGTCCGCGATCAACTCTCGGTAATCGTAACTGCCGAGGTATTCCTGGGCGTTCTCGTTGTACGCCAGCGAAAAATAGGATTCGTCCACCAGTTTATTGTAAAGCACCAGCGTACTGTCGTTGGCCTTCTTTAGCTTTGGTTCCCACTTTTTTTCTTCCGACGCCATCTTCTTGGTAAAATACGCATATGTGAACACGTTCATGATGGCGGCAAGGATGAACAAATAGAGAAAAAGTGATTTTTTCATGTCAGATGGAAATTTCTAGGTTATCGTAAGCCAGGAACACGTTCGGCGGAAGCTTTTTTTCGACTTCGGCATGGAATCCCATCGTATGGCTGATGTGCGTCAGGTAAGCGCGTTCCGGCTGCACCAAATTTATGAAATCGAGGGCTTCCTGCAAATTGAAATGACTCTCGTGCGCTTCTTCCCTCAACGCGTTGACTACCAAAACCTTGAGACCTTTGAGCTTTTCCACTTCCGCTTCAAAAATGATTTTTACGTCCGTGAGGTAGGCAAAATCGTCGATCCGGAATCCGAAAACCTGCAATTTTGCGTGCCAAACCTCTATGGGAATCGCCATCTTGTCGCCAATCGCGAACGGCTTGTTGTTGAAAATCTCGACTGTCGCTACCGATGGCGCGCCGGGATAGCGGTTCTCGGTCGCGAAAATATAGTCGAACCGTTTTTCGAGATTGCGCAATACGCGCTCGTGAGCGAATATCGGAATGGCGCCTTGGCGGAAGTTATACGGCCGGATATCGTCCATTCCGGCGGTGTGATCGGCGTGTTCGTGCGTAAAAAGGATGCCGTCGACACGCTGGGCGCCGCAAGTAAGCATCTGTTGACGGAAGTCGGGGCCACAATCGATCACATACGAATGACCTTCCCAATGCACCCAAACCGAGACACGTAAGCGCTTGTCACGGCTGTCCGCGCTTTTACTTACCGGATGGTCGCTGCCGATGACCGGAATTCCCTGGGATGTACCTGTTCCTAAAAACCAGACCTTCATGTAATTTGGTAAAATATGATTGGCAAAAATATACGCTTCCGGATGAATTCTGCGTTAGTTTTTAAGCAAAACGGACCAGTTAATTTTATACAAAAATAAGATTAATGGATTTCAATCCGTTGCATTTTTGACTAACTTTGCGAGGAATTTCAACGATTATGCTAAGAGATGACGGTTTTACCCTTAAAGGGGACAAGGCGATTGAACAAATACCTTCCATTAAGGACAAAGCGCTTCGCATTAACCTGAACGAGAACATTTACGGAACTTTCGCCGAAATCGGCGCCGGTCAGGAAACAGTGCGCCACTTTTTTCGCGCCGGAGGTTCCTCGGGTACGATCGCAAAGGCCATGTCGGCTTACGACAAGGATTTTTCGGACGCCATTTACGGGAACGAACTCGATGGCCGCTATGTAACCGAAAGCCGTCTCAAAAAGATGCTGTCTCACGAAGTGATGCTCATCGAAAAGCGTCTGAGCCGTGAAAAACATCCGAACAAACTTTTCTTTTCATACGCCAATACCGTTGCCACGATCGACTTCGCCAAGCAGTTCAAGGGACATGGCTGGGTCGGCATCAAATACCAGATCGAACCGGACGAGGATTACAACGAGATCACGATCCATATCCGATTCAAGGAAACCGATGCACGCCTTCAACAGGAAACCCTTGGTATTCTGGGTGTCAACCTGATCTACGGAGCGTTCTACAAATACAACGATCCCAAAAAATTACTGCGTTATCTTTACGACCATTTGGACAAAGACCAACTGGAAATCGATACGATCAACTTCTCCGGGCCTCGCTTTGCAGACGTCGACAACCGTTTGATGTCGCTCCAACTTGTGAAAAACGGCATGACCGACGCGGTGATGTTCGATCCCGAAGGCAACAACATTTTACCGGCGGCGGTGCTCTACAAAAAAAATATTCTCGCTTTGCGCGGAAGTTTCCGTCCGGTAACGGTCGTGAACATGGACATGTACGAAAAGTCGCTCAATATGTTCCTGGCCGAAAACAAAGTTGAAAAAGACAATACGCTCGTGATTTTCGAGATTACGCTGTCCAACCTTCGTTCGGACGGGGAAATCGACGAACGCGACTTCATGGATCGCGCGGAACTGTTGTGTTCGCTTGGGCAAACCGTGATGATTTCGAACTTCCAGGAATATTACAAGGTCGTCGAATATTTCTCGAATTATACCAAAGCCCGTATGGGATTGGCCATGGGCGTGAACAATCTCGTGGACATTTTCGACGAAAAATACTACCGCCATTTGAGCGGCGGCATCCTCGAAGCGTTCGGAAAATTGTTCTACCGCGACCTCAAGGTTTTCCTTTATCCGATGATTGGCGAGGAAGGCGAATTGATCAATTCGGAGAATCTAAAGGTGCATCCGCGCATGAAGGAACTTTACAAGTTCTTTAAGTTCAACGGGAAAGTAATCGACATAGACGACTTCGATCCGCACAATCTCGAGGTGTTCTCCAGAGCCGTGCTTAAAATGATCATGAACGGCCAGCCGGGTTGGGAAGAAATGCTTCCGAAGGGAATCGCCGAATTGATCAAGGAACATCATTTGTTCGGATACGACCCGAATAAGATCCTTGAGGAAACGAATTAGTTGTTTCAGTTGATAAAATAGAGCCGGTAGTTGATATACCGGCTTTTTTTGTGTTTATCAGTCAATGGTCAATGACATTAGCTTAGATTATGGAGTGTGGAATTTCAGGAGTTTGGTGATTCAACAACTTCGGCAGACCCGAGAGCTTGCTCGGACTGTACGGAGCGCAGCGGAGTAAAAATCTGTAATGGAGATTTTTGGAGTTCGTATATTTCGGATGGCGGGTGGGGCGCAATGTCTCCGAACATTTAAATATTTCCACTCGCCTTAAAGAAAACTTTAAACTTTAAACCTTAAACTTCAAACCGTAAACCTTAAACTTTAAACCTTAAACATCAAACCTTAAACCTTAAACTTTAAACCTTAAACATCAAACCTTAAACCTTAAACTTCAACCCTCGCCCACTATCTGAGCCGCGTGATCTTTCGTCTTCACTTTTTCAATGATTTTTTCTACGACACCATTTTCATCAATTACGAAAGTCGTGCGGTGAATCCCGTCGAACTCGCGTCCCATGAATTTCTTCGGGCCCCAAACGCCGAAAGCCTCAATGACCGCGTGATTTTCGTCGGCTAATAACGGAAACGGAAGTTGGTGCTTCGAAATAAAATTGGCCTGTTTCTTTTTGGTGTCCGCGCTTACGCCCAAAAGTTCGTAGCCCTTTGCTTTGAGGTCGGCATAATTGTCGCGCAGGTTGCAGGCTTCGACCGTACAGCTTGGCGTATTGGCCGCAGGGTAAAAAAACACGATGAGTTTTTTGCCTTTGTAATCAGAGAGTTTTCGGATCGCACCGTCCTGGTCGACCGCCGAGAAATCAGGGGCTTTGTCGCCTTGTTTCAATGTCGTCATATCGGTTGGGATTTTGGTTGACCGACGCGAATTCCGGATAAGCTTCCAAAGATGTTGCAAAATGCTTCCGATCATATTCTTGCGCCTTCGCCCTTAAAAATTAACTTTGTACAAAAGTACGCAATGACCCAGAAAGAACGCGTCGATTTCGTGATTAAAACGCTTGAGGATTTGTATCCCGAAGTGCCTATCCCGCTCGATCACAAAGATGCTTATACGCTGCTGATCGCGGTTTTGCTGTCGGCGCAATGTACCGATGCCCGCGTCAATACGATAACGCCGTTGCTGTTCGCCAAAGCGGATACGCCACAGGAAATGGTCAAATTATCGGTGGAGGAAATACAGGACATCATTCGCCCTTGTGGGTTATCGCCAATGAAATCCAAAGGAATTTTCGGATTGTCGAAAATACTGCTCGAAAAACACGACGGAAAAGTTCCCGATAATTTCGCCGATCTCGAAGAACTGCCCGCTGTCGGACACAAAACGGCAAGCGTCGTGATGTCGCAGGCGTTCGGATATCCGGCGTTTCCGGTCGATACGCACATCCACAGGTTGATGCAACGCTGGAATTTGTCGAACGGAAAAAGTGTCGAACAAACCGAGAAAGATGCAAAAAGATTGTTTCCGATGCCTCTTTGGAACAAGCTCCACCTGCAAATCATCTATTACGGCCGCCAATATTCCCCGGCGCGCGGGTGGGATTTGGAAAAAGACGTGATTACGCGAACCATCGGGAAAAAATCGCTGATCAACGCGCATTACGCCAAAACGTTGAAACGTCAATAGCGGCGCCACTGATTGCCGTCGAGGTCGTCAAACCCGACAAGACCATAATTAAAATCGTAATACATTTTGTTGGCGTTTAGCCGAAAGCCGTTCCCAGAGCCGGAATTGCCGGTTTGTGAATCAATGACCACAACCTTCTGATACGTATTGCCGTTAAACGAAATGCTTTGGATGTAGGCATTGGAAAGCGCAAAATCCTCCTTTGCCCAATACCCGCCTTCATTCCAGCGGTCGAAATAAAGGGTTGCCATCAATCCTGTGGCGCTGGGTTTGTATACAATTATGGAAAGCCCGGAATTTTCACTGTCCGGGAATTCGACCGAGGCAAGCGAAACGGTCTGTTTATCGTAATAATAGCCGGGAATGCCGCTTCCTGAAAAAGTGCCGTGATTATCGTCCGATCTGCCTTTCCACTTTGCCGTGACCTTGTATCGAAGTTCCTCGCCGGATTGGTTGCGAAATTTAAATGATCTTATCTTTATTGAGGCTCGAATTGAGCAAGTTGTCGCGGTCCTCGGACGTGAATTTGTAATAATCGAGACCCGGAATCATCGAAAGATTGTCCTAAAAATCATCTGACGCACACCCTAGAACTAAAAATGCATATAACAACAATACGGAATTTTTCATGTCTACTGCGGACTGGTTAGGTCGGAAAACAAAAATCCCACGATCTTTCAACCGTGGGATTCCGATAAATCAGTTAGCGATACACTCAAAAATCAAGTTTCCTTTTTTCTGGATTGTCAATGCCTTAGAATAATTCAGCAAGAAATTGATGGTCTCTTTTTTAGGTAACATTTTTGAAGTTGCTAACGTTTTTGAAGTGTAAATTTTAGCCATATCAATTGCGTTTGTTACCTTAAAAACGCAACCGGTTTCAAAATATTGTCAATTGGTCAAAATTATTTGATGCTTGTCGATCACCTTGCGCAGGTTCATCAGCGCATATCGCATGCGGCCTAACGCCGTATTGATCGACACACCTGTCAGTTCGGAAATCTCCTTGAACGACAAGTCCTGGTAAATCCGCATCTCCAGCACTTCTTTCTGATCTTTCGGAAGTTCCTGGATAAGTCGCTTCAAATCGTCCTCGACCTGTGTCGTGATCATGCGCCCTTCGATATTTGGCGCGTCATCGCTCATGATCGAAAATATCGAAAATTCTTCGGTCTCGCGGAACATGGGCATTTTTTTATTGCGTCGGAAGTGATCGACGATGAGATTGTGTGCGATCCTCATTACCCATGGCAGGAATTTTCCCTCCTCGTTATAAGAATTCGACTTCAAAGTCTTGATGACTTTGATGAAGGTGTCCTGGAAAATATCGTCCGAAATGTCCCTGTCGGTAACCTTCGAATAGATAAACCCATAAATCTTGGATTGGTGCCTGCCGATTAGCGTAGCGAGAGCATTTTCGTCTCCTGCAACGTAATTCTTGACCAATAGCGCATCTGGGATGATTACAGTAGCCATAATGATACCTTTTAGTTTTTGGTGGAAACCTCTGAAATTTCTAAAAAGTATTTTTATACTATAGGCTCTGTTAAATTGAAGTGAATGAATGACCAAATGTAAAACAAATTATTTCAAATGCGCAAATAAAAATTGAAAAATTAACATTGGTAACGCAATAAGCCCTCAGATTAACGCGATTTTGAGAAAAATTTGCGTTATATCCACATGTTTCGACTTCAAACGTTGAAAATTTAACAATCCTAAACTGTTTCTAAATCGTTGTTAAGCCCATTTTCATTTCGCTGCCGATTTGCGTACTTTTGCGGACTTATCCCCGCCGACTATGCAGCCTGATTTCAGCACGTTAGAACCTAAGAAAAACATCATCATAAAAGGCGCCCAAATCCACAACCTGAAGAATTTGAGCGTCTCCATTCCCCGCAATGAATTTGTGGTAATTACCGGTCTTTCCGGATCAGGAAAGTCCAGCCTTGCGTTCGACACGCTCTACGCCGAAGGCCAGCGGCGCTATGTGGAAAGCCTTTCATCTTACGCCCGCCAGTTTCTCGGACGCCTCGACAAACCCAAAGTCGAGTACATAAAAGGTATCGCACCGGCCATCGCGATCGAACAAAAAGTCAACACCACCAATGCGCGTTCGACCGTGGGGACTTCCACTGAAATTTACGATTACCTGAAGTTGCTTTACGCCAGGATCGGAAAAACATTTTCCCCGGTCTCAGGGGAAGAGGTCAAAAAGGATACCGTCAGCGACGTGGTCGACGCCGTAAAGGGATATCCGGAGGGCACGCGATTGCTGCTGCTTTCTCCCATCCACCTTGAAAAAGGGCGGGAACTTGAAGACAAACTGAAGGTGCTTTTACAACAAGGTTTCGCAAGGATTCTTGTGAAAAAGGAAATGGTGCGCCTTGACGAGATCGAACAGCACAGCCTTGACGATAAGGATATTTTGCTGATCATCGACCGCGTTGTCGTGAAAGACGACGAAGATTTTTACAACAGATTATCAGATGCCGTCCAAACCGCTTTCTACGAAGGCAAAGGCGAATTGTACCTACAGGAAGCCGACGGTGAGACGCGACGCGAATTCAACTCCCGTTTCGAACTTGACGGACAAAGTTTTCTCGAACCGAACGTCCACCTGTTCAGTTTCAACAATCCGTATGGCGCCTGCCCGGTTTGCGAAGGTTACGGAAACGTGATCGGGATCGACCCGGAGCTTGTGGTTCCGAACACCTCCCTATCGGTTTACGAAAATGCGATTTACCCGTGGAGAGGCGAAAGCATGGGTTGGTACAAAGACCAATTGGTCAAAAGTGCCTATCACTTCGATTTTCCGATCCACAAACCTTACTTTGAACTTACCGATGCCCAGAAAGCCCTGATATGGAAAGGCAATAAGCACTTCACCGGACTCGACGATTTCTTCCGGGAACTGGAGGAAAAAAACTACAAAATCCAGAACCGCGTGATGTTGTCGCGTTATCGCGGAAAGACCAAATGCTGGTCGTGCAAAGGAAAGCGGTTGCGACCGGAAGCCGATTACGTAAAGATTGGCGGCAAGACGATTTCCGACCTTGTCGATATGCCGATGAAGCGTCTCGTTCCGTTCTTCGCCGACCTGAAACTGTCCGATTACGATCACCAGGTTGCCAAAAGGCTGCTAATCGAAATCAACAGCCGCTTGAGTTTCCTCGTCGAAGTCGGGCTCGATTACCTCACGTTGAACCGAACCTCGGCCTCACTTTCCGGAGGCGAATCCCAGCGTATCAACCTGGCGACCTCGCTCGGAAGTTCGCTTGTCGGATCGATGTATATTCTCGACGAACCGAGTATCGGCTTGCATCCGAAAGATACCGAACGTCTCATCAACGTACTCATTTCTCTAAAAAAGCTCGGCAACACCGTGATCGTGGTCGAACACGACGAAGATATCATGAAAGCCGCCGACCGCATCATCGATATTGGCCCGGAAGCCGGTACCCACGGTGGTGAAGTCGTCGCTTACGGAACGTATGACGAGATCCTCAAATCTGATTCGCTCACGGCAAAATACCTCAATGGAGACATGGAGATCAAAGTGCCGAGAACGCGCCGCAAATGGAGCAATTACATCGAAATCCTCGGCGCACGCGAAAACAACCTGCGCAATCTCGATGTGCGTTTTCCGCTGGAAGTGCTAACGGTGATCACCGGCGTTTCCGGAAGCGGAAAAAGTACGCTCGTCAAGAAAATCCTGTTTCCGGCCATGCAAAAACAGTTGGAAGGGGCTGGCGAAAAAGCTGGACAATTTACCGAAATGCGCGGTCATTACCACAAGATCCGACATATTGAGTACGTCGACCAGAATCCGATTGGAAGGAGTTCGCGATCGAATCCCGTGACGTATATCAAGGCATATGACGACATACGCGACCTTTTTGCGAAGGAGAAACTGTCGAAGCTGCGAAATTACCAGGCCAAACACTTTTCGTTCAACGTCGATGGCGGCCGATGCGAAACCTGCAAAGGCGAAGGCACGATAAACGTCGAAATGGTCTTCATGGCCGATGTGCAGCTCAATTGTGAAACTTGTAACGGAAAGCGCTTCAAAAAAGAAGTACTCGAAGTGATGTACAACGGCAAAAATATAGATGATGTGCTCACGATGACAATAGATGATGCGGTTGCGTTTTTCAAAGAGCACAAACAGACCAAGCTTATCCAGAAGTTGCAGCCGTTGCAGGATGTCGGTCTCGGATACGTCCAACTCGGTCAATCCTCGTCAACGCTGTCCGGAGGGGAAGCCCAGCGCATCAAGCTCGCCTCTTTCCTTGTGAAAGGCGCCACCAAGGACAAGGCCCTTTTTGTTTTTGACGAACCCACGACGGGACTTCACTTCCACGATATCAACAAGCTGATGGCTTCGTTCGAGGCGCTTATCGACCAGGGACATTCGATTATCGTGATCGAACACAACCTCGACCTGATCAAATGTGCCGATCACATCATAGACCTCGGCCCGGAAGGTGGAGAAAACGGAGGGCATATCCTCGCGATCGGGACGCCTGAGGAAATAGCGAAGAACAAAAAATCGATAACCGGAACCTATCTGAAGGATAAATTGTAAACGCCTTTGCGCTGGTAGCTGACACGTTATGGATTTTGTATCTCGTCCCTGCGCTTTTTATGCTTTTTTTTCTTGATCAGATGAAGGTCCTGCGCCTCCTCTACGGTATGCGTGTGCAGCAGCGAATCCTCTTTTTTGCAGAGTTGGCTTAGTTTGAGATAGTACTCGTGCAACGCTTCGAGTTCCTTTTCCGAGAGGTCTTCCACGTCTATCAACCGATTGCTCGCAAACTCATGGGCGGCCACGAGCTCGTTCAACTTGAGCTGAATTGCCATCGAATCCTTGTTCTGGGATTTTTGGATAAGGAAAACCATCAGGAATGTTACGATCGTCGTCCCGGTGTTGATAACGAGTTGCCAGGTCTCGGAATAATCGAAAATCGGATCCGTTACCGCCCATACGATGACCGTCAGGAATGCGATCAGGAATGCGGGTGTACTGCCGGTGGCTTTGGTGACTTTGGACGCGAAAACTTCAAAAGCGCCTTGTTTTCCTGCTGATTGCTTTTTGCTCATGTTGTGCGTTTTGGATGAAAGAATGCCAAAAAAAGCCTTCGTGTGAAGGCCTCGATTTATTTTATGATGATTTTTTTCTCGATTTCAACCGCTCCCGATGTGATTTTGAGGATATACGATCCGCGTTCAAGACGATCGGTCGCGATGGCTTCGACAATGGCGGAATCCCTCAATTTTCCCGACGCAACCCGTTGGCCGAGGACGTTAAACAGCGCATAATCACAATCCTGGAAATTTCCTTTGTTTACCCAGAGCATTCCCTCAGCCGGATTTGGAAACACGCGTATTGCGTCAGCCGGATTTTCCTGTGTGGCGAGATTGCAGTCTGTACAGGCGACCGCGAAGTGCAGGGCTGCACCCATCATTCCCTGGGCGACGTTGTAGACAAAAACGGGATCCACATTCGACAGGACGTCATTCGGCCCGTGCGGATAAGGCGACTCGTTGGTTTCAAACAAACCTGTTATAATTTCACCGTTGTCCTCGAAAGGAACGTAATCTGATGCGTATGCGTTCGAAATTACGGTTTCCAGCACGGAGTACAATTCCATGCAATTGGCGAGCTCCGTCGTCCTGGCCGAAGAAGCCGCGTTATTGGTCCAAGGGCTGTTGCTCTGGTCGCGTTCGCAGGTAATCGTATTGTTCACTTCTCCGGAAACGCCTCCGACCTGGTCGAGATTGACCAACACCCTGATGTTCATTTTTGGGGAAGTGGCGTTTACGACATTATCCACATAGTGCTGGCTTCCGACCAGGCCGTCTTCCTCTCCCGCAAAGTGAATGAATTTCACGGAATACTCCGTCGGGATGTTTTTCAGCAACCGCGCAACCTCGAGGATTACAGCTGTCCCGCTGCCGTTGTCGTTGGCGCCGGGTCCGCCGACGGTATCGTAATGCCCGTCGATGATCACAAAAGTGTTCGGGTACGTTGTCCCAATTTTTGTCACCACAAGGTTTTTGCACGTAGCACCGCCATAAGTAAACGGATCTTCGACAATGTCAGATGCCGCATAACCGTATTCCTGGTATTTGCTCTTGAGCCAGGCAAGCGCATTGGCCTGTGCGGAGGTACCGCGATATTTCACGCCGAATGAAACGAACGAAGAAAGCGATTGGTTGATATTGGCCTGGGAGACCTGCCCTGCGACCTCATTGTAATATGGAATCAACGATTGAGGAAAACAAACGCTTGAAATCAACAAAACGACAATGCCCGTAAGGCGCGAAAAAATCAAATGCATGACGATAGGGTTTAATGCGTCGCGAATATAATCAAAAGCGAAACGCCTTTCTACCAAAAAATATTTTTGAACGTTTATTTTACTGAAAACTAAACGTTTACAAACGCTTCTAAACGACTACAAACGTTTGTTACACTTTTCTGGCACGCAACTTGAATGCCGTCAAACAACGGAAAAATTTTCCAGCGAAAGCGAGAAACAATTACTAATCCCAAAAAATTGAAGATCATGAAAACCATTACTCTTTTTGTTGCAGCAGTCTTCCTAATGGGAAGCAGCGCCAAAGCCTCAGAAAAAATTGATTTCGAGGTACGCTATCCGGTAGCCATCGCCGAGACCGAACCAATCGTGTTCACCGAAAGAGGCATTGAGTTCTTTGTTTTTGCCGATGGACAAATCGATTTCAACACTGTTCCTACGGGAGGCTCAGACATATATTACAAAGGCCGCCGCGGCCAGACAAATGTTACTTACGGCGCGCCAAACGTCGGCAATGCAGGCGTTCGCATCGAACACGATACACAAGGCCGGGTGAGAAGGGTTGGAAATGTATTTTTGAACTACGACACCCGCGGACGCGTAAAACGCATCGGATCGGTCTATATGAGTTACAACCGTTACGCTTTGATGCAGGTTGGAGGCTTGAAAATCCTATACGACCGCTACGGACGCATCGTCGGAACTCAAGGCCGCGTCAATGCGAACTGGAACCAGGCTGGCCACGGTCAGTATTACCAAGGCGGCAACAGCGGAAATAGTTCATGGAACAACGACGAAGCGTATTACTACTACAAGCAGGACGGCACCAAAGCGAAGGTGGAGCCAAAACTCGAAGTCAAAAAATAATAGTGAAGTTTAGATTGGTTGGTTTGTTTGATCCCTCGGATTTTTTTCCGGGGGATTTTTTTTGTCGATTTCCGACTGTCATCCGCACATCTTCGGCTATCGCTTGAGCATCCCGAACGCCTTGTCTATAACGGAATTTACCTCGGGCGAAATCTTAAGTACATAATGCGATCCTACAAAAAAAGCCCCCACCAAAACTGATTTCGACGCGATATTGACAATCGGGTGAAAATCGAATTCCCAGTAATAAAACAAGGCGAACGATATCGCCAGTATCGCGAATGAGTACAGCGTTTGTTTGGTAAACGGATAGAGCTTCATCCGGAAGACCACGAACAGCAGTTTCGCCAAATTGTAGAGCGCGACCGATATCAAAGTCGCCAAAGCCGCGCCATCGATGCGCATTTTCGGAATCAGGTACAAATTCAACCCGATCTGGACGACAGCCAGCAAAAGGCCTAAAACCAGTACCGCATTGTAATATTTGGAATTGAAAATGATCGCATTGTTGTTGCCCAAAATCAACTCGAGATATTTTGAAAATCCGATGACGAAAACCGTGAACAACCCTTTGGAATATTCAGGCGGAAGCAACCTGTACATTTGGTTTACATTGACCAAAATCCCGATCAGGACGAGCCCGCCGACGATTTGGAGCGTGATCGAAGTGCGTTTGTAAAAGTCGTTGAGTTCTTCATACTTACCTTCGGCCATCAGTTTGGCAGTGATCGGATAAGCGATCTGGTGCATCGACCGGCTCGGTACCGCAATCACGGTCGCCATGAAAACCGCCACACTGTAGAATGCAATGTTGTCGATGTCGATCATTTTCCCCATCATCATCTTATCGAGATCAAGCAGCATATTGGCCACGCTCCCGGACAAAATAATAAACACCGAATAACGGAACACCGCTTTCCTGTTTACCGGAAAACGCCTGTCAAGCCTGAATTCCCGTATGCGAAAAGCATAAACCATCATGATGGCCGTGATGACCAGATAAATGGCCAGCGTCAGGTTGACGAAACTTCCGGCAGAAATCCAGTCGAAATACACAGCGAAGAGCCCTGCGGTGATCAGGACACGCAGCAGGATTTCGCGGGCGAACGTACCAAAAACCGACTTCAGGTGCACTTTGACCCAAGCATAAAAAATCTCGAAATAGGCCATGCACAGCCCGATAAGCGGGATTTGCCAGAAATAATCAAAGATGATGGGGCTTTTGGTCGAAAAGTAACCCGCAATTTGATCGTATCCGAAATAGCACACGATGAGCAACGGGATCGCCACCACGAGTGGCAACAGCAACAAATAGGTGAGAAACCCGTTTTTTTCCTGTTCGGAGCGATATCCGACAAAAAACTTTACGAGCGTGTTATGGACGCCGAACGCCATCAAGGGCATGATCACGTTACCCGACGACAAAATGAATCCGGTCAAACCGTAAAATTCATCGCCGAGGATTTGCGGGTACATGAACAACGTATTGGCCGCCCCTATCGCAAAACCGACATAGGTAATGAGCGTGTTGCTGATCGACTGTTTGATGACGATGCCCATCAGGAAAGTAGCCCGGCCAGTTTTTGGGTAAGGTTGCGGCGGGAGTATTGTTCGAGTTCGACAGGCTCCACGGTAAGGTTTCCGTCTAGATAGGATTCGTAAAGCGCCAATATCGTCCGTTTGAGCAAGTCCTTCCCGGCGTAGTCGATAAAGATTCCCGTGCTTGTGTTTTCGATGATTTCCGCAAAGTCAGATCCATTCGGGCCAATTGCGACGATCGGTCGGCCGGAAACCATATATTCGAAGAGTTTTCCCGGAATGATGCTTCTCGTGTGTAGCGAATTGATTTCGATAAGCAACAAAACCTGTGAGCTGCGTTGTTGGGCTATCGCTTCATCGTGTGGGACATACCCGAGATTGTTCATGAAATCCTCTAGTTGGTACAGCCGTATCGATTCGAGAACTTCGGGGCTTAACGTTCCTATCAGCTTGATTTCCAGATGATCGGCGAAGCCCGACACTTCGTTGACGATCTCGCTCAGCGTCTGCCATAAAAACAACGGGTTCCGCTCTGAGAGAAGCGAACCGATATGCGCCAGCGAAAACTTGCTATCCAACGTTTCGGCTAACACTTTCTCCTGGTCGAAACCGTTGGTAATGATTTCGATAGGCTTTGTCGTGATCTTGGAAAAATCGGCTTTGGTAGTTTGGCTCGTCACGATAATCTGGTCGGCGGCTTTAAGCACACGTCTCTCCATGCGCTTGTGCTTGAATTCCGAATAGCGCGACAATTTGAGGTCTTTCTGGTAGCCGATGGTCGTCCACGGATCGCGAAAATCCGCAACCCATTTCACGTTCAAGCGCTTCTGTAATTTAATTCCGATAAGGTGCAAACTGTGAGGCGGACCCGTCGTGATGATCGTGTCGATGGCGTGCTCCTGTATGTATCTTTCGAGAAAATGCACCGATGGCCTGACCCAGAAAATACGCGCATCCGGAATAAAAAAGTTGCCGCGAATCCAAAGCGCCACTTTTTCGGAAAAGCTTTGTTTGCTGCTGTTCGGAATGATCCCGGCGCTCATTTTCTTAACTTTGTTCTTGTACAGCATAGACGCAAAACCGTAAGGCTCGAAAATCTTCTTTTTGATGACCGTCAGTTTTGGCGACACCTCTTTGCTGAATGCCTCATCGATTATCGGATAGGTCGGATTTTCCGGAATATACACGACAGGCTCGATCCCAAACTCCGGCAGGTATTTGACGAATTTAAGCCAGCGCTGCACTCCCGGTCCTCCGGCGGGCGGCCAATAATAGGTTATGATGAGTACTTTTTTCAACTCGCCTTTTGCTTCCTTTTGCGTTCGTAAAAAATGCCACCTGCGGCAAGCAACACCATGCCGAGTGAACTGGCGAGCGCGATATAGCCCCCCGTTTTGACGACCTCAGGTTCAAATTTGAATTCAATCGTGTGTTTTCCGGCGGGAACCGAAAGTGCGCGCAACGTGTAATCGGCCCTGACGATGTTGGCTTCCTTGCCGTCGATCGTGGCCTTCCATCCTTTCGGATAGTAGATTTCGGAGAAAACCGCAAAACCGTCGTTGGGATTCTCGCTGATGTATCGGATGTGATTCGAATCGTATTTCACGACGCGTATCGAAGCCGAAGTCGTGTCTTTCGTGAATTCCGAAATATTCACGCCAGGAAATTCGAAAGTATTGACGACGGCCACGTTTTTAGAATCGAGGCTGTCGAGCGCTTTCATTTCCTGGTCGGGCGTTTTTACCGCTTTGATGTTGCTTACGAACCACGCATTTCCGTTGGCTTCGGGATTCGGGATAGCGAACTCCTCCCCTTTTTCATTGGTTTGGATCACATATTTGGTGTTGAGCAAATTCAACACTTCCAGATTATTTTTTGCGATCTGGTATTCGAGAATTTGTTCCATTCGCCTCGGACGCACCGCGCTGTATCCCGACAAAGACTTGTGGAAATACGAGGTTCTCGCATTGTGTATCGCATTGATTTCGAATACGCGGTAATGTGAGGTATCCTGCAAGATCGCCTGATCTACCTGGGTAGGCTCAAACGGGATTTCGACCGCGCGGGCATCAACGAAATCGTCGGCTTCGACATAATTCTTATCGATGAAGAACAGGTCGCCTATCATGATCACGGCGACAATCACGAGTGAAGTGGTTTGGGAAATCTTGTTTCTCAGGTAAAACCATAACGCAAGAGCGGCGGCAATGACCAATACGGACGAGCGAAGCAGATCTGAAGTGTAGAAACGGCTGCGGTCGGACTTCAACGCGTCGACGAACTCTGGCCCGTAATTCTGCAACAGCATCGCATCGCTCCCGCCTCCAAATGTGAATTGTCCTTTCACGACAAACAACAACGCGATGATTCCGAGAAAAACACCTCCTGCTTTGTAAAGATCCTTGACCTTGTTTTCCTTATCGGATGCAAAAAACGATTGCAATCCCATAATTGCCAGGACCGGAATGCAAAGTTCCAACACGACTTGTATAGACGAAACCGCGCGGAATTTGTCGTAAAGCGGCACGTAATCGATAAATAAATTCGTAAGCACAGGGAAATTCTTGCCCCACGAGAGCAATAAAGACAGAATCGCGCCTGCCAAAAACGCATATTTTATTTTCCTGTCGTCTACGAAAAACGCCAAAATCGCCAGGAAGAATACGACAGCGCCAACATAAGCCGGAGCCGCGACGATAGGCTGGTCGCCCCAATAAAGCGGCATGCTGTCAATGCCGTGTTTGGCCTGTTCGGCGGGAACGCCCTGGGAAATCAGGAAGTCGTAAGTATCGCTGTTGGTATCGAGCCTTTCGCCGTTGGAACCTCCGAAAAGGCGAGGCGCGATCAGGTTGAAACTCTCCATGATGCCGTAGCTATACTCGGTGATATAGTCATAGTCCATAGACGAGGTTGTCTCGTTTTTGGATCCGTCGGGCTTAAAGGTGAGTTCGCTTTTACCGCGTATCGAAAAATCCGTGTATTCGGCAGTAGCCAACAAATTCGAAGCATTTGCACCAATGGCGAGCACGCCCGCGACGGCAAATATCCCGAACGAAATGCCAAGCGACCGGAATTCCTTCTGTTTGGCCGCTTTCCAGATGTAGAAAACGACGATCGCCAATAACAGGAAAAGCAAGTAATACGTCATTTGGAAATGGTTCGCATTGATTTCCAGCGCGGCGGCGACCATCGTGAGCAATCCGCCGGATACGTACCGCTTCCTGAAAACAAGCAAAACGCCCGCAACGACGGCCGGCATATAAGCGATCGCATGTGCCTTGGCGTTGTGTCCGACGCCCAGAATCACGATGAGATACGTCGAGAATCCGAACGCCAAAGCGCCGATAAACGCCTTAAGCGGATCGGTTTTCAAGACCAACAGCAAACTATAGAATCCAAGAAAGTAAAGAAAAAGGTAGTCGGCCGGACGCGGCAAAAAGCGCAAGGCATCGTCAAGTGCGCCAATGTAATCGTGTTCGTAATTGGCACCCATCTGGTATGTCGGCATACCGCCAAATGCGGAATTCGTCCAGTATGGCTCCCCTTTGCCCGCAGCGCGGAAGTCGTTTTGTTCCTTGGCCATCCCGGTAAACTGTGCAATGTCAGACTGGAAAAGCTGCTTGCCTTGGAGAACAGGATAAAAATAAACTAAAGAGACGAGCACGAAGCCGACTAACGCCAGCAAGTGCGGATAAAACTTGGAGATTTGCTTCATGACCGATTTTAATTCAGCCCAAAAATAGTCAAAAACGCGGGCTTCACCCAAGCCTTACTTGATTTCCTCATAATCGATGTAATCACCGACCTTTTTAGTCTCGCGGGGCTTGGCCGCATTAGAAGTGTCTATGGTGACTTCGCCTTCCGGCCTGCGATAGGGATCGCGTTGGGCGTTCTGGTATTGGTTGAACTGATCGCGCATGTTTTCCTGGGCATGCTCGACGGCCTTTTTGACCAACATCGGGAAAAACAGGCGAGCGAGAAACCGGAAAATGTAATAGAAAGCTATGATAAAGAAAATCGTGCGTACGAAATTCGGAAAGTTAGCCGTCTCCATTGTGGTGAATTTTTTCCAAAAATAGGAATTTGGGCGCGGTCTGGGCAAAATCCGTTCTTAAATAAATAATAAATTGACATCCCAGAACGCAGACACAGCGAATGAAAAATCAGATTTTTTTGCCTTATTTGGATAAAGTTCAAACGAGTTAAAGTACTTTTGGAAAACATAAAAATTGAAAAACCGGCCTTTATGCTAAGATTGAAAACCTTGTCCGCTTCCGCTTTGTTGCTCGCGACGGCCGCCGCCACGGCACAGTTTACCGATGTGATCAACTCCAACCGTCCCGGCGAATCGATGTCGGCATTCTCAGTAGGAAAAACGGTGCTTCAGGGCGAACTCGGCATAACGGGCGTCAAGGAAGACCACGCCAATCTCGGATGGGATTCCAAAGGCCTTGCCAACGAACTTACGATCCGTTACGGCGCCTTTCTCGAGCAACTCGAATTCATCGGCGAATTCCAGCATCAGTGGGATCGCTTCAATTATCCTGATGTCGGCATAAGCGGGCAAACGCGCAACGCACTCAAAGGATTCAACTTCGGGGCGAAATACCTCGTCTATGATCCGAACAAAAAATATATCGATCGCAAACCGGATTTATACAGCTGGAGAAACAACCACAAATTCAAGTGGAGAAGCCTGATTCCTGCCGTGGGCGTTTACCTTGGCGGAAACCTGACGTTGACCGACAAATTTCCGCTTTACGGCGAGAAAGGATTTTCTGCAAAGGGAATGGTCATCACACAACACCAGTTCGGTCGCTTCGTGCTCGTAACCAACATCATGGCCGATAAATTCGGTTCCAACTACGAAACTTTTGGATACGTGGTCACCGTGACGCGCGGTATCAACGATCGCTGGTCGGTATTTTTGGAGAACCAGGGCTTGCAGTCGGACATTTACGGCGACCTGATCTTCCGCGGAGGCGCCGCTTACCTGCTCGATGGCAACATCCAGCTCGATGTGAACGTCGGGGCCAACGTCAAGGACACGCCTTCGGTACTTCAAGCCGGGATTGGCCTTTCATGGCGTTTCGACGGATTCTACGAAGACGTTCTCGTGCGACTTCCGGGTGAGGAGAAAAACATGAGCAAAGAAGATAAAAAGCGGGAGAAAGAAAAGAACAAGCAACAGAAAAAAGACAAAAAGCGCAAGGACGCCATCGAGAACGAACCCATCGACTGATTCCCATGATTACCATACAAGAAAAAAAGACGAAACAGGAACTCACCGAATTCGTGAAGTTTCCGTTTTCGATTTACAAAAATCATCCGTATTGGGTTCCGCCTTTGATTGTCGAGGAACTGATGTCGTTTGACAAAAGCGTCAATCCCGTTTTTGAATATGCCGAAGCCCGTTTTTACATGGCTTATCGCGATGGAAAGGCCGTCGGACGTGTCGCCGCGATCGTCAATTGGAACGAAGTCAGGGATCTCGATAAGAAAAAGGTCCGTTTCGGATGGTTCGACGTGATCGACGATATCGAAGTCACGAAAGCGCTTTTGGCCAAGGTCGAGGAACTCGGACGCCATCACGGTCTCGAGAATATCGAAGGCCCGATGGGATTCTCTAACCTCGATAAAGTCGGGGCGCTCATTTTCGGCTTTGACCAGATGAGCACGATGATTACGTGGTACAATCACGAATATTACATCGACCACTTCAAAACACTCGGATTCCAGAAAGAAAAAGAATTTGTAGAAAGTCGCTTCGTTTTTCCGAACGAGGAGCAGGTTGCGCCTTATCTAAAGGGAGATGTGCTCATCCGGAAACGCTACAACCTCAAGGTCCACAACCCTAAGACGATTGCCGAGGTCATGCCGTTCATCGACCCTATGTTCGACCTCTTCAACGATGCTTACGCGAAATTGACGTCGTTCGTTGGTATTTCCGACAGGCAAAAGCAATTCTTCAAAGACAAATACATCGACATGGTCAATCCCGAATTCCTCAAGTTCATTGAGGATGAACACGGAAAAATGATAGCTTTCTCGATCTGCATGCCGTCGCTGACCAAGGCGTTGAAGGATTCAGACGGAAGCTTGTGGCCGTTTGGCTGGCTGCGTTTGTGGTGGGCCAAAAAACACACGGACGAAGTGCTGTTTTATCTTATCGGAGTCGATCCTGAATGGCAGAACAAAGGTTTGACTGCCATCATCATGGCCGAATACTTCAGGTCGTTCAAGGCCAACGGCATCAAATATTGCGTCCGCACGCCTGAATTGGACGAAAATAACGCCATCCACAACCTTTGGAAATTCTTCAATTCCCCGGTGACGAAACGACGCGCGACGTTTATTAAGGATTTGTAGTTGGTTTGAAGTTTAAAGTTTAAGGTTTGAAGTTTAAAGTTTAAGGTTTAACGTTTAAGGTTTAACGTTTAAGGTTTAACGTTTAAGGTTTAAGGTTTAAGGTTCGAGGTTTGAAGTTTAAGGTTTAAAGTTCGAGGTTGACGGACGATCGATTAACTTTTTCGCGCGTTACATCTCCGGTCGTTGATTGACCATTCTCTAATTAACTAATTATCTAATCGACTAATTATCTAATTGACTAACTAATTCGCTAATCCGCTAATTCGCTAATTATCAAGGCTCACACTCCGTCATCACCAAAACCAAATTCTTGTCATACTTGACGTCAGCCGGCTTGGTAAACATCATCTTGCCATTTTTTTCGTCCATGTCCCCAATTCCCATTATCATAGAGTTTCCGCTTTTCAAGAATCGGATTTCACGCACCGAGGTCATCCCTTCAGACTGGAACGTATACTCCAATTTCAGCGTATCGCCCACAAATTCCCCTGCGACAGGCCCGTGACTGCTGTCTTTTTCGTAATTTTTGAAGTGAAGGTTTCCGGCGACTTTCGCTCCATCCTGATCGATTTCGAGGGAAATGGTGTCTCTTTGCTGTACGAACGCATAACATTCGTGTATCGAAGCGGCTTCGGGTTGTTTGGCAACGACGGTGTCGTTCGTCTCATCCGATTTATCGGTTTCTTTTTTGCATCCGACAAGGGAAAGCCCGGCGAATGCTGCGGCTAAAGCGTATTTTTTCATAAAACTTGTTTTTTTAAATTTACGGGTTTCTGTAAAACACCTCCGTTAACAAAATCCCAATCACAAAAAAAACCGCCCTAACAGACGGTTTGTTCATTTCATCGAATCATCTAATTATCTAGTCGCCTTCGTCCCGTTCGGCTACGCCTCAGGTCGCTAATTCGCTAATTGACTAATTCGCTAATTCGATAATGACTAATTCGCTAATTGACTAATTATCTAATTCGCTAAATGACTAATTCGCTAATTCGCTAAATGACTAATTCGCTAATTGACTAATTGACTAATTTGCTAATTGACTAATTCGCTAATTGACCAATTCGCTAATTCGCTAATTGACTAATTATCTAATTGACTCATTATCTTTCATCGCTCACATCAACCGTGTGCTTTTGCGCCAACTCCAAATATTTACCGCTTTGAAGCTTCTCCCGGATCGCGTCGAACGCCTTCAATGTTTCTTCTATGTCAGACAACGTATGCGAAGCCGTCGGGATCATGCGCAGCAAGATAATTCCCTTTGGAATGACCGGGTAGACCACGATCGAAAGAAAAATATTGTAATTCTCGCGCAAATCATTCACGAGCATCATCGCTTCCGGAATGCTTCCTTCGAGATAGACCGGCGTCACGCACGTATTGGTGTCACCAATGTCAAATCCGTGGGCTTTCAAGCCGTTTTGCAACGCGTTCACGTTTTCCCACAACTTGTCTTTCAATTCCGGCATCGAACGCAGCATCTCAAGACGTTTCAAAGCTCCTTTTGTGAAAATCATCGGGAGCGCCTTGGCGAACATCTGCGAACGCAAATTGTATTTGAGGTAGTCGATGATGTCCTTGTCGGCGGCGATAAATGCTCCAATCGACGCCATTGACTTGGCGAACGTCGAAAAGTAAACGTCAATCCCATCCTGGCAACCTTGCTCCTCTCCTGCCCCGGCGCCCGTTTTCCCGAGCGTGCCGAAACCGTGGGCGTCGTCCACCAACAGACGGAAGTTGTATTTTTTCTTGAGCTCGACAATTTCCTTGATCTTGCCTTGTTGTCCGCGCATCCCGAAAACACCTTCTGTAATGACCAAAATCCCGCCACCGGTTTCCTGGGCCATTTTGGTAGCGCGTTGTAAATTCTTCTCGATGCTTTCGACATCGTTGTGCTTGTACGTAAAACGCTTGCCCATGTGAAGGCGCACACCGTCTATGATACACGCGTGGGAATCCACATCGTACACGATAATGTCATTTTTCGTAACCAAAGCATCGATCGTGGAAACCATTCCCTGATAGCCGAAATTGAGCAGGTAAGCCGCTTCTTTCCCGACGAAATCCGCCAGTTCGTTCTGCAACTGCTCGTGCAAATCGGTATGACCGCTCATCATGCGCGCACCCATCGGATAAGCCGAGCCGTATTCAAGGGCCGCATCGGCATCTGCCTTGCGCACTTCAGGATGGTTCGCCAAACCGAGGTAGTCGTTGATCGACCAATTCAGGATTTCCTTGCCGTGAAACTGCATCCTCGGGCCCAGATCGCCTTCGAGTTTGGGAAACACGTAATAACCTTCGGCCTGTGAAGCCCATTTGCCCAACGGGCCTTTATTTTTCTGGATTCTTTCAAAAAGATCTTTCACCATATTTCGAGTAGTAAAGGGAACCAATTCAGCGGTTCGCGTGCAAAAATAACTAATTCGCGACAAAAGGAAAACCAATGCCGACGATTAAAATTTATTTTTATGCAGCCATTCCCGCTGTGCGCTACTAGTCCTCGTCATCGGCGGGTTTTTATGGTCGTGCCAAAGCTTCCTGCGGTCGCTTCGGCTCTCCCTGAAAACCATCGCCTGCTTCCTGCGGGCTAACCGCTTCCATCGGGGCTGGGCATCCGAGTAGGTAAGAAGATACGGTCATAAATACGACTCCAATCGCCGCTTCAGCACTTCAACTCCCTTGGTGGCACTCATCGCGATCACTTCAAGATTTTGCAATCCGTCGATAGGCGCCGGATTCGGGTCGATATAAAACACCGGGACGTCAGCCCGCGCATACGAAACAAGACCCGCTGCCGGATATACTTGCAACGATGTCCCGATCACAACCACGATATCGGCCTCTTCGGTCAACCTTACGGCTTCCTCCAAAGCGGGAACTTCCTCCCCGAACCAAACGATATGCGGACGCAACGCAAAACCCTTGTCGTCAGTGTGGCTTGACAGCAAATCACCTTCCCAGTCGAGGATGCGATCAGGATTGGCAACGCTTCTTGCCTTTAACAGCTCGCCGTGGAGGTGAAGTACGTTCGAGCTTCCACCCTTTTCGTGTAGGTTATCTACATTTTGCGTGATGATGTGTACGTCGAACCCGCGCTCGAGGTCAGCCAAACCCGTATGTGCTGCATTCGGCTGCACTTCTTTGAGCTGGCGCCGGCGCTGGTTGTAGAAGTCGAGCACAAGTTCCGGATTGCGCGCAAAACCTTCAGGCGTGGCGACTTCCATCACGTCGTGACCTTCCCACAAACCATCGGCATCGCGAAACGTCTTGATTCCTGATTCGGCTGAAATCCCGGCTCCCGTGAGCACTACGAGTTTTTTCTTCATACGACTAAGATAGTAAACCGATTTGTCACCTGAAAAACCGCGTCGCTTTAAACTTTTGGAATTATCCCGGCATACCGATTTCTTCAAAATAACGTCATTAATTGAAAAAAGCCGCGAATTCGCAAATTCGCGGCTTTGGAATATTCGGATCTTAGTTTTAGGATTCTAACACTTATCTCCGATCGCATCGATTACAACAAGTTATCGACGAGAAAACAATCAATTCGGACTGGCGTCCGCGCCTACATTCGAACTTTCGTTCTCGATTTTCCAGACTCCGTCCTTCAGACGCCATTGCGTCAGGTAAGTCCCGGAAATCTTTTGCCCTTCGGCCGAGCCCGCCCAGATGCCTTTATCTATGGCGACGGTATCGGTGATGTTGACGCTTTTCGATTTGAAATCGGTAAATCGGAAGCCGCCTTTGTGCAGCGTCTGGAAATACGCTACGATGTTGTCGCTTCCGCAGATTTCCTGGCTGATTGCCGGAACGGAACACGCGTTCTCCAGATAGATTGCCTTCACGGCCTCGAACTTTCCGGAGTTGAACGCTTTCATGAAGTCGTCGTTAGTCTCGGCAAGCGCCTTTTCAACCTTTTTGTTCTGGGCGAACCCGCTCGAGCTCACCGTTAGAAATACACCTATCGCCAACAGGATTGGCGACGATAAAATTGCGATTTTTTTCATTGTATTCGTCTTTAAGTTAAACAAGTCCGCCAGCATTTCGGACCATTTTGATCGCGGCCGACCTTCACCTTCCGGGACCGTGGCGTACGCCTGCTGGCCCAGTGCGGCGAAAAGTGCTTTTACCGTAAAGCTTCTTGGCTCGACTTCCGCCGCTTCGATGCGTTGTACCGTCCGGACGGTAACATTGCAGAGATCGGCGAGTTCGGCTTGCGTCATGCCTTTTTCGGCTCGAAGGAAAGCGATCTTTTTTCCTAGTGCTGGCTGTTTCATAATGTTCGACAAAGTTTGTAAAGACTTAAAGATGAACCAAAAATAGTGATTGTCTTTGAGCCGACATTAGGACGACATTTGAAATAAGCCGCGTCAGCAGAGGAATTGTAGCTTTTTTCGGCTATACAAATACACATCAATTTTTGAGTTTGTAAGACCTAACAAATCTTTGAGATTTGTTAGGTCTGCAAAGTTCGGGAACGAAACCTGCAAATGGATACAGTTTTTCTACCTATTTTGTTAATGTTCCCTGGCTGGTGACGTTGAGATTACCCGATATTTCGTTCGCCCGGGATACAGCCCGGATGGCAGCGGTTACCCCGCACCGCCAAAGCGCATTTGGAACATGAGTGCGCGGGCGACCGCAGGAAGCCCGCAGCGCTTATAGTGACAAAGTGCTTTGACGGGAGGAGTAAAAGCGAACAGCCGATTTGGCTGCCAGAAAATCCACCAGTATATTTGCGCCATGATCGATACCGAACTCCTTTACTTCCTCGAATCCATACTGACCGAAGAGCGCAAAGCCCGATTCCTGCAAGTGCTTTCGCGCCGAACGAACCATTTTACGGTCGCGATGGAGGATATTTTCCAGCTTCACAACACCAGTGCGGTAATGCGTTCGTGCGAAGTTTTTGGCATCCAGCAACTCAACGTGGTAGAGGAGAAATATGGCAAAAGCATCGACAAGGAAATCGCGATGGGCGCCGAAAAATGGGTTGACATCAACCGTTTTGCCTCGATACAGGATTGCATTGGCAACCTAAAGGAGAAAGGTTATAAAATTGTCGCTACGACGCCTCATTCCGAAGATTGTACATTGGACGAATTCGACGTCTCGCAAAAGTCGGCATTGTTTTTCGGGACGGAACGCAACGGATTGAGCCAACAGGTGATCGACCAAGCTGACGGTTTTCTTAAAATTCCGATGGAAGGCTTCACGGAAAGCCTCAACATTTCTGTATCGGCGGCGATAATTCTCCAAAACCTGACATCGCGATTGCGCAACGCCGATGTCGACTGGAAATTATCCGAAACTGAAATACTCGAAAAAAGGCTTGATTGGGCGCGCAAATCGATAAAGGACATAGAACGCATAGAGTCCCGGTTTATCGAAACCAAATCGCAACAGTGAAACCTTAAACTTTAAACTTCGAACTTTAAACTTTAAACCTTAAACTTTAAACTTCCGCCTACTTACTCTTCAAAATCCTGTACTCTTCATAACACTCGCTGATCGCCTCCAAAACCTGGAGGTCGTTCGCGGTCTTGGCAAAAGATTCGGAATAATTGCAGCGGGCAAGGATTTCGGGAAGGTCTTTCTTGTCGATCCCGAGCAGCACCGCTATGGTCTCGCGGTCGTATTTGGTTTCGAGCAAAGTGCGTATGTTCTGGTCTTTTTTAAGTTCCTTGATCTTCTTGAGCTCTTTCGGTTTCTTGCCGAAAAAATTATAAAGGGCGTCCGCCGGATTGAAAATGGCGCCCATCACCTTTCCGAAGGCACCCGGAGCATACGATCCGCCTTCGTAAGCGCGGTTCAAACCCGCAATGCTGTAGCGGTAATCTTCCTTGCTCGGGATCAATTTCGTGTCGACTTCGAGATAGCCCGTGAGTTGGTAAGGCTGGATGATGACTTCTTCAAGCGCGATCGCCTTCTCCGTAAGATGCACCGTAACGGTTTTGTTCTTGATCCAGTCATTGGAAACCCGCACTTTGATAGGCTGGAATCCGATAAGTGAAAAGTGGAGCGTATCGTTCATTTCGGCCTCGATTTTAAACCGACCGAATTCATCTGTGGTAGAAGCCTTGATCTTGTTCAGGTTGATGATGTTCACGCCCGATAACGGCAAAGACGTATCATCATTCGACACAATACCCGAAACCTGTTGGGGCTGGTTGTCGTTTTGGGCGAAAACACCCGCTGCCAACAGTAAAAAGAGTAAGACTGTAAACGATCTCATGTTTGGTTTTAAAGGTCTAAAAGTAGTAAAACGGGGCTAGACTAAACGTGGGTCGGCCGTAATTATTAATAAATTAACAACATCTGCCAGCGTTATAAAAAGTTAAAGGTTTAAAGTGTAAAGTTGAATCGAGCCCGAACAACCTTAAACCTTAAACCTTAAACTTTAAGCTGACTATCCTCAGTCTTTTCTCGTCCTGCGTGGCTTCGGGCTATCGAAACTATCCGAACGCCTTGGTGCGCGCGATGCAAAACTGTCGGGGCGTTTCCTGTCGCCCGAGTCGTTGGATCCGAATTCTTTCTTGGCGCCGAAGTCTTTTTTGGCTCCGAATTCCTTCTTCCCTCCAAATTCCTTCTTTCCGAAACCTTTGTCGTTGCGGAATCCGCCTTTGTCAGAACGCGTGAAGTTACCTGACTTGCGTCCGCCGTGGTCGCGTCGTCCGCTGTTGTTTTCGTAACCGTCGTTCTTGGAGATTTCCACGTTGACGCGTCGGCCTTCGAGCGTTATGTTGTTCAACGTTTCCACGACGCGCTCGCTATGTTCGGAATCGGTGTTGAAGAAAGAGAAACCTTCCTTGACATCGACTTTGTAGACATCGTCGCGCCCCAGTTCGAGTACTTCCTTAAGGAAATCCTTGAGCTGCATCCAATCGAAATCGTCACGCGATCCGATGTTGATGAAATAACGCGTTCCGCCTCCGGAATGAAGCTTGGCCTCGCGCTGTTCCTGTGGCGATTGTGCCGAAAGGTCGCGGGCGTTCTTCTTGTAATAATTGAGGAAGCGGTTGAATTCCACCGACACCATTTTGGTAATGACTTCTTCTTTCGTCAAATCCTTCATCACCTCGTAAATCGCCGGAAGATAGCTGTCGATTTCGTGGTCGACCTCGACATCCTTGATCTTGTTGGCAAGGTGGAACAATTGTATTTCACAGATTTCGATTCCGGACGGTATCGTCTTTTCCTCGAACTTCTGCTTGATCATTTTTTCGATCGTATGGATCTTGCGCACCTCGCTTTTGGTCACGATCACGATGGACGTTCCCAATTTTCCGGCGCGACCCGTACGGCCCGAGCGGTGGTTGTAGGTTTCAACGTCGTCAGGAAGCTGGTAATTGATGACGTGCGTTACATTGTCGACGTCGATTCCACGGGCGGCAACGTCGGTAGCCACCAACATCTGGATCGCGCGTCCGCGGAACGATTTCATGACCGAATCGCGTTGCGCCTGGGACAAATCCCCGTGCAGAGCCGCGGCATTGTATCCGTCTTCGATGAGTTTTTCAGCTACGTGTTGCGTATCGCGCTTCGTACGACAAAAAATCACAGAGAAAATATCGGGATTCGCATCGGCCAATCGTTTTAACGCTTCATAACGGTCGCGTGCGTTCACCATATAAAATTCGTGGGAAACAGTAGCCGAACCTGAGTTCTTCGTCCCGACGGTAATTTCGGTCGGCTTGCTCATGAACTCCTTTGCGATGCGTGCCACTTCGGCCGGCATCGTAGCTGAGAACAACCACGTTTTCTTTTCGTCAGGTGTCGTAGACAAAATGGCGACGATGTCATCATAGAATCCCATGTTGAGCATTTCGTCGGCCTCGTCAAGGACGCAATAGTTGATTTGTGTGATGTTGACCAAACCACGGTTGATCATATCCTGCATACGACCCGGAGTCGCCACGATGATCTGGGCGCCTTTTCTTACATCTCTCGCTTGCTCTGTTATAGAAGCGCCACCATAAACGGCAACGGTATGCAAACCTTTCACGTACTTGGCGTAATGCTTGATCTCGTTGGTGATCTGAAGGCAAAGTTCCCGCGTCGGTGCGAGGATCAAAGCCTGTGTATTCCTGTTTTCAGTATCTATTTTCTGGATTAGCGGAAAACCGAAGGCGGCTGTTTTACCTGTTCCGGTTTGCGCTAGGGCGACGATGTCGATATCGTCAGCGAGCAATAGGGGAATCGCCTTTTCCTGTACTTCTGATGGAGTCTCAAATCCCATGTCCGCGACAGCTTTTAAAAGGGATTCGTTGAGACCTAATTGTTCGAATTTATTCATTTTATATTTTTAAATTGGGCGCAAAGGTACGTGGAATAAATTGCTAAACCTACAATGATTACGTTTTATTTCTTATTGATAATCAACAAGTTATTTTTTCAGATGCGCCACGAGCTTCGAAAAAGCGATCCCGCGATGGCTCATGGCAGCCTTTTCCTGCATCGGAATTTGCGCAAATGTTAGGGTTTTTCCTTCAGGAACAAACACCGGATCGTAACCGAAGCCTTGATTTCCCTGTTTCGCTTCCGCAATCGTTCCCCTTGCGATTCCCTCGAACAAGTGTTGTTCTCCGTTGAGATTGAGCGCAATGACGGTCTTGAATTGGGCGCCCCGGTTTTCGTTGCCATGAAGTTCGGCAAGCAGCTTGTCCATATTCGCATCGGAATCTTTGGCCGCTCCCGCATAACGGGCGGAATACACTCCGGGTGCCCCATCGAGCGCGTCGACTTCCAAACCGGAATCGTCCGAAAAGCAATCGTAGCCAAAATGCCGGGTCACGTAATCGGCTTTTAGTTTTGCATTGCCCGCAATCGTGTCTGCCGTTTCGGGAATTTCCTCAAAACAACCGATTTCTTCGAGGCCGACCACCTCAATGCCCGACGGAAGCATGGCTTTTATTTCTGCAATTTTATTTTTGTTTGAGGAAGCGAAAACGAGTTTCATCAATCATAATTAATAATGAAATTAATAATGGATGTCGGGCGTCGCGGCGAAAGACGTCGGGCCGGCAAGAAGACGGTGCTTAACCAAACGAAAAATCAAAGCTCTCCCGTCCTCAAAATATTTTCCGGACGGCCGCAATTCTTGAGCAACCTGAAGTGGGAACGCACGGCATGCGTGAACGGATAACAAGTGTACGGCAAATCGTATTCGCGGGCGTACTTCTTAATGATAGGTGTGATCTTCGGATAGTAGGTATGGGCCACCGCCGGGAACAAATGGTGGGCGACGTGATGGGTGAACCCACCGTAGATGAAGTTGGCCACGACACTGTCAGCACTGAAATCCTTGGTGACGATCATTTGGTGTTCGGCCCAGGTCGTGGGCATTTTTCCGTCCTTGGGTGCGATCGGGAACATGGCGTCTTCATCGACGTGGGTCGAGACCAGCGCGACTACCGCTACCAAACTTGCCGATACGTGATAGGCGATCCAGCCTCCAAAAATGATATACCAGGCTTGCGGTAACACAAGGATCGGTAGGATCAGCATATAAACCAGGTTGAAAATTTTCGAGGCGAACAATTTGTAAACCTCCGATTCCGGAATTTTGGTCACCTGCTTGACATAGTTGTCCTTGCGTCCGAAAAAATCCTTGAAATCGCGTATGTAAAGCCAGTTCAGCGTGTAAAGCGGATAAATGAACCACATGTAAATATGCTGGTATTTGTGCAGGCTCAGCAACGGGCTTGTCGGAAAAATCCTGATGATGTCGCTTTGTTTGATGTCGATGTCCCAATCCGGCACATTCGGCAGCGGATGATGCAAACCGATATGACGCTTGTGCCAAAGCCAATTGTTCGTCCCGAAAAGCTCGAGCACATACATAAAGGCGCGGTTGTTTTTAGGGCTTTTGAACAGCGCGCCGTGAGCTGCGTCATGGAACGAGTTGATAAACAACAGGATGGTATTGAAACCGAGCGCCACATAAAAAAAGTACAACCAATAAGTTTGCGCACCCAACCATAAAATACAGCCGTACAGAGCAAAATAGCCGAACAGGAAAAGAAAAGCCTTGACGATGTTCTGCTTGTAATGGTAATCATTTTTTAGGACGGTCTCCTCGACTTCCTTGTGCAACTTGATGTAAAAGTCGTCTGGTTTCGGTTTTTGAAAGACCGGTCGCTTGTTTTGATTCATGTGCTGTTGCCGTTTCGTACGTAAAAATAAAGCCGTCGGGTTACAACCACAAATCGAGAGTGTTAAAATAACGAAGTGGGAATCGGATTAAATTGGAATTTCCAGAATTTTCAAGGCCGGAACAGGAAACTTTCACGGGGCGTATGCATGGCGTAATGGCTCCAATCGGTTCCCAAAACAGTGCGGATGATTTTCTTGAGTACATTGTAATCGCTGGGTTTCTTGATGTAAAGATTGGCCCCGCTGTTAAACGTCGTTTCTATATCCTTATCGGATGAAGACGTGGAATACACCGCAATGGACGTGCTGCTGAAGCGCTCGTTGGATCGGATCTCGTTGATGCACTCGAATCCGCTTTTTCGCGGCATGTTCAAATCGAGGATGACGACATCAGGAGCCAAGTCTGCGGAATTCAGGTAGTCCATCAATTCTTTTCCGTCGCTGAAAGTACGCAACTCTCCATGCACGTCAAGCTCGCTGAACGCCTCGCGGAAAAAGCTGCGGTCGTCCGCATCGTCATCGGTAAGGATGAAACGCGTAGCTGTTTGTCTGGCTGCCATCACCTTTGTTTTGCGCCGCCGACATCTCCCCAAAAACGCCGACCGCAGGTTGCCATAAAGATAATTATAAAATATTGGAAATGAATATTTTGACCGAAAATTATCGGTATTGTCGCGGAACGGTCGCCTTTTTTTAATTTCGATAAGGTATTTCTGATAAACATCGAAATTCGCAAAACAATACCTGGCGCTTATCCGCAGTATTTCGCTAAATTTGGGCAACATTAAAATCCATACTACATGAAACCACTTAAAACGACCATTGCCCTTTTTGCTTTCCTTATCGGATTCGCTTCCCAAGCCCAAGACAAAAAACCACTGAGCACGCCTGAAACCGCTACCGGAAAAATCGGGAATGCGACCGTGACGATCAATTACAGCAGCCCATCGGTGCGCGATCGCGAAATTTGGGGAGCACTCGTCCCTTACGGAAAAATCTGGAGAGCCGGAGCCAATGCCGCCACGACATTCGAGACAGACAAGGCACTTACGATAGAAGGCAAAGAACTTCCGGCAGGAAAATACTCCGTCTTCATAATTCCTTCGAAAGGGGAAGCGGCCGTGATCTTCAACAAAGACCTTGAACAGAGAGGAACCGAAAAATACAACCAGTCGCAGGATCAGCTGCGCGTCGGTGTCAAGACGACTTCGATCCCGAAATCTGAAAAATTGACGTATGTGATCACAGCGAAAGGATTTTCGTTGAACTGGGATACGGTCAGCATTCCGGTCAGCGCGAAATAACGCGAAGTGTCTTTATCGGCCAATTTCGGCTATCGGCCAAAGCGCTATCTAATTTTATATACCAGTTTCGGAAGCCGCGAATTCGCCAATTTGCGGCTTCCTTATTTGATAGATATTGAACGCCACAATTCCAAAAACATGAAAAATATACTGCTGTTCGTTTTTGCTTTGTCGATATTCGGATGCGCTAAGCCCGCATTCGATCCCGAGTGGACCCAGGAGCAAGCCCCGGAAACATTTTCCGCCCGGTTTGAAACCACAAAAGGCAATTTCGATCTGGAAATTACGAGGCGCAACTCCCCAAAGGCAGTCGATCGCTTGTACCAACTGATCCGTCATGGCTATTTCGACAATTCCGTATTTTACCGCGTCGTGCCGCATTACATCGCCCAATTCGGGAATTCCGACCAAGCGATAATGGGACAATGGCGCTCTGTAAAGGTTCCCGATGAACCCGTAATCCTCAGCAACAAAAAAGGAACGATCACCTTCGCCAGGTTCGGAAATGAGACGCGTGACCTCGAGCTATTCATCAACCTCAACGACAATACGGAGCTCGATACGGTCGTAGTCGAAGGCATCAAAGGTTATCCGGCTCTCGGAACAGTTTCGGCCGGCATGGACGTCGTAAAAAAATTATATTCCGGACACGGCGAAAACACCATGGCCAAAGCCGACAATCTCTATCTCGACCGCAACGCCTTCCTGCGATCGTTCCCCAATCTCGACCTCATTAAGAAAGCCTACCTGACCGACAATTAACGTTTGAGTGAAAAGTGGGCCTTGAATTCCTTCTGATTCCCTGACCGATCGCGATATTCAAGAACGAACCAATAATCGGTAGAAGGCAGTGCGTGGCCGTTGTAGCTTCCGTCCCAACCGCTTTGCGAAGATGGCTTCATGGTTTTAAGCAGTTTCCCGTATCGGTCAAACAAATAAATACGCGCGTCTTGCTGGTCGTCAAGTCCTGAAATGTTCCAGGTGTCGTGGAATCCGTCCGCGTTGGGCGTAAAGAATTTCGGATAGTTGAGCAGGAAAAAAGTCACTTCCTCTTCGTCACAACCGTTGACATCGCGCACCAAAATAGTGTGTTCCCCAGACGGCAATCCGTGAAAAATCCCGTGATCCTGCATTAGTTCCCCATCGAGCATAAAACTATAATCTCCCGAGCCGCCATCGACGTGAACCGTTACGGTGCCGTTGCCGGAAAAGTCGCGGGGAATGTCGGCCGCTATCGAAATTCCGCCCGCTGAGGTAACCGTAGCTTGTCCTGATCGGGAACAACCCGTACTAATTTGTGTAGCGGTAACGCTGTAAATTCCTGCTTCCACGGCCGAATGCGAACCCGATGTTTCGCTTAAGACCGCTCCGTCCAACGTCCAGACAAATCCATAATCCAGGTCGGAAAGTCCCGTTTCGAGCAGCAAAGGCGCGATTGCCTGTCCGCTTGGGTCGACGCAAATCACACCTCCCGACAACGCGATCGGCGGCAGTGCATCGATCGTCACGGAAAGCGTCACCGGAACCGTGCACTGATTCGGATTCGGCGTAAAGACGTAGTTGCCGCTGGTTTGGTTGCTGATCGTCCCCGGACTCCACGTTCCCGAAATCCCGTTCGGGGAAACTGTCGCCAACGTCGGAACCGTCGCGTTCTGGCAGAAACTCATCGTCGTGGCAAAATTTGGAACGATCGAATTCGAGATCGTCACGGAAAGCGTTACGGGAACCGCGCATTGATTCGGATTCGGCGTAAAGACGTAATTGCCGCTGGTTTGGTTGCTGATCGTCCCCGGATTCCACGTTCCCGAAATCCCGTTCGGGGAAACCGTCGCCAATGTCGGAACCGTCGCGTTTTGACAGAAACTCATCGTCGTGGCAAAATTCGGAAAAATCGAATTCGAAATCGTCACGGAAAGCGTTACCGGAACCGCGCATTGATTCGGATTCGGCGTAAAGACGTAGTTGCCGCTGGTTTGGTTGCTGATTGTCCCCGGACTCCACGTTCCCGAAATTCCGTTCGGGGAAACCGTCGCCAATGTCGGGACCGTCGCGTTTTGACAGAAACTCATCGTCGTGGTAAAATTCGGAACGATGGAATTCGAGATCGTCACGGAAAGCGTCACGGGAACCGCGCATTGGTTCGGATTCGGCGTAAAAACGTAATTGCCGCTGGTTTGATTGCTGATCGTCCCCGGACTCCACGTTCCCGAAATCCCGTTCGGGGAAACCGTCGCCAGCGCCGGAACCGTTGCGTTCTGGCAGAAACTCATCGTCGTGGTAAAATTCGGAACGATGGAATTCGAGATCGTCACGGACAACGTCACCGGAACCGCACATTGGTTCGGATTCGGCGTAAAGACGTAATTGCCGCTGGTTTGATTGCTGATCGTCCCCGGACTCCACGTTCCCGAAATCCCGTTCGGGGAAACCGTCGCCAACACCGGGACCGTCGCATTTTGGCAGAAACTCATCGTCGTGGCAAAATTCGGAAAAATCGAATTCGAAATCGTCACGGAAAGCGTTACCGGAACCGCGCATTGATTCGGATTCGGCGTAAAGACGTAGTTGCCGCTGGTTTGGTTGCTGATCGTCGCAGGACTCCACGTTCCCGAAATTCCGTTCGGGGAAACCGTCGCCAATGTCGGGACCGTCGCGTTTTGACAGAAACTCATCGTCGTGGCAAAATTCGGAACAATCGAATTCGAAATAGTCACGGACAACGTAACCGGAACCGCGCATTGGTTCGGATTCGGCGTAAAGACATAGTTGCCGCTGGTTTGGTTGCTGATCGTCCCCGGATTCCACGTTCCCGAAATCCCGTTCGGGGAAACCGTCGCCAACGCCGGAACCGTTGCGTTTTGGCAGAAACTCATCGTCGTGGTAAAATTCGGAACGATCGAATTCGAAATCGTCACGGAAAGCGTCACCGGAACCGCGCATTGATTCGGATTCGGCGTAAAGACGTAGTTGCCGCTGGTTTGGTTGCTGATCGTCGCCGGACTCCACGTTCCCGAAATCCCGTTCGGGGAAACCGTCGCCAACGTTGGGACCGTCGCGTTCTGGCAGAAACTCATCGTCGTGGTAAAATTCGGAACAATCGAATTCGAAATAGTCACGGACAACGTCACCGGAACCGCGCATTGGTTCGGATTCGGCGTAAAAACGTAATTGCCGCTGGTTTGATTGCTGATCGTCCCCGGACTCCACGTTCCCGAAATCCCGTTCGGGGAAACCGTCGCCAATGTCGGAACCGTCGCGTTTTGGCAGAAACTCATCGTCGTGGTAAAATTCGGAACAATCGAATTCGAAATAGTCACGGACAACGTAACCGGAACCGCGCATTGATTCGGATTCGGCGTAAAGACGTAGTTGCCGCTGGTTTGATTGCTGATCGTCCCCGGATTCCACGTTCCCGAAATGCCGTTCGGGGAAACTGTCGCCAACGTCGGAACCGTCGCGTTCTGGCAGAAACTCATCGTCGTTGCGAAATTCGGTATGGCCGCCGGCGTCACGTTTATCGTAACCGTGTCGGTGATTTCTGCGCCGCAGGAATTTGTCGCGGTCAACGTCACGACAACGGTGCCGCTTGCATTGGCCGGTATCGTATACGTCGTATTCAATGCCGATGGAGCCGAAAACGTTCCCGAAGCCGCAGACCAACTTACCGATTGGTGGCCCTGTGCCTGTCCGCTTAGCGAAACCGAATTGCCGGCACAGCCACTCGCGTTGTTTCCGGCCTCAACCGTAAACAGAGGAACCGGAGCCGAACAACCGTTGTTGATATACGTTGCTTGCCCGGATGCCGAAAAAAGTACCGTGGCTCCGTCCGCGGCTGTCGTTCCTCCGGTTTGGTTGACGAGTAGCGCCCGGTTGTATGTGACCGAATCGGTGCATCCGCCGGACGAAATCGAAAGCGTCCTGTTGCCCGTGCCGGAGTTGGCGAAATGTCCCGTCGAGGTCGTCGGGTTGTTCTGGAACAAAATGTAGATATCTTCCGTAATCGCACCGAATTCATTCTCGAAAGTACTCATCATGTAGCTCGTGACAAGAATGACCGTCGCGTTTGCCGGAATCGTTCCGCCTGTGGGCTGAATCAGCTCTCCGCAACCGCCGGCCGCAAGAATATCCGCGTTTAGCGTCGCCACCTTTTGGGCCGTGGTCGCGTTCTGTACCAACCCTGTCCAACTGTTGTTAGGCCAGTTGACTGAAAAATTGGATATGTTCAAAGGCGTATTCCCGACCTTGAGGCGCACCATCTCGTTAAGACCTTCGTCCGTACCGCAAGCGTCGACAAGAATGCTTTCTATCTGGAAACATTGGGAACGCGCCGTCTGCGAAAAAAATCCGCAAAGCAGGACGAACAGACACGCGCAGAGGTGTTTTATCTTCATGTGGTATTTTTAAAAGCGGCGAAAAGTAGTGTATTTTTTACTTACTGTCACTTTTTTTGGTTTACTAAAACATTATGAATCAGGACCGTCACATTTTTGCTCCGAATCCTAGTGGCAATGTCCTGGACTTGACGCAATCCGTCAGGCTTTTCTAATCAAATATACCCAACCCGTGCGTACTTTCCCGCTTGTTGTCGTCAAAGCGTAATAATACGTGCCGTCCGGAAGTTCGTTGCCGTTGTCGGATTGTCCGTGCCATTCTTTCGTATAATTGCGCTTGCTGAATACTCCCAGGCCGTATCGATTGAATATCTTCAGTTCCGATACGTCAAGGCCGGAAAGGTCAAAATCGTCGTTGGCGCCATCTCCATTAGGCGAAACACCTTTGGGGATCGTACAAAAAATTCCGTTTACCGTTGCGCTGTCAGTGAGCTCGCAACCGGAGGAAAGCCGTACCGAAACGTTAAATACCGCCGGAAAGGAAACCGATGTACCACCGATGACGTCAGTCAAATTGAGCGTCAACGAATTTCCGATGACCACGCCCGAAGCGTCCGTCCATTCAATTTCCGGGTTCGGGTCGGAAATGCCATCCGCGTTAAGCTGCAACATATAATCCCCGGATTCGCAGAACTGATCGATCCTAATTACGGGATTCGACAAGGTTACCGTCAACGTAACCGCCTGTGCGCATTGCCCGGCGGTCGGAGTAAATACGTAAATTCCGCTTGATTGGTTGTCGATCATCGCCGGATTCCACGTTCCCGAAATCCCGTTAGGGGAAGTCGTCTCCAAAACCGAAGCCGTCGCGCCTTGGCAAAGCGTGAGTTGTGTTTGGAAATCTGGCGCGACACTATTTGTGATGGTTACCGAAAGCGTCGTGGCGATCGCACATTGGCCGGCGTTCGGCGTAAACGTGTATGTCCCGCTTGCCTGATTGTTGATCGTCGCCGGATTCCACGTTCCCGAGATCCCGTTAGGAGAAGTCGTCGCCAAAACCGGAGCCGCCGCGCCTTGGCAAAGCGTGAATTGTGTTTGGAAATCTGGCGCGACACTATTTGTGATGGTTACCGAAAGCGTCGTGGCGATCGCACATTGACCGGCGTTCGGCGTAAACGTGTATGTCCCGCTTGCCTGATTATTGATCGTCGCCGGATTCCACGTTCCCGAGATTCCGTTAGGAGAAGTCGTCGCCAAAACCGGAGCCGTAGCGTCTTGGCAAAGCGTGAGTTGCGTTTGGAAATTAGGCGTGATGCCGTTTGTGATGGTCACCGAAAGCGTCGTGGCGATCGCACATTGGCCGGCGTTTGGCGTAAAAGTGTATGTCCCGCTTGCCTGATTGTTGATCGTCGCCGGATTCCACGTTCCCGAAATCCCGTTAGGGGAAGTCGTCGCCAAAACCGGAGCCGTCGCGCCTTGGCAAAGCGTGAATTGTGTTTGGAAATCTGGCGCGACACTATTTGTAATGGTCACCGAAAGCGTCGTGGCGATCGCACATTGGCCGGCGTTCGGCGTAAAAGTGTATGTCCCGCTTGCCTGATTGTTGATCGTCGCCGGATTCCACGTTCCCGAGATTCCGTTAGGAGAAGTCGTCGCCAAAACCGGAGCCGTCGCGCCTTGGCAAAGCGTGAGTTGCGTTTGGAAATTAGGCGTGATGCCGTTTGTGATGGTCACCGAAAGCGTCGTGGCGATCGCACATTGGCCAGCTGTTGGAGTAAAAGTGTATGTCCCGCTTGCCTGATTGTTGATCGTCGCCGGATTCCACGTTCCCGAAATCCCGTTAGGGGAAGTCGTCGCCAAAACCGGAGCCGTCGCGCCTTGGCAAAGCGTCAGTTGCGTTTGGAAATTAGGCGTGATGGCCGGCGTAACATTGACAATTATAATATCCGAAACGGTGGCGCCGCAACTATTGGTGCCGGTCAGCGTCAGCGTGATCGCTCCAGTGGCCTGAGGACTGAGTGTATAGGTCGTGGAAAGGTTCGATGCGGCTGAGAAAGTCCCCGAAGCTGCCGTCCATTGTACCGATTGCTGGCCTTGAGCCGAGCCGTTCAAGTTGATTTGAGATCCGGCGCAGGCTGTGAGCGGAGCAGCTCCGGCATCGACGGTAAACGGAGGTACGGGTGCCGAACATCCGTTGTTGATATAAGTAGCCTGGCCGCCTGGCGTAAATTGGACGGTCGCTCCATCGCCCGCGGTTTGCGCACCGTTCTGGTCGATGAGCAGCGCGCGGTTGTACGTGACCGAATCCGAACAATCTCCGAACGAAACCTGAAGCGTACGCATTCCGGTACCTGAATTGGCGAAATGGCCGCTTGTCGTGCTCGGATTGTTTTGGAACAGCATGTAAATCGTATCGGTGATCGGGCCGAACTGGTTCAACGACGTATCGAAGTTGAAACTCGTGACGAGAATCACAACGGCATTGGCCGGGAGCACACCATTGGTCGGCTGGAGCAATTGTCCGCAGCCGCCCGCAGCGAGAATGTCAGCGTTGAGCGCCGCTACCTTTGACGCCGTGACACCGTTCTGGACAAGGCCTTCCCAGTCGTTGTTCGGCCAGTTCACATTGAGGTTCGAGGTGTTCAACGCGGCATTTCCGACCCGGAAGCGCACCATTTCGTTGAGCCCTTCCTCCGGCCCGCAAGCGTCGACGAGAATGCTCTCGATTTGCAGACATTGTGAAAATGAATAAGTTGAGAACAAAAACAGCAACAATCCGTAGAAATATTTCATAAGTAATGATTTGCGTAAAAAGCGGCGCAAAATACGGCATTTTCTTACGCAATGCATTACTAAATCGTTATGTTATGCATTTTGTCCGCTACGGAAATTTCGCACGCCCTCAAAACGGAATCCGTGCTGCGGCCAAAAGCAGAAATAAAAATCATTCTCGCGTTCTTTTCCTCGTTTCCGCTGCAAAATTTTATCTTTGCAACCGCTAAACACACACTCATGCAGCTCAACGAACTCAACGCCATTTCCCCTATCGACGGACGCTACCGCAACAAGACCAATTCGCTTTCTCCTTATTTTTCCGAAGAAGCGCTAATCCGCTACCGCGTTTTGGTAGAGATCGAGTATTTTATTGCGCTTTGCCAGATCCCGCTGCCGCAATTGGCGGGCGTCGACAGCACCGTGTTTGGCAAGTTGCGCGACATCTACAAAGATTTCACTTCAGATGATGCCACTTCGATAAAAGAAATTGAAAAGACCACGAATCACGATGTCAAAGCGGTCGAATATTTCATCAAGAAGGCGTTTGACGATTTGGGACTGTCCGATTTCAAGGAATTCATCCATTTCGGGTTGACTTCCCAAGATATAAACAACACTGCAATTCCGCTTTCGACGAAAGAAGCGTTCGAAAATGTCTATTTGAAGTTGCTCGTAAAGCTCGTCAGCAGACTCAAAGACCTCAGCCTCGAATGGGCCGATATTCCCATGCTTGCACGTACCCACGGACAACCGGCTTCCCCTACCCGGCTCGGCAAGGAAATCGCGGTCTTTGTGGAGCGCCTCGAAGAACAGATGCGGTTGTTGTTCAATATTCCGTTTGCCGCGAAATTCGGTGGTGCGACGGGAAATTTCAATGCACATCACGTCGCTTATCCCGAGATTTCCTGGCAACAGTTCGGGCGTAATTTCGTAGAAAAACAGCTCGGGCTCCAACACTCTTTCCCGACAACGCAAATCGAGCATTACGATCACTTCGCCGCGTTTTTCGACGCCCTGAAGCGCATCAATACGATCGTCATTGACCTCGACCGCGACATCTGGACATATGTTTCCATGGATTATTTCAAGCAGAAGATCAAGGCGGGTGAAGTCGGATCATCGGCCATGCCGCACAAAGTCAATCCTATCGATTTCGAGAATTCCGAGGGCAACCTGGGCATCGCCAACGCGGTTTTTGAGCATCTTTCGGCCAAACTTCCGTTGTCGAGGTTGCAGCGCGATCTTACCGACAGCACGGTTTTGCGCAACATAGGCGTTCCATTCGGCCATACGTTGATCGCTTTCGAGGCCACGCTCAAAGGCCTTGACAAATTGCTTCTCAACGCCGACAAATTCGCAGAAGACCTCGAAAAGAACTGGGCCGTCGTGGCAGAAGCCATACAGACGATCTTGAGACGCGAAGCCTATCCGAATCCATACGAAGCACTGAAAGGCCTGACGCGCACCAATTCCGTCATCGACAAAAAAGCGATACACGAATTCATCGGGACGCTCGAAGTTTCTGATGCGATCAAGGCCGAGCTCTTGAAGATCACGCCTTCGAATTACATCGGGATCTGAGTTTTGCCGCGGGAGAAATCTCTCACGTAAATTCTACTTGCCCATTCGCTAATTGACTAATTGACTAATTCGCTAATCGACTAATTCGCTAATTGACTAATTCGCTAATTCGCTAATTGACAAATTCGCTAATTTTCTTATCTTCCGTCCAATAAAATTCTACGCCATACATGAGTGCAGCAGCCGAAACGTCACACCATCTCTATCCGCTGATCAGCGATTTGGGCCTCATTTTGATGACCGCCGGAGTCGCCGTCCTTCTGTTCAAGAAAATCAAGCAGCCGTTAGTCCTGGGTTATCTCATCGCAGGATTTCTGGCAGGTAGCAACTTCGATTTTTTTCCTTCGGTAAAAGACACGAAAAGTGTGGAGGTCTGGGCCGAAATCGGTGTGATATTCCTGTTGTTCAGCCTAGGGCTTGAATTCAGTTTCAAGAAACTCATGAAAGTCGGCGGAACGGCTTCAATCACGGCCATTACCCAAATCGTCTGCATGTGCATCTTCGGCTATTTCACAGGCGTTTTGATGGGATGGGGCAAAATGGACAGTATTTTCCTTGGCGTGATCCTGTCGATTTCCTCTACGACGATCATCCTGCGCGCATTTGATGAATTGGGCGTCAAAAGCCAGAAGTTTGCCGGCATCGTCTTCGGAGCACTTATCGTGGAAGACATCGTGGCCATCGTGATGATGGTATTGCTTTCTACGATTGCCGTAAGCCAACAGTTTTCGGGTATGGAGCTCATAGAATCGGTACTCAAGCTGATCTTTTTCCTGACGCTGTGGTTTCTCGGCGGCATCTTCTTTATCCCGACGTTGCTCAAAAAAGCCAAGAATCTATTGTCTGACGAAATGCTGCTCATCATATCGATCGCGTTGTGTTTGCTCATGGTCATTTTGGCCGCGAATGTCGGATTTTCACCGGCCCTGGGCGCGTTCATCATGGGATCGATCATAGCCGAAACCACGCAGGCGGAACACATAGAGCACCTCATCAAACCGGTAAAAGACCTTTTTGGAGCCGTTTTCTTTGTGTCCGTGGGAATGTTGATCAACATCGACACGCTTGTGGAATACACGATTCCCGTGATGATCATCACGTTGGTGACGATTTTCGGGAAGTCGCTGAGTTCCACCATTGGAGCGCTGCTTTCGGGCCAACCGCTCAAACAGTCGGTACAGACGGGCATGAGCCTTGCCCAAATCGGGGAATTCTCGTTTATCATAGCGACATTGGGCATGACGCTCAACGTGACGAGCAGCTTTTTGTATCCCGTGGTCGTCGCCGTTTCGGCCGTGACGACGTTCACGACACCTTTCCTGATCAAGGCTTCGACAAAAATGTCCGTGAGGCTCGAAAAAGCGATGCCGCGCAAATGGCTCAAACGCATCGAGCGCTACAGTGCCAATGCCCAATCGATAAAGTCGGTGAGCAACTGGCAGATCGTCATAAGGGCATACCTCATCCAGATCGCGATCCATTCGATGATCATCATCGGCATTATATTGTTGTCGGCGAATTACCTGTTGCCATTGCTCGATTTCCGTTTCGGTAACGTCGTGGCGGCTTTTCTCACACTCGTCATATTGGCTCCTTTTTTCTGGGCACTTTCACTGAGGCGCGTGGCCGTTGACCAGGTACAGGAACTCATGTCCGAACGCAAATACCGCGGCCCTATCGTAATGATGGTGCTTTTCCGATTCGTGATGACGCTCGTCTACATAGGATTCTTGCTCGACAATTTCTTTTCTCCCCAAATCGCGTTTTTTGCCTTTTGCATCTCGATTGTGATCTATGCGATTTTCAGGAAGTGGATCAACCGACAATACCACAAGATCGAAACGCGTTTCATGAAGAATCTCAACGCCCGGGAAATCATCCGCAACAAGCGCCAACGCTCGGACCTCACGCCTTGGGAAGGCCATATGACGCTTTTCGACATCGCCAAGGAATCCAATATCGCAGGCCGAACGCTCGCGGAACTACAACTGCGCGAACAAATGGGAATCAACGTCGCCTTTATCAGACGGGGCGAAATCACGATCAACATTCCCAGCAGGAACGAACGCCTTTTCCCTGGGGACGAAATCTGTGTGATCGCGACCGACGCCCAGGTCACGGAGTTCAAAAAATACCTCGACCGCAACGAGATCGACGCTCCCGACGAAGGTTCGCAACCCGAAATCGTCTTGCAGCAACTCGAGCTTCACAACCAGGATTACATCGGCAAAAGCATCCGACAATCGCAATTGCGCGAAAAGACAAAGGGTTTGGTGGTCGGAATCGAACGCAAGGGAAATCGAATATTGAATCCCGATTCCCATCTGATCCTCGAAAAAGACGACATTCTCTGGATCGTGGGCGACAAAAAACTTTTGGCTACATTGCTTTTGGAACATGACGAGCCGACCGTTGGGTAAGCGTTAATGAACCTCATTGACCCGAATCATGGCGTAAAATCGTTTTAATCGCCATAAAAAAAACGCGACAGTTTCCCATCGCGTCCAGTGCATATAGCCTTGCGACTATTATCTCGAATAATTCGGCGCTTCCTTGGTGATCGTCACGTTATGCGGATGGCTTTCGGTAATCCCGCTCGAGGTAATGCGCACGAATCGCCCGGTTTCCTGTAAAGTCGGAATGTCTTTGGCACCGCAATAACCCATTCCCGCGCGCAAGCCGCCAATGAATTGCTGCATGCTCTCGTTGAGTTCGCCTTTATAAGGGACGCGACCGACGATTCCTTCGGGAACCAGTTTCTTGATGTCGTCTTCCACATCTTGGAAATAGCGGTCTTTCGAGCCTTCTTTCATGGCTTCGACCGAGCCCATTCCGCGGTAGGATTTAAATTTTCTTCCTTCAAAAATGATCGTTTCACCCGGGGATTCCTTTGTCCCGGCGAGCAGCGAGCCCATCATGACCGAATCGGCTCCGGCTGCAATGGCTTTCGGGATATCGCCCGTGTAACGGATTCCGCCGTCTGCGATCACCGGAATTCCCGATCCTTTAAGGGCGGCGGCAACCTCGAGAACGGCCGAAAACTGCGGAAATCCGACACCGGCCACGACTCTTGTCGTACAGATCGAGCCCGGACCAATTCCCACCTTTACGCCATCGGCACCGTTTTCTGCGAGATATTTCGCGGCTTCCGGCGTGGCGATATTGCCCACGACGACATCTACCTGGGGAAATCGTTCCTTTACGGATTTGAGAATGCCCACCACGCCTTGCGTATGCCCGTGGGCCGTGTCGATGATGATCGCATCTACGCCTGCGTTGACAAGCGCTTCGGCACGGTCGACGGCATCTCCGGTCACGCCGATGGCGGCTGCGACGCGCAAACGCCCAAGGCTGTCCTTATTGGCAATCGGCTTTTGGGTAAGTTTGGTAATGTCGCGAAAAGTGATCAATCCGACCAAAGTATTGTTGGAATCGACCACCGGAAGTTTCTCGATTTTCTTTCCCTGGAGGATGACTTCAGCTTCCTGAAGTGACGTTCCCTCGGCTACGGTGACCAACGGCATGGCCGTCATGACCTCGGAAATCGCGCGGTTGTTGTCTTTTTCAAAACGAAGGTCGCGGTTGGTCACGATCCCGACGAGTTTTTTGTTGCCGTCGACGATCGGGATGCCGCCTATGCCGAATTCGCGCATCGCTTGCTTGGCATCTGCTACGGTCGAAGTCTGTGGAAGCGTTACCGGATCGATGATCATGCCGGACTCAGCCCGTTTGACTTTGCGGACTTTGGCGGCTTGCTGCTCGATGGTCATGTTCTTGTGGAGCACGCCGATCCCGCCTTCCTGCGCCATCGCAATTGCCATGGAACTTTCCGTTACCGTATCCATTGCGGCGGAAACGATAGGAACGTTCAGCGTTATATTTTTGGAGAATTTCGACTGTATGCTGACTTCGCGCGGCAAAACAGAAGAATAATTTGGAACCAACAGTACATCATCGTAAGTAAGGCCTTCACCGATGATTTTGGAAGTGTGTGCGTTCATGTGGCAATTAACGGTTGTAGTTAAATTGCGTGCAAATATACGCTTTTTAACATTAAGTGACGCATCGCATATTTGACAAAGTTTAGTTAAAGCAAGTCCGGAACCTGAATTTCGTCCTAACTTTATTTGGACTAACCAGCACACTATGTTTCTTACATTGATTTGCCTGTTGCTTCTGGTCGTTTTGGCCGTTTACACCTTTATGCAACGTCCCGAATTCGGAGGGAAGCCTTCAGCCGCCGAAATTGCCTCTTATCGAAAATCCCAGGGTTATCTGGGAGGACAATTCCAGAATCTGTCGCCGACGCCGAGTCTCGCGAAAGACGCCAATATCGCTTCGGTAATGTACCGGTTCTTTTTTAAGAAAAGCGTCCGAAACAAGCCGAAAGAGGCGTTGCCGTCCGAAAAAACCGACCTTAGGAATCTACGTCCTGACGAAAACGCATTGGTTTGGTTCGGTCATTCCTCCTACTTTTTGCAGATGGATGGCAAGAAGTTCCTCGTCGATCCTGTTTTCAGTGGCTCGGCGTCGCCAATTCCGGCAACAACGAAGGCTTTTACCGGAAGCGATGTGTATTCAGCCGACGACATGCCCGAAATCGACGTGCTTTTCCTGACGCATGACCATTGGGACCATCTCGACTACCAAACCGTGCTGAAACTGAAGCCGAAAGTAAAACAGGTCATTACCGGGCTCGGAACCGGAGTCCACCTGCGATCGTGGGGCTACGATCCGGCAATAATCCTCGAAATGGATTGGTGGGACCATGTGTACCTGAATTCCGGGTTTAAGATACAGGCGACGCCGGCCCGCCATTTTTCGGGTCGCGGATTCAAGCGCAACGGCTCGCTCTGGACCTCGTTCGTGCTAGAGACGCCGTCGCGAAAAATCTTCCTTGGAGGCGACAGCGGCTATGATTTTCACTTTGCGGAAATTGGCGGGAAGCTCGGACCGTTCGACCTTGCAATTCTGGAGTGCGGACAATACAATGCGGACTGGCGCTACATCCACATGGTTCCCGGCCAATGGCTGCAGGCGGCACGCGATCTCGATGCAAAAGCCGTATTGCCCGTCCACTGGGGAAAATTCGCGCTCGCACTTCACGCGTGGGATGAACCGATAACACAAATTTCAAGCGAATTCGAAGCAGGGGAAATTCCACTCTGGACACCGATGATTGGTGAGAAAGTCGACTTTGACAACCGCTTGCCGTTCGCCCAATGGTGGAAGGGCGTTTGAGCACTCGCGGACGGTGTCGTTACTTATCAATTTGTGGTTTTTGGTTGGTGCCCAGCCCCGATGGAAGCGGTCAGCCTTTTGAACCAAAACCGCAAATTTTGCAGGCGTTGACAGCGACCTCAGGAAGCTGGAGAACGACGTTGCAAAATAAGGTTTTTGGAGAAAGCTGGTAGCGGACAGCGGGAAATGCCTGGCATTATCCCCATCAGGAAATTGCCTTGGATTTTTAGTGGAATTCCCCGAACAATTTGGTCGCTTCGTTGTATGCGCTCTCGAAACTCATTGGGCTTGTGTTGGTTGGGGCTTTTTGCTGGGTAAAGTAGCTCAGCAGTTTTTCGGTGGGCATATTGCCCGTGAGTTCGTCCTTTGCCATCGGACATCCGCCAAAGCCCTGTATGGCCCCGTCGAATCTTGTGCAGCCGGCTTTGAAAGCGGCGTCGGTTTTTTCGAACCACTTGTCTGGAGTCGTGTGCAGATGGGCGCCGAATTCGATATTCGGATAGTTGGGGATCAGGTTGGAAAACAGGTACGTGATCACCTCTGGCGTGGAACTTCCTATCGTATCAGAAAGCGAAAGGATCTCAACTCCCATCGACGCCAGTTTCTCGGTCCACTCGCCTACGATTTCCACATCCCACGGGTCGCCGTAAGGATTCCCGAATCCCATGGACAGATAGGCCACGACTTCTTTGTCGTTTTGGGCCGCGATGTTCAAGATCTCCTGCAACGTGACGAGCGATTCCGCTATGGTCTTGTGGGTATTGCGCATCTGGAAGTTTTCGGAAATGGAAAACGGATAACCTAAGTACCGGATTTCATCATGCTGTGCCGCCATTGCCGCGCCTTGGGTATTGGCGACTATCGCGAGCAGCTTGCTGGTGGTCTTGGAAAGGTCGAGACCGGACAGGACTTTAGCCGTGTCGTGCATTTGCGGTATGGCCTTGGGCGATACGAAACTCCCGAAATCGAGGGTATCGAAGCCGACACGCAACAGCGATTGGATGTAGTCGATCTTGCGCTGTGTCGGGATAAAGGTCTTGATGCCCTGCATGGCGTCGCGCGGACACTCGATGATTTTGACGGATTTCATAGGATGCCAAAGATAACAAGTTTTACGAAAACGTTTTCTGGGAATAAGTGCGTGCGTCGGATTTTTAACGCTATAACGCAATTACAGAATATATAAAAATATGCACTTATTTGGTTATAAAAAGAAATATTACTGAATTTGGGTATTATGAATGTTTTCGTATCTTTAAACTATGACAAGCATCATCACGGCCGATATCGTCAACTCTCGAAAAGATCCTTCCGGCGAATGGCTTCCTGTATTAAAGCGCCATCTCACAGGAATCGCAAGCGAACCTGACGAATGGGAATTCTACAGAGGGGACGCGTTCCAAATTGAAATCAAGACACCAGAAAATGCGCTAAAAACGGCAATTTCCATAAAAGCGCTTTTGAAAACGCGCAAACTCGACGCCAGGATGAGTATCGGAATTGGCGAAAAAACGGTAGATGCGCAAAAAATATCGGAGAGCAACGGAAGTGCCTTTGTGCGCTCGGGCGAACTTTTCGAGACGTTAAAGCCGCAAAAACTGGTGCTTGCAATCAAAACGGGAGACGACGAAACAGATGAACAACTCAACCTGATGCTGAGATTGATTTCCGTGCTGATGTCGAACTGGTTGCCTCAATCTGCCGAATTCGTGCTTGCCGCGTTGCAGTTTCCCGAACTTTCCCAGGAGGAATTGGGACGCAAGCTCAACATTAGCCAAGCCGCCGTCAGCCGACGCCAAAAACGCGCCCAATTCGATCTCATCATGGAAATCGAGGCCTTCTATCACAAAACCATAAAGCGACTTGACGTATGATCTTATTCGTAAAGCTACTACTGGCGCATCTTTTGGGCGACTTCCTTTTGCAACCGACGCGTTGGGTCGTCCATAAGCAACAGCACAAACACAAAAGCGTTTATTTGTACCTCCATGTCTTGTTGCACGGCGTTTTGGCTTTTGCACTCGTGGGAAACACCGAGTTTCTGGGGCCGGTCATCGTCCTGGCATTGCTCCACGGCATAATCGACTACGCAAAACTGAGATTCCAGACCGCCACTACCCAAAGACGGTGGTTCATCGCCGACCAGATGCTGCACTTTCTAGTGATCGTGGGCATCTGCGCTTATTGGGAAAACGGCGAAATGTACTTCAATTACCCGACCGATGCGTTCTGGATTGTTTTCACAGGAGCCGTACTGCTTACCAAACCGGCCTCCATCACGATAAAGAACCTGATCTCTACCTGGACGCCCGACACGACTCCCGATGACCAATCGCTGCAAAATGCGGGCAATTACATCGGCATGCTCGAACGGCTTTTCGTGTTCGCTTTCCTGATTACGGGCCATTTCGATGCTGTCGGACTGCTTTTAGGCGCCAAATCCATCTTCCGGTTTGGCGATCTTACGGGAGCAAAAGACAGAAAACTTACCGAATACGTACTCATAGGCACGTTATTGAGTTTTGGGATCGCAATGCTCACGGGCGCCGCGGCCAATTGGTTACTTTCCGGCCTTTTTCTCTAAGATCGCGCGGTTGATTTCCTTGACAAGCGCAGGGCCTTCGTAAATAAATCCCGTGTAGAGTTGCACGAGGCTGGCTCCGGCTTCAAGTTTTTCGAGTGCGTCCGCGGCGGAATGTATGCCGCCGACGCCAATTATCGGAAAGGCTTTGTTGCTCTTTTCGGATAAAAATCGGATGACTTCGGTGGATCGCATTGCCAGCGGTTTGCCGGAAAGGCCGCCTGTTTCGGCTTTGTTTTCGGATATGAGGCCGTCGCGGGCAATCGTGGTATTGGTCGCAATAACGCCGGCTATTCCGGTAATGCTGACGATGTCGATGATATCGAGCAATTGTTCGTTCGTGAGATCAGGGGCAATCTTGAGGAGAATAGGTTTCGGATGGGCCTTGGCGCAATTGCGCTTTTGCAGCGAACCGAGCAACGCCGTCAGTGGCTCTTTGTCCTGGAGCGCGCGAAGGTTGGGCGTATTAGGCGAACTGACATTGACCACGAAATAGTCGACGTGGTCGAAAAGCGCGTCGAAGCAGATTTCGTAATCGACGCCGGCGTCTTCATTGGGCGTCATCTTATTCTTACCGATATTTCCTCCTATAAGTACGCCTTTATTTTTTTTGAGACGCTCGACGGCGGCCGCAACGCCTCCATTATTGAAACCCATGCGGTTGATGATGGCGGAATCCTGCTTGAGGCGAAACAACCGTTTCTTTGGATTTCCGTCCTGTGGTTTTGGTGTCAGGGTTCCGATCTCGATAAAGCCGAAGCCGAAATTGGAGAACTCATTGAATAGTTTTGCGTCCTTGTCGAATCCTGCGGCCAACCCGACGGGATTCTTGAATTTTATCCCAAAGACCTCGGTTTCCAAACGTTTGTCTTCGAGATTGTATAACGCCTTGAAAATGCTGGTACATCCCGGAATTTTCGAGAGGTTTTTCACCATCGAGAACGTGAAATGGTGGGCTTCTTCGGCGTCGAGCCTGAACAGCAGCGGTCGTAGTATGCTTTTGTACATTGGTGTTGGTTGTTTGCGGCAAAAATACTACTTATTTGGGGCTTTACGAAATGTCGGCTGTCGTGGTTCCGGACATGATCTAGCCCGGATGCAGCGGATAGCCCGGAGTTTTTGGGCGCAGCTTTTTTGGCGGGGACGCGGCGACCGAAGCAAGCCGACGCCCTCGTCTTAAAAAGCGCGCCTTAAAACGAGGACTTGAAGCGAAAGCCGGATGAGCTTCTAAAATAATTGCATACATTAGCTGAATACACGCCAAATAGTTTGAATATGCAACCGCTTCCTACCGTATATCTCGACAAGGTACGCCATCGTAGCTACGATGTCCTTTCAATTCACTTCCAACAAAATGCTATCCTAAGGGAAGCCGTCGCCATCAAGCTTGACGCTGTTTGGAGCGAGACGCGAAAATTTTGGTATCTGCCGTATAGTCTTGAAAATTCCGCCTTTGCCACGACCGTATTGAGCCAATTTGCCATTGTCGACCGCTTTAGGCTCGAACCGAAAGAGGCGCGAGACCGCCAGAATTTGCTCGATGTGAAACTTACCGAATTCGAGTACGAGGAGCTTTTGCGATTCCAGAAATGGCTTCAGACGCATCGCTATACCGGATCGACGGTGAGTACTTATACCAAACTTGCCGAATTTTTTCTGAAATACCTCCAAAAAAGAGGGATAACCGTAATTTCGCCTCGAACCGTGGAGCAGTTCAATTACGAGTTCATCGTTTCGCCCCAAAAGTCGATTTCCTATCAGAATCAAGCCATCAACGCGATAAAACAGTATCTGGTTTATAAACAGATCACTTTTGATGTCAATGATATCGAAAGGCCGCGTAAAGAGAAAAAGCTTCCTACCGTGCTTAGCATGGACGAAGTCAAGCGCTTGCTCGGGGCTTCGGCAAACCTAAAACATCGAGCACTTTTAAGCTTGATATACTCCGGTGGTTTCAGGATAAGCGAAGTTTTAAACCTAAAACTCGCCGATATAGACAGCGATAGGATGTTGATTCATGTACGCAATGCGAAGGGCCGAAAAGATCGGTATACGCTTTTGTCCAAGAAAGCGTTGCTACTGCTTCGGGAATATTATGTTGTTTACCAGCCTAAGGTTTTTCTTTTTGAAGGGCATGGCGGCGCCCGGTATTCGGCTCGCGCGGCTCAGTCTGTCCTGCACACTGCCGCTTCCCGCGCCGGGATTTCAAAGTCGATTTCACTGCATACGTTACGCCACAGTTTCGCTACCCATTTGCTTGAGCATGGCACCGATATCCGTTACATCCAGGATCTCCTCGGGCATAGCAGCCCGAAGACGACCATGATTTATACTCACGTGTCTGACTCTTCGGTTCAGAATATCCGAAATCCGTTGGATATGATTTGATTATTGGCTATCATTGCGTGGTATTATTTCGGAGAAAACTGCCGTTATATCGCTTGGTTGGGATGTTTGGTGTGAGTTTTTTGCTGGGATAAACAAGTTACCTGCAATGTTACCTGACCCAAAATGAAAGATCAAGAGGAAAAATTTGAAAAAATCTTAGTGAGATACTTTAGCGACGTGCTTGGAGAGGAAGTAGTTGAAACGTTATGGGCAAAAATAATTGATCAAAAAAGTGGGCTTTATAAAATAGACAATATTCCGTTTTATGGTCCAGAATTTTCTAGTGGTGACGTAGTCCATGCTGAATTTGATGCAAGTGAAGATCGCCTAACTTTTAAAAAAGTTATAGAAAGAAGCGGAAATTCAACAATTCAAATTATAATTACGGGTCAAAATATTGAGGCTAGTAAAATACGCGAGGAATTTGGTCTGATGGGCTGTGAAAATGAAGGGATTCAAGATAACTATTTCGTAATGGAGGTTCCATTTGAAGTAGAATACAAAGAAATTTTTGGAAAACTATCAGAGTTAGAAAGCGCGGGAATCATATCATTTGCAGAGCCAGTAATTTCGGAAAAACACAACTCAGAAAAATAAACACTGCAGGTAACCGCCGCTAACCGCCATCGCTAGTTTTCGGTTAATTGAGCTTTCAGTTTCCACAAGCCGCAAAACCAAGATTTTTTCTGCTTTGTCAAGCTTGAAAAAATCATTGGTTTTGCTACCTTTCCGTTCGGCAGAGAAATTTCTCTCCGAAAGGCCGCGACGGCGTTTAGCGGCCTCACGTTACTTGCAAGCCGGCGCTGCGCGCGAGCGCCCGATTTGACACTATTTTTTCCAAAAACGACGGTTTTTCAAATCGGGCGCCGTGGCAATTTTAGAACCAACCTCGTAACAGAGAGTACCAGGTAAATTGCCACGCCAATCTTTGTGTTTTCGGCCTGCAAGTAACCGCCGCTAACCGCCATCGCTGGTTCAGAGTAATTAGAACCTAAAATTTCCAAAAGTCGCGAAAACAAGATTTTTTCTGCTTTGGCAAACTTGAAAAAATCGTTGATTTCGCTACCTTTATTCCAAAGCAGAGAAAATTCTCTCCGGAAGGCCGCGACGGCGTTTAGCGGCCTCACGTTACAAGACATTTTCTAGGACATAAATTTTAACAAAATTTAGTTTAATATTGCATCGGCTGGAGAAATGAGCAGAAAAAACCTAAAGCCGTAAGTGACTTTTTATACCAAAGAAGCACAAAATAAAGTAAGCACAAAATAAATCATTAATGAATTCAAAAAAATTTAAAGTTTCAATTTTAGCATTTGTATCAATTTTTACGATGTCATGTTCTAGCGATGATAGTTCTAGTTCTACAGAAACTATTACTGAGGAAACATCTCAAACAAACACTTGGGTCAAATTAACTGCAACAACTTCCGCAGGAGTTAACAAACCTAATTACATAATAATGATGTTCGATCAACCGGTAACATCTACAAATGATTTGCCGCCTATAAAAAAACAAATCACAACTGACGCAAATGGTCTAGCATATTTCGATCTAAACTCGATGATTACCAGTACAACACCAACCAAATATTATTTCGAAGCATTTGTCCAAAATGGGACGGGATATATTTGGAAGAGTGTTTCTCACTACAACGTTAATTTATCAAAAGGTACTATGGCAACCAGTTCTATAATTGTAAATTAATAAAAACGTCTTGTAACCGCCTGTAACCGCAATCGCGGAGTTTTCGGTAAAATGACGTTTCATTTTCACGAAGAAATTATATTTTAGCAGAGAGAACTCTTTTCGCTTTGATCCGCGACTGACGGTTACAGGCCTCACGTTAGCGGTGATTTATGAGTGTAGAATCGATCAATAGTGTAAAATGAAATCATTCCATATCATTATTTTGCTTATTCTAAGCCTAATTTCCAGCAACAGTTTTGCGCAAAATCAAAAAGAGAGAAAAGGTTATGCAGTGAGTGTTAATCTGAAATTTGATGAAGCAGAGATGACGAAAGAAGAATTTCAAAATGCTACATTTGGAGTTCATTCATTTTATCCTGAAATGGTTGGAAGAGTTGGCTTAAAAGCATTTACTGTAAAATATCCTGGGCAAAAAGAAATTAAAATAACCGGGAATAAATTATCAGATGAAGCGATTCTAGGTCTTAAAAAATTAAAAGCGGGTGATGTGATTACAGTTTTTGATGCGTTATCTGAACCAGTTGGAGATTATAGAGTTGAGATACGTGGACCAATGCTTATAACTCTTCAGTAAAATATAATTTAAACCACCGCTAACCGCCGCTAACCGCCATTGCCGCAAAACGTTAGCGAAAACGAATCTTTTCTAGAAGCCACAAAACTTAGATTTTTTCTGCTCTGCCAAGCTAGAAAAAATCATAAGTTTTGTTACCTTTCCGTTCAGCAGAGAGAACGCGCTCCGGAAGGCGGCAACGCGCGTTTAGCGGCCTCACGTTGTATGCTATTTCATTAAAACCGTCACTGATTAACGAACAAACAAATATGAACATTTCGAAAGTCGCGCTAGTAATCCTATTGACGTCCTATCAAATTGCAATCGGGCAAGTGAGACAGACAAGTCAAAATCTTTTTCAGGCTAAAGAGTTTAGTAAAGACATTGCGCTTTATCATTCGAAATCCTTTCTATACGAAAGAGTAATTGGGGAGTCCGAAAGTGTCGTAAAATTTGAAGCGATTCCTTTAGCAGCTGCAAGTTCAGGAGAACTGACAACAATTCTTTATCGATGTCCAGATTTAAATTTGGAAGGAATGATTTTGGGATTTTACGGAAGTTATCAAAGTGAAAACGGTGTAGATTACAGAGGATTTAAATTCAAAAATTTCGAGAAGTTTAAGGCACTTGAATTTTTAGATAAGATTGAACACGCTATTCAAGGGAACAAGAAATTCTTAAACTCGGATTATGACAACAACAATATTGCTTTTAAATTTGATGATCTATATGTTGTAATTTGGTTCTCAAACTTAAGCTATACGATTCGAGTTTTTTGGGAAGATTTTGATTCTACTTGGGAAAAAACAGCATTTGAAAGGTCCAAACGCAGGTTTGAACGAAAGACAAAATAGAGAAACAGCATACAACCGCCGCTAACTTCCATTGCTGTTTTTCGTTAGCGAGAACCACTTTTTTCCATAACTTCGTCTGCGTTCGGCAGAGAATATTCTCTCCGATTGCCGCAACGAGAAGTTAGCGGCCTCACGTTAGCAGCAATACTCGAAATCTCGTATATTACGACCACTAAATTTAAAAAATGAGCGATTCTCCAATCGATATCAATTCAGGTGTTCAAGCTAATGTTGGAATGGACTTTCAAAGAAATTGTAGTTTATACATTTTCTTAGAAAAATATCCCCGAATTAGAAATGATAAATACTTCATCATACTTGAGCATTACGACGACATTGTTTTTGGCTTCCTTAACTCAAATGACGAGCTTGATAAAATAGAAACCTTTCAAGCAAAAAAATCCTCAAAAGTGTGGACCAACTCTGACATATTTGAAATTGTTGACAAGATAATCGGTAATGGTATAGTGTTATTAAAAGATAGCCACGCTCAATCATCAATTTATATAAAAGAACAATTTTTTGTCACGAACAACACTATAATTCTATCATTTAAAAATGACAAAAACAAAAAAGTCAAGGTCTATATAAATGAAACGAACGAAACAGTTCACTTTCATCAATTCCATGAAAAACTGCAAGAATCTCTACAAGCAGGAAATTCTACTTATAAATTTGATGATAACCAAAAATTACATTTTAGCACGCTTAATTTCTCCTATTTAGACTTTGGAAGAAATACTAAAACGCAACTTGAATTGTTAGTCGGCAAATTTCGCGAAGTTTTCGGCAACTCTATTTTAGATCATCAAGCTGCAAGAGATACGTTTCTAAACGAATTAGACAAACTTGATTCAACTTACAATCAAGGGAATAAGGCAAGCTTGTCGGACAAGTCAAAAAGGTTGGAATCTAGTAAAATTAACGAAATACTCGATGTCATTACAACCCATAAACTAGCTCTGGAATTTTGTAGAAGTAAAGGAGAAAAAATACGTGAAAAGCTTAAAGTTTCAATATTTGAATCTAGGAATTTTGAACTTAATTTTGAAAACAGTTTAGATAGATTTAAAGATTTAACTCAGGGAGAACATCAAAAAATTCTCGAATTTGTTAACACAAATTCGGACATATTAAGGATTCACTTCAATGACGAAGATTGTATTGAGGACCTTTACAATAATTTCCTGAAACAAAAAAACACCACATTAACCGAAACACAATTAAAGGCTGCAATCTCTGCAGCGTATTTCTTAATTAAATCTCAGCCATGAAAACAACATTAAATCTTAACAGCGTATTTGTCTACAGTGAAACTTCTAAAACAAAATTTTTTACAGAATTTGGAGAAAAGCTAAATGTAATCTATGGTCCCAATACAGCCGGAAAAAGTACATTAATCCAGTTAATCCTTTATGCGTTTGGTATTAATGATAACAAGCTTAAGCTTATTAAAATTCTTTCCGAGAATATCTTTGTAAGACTAAATGTTATGCTCACTCAGGATGGCGTGGAAAATAATTACATATTTATTCGTAAAGACGAAACTATCTATGTTAGAAACCCGGATAAGAAAGTGTCTGTTTTTAATGGAATTGGCGCGAACAATTCTGTTGAGCATATCAAGTTAAAAGAATTCTTCTCTAATTTATTTGATTTTAAAATGCAGTTAGAGTCAAAAGAAGGTATTAGTTCCGCACCTATGGAAACACTTTTTTTACCGTATTACGTATCTCAAGATGTCGGTTGGGTTTACTTGCGAAAATCTTTCAGCAATCTTGATTTCTATAAAAATTTCAGGGAAGATTTTTTGGATTATTATCTTGGAGTATTTAATACTAGTGATAAAGAATTGAGAAAAAAACTTGAAGGAGAATTATTTGCGATGAAGCAACAACTAAGTTTCTATCTTAATTTCGAAAAGACAAACGAAGCAATTGAAAACTCCAAGATTAATAACGAAGTTCTCAAAGGGAAAGGCGATGAATTTATTCTTAATATTTCGCAAACTAAAAATGCATTGCTTGAACAGGAAAATAAATTCATTAAACTTTCTAATGATTTGACTTTTAACAATCAGAGATTTGCCGTAATATCCAAAGTTAATCGCAATCATAATCAACAATTTCCAGGTAAACATCCTTGCCCAACATGCAAGCAAATATTGCCAAACAGTATAAAAGAAGTTTATGAATTTTATCAAGAAGAAAATGATACAATAAAATTAAAGGCTGAACTGCAAGATCGGAATAAAGAAATTCAGTCCAAGATTAATTCGGTAAACAAAAAGATTGTTGAACTTAGAAATGAGTTAGCAGCTAACAACAAGAAATTTCTAAAATATTCCGATAACGACACCACTTTAGACGACTTTATAGATTCTCGTGCACATATAGTTTTAGACAATTCTATAACCGAAAACATCGGAGAGTTAACTAAAAAAATCAACGACTTGTCCGAACAACTTAAAGAACTAAAAACCGATGAAGGGATATATTTTGAGCGTTCTAAAAAAAATCAAATATTTAAAAAATTCTATCAAATTAATTGCTCATTACTAGACGTGCCTTACGTAGATGATGATAGATTTAATCATATTTACGAATTTTCAAGCTTTCCATTTCAAGGTGTTCTACTACACTTAGCGGTGTTAAGCTATCATTTTGCATTTAACAGAATAATTTCAGAAACACCTTCAATTCACCGACTGCCGTTTATATTAGACAGTGTCTTTAAAGAGGATGTTGATTTTCCCAATAAAGAAAGAATTCTAAGCTTTATTTATAAAAATAAACCTTCGGATTCACAAACAATAATTTCAATAGCAGACTCTAAAGCAAAAGATCCAAAAATAGAACATTATGAAAAAACAATTTTTGGTTCGGATACAAAGCTTATTTTAGTTGGAAATTATGTCGATAAAGAATCTCTTTTAACCGAATGCGATATGGAAACATATGGCAAAATCTTGGACGATTCATACGAAATAATGGAAACAATATAAGAAAGTACTGCTGCTAACCGCCGCTAACCGCCATTGCTGGGTTTCAGGCAAAATGAAGTGCTTTCTCCAATCCCATAAAACTAAGAATTTTTCTGCTTTTCAAGCTAAAAAAATTCGTTAGTTTTATTACCATTGCGTTCGGCTGAGAGTACAATCTCCGAATGCCAGCAACGCTCGGTTAGCGGCCTAACGTTACTGGAAATGGCGGCGAGCGCGAAACCTGAAAAAACGTCACTCCAAAAAAAATTCGAACTTCTCTCAATTCTTTTGTACCATTCCAGGAAGGAAATATATTGGTCGGCTGATCGCGATCAAAAACGAGGGACATCATTATATTTAGATCTAAGCGAACAGCAAAGATTAGTCTTTGATCAGCATGGTGTTTTTAGTAAGCAGTCATTGGTCGGCTGTAGGCATTTTCGATAATTAGCAATCAAACTTCAAAAGTTTTGGTTGGTACAAGGTTCCAAAACAAACTATTTTCGTCGATAGATATTGAACCGTTCGTTGACTCAACCTGGCTGGCCTGCTAAAAAAAAATTAACAAAGAAAACAATCGTCACTTAATTTGCCAATAGGACGTGCCGCCACTTCCAGTAACCGCCGCTAACCGCCATCGCTGGTTCAGAGTGACTAGAACCTAAAATTTCCAAAAGTCGCGAAAACAAGATTTTTTCTGCTTTGGCAAGCTTGAAAAAATCGTTGATTTCGCTACCTTTATTCCAAAGCAGAGAAAATTCTCTCCGGAAGGTCGCGACGGCGTTTAGCGGCCTCACGTTAGCAGCCATTTTCGAAAAACCGCAATCTCCATGGAATTCATATTTAAAGATGAGGATTTAAAAATTCTAAATTTTATTAAAGCAAATACGCCGAATAATATATGGAACAATTTCATTGAGTACATTTTTGACTACGACAAATTTTACTTTTCATTAGAAATTTACTGTGCTGCAAAATTTAAACTTGATAATATTTCAGAACAGTACGCGATGGCCACAAGAATTAAATTTGTAGAGGAAACATTTCAATCTGAAGCTGCCGAAATGTTATGTTCAAATGAAAGTATACTAAATATAGAAATGGTCAGGTCATTACTAGTATTTGAACCACATTCAGAAATTAAAGGCACGAAAAACCCTAGCTATTCTAATGGAAGTTTCCAAATCAATCCAGAATTAGTATCGACTTCAAAAACGAGCAATAAATGCTTAGTCGACATAGGACTTTTATTAGAATTAAAAAACAAAAACCTTAACTGTTTTATTTTAGAAAACGACGAGGATTTCTCAGTAAACGAATTTCATATGTCAAAAAATTTCAAACAGGATAAATGCGATTTATATCAGTTCATAAAAATTTAAAACGGCTGCTAACCGCCGCTAACCGCCATCGCGGGTTTGCGGTGAATTGAACCTGCCGTTTTCCTAAAGTCGCAAAAACAAGATTTTTTCTGCTTTGGCAAGCTTGAAAAAATCATTAATTTTGCTAACTTTCGCCGTGGCAGATAATAATCTGCTTTAAAAGCCGCGACGATCGGTTAGCGGCCTCACGTTACTTGCAAGCCGGCGCTGCGCGCGAGCGCCCGATTTGACACTATTTTTTTCAAAAAACGACCGTTTTTCAAATCGGGCGCCGTGGCAATTTTAGAACCAACCTTGTAACAGAGAGTACAAGGTAAATTGCCACGCCAATCGTTGTGTTTTCGGCCTGCAAGTAACCGCCGCTAACCGCCATCGCTGATTTAGAGTAATTAGAACCAGAAATTTCCAAAAGTCGCGAAAACAAGATTTTTTCTGCTTTGGCAAGCTTGAAAAAATCGTTGGTTTCGCTACCTTATTCCAAAGCAGAGAAAGTTCTCTCCGGAAGGCCGCGACGGCGTTTAGCGGCCTCCCGTTACTTGCAAGCCGGCGCTGCGCGCGAGCGCCCGATTTGACACTATTTTTTTCAAAAACGACCGTTTTTCAAATCGGGCGCCGTGGCAATTTTAGAACCAACCTTGTAACAGAGAGTACAAGGTAAATTGCCACGCCAATCTTTGTGTCTTCGGCCTGCAAGTAACCGCCGCTAACCGCCATCGCTGGTTTAGAGTAATTAGAACTTCAAATTTCCAGAAGTCGCGAAAACAAGATTTTTTCTGCTTTGGCAAGCTTGAAAAAATCGTTGATTTCGCTACCTTTATTCCAAAGCAGAGAAAATTCTCTCCGGAAGGCCGCGACGGCGTTTAGCGGCCTCACGTTACTTGCAAGCCGGCGCTGCGCGCGAGCGCCCGATTTGACACTATTTTTTTCAAAAAACGCCCATTTTTCAAATCGGGCGCCGTGGCAATTTTAGAACCAACCTCGTAACAGAGAGTACCAGGTAAATTGCCACGCCAATCTTTGTGTCTTCGGCCTGCAAGTAACCGCCGCTAACCGCCATCGCTGGTTTAGAGTAATTAGAACTTCAAATTTCCAGAAGTCGCGAAAACAAGATTTTTTTCTGCTTTGGCAAGCTTGAAAAAATCGTTGATTTCGCTACCTTTATTCCAAAGCAGAGAAAATTCTCTCCGGAAGGCCGCGACGGCGTTTAGCGGCCTCACGTTATGTGCCATAGCCGATCGAGAACACCGGTAGAAACTCGTAATGAATCCTTGTCAAGTTCCGATGTAAAAATCACTTGCGAACGAGGGTTAAAAAATAAGACTAATTAATATCATGTCGGGATGAAAATGAAATACACTTTAATGCTCTTGCTAATTGTTGTAAGTTCAATCGCTCAGGAAAAGAGAAATGAGCTGAAAGTTGAATTGATTGTAGACAAAGAAAACAATTATTTTACCACAGTTGCCGAATCTCCATATTTTGTTAAGGAAAAGGTTCTACAAATCTACCCTGGTGAAGATTTAAATATAGAGGTTGAGATAAATGAGGGAAATATATCAACGATGAAAGTAGTTGACGCAGTAAAATTTCCAGAGCGAACGATTAGTGTCCGTTTTTTTCAGGAATCTAAAGATCGCCAAAACGCCCAGATGATGCTTGTAGTTAAGAATCCCTTTTCAAAAAAATTATTTTACGATGCAATCATATACCTGCCTGTTATGGAGAAATGGACGCGAACCAGTATAATTCCAATTCTACCAAAATTAGTTGGCTATGAAATGTGGCCCGATGTCATTGCAACGATAGCTTTAGAAAATTGGAGATTTATAAATTAAAAATTGCTACGGCCCATAACCGCCGCTAACCGCCATCGCTGGTTCAGGGAAATTAGAGGCTGAGATTTCCAAAAGCCGCGAAAACAAGATTTTTTTCCGCTTTGTCAAGCTAGAAAAAATCGTTGATTTCGCTACCTTTATTCCAAAGCAGAGAAAATCCTCTCCGGAAGGTCGCGACGGCGTTTAGCGGCCTCACGTTAGCGGTAACGCCTGAAAAAATCACGATAAATCATCCATATGAAAAATTCATTCGTTGCCTTTTTTGACATACTCGGTTTTAAGAACATGGTCGAAAAAAATTCGCATGAAAAGCTAACTGAAATTTACAATAATGGGCTATATGAAAGTCTAGACTTTGCCGAGAAAGCTACAAATGCTGTTTTTAAATTGATTACTCCACAAAACGAATTAGATTCTTTGAAGATCAAAATTTACGTAGTCTCTGACAGTATATTCTTTATTCAAGATGAATTGACACAAAGAGGACTTCTTTATATAATTTCATATTGTAGATTACTAATTGGCGCAGCTATCGCTGACGGTATTCCCATCCGCGGCGCACTTTCTCATGGTCCAATTTCCGTTGATAATAAAAGAGGAACTACGATTTTTGGCTTAGGGCTAACTAAAGCAGCAAGTTTAGAAGCTAAACAACAATGGGCTGGCGGTATTGTCGATCCCGAATGTTTTGAAATCGTCCCAAAAGAAAATCCTGATATAGTTGAGCATTTGGTAAACAATAAAACTAATCCAATAATCACGAGATATAAAGTTCCGCAAAAAGATGGCAGCGCAAGAGAAGAACTCGCAATGGACTGGACAATATACGAACTTATAAAAAGTGAAGAAGATATTCGTTCAGCATTTAGAAGACATAAAAAAGAGATAGTTGAAGATGTTCAAATTAAAATAGAAAATACTGTGAAGTTTTACAACGATGTAAGGTCAAGATAATTGGCACTACCGCTAACCGCCGCTAACCGCCATCGCGGGTTCAAGGTAAATTGAACCATCAGTTTTTCAATAGTCGCAAAAACAAGATTTTTTCTGCTTTGGCAAGCTTGAAAAAATCGTTGATTTTGCTACCTTTAGTTTCGGCAGAGAATAATCTCCCCGGAAGCCGCGACGATCGGTTAGCGGCCTCACGTTAGCTGCTAGCTTTTACCCACTAGACTAAACAATCGTATGGAAAAAATCAAAGAGGAAGTATTAAAAAACATTAACTCGAACTATAACAACATTAAATTTCAATTAGAAACTCCGTACGGATCATCAGATTTTGATATTATAAGGGAGGAAATTTGTAAATGTATTTTGTTTGACTTAAATCAAGCCGCAATTACTTTGACAAATCATTTCAGCGAATTCTTCATGAAAATCATGCTTGAATATCAGGAAGTACGTAATAATAAGTCTAATGAACTTAGTGTTGCTACAAAGTTAAAGGAAAGCGTTGAAAAATATGATAATGAGAATCTCGAAAAGAATATTAATGTTGCCTGTTCAAAAGGAATTATTACAAAAGAGCAAAAATTAATATTAAAAAGATTAAAGGACAAGTATAGAAATCCATATTCTCATTCTATCAAATATAAAATTTTCGGAGACCAAATATTAAAAGGGTTTACAATAGATAATGTAATTGGATTTAATTTAACAGAAACTAAAATATCCGATTCGCCTCAATTACACGGATTGTTCCAAATGCTAAAATCCAAGAAGGAGGCAATTGAATACTTTAAGCAATTTGACGAGATTGTAAGAAACGTGTTAGACAACTTTTATTCAAAACCCGAGAATTTATAAAGCCAGCAGCTAACCGCCTATTCACGCCATTGCTGTTTTTGAGTAAAATTCAAATCCAATTTCTTAACTTCGTTTCGGGTCGCGGAGAGTACTTTCTCCGGCAGCCGCAACGGCGCGAATAGGCCTCACGTTACTTGCAAGCCGGCGCTGAGCGCGAGCGCCCGATTTGACACTATTTTTTTCAAAAAACGACCGTTTTTCAAATCGGGCGCCGTGGCAATTTTAGAACCAATCGCGTAACTGAGAGTACAAGGTAAATTGCCACGCCAATCTTTGTGTTTTCGGCCTGCAAGTAACCGCCGCTAATCGCCATCGCTGGTTCAGAGTAATTAGAACCAGAAATTTCCAAAAGTCGCGAAAACAAGATTTTTTCTGCTTTGTTAAGCTAGAAAAAATCGTTGATTTCGCTACCTTTATTCCAAAGCAGAGAAAATTCTCTCCGGAAGGCCGCGACGGCGTTTAGCGGCCTCACGTTAGGAGATAGCCGGTTGAAATCGTCATCAAATAATAAATAAGAATTTGAAAAAACTTAGGGTTTATCATTTATTTTGGCTCACAGCAACAATCATCTTGATAATTGGAATTATTCTTAACCAGTCAAGTGACAGTACTTTTGACATCAATGTTCATGATACATATTTCGTCATTTCGCATCTATACTTTGCTCTGATCGTAAGCTTAGCATATTTTCTTTTAGGAGTGGGATATTGGATTGTCCAAAAAGTTATGAAACGAAAACTTGTGCGCTGGTTAACGATAATACATTCATCAGTCTTAATAGGGAGCTTTCTGATTTATTGGATAGTTATCGGATACAGCGAGATTTCTACACCAAATACATTTTTTTTCGTTGATAACTATTATCTAATCAATCAGACGTTAATGATTTTGTTGCTATTAATAATGCTACTAGGGCAACCTGCATACATTGCAAACCTATTAATTGGAATTTTTAGAAAACGAAATTCGGCCATCTCCTAACCGCCGCTAACCGCCATCGCGGGTATCGGGTGGATTTTGGTGCCGTTTCCAGTATCGCAAAACCATGCTTTTTTCCACTTTTGCAAGTTAGAAAAAATCAAAAGTTTTGCTACCTTTCGTCGTGGCAGATAATAATCTGCTCCGGAAGCCGCGACGATCGGTTAGCGGCCTCACGTTACTTGCAAGCCGGCGCTGCGCGCGAGCGCCCGATTTGACACTATTTTTTTCAAAAAACGACCGTTTTTCAAATCGGGCGCCGTGGCAATTTTAGAACCAACCTCGTAACAGAGAGTACCAGGCAAATTGCCACGCCAATCTTTGTGTTTTCGGCCTGCAAGTAACCGCCGCTAACCGCCATCGCTGGTCTAGAGTGATTAGAACCAGAATTTCTAAAAGTCGCGAAAACAAGATTTTTTCTGCTTTGGCAAGCTTGAAAAAATCGTTGATTTCGCTACCTTTATTCCAAAGCAGAGAAAATTCTCTCCGGAAGGCCGCGACGGCGTTTAGCGGCCTCACGTTATGGGCAATTTGTTAAAAACTCCGCGTTATGACTTGATCAGCAGATTAGATTAAACTGTAAATTGCCATTACTAAAAATTATTTGAAAATGAGAGAAGACTTAATTCGACAGTGCTTACTGCGTATAAAATCTGCAAATTCATCCGCAGAAATTAGCTCAATTTTAGATGACATTATCCCAATTTTGAAAGCGGCAGGAATTTCTATTCCAGACGTAATGGGATATTTTAGAATGCATCAAAGTGAGTATGAAACAAAATCACAAGATCATCAAAACACTATTTCGAATAACAACAAAGCCCAAGTTGTGATGCAATTATTAATGGCAAAATTAAACAAATAATGTGCCCATCAATAACTGATTGGATTAGCTCAATTTCAGCTGGAGTTTCTGCTTTAATGTCAATTTGTATTTTATGGGTTGCTTGGTATCAAATTAAGCAAGTAAAAGTCCAATTGAGAAGTTTAGCGGAAGGTCAAAAAAACAGTACGTTGATGACCGTCCTGGAACTAGAAAGTGAAATGAATAAGCGCAAAGAAAATCTCGATCAAAGTAATTTCGATTTTCGGCAATACGGAATTGATGTAAATTCTAATGGCAGAGAATTAGATGATAGTTCAATTGAATTATTTCGTGATCGAATTAATGTTTCAAGGGAAAATTACCTTAATGCACTTGACCGTTTATCATATTGTATAATTCACAATTACCTTTCTGATCGAGATTGGAAAACTGAGTATCGAGATATAATATTTGATGCTGTAGATAATTTTAGTGAATGTTATGGAGTTTCCTCGCGATTTAGGAATACAATAAAATTGTATGATAAGTGGAAAAGCGAATAATTCAAACTGCCCATAACCGCCGCTAACCGCCATCGCTGGTGCACGTTTATTAGAACCAGTCTTTTTCAAAAGCCGCAAAACTAAGATTTTTTCTGCTCTGGCAAGCTTGAAAAAATCATTGGTTTTGCTACCTTTCATCTCGGCAGAGGGAATTCTCTCCAGGAGGCCGCGACGGCGTTTAGCGGCCTCACGTTACAAGAAACCAGTCCAATCGCACGAAACCTTAAAGTGATGAAGAATCCCATTGTTTTTTTAATCATCATCATCATCGTGTCGCTGATGTTTGGTTGCCGTGGCGAAAAGCCAGAACTTACCGGCAAATATAAAACCTATCAGACAAACTTAGTTGACCGAGCTTTCAGGTCAATCGTTTATGATTCATGGGTTGTCGGTACGTCATTAGATTTAAAAAGTGACTCGACGTTTATTTTGATAAACTGTTCGATGAAAATGAAAGGAAAATGGACTGCTACGAAGGATTCTTTGCTATTAAAAGTTAGCGATAAGAAATTCAGAATTGACAGTTTGAATTATTCTACAAAATGGAACAATTGGCGAACAATTAATAAAAAGCCGATTTCCTTCAAAATAAAAGGCAAGTTTTTAGAAACAATTTATTCTGATAGTATCGAAAATAAAATTTTAGAAAAACTTGAAAAAACCAATTAATTCTGGCTTCTTGTAACCGCCGCTAACCGCCATCGCGGGTTCAGACAAATTAGAACCAGAAATTTCCAAAAGTCGCGAAAACAAGATTTTTTTCCGCTTTGTCAAGCTAGAAAAAATCGTTGATTTCGCTACCTTTATTCCAACGCAGAGAATTTTCTCTCCGGAAGGCCGCGACGGCGTTTAGCGGCCTCACGTTACTGGAAATGGCGGCGAGCGCGAAACCTGAAAAAACGTCACTCCAAAAAAAATCTGAACTTCTCTCTAATTTTATACCATTTAACGAAGGAAAAATATTGGTCGGCTGATCGCGATCAAAAACGAGAGACATCATTATATTTAGATCTAAGCGAGCAGCAAAGATTAGTCTTTGATCAGCATGGCGTTTTTAGCAAGCAGTCATTGGTTGGCTTTCGGCGCTTTCGATAATTATCATTCAAACTTCAAAAGTTATGGTTGGCAAGGTTCCAAAACAAACTATTTTCGTCGACAGATATTGAACAGTTCGTTGGCTCAACCTGGCTGGCCTGCTAAAAGAAAAAAGAATAACGAAGAAAACATCGTCGTCACTTGATTTGCCAATAGGACGTGCCGCCACTTCCAGTAACCGCCGCTAACCGCCATCGCTGGTCCAGGGCAACTAGCACCTAAAATTTCCAAAAGTCGCGAAAGCAAGATTTTTTCTGCTTGTCAAGCTAGAAAAAATCGTTGATTTCGCTACCTTTATTCCAAAGCAGAGAAAGTTCTCTCCGGAAGGCCGCGACGGCGTTTAGCGGCCTCACGTTACCAGAAAGCTCTAGGAAAATCGTAAAAAATGAACACTCGAGAAATTAAAATAATCGAATACAATACTGCTGAAAATTGGATTCGTGATTTCCCTTCAAAAAATTGGTGCTTAATAATTATTTCAAATTTGAAAAACACCAATTATTATGATGAAATCTTAAGAAAATCAATCGATCGAAATGTTGGGTTTATACATGCTGTTGGAAGTCAAAGCAAATTGATCCATGATTTAGCCGACGAAGAAATTTTGGTGCGAAGTGTTGAGAATTATCCATTACCAAAACATACAATTCTAACAACTGAAATTGAGAATTTTGAAAGTGGAATTTGGTTTGGTATTTATTCGACTGAAAATGATAAATCAGAAATTAAAGAAATAATAATTCTCGACGTCGACAAAAATAGAAAAGAGGAAATCGCAAAATTAATCAATGAATTTGAAAAAGGATATATTCCTAAATAATTGAGCCTTCTGGTAACCGCCGCTAACCGCCATTGCTGGGTTTCAGGTAAAATGAAGTGCTTTTGCCTAAGCCGTAAAACTAAGAATTTTTCTGCTTTTTCAAGCTAAAAAAATTCATTAGTTTTACTTCGTTCGCGTTCGGCAGAGAGTACAATCTCCGAAAGCCAGCAACGCTCGGTTAGCGGCCTAACGTTACTGGAAATGGCGGCGAGCGCGAAACCTGAAAAAACGTCACTCCAAAAAAAATCCGAAGTTCTCTCAATTCTTTTATACCATTCAAGAAAGGAAAAATATTGGTCGGCTGATCGCGATCAAAACGAGGGATATTATTATATTTAGATCTAAGCGAGCAGCAAAGATTAGTCTTTGATCAGCATGGCGTTTTTAGCAAGCAGTCATTGGTCGGCTTTAGGCATTTTCGATAATTATTAATCAAACTTCAAAAGTTTTGGTTGGTACAAGGTTTCAAAACAAACTATTTTCGTCGATAGATATTGAACCGTTCGTTGACTCAACCTGGCTGGCCTGCTAAAAGAAAAAAATTAACGAAGAAAACAAAATCGTCACTTAATTTGCCAATAGGACGTGCCACCACTTCCAGTAACCGCCGCTAACCGCCATCGCTGGTCCGGGGAAATTAGAGGCTAAAATTTCCAGAAGTCGCGAAAACAAAATTTTTTCAGCTTTGGCAAGCTAGAAAAAATCGTTGATTTCGCTACCTTTATTCCAAAGCAGAGAAAATTCTCTCCGGAAGGCCGCGACGGCGTTTAGCGGCCTCACGTTGGTAGCCATTAATAAAAAAATCTCGTATGAATTCACGTCTTTATTCATTCACAATAATAATGGTGCTGTCGTTTGGAAAACTGTTTTCACAAACAACGAATGAGGATTATTTTAAAGGTAGTGGCGCTGAAAAAATATTTTTTGCTCAGACTGAAAACGAAGCACAAGATTTGGCGAAATCAGATATTCAAAATAATAAAAGGCTTTTGTTATTAATAGGAAGCATTGCTCCGGTAAGATATTCTACTGACAGTATCACAGAAAATAAATTTAATTTTAAATATTATGATTTTGGTTGTGTAGCCCCCGAGGGAAAAATTATTGAAGCCTATAATTTCGAAATTCTGAAGTCAATAGATTTGCAATCTAAAAGATGGAGAAAAGAAATTAGAAAGGATGTGATTGGTTTGAAACTTTTTAAAAAGAAATTTTAACGGCTACCAACCGCCGCTAACCGCCATCGCGGGTCTCGGGTGAATTTTAGTGCCGTTTCCAGTATCGCAAAACTATGCTTTTTCCACTTTTGCAAGTTAGAAAAAAGCAAAAGTTTTGCTACCTTTAGTCGTCGCAGATAATAATCGGCTTCGAAAGCCGCGACGATCGGTTAGCGGCCTCACGTTACCAGAAATTGCCAAACCCATCAACAATAAATTCGAAAGAAATTAAGTTGTACATTTACGAAAAGATTGGTCATGAAAGATTACAAAGAGATAATTACAATTGAACCTGGAAAACGAGGAGGAAAACCTTCAATTCGTGGAATGAGAATCACTGTAAGTGATATTTTAGGATGGCTAGCTTCGGGAATGACGATGCAGGAAATTTTATCTGACTTTGATGACCTAAATCAAGATGATATTTTCGCCGCTCTTAGTTATGCTGCTGACAGAGAAAACAAAATCTATCAGATTGCGGTATGAAGTTATTGTTCGACCAAAATATATCACATCGCATTTTAAAATTACTGCCCGAAATATTTGATCATTCTTCGACTGTCAAACAAGAAAAATTGATAGACAGTTCGGATAGAAAAATTTGGGATTTCGCGAAAGAAAATATTTTGTAATAGTTACCCAGGATTCAGATTTCAATGATCTGAACTCGTTATATGGTTTTCCCCCAAAAGTAATTTGGATCAGAACCGGAAATTTAAAAACTGATCAGATTTCAAATATACTCTTCCAATATTCCGGCGAAATTGAAAATTTTTTAGCAGATGATAGTTTTGGATGTTTTGAGATTATTGCTTTAAGGAAATAGCAACTTCTGGTAACCGCCGCTAACCGCCATCGCTGGTTTTTGGGTAATAGAACCACCTTTTCCAAAGCCGCGAAAACAAGATTTTTTCTGCTTTGGCAAGCTTGAAAAAATCGTTGATTTCGCTACCTTTATTCCAAAGCAGAGAAAACTCTCTCCGAAAGGCCGCGACGGCGTTTAGCGGCCTCACGTTATGAGCCATTTATGACAAAAATCCTTATAAAACAACATTCTATTTCCGTCGGGAGTCAATATAAAATCTTTATAAATAAAAGAGAAGAATTTTATGCCGAAACGGATGCTTTCTCAAGCTCAATTATTAATGTTTATAAGCCAAATGAACTTCAGCCATATTTTAGAACATTCAAATCTTTCTATATTGATTATCCAAAATATAAAATTGAAATGCCGGATGGAGAAAGATATCAGTTGGTGTCAAAAAATGTTTGGAAAACAAAATTTCAATTAAAAAAAGGCGACGATATATATGAGTTGTATCGTCATAAAGAAAGGAAAGTTTCCGTTTTTAAGAATGATGTTCAAATTGCTTATTGGGAAAAAGAAGCTATCAATTACCTCTTAGCTGACTCTTATGAGATAATTGCAAATAAAAGTTCTGAAAAAGAACTATTAATTGCCTTCTGTCTAATTTTGGATAACCTTAATTCTAAAGGAGGTTTTATTTTTAATGTTGACTTCGGTCTAATTATAAAAGAGAAAAGAAAGTTTAATAAAAGCTGGAAACCAATTTAAACGGCTCATAACCGCCGCTAACCGCCATCGCAGCTTTAGAGTAATGAGAACTATGAATTTCCAAAAGTCGCGAAAACAAGATTTTTTCTGCTTTGTCAAGCTAGAAAAAATCGTTGATTTCGCTACCTTTATTCCAAAGCAGAGAAAATCCTCTCCGGAAGGCCGCGACGGCGTTTAGCGGCCTCACGTTAGCGGTAATCGCCTGACCGTGTGAACAAATAACCATAAAAGATTCCAAATTATAATAAAATGAAAATATTAAACGAAAAATACAATTCTGACTTCACAATTGAAGTTGAAACAAATCTTGTTGGAATGATTAATGGAAATGTTGTTGTCCGCAATTCTGTCATATTTGTTATAAACGGAATGTTGAATGGCAATCTTTCAATCGACAAAGGATCACGAGCAATTGTTTATGGAATGGTAAATGGAAATATATCCAATTTCGGAACCTGCGAAATATACGGTGTCGTTGATGGCAACTTGTCCGGAGAAACAGATCAAATTTTTATTGATCAAAATGGCAAAGTTAATAGGTAAAGCGACTACCGCTAACCGCCGCTAACCGCCATGGCAGCGGGATGAGCAGTTACAAACATACATTTTCCAAGCCGTAAAAGCAAGATTTTTTCCAACAAAAAAAGTTAGAAAAAATCATTGCTTTTACTACTTTTAGTCTCGACGGAGAGATCCGTCTCCGGAACGCTGCCACGATCGGTTAGCGGCCTCACGTTATAAGCCATTTTTTAAACGAAATCCGAGAAAGTCTCCCTCCATTTTTTATACTTTCGAAAAAAAGAATGAATGAAACAGTTTTACTCAATCGCGGAAGAAGGAAAAGTTGCTCACGAATTTGACATCCCATTTTTTGGAGACGTAATTAGTCATAATGTTGTTCAAAACCATGGAGCAGGAATATTAGACTTTGCAAAAGTTGAACGACCTGCGAGCGACGCCGAATATGATATGAAGTTCCGATCAACTATGTATTTGATTAAACCAATTTATAAAGTTCCTCTATTTTTGGAATATCATCTATCGAAATATGCGGGAGATAAATCTGGATTCTTATATCAAATTCGTTACGTAATTTTACCAAAAACAAAGCTCGGAAAAAAAGCTCACGCTGAAATAATAGAAAGGTGGTTAGATATGAAAGAAGGAAAAGAAAATATAGGAACTTATTCAATAAAAACTGGCGACGTAAATGCTCCGATTCAAATTCAACAAAATTCCAATCATTCCAAACAACGCCAGACTATTTCTTTTAAATCCGAAGATATTAAGAATCTTTTTGAAATTCTAAAAAAAGACTTGGAGAAACTTGACGCAAATTTACGCGAGGATTTTGATCTTGAAATGCGCTATGCGATCAAACAACTTGAAAAAGCCAACGACATCAGCCCACAATTGTTAAATATTGGAACGATGATTAAGAATGTTGGGCTACCTATTTTCACTAGCTTAACATCGTCAGGAATTTTTGAATTAGCCAAGCCTTTATTGGGCATAAGTTAAAACGGCTTATAACCGCCGCTAACCGCCATCGCTGGTTTACGGTTCATTGAACCAATTATTTCCATAACTTCGCTTTTGTTCGGCAGAGAAAATTCTCTCCGAAAGGCCGCGACGGCGTTTAGCGGCCTCACGTTACTGGAAAGCTTTGGACACCAGACATCAGAAATGACACTGTTAAAATTCCTTACTATGAGATTTAGTATAATTATCTTGATATTTGGTGCGCTAAGCTGTAGCACTTCTAAAAGTGCTAACAAAATCGAAATAGAGAGTTCTATACTTTCATCAAAGGCTGTTGGTAAACGTCATAAAACTCAGAATTCTTACAATCCATATATTTACGAAAATGGATATGCGAGTATTAGCGTAGTTGAAGAAATTATTACCTTGGATACATTGCACCTTAAAGTAAACAAAGTTAAGTTCAATGCCGTTCTGGGTGCAAATTATACGCAAGCTGCAATGTTTCAAAAATTCGGCAAATGGAATAGAGAAATATTCATGGAATCGCCCCAAAGAGGTAGCTTACCGGCAATGACAAAAGTTATATTGATCTGGGACAGCGTAAAGTTGTTGCCGAATAACGAAACTCTATTCAATATCTTTTGCGAAGGCGATGAAAACATGAAAGAGATTTATGCGTCTGCGATGGTCTTTGATTCAAAGTATAATGATCAGCTCAAAATGAATGTCGCCGAAAGAGAACTAATTATAAACACATTAGGCGAAAGCATTCAAAATCTCAAATCAACAAATTCATTTAACCAAATGATTCGGCAGTTGATTATGAATTACAAAAAGCAACCTAAAATCTAAGTCTTCCAGTAACCGCCGCTAACCGCCATCGCTGGTTTGCGGTAAATTGAACCAACTTTTTCCATAACTTCGCTTGCGTTCGGCAGAGAGATTTCTCTCCGGAAGGCCGCGACGGCGTTTAGCGGCCTCACGTTGGCTGCCATTTCGAAAAAATCTCGTATATATCAACAATGAAAAAATTATTCTACATATTACTCATTTTAAGCTTTTATAATTGTAAGAATTCACTTGATTTAGGATCTGGGTACTTTGTCCACTCGACTCAAATGGGATGCAGAGCGATCGGAAAAGATTTTAGTTGGAATGTGAAAAGTAATCCTGTCTTTGGGCATGTGACCGAATATGCAGTAGATGACAAATTTATTATCGCTAAGAGAGTAAATCAAGATTCATTAATGGCCCGGCTCAACTTAGCAAAAAGGTCTTGGAAAAAACTGGATCAATTAGCCCAAAATTTTACTGCGGAATATTATATTATAAATAAGCAAGTCGATTCAACATTTGGGCCGCTCACTAAATCTCAATATTCCATTTTAAAAAAGAAATTAAAAATCAACAAATCTTTGGAAATATAGAAACGGCAGCCAACCGCCGCTAACCGCCATCGCTGGTTGAGAGTAACTAGCACCTAAAATTTCCAAAAGTCGCGAAAACAAGATTTTTTCTGCTTTGGCAAGCTTGAAAAAATCGTTGGTTTCGCTACCTTTATTCCAAAGCAGAGAAAATTCTCTCCGGAAGACCGCGACGGCGTTTAGCGGCCTCACGTTACCATCCATAGCTGAAAAAACGATGAAATGAAAACCACCTTTCTTTATTTATCTAAACTCGCGCTTCGATCTTTCATAATTACTGCAATTCTCAGTTGCATTTATGTTCAAATTCTTTCACCTTTAGAAAATATATATAATTCTTGGTGGATAAATTTCTTGATTATTGTTGTTGGTTCTCTATTACTTTCTTTACTCAATTTTTTAGCTGAATGTCTAAACTTAATATATTTAATAAGAAATTCCTTTTTATTAAGATTTGCTTCATTCATAACTATTCCAATTCTATTGTTTATCACTGTGGGAAAAAACGATACTGAAAGTTTATTTTTCGCTATAATTACAATTTTTATGATTACAGCGATTTATTCTTTTTTAAAGTTTTCAAAATTTATAAATAATAAAGAATGTGATGCTACGGCTGGTAACCGCCGCTAACCGCCATCGCGGGTCTACGGTGATTTGAACCATCAGTTTTCCAAAAGTCGCGAAAACAAAGTTTTTTATACTTTGCAAGATAGAAAAAATCGTTGATTTCGCTACCTTTATTCCAAAGCAGAGAAATTTCTCTCCGGAAGGTCGCGACGGCGTTTAGCGGCCTCACGTTAGGCGCAAGCCGCGTACGCGCGAGGAACAAACCGAATATCGAAATAAACCAAAAATATCACATGGCTTTAGAATTTGAGAATGAGATTGAAATAATTGAAGTTATGGAGAGCTATCTTATATCTGCACGACCTCGAGAAGAAATTCGAAGCCAGTTAGATATTGGTTATAAAGTGGATGGCCAAAATGTAATCATATTTGAAATTCGTCCGAGTTGGACTAATCCTAAAGAAAAAGCAGAATATTATGTTGCAAAAGCCACATTTGTAAAAAAAGAAAATACGTGGAAAATCTTTTGGCTAATGTCTGATTTAAAATGGCATAACTATAAACCCTTGCCAAGGGTAAAGAGCCTTAAAGAATTTGTAGATGTTGTAAAAGAGGATAAACTCGGATGCTTCTGGGGCTAGAAATTTGAATTCGGCCAGCGCCTAACCGCCGCTAACCGCCATCGCTGGTTTAGAGAAATTAGAGGCTAAAATTTCCAAAAGTCGCGAAAACAAGATTTTTTCTGCTTAGGAAAGCTTGAAAAAATCGTTGATTTCGCTACCTTTCGTCCAAAGCAGAGAATATTCTCTCCGGAAGGCCGCGACGGCGTTTAGCGGCCTCACGTTACTTGCAAGCCGGCGCTGCGCGCGAGCGCCCGATTTGACACTATTTTTTCCAAAAACGACCGTTTTTCAAATCGGGCGCCGTGGCAATTTTAGAACCAACCTTGTAACAGAGAGTACCAGGTAAATTGCCACGCCAATCTTTGTGTTTTCGGCCTGCAAGTAACCGCCGCTAACCGCCATCGCTGGTTCAGAGTAATTAGAACCAGAAATTTCCAAAAGTCGCGAAAACAAGATTTTTTCTGCTTTGTTAAGCTAGAAAAATCGTTGATTTCGCTACCTTTATTCCAAAGCAGAGAAATTTCTCTCCGGAAGGTCGCGACGGCGTTTAGCGGCCTCACGTTACTTGCAAGCCGACGCTGCGCGCGAGCGCCCGATTTGACACTATTTTTTCCAAAAACGACCGTTTTTCAAATCGGGCGCCGTGGCAATTTTAGAACCAACCTTGTAACAGAGAGTACAAGGTAAATTGCCACGCCAATCTTTGTGTTTTCGGCCTGCAAGTAACCGCCGCTAACCGCCATCGCTGGTTCAGAGTAATTAGAACGTAAAATTTCCAAAAGTCGCGAAAACAAGATTTTTTTTGCTTTGGCAAGCTTGAAAAAATCGTTGATTTCGCTACCTTTATTCCAAAGCAGAGAAAATCCTATCCGGAAGGCCGCGACGGCGTTTAGCGGCCTCACGTTACTGGAAATGGCGGCGAGCGCGAAACCTGAAAAAACGTCACTCCAAAAAAAATCTGAACTTCTCTCTAATTTTATACCATTTAACGAAGGAAAAATATTGGTCGGCTGATCGCGATCAAAACGAGGGATATTATTATATTTAGATCTAAGCGAGCAGCAAAGATTAGTCTTTGATCAGCATGGCGTTTTTAGCAAGCAGTCATTGGTCGGCTTTAGGCATTTTCGATAATTATCAATCAAACTTCAAAAGTTTTGGTTGGTACAAGGTTTCAAAACAAACTATTTTCGTCGATAGATATTGAACCGTTCGTTGACTCAACCTGGCTGGCCTGCTAAAAGAAAAAAATTAACGAAGAAAACAAGATCGTCACTTGATTTGCCAATAGGACGTGCCGCCACTTCCAGTAACCGCCGCTAATCGCCATCGCTGGTTCAGAGTAATTAGAGGCTAAAATTTCCAGAAGTCGCGAAAACAAGATTTTTTCTGCTTTGGCAAGCTAGAAAAAATCGTTGATTTCGCTACCTTTATTCCAAAGCAGAGAAAACTCTCTCCGAAAGGCCGCGACGGCGTTTAGCGGCCTCACGTTACTTGCAAGCCGGCGCTGAGCGCGAGCGCCCGATTTGACACTATTTTTTTCAAAAACCGACCATTTTTCAAATCGGGCGCTGTGGCAATTTTAGAGCCAATCGCGTAACAGAGAATACCAGGCAAATTGCCACGCCAATCTTTGTGTTTTCGGCCTGCAAGTAACCGCCGCTAAACGCCATCGCTGGTTCAGAGTAATTAGAACCGGAAATTTCCAAAAGTCGCGAAAACAAGATTTTTTCTGCTTTGTCAAGTTAGAAAAAATCGTTGATTTCGCTACCTTTATTCCAAAGCAGAGAAAATTCTCTCCGAAAGGTCGCGACGGCGTTTAGCGGCCTCACGTTGGCGGAAATGCATAAATCACTATCGATGAAAAAAACTATTTTATTTGGAATTTTGCTTCTTGCGGGCAATTCCGTGTTTTCCCAAATAACTGATACGATTGAGGAAACCAAAAAATTACCTGAAGCGCAATCTGTTTCATTAATTAGACTAATCTCCAACCCGGAATTATTTTACGGTAAGAGAATAAAAACTCAGGGATATTTTGGAAGAGCATTTAATGATGATGCGCTGTTCCTTAATCGCGAAGATTTTGACAATCATCTATATCTGAACGCGGTTGAGATAAATTTAAAGAAATCTCGCTATGAGTACAATTACAAAGAAAATAAGGAATTTATTGAAATTACGGGTTTGTTCCAGGAAAACAAAGAGTCAAAAAATCACAGCTTGATTTTGGTGAAAATAGAATACATCAAGATTATTGAATAATTTGCACTTCCGCCAACCGCCGCTAACCAAAATGGCGGGAATTGTGTTACCGGAAGTCCAAGTTTTCAAAGCCACAAAACATTGATTTTCCCAACTTTTTAAGTTAGGAAAAATCAAAAGTTTTGCTACCTTTCGTTCAGGCGGAGAATACTTTCTCCGTAAGCCGCCACTTCGGTTAGCGGCCTCACGTTGGCGGCAATTAATATCGACAAATCCACACAAGATGAGTTACAGAGGCATATTTTTCAGAGCATCGGAAATTGAAAACTTACAGAACGAATATTCAGCTGCTGCTGATAAAATATTTAACGATGCCCAAGTTAGATTTTCAAATATTTCATCGCTCGAACAATTATATGCCAGAGTTGGAAAATTGAAAAACTCAGAATCTATTTTAACAAGTTTCCGAATCAAAACTCAAAACTCATACCTTCAAAGAGGAAGTATCCAAGATCCTTGGGTTGGAGCATTTACTCAAAGTCCAAGCGATGTTCATAGATTTAATTTCTTCGGATCCGAGTTCATTTTCTATTCAACCTTAGTGGTTGTACTATTTTTAATAATTAGTTTTTTTACTAAGTTGAAGTTTTTAAAGACATCTTTGGCAACATTGTTTTTGGTGCTAGTAATTATAAATATAGTTAACTGGCAAATTATAGAACCACGTAAAATTGCAGAAGCTAAAGACGGTTTAAATTTAGACAAATACGAAGATCATATTAACGATATGCTTGCCTGTAAAGTTTTCGATAGTCTTTATCATCCAACTCTAGGCTACAGAAAAAGTCCCAGATCAACACCATCAAATTATCACTATGACGTAATTGGAAAGGACGGAGATGGAAGTGAAGTTACAGGAACTGTAGATGTCAATTCCGAATCCGGAAGTGGCAACATTACATTAAATGGACAAGACAAATACATTACAGTTGAGTGGCAAGGACATGGTGAATTAATTGGTCATGATAATGACGGCAAAGTCTACAATCTAGAAGTAAATTAATTTTAACTGCCGCCAACCGCCGCTAACCGCCATTGCTGGGTTTCAGGTAAAATGAAGTGCTTTTTCCAAAGCCGTAAAACTAAGAATTTTTCTGCTTTTTCAAGCTAGAAAAATTCATTAGTTTTACTTCGTCCGCGTTCGGCAGAGAGTACAATCTCCGAAAGCCAGCAACGATCGGTTAGCGGCCTCACGTTGGCAGAAATGCGTGAACGACCGCCAAAAGACTACCTAAGATGAAACTATTAACTTACTTGGTGCTGTAATCTTAGAGTTCTCATATAATAAAAACCGCCAACTTTTAAGTATTCATTTAAAATTGAGAGACGGATTTATTTCCTAATGGAAATGAAACCCAACAAACAAAAAAATTAATTCAGGTACTTCTCATTTCATCGAGTTTTATCCGAAAAGAAATCAAAAGATGAACAATTAAATATTTAGCTTAGCAAAAAATTCGGTCAGAAATAATGAACGCTGAAATAATAGATTTAGTTGGTGAGTTCTTTTGGTATTTAGCCTTTCTCGCTCCATTTTTAGCTGTTACTATTTTCTGGAATTTAATAAGTGGAAAAAAAATATATAAAATATTATTTGGCTTTTTTACAGGACTGATCTTTTCGGCAATTTGCCTTTTTATAAGTGTTGCAATTGCCACAAGAAATGGTTTAGGAAGTTAGCGCACTTCTGCCAACCGCCGCTAATCGCCATTGCTGGTTCGCGGTAAATAGAACCAAATTTTTCCATAACTTCGCTTGCGTTCGGCAGAGAAATTTCTCTCCGGAAGGCCGCGACGGCGTTTAGCGGCCTCACGTTGTATGCTATTTCATTAAAACTGTCACTGATTAACGAACAAACAAATATGAACATTTCGAAAGTCGCGCTAGTAATCCTATTGACGTCCTATCAAATTGCAATCGGGCAAGTGAGACAGACAAGTCAAAATCTTTTTCAGGCTAAAAGAGTTTAGTAAAGACATTGCGCTTTATCATTCGAAATCCTTTCTATACGAAAGAGTAATTGGGGAGTCCGAAAGTGTCGTAAAATTTGAAGCGATTCCTTTAGCAGCTGCAAGTTCAGGAGAACTGACAACAATTCTTTATCGATGTCCAGATTTAAATTTGGAAGGAATGATTTTGGGATTTTACGGAAGTTATCAAAATGAAAACGGTGTAGATTACAGAGGATTTAAATTCAAAAATTTCGAGAAGTTTAAGGCACTTGAATTTTTAGATAAGATTGAACACGCTATTCAAGGGAACAAGAAATTCTTAAACTCGGATTATGACAACAACAATATTGCTTTTAAATTTGATGATCTATATGTTGTAATTTGGTTCTCAAACTTAAGCTATACGATTCGAGTTTTTTGGGAAGATTTTGATTCTACTTGGGAAAAAACAGCATTTGAAAGGTCGAAACGCAGGTTTGAACGAAAGACAAAATAGAGAAACAGCATACAACCGCCGCTAACTTCCATTGCTGTTTTTCGTTAGCGAGAACCACTTTTTTCCATAACTTCGTCTGCGTTCGGCAGAGAATATTCTCTCCGATTGCCGCAACGAGAAGTTAGCGGCCTCACGTTGTGCGAAAGTCTAATAATGACGAACATGAAAATCTATTTACGATTGGCCTTTTTGCTTTGTACTTGTTTAGGGTATTCCCAAGCAGTTGAAATTATATCGTCAGAGATCTCAAACATTGAGATTAACGAAAAGGTAAATGCTGAAATTCAGAGATTATCCCAAATATTAAACAATGAAAACGATAACGCTGATATATATGCAAAAAGGGGAATTCTATATTTTGTGACACGAGACTACGACAAGGCAATTTTAGATTTTGACCACGCAGTAAACTTGAACCAAAAAGATGACGCTCAAATATTTTTCTATCGGGGATTGAGTAAAAATATAACGAAGAAAATTTATATTCCATCAGGTTGTCAAGATCTCGCACAAGCTAAAAGACTGAATTATCAAAGCGCGAATTGGGAATTTCTTTCATTGACTTGCGGCGGCTGGGATTGAAAGACCTTCGCACAACCGCCGCTAACCGCCATCGCTGGTTTAGAGTAATTAGAAGCTGAAATTTCCAAAAGCCGCGAAAACAAGATTTTGTCTGCTTTGGCAAGCTTGAAAAAATCGTTGATTTCGCTACCTTTATTCCAAAGCAGAGAAAACTCTCTCCGAAAGGCCGCGACGGCGTTTAGCGGCCTCACGTTAGCTGAAACCCTGAAAAAAAATCGTCCTCAAATGAAACGATATGATTTAAGTTTTTACATTGGCTTTACTCTGATAGTACTATCATGGATTATTAGCGTTATGAGTTTCTATTTGCTGGTTTTTACTTGGATTCCTTATCTGGTCGGAACGGTCTTAGTGGCTTTATCAAATCAAGAATTGAAAAAAAAATTGCTCACCACTACTTTGCCAATAGTCGGATATGTTCCTATTACTTTTATTTTCCTCTATCTTTATAATTACACATCTCCAAAAGTTTTTCTTATTTCAAAGGAACAAACCGGAATACTTAGGATTATTTATGACCAACAATGCGGTGAAAAATACGTCATCGAAAATGATAAAATAACTATTTCCTTTCCAAAGGACGGAATAATAATATTAGCTGAAAAATTTGACGGAAATACAAATCCAAAAGATGAATATTATTTTTGTGACGATAAGGGAAACCGGCAGAAAACTAATTCCATAGAAATTAGAAGTGCAGGGGTTATCGATTTGAAAAACACACTCTCCAATAATTCAAAAGATTTTAGATATGTGGAATATGTTATTAATTCAAATTACCAAAATGACTACATATATCGGCAGAGATACGATTCGCTAACTAGAAATAAAGTAAATGATTGTAATATTAGGGCTTCAGCTAACCGCCGCTAACCGCCATCGCGGGTTTAGAGTAATTCGAACCTGAAATTTCCAAAAGTCGCGAAAACAAGATTTTTTCTGCTTTGTCAAGCTAGAAAAAATCGTTGATTTCGCTACCTTTATTCCAAAGCGGAGAAAATTCTCCCCGGAAGGCCGCGACGGCGTTTAGCAGCCTCACGTTATCGCCCAGCCGCTAAAAAAGCACGACTTTCCTCCTACCTACCAAAAAACATATCGGGCGTTTATGTTATCCGTTTTGCTGCAGAAATATTCTTTTTGCGCCGCTGCGATATTCCAATTGCGACGTGGAGAATTCAAATTGTACCGCGGAGATATTTTAAATCCAATTGCTACCTATTAAATTAAAATTGCACCGCGGAGATATTCAAATAGCACCGCAGAGATATTCAAGTCGTAGTGCAGAAATATTCCAGTAGCGACTCAGAAATGTATTTCGAAAATACTATCGAAAGATTTAATAATCACTATTTGGATAAAATTAAAGTAATACTTAGTTCGGCCGAGGCGATAACCGCCGCTAACCGCCATCGCTGGTTTAGAGTAATGAGAACTATGAATTTCCAAAAGTCGCGAAAACAAGATTTTTTCCGCTTTGGCAAGCTAGAAAAAATCGTTGATTTCGCTACCTTTATTCCAAAGCAGAGAAAATTCTCTCCGGAAGGCCGCGACGGCGTTTAGCGGCCTCACGTTACCTGCTATTATTGTTGACCGTTGCTACTAACACTGAAAAGTAATGAAAGGAAGAAATACATTCACGAATTCGGAAATCCTAACAATCAAAAAGCTCATCTCAGAAAAAGTTGTGGCGACACCAGAAAAGCAAAAAGGAATTAGAGGAAAAATTCGCAAGATTGGTTTTCATTATTCCGACTTTAGTTCAAAAAAAGATGGCTACACCGTTTCAGACTTTGAAGCACTAATTCGTTCAGGACAAATTAAAATTAGTGACAGTAGTTATAAGCCTGAAGCAAATGAAACGACTAAAGTTATGGCAAAGTCAGTAAAGGTTGAGAAGCAAATCGCGGAAATCCAAAAAACTAAAGATTTGAGGTCAAACCTTGATACTTTCAAAATAAATCGTTTCGACCCTAAAACAGACAGCGAAACAAATATTGCAAATAGTTCGGGCAACTATATTTTGTGTTTAAAGGAAAATTCAAATTTACCGATAGCTTCAATTAAACCTATTCTGACAAGTTTTGAAGGACTACAAGTGATTTATACAGGGATTGCAAGTGGCAGTTTACGGACAAGAGACTTTAGACAACATTTTAAAGGAAATAATGCCGGACGTTCGACACTTCGTAAAAGCCTAGGCGTATTATTTGGATACAAACAAATCCCAAGAGACAGCGACCCAACTACAGGCAAAACCAAATTTAATATCAAAGACGAACAGAAATTATCAGAATGGATGTGCAACAACTTGGTTATGTATTTTTTACCAACTTCCGATTTTGATAACATCGAAATTGAATTAATCAATCATTTTAATCCGCCACTAAACTTGAAACACAATAGTAATATTGTCAACTTGGATTTTAGGAGAATACTCTCAAGTTTACGGGCTAAAAATATTGAATCACGGAAAGGAAAATATAACAGCAGGTAACCGCCGCTAACCGCCATCGCTGGTTTGGAGTGAAATGAACCCATGATTCCATAAACCGCAAAACGAAGATTTTTTCTGCTTTGCCAAGCTTGAAAAAATCTTTCGTTTTACTACCTTTCGAGTCGGCAGAGAGGTTTCTCTCCGAAAGGCCGCGACGGCGGTTAGCGGCCTCACGTTACTTGCAAGCCGGCGCTGCGCGCGAGCGCCCGATTTGACACTATTTTTTCCAAAAACGACCGTTTTTCAAATCGGGCGCCGTGGCAATTTTAGAACTAACCTCGTAACAGAGAGTACCAGGTAAATTGCCACGCCAATCTTTGTGTTTTCGGCCTGCAAGTAACCGCCGCTAACCGCCATCGCTGCTTTACCGTTAATTGAACCAACTTTTTCCATAACTTCGCTTCGTTCGGCAGAGAATATTCTCTCCGGAAGGC
>NZ_JAAVIY010000015.1 GCF_014748335.1 Flavobacterium selenitireducens
TTTTCAAAAACGACCGTTTTTCAAATCGGGCGCCGTGGCAATTTTAGAACCAACCTCGTAACAGAGAGTACAAGGTAAATTGCCACGCCAATCTTTGTGTTTTCGGCCTGCAAGTAACCGCCGCTAACCGCCATCGCTGCTTTACCGTTAATTGAACCAACTTTTTCCATAACTTCGCTTCGTTCGGCAGAGAATATTCTCTCCGGAAGGCCGCGACGGCGTTTAGCGGCCTCACGTTAGCTGCCATTACCGAAAACCGGACTAAATCAAAATGTGATTATCATGAAAAACATAACTTTGCTCGTAATTACATTTACAATATTCGGCTGCAAAAGTGAGCAAAACTGTGCGTATATAAAGACCGGAACTTTCAAATATACAAATCCTATATTCTCAGATTGGAAAGTGATCAGAAATGACACTTTACAAATTGAAAAAAGTCTTTCAAAAAAATTTGAAGTACAAGCGAAAATTAATTGGCTTTCGGAATGTGAATATGAAATGACCTATGTAAATACAAATACCGATTTATTAAAAAAGATGATCGGAAAAAAAGTATATGTCAAAATAAATAAAGTCGCCAATGACACTATATTTTATTACAAAAAAAGGGACACAGTCGAAATAAGCTCAAAAATGTTTAAAATAAAGTAACGGCAGCTAACCGCCGCTAATCGCCATTGCCGCAACACGTTAGCATGAACGTCCAGTTTCCAAAAGCCACAAAACTTAGATTTTTTCCACTTTGCAAGTTAGAAAAAATCGTAAGTTTTGTTACCTTTCCGTTCGGCAGAGAGAACTCTCTCCGGAAGGCGGCAACGCGCGGTTAGCGGCCTAACGTTACCTGCAATTGTTTTAAAAATTGGTAAATTCAAGAACTTAACGCAACAAAATCTTATCAATAGATTTGTTGTAAATGAAGAGAACATTCAACCATTTAAGTCATAAGGAAAGGATCGTAATCGAGACGTTGCTCGCCGAAAAAAAATCCGTTTCATATATCGCAAGACAACTGGGCAGGAACCGGTCCACGATAGGTCGTGAGGTCAAACAATGGGTCGTAAACCCCAAAGATGTCTATAAGGCCGACCTGGCCCATTTCTGCGCCGAACAGGTCCATATAACCAAACGGGGAAAGGACAAGATAAATTCCCATTCAAGGCTCAAGGCCGCCGTCTATCGTGGACTGCTCAGGGATCTGTCACCGGAACAGATTTCGGGCGAACTCCGGGATCGGTATCCGGCTGATCCGGTAATGTCCATCTCCTACGAGGCGATTTACCAACACATTTACAGGCACAGGCAATCCAGGCTTGGCAAAAAACTCATTGCGCTACTGCCCTATAAGCACAGCCGCAGAAGGAACCGAACCAGAAAGGGCTTTACCAAACACAGTCGCATACCCGAGGCGGTAAGCATGGATGAAAGACCGGCTGAAGTCCTCTTAAGACAAGAAATCGGGCATACCGAAGGAGATCTGATCATCGGCCTGGGTCAGAAAAGCGCCATAGGAACGATCGTGGAAAGAAAATCCAGATTTACGATAATGGTCAAGCTGGAAAACAGAAAATCCGAAACCGTCACCAAGGCCTTTGCACGCGAGCTCAATAAATATGATAAAATATTCAGAAAATCAATGACCTACGACAACGGAATGGAAATGGCAAATCATAAATGGCTTACCCGCCAAACAGGAATGAAAATCTATTTTGCACACCCCTACTCATCATGGGAACGTGGGACAAACGAGAATACAAATGGCCTCATAAGGCGCTATTTCCCAAAAGGAACAGACTTCAATGAAGTGACAGAGGAACAACTAAAGATCGTCCAGGACAAGCTAAACAACAGGCCAAGGAAATGCCTAAATTATAAAACACCGAAATATATTTTGGAAAGAGAGATTGCCGCCTCAAAACATCGATTAAATTAGCAATAATATTAAACATCAAAAGACCTGTTGCAATTAGGTCTTGAATCCACCCGGAATAAACATCCACAATATGATTAGAGTAATTATAAGTCTTCTTATTTGTCTAATTAGTACGGTATGTGTTGCACAAAATTGCTCATTGCTCAAAGACGGCAAGTATGAAATGTTTTATGATTCTGCGGAAGAAAATGTCTCAGCTTTCGAAATAAAAGACAATAAATATTTTTCAGTAGAAGATAATAATGAAGAAGGTTACATAATTAATGAACTTGATAAATGTTGTTTTCAAATACTAAAACCAGAATTAAAAAATGATTCCAACCTAACCGAATTTCAAAAAATAATAAATAGACAAAAAAGATATTTTGAAATTACTGGAGTCGAAGGAAACGTTTTTTATTTTATTTGTAGAGTCAATTTACATGTTAATTGCGGAACAGGAAAATTTGTAAAAAAGAGCTGATTTTGAAGTTCAACCCTCACATAACCGCCGCTAACCGCCATCGCGGGCTGACGGTTAATTGAACCCACAGTTTCAAAAGTCGCAAAAACAAGATTTTTTCTGCTTGACAAGCTTGAAAAAATCGTTGATTTTGCTACCTTTCGTCTCAGCAGAGAATATTCTCTCCGGAAGCCGCGACGATCGGTTAGCGGCCTCACGTTACTGGAAATGGCGGCGAGCGCGAAACCTGAAAAAACGTCACTCCAAAAAAAATCCGAACTGCTCTCAATTCTTTTATACCATTCAAGGAAGGAAAAATATTGGTCGGCTGATCGCGATTAAAAACGAGGGACATCATTATATTTAGATCTAAGCGAGCAGCAAAGATTAGTTTTTGATCAGCATGGCGTTTTTAGCAAGCAGTCATTGGTCGGCTTTAGGCATTTTCGATAATTATCAATCAAACTTCAAAAGTTTTGGTTGGTACAAGGTTCCAAAACAAACTATTTTCGTCGATGGATATTGAACCGTTCGTTGATTCAACTTGGCTGGCCTGCTAAAAGAAAAAAATAACGAAGAAAACAACGTCGTCACTTGACTTGCCAATAGGACGTGCCGCCACTTCCAGTAACCGCCGCTAACCGCCATCGCTGATTTACGTTAAATTGAGCCACTTTTTTCCAAAAGTCGCGAAAGCAAGATTTTTTCTGCTTTGTCAAGCTAGAAAAAATCGTTGACTTCGCTACCTTTATTCCAAAGCAGAGAAAATTCTCTCCGAAAGGCCGCGACGGCGTTTAGCGGCCTCACGTTACTTGAAATCGCAAAAAAATTCGGTTACTGATTAACTTACGTAATAATTTATTATTTTTACACGTAAATTAATTCATTATGAATACGAAGCTCACTTTAAATCTTGACAAGGAAATAATTGACGAGGCAAAAACTTATGCAAAAAGTCACAGGGTAAGCCTTTCCAAGCTCATCGAGAATTATCTCAATTCGATAACTCGCGAATCAAAGAAAAAATCGTCCGTAAGTCCTTTGGTTGAAAGTCTGACCGGTATTATCCCAAATGATTACGACGAGAAAAAAGATTACAGAAACTATATAGATAGAAAATATTCGTAATGGAAAAAGTTTTTGTAGACACGAACATTGTCATTGATCTCCTGGCCAAACGAGAACCTTTTTATAAAGAAGCCCAAGACTTGTTTACCTTAAGCGATAGAAAGGAAATTCAGCTTTGCATCTCGTCATTATCATTCGCAAATGCCTACTACTCTATCGCAAAACATCATAAGGACGTTGACGCAAGGAAGTATCTGTCAAAGTTCAAAGTGTTAGTCACAGTTTTCTCACTTGAAGACAAAGCGATTGAGTTGGCACTTGCTTCTGACTTTGATGATTTTAAAGATGGCTTGCAATATTTTGTCGCGATGGACAATGATGCTGACGTAATCATTACGCGAAATAAAAAAGATTTTAAAAGTTCAAAAATACCTGTATTGACAGCAGGGGAATATTTGAATAAATAAGCGACTTCAAGTAACCGCCGCTAACCGCCATCGCTGGTTCGCGGTAAATAGAACCAAATTTTTCCATAACTTCGCTCTCATTCGGCAGAGAATATTCTCTCCGAAAGGCCGCGACGGCGTTTAGCGGCCTCACGTTAGCAGCAATTTAGAAAAAAAGAGCGTGTAAACCTTCGGGATCAATCGCTTTGAAATCGTTATTAAGTTTTGGATTAATCCTAAACAAAAATCGTTCAGCTTGATTTAAAATCTCCTTTTTAAAAACGATGTAATATTTCGATGAAATTTTTTCGCTAGTCCCTAAAGCTATTGTGCTTGAATTCACTTTATCTCTGAAACTAAACTTGTCGAGATGAAAAAAATTTTTTGTCCGTAATTTTAGCTCAACAAATTGAAATTCCTTGACATTACCATCTACGCTTTCTACGCCAAAAATCAGATCGACCGATTTACTTTTTTGAAAGACAGTTTTTCCAGCGGCTAAAGTAGATTCTGCTTCCAATTGATCTCCATTTATTACTATATAGTCAGATAAGCTAAATGGTGATGCAATCAAAGCACATCCTTCGCCTTGAAAAAGATCCAATGCTTTTGACAAAACGTTGGGATACAACTGACACTTCTCATGGCTTTTTGTTAGATTTTCACAGTACTTCATATTATTCGCCGCCGTAAAGATGCATTCTATCAAAAGCAATATTGAACGATGCAAAAATTGGATCAATCTCTTTACCTAAGTTCTTAAAGGTGTAATGATGCTTTGAAGATTTTTCTGCTAGATAAAAATTCGTCTCATTCAAAACTTCTTCTTTTTCCGCAATAATTTTTATCGCACTAACCATATCAGGATTGTGGCTTGCAATGAAAAATTTGACTCCAATGAACTTATTCAAAAGAATAATTAATCTAGCATATTCTATAATCCATTGCGGGTGCAAATGTGATTCAGGTTCATCAATTATAAATAAGGTTTTATCATTTAAAGAACCGTTTTTTAATAACAGTTGAATAATGCTAAATGATTTTACACCAGTTGCGCAGTCCAATAGATTAAAAATAGAACCATCAGATCTTTTATAAACAAATTCGTTAATCGATAAAAATCCATCATCAAAAGTTGCTTCGCCGTCAATAATTTCGTTACTAATAATTTTCGAAAACTCAGAAAATGAATTTAAACTTTTTCTTTTTAAAAGAAGATTTAAATCTTCCCAATGATTTTCATCATAAGTTTCTATACCAAGCATCATTGGAGTGTCAATATAAATGACATTCTGAATGGTATAAGGAATTGATAAATAATTTTTATTCAAACTAATGATTTGCTGCCCAAATTCGTAAACTTCAAATCTTTTAGGAAGATAGCTGTCATGAAAGACGTTGATTAGCTCATTCCGAAATATATTAGTGGATCTGGAATCCAGTATTCCAAAAGATTCCTTAAACAAAGATTCGATGTGCAGTTTCACTAAAGTAAAAGGATTTTCTGACTGCTCTTTTTGGTTCATGCGACGAATAACGTCCTTTGCAATGTAATGCAATCGCTGTCGAGCCTCTGCGTTCATCAAGCCTTCTAATGAAATAGAAATTTCGATTTTTTCAACAAAGTTCAACCACTCAACCATGATTTGCTCATTCGGCGAATATGCCAATAAATTGTTTCTCAGAGCATTAAACTCTTTTTGAAATTCTTGTCGTCTTGGCCTATCGTATTTTTTGTTAAAAAGTTCCGTTTGCGCTATTTCGAGAAATCGTGCCACATTACCAAGATCCTCATTAAGTTTCTCAGAAACTAATTGGTCATAGTTAGCAATAGTTTTGTATAAATAATATAGTAGTTTTGAAAGCGTGCTTTTCCCCGCACCATTTTCGCCGGCAACGAGCGTTATTCCCTCAATCGTGATATCGGCAAGTTTAATTGATCTAAAATCCTCAGTAAGAAACCTCAAATGAGTAGGATTTTCCATATAAAATTCTAATTTTACTGTAAAGGTAGTATTTTTGAAACAATTTTAAACTGCTGCTAACAGCGGCTCACGGCCATGGCTGGTTATCGGTGAAAGTACGAATTATTTCCATAACTTCCTTAACGTTCGGCAGAGAAAATAATCTCCGAATGTCCGCCACGATCCGTGAGCCGCGAAGCGTTACTGGCAATTTTACCCAATCTCTCGTCCTAAAATAGGTTGACTAAAAATTAAACACTTTTAGCAATCTATGAACTTACCGAAGAAAGGACCCTGTCCAAAAAAAGAGTACCAGAAGATCTCCTACGATCTTAAACTGTCCATCATTGACAAAATCTCCAATGGTCAGATTTCCGCCAATCATGCCGCCAAGACGTATAACGTTTCGAGAAGCTCGATCGACTATTGGATGAAAAAAATGCTTTCCTTTGAACAAAGAAGCAAAGCCATGTCGAGCAAAGACGAGATAAAAAAATTGAAACAGCGTATCGAGGAACTGGAATTTATAAAGAATTTCCAGCAGGAGATCATCGCGGAAGTCGAACTGGAAAGCGGCATCGACATCGCAAAAAAGTCATTACCCGGGGCATTGGCAAAGGAAGTGGAGAAAAAGAAGCAAGACCTTATAAAACAAGGCTTCTCTACGAATGCCTCGGGATATCAAAACAAGCCTTCTACCAAAAAATAGCAGCCTATCGGCAAAAGGATGAACAGGCCGAGATCATTAAAGATCTGATACAAAACATCCGCAAAAGGCAAAGCCGGGCCGGGACCAGGAAGATCTACCTCGACATCGTTGATGAACTCCGGGCACATGGGATCAAGATGGGAAGGGACCCCCTGTTCGATTTTATGAGAAAGCATCGGCTATTGGTCCGCAAAACCAAACGATATCACATCACCACCGATTCAAAACATGGATTCTACAAATCCCCGAATCGGATAAAAGACCTCACTCCTACCCGTGCCGAGCAGGCATTGGTGGCCGATATAACCTATATTAAAATACAAAACGACCATGCCTATCTGGCTCTGGTAACCGACCTCTATTCGAAGAAAATCATGGGATACAAACTCGATACCAACATGCGCGCCACACTGGTCATAGACGCCCTTAAAATGGCGCTGGATGCACGATCGTACCAAAATCAGCAGATCATCCATCACAGCGATCGTGGAATACAATACTGTTGCCCGCAATTTGCGGAGTTTGCCGCCGCCAACAATATTCTGCTGACCACACAACAATACGATCCCTACGAAAACGCAGTGGCCGAAAGGGTAAACGGAATCCTGAAATATGAGTTCGGACTCATCAAAACTTTACCTAATTTAGTAACGGCGCAGAAAATGGTAAAACAAGCCATCAAGATCTATAACTCCGAGAGACGGCATTACAGCCTGGACATGCAGACACCGGATTTTGCCCATCGGAACCAACAACATATTTATAAAAAATATAGCCTGAATTAATAACCAAAATGGTCAACGTATTTCAGGACAAGACAAAACGTCGTAAATTTAAGAGGTTATTAAAATTATTCATTGCATGAAAAACAAAATTTACGCAATTTTAATAAGCGCTTTCGTGGTATGGCTTTCATCCTTAATTTTCAAAACTTACAAACGTAAATTTGAAATTGAAGATAGCGGCGAAACAATAATAGGAAAATATGTCCTTTGTAAAAGTTATCCGAAAACTGGACGACACTACTTCATAATAAATATAAATTACAAGTATTATAAGCTCTATTCTAGCAAAAACCTGCCAGCCGATTTTAAGAATAATATTGGCAAATTCTATAGAATTAAATATCTAAGAAAATATCCCGATATTATCTTCCCGATTTTTGAAAGTGCTGTAATCGACACTTCTGTAATATTAAACTCAGGATTTACAGATAAAATGTTAGATAAGAATTTTAGATGGAAAAAGGTAAGGACTTCTGCTAACCGCCGCTAACCGCCATCGCGGGTTTACGGTGAATTGAACCATCAGTTTTTCAAAAGTCGCAAAAACAAGATTTTTTCTGCTTTGGCAAGCTTGAAAAAATCGTTGATTTTGCTACCTTTCGTCCCGGCAGAGAATAATCTCTCTGGAAGCCGCGACGATCGGTTAGCGGCCTCACGTTATGAGCCATTTGGAAATCCGTTTCCAAATCACGACCTTTACAAAAAGAGAAATCATGAATGCCTTAGACCACATTAAAAATAGCCTGATTGATCGCATTTTAGTAACACAAAATGAAAAGTTACTTGAGGCAATAAGCAATATTTTCGAATCAACTCAGACAGAGGATGTTGTAAATTTAACATCCGAACAAATTGAAATGTTGGAGATGAGCGAACAGGATATTGCTCAGGGAAAATATATATCAGAGGATGATCTTTACAAATCTGATAATGAATGGCTGGGTTGAAATTATTTTGGACTGAAACGGCTATTCGTCAAAGAAATTTAATTTTTGAATATTGGATCGAAAGGAACCAGAGTTTCGACTATTCAAGAAAATTAAATTCAAAAATCAAAGAGCGAACTGATACTCTAAAACAAAATCCAGAGTTAGGAAAGAAAACGGAATTCAAAAACACCAGAGTTGTATCACTTGGACATTATAGTATATTTTATCAATTTGACAGTAACACAATAATTGTTACTGGATTTTGGGATAATCGGCAGGAACCGGGCAAACTCTTGAAATTTTTCAAACTTCTAAAATCAAACGGCTCATAACCGCCGCTATCCGCCATCGCTGGTTTAGAGTGATTAGAACCAGAAATTTCCAAAAGTCGCGAAAACAAGATTTTTTCTGCTTTGGCAAGCTTGAAAAAATCGTTGGTTTCGCTACCTTTATTTCAAAGCAGAGAAAGTTCTCTCCGGAAGGCCGCGACGGCGTTTAGCGGCCTCACGTTAGTGGTCATTGCCGAGCGACTATCAGAATCGACCAAATATATAGAATGTGAGTTTATTTAATTTGTTCAAAAAACACAACCATCCCTCGTTGAATGAAGTGGATGAGCTAAATTTATTTGAAAATGATTTACAGAACGATATCTTTCTTGCAGAGGTGGAAAAGCTGAATGACATAAATAAAAAGTTTCAAAAAGGATTTAATCTTCTCCATTTTGCCTGCGAGTATGACTGCAAAAAATTGGCGAACAAATTAATCGAGCGAAATATTAACATCGAAGAAAGAAATATTTTTGGGAATACTCCCTTATGGATAGCTGTATTCAATTCAAAGGGAAATTATGATTTGGTTGATTTACTCCTTTTTCACAATGCAGATCCGAATTCTATCAATAAAGCCGGTAACTCGCCATTGAAATTTGCTGAAACAATTGGTGATGAAATTTTAATACAGAAACTAAAAAATGCAACGACCACTAACCGCCGCTAACCGCCATCGCGGGTTTACGGTGAATTGAACCAACGGTTTCCAAAAGCCGCAAAAACAAGATTTTTTCTGCTTTGTCAAGCTAGAAAAAATCGTTGATTTCGCTACCTTTCGTCCAAAGCAGACACAATTCTCTCCGAAAGGCCGCGACGGCGTTTAGCGGCCTCACGTTACAGGCAAGCGTTCGCCGGTACAAGAATCAGAATGAAGGTAAACAATAAATGAACAATTGCCAACGCTTTGCCAAATTCAAAGCCCACCCACCACCCTACAAGTGAATTTAAGTTGACAGCATACAAGACATCCAAATTTTAAAAACTTAATTTCATTAAATTTGACAAAAAATAAATGAACAATACTTCACAAATTTCACAGAATATTGAAAATGGAGACAAAAGTGGAATAATTTCATTCAACGAAGATAAAAGCCGTATTACTTACCATTGTAATAGAGATTATCAAACAAGTTTCAAAAATCCAGAAGAGAAAGTTAGAGCATCTTATTTTGTAGAACTAGTTCAAACTTATCAATATCCTGCAAAACGTATTGACATTGAAATTACGGTTCCCAGAAGAACACCAGAAGACAGAGCAGACATTGTTGTTTATTCAGACGATGAATGTAAAGAACCATTTTTAGTTGTAGAGTGCAAGAAAGAAGGTATCACAGATGCTGAATTTAAACAGGCAATAGAACAAGCATTTGGAAATGCAAATAGTATTCGTTCACAATATGCTTCAGTAGTTGCAGGAAATACCAAGACAGCTTTTGATGTTTCAGGATTTAAGCCAAACGAAAGAGAAAGAAATGTAATTGCTGATATTCCTGTAAAATATGGCAAGGCACCTAAGTATAAGTTTATCAAAGGCGACAAAGCTAAAGATTTAAAAGTTGTAACGAGAGAAGATTTAATAAGTGCGTTAGAAAAATGCCACGACACAGTTTGGCAAGGTGGTAAACTTGCACCTACAACAGCATTTGATGAAGTTTCAAAATTATTGTTCTGTAAAATGAAAGACGAAAAAGACGGAACTAAAAACAAAGACTTTTATCGTTTTCAAATAGGAACTCATGAGACTGCAGAAGAAGTTGCAGTACGAATTGACGAAATCTATCAAGAAGCTAAAAAGCAAGACGAAGAAGTTTTTAAAGAAGATATACGACTTGAATCAAAGGTAATTTATAGCGTTGTAGAACACTTGCAGGGTCTGGCTTTAAACAAAACAGACCTTGACACCAAGGGCGTTGCCTTTGAAAAATTTATGGTGGATTACTTCAAGGGTAAAATGGGACAATTTTTTACACCTCGCCCTATTATTGAATTTGCAGTCAAATTATTACAACCCAAACATACCGATTTAGTAATTGACCCAAGTTGCGGTAGTGGTGGTTTCTTGCTTTCTGTTTTAGACTCAGTAAGAAAAGATAGTGAAAGTGACTATGAAGAAAAAGAAGCAGACAAAATTTGGCACAAATTTGCAGAAAAAAATTTGTATGGTATTGAGATAAACGACCAAATTGCCCGTATATGCAAAATGAATATGATTATTCACGATGACGGGCACACCAACGTAATTAGCACAGATAGCTTAACATTTCTAAAAAATATAAAAAAGCTACATAAAGGTTTCCAAGAAAATCATTTTGATTTATTATTGGCAAATCCACCATTTGGAGCAACCGTTAGAAAAGTAGAAAAAGAAGAAAAATATCTTGACCAATATAAATTAGGGGAAGGCAGACAGAATCAAAAAACAGAAATTTTATTTATAGAAAGATGTATTGATTTTTTAAAAGAAGGAACAGGGAGAATGGGTTTAGTTTTACCTGACGGTATTCTTACAAACTCTACTTTAAGCTATGTAAGAGATTTATTGTTGGAACGATGCCAAATCACAGCAATAGTATCTTTACCACAATTTGCCTTTAGCCATTTTGGTGCAGGTGTAAAAAGTAGTTTGATCTTTGCTCGTAAAAAAGCACCTAGTGAAGTTTTGGAAGATTATACAATTTTTATGGCAATAGCCGAACAAATTGGCTATGACACAACAGGAAGAGATACTAAAGACAAAAATGACTTATTCTCTAGAGAAAGAATAATTAATGAAGAAGGGAGAGAAAGAGAAATAATTCAAGACAATTCCAGAATTCTTGGTTTATTTAGAGATTTTGAAAATAATAATTTGAATGAAATTCCGGAAGATTGGCAATCAAATGTAATTATAACAAGATTAAGTGAGCTTGAAAATAAGTTAGATGTTGAAAGCAACATAAAACGAAAAAAAAATAAAAAATTAGTTTCAAAATTCCCTATTAAAACATTAGGAGAAATTGCTAATTTAAAAAGAGGGCCATTTGGTGGTAGTATAAAAAAAGAAATATTTGTAGAAGATATACCTCAAAACTATCAAGTTTATGAACAATATAATGCCATTAATAACGACCCGTACAGAAGTAGATATTTCATTAGGCCTGATGATTTTAAAAGGTTAGAAATGTTTTCTGTTCAAGAAAACGACATACTAATGAGTTGTTCAGGAACTATAGGCAAACTTACTATAATACCAAACGACTTTAGAAAAGGCGTAATTAATCAAGCATTGTTAAGAATTCGTCTAACTGATACGGATGTAGATTTTAGATATTTTAAATTGATATTTTCAAAAGTAATTGAAGAACTTATTAGTGGTAATGAATTATCGTATGGAGGAGTTATTAAAAACATAGCTTCAGTTCAAGAATTAAAGGAAATTAAAATCCCAATTCCGCCTATTGACGTTCAACTACAAATTGCCGAAAATTACGAAAATGCGATAATTGAACGAGAAAGAAAAATTGCAGAAGCAAATAAAGAATTAGAGGAAATTAAAAGAAATATTGAAAACCTAATTATTGAGTAAACGATGAAGATCAGTTTTCAAATAGTTCATAATTATCAAGCTGAACCTCTTAAAGTAATTGGCAATGCTTTGCATTTAACATTACAAGATGACTTGTATATTGAAATTGATTTAAGAACTACATTATATTTTCTCAAAATTAATCTTAATAGAATTCTTACTTCAAATGAAAGGCTATTATACTTTGATATTGAAATTGACACTTCTGCATATGATTTAACAAAATACGATGAATTTATAGAAGGATTTATTTCAAGATTAAAAAGTGAAGTTGGCTTTATTAGAGCTGTAAAGTTTATTGATGAGATTCGCTCATTAGATTATCTTTCTTATTACAAAGAAATTGCAGAAATTGAAATGAAAATTAGAGAGATTTTTTCTTTTATTTTCTATAATAAATATAAAGCTATTGAAGTTGACAGCTTAGAAGAATACGAGGTAAAGTATCCAGCTGAAAAGCCAACTAATAAAGAGTTTGAAGATAGAAATGAAAATCCGTTTTTTTATTTCACTTTTACAGGTTATTACCAATTTGACAAACCGAAAGAAGTCCCAATAAAAGACATTATTCCTTTAATTCAAACAAACGAACAATATGAAGAATTGAGAAACTATCTTAATTTAAGAGGCATTTTAGAAGAAAGACATATCGATTTTTTGAAGAAGATTAGAGAAAAATTAAGTTCAATTGAAAGTGTGAGAAATTGTATTGCACACAATAGAGCAATCCCGAATAGAGCTGTTGCAAATTATGACAAAACCAAACCTGAAATTTTAAACTTTATTGAAGATTTTTGGATTGAAGAAACAAGAATAGAACAAGAACTAATAGAAATAGAAAATGAAATCAATTTTGCAGAACAATATTCATACGACAAAATAAATGATTTATTATCAGTCGCTGAATGGAATGAATATAATAATGAAGTTGTACTACACGACTTTTGGCAGGCAGATACACCTTCTGCCGCTTTTAATACCTTAACAGACTTAAAAACTCATTTGCTTGACATTTCAGATGATACGGCAGCGGCAAACTTTCCGAGTAATGAAGAAGATAGAGGAACATACGAACAACTTTACAACGGAAAACGATTAGTTGACAAAGCTTTGAACGAATATAAAAAGGAGTTGATTATTTTAGGGTGGATTTAAACTGACAATAGTAAATACGCCAGCCTGTAACCGCCGCTAACCGCCATCGCTGGTTCAGAGTAATTAGAACCTAAAATTTCCAAAAGTCGCGAAAACAAGATTTTTTCCGCTTTGGCAAGCTAGAAAAAATCGTTGATTTCGCTACCTTTATTCCAAAGCAGAGAAAATCCTCTCCGGAAGGCCGCGACGGCGTTTAGCGGCCTCACGTTGGCAGAAATCGCCGAGCTACACCAAACTAACCAAGCTCTCCATAACTTAAGAGAAACAGACGAAAAATTAATTATAAAGTCATAAATTTCGATAATAAAATAATTATGAAAAAATTACTATTCCTTGCCATTTTTTTTTCTACTACATATTACAGTCACGCGACCCGATTCTATGTAAACTCTGCCGCCACCGGTAGCAATAATGGGCTGAGTTGGACAAATGCTTATACAAATCTTCAATCAGCTTTTAGCAATGTAATCTTTGGAGATGAGATTTGGGTCGCCGCAGGAACATATTTTCCCACTGCCACTACAACGAAGACTATTTCATTTGTACTCAAAGATGGAGTAAATGTTTATGGCGGCTTTAATGGGACAGAAACTTTACTTTCTCAACGTGATATTTTGGCAGCTCCGACTACTCTTTCAGGTGACATTGGAGCACTCGGAGAGTACTTAGATAATAGTTATAATGTTGTTAGGGCGAACAATCTTACATCCACAATTTACTTAGATGGGTTCCGAATTTTGAATGGATATGCAAATGGAACAATACGCGGCGGCGGCCTTTTAATTAGTCAATCAACTGCAGGAAACCTAATTGTAAAAAATTGCCTGTTTTTTTCAAATCGAGCGTTAAATTACGGAGGTGCAATAGGAATGTTCAATGCCCGTTTAACAATAGAAAATTGTGATTTTCGAAATAATTACGGCCCGGGATCAGGTGGCGCGATTTATAGCGAAACAAGCGGCGCTGAGAACGACCTTTATATATCTAATTCCCGTTTTATCGGCAACTCTGGAGATCAAGGCGCTTGCATCGGAGTCGGCGGTAATTTTGATGAAATAATTATTGACAGGTGTGTATTTACAAATAACACCGGAGGGAATTATATTATTGAGGTTGACGGATTTAACTTTGGACGAATCTTTAATTCATTGTTTGTAGGTAATAATTTGGACGAAGGCAGCGGAAATGTTGTTTACATCAATGAAGCTCAAAATATTACTACAGAAGACTTTGAAATGATTAATACAACAATTGCAAACAACATCAATACTTATCAATTTGGAATTAGTGGAGAAATGGTTTTCTTAGACAAACCATATTATAAAATTTATAATTCCATTATTTTTGGGAATACACCTTATCAAGGTAGACAAGTAAATCCTGATCGAATAATAAAGAACTCAATTATTCAAGGGGGCTATTCAAGTGGCATAAATATTCTTGACTTAGACCCGTTATTTGTAAATCCAAATAACAATTATTCAGAGGCGTTCGATGCCGCGCTTTTTGATTATCACTTACAGTCAAGTTCACCAGCCCAAAATGCAGGTAATAATATGTATGTTAACGCGTCATACAACTTTGACTTAGATGGAAATTCGCGAATTGATCAAAGCATTGTAGACCTTGGTGCGTACGAGTCTAGCTTTCTGAAGATTGATTCAATCATCAACGCCACATCTGCTTTTCAATATATCAATTCTGAGAATAAAATTTATATTACAGATTCTGAATTTAGTTTTAACCAAAAACTATCAATATTTTCCGCAACTGGTTCACTTATAAAAACCATTATTATTGATTCGGAACAAATTCAATTAACTTTGCAGCCGGGAATTTATTTTCTTAAAATTCGTGAAAACGTGGGAAAAATTTTAGTTCAGTAATAATTATTGTGAATAACTGTACGTGGCGAGACTTCTGCCAACCGCCGTTAACCGCCATCGCTGGTTTACGGTTAATTGAACCAATTTTTTCCCATAACTTCGTTTTCGTTCGGCAGAGAATGCTCTCTCCGGAAGGCCGCGACGGCGTTTAGCGGCCTCACGTTACCAGAAAGCCATTTGGAAATCTCAACACAAATACGTACATTTGAAAATAAAATACGTATCATGACAACTAAACTCACATTGACCGTCGAAAAAACGATAATCGAAAGAGCCAAATCTTACGCAAAAAATACTGGTAGAAGTTTATCTGAATTGATAGAAAATTATTTAGAATCGATTACTCGAGACAACGGAGAAAATGAACTTTCGCCAAAACTCAAAAAAATTGTCGGAGCCGTAAATCTTCCAGCAGATTTTGATGAAGATACAGAATTACGATCGGCAATGGAAAAGAAACACTTATGAAAAAAGTATTTCTCGACACAAACATCATTGTTGACCTAATCGCTGATAGAAAACCTTTTAGTAAATATGCTATCGAAATATTCCAACTAGCAGAGGAGAATAAATTAGAAATTTTCACCTCGTCGCATTCAATTGCGACAACGCATTATTTATTGAAAAAATACTTAGATGAAAAATCGTTGCGAGATGTTTTATATAATCTTTTGGACTTTCTAACAGTGATTCCTGTTGACGTAGATATCATCAAAAAAGGATTGCGATCAAGTCACAAAGATTTTGAAGATTCCATTCAAATTTTATGTGCTTCTTCAATTGAGAAAATCAATTACATTATAACTCGTGACGGAAAAGATTTTAAAGGAAGCGAAATTCCAGTTTTAAGTCCGGATGAATTTTTCCTAATTAAATAGTTGGCCTTCTGGTAACCGCCGCTAACCGCCATTGCTGGGCTTGAGGTAAAATGAAGTGCTTTTTCCTAAGCCGTAAAACTAAGAATTTTTCAGCTTTTTCAAGCTAGAAAATTCATTAGTTTTACTTCGCCCGCGTTCGGCAGAGAGTATAATCTCCGAAAGCCAGCAACGCTCGGTTAGCGGCCTAACGTTACAAGCTATTCTAAATCATCTCTCGTCCTAAAATAGGTTGACTAAAAATTAAACACTTTTAGCAATCTATGAACTTACCGAAGAAAGGACCCTGTCCAAAAAAAGAGTATCAGAAGATCTCCTACGATCTTAAACTGTCCATCATTGACAAAATCTCCAATGGTCAGATTTCCGCCAATCACGCCGCCAAGACGTATAACGTTTCGAGAAGCTCGATTGATTATTGGATGAAAAAAATGCTTTCCTTTGAACAAAGAAGCAAAGCCATGTCGAGCAAAGACGAGATAAAAAAATTGAAACAGCGTATCGAGGAACTGGAATTTATAAAGAATTTCCAGCAGAAATCATAGCGGAAGTCGAACTGGAAAGCGGCATCGATATCGCAAAAAAGTCATTACCCGGGGCATTGGCAAAAGAAGTGGAGAAAAAGAAGCAAGACCTTATAAAACAAGGCTTCTCTACGAATGCCTCGGGATATCAAAACAAGCCTTCTACCAAAAAATAGCAGCCTATCGGCAAAAGGATGACCAGGCCGAGATCATTAAAAACCTGATACAAAACATCCGCAAAAGGCAAAGCCGGGCCGGAACCAGGAAGATCTACCTCGACATCGTTGATGAACTCCGGGCACATGGGATCAAGATGGGAAGGGACGCCCTGTTCGATTTTATGAGAAAGCATCGGCTATTGGTCCGCAAAACCAAACGATATCACATCACAACCGATTCAAAACATGGATTCTACAAATCCCCGAATCGGATAAAAGACCTCACTCCTACCCGTTCCGAGCAGGCATTGGTGGCCGACATAACCTATATTAAAATACAAAACGACCACGCCTATCTGGCTCTGGTAACCGACCTCTATTCGAAGAAAATCATGGGATACAAACTCGATACCAACATGCGCGCCACACTCGTCGTAGACGCCCTTAAAATGGCGCTGGATGCACGATCGTACCAAAATCAGCAGATCATCCATCACAGCGATCGTGGCATACAATACTGTTGCCCCCAATTTGCGGAGTTTGCCGCCGCCAACAATATTCTGCTCAGCACCACACAACAATACGATCCCTACGAAAACGCAGTGGCCGAAAGGGTAAACGGAATCCTGAAATATGAGTTCGGACTCATCAAAACTTTACCTAATTTAGTAACGGCGCAGAAAATGGTAAAACAAGCCATCAAGATCTATAACTCCGAGAGACGGCATTACAGCCTGGACATGCAGACACCGGATTTTGCCCATCGGAACCAACAACATATTTATAAAAAATACAGCCTGAATTAATAACCAAAATGGTCAACGTATTTCAGGACAAGAAACTTCGCGCGAGCGCCCGATTTGACACTATTTTTTCCAAAAACGACCGTTTTTCAAATCGGGCGCCGTGGCAATTTTAGAACCAACCTCGTAACAGAGAGTACCAGGTAAATTGCCACGCCAATCTTTATGTTTTCGGCCTGCAAGTAACCACCGCTAACTTCCATTAATATTTCTTCAACGAGAACCACTTTTTAGTAACTTCGCTCTTAATTCTGCAGAGAATATTCTCTCCGCACGCCGCGACGGCTTATAGACCTAACGTTGAGCAACATCGACAGATACGAATCATTATGAAACTGCTTTCCGCAATCGCCTTGACATACATTTTAAATGCAGGTTGCTCTCCTGCGAATTATAGTTACGAAAATCCTTCGAATGCTACTGGGATTGACTTCACCAAGGGCACATTTCTTATAAACAAAATAGACGTTCCATTTGATGTCCGCGACAGAATCGAAGATCTCGTCAACGCAGACTTTAAAAACAAATTAGGAAACAGGGCAATTTATTATCCGCTATCATCAAAAATTCTTCTGTCCCAAAACTTAAATGCGAGGCTGGATCCGAAAGATTTACAAGACATCAAAACGGGAACAGGCTACGATTTCTTTGTAAGGTTGAGAGGAGGAATCAACAAAAGTGACTTATCTACTGCCAGTTTCTCTTCATCGAATAACCTGATCAAGTCATATCCCGAAAATTCCAGCTATTTCGAAATTGAGATATACGATCTAGAAACCAAAAAACCTATTTATTACCAAAAAGTAACAGCGGTAACAAGTAGGGAACTTTCAAAAGAAAATAAGGGCCTTAGCTTTTCGAAATCTGCCGATCAATTAATTGTTGCCGCGTACCAAAAATTATTTCAGAAGTTAGAGCGAAATTCGATATTCTGATTTGAACCTACTTTGCGAAACCTCCTCAAATTGGCTATCGTAACTAAAGAAGTCCACTAAACCATAAACTAAATGAACTTACGCACTATTTTTATTTTAGCATTTGTAATAGTGTTTTCCGCTTGTAATTTAAAGGGCCAACAGCCAGACAACACCAAACCCATGTATGGCGAAACTCCTAAAAGTGCTGAACTTCAGGACATAGACAATGATTTCAGAACGGAGTGTCTTAAGCGATATAAATCAATCGATAGCGCCGTGAACGTCCATATTGATTTGGCGTGGCGTCATTTTTACCACAACGAATTGGAAACAGCGATGAAAAGATTCAACCAAGCGTGGCTTTTAAACCCTGAATTTCCAGATTCCTATTTCGGGTTCGCCTCGCTTTTGGACTTGCAAAAAAACACTGCCGAAGCCAAAAAGTTTTATAAAATGGGCAAAGCTAAGGATGCAACGGGCGAACGTGCAAAAATATGCTACCAACGCATCGCCGATTGCAAGGAACAGTTACAAGATTTTAGGGGAACTGTCGACGCGTATAGGCAACTGTCGCAGCTAAATCCGAAAGATGCTTTCGCTTTCAAAAAACTAGGTTACTTCCAAATGGAATTGGGCGATTTTAAAAATGCACAAATTCATTACTCAAACGCCATAGCACTCGACCCGTCCGATCCAGTCACGTATAACAACAGGGGAAATTTGTTTCAGCGACAGCAGAATCACGATGCTGCCATAGCTGACTTCACAAAAGCTATTGCCCTTGACTCAAAGTATATCGGTGCCTATGTAAACAGAGGTACAACTGAAATGGAAACGGGTAACTTTATTGAAGCAAAAAGAGATTTTGAAAACAGCGTTGAACTTGATTCCGGTTCAGGAGAACTCAGGAGATTACTGGCTGTCGCAAAATTGAGTTTGCATGATAAGACAGGCGCCTGCAATGACTTGGTTTTTGCAAAGCGACTTGGCGATGCAAAGGCCGACGAAATCTTTAGCCGAACCTGCCAATGAGACGATTGTCGCTACTTCCAACCCTTGAAATATAGCCTCAGGATTAATCACGGCCGATTGCAGCTGAAGATATCCGATGACAAACGCCATATTTTTTGTAATTTTCCGATACGGACCATAAAACACTATCCCGATGACACCATCTCAGGCAACAGGGCTGCTCGAGGTTCTTAAAAAAAGATTCGATGCCAATATGAACCGGCACAAAACCGTAACGTGGCCAAGTGTACACGCAAAACTCGAGGCGGATCCCTCAAAACTTCGGGCGATCGCCGAAATGGAACGTACGGGAGGAGAACCGGATGTGATCGCATACGACGAATCAACGGACGAATATTTGTTTTGCGACTGTTCCACTGAAAGTCCCGCAGAACGCAGGAGCTGTTGCTTCGACCGGGAGGGGCTTGAATCAAGGAAAGAGCATCAGCCGAAATCCAACGCTATCGACATGGCATCCGAAATGGGCATTGAAATGCTCGACGCGATCCAGTACCGCGAGTTGCAAAAACTCGGGACGTTCGACCAAAAAACCTCAAGTTGGATAAAAACACCGGCCGAAATACGCAAACTCGGTGGTGCCTTATTTTGCGATTACCGTTACGGAAAGGTGTTCGTTTACCACAATGGCGCCCAGTCCTATTACGCCTCCAGAGGATTCAGGGGTTTGCTCAAAGTCTAACAAAGCTCAGATTTAAACTTACCAAATGAAAAAAATACTGCTCTCAGCACTGGCATTTTCCACAATTTTAGCGTGTAGCGGATCGGAGACGTATCGCGGAGCCTGGAAAGCTACGGACGCCAACGGAGACAAATTTGACATTACTTTCGACGCGGAGCATTTTGTTATTCGCGACCAGTCCGGAAAAAAAGCCAATTTTGAGTACAGCCAGAATTCCGTCAACATTTCGAACTCGATCGAAACTTACGGCATCCAGCTTGGCGACGGACGTGCTTATAAAATCAATTTTCCTGTTGCCGATGACGAAACGATTGGCGTCATCACCGACGGCAACGGACAACCTTTGTACACGATAGACCGGGACGAGTACAAGCGGTATGAAGAAATTTATAGGTTGCAATAGCCCTAAACGGTTGCCCTTCCGCAAAAAAACCTTGTCCAAAGTCACACAATGACTACCTTTGCATTTCACTTTAAACGCAAAGCAATGGAAAACGGAATATACGCCAAATTCAATACGCCAAAAGGCGCGATTTTGGTTAAACTTACGCACGATCTTACTCCCGGAACCGTGGGCAACTTTGTGGCTTTGGCCGAAGGAAACCTCGAAAACAAAGCGCTTCCTCAAGGAAAACCCTATTACGACGGCCTCAAATTTCACCGCGTCATCAGCGATTTCATGATACAAGGTGGAGACCCTAAGGGTACCGGCAGTGGTGGCCCGGGTTACGAATTCGACGACGAGTTCCATCCGGAACTAAGACACGATTCACCAGGAGTGCTCTCAATGGCGAACTCCGGAGTCGGTTCGAATGGTTCGCAGTTTTTCATCACACACGTAGCCACACCATGGCTTGACGATAAACACTCTGTTTTTGGTAAGGTGGTTGAAGGCCAGGACGTGGTCGATGCCATCAAAGAAGGCGACACCATGGACAAGGTGGAAATCATACGCGTGGGCCAAGAGGCACAAAAATGGAACGCGGTTGAAGCATTCCGCACATTCGAAGGTTCCAGGGCAAAACGCGAACAGGCTGAAAAAGCGGGCATCGAGCAACAATTAGAAAAACTCTCAACCGGTTTCGACATGACTGACAGCGGTTTGCGCTATAAATTCATCCAAAAAGGAAACGGAAAACAAGCTGAAAAAGGCAAAACGGTTTCCGTTCATTACACAGGAACGCTCGAGAACGGCAAGACATTCGACTCGTCCTATCCTCGCAAGAAACCGATAGAATTTCCATTAGGGAAAGGCCACGTCATCGAAGGCTGGGACGAAGGCATCGCATTGCTCCAGGTCGGAGACAAGGCGCGTTTCGTAATCCCGCCGGACTTAGGATATGGCGCGCGTGGAGCCGGTGGCGTGATTCCTCCGAATGCCGTGTTGATTTTCGACGTCGAATTGATGGACGTAAAATAAGCGACAAAACTTCAATAAAAAAGGGAACCGCCAATGGTTCCCTTTTTGTTTTCTGTGTATTTTCGCGACAAACCAAATAACATGAAAAACAGGATTACAGCCTTGGCTTTCGGAACGCTTTTGATGGCGTGCTCGCCGAAGACCGTCGTTCAGCCGACCAGTCCGAAAACGCCGGAAACACCAGCCGTAGAAGTGGCTTCAACCGCTTCCGAAAGTGTCCGAAAAGGAAAAATTCTTTACGAGAACAATTGTGGAAAATGCCACCGCCTTTTTTCGCCTACAGAAGAAACCGCCGAGAACTGGGAACCGATTCTAAAGCGCATGCAGAAAAAAGCGAGGCTCGAGGATGCCGACATGGCGCTGATCCACGACTATATTTTTGCCAACCTTCCCAAATAAAAAAGGCGTCCGTTTTAGGATGCCTTTTTGTTTTACTCGACGGTGAACCCGTCAGGGATCGTTGCATTTTTCTTGACGACGATGATCCCGTCCTTAACCGTGTACAATTCGTGGTCGGAATCTTCGAGATGTTTTCCGCCATCGAGCCTTACATCATTCCCGATGCGGCAATTCTTGTCGATGATCGTATAATTGAGATAGCACCGTTCCCCTATTCCGATATTGATCATGTTGTGTTCCATGTTGGTATAGATCTCTTTGAGGTTTTGGTAATAATCGCTCCCCATGAGATACGAATTCCTGATTTCCGAATCGCGTCCGACACGCGTCCTGATGCCGATCACCGAATGTTCGATCGTGCAATGGTTGAGGATGCAGCCTTCCGCAATAACCGATTTGCTTATGCTCGAAGTTCCCGTAATCTTCGATGGCGGCAAAATGCGCGCGCGCGTAAAGATGCGGTTGTCGTTGTCGAAGAGGTTGAATTTCGGAATCTCATCGGTAAGTTCGAGATTCGCTTCGAAAAAGGAATCGATGTTTCCGATATCCGTCCAATAGCCTTCGTATTGAAAACTCCGTATTTTGTGTTTCCCGACAGATTGCGGCATGATTTCCTTCCCGAAATCGGTAGTGGTATGATCGGACATGAGCTTGACAAGCAGATCGCGATTGAATACATAAATTCCCATCGACGCCAGGTAGTGCTTGCCCTGCTGCTGCATTTCTTCGCTCACGGGCGATGTCCATTCGGGTAAAACATCCGCTTTCGGCTTTTCGGTAAAAGCAGTGATCCAATCGTCAGTGTCGGTTTTCAGGATTCCGAAACCGGGCGCATCTTTGGCGTTTACCGGAAGCGTCGCGATCGAGATTTCCGCACCGCTTTCCTCGTGCTTCGTGATCATTTCGTTGAAATCCATCTGATACAATTGATCGCCCGAAAGAATCAACGCATATTTGAAATCGTGGTTGAGGAAATATTGCATGCATTGGCGAACCGCATCGGCCGTGCCCTGAAACCAGGTGGCGTTATCAGGCGTCTGCTCGGCGGCGAGGATGTCGACGAACGATGTCGAAAACGTACTGAAATGATAGGTATTCTTGATGTGTTTGTTCAGCGAAGCCGAATTGAACTGCGTCAGTACGAAGATTCTCTTGATGTCCGAGTTGATGCAATTCGAGATCGGAATGTCTACGAGTCGGTATTTGCCCGCAATCGGAACCGCAGGCTTGGAACGGCTTTGGGTAAGCGGTGCGAGCCTCGAACCCTGTCCGCCGCCCAAAATTATGGCAAGTGTCTTACTGTTGTGCATAATGCTATTTCTTTAAATTGAGATACTCTTCCAGATATTGGGCCGCAACCGAGTTCCACGAATGGTCGATCTGCATCCCTCCCCGGCGGATGGCGTCGAACGAAGCGTCGTCTGCGAACAGTTGCAAGGCCCGGTTGACAGACCACAGGACATCCTCTACGCTCGTCTGGTCGTGGCAAATCCCGAATCCGCCATCGCCCATATCGACAACCGTATCGCGAAGTCCGCCCGTCCTTCTCACGATGGGAACGGTCCCGTAACGCAGCGCGTACATTTGGTTGAGTCCACACGGTTCGACGCGCGAAGGCATCAGCAGGAAATCCGACCCGGCGTAAACCAGATGAGCGAGTTGTTCGTTATAACCGATGTAAACGTTGTAATATTCCCTGTGGAAATGCGAAAGCGCACGCAAGTGTTCCTCGACGGCGGAATCTCCCGATCCCAGGATGAAAAGGTTGGCCTTTCCCTTGAATTCGGTTAGTACGCGCCTGGCCACTTCGGGAAGCAACTCCGCTCCTTTTTCGTAAACCAGCCGGCCGATGAACGAAAAAACAGGCAGATTTTCGTCCAAACCAAACTCTTTGCAAAGCGCTTTTTTGTTGCTCGCCTTTCCGGACCTGACACGTTCGGCGTCATAATGCGAAGTCAGCATAGTATCCGTCGCGGGATTCCAAAGCTCCGTATCGATGCCATTAAGGATTCCGACAGATTTGCCGCGTTCAAACCGAAGCAAATTCTCGAGCCCGTTCGCATGATGCGTCATTTCCTCGAGATACGAAGGCGAAACCGTCGAAAGTTTAGCAACACATTTTATGGCGGCCGCCAATGGATTGATGGCCCCGTTCCATTCGAGATAACCCGAGTTTACGGTGTCGAATTCCGGCAGATAGTGAACTTTTTCAAACGAGAATCCGCCTTGGTATTGAGCGTTGTGGATCGTAAGCATTGTGGGCGTCATCTTCAGATGCCCGAAGCCAAAACAGTGCTGCATCATAAAGGGGATCAAACCGGTGTGGTGATCGTGGCAATGCACGACGTCGGGATGAGCGCCGGTTTCGGTCAACCAATCGAGAAACGCGATCTGGAATGCGGTAAAACGCTCGGTATCGTCGTCATATCCGTAAATTTCGGGTCGGTCGAAAAGTTGTGGCATCCGTATCTGATAAAGCGCAAACCCAAGCGAATCGCCCGACTCTTTTACGACATCGTAGCGAAAACGGAGGTCGCCAAGCTTGATTTCGCCTGAAAATACTTCCTCAAACTCCCGTTCGCGCGTGAATTTCGTGTCGTATCCCGGAATCACGACCCTTGCCGAATGACCGAGCCTATTTAGGTATTTGGGCAAAGCACCGACGACATCGGCCAAACCGCCCACTTTTGCGGCCGGAAAGCATTCCGCACTAATGTGATAAATTTCCATTCAGAGAGGTTGAGCTGTTGAAATGATTTACTCTAAAGTTACACAAAAAGCGTCAAGAATATCGGTGTTTCAATTAAAGCATTTGTAAATTCCCAACCCATTTGCCAATAAGTATCGTTCGCTGTCGCCCGATTGGGATGATTTTGCGATCTTGCACCGAATTTATCGGGAAATTATGAGCGATATCAATTTGACATGGAGCGAATTTGAGCGCGTGGAAATGCGTGTAGGCACGATTTTACAGGCTGTCGAATTCCCCGAGGCGAGAAAGCCGGCTTATCAGCTGACGATAGACTTCGGCCATGAAATGGGGATTAGAAAGACGTCTGCCCAAATCACAAAACGCTACGGAACCCAGGACTTGGTCGGTCGCCAAATCGTCGCCGTGGTCAATTTTCCGCGCAAACAGATCGGAAAGTTCATGAGCGAATGCCTGGTATTGGGATCGGTTGGCGCCGATAACGACATCGTTTTGCTAAGTCCGGATTTTAAAGTGGAAAACGGTTTGCGAATCGGGTAAACGTGTTTAAGCCGAATAAAAAAATCCGAACGCCAGGTCCGGATTCACTATTTTATTTTCGTCTATTAAATGTCGTCAAAATCGACATCGGTAAAGCTGGCTGCTTTCGCCGTTTCCTCCAGTCGATCGACGCTATATTCGCGTTTGAAATCTTTTTGATGGCGTTCCGAAATGACTTCTTCCCCTTTTTGCGACAAGACATAATTCGTCATGTCGTTGAGAATCTCGTTGAAGGCGGCAAAATCTTCTTTGTAAAGGTAAATCTTGTGTTTTTTGAAGTGGAATGACCCGTCGTCCTCCGTAAATTTCTTGCTCTCGGTAATCGTGATATAGTAATCTTCGGCCCGTGTGGCTCTAACATCAAAGAAATACGTTCTTCTGCCGGCGCGGAGCACTTTCGAAAAGATTTCCTCCTTCTCCATCAAATCATGTTCTCTCATAACGTCTCGATTGGTTGTTAAGTTTTTTACCTCTCAAAAATGTAAAAAAAACGTTATTTTACCAAATATTAGGTCAATTCTTTTTCCGAAAGTTGCTTCAGGTAGAGTTCCCGGTAATAACCGTCGGCATTTAGCAATTGATTGTGAGTGCCTTGCTGGATGATTTTTCCTTTGTCGAGAATCAGGATGCGATCGGCGTTTTTCGCGGACGACACGCGGTGGCTCACGATAATCGTGGTCTTATCTTTACAGAATTCGAGCAGGTTGTTGAGTATTGTTTCCTCGGTTTCGGTATCGACAGCCGAAAGGCAATCGTCGAGCAATAGGATTTCGGGATCTTTGATCGCCGCCCTGGCAATCGAGACGCGTTGTTTTTGTCCGCCGGAAAGCGTGATGCCTCTTTCACCCAAAACGGTTTCGTACTGGAGGTTGAAAGCGGCGATGTTGTCGTGTACCGACGCCAGTTTTGCCGATGCGATCACTTGTTCCTCGGTAGCATCTTCGTTTCCGAAACGAATGTTGTTTTTGATGGAATCCGAAAACAGGAAAGCATCCTGTGGCACATTCCCGATACTGGTGCGCAAATTCTCGAGATTCAGGTTGCGGATGGGTGTGCCGTCGATTCGTATTTCGCCGGATGTGGCGTCGTAAAGCCGGCTGATCAGCGAAAGAACCGTCGATTTGCCCGATCCCGTTTTGCCTAAAATGGCAAGCGTCTGGCCTTTTTCGACTTGGAACGACACACCGTCGAGCGCGACTATTCCCGTGTCTTCATAAGTGAATCGAACATCGCGGAACTCGATGCTTCCGCCGATTTCGGTAACCGTTTCATTTTCATTGCGGACTTCCGGTTCGATCTTGAGAAACTCGTTGATGCGTTTTTGAGACGCTTCGGCCTCCTGGACCATAGAGGAAACCCATCCTAGCGATGCCACCGGCCAGGTCAACCGGTTGACGTACAAAATAAATTGTGCGATCACACCTAAACTGGCGATGTGCGCGTCCCCATTGATATACATCATGCCACCGACATAAATGACGACGAGGTTACTGACGCCAATAAGGGCGATCATCAACGGACCGAAAAGCGACTGCACTTTGGCAAGCTTCATGCTTTTGGCCTTGCTTTCATTGGCCAGCAAACGCATTTCTTCCTCTTGTTTGGCTTCGAGCGAATAAGCCTTCACGACCCGTATGCCGGAAAACACCTCCTGCGAAAAACTGGACACTTTCGATAGATACTGCTGAAACGCGGTGCTGCGCCTATTGATCTGGACGCTGAGTTTGTAGATGACCCAGGAAAGCAGCGGCAACGGAAGTATCGTATAAAATGTCAGCAAAGGCGAAATGCTTATCATATAAGCAATAACGACTACGAATGTGATGATCGTCGTAAGCGAATACATCACCGCCGGACCGACGTACATTCGCGTTTTCCCAACGTCTTCGCTGATGCGGTTCATGAGATCGCCCGTGCGGTTGGCCTTGTAGAAACTTTGCGACAACCGGGCGTACTGAGCGAAAACTTCGTTCTTAAGATCGAACTCGACATGACGCGACATTACGATGAGCGTCTGTCTTGTGATAAAGGTGAGAAACCCGGAAAATATCGTGGTAAGCACGATCCAGGCCATGTTCCAAAGGAGTTCCCGTTTCAGGATCGATGGATCGGTTTGTTTCCCATTTACATAATCCTCAACTACTTGAAACGAATCCCGCACGAGCTCAGGTGTGTACAATGACAAAATCTGGGCGCCGATCGTGATCAGGATGCCCAACAAAAAGTGGTATTTGTACTTTACGAAATATTTATTTAAATATTGTAATTCTTTCATTTGCGGAAGTCATATTCGGACGGTTTAACATATTTATCTGTTAAAACACAAAGAATCGTCAAATTTTTTAAAATGATCTGTTTGGAAAGTTTTACTAACAATTCCATAATTTAAATCGAATTCAGTGCCGTTTCTTAATTTAATCCTTAGTTTTGCGTAAGCTTTTTAAGAAAGCCACAAAATTAAATCTTGAAATATGATAACTGAATTCACTACCGCAAAAGACCTGCACAAGATTGATCCGGTATTCGGTCAAGCTTCATTCGACAACCACGAGCAGATTGTTTTTTGCCACGACAAAGATACCGGTTTGAAAGCAATTATCGGTGTCCATAACACAGTTTTAGGACCTGCTTTGGGTGGAACGCGTATGTGGAAATACGAAAACGAATGGGAAGCCCTGAACGACGTTTTGCGCCTTTCCCGCGGCATGACCTACAAGTCTGCGATTTCAGGATTGAATCTCGGAGGCGGTAAAGCGGTTATCATCGGAGACGCCAAGACAGACAAGACGCCGGAATTGATCCAATCTTTCGGGCGTTACATCCACTCGTTGAGCGGTAAATACATCACAGCCGAAGACGTGGGCACGACCACTCCGGATATGGACCTAATCCGTGAAATAACGCCCTACGTCACCGGAATTTCAGAATCCAAAGGTGGCTCAGGAAATCCTTCACCCGTTACCGCTTATGGCGTCTACATGGGAATGAAAGCGGCTGCAAAATACAAGTTCGGAAGCGACGACCTTGCCAGAAAGCGCGTTTTGGTTCAAGGAACCGGCCACGTTGGCGAAACGTTGGTGAAGCATCTTTCGGAAGAAGGCGCCATCATCACGATTTCGGACATCAGCCAAAGCAGAATGGAAGAGGTCGCAAAGAAATACGGAGCGACGATTTACGAAGGAGACGACCTTTACACCGCTGACGTCGACATCTACGCACCTTGCGCGCTTGGAGCGACGATCAATGACGATACGATTTACAGAATCCAGGCGAAAGTCATTGCCGGAGCTGCTAATAATCAGTTGGCCAACGAGCAGATCCATGGCGGAATCCTTCGTGATAGAGGAATTGCGTATGCGCCTGACTTCCTGATCAACGCCGGCGGAATCATCAATGTATATGGTGAAATCGTGAATTACGGCAAAGAAGAGGCGTTGAAGAGAACAGAGAACATCTACAACACCACGCTCGAGATTTTCGACCTCGCCGATTCAAAAAACCTTACGACGACGCAAGCTGCGATGGCCATTGCCGAAAAGCGCATTGACGATCGCAAAAAAGAGAATCAGAAATAAGATTCTCTCCTGAAATAGTATTATTTTTGCGGAGCGGAAACGGCAATGTTTCCGCTCCTTTTAATTTGTAAAGTTCTTATCAGGTGTTAAACAGAAGACATATCCGGATAAAGGTGATGCAGGCGATCTACGCGATGCACCAGAATGGTTCCGACAATTTGGAAAAACAGGAGAAATTCCTCATCCACAGCATCGACAGCATGTTCGATCTCTATTTGATCATGCTTTCGGCTCTGATCGAAATCCGAAAAAGTGAAGAGAATTATCTCGAGAAATCGAGCAAAAAACACCTGAGCACGCAGGAAGAACGCAATCCGAACCTCAAGTTTGTCAAAAATGCCATTCTTATGGCGCTTGACGAAAGCAACTCGCTCAGCATCGCCCTTGAAACGCGCAAAATAAACAACTGGTCGCTCAACGACGACTATATCCTGCTGTTGCTGAAGGACGTCAAGGCCAGTGAAATCTACACCAATTACATGTCGAACCGGGAAAATAACTTTGCCGAAGACAGACAATTCGTGCTTGATATTTTTACCGAAGTCATCGTCCCGAACGAAAAACTCTACGACTACCTCGAAGATTATAAACTGACTTGGGTAGACGACATTCCGCTGGTAAATACGCAGCTCCAAAAAGAATTGCGGGCGATTGAGAAAGGCCAGGAATTCCGCGTATCAAAATTGTATAAAGATGAAGAGGACAAAGAGTTCGTCACGCATCTTTTCAGGCGGACGATTCTTAACGAGGCCGATCTTGCCAAGGAATTTGTAGACAAGACGCCAAATTGGGATTCCGAGCGAATAGCCGAGATCGATACGATCATCCTGAAAATGGCGATTTGTGAGTTCCTTAAGTTCCCGTCGATCCCAATCAAGGTGACAATCAACGAATACCTCGAAATCGCCAAAGAATATTCGACACCAAAAAGCAGTATTTTCCTAAACGGCATCCTGGACAATCTCGTCAAGGAATTCCAGGCCGCCGATAAACTAAAAAAAGCGGGCCGCGGCTTGCTTTAAACCCAAACAACATGAAAAAAATCGCATTTGCATTTGCGCTTTGCTCCGCAATGGCCGTCGTCTCATGCAAGGACGACGCAGCTTCGAAAATCGACCCGAACGCTCAGGATGTCCCTGTTTCGACAGCCACGCCAAATCCCGAAGCCAATATCGGCGGACCGGATTTGTCGAAAACAAAACGTGTCCCACCTGCAGACGGGAAATATCCGGCACTAACTTTTGAGGAATTGGAACACGATTTCGGAAAAATAGTAACGGGCGACAAAGTGACCCACGTCTTCAAATTCAAAAACACGGGTGAAGCGGACCTCATCATTTCCAAGGCATACGGAACTTGCGGATGCACCGTTCCCGAATACCCGAAGGAACCGCTGAAACCGGGAGCGTCGGGCGAAATCAAGGTTTCGTTCAACTCGTCCGGAAAACATGGCAACCAAAGCAAGTCCGTAATTCTTGAAACCAATACCGAAAAAGGCGAGGAAAAACTCAAGATACACGCTTCCATCGTAGAAAATAAAACCAGCTAATATGTCCTATCAACAGTTAATTCCTTTTGCGTTGATGTTCGTGGTAATCTATCTGTTTATGATATTACCTCAACAAAGACGAATGAAAAAAGAAAAAGAGTTTGAAAGCTCGCTCAAAGTCGGCGACAAAGTCATCACCAAAAGCGGCATTCACGGGCGCGTAAGTGAATTGTCCGAAAAGACGGTCATCATCGAGACGTTGGCCGGCAAGATCAAATTCGAGCGATCGGCAATTTCAATGGAGATGAGTGCCGCCCAAAACAAAATTGTAGAGGAAAAGAAATGATCCTTTGCACAAGTTGAACGAACCGCGAAACATTATCGCGGTTTTTTTATGGCCGATATTTATCATTCAATCCTTTCGCATCTTTTATCATCGGGATGATTTTTTCCATGCGCGACAGTTTGGTTCTGTCTTGTTTGGCGCTGTCAATATACTCCAAATATTCGCGCTGCCTGAACGGCGTAAACGCTTCGAATGCGGATTTTAGCTCGCTGTCCTGTTCAAGAAAAGACGCAAAGAATGGCGAAATTACCGTTTGTTTTTTCTCAGGTTTTATCGAAAGTCCGGCTTTTTCGTTTGCGATCGCCTCTTCTATATAAGACAAGATTAGCGCTTGATTCGAGTCGATCTCCTGTTTGGAAGCGAAACGCCACTGTCGCAATCCTTTCGTGACACCTTCGTTGGCGTTGACGAGTTTTGCCGCTTCGTCTTTCAAAAACACGCCATTCCAAAACCAAAGGGCCACGTAAGATTTGAATCCGCCGACGCCGATGACGCTTTTCTTTCCGATCGTGTAAACCGGGCCGCCCCATTTGGTCATTTCCTGTAATTCCGTCTTGGCGATGATGGCTTTCAACGCCTCCAATTCTTCAGGCCATTGACCGGATTTGTCCCAAGGACTTTTTTCTTTCATTCCCATATCGAGCGGTTTAACAGGGCAAAATACTAAACAAAAAAGCACCGGACGACTCCGATGCTTGATTTTTTTTACGCCGTTGCCAAAATCATTTTTTCTTCTTTTTCTTGGCCTGCTTGTCTTGCTTGACGAGCTTTTGTTTTTTCGCTTTCCTTTCGGACACTTCGTCGTGACGGGAAAAATCGGTGGTGGCGGTCAATTCCGCGATTCTGACGATTACCTCGACGGCCTTCTGCATACTTTCCACCGGGACATATTCGTATTTGCCGTGAAAGTTATGTCCGCCTGCAAAAATATTCGGACACGGCAAGCCCATATACGACAGGCGGCTTCCGTCGGTTCCACCACGAATGGGCTTGATCAGCGGCTTGATGCCCAAATCCTTCATCGCGCGCTCGGCAAGGTCCACGATGTGCATGACCGGCTCGACCTTTTCGCGCATGTTGTAGTACTGATCGGTAATTTCTGCCGTGGCGATATCTTCACCGAATTGTCTCGCGAATTTTTTATTGATCCCCTTGACGATCTTTGCGACATGCTTCTTGCGTTTCTCGAATTTTGCCATGTCGTGATCGCGAATGATGAGTTCCACGACACTTTCCTCAATGCTCCCGGAAAGTCCGACAACGTGGTAAAACCCGTCATAACCCTTGGTTTCCTGAGGAATTTCCTTTTGCGGCAATCCGTTTATGAACTCGTTGGCAATCAGCATCGAATTGATCATTTTTCCTTTCGCGTAACCCGGATGCACACTTTTTCCCTTAAAAGTAATTTTCGCCCCGGCAGCGTTGAAGTTCTCAAATTCGAGTTCGCCGATTTGACTTCCGTCCATCGTATACGCCCATTGCGCGCCGAATTTCTTTACGTCGAAATGATCGGCCCCTCTGCCTATTTCCTCATCAGGCGTAAAACACACGCGAATTTTCCCGTGTTTGATGTCCGGATTTTGGATCAGGTATTCGATTGCCGTCACGATTTCGGTCAGGCCGGCTTTGTCGTCGGCGCCCAAAAGTGTGGTTCCGTCGGTCGTGATCAACGTTTGCCCTTTGTATTGCAGCAAGTCCTTGAAATACGATGGTGACAGCACGATATTGCGTTCGGCATTCAGGATGATATCGCCTCCGTCGTAATTTTCGACGATTTGAGGTTTTACGTTCGCCCCGGTAAAGTCCGGCGAGGTGTCGTAATGCGATACGAAACCGATCGTCGGCACTTGGTGATCTACGTTCGACTCCAGCGTTCCCATGACGTAACCCTTGTGGTCTTTCGTAACTTCCGTCATACCGATCGCCTTGAGCTCTTCGGTAAGCAGATTGGCCAAAACCAACTGTTTTGAAGTACTTGGAGTTGTCGCCGATTTGGCGTCGCTTTCCGTATCGATGGTCACGTAGCTCGTGAAACGGTCAATAATGTGCTGCATAAATTGAAAATTTCCCCAAAGGTAGGGATTAGCGCCATTTTCACAATGTTAAGTTTCATTGGAAAATTCTTTGGTTTCGCCTGTCAGCTTAATCCGATCGACCCATCAGGAATTCCCCTCACAGCCGTTTGTTGTCGTTTGTAAGCGTTTGATGTCGGATAGGATCAAGGTTGACCTGATAAACGAATTCGAGCATACAGTAGGCCGCTACCGCTCCGAACGTATGCCATAAAAAATGAGTTCCGGTTGACAGCCATCCGTATTTGTCGACAACGCGAAACGTCAGTGCAAACACGAATGCGACCCATGCCCAAGCAACCCATTTGCCATATCGGAACCGTTTTTTATACAGGAATGCCAACACCGGGAACAACACGAGCAACCCTAGTATCGCATAATTGAAATTGATGTAAAACTGAATGTCATCGTCTCCCGTCCGGATTTGCTGACGGATAAAAAACTGAAAAACCGTATACGCCACGACGATCAGCGCCGCCACGTACCAACGCGTCAATTTAGCCACGAAATAAACTCCGGTAAAGACACACAACAACATGATCGGAAGCCAATCCATCATGATAAAAAACGACCATTGCCTCAAGCCGTGATACACGCTCCCGCCAATCGCCCCAATGGTCAGCAATACTACCGAAAACGTGAGGTAAAGGTGATTGCTGTATTCGTTTCGCAACCGGACAAGCCAATAGATTGCGATAACGAGAAAAAACAAGGAAGTAATGGCGTTAAGTGGTTCGGGAAACATACGCGAAAGGTCCGTTTCGGTATAGAGCATGCCGCCGTCGGCCGGGAGTTGGATGTTTTGCATGGTGTCGTTTTCCATAAAATTAGCGCTTTCCGCCAAATCACAATGTTATGTTTTCCTAACTTTAACCGTTGAGAATTCCATCAAACATGAAACGAGCGTTAGTGCTGCTGCTTTTCGTAATCGTAAAATTCGGTCTTACCTATGCGTTGGTCGACGGTCATTACGAACTCCATCGGGACGAATTTCTACACCTTGACCAGGGAGCACACCCTGCTTTCGGATATTTGTCCGTGCCTCCGTTCACTTCGTGGATTTCAATGGTGATACACGCCTTGGGTGACGCCGCTTTTTGGGTGAGATTCTTCCCTTGCCTTTTCGGAGCCTTGACCATTGCAGTGGTTTGGAAAGCGATCGAAGCGTTGGGCGGCGGTTGGTTTGCCCTGATTCTCGGTGCCTGTTCCGTGCTTTTTTCGGCATTGTTGCGGCTTAACATGCTGTTCCAACCCAATTCGTTCGAGGTATTGGCATGGACGTTCACCTGTTTCGCCCTCATAAGATATGTGCAGATGTCAAAACCGATCTGGTTATACGCCGCTTTTTTGGCATTGGGCTTCGGATTTTTGAATAAATACAACATTGCCATCCTCTCGCTAGGTCTCTGTACCGCCTTGGTATTTTCGCCATTCAGGACGATATTTTCCCGAAAGCACTTCCGGACAGGCTTAATCGTTGCACTTGTCGTCATCGCCCCAAACCTGATCTGGCAAGTCGCACACGGTTTCCCGGTCGTCCGCCATATGAGGTTGCTCAGGGATACGCAGCTCGTCAACGTCTCCACCTCAGATTTTTTTAAAGAACAACTGCTGTTTTTCTTCGGCAGCATCCACGTCGTGATAGCCGCGCTGGCAGGATTGTGCTTTTACAAACCCTTGAAAGCGTATCGGTTCTTTGCGTGGAGTTTCGCCATCACACTGGTGCTGTTCGCCCTGCTCAGCGCCAAAGGTTATTATGCCATCGCGCTCTACCCGATTTACATAGCATTCGGGTCACTCACTCTCGAAAAACGGCTCGTCGGTAAAGCCGGATTGGTGCTCAGGGGAATCTGCATTGCGATCCCGATTGGCGGATTCCTTGCGACATATCCGATAGCGTTTCCCGTTTCCTCGCCCGAAGTCATGAAACAACGTGTGGAAGAAAGGCCTGAACTCCATTTGGCGCGTTGGGAAGACGGGCGCGATCACGATCTGCCACAGGATTTCGCCGATATGTTAGGTTGGAAGGAACTCGCCCAGAAGGTAGATTCGGCAATCGAAAAACTCCCCGCTTCACAACGTACGATCGTACTTTGCGACAATTATGGGCAAGCCGGTGCGATCAACTATTATTCAAGACACAAGCTAAAGGCAGTGACGATGAATGCCGACTATCTCTATTGGTTCGAATTGGACAAACCCGTCGCGAACCTGATATTGGTCCAGGAAGCATCCGATGACGATCCCGAACGCAAGCGCGAACGCAGTTTCTTCGAATCCGTCGAGAAAACAGGAACGGTTATCAACCCTTACGCACGCGAAAAAGGCACGAGCATTTATCTGTTAAGGAGCGCCAAGGTGGATATCAACAGTATCCTGGAATCTGAAATCCAAAAGGAAAAATCGTTTTGGGAAGATTGATTTCCGAACCGAAATAACCGGTAACAAACTAATTTTTAATACATAAACAATACCTTCTCACATGCGACTTCTACTAGCAGTTTTATTGGCCACTTTTCCGCTTTACGCCCAGAAATACAAGGATCCCAAGGCTTCCGCCGAAGACAGGGCGCGCGATCTGCTTTCGAGGATGACGCTCGAGGAAAAGATCGACTACATGGGCGGCCACAACGATTTTTACATCAGGGGAATCGAGCGCTTCGGCCTTCCCGAAATCAAAATGACCGATGGCCCGGTAGGCACTCGCAATTACGGAAAGACTACGGCGTATCCTGCTTCCATCCTGACCGCGGCAACCTGGGACGTCAACCTGGCACGCGACCTCGGAGTCGCACTTGGGAAAGACGCCCGCGAAAGAGGCGTCCACATTTTGCTGGCGCCGGGCGTGAACATTTACCGTGCACCGATGAACGGCCGAAATTTCGAATACATGGGTGAAGATCCTTGCCTGGCCGGAAAAATGGCCGTCGGATATATCAAGGGCGTGCAGTCCCAAGGCGTCGTGGCGACGGTAAAACACTTTGCAGCGAACAACCAGGAATGGGATCGCAACAATGTGAGTTCCGATATGGACGAACGCACGCTTAGGGAAATATACCTTCCGGCGTTCAAAATGGCCGTCGAGGAAGGCAAAGTCGGAGCGGTCATGAACAGTTACAATCTGATAAATGGCGAGCACGCGACCCAAAACGCCCATCTAAACAGCGACATCCTCAAAGGAGAATGGCAATTCGACGGCATCCTGATGTCCGATTGGGTAGCGACTTATGACGGCATCGCCGCGGCCAAAGGCGGTCTCGACCTTGAAATGCCGTCCGCAAAATTCATGAATAGGGAAACGCTTTTGCCTGCCGTCAGGAATGGATCGCTGTCTGAAAAAGTAATAGACGATCATGTACTTCGCATTCTTCGCATAATTTTCCGCTTCGGATTTTACGATCATGTTTACGCGATGGCGTCCGAGCGCAACGAAAATCCACAAAATTCCAACGTTGCCCTGGAACTTGCGCGCGGTGGAATGGTGCTGTTAAAAAATGACGGCATCCTTCCGCTGAAAAAATCCATACGGAACATCGCGGTAATTGGTCCAAATGCCGATTCGTTCGTAAGTGGCGGCGGCAGTTCGATTACCAATCCGTTTCGCTATGAAACATTGCTCGACGGCATCAAAAAAATCAGCGGAGCGAACGTCACGTTCGTGAAAAACGCCGTCCCGACAATGGAATCCTATGTGGCAACCTCCCCATTCTATGTGGCCAAAGGTTCGAAAACGCGCGGTCTCCGGGCCGACTATTTCAACAATCAAAAGCTCGAAGGAAAACCGGTGGCCACCGTAACCGATGCCGTCCCTAATCACGATTGGAACGAAAGTCCCGATGTTGCAGGCGTCGACCCAGACCACTTTTCGATGCGCTACACCGGCATCGTCCGACCGGATAAAAGCGGCCTTTACAAATTTGCCGTGCGTGGTGACGACGGCTTCCGGCTGTTTGTCAACGGAGAAAAAGTAATCGACGAATGGGGCGACCACGCCACTCTGACCCGGGTAAAGGAAATTCCGCTTGAGGCGCACAAAGAATATGAGGTGAAGCTCGAGTTTTATGAAAACGCCGGTGAGGCCAGCATAGGATTCGCCGTTTACCTCGAGCAAATTGACTTTACCGAAGCTCGGGAAGCCGCAAAAGCAGCAGATGTGGTGATTTTATCGCTAGGTTTCGATTCTTCGAGCGAAGGAGAAGGTTTCGATCGAAGCTTCGAACTTCCAGAGCACCAGTCGACGTTGATTGAGAAAGTTACGCAAGAAAATCACAACACTGTCCTGGTTTTGAACGCCGGCGGAAATGTGCGCATGCAAGACTGGCTTCCCAAAATCAAAGGCTTGCTGCATGCCTGGTTTCCCGGACAGGAGGGCGGGACCGCGGCTGCTGAGATTTTGTTCGGGAAGGTAAATCCCAGCGGAAAACTTCCTGCGAGTTTTGAAAAGGAATGGACCGACAATCCGGTTCACGGCTCCTATTATGATCCTGACGGTGACAAGCGGGTCACGTATACCGAAAAGCTGGATGTCGGATACCGATACTACAACAAGTCTGACGTGAAACCTCAATTTGCTTTCGGTTTTGGCTTGTCGTACACCACATTCAAATATTCCGACCTTAAAATTGGAAAGGCAAAAAATGGATTGGTAAATATTTCCTACACCATTGCCAATACCGGAAATTTCGATGGAGCGGAGATTTCCCAAGTGTATGTTTCACAGCCAAAGTCGCCGGTGCAAAGGCCGAAAAAAGAGCTCAAGGCATTTGCGAAAACCTTTCTCAGGAAAGGAGAAAAACAAACCGTGTCAGTGACGCTCGACCAGACCGCCTTCGAATATTATAAAGCGGCCGGGAAAAAATTCGGATACGATCCAGGTACATTCGAGATAAAGATAGGAGCTTCGAGCGCCGACATCCGCTTGGAGGGCAGCGTTGTTTTCCCTTAGCAAGTCGGTAACAGGATTACAAATTGCGCCACTACCCGGAAATGTAAGCGTCGCTTTTTCTTCCGACAACAAACGTTTACAAACGACAACAAACGTTTACAAACGACAGTAAATGATTAAAACCGCCTAGAAAAAATCTTGTTCCATAAGTTTGCCATGTCCCGATCGAGCGGGCCGATGAAACGGATTTGAAAGGATTACGCACAAAGTTTAGGAATTCGCACGATTGCTGTTTAAATTTGTGCATTCAACCAAGTCCCTGATCAAAAAGGGCATTACAAGCATGCGAATAGACATCATTACGGTTCTGCCGGAATTATTGCGATCACCGTTCGAAGGTTCGATCATGAAGCGCGCCATTGAAAAAGGACTTGTGGAAGTGCACATCCACAACTTGCGGGAATATACCACGCAAAAGCAAAAAAGCGTGGACGATTACCAATTCGGAGGCGGGGCCGGAATGGTCATGATGATCCAGCCCATAGATGATTGCATCGCCCACCTGAAAGCGCAACGGGAGTACGACGAGGTCATTTACATGACGCCTGACGGAGAGACGTTGAATCAGCCGATGGCCAACCGCATGTCGTCTTACGAAAACATCATAATCCTTTGCGGACATTACAAAGGAGTCGACCAACGCGTGCGCGACCAATTCATAACCAAGGAAATCTCTATAGGGGATTACGTGCTCAGCGGAGGGGAATTGGGTGCCTTGGTATTGTCGGACGCGCTGATCCGACTGATTCCGGGTGTCCTGTCTGACGAAACCTCGGCCTTGACCGACAGTTTCCAGGACAACCTGCTCGCGCCTCCGGTTTATACGCGGCCAGCCGAATACAAAGGCTGGAAAGTGCCGGATGTTTTGTTGTCTGGCCACGCGGCCAAAATCGAGAAATGGAGAGAAGACAAGGCTTACGAACACACTAAAACCAGGCGTCCGGACCTGCTCCAGGACGACAAATAGAAAAAATGCAAGGAATTTTTCATCGCTTATGGTGCGGATTCATGGCGCTCTACCTGCTTAACTGCTGCGTGGACGCACCTGACGCGTCCGGCAGATGGAAATCTGAAAACCTGAGCTACAACGAACAGGAAAGCGTGATCGAACTCGTGGTCGAAAAGGCCTTGGGATATGGCGACGTCATTCCCGAGTACGACGATACCGACTCAGGGAATGAATCACCGGTAAAAAAGAATATTTCGATAGACTTTTTCCTGTTGCCGCAATGCGACCTCATACAAAATGAGAGGATTGCATCACGGGTTGCATTCAATCCGAACCACAACAACCTGAATCCCCGGGAAATTCCGGACTATATCAGCCCTCCGCCAGAAATTTGATGGTTTACTTACCAGGTCTTCGCCCACGCGAAGCGATCAATTATTCCATAAAGTAACGTAACCATCATGAATACACTTTCTTTCAGGATCATCCTGACCCTTTCCCTATGCCTGACGGCGAGGCTTACGGCCCAGACCACAGACGAGAATGCAACCAAGGACAGTTTATATGTCGCCGAAGTCCAGCGCGAGGCCCAACCGGCAAAAGTCCTGCACGCTGAACCATTGTATATCGACCTCATCCGCGATTTGGGTGCCCGAAAAGGCGAACGCGAATGGAACGTCGGCGTCGGGATTTCCGACCACGATGACCACGATGCCTACATTGCGCTCGTCGAATACGAATGGGCGCCAATCGACAGGCTCGGGCTTGAAGTCGAACTTCCGTTTTCATTTTACTATCCTACGACAGATGGCACGAACGCACCCGGAAGCAAACTCAACAGCGTCAAAATGGCGGCACAATATTCCTTTTTTGTTTCCGAAAAACTAAAAACCTCTATGGCCATTGGATATATTCAGGAATTTGAGCTCAACGAATTCAAACGGTACGACAAATCAAAGGTTTTTACCGGGAATGTTTACAACCCTTTTTTCGTAGCCGCGAAGCGATGGGGAAATAATTTTCACACGTTGGTCTACACCGGCCCGCAATTCGTTCATCACTTCGGGCACGACCACCTCGAAACGGTTTGGCAAATCAACTCCAACGTCCACTACATGATTCCAGGAACACGAAATTTCATAGGGATCGAGTTCAACAAAGAATTGCACAAATCAGATTTTGACATGACAATACGTCCCCAAATGCGCGTCGGTATTACCGATAAGACACTCATAGGGATCGTGACCGGAATCCCGATCGCGCGAGAAAATGAGCGGTTCAGTACTTTTTTGCGGCTTATTTACGAACCCGGGCATTAACCAATTAAAAAATTAATAATGAATAATGGCTCTCGTACTGATCCAGGAAGGTTGTCCAAAATAGCGGCCGGCACAACGGTATGGGCTTGTTTCGGATCGCCATATCGCCACCCGACTGATTTTTTCCACATTATTAATTGCTAATTACTAATTATTAATTACTTTTGCGCCCACATTGACCCAACCTCTGACGAAATCCGTGTATGTTGCGTTGATTTTCAACTTATTAAAAATTAAGTCATGGCAGATTTAATGAAATTCGTTCAGGACGAATTCGTAGCAAGAAAAGATTTCCCTGATTTCGGGGCCGGAGACACGATCACGGTGTATTACGAAATTAAGGAAGGTGAGAAAACGCGTACGCAGTTTTTCAAAGGAGTCGTTATCCAACGCAGAGGTTCAGGTAATACTGAGACGTTCACTATCCGTAAAATGTCCGGCGCTGTTGGCGTTGAGCGTATTTTCCCGGTAAACCTTCCTGCCTTGCAGAAAGTCGAAATCAACAAGAAAGGTCACGTTCGTCGTGCCCGTATCTTCTACTTCCGCGAACTTACCGGTAAGAAAGCGAAGATCAAAGAAGAAAAGAGACAAAGAGCTTAATTCTTGTTTTGCATATAGAAGCCTCGGATATTCCGGGGCTTTTTTTATTGGTAGTTTGGGATTGCGGTTTAGAATATTTAAGATTTTCTACATTTTCTATGTAGGTAAGTTATGCTGGATCCGGTTATTTTTACGGGTGGGTGGTGGCGGCTTTTTTATCGTTCAAGATTCCCGCGTAAACAACCCTCATCGGCTGTTACTTTTTGATAACTTTTAATTTTTTCCACAAATTCTACGCAGCGCTTTCGCTAGTTTTGGCACACCAAATCGATCAAATGGGCACTTTCGTCATCAGCAAACGCTTTAACGGCGACTTCAAATTCATATTTGCTACGCGCAGGGGAAAGACGATCTTTACCAGTATCGGCTGCAAGCACAAATCCGATTCGGAGCTCATGATCGCCGCCATCAAAGAAAATCTCGGCCAATTCACCTTCACGAAGATCCGAAACGCCGGCGGCAAATACATTTTCAGGATTTCCAAAGACGGCCTCGTTTTGGCCAATAGCCGAAAATATTCAACAGAACTCCGGCTGCAAAAGGGAATAGACGAGATTCACAAATACGTACACTTATCTGAAATCCTCGACTTCTCGGAGAACGACTTCGTATTCCCAGATGCCGAATCGGTGTTTTCAGAAGAGGAATTCTAATTATTTGGGCGTTGCGCCGGCCAGCGATTTCACGCGTAAAACAAATTATCGTTTGGCCGTCGCCGGGCTGTCCGTTGCAATCTTTAGGTTCGGGGCGGCGCTTCGCGCCGCCC
>NZ_JAAVIY010000018.1 GCF_014748335.1 Flavobacterium selenitireducens
GGGCGGCCGCAGGCCGCCCCGAACCCTTAAAAGATATAGCGGACAGCCCGACGGCGGCGAAACTATCTTACTTTTATGGAGCGAATTCCCGAACCGCCGGCACGCCAAAAAATAATTAGTCATTAATCGTTATCCATTGCTAATTAATTGTATCTTTGCCGCCAGAATTTTAACGAAAGGAGGTGTCCACATGCTAATCATACCAATTAAAGACGGAGAAAACATTGATCGCGCGCTTAAGCGCTACAAGCGTAAATTTGACAAAACCGGAACTGTACGTCAGTTGCGTGCGCGTCAGGCTTTCGTAAAACCATCTGTATCGCGTCGTATGCAGGTTCAAAAAGCAGCCTACATCCAGCACATGAAGGACGGCCTCGAAAACTAGTCAATCCTGATTTAAAACGATAAGAACCGTTTGCCTATCTTTGGGCAAGCGGTTTTTTTTATGCAGTCGAATTTCGAAGCTTTCGCGGATTACTTGGGCAAGGAGAAAAAATATTCCATGCACACGCTCACGGCTTATATGGCCGATCTCGCGGAATTTTCGTCGTTCGCGGAACTGGAATTCGGTGATGCGGATGTCGATAGTGTCGGTTACGGGCAAATTCGTTCGTGGATCGTTTCGCTCGTAGAAGCGGGAATATCGAATACGTCGGTCAACCGAAAAATAGCGTCGTTGAAGGCGTACTATAAATTTCTGCTGAAGATCAAACAAATCGAGGTCAATCCTTTGCTCAAGCACAAATCGTTGAAAGCGCCCAAAAAACTCCAGATCCCGTTTTCTGAGAACGAACTCGACGCGGTGCTTCACCAAATTGAGTATCCGCCGGGTTTTGAAGGGATTCGCGACAAGCTGGTCATCGATTTGTTTTACGGCACAGGGATGAGGCGCACGGAGCTTATCCATCTTAAGATGTCAAACGTTGATTTGTCGGCGGGTACTTTGAAGGTGGTCGGCAAGCGCAACAAAGAGCGCATTCTTCCTATTTTGCCAATACTTTCACAACAGTTGCGTGCCTACATTTCTGAACGTGCGCAATTACAACAGATTACCGACAACGACCTGTTCTTCTTGTCGTTAAAAGGCGTTAAATTGACGGAATCTTTTGTTTATCGGATGATAAATGGCTACTTTAGTACTGTGTCGGGCAAGGTAAAAAAAAGCCCTCACATCCTTAGGCATACGTTCGCGACGCATTTGCTCAACAACGGTGCCGACCTAAATTCAGTAAAGGAATTATTGGGACACTCCAGCCTCGCATCGACCCAGATTTATACGCACAGCAGTTTGGCTGAGCTCAAACAGGTTCATGGGAATGCGCATCCTCGAGGTCAACGTGATTCCTAAGTTTAACCATAAAAATTTTGATTATGAAGGTCAATGTGCATGCAGTTAACTTTAATGTCGACGGAAAACTGGTAGATTTCATTCAGGAGAGAATGGATAAATTGGAAAAGTATTACGACAGAGTTGTTTCTTCGGACGTATTCCTGAAAGTGGATAACGTAAGCGAAAAGGAAAATAAGATCGTGGAACTCAAAATTCATGTTCCGGGAGATGATTTCATAGTAAAGAAACAATGTAAAAGTTTTGAGGAGGCGGTTGACTCGTGTGCGGAATCGGCGGAACGTTTACTGATGAAACGAAAGGAGAAAATCAGGGCTCACATCTGATAAAAAATTTCTGAAAAATGTTTTGATTACCAAATTAATTGATATACATTTGCAGTCCGTTAGAAATAGCGGACTTTTTTTATGAATAATGCCGGTGTAGCTCAGCTGGCTAGAGCAGCTGATTTGTAATCAGCAGGTCGTGGGTTCGAGTCCCTCTATCGGCTCAAGAGAATGGAAAAGTTGTCAGTTTTTACTGATTTGTTCTTTAAGGTATTGAAATAAAAAAGGTTAGGGGAGATACTCAAGCGGCCAACGAGGACGGACTGTAAATCCGTTGAGCAATCTTCGCAGGTTCGAATCCTGCTCTCCCCACAAAGCTTTTTATTTTCAACGCGTCGAAAGTTTTACTTTCGTAAGCAGGTGAAAATAAAAAGCTTTAGTAAGGCTCCGCCTTACAGGATCACCGAAGCGTAGCGGAGGTAATCCCGTGGGGAAGTGGATGGAAAACAAGCAATTGTTGAGATCTCCGCCTTACAGGATCACCGGAGCGCAGCGGAGGTAATCCCGTGGGGAAGCGGATGGGAAACAAGTAATTGTTAAGCTCCGCCTTACAGATCATCGAAGCGTAGCGGAGGTAATCCCGTGGTGAAGTGGAAGTTCATTGGTTGTGTCGATTTGTTGAATAGTGCAGGTCGATCTTGAATGAAATAAAGAGCTTCTCGAGCCGATAGTTAAGTCAATTTCGGGCGAAGCGAGAAACCTGATTTAAGTGTGGTCCGAGCGAAGCGAGGACCTAAAAAAATAGAAAATTCCGAGCGCAGCGAGGAATTTTCGCGGATAAATGAAAAAAAATAAAGGGTTCTCCCTTACGGAAATCACCTCAAATTGAAAACTGGAATTCAGTTTTCTTCAATAGGGATAAAAACGTAAAAACCCTCAAAATATAAACTACCGGTGTCTGCCGATAGTTTTTGGTTTTCTTCGGAAAGCCTAGATTCTAAATCTTTGAACGTAGACAGCTTCCACTTGTCTGCGTTCAAAATTAGAGTTGAAAATTACCTTGCCGGTGTAGCTCAGGGGTAGAGTGCTTCCTTGGTAAGGAAGAGGTCACGGGTTCAAATCCCGTCATTGGCTCAATTTTGAATTTGAACACTAATATATAACTAAGATTAAAATCATCTAAAATGGCAAAAGAGAATTTTAACCGGAACAAGCCGCACCTTAATATCGGTACTATCGGCCACGTTGACCACGGGAAAACTACTTTGACTGCTGCTATCACTAAGGTATTGGCGGAAGCCGGTTTTTCTAAGACGGCAGCTAAATCTTTCGACCAGATCGACAACGCTCCGGAAGAGAAAGAAAGAGGTATTACTATCAATACTTCACACGTTGAGTACGAAACTGCTAACCGTCACTACGCTCACGTTGACTGTCCAGGTCACGCGGATTACGTAAAGAACATGGTTACCGGTGCTGCTCAGATGGACGGTGCTATCCTTGTAGTTGCCGCTACAGATGGTCCTATGCCACAAACTCGCGAGCACATCCTTTTGGGTCGTCAGGTTGGTATTCCACGTATCGTTGTTTTCATGAACAAAGTGGATATGGTTGACGATGCTGAGCTTTTGGAGCTTGTTGAAATGGAAATCCGCGATCTATTGTCATTCTACGAATACGATGGAGATAACGGACCGGTTATCCAAGGTTCTGCTTTGGGTGGATTGAACAACGATCCAAACTGGGTTCCTAAAATCCTTGAATTGATGGAAGCTGTTGACCAGTGGATCGAAGAGCCGGTGCGTGACAACGCTAAGCCGTTCCTTATGCCGGTTGAAGACGTGTTCACGATCACAGGTCGTGGAACTGTTGCTACAGGTCGTATCGAAACAGGTGTTGCCAACACAGGTGACCCGGTTGAAATCATCGGTATGGGTGCTGACAAATTGACTTCTACAATCACAGGAGTTGAGATGTTCCGCAAAATCCTTGACCGTGGAGAAGCTGGTGACAACGTAGGTCTTTTGCTACGTGGTATCGATAAAGCTGACATCCGTCGCGGTATGGTTATCATCAAGCCAGGATCTGTTAAGCCACACGCTAAATTCAAAGCTGAGGTTTACATCTTGAAAAAAGAAGAAGGTGGTCGTCACACGCCATTCCACAACAACTACCGTCCACAGTTTTACGTGCGTACAACTGACGTAACCGGAACTATCCAGTTGCCGACAGGAGTTGAGATGGTTATGCCAGGTGATAACTTGACTATCGAAGTTACATTGTTGTCTCCAATCGCTTTGAGCGTAGGTCTTCGTTTCGCTATCCGCGAAGGTGGACGTACAGTTGGTGCAGGACAGGTAACTGAAATCCTTGACTAATTACAATTAGCAAATATAAAACCAGCAGCACTCCCTTGATGGCTGCTGGTTTTTAACAAACGGGTGTAGTTCAAGGGTAGAATAGCGGTCTCCAAAACCGTTGATGGGGGTTCGAATCCCTCCACCCGTGCAAAAAAAAATTAAAGACCATGAGTGTTTTTAAATACGTATCCGAATCGTTCGAAGAATTGAAATCGAACGTAACCTGGCCAGAGTGGGCAGAAGTCCAAAAGTACACGATCGTCGTGGCTTTGTTTTCTGTGCTGTTCGCTTTGGCGACCTGGGGAGTAGATGAGGCTTGTGCCAAAGCTATCGCCACAATGTACAATTGGTTAAAAGGATAAAAGGCTCGCGATGACAGAAAGTAGTGTGAAAAAATGGTATGTGGTCCGCGCCGTAAGTGGTCAGGAAAACAAGGTTAAGAATTACATCGAAACGGAGATCAACCGTCTCGGGATGGGTGACCATATCTCTCAGGTATTGGTTCCGACCGAAAAAGTGGTCCAGGTTCGCGATGGAAAAAAGATCACCAAAGACCGCGTATATTTCCCGGGATATGTGATGATCGAGGCTAACCTTATCGGAGAAATCCCGCACATCATCAAATCCATTACGGGCGTTATCGGATTTTTGGGCGAAGTTAAAAACGGAGATCCCGTTCCATTGCGTATTTCAGAAGTGAACCGCATGTTGGGCAAGGTCGACGAACTTTCGGTCAAGACAGACGGCCAGGCTATTCCGTTCAACATCGGTGAGACTGTAAAGGTTATCGATGGTCCGTTCAACGGATTCAACGGAACGGTTGAAAAGATCAATGAAGAAAAGCGCAAGCTTGAGGTCATGGTGAAGATCTTCGGACGCAAAACACCGCTGGAGCTTAGCTTCATGCAGGTTGAAAAAGTATAATTTGTTACATTTTATATAATCACATCAATCGCTTCCAATTGATAGATGTGCTAAATTTTTTAAACAATGGCTAAAGAAGTTAGTAAAGTAGTTAAACTACAAGTAAAGGGAGGTGCTGCGAATCCGTCGCCACCGGTTGGACCTGCTTTGGGAGCTGCTGGGGTTAACATCATGGAGTTCTGTAAGCAGTTCAACGCTAGGACACAGGATAAGCCCGGCAAGATTTTGCCTGTACAGATTACCGTGTACAAAGACAAGTCGTTTGACTTTGTCGTAAAAACTCCTCCTGCTGCTATCCAGTTGATGGATGCCGCGAAGCTAAAGTCCGGATCGGGTGAACCTAACCGTAAAAAAGTGGCTAGCGTCACTTGGGACCAAATCAGAACAATCGCTGATGATAAGATGGCAGATTTGAATGCCTTCACCATCGAGAAAGCAATGAGCATGGTCGCAGGTACTGCAAGGTCAATGGGTATAACCGTAACGGGAGATGCTCCGTTCTAATTCCAGGAAGTAAGACATGGCAAAATTGACAAAGAAGCAAAAAGAAGCTGCTTCGAAACTCGAGAAAAACAAGTTGTACTCTTTGAAAGACGCGTCTGCTTTGGTTAAGCAAATCGCATCTGCAAAATTCGATGAGTCAGTGGATATCGCGGTACGTCTGGGCGTAGATCCACGTAAAGCGAACCAAATGGTACGTGGAGTGGTAACGCTTCCACACGGAACCGGTAAGGACGTTCGCGTTTTGGCGCTCGTTACGCCGGACAAAGAGGCTGAGGCCAAAGCTGCTGGTGCTGACCACGTAGGTTTGGACGACTACCTTCAAAAGATCAAAGACGGTTGGACTGATATTGATGTGATCATCACGATGCCAGCTGTTATGGGTAAACTTGGACCGTTGGGACGCGTTTTGGGTCCACGTGGTTTGATGCCTAACCCTAAAACCGGTACTGTTACCATGGACGTAGCGAAAGCTGTTGCCGAAGTAAAAGCTGGTAAGATCGACTTTAAAGTGGACAAGACAGGAATCGTACACGCCGGTATCGGAAAAGTATCTTTCGACGCTGACAAGATCACTGAGAACGCCCACGAAATCATCCAAACACTAATCAAACTGAAGCCGACTGCGGCCAAAGGAACTTACATCAAGAGCATCCACTTGTCTAGCACAATGAGCCCTGCGATTCCTTTGGATACCAAAGCTGTCTAAGTAGTAAAGTTTTAATCATGACTAGACAAGAAAAATCACAGGTTATCGAAGACTTGACTGCTCAGTTGGCAGGAACGAATGTTGTCTATTTGACAGACATCTCCGGTCTTGACGCAGAAACGACTTCTAACTTAAGAAGATCTTGCTTTAAAGCGGGTATCAAACTAGAAGTAGTTAAGAATACTTTGCTTGAGAAAGCGATGGAAGCTGCTGAATTCGATTACGGTCAATTGCCGACCGTTCTCGCTGGAAACTCAGCCATCATGATCTCTGAGAACGGAAACGCTCCAGCAAAGATCATCAAGGAATTCCGCAAGAAATCCGACAAGCCTCTTTTGAAAGGTGCTTTCATCCACTCAGCTGTCTTCATCGGAGACAACCAGTTGGACGCATTGATTGCCCTTAAGTCGAAAGACGAAGTTATCGGAGAGATCATCGGTCTTCTTCAATCTCCTGCCAAAAACGTTGTTTCTGCCCTTAAATCTGGTGGAAATACGATTGCAGGACTTGTTAAAACGTTGTCTGAAAGATAATTTGAAAATTTGGGAATTTGGAAATTTGAAAATGGTTTTGTTACCGGTATTCAAATAAACAAATAAACGAATCAACATCAGACAACACCCAGCCTTCGCGCACTATTTATAAATTATATTTTACAAACTATTTTTTAAAAACGATAGAAAAAATGGCAGATTTGAAACAATTCGCAGAACAACTAGTTAACCTTACAGTAAAAGAAGTTAACGAACTTGCTACAATCCTTAAAGACGAGTACGGAATCGAGCCTGCAGCTGCTGCTGTAGTTGCTGGTCCAGCTGCTGGTGGTGGTGATGTTGCCGCTGCAGAAGAGCAAACAGAATTCACAGTTGTATTGAAAGATGCAGGTGCTTCTAAACTTGCTGTAGTTAAAGCGGTAAAAGAACTTACTGGTCTTGGATTGAAAGAAGCTAAAGATCTAGTAGATGCTGCTCCTGCAAACGTAAAAGAAGCAGTCTCTAAAGATGAGGCTGAAGGTTTGAAAAAATCTTTGGAAGAGGCTGGAGCTGTAGTTGAGCTTAAATAAGCCCAACCGCTTTATATAAGCTAGGTTTAGGCCTTGGGAAAGCTCCCAAAGGCCTAAACCATTTTTCGTATAATGAATTTTTATTCGGTTTGATACCGCATAAGTTTAGGATACAAAGAAATTGTTGATCGTTACGAAGAAAAAAATGGACAAGTTTACTTTCGGTCCTTTTAAAGATGTAGCGATTTTAATAAAAGAAAGTATGGATTGCACCGTGTTTCTACACAAAGTATTACTTTTTTTAAATCAAAATTTTGTCTATTGATGATAACAAATCAGAATGAAAGATTGAATTTTGCCTCCACTAAGAACATCCCGGCATACCCGGATTTCCTCGATGTTCAGGTAAAATCTTTCAAGGACTTCTTCCAGCTGGAAACCAAATCCGACGAAAGAGGCAACGAAGGTCTCTACAATACCTTCATGGAAAACTTTCCGATCACTGACACAAGAAATCAGTTCGTATTGGAATTCCTCGATTATTTTGTCGACCCGCCGCGTTATAGCATTCAGGAATGTATAGAGAGAGGTCTGACGTACAGCGTGCCGTTGAAGGCGCGTCTCAAATTGTACTGTACAGATCCGGAACATGAAGATTTTGAAACGATAGTGCAGGATGTGTACCTCGGTACGATTCCTTACATGACGCCAAGTGGTACGTTTGTTATCAATGGCGCCGAGCGTGTAGTTGTATCCCAACTTCACCGTTCACCAGGCGTTTTCTTTGGGCAATCTTTCCACGCCAACGGAACCAAGCTTTACTCTGCAAGGGTAATTCCGTTCAAAGGCTCCTGGATCGAATTCGCTACCGACATCAACAACGTGATGTACGCCTATATCGACCGTAAAAAGAAATTGCCGGTTACGACGCTTTTCCGTGCTATCGGATTCGAGCGCGACAAGGACATCCTTGAGATCTTCGACCTTGCTGAAGAGATCAAAGTTTCCAAAACCGGACTTAAGAAATACATCGGACGTAAACTTGCCGCACGTGTATTGAATACATGGCACGAGGATTTCGTAGACGAGGATACGGGAGAAGTCGTATCTATCGAGCGTAACGAGATCATCCTCGACCGCGACACCTTGATCGACAAGGACAACGTGGAGGAAATCATCGAAGCCAACGTGAAGTCGATCTTGTTGCACAAGGAAGACAACAACCAGGCAGATTACGCGATCATCCACAACACGCTTCAAAAAGACCCGACGAACTCGGAGAAAGAAGCCGTGGAGCACATCTACCGCCAATTGCGTAACGCAGAACCGCCTGATGAGGAAACAGCACGCGGCATCATCGAGAAGTTGTTCTTCTCCGACCAGCGTTACAACCTGGGCGAAGTAGGTCGTTACAGGATGAACAAAAAATTGAACCTTGATATTCCTATCGAAAAGCAAGTCTTGACGAAAGAGGATATCATCACCATAGTAAAATACCTTATCGAACTCATCAACTCCAAAGCGGAGATCGATGATATCGACCACTTGTCAAACCGTCGTGTTCGTACGGTTGGCGAGCAATTGTCACAACAATTCGGTGTCGGTTTGGCACGTATGGCCAGAACGATCCGCGAGCGTATGAACGTCCGTGACAACGAGGTATTTACACCAATCGATTTGATCAACGCGAAAACACTTTCGTCCGTAATCAACTCGTTCTTCGGAACCAACCAGTTGTCTCAGTTCATGGACCAAACGAACCCGCTTGCCGAGATCACGCACAAGCGTCGTCTTTCCGCACTTGGGCCAGGCGGTTTGTCACGTGAGAGAGCAGGATTTGAGGTGCGAGATGTACACTACACGCACTACGGTCGTTTGTGTCCGATCGAAACTCCTGAAGGTCCGAACATCGGTTTGATCTCGTCGCTTTCGGTTTATGCGAAAGTAAACGGAATGGGCTTCATCGAAACGCCATACCGCGAGGTCGTCAACGGTAAAGTAGATTTGGCTTCAGAGCCGATTTACCTATCTGCCGAAGAAGAAGAAGGAAAATTGATCGCCCAGGCGAATATTGAAATGGAAAACTCAGGAACGATCACTGCCGACCGCGTCATTGCGCGTGAAGAAGGCGATTTCCCTGTCGTCGAACCGACGGTCATCCATTATACCGACGTTGCTCCTAACCAGATCGCATCGATTTCCGCATCGCTTATTCCGTTTTTGGAGCACGATGATGCGAACCGTGCGCTCATGGGATCGAACATGATGCGTCAGGCCGTGCCATTGTTGCGTCCTGAAGCTCCTATCGTTGGAACAGGTCTCGAAAGACAAGTCGCTTCCGATTCCCGCGTTCTCATCAACGCCGAAGGAGACGGGACTTGCGTATACGTCGATGCACAAATCATCACGATCAAGTACGACCGCACTGAAGAAGAGCGTTCGGTATCTTTCGATCCCGATGAGAAAACGTATCAACTCATCAAATTCCGCAAGACCAACCAGAGTACTTCGATCAACCTCAAGCCGATCGTCCGCAAAGGCGACCGCGTCAAGCTTGGACAAGTTCTTTGCGAAGGATACGCGACACAAAACGGTGAGCTTGCTCTTGGCCGTAACCTTCAGGTGGCGTTCATGCCATGGAAAGGGTACAACTTCGAGGATGCGATCGTAATTTCTGAGAAAGTTGTCCGTGAAGATATTTTTACGTCTATCCACGTTGACGATTATTCTCTCGAAGTACGCGACACCAAATTGGGTAACGAAGAATTGACGAACGATATTCCTAACGTTTCCGAAGAGGCCACGAAAGACCTTGACGAAAACGGTATGATCCGCATTGGGGCTGAAGTGAAGCCTGGCGATATCCTTATCGGAAAAATCACGCCTAAAGGAGAATCCGATCCGACTCCGGAAGAGAAACTACTTCGCGCGATTTTCGGTGATAAAGCCGGAGACGTAAAAGACGCTTCATTGAAAGCTTCTCCATCGTTGCACGGTGTGGTCCTCGACAAGAAATTGTTCGCCCGCGCCATGAAAGACAAGCGCAAACGCACCAAAGACAAAGATGATTTGGGCGCGCTTGAAATGGAATTCGAAGTGAAATTCGTCGAATTGAAAGACAAATTGGTCGACAAGTTGTTCAACATCGTAAACGGTAAAACGTCTCAGGGTGTCATGAACGATTTGGGTGAGGAAGTCCTTCCGAAAGGAAAGAAATACACGCTCAAAATGCTTCACGCCGTAGAAGATTTCGCTCACCTTTCAAAAGGTCAGTGGGTTGCTGACGACGAGACGAACAAGCTTGTAAACGATTTGATCCACAACTATAAGATCAAGCTGAACGACTTGCAAGGTGCTTTGAGACGTGAAAAATTCACGATTACCGTCGGTGATGAATTGCCAGCGGGAATCCTGAAACTCGCCAAAGTTTACATCGCCAAGAAGCGCAAGCTGAAAGTGGGTGATAAGATGGCGGGACGTCACGGAAACAAAGGTATCGTTGCCAGAATCGTCCGCGAAGAAGACATGCCATTCCTCGAAGACGGAACTCCGGTAGACATCGTATTGAACCCGCTTGGCGTACCATCGCGTATGAACATCGGGCAGATTTACGAAACCGTACTCGGATGGGCAGGTAAGAAACTCGGCAAGAAGTTCGCCACGCCAATCTTTGACGGAGCGTCCCTTGACCAGATCAACGACCTTACCGATGAGGCAGGTGTTCCAAGATTCGGACACACTTACCTGTATGACGGAGGAACCGGAGAGCGTTTCCACCAGCCGGCGACAGTAGGTGTGATCTACATGCTGAAACTCGGACACATGGTCGACGACAAAATGCACGCGCGTTCTATCGGACCTTACTCACTTATCACGCAACAGCCGCTTGGAGGTAAAGCCCAGTTCGGTGGTCAGCGTTTCGGAGAGATGGAGGTTTGGGCGCTCGAAGCATATGGTGCGTCGTCTACATTGCGTGAGATCCTGACTGTGAAGTCGGATGACGTAATCGGACGTGCCAAGACTTACGAAGCTATCGTGAAAGGCGAAACCATGCCAGAGCCTGGATTGCCGGAATCGTTCAACGTATTGATGCACGAGCTCAAAGGTCTCGGACTCGATATACGTTTGGAAGAGTAAATTGTTTAACGTTTAAAGTTTAAGGTTCGGTACGTTCTGAACTTTAAACTTTAAACCTTGAACTTTAAACCCTTCGAAAACTTTCAATTTAATATCAGTTATTATGACAATGAATAACAGAAAAGATAAAAACACAACAATCAAAAGGTTCGATAAGATCTCGATTGGTCTCGCTTCTCCGGAGTCTATCCTGGCAGAATCGAGAGGCGAGGTTTTGAAGCCTGAAACCATCAACTACCGTACGCACAAACCAGAGCGCGACGGTTTGTTCTGCGAGCGCATTTTCGGGCCTGTGAAGGATTTCGAATGCGCGTGCGGAAAGTACAAGCGTATCCGCTACAAAGGGATCGTTTGCGACCGATGCGGAGTCGAGGTTACCGAGAAGAAAGTGCGTCGCGACAGGGTCGGACACATCAACCTTGTCGTGCCTATCGCCCACATCTGGTACTTCCGTTCGCTTCCGAACAAAATCGGTTATATCCTTGGGCTTCCGTCGAAGAAGCTCGATATGATCATCTATTACGAGCGCTATGTCGTCATCCAGCCTGGTATCGCAAAGCATCCTGACGGAGAAACGCTTTCAAAACTCGACTTCCTTACAGAAGAAGAATATCTGAACATTTTGGATACGCTTCCTCAGGAAAACCAATACCTCGACGAAAACGATCCGAACAAGTTCATCGCCAAAATGGGTGCTGAATGTATCATGGATTTGTTGGCGCGCACAGATCTTGACGCACTTTCTTACAACTTGCGCCACTCTGCGAACAACGAAACGTCGAAGCAACGTAAAACTGAGGCGTTGAAGCGTCTACAGGTTGTGGAATCATTCCGCGAGGCTAATGAGAACCGCGAGAATCGCCCCGAGTGGATGATCATGAAAGTGGTTCCGGTGATCCCGCCTGAATTGCGTCCGTTGGTGCCGCTTGACGGTGGCCGTTTCGCGACTTCGGATTTGAACGACCTTTATCGTCGCGTCATCATCCGCAACAACCGTTTGAAGCGCCTTATGGAGATCAAAGCTCCTGAAGTGATCTTGCGCAACGAAAAGCGTATGTTGCAGGAATCTGTAGATTCACTATTCGACAACACACGCAAAGCTTCCGCAGTAAAAACTGAATCGAACCGTCCGTTGAAATCCCTTTCGGATTCCTTGAAAGGTAAACAAGGTCGTTTCCGCCAGAACTTGCTCGGTAAGCGTGTCGACTATTCGGCTCGTTCGGTAATCGTCGTAGGACCTGAATTGAAATTGTACGAATGCGGTTTGCCGAAAGACATGGCCGCAGAACTATACAAGCCGTTTGTGATCCGCAAGCTCATCGAGCGCGGAATCGTCAAAACGGTAAAATCTGCAAAGAAAATCATCGACAAGAAAGAGCCTGTCGTTTGGGATATCCTGGAAAATGTCATCAAAGGACATCCAGTTCTCCTGAACCGTGCCCCAACGCTTCACCGTTTGGGAATCCAGGCGTTCCAGCCGAAATTGATCGAAGGAAAAGCGATCCAGCTTCACCCGTTGGTCTGTACGGCTTTCAACGCGGATTTCGATGGTGACCAGATGGCGGTTCACTTGCCACTTGGGCCTGAGGCTATCCTTGAAGCACAATTGTTGATGCTTGCGTCACACAACATTTTGAACCCTGCGAACGGCGCTCCTATCACGGTTCCTTCCCAGGACATGGTTCTCGGTCTTTATTACATGACCAAAGAGCGTTTGTCAACGCCGGAGCACAAGATTTTGGGTGAAGGTCTGACGTTTTATTCTGCGGAAGAGTGTAACATCGCGTTGAACGAAGGACGTGTCGAATTGAACGCCCGTGTGAAAATCCGCGCGAAAGATTTCAACGAAAATGGAGAGCTCGTTTACAAACTGATCCAGACTACCGCAGGCCGCGTCTTGTTTAACGAAGTGGTTCCTGAAGAAGCAGGTTACATCAACGACGTTCTGACGAAGAAAAACCTTCGCGATATCATCGGTCACATCCTGAGCGTAACCAACGTTCCTACAACGGCTGCTTTCTTGGATAACATGAAAGACATGGGATACAAGTTCGCATTCCGCGGAGGTTTGTCGTTCTCTTTGGGCGATATCCGCATCCCGGAACAAAAAGGCCAGTTGATCGCAGACGCGAGAGAGCAGGTTGAGGGCATTTCGATGAACTACAACATGGGTCTTATCACGAACAACGAGCGTTACAACCAGGTCATTGACATCTGGACGTCTGCCAATGCGCAGCTTACCGAGATGGCGATGAAGAACATTCGCGAAGACCAGCAAGGTTTCAACTCGGTATATATGATGCTTGACTCTGGAGCCCGTGGTTCCAAAGAGCAGATCCGTCAGCTTACCGGTATGCGTGGTTTGATGGCCAAGCCGAAAAAATCGACTGCCGGTGGTGGGGAAATCATCGAGAACCCGATCCTTTCCAACTTTAAGGAAGGTCTGTCGATCCTCGAGTATTTCATCTCTACCCACGGTGCGCGTAAAGGTCTTGCCGATACCGCCTTGAAAACGGCCGATGCGGGTTACCTTACCCGTCGTCTGCACGACGTTTCACAAGATGTTATCGTCAATCAGGTAGATTGCGGAACATTGCGTGGCGTTGAAGTCATGGCGTTGAAGAAGAACGAAGAGGTCGTGGAAACTTTGGGAGAGCGCATTCTCGGACGCGTTGCCCTTCACGATGTCGTGAACCCATTGAACAATGAAGTCCTTGTGACCGCCGGTGACCAGATCACTGAGGCGATCATGAAAAATATCGAAGAATCTCCGGTTGAAGCCGTTGAAGTACGGTCACCGCTTACGTGCGAATCCCACAAAGGAATCTGCGCCAAGTGCTACGGACGTAACCTTGCTACAGGTCGTATGACCCAAAAAGGAGAGGCTGTCGGTGTCATCGCCGCTCAATCGATCGGGGAGCCGGGAACTCAGTTAACGCTTCGTACGTTCCACGTTGGTGGTACGGCGGGTAACATCTCTGAGGAATCGAGCATCATCGCCAAATTCGGCGGACGCATCGAAATGGAAGACCTCAAAACGGTCAAAGGTGAAGACAGCGAAGGCAACACGGTCGATATCGTCATCTCTCGTTCGACTGAATTGAAATTGATCGACGTCTCGACAGGCATCCTGTTGAGCACGCACAATATCCCTTACGGATCGAGCATTTTCGTAAAAGACGGAGACGTCGTTGAAAAAGGTGCCGTGATCTGTAAGTGGGATCCGTACAACGGCGTTATCATCTCCGAGTTTACCGGTAAAGTAGCTTATGAAGATCTTGAGCAAGGACAATCGTTCCAGGTCGAGATCGATGAGCAGACCGGATTCCAGGAGAAAGTAATCTCTGAAGGACGTAACAAAAAGCTCATCCCGACGCTTTTGATCTACGGAAAAGACAACGAATTGATCCGCTCTTACAACTTGCCTGTCGGCGCCCACCTTATGGTTGACGACGGTGAGAAAATTAAAGCAGGTAAAATCCTCGTGAAGATTCCGCGTCGTTCGTCTAAAGCGGGCGATATCACCGGAGGTCTTCCACGTATTACCGAGCTTCTCGAAGCGCGTAACCCATCGAACCCGGCTGTCGTTTCTGAAATCGACGGTGTGGTTTCCTTCGGTAAGATCAAACGCGGTAACCGCGAGATCGTGATCGAGTCGAAATTCGGCGATGTCCGCAAATATTTGGTGAAACTTTCGAACCAGATTTTGGTTCAGGAGAATGACTTCGTAAAAGCGGGTATGCCACTTTCTGACGGTGCGATCACGCCGGAAGACATCTTGAGAATCCAAGGCCCGTCTGCAGTTCAGCAGTATTTGGTCAACGAGATCCAGGAAGTGTACCGTTTGCAGGGAGTTAAGATCAACGACAAGCACTTTGAGGTGGTCATCCGTCAGATGATGCGCAAAGTACAGGTCCAGGATCCGGGCGATACGTTGTTCCTTGAAGATCAACTCATCCACACGAAAGACTTCATGATCGAGAACGACAAGCTCTACGGAATGAAAGTCGTTGAGGATGCTGGTGATTCGGACAACCTGAAACCAGGCCAGATCGTAACGCCACGCGACTTGCGCGATGAGAACTCTTTGTTGAAGCGCAATGACAAGAACCTTGTTGTTGCCCGAGATGCGGTTGCGGCTACGGCCACTCCGATCCTACAAGGTATCACACGTGCATCGTTGCAGACCAAGTCGTTCATCTCGGCTGCATCGTTCCAGGAAACGACCAAAGTCTTGAACGAGGCTGCAGTTGCAGGAAAAGTCGATACGCTTGAAGGCTTGAAAGAGAACGTCATCGTAGGTCACAGAATCCCTGCCGGAACCGGTATGCGCGAATACGACAACACGATCGTAGGTTCGAAAGAAGACTACAACGAAATGATGGCTAACAAAGAAGAATACAACTATTAATCATGTCTGATAATAATAATCAACAACAAGGGCAAATCAACATTGAGCTCGACGAGGCGACGGCCCAGGGAATTTATTCCAACCTGGCCATCATCAACCACTCGGCTTCGGAATTTGTCGTCGATTATGTTTGTATCATGCCGGGTACGCCCAAAGCCAAAGTAAAATCGAGGATCATCCTGACGCCTCAACACGCTAAGCGATTGTTGAAAGCGTTGGCCGAAAATATCCAAAGATTCGAATCGGCCCATGGCGAGATAAAGGAGTTTGAACAAGCGCCGATACCGTTGAACTTCGGTCCGACGGGACAGGCGTAAAACAAACCCTGTTCAACACAAAGGCTGCGAGAGATCGCGGCCTTTTTTTATGGATCGGGTTGTCGGAAAAATCATTCATAAAAAAGTAAATATCCGACATTGTCATTTTCCATATGACGTAGTTTATCGACTTCTTGCATTTTTTTGATAATGAATTGTTAATTTATTTACATTAGCTGCCGCAAACTGTCATTTCGGGTGTTTGGTTATCGTCGAGACCGCGGTAGCCGCGCAGTAAGGAAGGGCTTGCTACAACTTAACTGATATTCTTATATGATTAAACTTTTACTTTCGACAAGTCGATTGTTATGTGCTGCGCTCCTGTTGACAGGATTTGGCGCAGTTGCCCAATCGGCAGGCATCAACACTTCTTTTATCGTGTTGGGTATCAATGGAGGTTCCAATGCTTATTACGACCTTCAGGCGACCACGTCAAACCCTGACTTCAACGGCGCCAATCTCGGGACTTTCTGCCAGGGAAGCGCCAACGGGCTGCGTCTCAGGGGCGCAGAACACAACGTTTACAAATGCAATGGTTGCGACCTGACCAGTACCCGAATTTATTACAGGATTTATCTTACGGCTTCCGGGCCGTCGGGAGCATTTTCGAACCAAGCCATTCCTTTTGCGGCAGGCGGCAATAACGGTTGCGGTGGGCAGGACCAGCAATGGGCTACGACCGCGTTGAACATCAACCTCCTCAACGGATTGGCCGCCGGCAATTACACGCTCGAAGTGTATTCGGATGCGTCGGTCACTTGCTCCGGCGGAACGGTTTACGCAGGCAATGGCGGAGCCAATTACAAAGCTAGCTTCTCCATCGGTGCGAACGTTACATATTACTTCGACAACGATGGAGACGGATTTGGAGGAACATCGCTTTCCCAGGTAAGCTGTTCGGGCGCTCCTGTCGGATACGTAGCCAGTAACACGGACTGCAACGACAACAACGCCAATCTTTACGTATTGGGATCGGTTTACATCGATGCCGATGCAGACAATTTCGACGACGGTTCGGTTTTGCTTTGCCACGGAGCTGCCGAACCTAACGGTTTCTCGTTCATTACCAACGGTACGGATTGCAACGACACGAATGCGAACCAATTCCAGTCGGCTACACTTTATATCGACAACGATGGGGACGGATATAACACGGGTTCCGAAACCATTTGCTACGGCACTACCGTTCCTGCGGGCTATACAAACCAAGACAACGGCTCCGATTGCGACGACAGCGATGCTTCCGTTTACCGTAGCGGTGACCTGTTCGTAGACAACGATGGCGATGGCTTCAACACAGGTGAAATGGTGACCGTTTGTTACGGCGCTTCGATTCCAGCTGGTTATACCGACCAGGACATCGATATCGACTGTGACGACAACACGCTTGAATATGTGGATGCGGATGGAGACGGCTTCGGCTCGAACACGTTTGCAGCATGCGGAGGCGTCGCCAACAACGACGATTGCAACGACAACAATGCAAACATAGGCGCCGGAGGCATCACTTATTACGCTGATGCGGACGGGGACGGCTTCGGAAATCCTCAAGATTCGATCACGAGCTGCACGCCGGTCGCGGGCTACGTGACCAACGATGACGACTGCGACGACAATCAAATCCTATACGCGGATCTCGACGGGGACGGCTTCGGAAACGGTGCTTCCCAGGCAGCTTGCGGCGTATCGAACGCAGATGACTGTAACGACAACGTGATCTTCTACCAGGATCTTGACGGAGACGGATTCGGCTCTGACGTACAGGTAGGTTGCGGCGTGTCCAACAGCGACGACTGCGACGACAATCAAATCCTATACGCGGATCTCGACGGGGACGGCTTCGGAAACGGTGCTTCCCAGGCAGCTTGCGGCGTATCGAATGCAGATGACTGTAACGACAACGTGATCTTCTACCAGGATCTTGACGGAGACGGATTCGGCTCTGACGTACAAGTGGGTTGCGGCGTTTCCAACAGCGACGACTGCGACGACAATCAAATCCTATATGCGGATCTCGACGGGGACGGCTTCGGCAACGGTGGATCTCAAGTGGCGTGCGGCGTGGCGAACAACCTCGACTGCAACGACAACGTGATTTTCTACCAGGATCTTGACGGAGACGGGTTCGGCTCTGACGTACAAGCAG